>NZ_JASGFN010000020.1:0-156724 GCF_047605525.1 Paraburkholderia sp. | reverse complement strand
GGCGAGCCCCGCCGCCACCGCCGCGCCGACCGCCGCCACCCCGCCGCCGACAAACACTTCCTGCCATGCGATTCCCGCCGCCGTCAGCGCGCGCAGCGCCACGTCGCGCACGTTGCACGGCGGACTCAGCAACGCGAGCGGCAACGGCTCGCCGACTCGCAGCGTCCATGCCGGCGTCGCGAGCCAGCCGAGCGGTTCGCTGAACAGCACCTGCGCGTCGTCGCGCGGCGGCTCGTCCGCGCCGTAACGGACGATCGCTGCGTCGAGTCGCCGTTCGTCGAACTGCGCGAGGAGTGCCGCCGACGTCCCCATGTGCAGCTCGACCACGAGCCCCGGATCGTGCGCATTGAGGCGGCCGAGCAACTCCGGCAGGTCAGGCCCGGCGACATGCTCACTGAGCCCGAGCACGAGGCGTCTGCGTTCCACCGACAACGCGCCCAGCGCGCGCTCATGCGCGTTCAGCAGCTCGCGGGCCGCGCCGAGAAACGCATTGCCGTCGGCGGACAGGCGCACGACACGCGGCGTGCGCTCGAGCAACTGCTTGCCCAGATGCGCTTCCAGCCGCTTCAGCTTCAGGCTCACGGCCGATTGCGTGGTGTCGAGCGCGTCCGCGGCACGCGTGAAGCTACGCAGATCGGCGACGAGCACGAACGCCCGCACCGCGTCGAGATCGAGCACTTTCATTTCCAATGGAAATAGATGAAATAGGTGAGGATGTCTGTTTATTATGAATGAGTGTGCCTAAGCTGTGTTTGACCCAACACAGCAACAAGAAGGAGCCCATCATGCCGCTCACCCGGATTTCACTGCGCGCCGGCAAGCCGGCCGAATACCGCAAGGCGCTGACCGCCGGCATCCAGCGCTCGCTCGTGGACACGTTCAACGTGCCGAAGGACGACATGTTCGTGCTGATCACCGAGCACACGCCCGACAACATGATCTATGACCGGCAGTACCAGAACATCGAGCGCGGCGACGACTTCGTCGTGATCCAGTTGACCGTGAGCAACACGCGCACGGTGGAGCAGAAGAAGGCGCTGTACCGGCGCATCGTCGATGAACTCGGGAAATCGCCCGGCGTGCGCCGGGAAGATGTGTTCATCAATCTCGTCGAGGTCGGGAAGGAGAACTGGTCGTTTGGCAATGGGGTCGCCCAATACGCGACTTGAGCGAGGGACGCGGCCGGCGCGGTCTCCGGCTGCCTTCGTGTCACGACGCCATCCGCTGGCGACATACCTCGAGCACGAGTTGCCGGAGCCAACGATGAACCGGATCCGCGTCCAGGCGCGGATGCCACATCTGCGACACCGTAATTTTTTCGGTGATCACCGGAAGATCGAAAGCGCGGATGGCGACGGATGGCGGGAAGGCTCGGGTTTCAGGCTGCTCTCCAGGCTGACTGAGCAGAAACGACGCAGGCACGAGCGCGATCAGATCCGACGCTTGCGCGACGGCAAGCGCGGCGGGAAAGCTGGGCACCACGGCGACGACCTTTCTCTCCAGCCCTAACGCCGCCAGCGCATCGTCGACCGGCCCGCTGCCTTGGCCGCGCCGTGAAGCCACCACGTGGCCGAACGCTACATATCGTTCGGCGGTTATTTCGCGTTCCGCTCCGAGCGGATGTCCGCTTCTGACGACGCCGACAAAGCGATCCCGGAATAGAGCCTGAACGCGTATTTCCGGGCCCATCCGGCTCAGGACACCGATTTCCAGATCGGCCGAGCCTTCTCGCAAAGGCGCGGGTGTCTTCTCGAGCTTCGGCGTGAAACTCATCCGCACATGCGGTGCAAGCGCGGTCGCCCCGGCTATCAGGGATGCGCCAAATGCTTCGACGAAGCCGTCGTTGGCGCGAATGGTGAAGGTTCGCTGCAACGTCGGGAAATCGGGTTCCCCGGTCGAAGGACGCAGCAGGCCCCGCGCTTCGTGAATCGCATTGCGGGTGCGTTGGCGCAGTGCCTCCGCGTGAGGCGTCAGCACCATCCGGCGGCCCGCGCGGACCAGCAGCGGATCACCGGTCGCTTCTCGAAGCCGGGCCAGGGTCCGGCTCATGGCCGAAGCGCTCAACCCCAGTCGACGCGCGGCGCCGATCACGCTGCCGTCGGCGAGCAGCACATCCAGGGCAACGAGCAGATTCAGGTCGGGATCGGGCATGGCGGATCGTAACATTGAGCGTCCAGACATGGCGTCTGATGCATTTCATAAGTGCAAACCTTGCGTCTTCCGCCATGTGTGGCGCGCCACTATATTTCCTGAGACTGAAGCAGCGCTCAATCCGATTTCATTCACAGGAAACGACCATGCAACGCACATCCCGGCAAAAAACCGTGCTCCTCATCGGCGCATCCCGCGGTCTCGGCCTCGCGATGGTCGAGGAATATCTGAAACGCGGCTGGCGGGTGATAGCCACCGGCAGGCAGGGTTCCACGGAAAAGCTCGTTCAGCTCGCGAAAGCCGCGGACGGCGCACTGGAAGTCGAAATGGTCGACATCACGATTCCGGAGCAGGTCGCCGCTTTACGCCATCGTCTTGAACAACGCCGGCTAGACGTGCTTTTCGTCAATGCCGGCGTCAAGAATGACGATCGTGAAACGATCGCGGATGTATCGACCGATGAATTCGTCCGTGTGATGGTGACGAACGCGTTGAGCCCCATGAGGGTCATCGAGGCATTTCAGGATCTCGTTCAGCCGGCCGGAACGATCGGCGTCATGTCGTCGGGGCAGGGCAGCCTCACCAACAACACCAACGGAAACTACGAGGTCTATCGAGGCAGCAAGGCCGCGCTGAACATGTTTATGCGCAGCTTCGCCGCGCGTCATCGGGACGAGGCGAGAACCCTGCTGCTGATGGCGCCCGGATGGGTTCGAACGGATATGGGCGGTCCCGACGCGCGGCTCGGCATCGACGAAAGCATTCCGAACCTGATCAGCACGATCGACGCTTACGAAGGCCGTGCCGGCTTGCACTACCTGGACTACCTCGGCAGAGTCGTGCCGTGGTGAACGACGGCACGACCGGAACCCGTTTCGCGTAATCGTCACGCAATCGTATCGACTACCCCGCCATCCACGCGCAACGCCGCCCCCGTCGTCGCCGACGCCTGCGGCGAGCACACGTAGACCACCATATTCGCGACTTCTTCGGGACTCGCCGCGCGCTGGATGATCGAGCTGCCGCGATGCTCGCGCACGAATTCGGTGGCGACCTGTTCGACGGTTTTGCCCTGTTCCTTCGCGGTGTCCTCGACCATCGAGCGAAAGCCATCCGACAGCGTCGGGCCGGGCAGCACCGCGTTCACCGTCACGCCGCTGCCGGTCGCGTGCTTGGCGATGCCGCGCGCGACGCTCAATTGCGCAGTCTTCGAAAAGCCATATGCGAGCATGTCGGGCGGAATATTCAACGCCGACTCCGACGATATGAACACGACGCGCCCCCAGTTGCGCTCCATCATCCCCTTCAGATAGTGGCGCGTGAGCCGCACGCCCGACATCACGTTGACCTGGAAATAGCGCTCCCAGTCGTCGTCTCCGGTCGTGAAGATGTCGCCCGGTCCGAAGACGCCGAGGCTGTTCACGAGAATGTCCGCCTGCGGTATTGCTTGCGCGAGCGCATCGCAGCCGTCGCGCGTGCCGAGGTCGCCGGCGAAACCCTGCAGTTGCGCTTGCGGCGCGTGCTTGCGGATCGTGTCGATGGCGCGGTCCACGGTTTCCTGCTTGCGTCCATTGACAACGGTCCGCGCGCCCGCCGCGGCGAGGCCGGTGGCGATGGCAAGGCCGATGCCGGCCGTCGAGGCGCTGACGATCGCGGTCTTGCCCGAGAGATCGATGTTCACTGTGCTGGCTCCTTGCTGAGGTGGGGGCGGCCGCGCCCGGCATGCAGGCTCCGCCGCAAAACACAAAGGACGAAAGTGCTCGAGGCATCGAACGGAAAGTATCCCATCGATCCGTTCACGCAGCAGCGCGTGTGCCCGGCGAGCGTCCGCTGAAGCGGCCGGCCGTCGAAGACCGCGTCGCTATAATGATTCGCCGTCCTTCCCCCGACCTTCAAGCGCTTTTCAACCACTCCCCGCCATGACCTCCGACCGCACTGATCCTCCCCGCGAATCCCTCGAACTCGGCGGCTCCGTCTGGTTTCAGGCCGGCGCGCGCACGCTCGGCGGCGCGCCGCGCATCGCGCTGCTCGCGGCGATCGGCGAAACCGGCTCGATCACGAGCGCGGCGAAAGCGGTCGGCATCAGCTACAAAGGTGCGTGGGATGCGGTCGACACGATGAACAACCTCGCCGGCGAACCGCTCGTCGTGCGCCTGACCGGCGGCAAGGGGGGCGGCGGCACCACTCTCACGCCGCGCGCGGTGAAGCTGATCGAGACGTTTCGCGCGGTCGAGCGCGAGCATCGCCGGTTTCTCGAACGCGCGAGCGCGGCGATCGAGGGCTTTGCGACGGACTGGGATCTGATCGGCCGCATCGGTGTGAAGACGAGCGCGCGCAATCAGTTCTATGGCACGGTGTCGGCGATCACGCGCGGCACCGTCAACGACGAAGTGTCGCTCGCGCTGCCCGGTGGCCAGACGGTCGTCGCCGTGCTCACGCACGAGAGCACCGAAGCGTTGGGTCTTGCCGAGGGCGTGGCGGCGTTCGCGCTGATCAAGGCGTCGTGGGTCGTGCTGCTTGTCGACGGCGAAAACGGCGCGCCGTTGAAGCTGTCGGCGCGTAACCAGTTGCGCGGCACCGTGCAGAGCGTGAAGCGCGGCGCGGTGAATGCGGAGGTGTCGTTGGGGCTCGAGGGCGGCGCGGTCATCACCGCGGTCGTCACGAACGAAAGCGTCGATGCGCTCGGTTTGCGGGAGGGCGCGAGCGCGGTCGCGGCGTTCAAGGCGTCGAGCGTGATACTCGGGGTGAAGGATTGAGTGTCGTGGATACGCGGATGAAGATGCGGACGCGCCCTGGCGTAACTATCCCCGTGACGGTTCATTCCGCGCATAGCCCGCAAACGGATGGTCCTCGCGCACGCGGCCATCGCTGACCTGCACGACCTGATCGCCGAAAGCGGCGACGTCGTCGGGATCGTGAGTGATCAACACCATCGGAATATCGAGCCGCGTTTGCAGATCCGACAGCTCGCGCCGCATGCGCTGACGCAGCGCGCTGTCGAGTGCGGAAAACGGCTCGTCGAGCAGCAACAGGCGCGGCTGCGAAACCAGCGCCCGCGCGAGCGCGACGCGCTGCTTCTGCCCGCCCGACAACTGCACCGGGTGATTGCCCGCGACCGCCTTCAACTCCAGCGCCTCGAGCCAGTAATCGACCTGCGGATGCGTGCCGCGCGCGCGTGGATTGAACCAGCCCTGGCGCAGCCCGAAGCCGATGTTCTGCCGTACGTTCAGATGCGGAAACAGCGCGTAGTCCTGGAACAGATACGCGATCTTGCGCGCCTGCGGCTTCTGATCGATGCCGCGCGCGCTGTCGAACAGCGTGGTGCCGTGCAGCGTGATCGACCCTTCGTCGGGGTGCAGCAAACCGGCGATCGCCTGCAAGGTCAGGCTCTTGCCCGCGCCGGACGGCCCGAACAGCACGAGCCGCTGCGTGTTCGCGCTGAACGCGACATCGAGCTTGAAGCGCCGCTCGGCGCTTTCGAAGGTCTTGCGGATCGCGACGTCGAGCGGCATGTCAGCGGGACCTCAGAAGCGTGTGCTGCGGCACCAGACGACCCGCGAGCAGCAGGATCGTCACACACGTGACCGAGGTCACGAGCACGAGAAAGTTGGCGGTGCTGTCGTCGCCGGCCTGCACCGCCGAATAGACCGCGACCGACAGCGTCTGCGTGCGGCCCGGCAGGTTGCCCGCGATCATCAGCGTCGCGCCGAATTCGCCGAGCGCGCGCGCGAACGCGAGCAGGGCGCCGGCGAGGATGCCGCGCGCGGCGAGCGGCAGCGTCACGCGGAAAAACACCGCCGTTTCGCTGACGCCGAGCGTGCGCGCCGCGCGCTCGAGCTGCGGATCGACGCCTTCGAACGCGGCGCGCGCCGATTTCAGCACGAGCGGAAACGCGACCACCGTCGACGCGATCACCGCGCCCTGCCACGTGAATACGAGCTGGATGTCGAAGCGGTCGAGCCATGCGCCGATCACGCCGCGCCGGCCGAGCAGCACCAGCAGGTAGTAGCCGAGCACGGTCGGCGGTAGCACGAGCGGCAGCATCAGCATCGAGTCGATCACGTCGCGCGCGCCGGAGCGCCAGCGCGACAGACCGAGCGCCGCCGCGACGCCGAGCACGAGATTGAGCACGGTGGCCCAGCCCGCCACTTTCAGCGACAGCAGGAGCGGAACCCAGGCCTGTTGCATGAGCGTGTGCCTTTTTCGTGAATCAATGCGCGGGCTTGAAGCCGTACTTCGCGAGCACCGCCTGGCCGGCCGGCGACAGCACGAAGTCGATGAAGGCCTGCGCGTCGGCCGCCTGGTGACTGCCTTCGACCCGCGCGATCGGGTACGTGACCGGCGTCTGCGTCGGCAGAGTCATTGCGACCTTGACCTTGTCCGGCATGATCGCGGCGTCGGTGCCGAACACGAAGCCCGCGTCGACTTCGCCGCGCGCGACGTAGTCGAGGCTTTGACGCACGTTCGCCGCGAGCACCGCCTTTGCGCTCACCGCGTCCCAGACGCCCGCGGCCTGCAACGCGCCCTGCGTATAACGGCCGATCGGCACGGACGCCGGATCGCCGAACGCGACACGCTTCACGCTCGCGGCCGTCAGCTCGTTGAGGCTGGTGGGCGTGAAATGGCTGTCGGCCGGCACGATCAGCACCAGCGAATTGGCGGCGAAGTCGCGGCGCGTCGACGGCACGATCACTTTTTCGGCGGCGGCCTTGTCCATCGCCTTCTGATCGGCCGAGGCGAACACGTCGGCGGGCGCGCCCTTGACGATCTGTTGCATCAGCACGTCGGATGCGCCGAAGTTCAGCAACACCTTGGTGCCCGGATGCTGCTGCTCGAACGCGTCGCCGACCGCCTTGAACGCGTTGGTCAGGCTCGCGGCGGCGGAAACCACCAGTTCACCGGCGTGGGCATTCGCGCTGACGACGACGGAGAGGGCGCTTGCAACGCACAGCACATATTTCTTCAGATGGCGGGAAAGTGTCATGAAGGACCTGGAAGTCGGACGTGGAGGGAAGGCAGCGGCTTAAAGGCGCTATCGTAATATATGCGCGGTTATAGCGGTGCGCATGACGGGCGATGCAACGGGGCGCCGGATGCGCCGCACGGAGAGCGAGCGGTATCAGGCCACGCCTGAAAGCTTCGAAAAAAGCGCCGCGAAGGCGCTCAGATTTGGGACGCGCGCGATGGTTTGAACGTATCGAGCGGCTGCGACAGCGGCGCGGCGGCCGGATGGAGGTCGCGCGCGGCTTTCCACTTTGCGCGGATGAACGGCCGGTCGTGGCCGGATACCTTCAGCGCGATATGCGTGACCCAGCGCTGGGTCGGCACGTGCACGTCATGCATCGCGACGGCGAGTACCATCATGCTGACGGCGACCGGCATCGCCGACAGCCGGCCCGGCTCCGCATTCCACGCGATGCGCACGAACACGAGCGCGGCGAGCGCACCGACGAGGCAGCCGGTCACGGCTTCGGACGGCGAATGCGCGCTCAGCACCACGCGCGAGAGCCCCACCGCGATGCCGGCGGCGAGCCCCGCGAGCACGCCGAGCAGACGGATTGCGGGCCGTGCGGGTAATAGCATCAGAAACATCGCGACCGGATAGACGGCCGTGGACAGCATCGAGTGGCCGCTGACGCCGGTGAAATCGAGCTCCCGCACACCGACGCCCCAGCCGAGAAAGGCCAGCTTGGTCACGGTCACGACGCCGATCGCCGCGCCGAGCAACGCCAGCCAGCAGGCCGCGAGCCGCCACGAGTAGCCGACCGACAGCCACAGCGCGATGGCGAGCGCGAGCGGCAGCGTCAGGCCGGCACCGCCGAGGCTGGTGATCGAATACCACAGATGGATCGGTAAATCGGGCATGGCAGGAGCGCGACGCGGGGCCGCGTGGAATCGGGTTGGTGGAAAATCGGCGCGCGGCCGGCGCGAAGTGCCGGTACGGCTCGGATCGACACACTGCAAAAACTAACCGCCAGTATAGACGGGTGCCGCACGACGGTCTTGCGGCGCACCGCGCATTTGCGCGCCAAATGTGGGCTGCCGAACAGGCGTCGTGGGAGTTTGACGGCGAGGAGGCGGCAACGTTCGCCGCGGCGGAATTCGGGCACGGCCCGCGGAGCCGGCCTTCAGCAGCGCATGAAAAATGGTGTTATTGTGCATTGCACAACGTAGTGAGAGCCGGCATGTTTGCCGGTCTGCACTGTCCCTTTTTGCGAGGTTATCGCCGATGGCCAAAAGCCTGTCGAAAATCTGGCTACGCGGTTTCAAGCGCCTGCTCGCGATTCAAACCGAACACGCGCAAAAAACCGCCAAGCGAGCGCTGGCACGACCGATCCGTGCCGCCACCAACAAACCGTCGAGCAAGGCGCGTCCGCTGAAGCCGGCCGCCGCGCTGCGCACGCCCACGAAACGCGAAGCGCCGCGCGAGTCGCGCGTGCGTCCGCGCGCGGCCGCATGGGCAAGCGGTTCGTGGACGCGCTCGTTCCACTCCGCGCCGGTCGCGCCGGGGCGGCTCGTCAATCACCTGCAATACGGCTTGTATATCCCGTCCGGGCACGCGCACGAAACCATGCCGCTCGTCGTGATGCTGCACGGCTGCACCCAGTCCATCGACGAATTCGCCGAAGGCACGCGCATGAACCTGCTCGCCGACCGCTACGGTTTCGCGGTGGTCTATCCCGAGCAGTCGAAGCATGCGCATTCGCATCGCTGCTGGCACTGGTACGACGCCGGTGACAACGCCGGTGGCGCCGAGGCGCGCGCGGTGGTGTCGCTTGTCGACGCGCTGGTCGCGCAGCACGGCTTCGACCGCGAGCGTGTGTACGTGGCCGGGATTTCCGCGGGCGCGGGCCTGACGGCGCTGCTGGCGGTCAAGTATCCCGAGCATTTCGCGGCGGTCGCGCTGCATTCCGGCCCCGCTTTCGGCGAGGCCCGCTCGGGCATTACCGCGATGGACGTGATGCGGCGCGGCGCGCGCGGCGAGCCGGTTGAACTCGTCGATGGGATGACGGACGTCGCGAACTACCCCGGCATGCCGGCGCTCATCATCCACGGTGACGCCGACCACGTGGTCACGCCGGTCAATGCGGACCAACTGGCGACGCAGTTCCTGCGCCTGAACCGGCTCGTCGATGCGCGCGGCGGCCGTCGGGCCGGTGAGATGCGCGAAGACCGCAAGGGCGGCGTCGTGATGCGCGACTATCTGCGCGGCGGACGGCGTGTGGTGCGGCTGTGTCGCGTGCAAGGGCTCGACCACGCGTGGAGCGGCGGTGACGACGCCGTGCCGTTCCATTCCTCCAAAGGCCCGGATGCGAGCGCGATGATCTGGGAATTCTTTAAACACCAGCGCCGCACGGACGCTGGGCACAGCGCGGAAAGCCCGGCTGTGGCGGATTCCGCGCTCGGACACTGACGCTGGAGCAACCCCTCGAAAATGAAGGTGGCGCGATCCTAGGGTTTTCCCTATAATCAGGGTTATTACCTAGGTGTAAACGCCTAATTCTATTTCCCGAGGTCGACCATGTATCTGCTTAGCCGTCTGTTCCTGTTTTTGACCAAGTCGCCGGACCAACTCGCGAAAGAGCGTGCTGACGCCTACCTCGCCGAAGCGACCGACCTCTACGACCTCGAATTCCGCATGCGCAAGCTCGATCGTGAATCGAACGTGCGCCAGCCGTCGTGGATGAGCCAGCACTACGGCTAACCGGGTGCCTCGCACCAGGCATTCGCTGTAGCAACCGGAACATCGGCGTGGCGTGAAGCGCCGGTGTTTGGGGCGAGCCGCGCAGGCTTGCGCCCGAATCTTTCCGCATCGATCGCTCGCGCGGCCTTCGCGGGCAGTGAATCGGCGTTGCGGGTTACGCCGCTGGATTCATCTGCCACAACGCGTAGTTCAGCAGCGCCGCATACGCGACCCACACCACATACGGCACCAGCAGCAGGCCCGCGAGACGGTCGCGTCGCCAGAACACATACGTCAGCATCACGATCAGCACCAGCAGGATCAGGATGTCGATCAGCCCCGTCCCCGGCCGGTGCAGGCCGAAAAATAGCCACATCCACGCCGCGTTGAATACCAGTTGCACGACCCACAGGATGATCGCCGCGGTCAGGCCGTCGTGCTTCCACACACGCCACGCGGAAAACGCCATCAGCACGTAAAGCACGGTCCAGACCGGTGGGAAGACCCAGTTCGGCGGATTGAACGCGGGCTTTTGCAGACCCGAGTACCACGCATCCGGCAAGGACAGGCTCGCGGCCCAGCCGGCCGCAAGCGTCAGGATCAGAAACACGAGCAGCGACGGCAGACGACGCATCTTTACCCCCATCTTCGATGATGTAAGCCGGCACTCACTTGCCGTAACGGGCCAGCGTGCGCTCGCGCGCCTGCGCGTGATCGACGATCGGTTCGGGATAATTCCCGCCGAGCACCACGCCGAATTCCGCGAGTCGTTCCGCACCCGCAAGCCACGGCGCGTGAATCCATTTTGCCGGCAAGTTCGCGAGTTGCGGAAGATAGCGTTTGATAAAGCGCCCGTCAGGGTCAAATTTTTCGGATTGTGTCACCGGATTGAAAATGCGGAAGTAAGGTTGCGCGTCGCACCCGGTCGATGCCGCCCACTGCCAGCCGCCGTTGTTCGCCGAGAAATCGAAGTCGTTCAACAGATCGGCGAAATAGCGCTCGCCGCGGCGCCAGTCGACGCCGAGATCCTTCGCGAGGAAACTCGCCGTCACCATCCGCAGACGGTTGTGCATATAGCCGGTGCGGTTCAACTGCAGCATCGCGGCGTCGACGAGCGGATAGCCGGTGCGGCCGTCGCACCACGCGGCGAACGCCTCTTCCGCCGCGCGGCCTTGCTCCCAGCGCAAATGCTCGTATTCCGGCTTGAACGGCGCGCCGTGCGCGATGCGTGGATGATGCGCGAGGACCATGAAATAGAAGTCCCGCCAGATCAGCTCAGACAGCCATGTCGCCGCGCCTTTGCCGTCGGGTTGCAGCGACATCTCGTACGCGAGTCGCGCTAGCGTGCGGATCGACACCGTGCCGAAGCGCAGATGCACCGACAGATAGCTCGGCCCCTTCGCGGCGGGAAAGTCGCGCCGCTCCGCGTAGCTGTCGATGCGGGTCAGGAAGTCGTCGAGTAGCTGCTGGGCGCCGCGCATGCCGGCGGGAAGCTTCAGATCAGTGAGGTTGCTCGGCGTGAAGCCGAGCTGATCGAGCGTCGGCAAGTGACGGTCGAGCTTGCCCGGCAGCGCCGCGAAATGCTTCGCGTAGCTTTCCACGGGATAGGGCTTCAGGTCGAATGCGCTCAACTGCTTGAGCCACGCGTTCCTGTACGGCGTGAAGACCGTGAACGGTTTGCCTTGGCCCGTCAGCAATTCGTCGCGTTCGAAAATCGCCTGATCCTTGAACGTCAGCCACTGACGCCCCGCTTCGGCGAGCCGCTCGCCCACCGTTGCGTCGCGCTCGATCGCGACCGGCTCGTAGTCGTGATTCGCGAACACCGCGTCGACGCGCAGTTGCGCGGCGAGCTTCGGCACCAGCTCGGCCGGATCGCCGTACAGTACGACGAGGCCGCCGCCGTTCGTGCGCAACGCGTCATCGAGTTCGCCGAGCGACGCCAGAATGAAGTCGATGCGGCGGTCTTGTACCAGCTCGCCAGGATGGCGCGACTGCCAGGTATCGACGAGTGGCTGCAGGATCGTCGTATCGAACACGAACACGCACCACACGCGCACGCAATGCTTGAGCGCGTAGTACAGCGCGGCATGGTCCGTGCTGCGCAGGTCGCGGCGAAACCAGACCAGACCGGTGTCGAAGTTGTCGTGCAGGCGTCGGGCGCGTGTCATCGGGGGCGTCGGTCGGGATGAGGAAGATTGAGAGCTGGCCACGCAGATTGCGTGCCGCGTGCGCCGGACGAGCTAGCGCCCGTCCCTATTGTGCAGGGTACGGGCGCTGTTTTGTGGTGAGGAAGTGCCGTTCCGTCAGTTGCCGCGGCGGATCGCGGCACGACGACTGAAGCAACGGCAACAGGCAACCCTCAATGCAAACTCAAGCGACGTGCAGACGAACCGCGACGTTGTTGCGCGTGGCGTTCGAGTACGGGCAGACCTGATGCGCGGCATCGACCAGTTCCTTCGCGGCTTCCGGAGCGAGACCCGGCAGCGAGATGCGCAGATCGATGTCGAGCGCGAAGCCGCCCGCGTCGTTCGGGCCGATGCCGACGTCGGCCGAAACCTGCGTGTCAGCTGGCAAAGCCTGCTTGCGCTGGCCGGCGACGAACTTCATCGCGCTCAGGAAACAGGCCGAGTAGCCGGCCGCGAAGAGTTGTTCGGGATTCGTGCCCGCCGCACCGTTGCCGCCCAGTTCACGCGGCGCGGCAAGCTTTACGTCCAATGCGTTGTCCGATGAGACGGCGCGGCCGTCGCGGCCACCGGTGCTCGTTGCGCTTGCTTTGTAGAGGATATTCATGGTGCTGTTCCTTATTCGGGTTGTCAGGGTGTTTGCGTGCTTGCCGTTGCGTACCGGCTCGCCGGTCTGGCGAAGTTGTTTGCGAAGCGGCATGTCGCTAAGATAGTACACAAATCATTTGTGTACAAATGAAATTTTTTGTATTGCCACGATAGTTTGCGCTGGTCGGCGCATGTGCTTCACTTCGTAACGCTATTGATCCATGTAATCGTTGAGCGTGGCACGCAGGCGCGTCAGGTCGTTGCGTAGACGCAGCAGGAATTCAGGCGTCTGCTGGGTCGCGCAGAAGATTTCGGCGGGCACTTCGCGCGCCTGCCGCTTGAGCGCCTTGCCCGCACCCGTGAGGCGGATATAGACGAGCCGTTCATCGTCGACGCCGCGCACGCGCTCCACGAGCCCTTGTGCTTCGAGGCGCTTGAGCAGTGGCGTAACCGTCGCCGGATCGAGATTCAGGCGCGCGGCCATGTCCTTGACGGTGACGTCGTCGGTTTCCCATAGCACGAGCATCGCCAGATATTGCGGATACGTGAGTCCGAGCTTGTCGAGCAGCGGCTTGTACGCTTTCGTCATCGCCAGAGAGGTCGAATAGAGCGCGAAGCAGAGTTGCTCGTCGAGCGTGAAGGGCAGGGTGGGGCGCTGGGTCATGGTGCATCTCGGCTGAAAGTGCGTACAAATGGATTGCACACAAATCATTGTGCCGCAAATCGATGCGCGATGGCGGAGCAGCCGGGGGAGCGATCGGGAAAAGCGCGGATGCGGCGAAAAGGTATGCGGACGCCGGAAAAGCGCCCGCGCGTACGACGGATCAGGCTGCCGGCGTGGTCGGCAGATCCGGTGTTTGCGGCGTCTGCACGCCGAAGCAGCCGCGGTAGGTCGCATAGAACGAGCAGTACAGCATCGTCGTGACGATCATCGTGGCGGGCATCAGGACCGCGTACGCGTACTCAACGGCGCCGAGCGCCTGCATCAACGTGGACAGCCCGAACGACACCACCGTCGCCACCGCGAACCACAGTGCCGCGAACACGATGAACGCGCCGCGATTGCGCCAGCAACTGACGACGCTGAAGAACATCGCCTTGACGGGCGGCACGTCATGCCAGGCGGCGAGGATCGGCGAGAACCAGAAGATCATCGCGACCGGAATATAGAACGCGAGCGCGGTGATTACCGCGAGCGGGATATTGCCGTTGGCGATCGCGTTCTCATCCATCGGAGTGGTGCCGAGCATCACTTTCAGCAGCATGCCGCCGTCGGCGAGCGCCGAGCCGAGCAGCACCAGAGCCATTGCGACGACGTACAGCACGCCGAGCACGAGCAGCCGCCGCGCGACCACCGGGCCGTACGAATGAAAGCCGTCCACGAGGATGGTCGGGAATACCGGCTTGCCGGCGATCGTATTGCGGCACGCGGCCATGAAGCCGACCGCGACGCCCGGAATGAACAGCAGCGGCAGGACGCCGCCGACCACCGGAATCTGCGAGACGAGCGTCATCACCAGCACGTAGGTGAAGAACAGCGTGAGGAAGGCGAGCGGGTTCTTGCGGAACAGCCAGATGCCTTGCCGGAACCACACGTAGCCGGTTTTCGCGGGGACTTCGATCAGTTGCATGGGGTATGGATGCCAGGATTCGCGACGCCCTTCAGGCGCTCGCGCAGAATGCGTTCGAAATGACCGGGGTCGTGCGGCTTGAGCAGCTCGGCCGCGCGCGGCAAATGAAAATCATACAGGCGCGAGACCCAGAAACGGTACGCGCCCGCACGCAGCATGTCGCCCCAGTGGCGGTTTTCCTCGACGGTGAACGGCCGAACGGTCTGATACGCGCGCAGAAGCGCTTCGGTTCGCACATCGTCGAGCTTGCCGGTGGCGAGGTCGACGCACCAGTCGTTGACCGTCACCGCGACGTCGAACAGCCACCTGTCGCAGCCGGCGAAATAGAAATCGAAGAAGCCGCCGAGCCGCACCGCGTGGCCGGTGTCCGGCGCGGCGCGCGCGAACATCGCGTTGTCGCGGAACAGGTCCGCGTGGCATGGGCCCGCGGGCATCGCGGCGTAATCGGCGGACGCGAAAAACGCCTCCTGATGCGCGAGCTCGGACGACAGCAGCTCGCGCTGCGCGCCTTCGAGGAACGGCAGGATCGTCGGCACGGTTTCGCGCCACCACGGCAAGCTGCGCAGATTCGGCTGATAACGCGGATAGTCGCGGCCCGCGAGGTGCATGCGCGCCAGCATCTGGCCGACTTCGACGCAGTGCTCGACACCCGGCGCGAGTTCCGGTGCGCCCTCGAGTTTGGTGACGATCGTCGCGGGCTTGCCGAGCAGCATGCCGAACAGCGCGCCGTCGCGGCGCGGCATCGGGTCCGGCACCGGCACGCGGTGAGACGCGAGGTGGCGCATCAGGTCCAGGTAGAACGGCAGTTGCGCGGCAGTCAGCTTTTCGAAAATCGTCAGCACGTATTCGCCGCGCGTCGTCGTCAGAAAGAAGTTGCTGTTTTCAATACCGGACGAGATGCCGCGAAATTCGACGACGTCGCCGAGATCGTAGTGACTCATCCATTCTGCGAGTTGGGATTCGTTGACAGCGGTGAAGACGGCCATGCGGGAAGCGTCGGATCAGGTTGGTCGGGCTGGCGCGGTGCGGCCAGTGCGAGGTAAGGCAAATGAATGTGACGAGTGTAACGAGTGCGGTGTCGGAGCAGACGATTCGGCGCCGGCGATCCGGTTTGCGCGGCGAGTGCGGCATCGAGACGCCATGTTCATCGCCGGTTCACGGTGGAGCGACCGGAATCAGTCGCGGCGGCGAGGCGCGAGCCTCGCGAAACCGGAGCGGCCGCCGTTGCCGGCGCGCCGCCCGTGCATGGATCAATAGTGCAGATTCACCGAGGGCAAACGCGTGCTCGGACGGCCGCTGTCGTGGACAGTGGGCGACGTGTCGAGCGGCGCGCTCATCTGGTAGCGGGTGCCGAAATTCGATTGCACGTTGATTTCGACCGGTTTGCCCTTGTCGCGGTATTCGGTGATTTCAGTGCCGTTCGGGCTGCGCTCGTGGAAGCTGGGCGTGCGCGGAACGTTGTTGATGTCGACCTTCGAGCTGACCTGCGCGGCCGGACGGTTGATCTTGTCCAGGTCGGGCAGACCGGCCCGCTCGTTGGCGGACTGAGGCGCGTCGGCGGGCGGCGGTTCGTCGACGGGCTGGGCAGCCATCGCGGCGCTGCCGAAGGCGAGAGCCAGCGCGGCGGCGATGGGAAGGAGCGGCTTCATGGTGATTCTCCGATTGGGTGCCCGGATTCTAGCAAATCCGGCCTGGCGTACGGACGCGAAGCCTTATTTTGCGCCGCTTTCGCGCAACCTGCGCGGGCTTGCCGCGAACCGTGCTGCAAGCGCCGCGGCGCCATTTGGCGACAGCGGGTTCCGTGGTAATGTCGTCTCATCAATAGGGGTGAACGATGATCAACAACGAAATCAATCAGCGCACGGTGCAGACTCCCGCCAGCAGCTTCCCGACCGAGGCCTTCGACGACGCGGCCGAGGCCGTCACCCGCCTCTCCGCGATTTACGAGGCGAATACGTCGTTCCTGCGCGATGCGTTCGCGCGCTATCGCCGCAACGAACAGTTCGAGCATCGTGTGCGCGCGTGCTATCCGTTCGTGCGCGTGCGCACCGAGGTCAACACGCACGTCGACTCGCGCCGCTCGTACGGTTTCGTCGCGGGGCCCGGCGTGTTCGAGACGACCGTCACGCGGCCCGATCTGTTCGGCAACTACTATCGCGAGCAGTTGCGGCTGCTCGCGAAGAACCATCACGTGCAGATCGAGGTCGGCGTGTCCGACCAGCCGATTCCGATTCACTTCGCGTTCGCCGAGGGCATTCACCTCGAAGGCGATCTGGACCGCGAGCGCCTGTTCCTGATGCGCGACATCTTCGATACGCCGGATCTCGCGCTGCTCGACGACCGCATCGTCAACGGCACGTACGAGCCGATGCCGGGCGAGCCGCATCCGCTCGCGCTTTTCACGGCGGCGCGCGTCGATTTCTCGCTGCACCGGTTGAAGCACTACACGGCGACCGCGCCGACGCACGTGCAGAACTACGTGCTGTACACGAACTACCAGTTCTATATCGACGAATTCGTCAAGCTCGGCCGCAACATGATGGCCCATACCGACGACGAGGAATTGCGCGCCTATCGCAGCGAGTACACGTCGTTCGTCGAGCCCGGCGACGTGATCACGTACAACGAGAATCTCGGCGAACAGGCGCAGGAGGGCACGCCGCCGCCGCGTCTGCCGCAGATGCCCGCCTATCACCTGAAGCGCGCGGACGGCAGCGGCATCACGATGATCAATATCGGCGTCGGGCCGTCGAATGCGAAGACGATCACCGATCACATCGCGGTGCTGCGTCCGCATGCATGGATCATGCTCGGCCACTGCGCGGGGCTGCGCAACACACAGCGTCTCGGCGACTACGTGCTCGCGCACGGCTACGTGCGTGAGGATCACGTGCTCGACGCCGACCTGCCGCTGTGGGTGCCGATTCCGGCGCTCGCCGAGGTGCAGGTCGCGCTCGAGCGCGCGGTCGCGCAGGTCACGCAGCTCGATGGCGTCGAGCTGAAGCGCGTGATGCGCACGGGTACCGTGGCGAGCGTCGACAACCGCAACTGGGAGCTGCGCGATCATCGCGAGCCGGTGCAGCGGCTGTCGCAAAGCCGCGCAATCGCGCTCGACATGGAAAGCGCGACGATCGCCGCGAACGGCTTCCGCTTCCGCGTGCCTTACGGCACCTTGCTATGCGTGTCGGACAAGCCGCTGCACGGCGAGCTGAAGCTGCCGGGCATGGCGGATCAGTTCTATCGCGCGCAGGTCGATCAACACCTGCAGATCGGCGTGAAAGCGATGGAGTTGTTGCGCATGAACGGGCTGCATCGCTTGCATAGCCGCAAGTTGCGGAGTTTCGCCGAGGTGGCGTTCCAGTAAGCGGGCGACGGGTTGACCGACTGCGGCCCGGCAAGCCGCGCAGCCACCGGCGGCTTTTGCATCACATCTGCCCGAACCCGGTCAGCCCGATCAGGCTGCCGGCCGCCAGCAGCCACAGCGGATGAATGCGCGTTTTCGTCGCCAGCACGGCGGTGAACGCGGTGATGGCCCACGCAATCGCGGTCGGGTTCGACGCCTTCGCTATTACCGCCGCGCTCGCCGCGACGATGCCGGCCGTCACCGGCACCAGTCCGAGCTGTGCATAGCGCCGCCACGGACGGTCCTTGAAGCGGTCCCACGCATGCAGCGCGAGAATCGTCACGAGCGACGAGGGTCCGAACTTCGCAATCGACGTCACGAGCATCCCGGCCCAGCCGGCCACATGCCAGCCGACCAGCGTGACGACCATCAGGTTCGGCCCGGGCGCTGCCTGCGCGAGCGCGAACAGCGCGCTGAATTCGCTGGCCGGCATCCAGTGATGCACGTCGACCACCTGCCGCTGCATCTCCGGAAGAATCGTATTGCCGCCGCCGAACGCGAGCAGCGAGAGTTGACTGAAAATGACGGCGAGCGAAATGAGCGTGTCGTTCATCGTGTGCTCCTTGCCGCGAGGTAGATGCTGAGCGGCGTGAGCACGAGCATCGTCGGCAACAGCGGCAGCCGCAGAACCGCAATCGCGATGAAGCCGAGCACCGCGATCAGCGCGGCCATCGGCCTGTGGCGCAACGGCAGCACGATCTTGAGCGCCATCGAGATCAGCAGGCCCGAGGCCGCCGCCGCAAGTCCCGCGAACAGATGCCGCACGTGCGGATCGTTCTGCGTGTGCTCATACAGCACGCCAAGCCCGATCACGACCAGCGAAGGTCCGGCGATCAGCCCGAGCAGCCCGGCCAGCGCGCCGGGCACGCCGCGAAAGCGCATGCCCATCGCGACCGAAAGATTGATGACATTGCCGCCCGGCAGGAATTGACAAAGGCCGAGCAGGTCCGTGAATTCCTCGGCGGTGAGCCAGCGGCGTTGTTCGACGAGCGCGCGGCGCGCGAGCGGCAGTGCGCCGCCGAATGAAATCAGCCCGAGGCCGAGAAAGCCGCCGAAGATTTCCCGCAATGTCGGCGTGGGCGCCAATGCGGGTTCGGGCGAGGTGAGTTCGTTGTTCATCTTGTTCAAACCACGAGGCTTCGGGTACCAGCCCAGCAGGTTAGCGCCGAACGCGCGGCGCGCAAAACGATTTTTACGCGATTTTTATGCGGACGCCGATGATCGTAAGCACACCGCAAACTGGCCTGCAAAACGAAAGCGGGCAGCCCGAAGGCTGCCCGCCGGAATTTGCCGCGCCGCATGCGGCAACCGATCCTCACAGATAGAACATCCTGTCCTCATCCGACTTGACGGGAGGCGCCTCGCCTTCCTCGCGGTCTTCGTAGAACTTCAGTACCGCTTCGAGCACCTGGTCCGGATCGTCGATCACCTGCATCAGATCGATGTCGGTCGGATTGATCAGGCCCATCGGAATCAGTGAACTCTTGAACCACGCGAGCAGACCTTCCCAGAACTCGGCGCCCACCAGAATGATCGGCACATGGCGCGACTTCTTGGTTTGAATCAGCGTGAGCACTTCGGCGAGTTCGTCGAGCGTGCCGAAGCCGCCCGGCATGACGATCACCGCATCGGAATTCTTCACGAACGTGACCTTGCGCGTGAAGAAATGGCGGAAGCGCAGCGAGATGTCCTGCCACTGGTTGCCCGATTGCTCGTGCGGCAACTCGATGTTCAGACCGACCGACGGCGCCTTGCCCGCATGCGCGCCCTTGTTGGCCGCTTCCATGATGCCGGGGCCGCCGCCGGAGATCACCGCGAAGCCCGCATCCGACAGCTTGCGCGCGATTTGCGTGGCGAGTTTGTAGTACGGCGAGTTCGGTTTCAGGCGCGCCGAACCATAGATGCTGACCGCCGGGCGAATCTCCGACAGGTACTCGGTGGCCTCGATAAACTCTGCCATAATCGTGAACATCTGCCACGATGCGCGGGCTTTTTTGGCCGTTGCACGCTCTTGATCTGCGAGTGATCGCAGACTCGGAATCACTTTTCTCTTAGTCATAATGCCTGAAGAACGAAGCCTTGAAGGTAAGACCCTGCTGTTGGTCGACGGTTCGAGTTATCTGTACCGGGCCTACCATGCGATGCCTGATCTGCGCGGCCCCGAGGGTGGTCCGACGGGTGCGCTCTACGGGATGATCAACATGCTGCGGCGCATGCGCAAGGAAGTCACCGCAGAGTATAGCGCGTGCGTGTTCGACGCCAAGGGCAAAACGTTTCGCGACGACTGGTATCCCGACTACAAGGCGAACCGCCCGTCGATGCCGGAAGACCTGTCGCGTCAGATCGAGCCGATTCACGTCGCGGTTCGCGCGCTCGGCTGGCCGCTCCTGATGATCGAACGCGTCGAGGCCGACGACGTGATCGGCACGCTGTGCACCGAGGCGGAAAAGCTCGGCATGAACGTGATCGTGTCGACCGGCGACAAGGACCTCGCGCAGCTCGTGTCGGACCGTGTCACGCTCGTCAACACGATGACGAACGAAACGCTCGACCGTGAAGGCGTGGTCGCCAAGTTCGGCGTGCCGCCGGAGCGCATCATCGATTATCTATCGCTGATCGGCGATACCGTCGACAACGTGCCCGGCGTCGAGAAATGCGGACCGAAAACGGCCATCAAATGGCTCACGCAATACGATTCGCTCGACGGTATCGTCGAGCATGCGGGCGAGATCAAGGGCGCGGTCGGCGACAATCTGCGCCGCGCGCTCGAGTTTCTGCCGATGGCGCGCAAGCTCGTCACCGTCGAGCGCCATTGCGATCTGACCGGCCATATCGTGTCGATCGAGGAAAGCCTGGCGAGCCGGGCCGAGTCGCGTGAGGAATTACGCGATCTGTTCACGCGCCACGGCTTCAGGACATGGCTGCGCGAAGTGGAAATCGCCGATGCGGTGGAAGGCCCGGAAACCGACGTGGAGCCGGCGCTCGCCGTCGACCAGGAGCGTCATTACGACACCGTGCAGACGTGGGAGCAGTTCGACGCGTGGTTCGAAAAGATCAACGCGGCCCAACTGACTTCCTTCGATACCGAGACCACGTCGCTCGATCCGATGACCGCGCAGATCGTCGGGCTGTCGCTCTCGGTCGAAGCTGGCTGCGCCGCGTATGTGCCGCTCGCGCATCGCGGCCCGGATGCGCCCGCGCAGCTGCCGCGCGACGAAGTGCTCGCGAAGCTCAAGCCGTGGCTCGAAAGCGAAGCTCACAAGAAGGTCGGCCAGCATCTGAAGTACGACGAACAGGTGCTCGCGAATTACGGCATCGAAATGCGCGGGGTCCAGCACGACACGCTGCTCGAATCGTATGTGCTCGAATCGCATCGCACGCACGACATGGACAGCCTGGCGCTGCGCCATCTCGGCGTGAAGACGATCAAGTACGAAGAAGTGTGCGGCAAGGGCGCGCAACAGATCTGCTTCGACGAAGTTGCGCTCGATAAAGCCACCGAATACGCGGCCGAAGACGCCGACATCACCTTGCGTTTGCATCAGGCCTTGTATCCGCAGATCGCCGCGGAAAAGACGCTTGAACATGTGTATAGCGCGATCGAAGTGCCAACTTCGCGCGTGCTGCGCAAGATGGAGCGCACCGGCGTGCTGATCGACGCGGAGAAGCTGCGTCAACAAAGCAGCGAGATCGCGACGCGTCTGATTCAGCTCGAAGCCGAAGCGTACGAACTGGCGGGCGGCGAATTCAATCTCGGCTCGCCGAAGCAGATCGGCCAGATCTTCTTCGAGAAGCTCGAGTTGCCGGTCGTCAAGAAGACCCCGAGCGGCGCGCCGTCCACCGACGAAGAAGTGTTGCAAAAGCTCGCCGAAGACTACCCGCTGCCGAAGATCCTGCTCGAGCACCGCGGGCTGTCGAAGCTGAAGTCGACCTATACCGACAAGCTGCCACGCATGGTCAACGCGCAAACCGGCCGCGTGCACACGAACTATGCGCAGGCCGTCGCGGTGACGGGACGGCTCGCGTCGAACGATCCGAACCTGCAGAACATTCCGGTGCGCACCGGCGAGGGCCGTCGTATCCGCGAGGCGTTCATCGCGCCGCCGGGGCACAAGCTGGTCTCCGCGGACTATTCGCAGATCGAGTTGCGCATCATGGCGCATATTTCCGGCGACGAATCGCTGATGCGCGCGTTCTCGCGAGGCGAGGACATTCATCGCGCGACCGCCTCGGAAGTCTTCAGCGTGACGCCGCTCGAAGTCTCCAGCGATCAGCGGCGCATCGCGAAGGTCATCAACTTCGGCCTCATTTACGGGATGAGCTCGTTCGGTCTCGCATCGAACCTCGGCATCACGCGCGACGCGGCGAAGATGTATATCGACCGTTACTTCGCGCGTTATCCGGGCGTCGCCCGTTACATGGAGGAGACGCGTACGAGCGCGAAGGCGAAGGGCTACGTCGAAACCGTCTTCGGCCGCCGCTTGTGGCTGCCGGAGATCAACGGCGGCAACGGTCCGCGCCGCCAGGCCGCCGAGCGCGCCGCGATCAACGCGCCGATGCAGGGCACCGCCGCCGACCTGATCAAGATGTCGATGATCGCCGTGCAGAAGTGGATCGAAGACTCGAACGTCGGCACGCGCATGATCATGCAGGTGCACGACGAACTGATTCTCGAAGTGCCCGACGCCGAATTGTCCGAGGTACGTAAGCGCTTGCCTGAATTGATGTGCGGCGTCGCCACGCTGAAGGTGCCGCTCGTCGCCGAGGTCGGCGCGGGCCTGAACTGGGAGGAAGCGCATTGACGCGCCTGTGACGCGCGCGCGATAACGTCGTGCGCATGTCACACATCTGTTTTGATGACTTGTGACAACCCGTGCGGGTCGAGGACAATCGCTGCTGGACGGCGCGTTGAGGCGCAGCGTCGCGACGCATGATTCATCGGCTAACACGGAGAAGTGCAATGCATCGATTTATCGTCGTTGGCGGAGGTGCGGGGGGGCTGGAACTGGCGACACGCCTCGGCAATCGCTATGGGCCGAGCCGGCGCAAGGGTGACGCGCGAGCCCAGGTCACGCTGGTCGACCGTTACCCGACGCATATCTGGAAGCCGCTGCTGCATGAGGTGGCGGCGGGCAGCATGGACCCGTTCACGCAGGAGCTCGAATATGCGGCCCAGGCGCGCTGGC
The DNA here is from genome assembly GCF_047605525.1 of Paraburkholderia sp. Lineage (GTDB taxonomy): Bacteria > Pseudomonadota > Gammaproteobacteria > Burkholderiales > Burkholderiaceae > Paraburkholderia. Next base: position 133,898 of record NZ_JASGFN010000020.1, on the reverse strand, counting down.
ATGGCTTCGAGTTCCAGCAGGGCGAGCTGGCCGGGCTCGACCGCGCGAACCGGCGCATCACGCTCGGTCCCGTGCTCGACGACGACGGCGCCGAACTGCTGCCCGAACGGCAGCTGGAATACGACACGCTGGTCATCGCGATCGGCAGTACCACCGCCTTTTTCGGCGTGAAAGGCGCGGCCGAATTCTCCATTGCACTCGATACCGTCAGCGAGGCGGAGCGTTTCCGCAAACGCCTGATCGCGGCATGCATGCGCGCCGAGCATCAGGTGCACGCGCCCGTCGAGTCCGGGCCGGACGCAGCGGCGTCCGGCGAGCCGCGCATCCAGGTGGCGATTGTCGGCGGCGGCGCGACCGGGGTCGAACTGTCGGCGGAATTGCGCAACACCGCGCAGGTGCTGTCCGCGTACGGGCTGCACAAGCTCGATCCGCGCCACGACGTCGGCATCGTGCTGATCGAGGCCGGCCCGCGCATTCTGCCGGCCTTGCAGGAGCGCGTGTCGACCGCTACCGCGGATCTGCTCGTCAAGCTCGGCGTGAAGCTGATGATCGGCGAGACGGTCGCGGAGGTCGCGCCCGGCATCGTGCGCACCGCGAGCGGCAAGACCGTGCGCGCCGATCTGACCGTCTGGGCGGCGGGCATCAAGGCACCGGCGGTGCTGAGTCAGCTCGACGGGCTGCCGGTCAACCGGCTCGGCCAACTGGTCGTGCGCCGCACGCTGCAAACCGAAATCGACGACAACATCTTCGCCCTCGGCGACTGCGCCGCGTGCCAGTGGCCGGGCAACGAGCGCAACGTGCCGCCGCGCGCGCAGGCCGCGCATCAGCAGGCAACCTTTCTGCTGAAGGCGATCGCGGCGCGGCTCGACGACAAGCCGCTGCCGGAATTCACCTATCGCGACTTCGGCTCGCTCGTGTCGCTCGGGCATTTCAGCGCGGTCGGCAATCTGATGGGCGGGGTGATCGGCGGCAACATGCTGATCGAGGGGCTGTTCGCGCGCTTCATGTACATGTCGCTGTACCGGCTGCATGTCGCCGCGCTGCACGGCTATCCGCGCATGGTGCTCGACACCTTCGCGCACTGGCTGAGGCGCACCACGCTGCCGCGCGTCAAGCTGCACTGACGCGCGCGAGCTGCCTCCGCGGCCGGATCCGCAACAGGATGCGCGCAGGGCGTATCCTGTTGCCTCCGACACATTCTCCGAGGAGCGTCGCATGCTGAAACCCGAGATCGACAGCCTGGTTCCGCACGTTCCCTTCAACCGGCGTACCTTCATCAAGGCCGCACTCGGCAGCGGTTTCGCGGCGGCCGTGCTGCCGGTCTCGGCGCAAACCATCCATACCGACAGCGACGGCCTCGAAGCCGGCGAGGTCGCGTTTCATTCGGGCGGCACGCTGGTGCCGGCCTATCGTGCGCAGCCGAAAGGCAAGATGCATCTGCCGGTGATCCTCGTCGTGCATGAGATTTTCGGCGTGCACGAGCATATCGCCGACGTTTGCCGGCGCTTCGCGAAGCAGGGCTATCTGGCGATTGCGCCGAACCTGTACGAGCGCGAAGGCGATCCGACTGTCTACACGAGCATGCAGCAGCTCAACGAGCAACTGGTCAGCAAGGTGCCCGACGAGCAGGTGCTGGCCGACCTCGACGCGGCCGCGGCATGGGCCGGCGAGAACGGCGGCGACCTGAACCGGCTTGGCGTGAACGGCTTCTGCTGGGGCGGGCGCATCGCGTGGCTGTATGCCGAGCACAATCCGCGTGTGAAGGCGGGCGTCGCCTGGTATGGTCGCGTGACCGGCGCGAAGAATGCGATGACGCCGGCCAATCCGCTCGACCGGGTCGCGGACCTGCATGCGCCGGTGCTGGGTCTGTATGGGCGCCAGGATCAGAGCATTCCGCAGGACACGCTCGAGCAGATGAAGCAGGCGATCGCGCAAGGTCCGCAGGCGGGACGCGGTTCGCAGTTCGTCGTCTATGACGACGCGGGTCACGCGTTTTTCGCCGACTACCGGCCGAGCTACAGGAAGGCCGATGCGGAGGATGGCTGGCGTCGCGCGCTCGTGTGGTTCAAGCAGCACGGGGTGGCTTGAGGCGGCGCGCTGCCGCTGTCGCGCGGTGACGAACTTCGCAAGCCTTGACGAAGGCTGAGGGCTTTGACGAAATCGTCGCGCGTCGTCGACTCAACTCAAGGATTCGGCCCCGTCGCGATCGGCCGTTTCGGATCGGAACTCCATTCGCTCCACGACCCCGCGTACAACGCCGAGCCATGCAGGCCTGCGATCTCCATCGCGAGCGAATTCACGCAGGCGGTCACACCCGAGCCGCATTGCAGCACCACGTGTTCCGGGGGCGTGTCGCCGAGCACGGCATGGAATTCCTCGCGCAGCGTATGCGCCGGCTTGAAGCGGCCGTCGGCGGTGAGGTTGTCCTTGAAGAAGCGGTTGAGCGCGCCAGGAATATGGCCGCCGACGCGATCGAGCGTCTCGTTCTCGCCGCGATAGCGATCGGCCGCGCGCGCGTCGACCACGACGTGCTCCTTCGAGCCGAGATTGCGCTCGATCGTCTGCACGTCGACGGTGACGGCGAGCGGCGCGCCCGCCTTGAAGTCGCCGGTGTTCTGCGCCGGCACGTCCTGCGTCAACGGCTTGCCGGCGGCCTCCCAGGCTTGCAGGCCACCGTCGAGCAGCGCGACCGCGTCGTGTCCGAGCCAGCGCAGCAGCCACCAGACGCGCGCCGCGTACATGCCGCCTTGTGCGTCATACGCAACGACCTGCTGGCCTTGCTTCAAGCCGCGTGATTCGAGTGTTTCGACGAGCCGCGCGCGATCCGGCAGCGGATGGCGGCCGTTCGAGCCGTTCTTCGGCCCGGACAGATCGCGGTCGAGATGCAGATAGTGCGCGCCCGGCAGATGGCCGGCCAGATAGGCTTTTTCGCCCGCCTCGGTATCGGCGAGATCGAACCGGCAGTCGATGACGAACACGCTGCCCGGCGCGGCCGCGAGCCGCTCCGCGAGATTGGTCGCGGAGATCAGGGTGGTGTAGTGAGTGTGGGGCATGATGTCTCCTCGAGACGGGCGATGGCGGCTCCGGCTGCGCGTTTTCGAGCAGCGGGCGGATGACCGGTCTATGTCGGTAGTCTAAACAAAAAAAGACGGGCCGAAGCCCGTCTTTCCCTGCATTGACACATGTGTCGATCGCGGTGACTCAGATCGTGCCGAGTTCACGGCGCAGAAACTCGTGGAAGTGTTGCATGCCGTCTTCCATCGGGCTCTGATACGGACCGACCTGCGACTCGCCGCGCTCCATGAGTGCGCGCCGGCCGGCGTCCATGCGCTCGGCGATCTCGTCGTCTTCGCGGGCCGTTTCCATATAGGCGGCGCGCTCGGCTTCGACGAAGTCGCGTTCGAACAGCGCGATTTCCTCGGGATAATAGAACTCCACGACATTGGTGGTTTTCTGCGGACCGCGCGGAATCAGCCACGATACGACCAGTACGTGCGGATACCACTCGATCATGATGCCCGGGTAGTACACCATCCAGATCGCGCCGAATTCGGGCGGGTTGCCGCCACGGAAGCGCAGCACTTCGTCGTGCCACTTGCGGTACGTCGGGCTGCCGGGTTGCTCCAGATCCTTGTGCACGCCGACCGTCTGCACGCTATACCAGTCGCCGAACTCCCACGTCAGATCGTCGCAATTGACGAAGCTGCCGAGGCCCGGATGGAACGGCGCGACGTGATAGTCCTCCAGATAGACCTCGATGAAGGTCTTCCAGTTGTAGTTGCACTCGTGGACTTCGACGTGATCGAACATGAAGCCCGAAAAATCGAAGTGCCTGCTCGGGCCGAGACGGGCGAGATCTTTCGCGACGTTGCGCCCCTGTGCCTCGAACAACAGGCCCTGCCAGTTCTGCAGCGGCGTTGCGTCGAGATTCAGGCACGGGTTGTCGGCGAAATGAGGCGCGCCGAGCAGCTCGCCCTTCAGGTCGTACGTCCAGCGATGCAGCGGACAGACGATGTTCTGGGTCTGCCCGCGGCCGTTGAGCATGATGGCTTGCCGGTGGCGGCACACGTTCGACAGCAGCTCGACCTGCGACTGCTGGTTACGAACGAGCACCCGCCCCTCGCGTTCGCTGGGCAAGGCAAAATAATCCCCCGCTTCGGGCACCATGAGATCGTGGCCGATGTAGCGAGGACCTTTCTTGAAAAGGGTGTCGATTTCGCGCGTAAGAAGCGCTTCGTCAAAGTAAGCCGTGACTGGCAGTTGGCTGTGAACAGATCGCAACTGCAATGCATTGCTCAGATTGGACATTCCCACTCCCGATGAAGACGTGAAAGCAGTGAACAACCCAACCATCGAAGATTCGATTTAGGGAACCGATGATTATACCCGTTTCCCCTTCGCTGGGGCACTTAAGTGACTGATTTGGGTTAAAAATGTCGGGAAAGTTCGGCATTTTTGCCGCAGACCCGGTGCTTTTTTTCTGCGAGACTTCAGGGTCGAAGCAGTGCAAAGGCGAGGGGCAAGGCGAGGGCGACGCGGAGTGGGAAGCCGGGGCGTACGGCGGCGAGCGGATCGGAAACGATGCTTTTGCCGTAGAATGTTCGACTTGTTTTAATTTTGCGACTATTCATGGCGAAGACCGCATCGAAAGATACCGCCGCCGCGCCAGCCGAAAGCGGCGATGCCGCGCCTCTGCCCGAGAACTACGAGGCCGCGCAGGCGGAGCTGGAAGAACTCGTCGCGCGCATGGAAGGCGGCAGCCTGAGCCTCGAGGAATCGTTGGCCGCGTACCGCCGCGGCGCGGCGCTTGTCGCATTCTGTCAACAGCAGCTCGAAAAGGTCGAGCAGCAGGTGCGCGTGCTCGATGGCGAGACGCTCAAGCCGCTGCCCATGAATACCGCGGGCACAGCCGCTACTGAAAGCGGGGACGACGACCTATGACATTCGAACAATGGATGCGCTCGGTACTCGAACGCGTCGAAACGGCTCTCGAACACTATCTGCCGTCTGAAACGACCGAACCCGCCACCCTGCATGAAGCGATGCGCTACGCGGTGCTCGGCGGCGGCAAGCGGGTCCGTCCGCTCCTGTGTCACGCGGCCGGCGAGCTGACCGGCGCGCGCGCCGAATGCCTCGATGCGGCGTCGGCGGCGCTCGAAATGATCCACGTGTATTCGCTGGTCCACGACGACATGCCGTGCATGGACGACGACGAACTGCGCCGCGGCAAGCCGACGGTCCACGTCAAGTATGACGAAGCGACCGCGCTGCTCGTCGGCGACGCGCTGCAGTCGCAGGCATTCGTAACGCTGACCTCGGACGCATTGGCCGCGCAGCAGCAAGCGGCGCTCGTGCGTGAGCTGGCGCTCGCGAGCGGCTCGATCGGCATGTGCGGCGGCCAGGCGATCGATCTCGCCAGCGTCGGCCATACGCTCACGCGTGCGCAGCTCGAAACGATGCATCGGATGAAGACTGGCGCGTTGCTGCGCGCGGCGGTGCGCATGGGCGCGCTGGCCGGCGAGGCCCCCGGTGCGGACGCGATGCGCTCGCTCGACGCCTACGCCGCCGCGGTCGGCCTCGCGTTCCAGGTTGTCGACGACATTCTCGACGTCACGACCGACTCCGCGACGCTCGGCAAGACCGCCGGCAAGGACGCGAAGGACGGCAAGCCGACCTATGTATCGATTATCGGGCTCGACGCGTCGCGTGCGCTCGCGGCGCAACTGCGTGGCGATGCCCATGCCGCGCTCGCCCCGTTCGGCGCACGCGCGCAGCGTCTTGCCGAACTGGCCGATCTGGTGGTGAACCGGGTCAGCTAAACGCGAAAGCCCGCCGCCGCGTACCCTCCATCCCCGGGGTGCATGTATTAAGTGCGGGCGCGTAAGTTTTCCTACAATGGAACGACGATGTACGACTTGCTGAAAACCATCGACGACCCGGCAGCCCTGCGCCGCCTCGATCGCCGTCAATTGCAACCGCTTGCCGACGAGTTGCGCGCTTTTGTGCTCGACAGCGTATCGCAGACGGGCGGCCATCTTTCGTCCAACCTCGGCACGGTCGAGTTGACCATTGCTCTGCATTATGTGTTCGACACGCCGCACGACCGGATCGTCTGGGACGTCGGCCATCAGACCTATCCGCACAAGATCCTGACGGGCCGCCGCGACCAGATGCACACGCTGCGTCAGCTGGGCGGCATCTCGGGCTTCCCGAAACGCGACGAATCGGAATACGACACCTTCGGTACCGCGCACTCGAGCACGTCGATTTCCGCCGCGCTCGGCATGGCGGTCGCGAGCAAGCTGCAGGGCGACAACCGCATGGGCATCGCCGTGATCGGCGACGGCGCGATGACGGCCGGCATGGCCTTCGAAGCAATGAACAACGCGGGCGTCGAAGACGACGTGCCGTTGCTCGTGATCCTCAACGACAACGACATGTCGATCTCGCCGCCGGTCGGCGCGTTGAATCGCCATCTCGCGCGTCTGATGTCGGGCCGCTTCTACGCGGCCGCGCGCGCGGGCGTCGAACGGGTGCTGCGCGTCGCGCCACCCGTGCTCGATCTCGCGCGCAAGCTCGAGGAGCACGCAAAGGGCATGATCGTGCCGGCCACGCTGTTCGAGGAGTTCGGCTTTAACTACATTGGCCCGATCGACGGTCACGATCTCGACTCGCTGATTCCGACGCTGCAGAACATCAAGGAACTGCGCGGTCCGCAATTCCTGCACGTCGTCACGAAGAAAGGCCAGGGCTACAAACTGGCCGAGGCCGATCCGGTGCTGTACCACGGCCCGGGCAAGTTCAATCCGGCCGAGGGCATCAAGCCGGCTGCCACGCCGTCCAAGAAGACCTATACGCAGGTGTTCGGCGAATGGCTGTGCGATGCCGCCGAGCTCGATTCTCGCGTGGTCGGCATTACGCCGGCCATGCGCGAGGGCTCGGGCCTCGTCGAGTTCGAAAAGCGTTTCCCGGACCGTTACTTCGACGTCGGCATCGCCGAGCAGCATGCGGTGACGTTCGCGGGCGGCCTTGCCGCGGACGGCATGAAGCCGGTCGTCGCGATCTACTCGACCTTCCTGCAACGCGCGTACGACCAGTTGATCCACGACATCGCGCTGCAAAACCTGCCGGTCGTGTTCGCGATCGACCGCGCGGGCCTTGTCGGCGCGGACGGCGCAACGCACGCCGGCGCGTACGATCTCGCATTCATGCGCTGTATCCCGAACATGACCGTGATGGTGCCGTCGGACGAAAACGAATGCCGGCAGATGCTGTACACGGCGTTGCAGCAGTCGCATCCGACCGCGGTGCGCTATCCGCGCGGCGCGGGCACCGGCGTCGCGACGGTCAAGCAGATGACCGCGCTGCCGATCGGCAAGGGCGAAGTGCGTCGCGAGACCTCGCAGCCGGCCGGCAAGCGCATCGCGATCCTCGCGTTCGGCACGATGGTCGCGCCGTCGCTCGCGGCGGCCGAGCAGCTGGACGCCACGGTCGCGAACATGCGCTTCGTGAAGCCGCTCGATGTCGGCCTCGTGCGTCAGCTCGCCGAAACGCACGACGCGATCGTCACCGTCGAGGAAGGCTGCATCATGGGCGGCGCGGGTTCGGCCTGCGTCGAAGCCCTGCTCGCGAGTGGGGTTATGCGACCCGTACTACAATTGGGCCTCCCCGACCGGTTCATCGATCATGGGGACCCGGCCAAGCTGCTCGCCGCGTGCGGTCTCGACGCCGCGGGCATTGCCCGGTCGATCCGCGAACGCTTCCTCGCGAGCGGCGCGGTCGGCGGTCAATCGTCGGTGAAGCGCGTCGCGTAAAGCGCGGTCGCTGTCGTACCGCCTGATGCCGCCGTCATGCGACGGCGGTCCCGGAATCTCCAGTTTTTGAATCGACGGGCGTTGCGGCCCGTCACCCAACGCCGGCAGGAGCCGGCGTTCGCCGTTGCGCGCGCTGATCCGCACGGCCGCTGGGCGCCTCGAATCTGTCGTTGCGCGACAGTCCCCGATGCAGCGAACCCTTGGGGTGGCCCGGCGTTTTCCAGAAAGGACAAAAAATGAATCAGATGAATCCCGCCTTTGTGATGCCCGACGTGCAAAGTACCCCCGATACGCGCCAGATCCCGATTCAGCGGGTCGGCGTGAAGGGTGTGCGTCATCCGTTGACGGTGCGCACGCAGGCCGGCGAGGTGCAGCCGACGATCGGCACGTGGAATCTCGACGTGCATCTGCCGGCCGAACAGAAGGGCACGCATATGTCGCGTTTCGTCGCGCTGCTCGAAGAGAACAAGAGGCCGCTCGACGCGGCCACGTTCCGCACGATGCTCGCGGCGATGCTCGAAAAGCTCGAGGCCGAGGCGGGCCGCATCGAGGTCTCGTTTCCTTACTTCGTGAACAAGACCGCACCGGTGTCGGGTGTGCAAAGCCTGCTCGACTACGAAGTCACGCTGACGGGGGACACCCGCGACGGCGCGACTCGGCTGTTCCTGAAGGTGCTGGTGCCGGTCACGAGCCTGTGCCCGTGCTCGAAGAAGATCTCGCAGTACGGCGCGCACAATCAGCGCTCGCACGTCACGATCAACGCGGAACTCAACGGCGACGTCCCGGTGGAAGAACTCGTGCGTATCGCCGAGGAAGAGGCGTCGTGCGAGCTGTGGGGCCTGCTCAAGCGCCCGGACGAGAAGTTCGTTACCGAGCGTGCGTATGAGAATCCGAAGTTCGTCGAAGACCTCGTGCGCGACGTCGCGCAGCGTCTGAACGCGGATGAGCGCATCGTCGCGTATGTGCTCGAAGCCGAGAACTTCGAATCGATTCACAATCACAGCGCGTATGCGGTGATCGAACGGGATAAGCGACGCGGTTGATACGTTTTCCGGTTCGCGCCGTTTGGTCGAGGGTGCATCGAAGCATTAAAAAAAGCCGCTTGAAGCGGCTTTTTTATTCGCATTGGAACAATGGCTTGCATCGATTCAGCGCGCGAGCGAAGCCAGGTCCCAGCGCGGCTTCACCGTGAACGCGTAGTCGTTGCTGGCCTGCTCGGGCCAGCGCTGCAAGCGCAACGCGCCGGCCAGCGCGATCATCGCGCCGTTGTCCGTACATAGCGACAAGTCCGGATAGTGCACATGGAAATTGCGTTTCTTCGCGGCGGCCGACAGCGCTTCGCGCAACTGCCGGTTCGCACCGACGCCGCCGGCGACCACGAGCCGGTTCAGGTTCGTGCGCTTGAGCGCCGCGAGCGACTTTGCCGCCAGCACCTCGACGGCGGCATCGACGAAACCGCGCGCGAGATCGGCCTTCGCCTGCTCGCAGATGTTCGCGCCGCCGAGCTTGTTCGCATGCGTGAGGACAGCGGTCTTCAGGCCGCTAAAGCTGAAATCGAGGTCGCCTGAATGCAGCATGGGACGCGGCAGCACGACCGCGCCGGGCGTGCCGAATTCGGCCATGCGCGAGACTTCCGGGCCGCCTGGATAGCCGAGGCCGAGCAACTTGGCGGTTTTGTCGAACGCCTCGCCAGCGGCGTCGTCGAGCGTTTCGCCGAGTGTCTCGTAGACGCCGACGTCCGTTACGCGCATCAACTGCGTATGGCCGCCCGACACGAGCAACGCGACGAACGGGAACGGCGGCGGCTCATCGACGAGCAGCGGCGACAGCAGATGCCCCTCGAGGTGATGGATGCCGACGGTCGGTTTGTTCCATGCCATCGCCAGCGAATTGGCGATGCTCGCGCCGACGAGCAGCGCGCCCGCGAGCCCCGGCCCCTGCGTATAGGCGATTGCGTCGATATCGCTCCTCGCCACGCTGGCGCGTTCCATCACTTCTTCGAGCAACGGCAGCGCGCGGCGGATATGGTCGCGCGACGCCAGTTCCGGCACGACGCCGCCGTACTCCCGGTGCATCGCGATCTGCGAATGCAGCGCGTGTGCGAGCAGGCCGCGCTCCGTGTCGTAGAGCGCGAGACCGGTTTCGTCGCAGGAGCTTTCGATGCCGAGAACGAGCATGATGAATCGCTTTGAGCGGGCGGACAGACGCGCGCCCGAAAGTGAAAGGTAAACCTGAAAGTATAGCAGCGCGGGCCAGGCGCCGCAGACGCCGTAAGTCCCGCAGGTACAATGCGGCCCCATGGAATCTTTCGATATCGCGGTGATCGGCGCGGGCGCGGCCGGCATGATGTGCGCGTCCGTGGCCGGGCAACTCGGCCGGCGCGTGGTGCTGATCGATCACTCGCAGCGTCTGGCGGAGAAAATCCGCATTTCCGGCGGCGGACGCTGCAACTTCACGAATCTGTACGCGGGACCGGCCAATTATCTGTCGGCGAATCCGCATTTCTGCCGTTCGGCGCTCGCGCGCTACACGCCGCGCGACTTCATGGCGTTGCTCAAGCGGCATCGCGTGACGTGGCACGAGAAGCACAAGGGGCAACTGTTCTGCGATCAGTCGAGCGACGCGATCATCGACGTGCTGAAGAACGAGTGCGACGTGGGCGGCGTCGCCTGGCGCGCGCCGCTTTCCGTCGAAGAAGTGCGTCATGACGGCCAAGGTCGGTTCATGCTTGGCACGCCGGCCGGGACGATCGCCGTACGCGCGCTCGTGATTGCAACGGGCGGCCTGTCGATCCCGAAGATCGGCGCCACCGACTTCGCGTACCGGCTCGCCAGGCAGTTCGGCCACAAGCTGATCGACACACGCCCCGCGCTGGTTCCGTTGACCTTTGCGCCGGCCGACTGGGAGCCGTTCGCGGCGCTGTCCGGCGTGTCGCTCGAAGTGCGGCTAACGACCGGCAATAAAAAGTCCGGCGCCGAATTCACCGAAGATCTGCTGCTCACGCACCGCGGTCTGTCGGGCCCGGGCGTCCTGCAGATTTCGAGCTACTGGCAGCCCGGCGAGCCGATCCACATCAACCTGCTGCCGGAGCGCGACGCCGCAACCACGCTGATCGAGGCGAAGAAGGGCACGAAACGCCAGATTGCCAATCTCCTGTCGGAATGGGTGCCGCAACGGCTCGCGCATGTATGGCTCGACACCCATCAGGTTCACGCTGACGCCCGTATGGCCGATTTGCCGGACAAGACGCTGCGGCGCATCGGTGAGGCGCTGTCGCGTTGGACGCTCACCCCGAACGGCACCGAGGGCTATCGCAAGGCCGAAGTGACGCGCGGCGGCGTCGACACGCGCGGCCTGTCGTCGACGACGATGATGAGCGAGCGCATCCCGGGCCTCTATTTCATTGGCGAGGCGGTCGACGTAACCGGCTGGCTCGGCGGCTACAATTTTCAGTGGGCGTGGGCCTCGGGCGTCGCGGCGGGCGAGGCGGCCGCGGAGCATGTCCAGGGGGCTTGACGGCGCGGTAGCTTTGTGAGAAAGCTCTGCTATACTCCTCAACCTTTACAAAGTTCCGTTATTGAAAAATGACGACTATCCGCGTAAAAGACAATGAACCGTTCGAAGTCGCGATGCGCCGTTTCAAGCGCACGATGGAGAAAAACGGTTTGCTGACGGAACTTCGCGCTCGCGAGTTTTACGAAAAGCCCACGGCCGAACGCAAACGTAAGAAAGCAGCGGCGGTGAAGCGTCATTTCAAGCGTCTGCGTGGCCAGATGCTGCCAAAAAAGCTCTACTGATTCTGGCGTTGCCGTGGTTTCGCTTTGACGACGCGGCAACATCGAGGCCGATGGTGGCACGACAGGTGTCATCACGGAAAACCCGGCCCATCGGGCCAGCCGGCAGGGTCGCATCCATTACGCATATTGCGCCAACCCGCTTGAGGAAGCCGTCCCAAGCGGGTTTTCGTGTTGATGCCGCGCGGCATTGCCGCCATCGACCCGCCGCTTTTTCAACTTTTCAACGCAATTCAGGTGAGTGATGAGTCTCAAGGACCGGATCAACGACGATATGAAAGCTGCCATGCGGGCGCGCGAGACCGAGCGTCTCGGCACGATCCGCCTGCTGCTCGCCGCGATCAAGCAGCGCGAAGTCGATGAGCGCGTCACGCTCGATGACGCTAGCGTGACCGCCGTCGTCGACAAGATGATCAAGCAGCGTAAGGATTCGATCAGCCAGTTCGAGGCCGCCGGCCGCACGGATCTGGCCGACAAGGAAAAGGCCGAACTGGCTGTCCTGTCCGCCTATATGCCCGAGCAGATGTCCGAAGCGGAAATCGTTGCCGAAGTTCAGGCGGCGGTTGCGCAAACCGGTGCGGCAGGTCCGCAGGACATGGGCAAGGTGATGGGCGTGCTCAAGCCGAAGCTTGCCGGCCGGGCCGACATGACCGCCGTCTCGGCGCAGGTCAAGGCCGCGCTGGCGAAGTAATTTCCGTCCGTTTATCCGCGCCGCGCACGCTTCGCTGACTGAATGCGGGCGCGACGTCCGATTGCAGCGTCTGGCCCGTGTTCCGGGCCTGGATTTTGAAGCTTTCCTGGCAGCGTCATTTACTGTGATCCCCCCGTCATTCCTGCAGGACCTGCTCAACCGCGTCGATATCGTCGACGTGGTCGGCCGGTATGTGCAGTTGAAAAAGGGCGGCGCGAACTTCATGGGGCTTTGCCCGTTTCACAACGAGAAGAGTCCGTCGTTTACGGTTAGCCCGACCAAGCAGTTCTATCACTGCTTCGGCTGCGGCGCCCATGGCACGGCCATTGGCTTCCTGATGGAGCACGTGGGCGCGTCGTTTCCCGAAGCGGTCAACGAGCTCGCGCAATCGGTCGGCCTTACCGTGCCGCACGAGCCGTCGCCCGGATATGGTGGCGCAGGCGGCAGCGGCGGTGGTTCCGGCGGCTATGCGCCGGCGGCCTCCAAGGCCGTCACCACGGCGCTCTCCGACGTGATGCAGACCGCCTGCGACTACTACCGCAAGCAGTTGCGCGGCGCGCAGGGTGCGATCCAGTACCTGAAAAAGCGCGGCCTGACCGGCGAGATCGCGGCGCGCTTCGGCCTCGGTTATGCGCCCGACGGCTGGCAGAACCTCGAGGCAGCATTTCCGAACTACCGCGACGACGCGCTGGTCGAAGCGGGTCTCGTGATCGTCAGCGAAAAGTCCGACGCTCAGGGACAGAGCCGCCGCTACGACCGCTTTCGCGAGCGGATCATGTTCCCGATCCGCAATGTGAAGGGGCAGGTGATCGGTTTCGGCGGCCGCGTACTCGACAGCGGCGAGCCCAAATATTTGAATTCGCCCGAAACGCCTCTATTTAACAAAGGCAGTGAGCTATACGGGCTGTTCGAGGCGCGTCTCGCAATTCGCGAGCAACGCTACGTGCTGGTCGTCGAAGGCTATATGGACGTAGTCGCGCTGGCCCAGTTGGGCTTCCAGAACGCGGTCGCGACCCTCGGCACTGCCTGCACGCCAATTCATGTGCAGAAACTGATGCGCCAGACCGACACGGTCATCTTCAGTTTCGACGGCGATTCGGCCGGCCGGCGCGCGGCGCGCCGCGCACTCGACGCCTGTCTGCCGCACGCGGCCGACAACCGCACGATCCGCTTCCTCTTTCTGCCGTCCGAGCACGATCCGGACAGCTACGTGCGCGAATTCGGCACCGAGGCGTTCGCCGAACAGGTCGAGCGCGCGATGCCGCTGTCGCAGTTCATGCTCAACGAGGTGCTGACCGGCAAGGAGCTCGATCAGCCGGAAGGCAAGGCCCGCGCGCTTTTCGACGCGAAGCCGCTGCTCCAGGCGCTGCCGGCCAATGCGCTGCGCGCGCAGATCATGCATATGTTCGCGGACCGGCTCGACGTGCCGTTCAACGAAGTCGCGGCGCTGTGCGAGGTCGATGCGCGGATCGCGGCCGCGGCCCGGGGGGCGCCGGCCCGCAAGGACCGGCGCAGCGTGACCGGAATCGAGGAAAAGACGCTGCGCAATCTGGTGATGCATCCGCGTACGGTCGCGGTGCTCGACGAGGAGGCTGAAGAGGCCCTGGTCACCGTGACCCGGCACGCGGAACTGTTCGCCGAAGTGACGACGCACGCGCGCGCGCTGGGCGATTCGGCGGAGTTCCAACTGTTGTCCGATCTCTTGCGAAATGGCGCGAACGCCCCAACTTTCGAGGAAATCTTTCGCAAAATTCTAGACTATGATGAAAACGTCCGGGATTTGCTGCTGAAAGACCCGCAGGATGCGGCCGTCATCGAGGAACGGCGCGAGCAGGAGCGGATCGTCGGCGAGGAACTGAAGGCCGCGATCCTGAAGATGCGGTATGACGCTTATTGCGATCGTCTCGAGCAGCTTTCGAGACAGTCGCGGCATACGCCGGAAGAATTTGCCGAGTTTTCGGACCTCAACCGGAAGCGGGCCGACATGAAGCGTCAACTCGGGCTGTAACGGAGTGGCAGGAACCGCGGGTGCTATAATTAAAAGTTTCTAGCGGTTTGTTTTTCAAGGGTTTTCCTAGCAAAGGCGAAAAGGCGATGCGATGGCAAAGACTACAGGCGGAAATCAGGCAACAGGCTCACGCGCGAAAGAGCGCACCGGAAAAGTTACCGAAGCCAGGCTGACTGCATCCACCAGAAAAACGTCTGCCGTCAGCGTTGCATCGGCTGCCGGGAAGAAGCCGTCGACCACTGCGGCCGCGCAGACGGCCCGGGTCCGGGCGGCGAAAGCTGTAGCACCGCCGGCTGCGAAGCGGTCGGGTGTCAGAAGCGCAAGGGAAGCGGCTGCCGTTGAGGACGATGCGGTAGCGCGCGTGACTTCAGTATCCACGGTTCAACCGGCTGTTGTCCAACAGCCGGGGGTCGAGACTACAGCCGGTACGGCGAACTCCATGACGAAAAAGCTGAATGAAGTACCCGTCGATGACGATGCAACCCAGACCGAAGAAACCGCTGCCGCCGCACCGGGCAAGACGGAGAAGGTCAAGGCTCGCGACCGTCGTGCAAAGGAAAAAGCGCTGCTGAAGGATGCGTTCGCGTCGTCGCAGCCGGGCACGGTGGAGGAGCTCGAAGAGCGCCGTTCCAAGCTGCGCGCGCTGATCAAGCTCGGCAAGGAGCGCGGCTTCCTCACTTACGCCGAAATCAACGATCACCTGCCGGACAATTTCACCGAAACCGAGGCGATCGAAGGCATCATCAGCACGTTCAACGACATGGGCGTCGCGGTCTACGAACAGGCCCCGGACGCCGAAACGCTGCTGCTCAACGACAACGCGCCCGCGGCGTCGTCGGACGACGAAGTCGAAGAGGAAGCTGAAGTCGCGCTGTCCACCGTCGATTCCGAATTTGGCCGCACCACGGACCCTGTCCGCATGTACATGCGCGAAATGGGCACCGTCGAGCTGCTCACACGCGAAGGCGAAATCGAAATCGCGAAGCGGATCGAAGACGGCCTCAAGCACATGGTGATGGCGATCTCCGCGTGCCCGACCACGATCGCCGACATCCTCGCGATGGCCGAGCGCGTCGCCAACGACGAAGGACGCATCGACGAACTCGTCGACGGCCTCATCGATGTCGACGCGGAAGACGCCGACGGCTTTTCGGCGCAGGAAGCGGAAGCGATCGAAAACGAGGACGAGGAAACCGAGGAAGAGGACGAAGAGGACGAGGAGGAAGACGATGGCGCGGCGCAAGCCACGGCCAACGCCGCGCAGCTCGAAGCGCTGCGGCGCGCGTCGCTCGAAAAGTTCGCGCTGATCAGCGAATGGTTCGACAAGATGCGTCGCGCGTTCGAAAAGGAAGGCTACAAGTCCAGGTCGTACCTGAAGGCACAGGAAACGATCCAGAACGAGCTCATGACGATCCGCTTCACCGCGCGTACCGTCGAGCGTCTGTGCGACACGCTGCGCGCGCAGGTTGACGAAGTACGTCAGGTCGAGCGTCAGATTCTGCATACGGTGGTCGACAAGTGCGGTATGCCGCGCGCGGAATTCATCGCGCGTTTCCCGGGTAGCGAAACGGACCTCGAGTGGGCCGACAAGATCGTCGCCGAGGGTCACGCCTATAGCGCGATCCTCACGCGCAACATTCCGGCGATCCGCGAACAACAGCAACGTCTGCTCGACCTGCAGGCGCGTGTCGTGCTGCCGTTGAAGGACCTGAAGGAAACCAACCGTCAGATGGCGGCAGGCGAGTTGAAGGCGCGTCAGGCGAAGCGTGAAATGACCGAGGCGAACCTGCGTCTCGTGATCTCGATTGCGAAGAAGTACACGAACCGTGGTCTGCAGTTCCTCGATCTGATTCAGGAAGGCAACATCGGCCTGATGAAGGCGGTGGACAAGTTCGAATATCGTCGCGGCTACAAGTTCTCCACGTATGCGACGTGGTGGATTCGCCAGGCCATTACGCGTTCGATCGCGGACCAGGCGCGCACGATCCGGATTCCGGTTCACATGATCGAAACGATCAACAAGATGAACCGTATCTCGCGTCAGATCCTGCAGGAAACCGGTCTCGAGCCGGATCCGGCAACGCTGGCCGAGAAAATGGAGATGCCGGAAGACAAGATCCGCAAGATCATGAAGATCGCGAAGGAGCCGATCTCGATGGAAACGCCGATCGGTGACGACGACGATTCGCATCTGGGCGACTTCATCGAAGATACCAACACGGTCGCGCCGGCGGATGCCGCGTTGCATGCGAGCATGCGCGACGTCGTGAAGGACGTACTCGACTCGTTGACGCCGCGTGAGGCGAAGGTGCTGCGCATGCGGTTCGGTATCGAGATGAGTACCGATCACACGCTCGAGGAAGTCGGCAAGCAGTTCGACGTGACGCGTGAGCGGATCCGCCAGATCGAAGCGAAGGCGCTGCGCAAGCTGCGTCATCCGAGCCGTTCGGACAAGCTGAAGTCGTTCCTCGAGGGGAATTGATCGTGGCTTGGCGCGCATAGCCGAAAATGATGCGATTGAAGGGGCCTTCCGGTCGTTTCGCGTAAGCGAAGCGGTGGCGAAGGCCCCTTTTTCGTGTAGTATGTCGGCCAATCGACGAAATGGGCCCGGCCTTCACGACCGGGTCTTTTTCTTCCTGGGCCGGACGCCGTGTTGGTTGCAGGCAGCGGACTCATAATCCGCCTCCGAAAGGACGTCGTCGGTTCGAACCCGACCCGGCCCACCATTCTTTATTTCGTCAAGTTCCCGGATGTTCCGTCCGAGTCCCCGAAGCGGGAAGATCTCGCCTGTGGCGAATGAAGTACAGTTTCGCAGGCAAAGAAACCACTCCTTGCAGAAGTGCGGCCAGATTTTCCGGTACGCAGTGTTGACTGGACGGGCAGTCCGTGACCCCACGACCGATCTTCGTGAGGCTCTCAGGCCTGCGCCAAAACAACATTACGCATCGATCAAAGATCCTAAGGAAGTCGGTGCATTGATGCGCACGATCCGGGACTATGTAGGTGGTTTCGAAACGAAATGCGCACTTCCTGTCGGCATTCTCACCTTTGTTCGTCCCGGCGAGCTCCGTAAGGCCGAGTAGTCCGAGTTCGACCTTGACCAGTAACCGCATTGCGTCTTGCCAGCGCGAGTGCGATCAGCGGCGATTCGTTCAGACCAACGGAACATCACTGTTCCTTGTGGGGCAGTGCAAAACTCAGCGAGGTGGCATAGCGGTTGAAGTCGATGTCCGGATTAGCCGCCACCGGTGCATCGTATTCGAGGCCGATGACATTGAGCATGTCGTCGTGCAGCGTCACCAGGGTTTTACCTGCTGCGTCGGTTTTCTTCGTCAGCAACGAGTCGTTGTTGACGAAATCCTCCCGCAGTTGCACCCCTTCAAGGGGCCGCCCATCGAGCAGTACCTGCACTGACAGCATATCGCCGCGCACTTTCTTCATCGGCATTTCAAGCGGAACGATTTCGAGCCCCACGCCGCGCGGCTTGATCGCCACGTCCGAATCCTTCTGGATGGAGAGGTTGTACTTGATCGCGTGCAGCCCCTTCACGGCGCCTGGCACACTGGTTTTTCCGCCTTTCTTCCAACCCTTGCTGCCGCTGGCGTCTGGCGTGGCATAGAGTCCGCCGTCCATCGCCACGCCAATGACCGCAACATCGGGTGCCGCCAGTGTCACGTACGTGCCGTTGGAGATTTTTTCGACGGGTTCTGGTTTGCCGTCGGCCGCATAGGCTGAAACGACGCTGATGCTGTCGGGAGAATACTTCTGGTCAACCGACGAATAGCCGAGAACCACACCCAATTCGCTATGTCGCTGGGCAACGTAGATGCAGTGTGCCGAAGCTGGGGCAACAATGCCGGCAAGCAGGGTTGCGACGGCAGAAAGAGTGAAGAGATGCTTCATCTGGAAAGGTCTCTTATGGAACAAGCAGAACCAGCCCGGATGACCGGGCCGGTCAGGCGATGACGCTCACTGGTAGAAGTTCATGGTGAGCATGGCCGAGCGGCCTGGTGCCCATGTGGCGTAGATCGGATACGCGCTGGAGAAGTACTGCCGGTCGAAAATATTGTTGACGTTCAGTTGCAGGTCGATGGACTTCGAGACACGGTAGGTCGCGGATGCGTCGAAGCGGGCATAGCCCGGCACCCACTTGCGTGACGTTGCCGAAACCGATGCATACTGGAGGCTCGATATCGTGGCGCCGGCACCGATCTTCAGTTTCGGCAGTACGTCATAGCTTGTCCAAAGAGTGAAGTTGTGCTTCGGAACAGACACCATCGGCAGTCCCGACAGCGACGGACTGGCTGGTCCCGCATTGGTCGTGATCGCATCGAGATAGGAATAGCCACCGAACACTGCCCATTTGTTCGTGACATTCCCGGAGAAGCCGACTTCCATACCGCGTACGCGCTGCGAACCCGCGTTGATGGTGCCGCCCAGGCCATCGCTGACGCGCGCATTGGTCTTGTCAGTCTGGAACAGTGCCGTGGTCAGCGAGAGGCGCTGGTCGAGCACATCCCACTTCGCACCGACTTCAATGTTGCGTGAACGCTCGGGAGCGAGATCGGAGTTAGTGGCGGTGAGCTGGTCGTTGCCACCGGCAAGGCCAGAATTGGCACCGGGCGGATTGGCCGAAGTGCCGTACGAGGCGTACAGGCTCACATTACGCACGGGCTTGTAGACCAGGCCGAACTGGTAGCTGAACAGGTTCGAGACGTTTGCGAGGTCGGCCACACCGGCCTGTTTCGCACTGACATCGAAGTAATCGAATCGCAGGCCGGCATTGAACAGCCAGTGCTCGGACAGCGCTACGCTGTCGAACAGATAGGCCGATGCGATGTCAGTGCGGGTATGGGTTGCCGGTCCCGGAAAGCTCTTGTCACCGTTGAGCAGGATGCTACCGGTCCACGGGTTGTTCGGGTTCCAGCCACCGTAGAGCGGCGTGCAGTTATAGGCCACCGAACAGGGGCCGCCCGTGCGTATATTATTGCCGGCCGAATCGGAGACCAGATAACCCTCGTACAGATCCTGCTCATGGCTGAACTCGACGCCGGCCGTCAGCGTGTGGCGCATCCCGTACAGGTCAAATTTGCCCGTGGCTTCGGTCTGGTTGGCGATGCTGTTGGTCGCGTACTTACCACTTTTGGCTTCAAGCAGGATGTTGTTGGACGTGGCACTCTGCAGCTGCGGATTCGTGGCAATGTAGTCGAGCGTCGAGCGGCCAAACGTCGTCGTGTTGCGTAGCGACCAGGTGTCGTTGAAACGGTGCTCCACCTTTACTTCGCCAGTATCGTTCTGACTTCGCCGGTAATCGCGCGTGTTCAGCCCGAAGAAGCGCCCACGATCGATACTGACCGGCGTGCCGCTTGAGCGAAACGGCACGCTGAAATCGGGCATGTCGTAGGTGTTGAGATGGTAATAACTGACGGTAACGGTGGTCGGAGTATTGAGGCCGAACACCACCGAAGGCGCGACGCCCCAACGCTTGCTGTAGACGTCGGTGCGGCCCGCCTGATCTGACCAGTGCCCCATCGCATTCAGGCGTACCGCCGTCGTATCGTTGAGCTTCTGGTTGGCGTCGATAGTCGCCCGACGGTAGCTGTCGGTGCCCAGACCGATACTGCCATTGATGAAGTTGTCGTTGACGGGCGTCTTGGTCGTGATGTCGATGCTGCCGCCAACAGATCCGCGCCCGGCATAGACCGAGTCAGGGCCTTTCACGACGCTGATGTTTTCGATGTCGAAAGTCTCGCGGTTCTGCAAACCCGAATCGCGCATCCCATCGACGAAGATCGAGTTGCGCGACTCGAACCCGCGGATGACCGGGCGATCGGCTGAAGGATTAGCCGCTGCGTCGCCACCGAGGAAGGTGATTCCAGGCACGGTACGCAGCGCATCGGTAAACGTCGTGATGTTCTGTTCCTTTAGCACTTCCTGTGGAATCACCGTCACGGAGCGCGGCGTATCGAGCAGCGGCGCCGTGAACTTGTACGACTGAAGTCGTCGTGTCTGCATGTCGGATTGAGCCGTCGATGTGACCTTGACGGGCGGCAGCATCGCTGCGTCCTGAGTAGACTGTGCTGCCGTCGCCGGCTGCGAACCGGACGCAGCATCCGCGCCAGCCGGCTCCGCTTGAACTTCGCCAAACGCCAGAACGCAAAATCCCGAGCAATAGAGGGCCACTACGGAGGCGAGCTTACGCTTCCGCATCGTGAGCGAAGTCATCATTGGTAGGTACGGTAGTGAGTACTGAGTCCCAAGCTGCCTTTGCATCGCACAGGCGCTCGGCGTTTATAACATCGCAAATGATACGCGTTCTCATTTGCGTTTAGAATGGTAATAAATCTGTTACTGTTTGTAAAGGATGGTCAGCAAAAATTCTGAAGTCCGGCTGAACTGTCCTGGGATGACGAGAATGGGTTGAGGAGTGCTTTGATGAAGCAACTCTGGATGGAGTCACATGGAATGAACGGCGCCATCCCCGGAGGTTAGGGCCCGCGACATGGAAAGCGGACTTTCACGGGGCCAACAGCGGCAAAGTGCCGAAATCGGAAGTTTACGATTTGACGGCGAGACGAAACGTCGGTCCATGCCAGTCGGCATCGACAGTCGGGCCACGCTGTTCACAGGGAAGAGACCCTAACGGAGCGGATGGCATGGACGGGTCGTGAATCCGCTACAGGGGACCAATACGCGGGCGCAATCTGGGGAAAAGGGTAATCCATAAAACATCGCCTTGGACGATTACGCGATGATCTCCATTGCTCCTTCGTGCTCGGTTGGCGATGTAATAGGAAGCGCTGACAGGCATGTTTCAAGGCATAACCTGTCCACCATTCACCTCGACAATCTGCCCCGTGATATAGCTGCTCATTTGTTCGCTGGCTAGAAACAGGAACGCTCCTACGCACTCATCTGCCGTGCCGATCCGCCCCATCGGTATCGCATTGGCAAAGTTCCGGAGAATCTCCGAGCTGGAATGCCCGGTATGAAATGCCGTGTCGATCACCCCAGGTGCGACCGCATTCACACGGATGTGATCCTTGACCAGTTCTTTCGCCATCGTGCGTGTGATCGTAGACACAAAGGCCTTACACGCGGCATAAATGGCCGCCCCCGGCGAGCGAAATGTGTTCTGTCCGTACGCCTCGCAATGCATCAAATTCGCTTCGCATCGCATGAAAATCGTCAAGCGTGCGCCGGACGTGCATGAGCAGCCGTTCTCCCGCCGGCGTCAGTTTCAGTCCGCCCGGAAGCCGTTCGAATAACTCGACCGACAGTTCGTCCTCCAGATTCCGGATCTGGCGGTTAATCGCACTGGGAGCTACGAAGAGGTACTGGGCCGCCTTGCGCATCGAACCGCATTTCGCAACCTCACAAAAATACTTCAGGACAGCGCGGTTGCCCATTCGCCACTGCGCATGCTGCTACGTCTATCCCGGAAATGCGCCACTCGCCGCGGCGTTACACTGGGATTTTCACTCCATTGTCGGGTAACGGGCGATGCGGCCGGCCGATCGTGCAGGTGCTGTTCTTTCGGTGAGCGCAACACATTTTTATGCGGATGCGACGATACGCGGCGAACTGCGGCCTGACGCACACGAGCAGTTTGTCGTGATCGAAATGTCGGATGGCGCGGGTACCACGGGTGTGGCACATCTGTCCGCTCCGGGAGAGGTGACGCTTGTTGTCGAAGCCTGGCGGACGTTGTCCCGAGAAGCGATGCCGGTTGGCCCCGGTTTCCCCACAGCGCATTGACAGTGCCAATGCGCGTGTCGCCAGAATGACTGGATCAGCATGTCCGCCTGAACGGTGATGTGATGGAAACTCGCAGGCGTCCGGCTCGTTGCAGAAAATGTTGCCTTGCGCGGACTGACGATCGATGCCGGACATCTAGCCATGTAGCGAGCCAGTGGACGCGGCATATGCAATGTTATATTGTTTCGAAATTGCATTTGCCACCCTCGGGAAAGGAAGAAAAATGAAAGGAATCGGTCTCACGTCCGCAGGCCTGTCGCCACGCGAAACAAGCAGAACTGCTGTCACCGGAGCGCGCAGCCGGATCCTGCCTGCGATGATCGCGATGCTGGCCCTGACCGTGCATGGGGTCAATGCGAGCGCCGCATCACCGGGCGTGATCAAGGCCATCGGCGTGGAGAACGAGTATGCCGACGTGATCTCGCAGATCGGTGGCAAGTATGTCCAGGTGACGGCGATCGAGACGGATCCGAACACCGATCCGCACACGTTCGAGGTCAATCCGAAGGTCGCTGGCGAGATTGCGGCGGCCGATCTCGTGGTCAAGAACGGCATCGGTTACGACGCGTGGGCGGACAAGATCATCGCGGCCGCACCGAACAGCAACCGCAAGGTAATTGACGTCCAGCACCTGCTCGGTCTGCCTGACAACACGCCAAACCCGCACCTGTGGTACGACCCGAAGACGATGCCGGCGGTCGCAAAACAGGTGGCAGCGGATCTTTCCGCATTGAATCCCGCGGAGGCGAGCTACTTCCAGGCAAACGAGAAGAAGTTCGATGCATCGCTCAAACCCTGGCTTGAGGCGATCGCCGCATTCAAGGCCCACCATCCGGGTACGCCTCTCGCGGTCACGGAGCCCGTCGCGGATTACATGCTGGAGGCGGCAGGCGCGGACATCCAGACACCGTACAGCATGCAGGCGGCGATCATGAACGGCACCGACCCGTCGCCGCAGGACGTGACGAAGCAGAATGCGCTGTTCACGGACCACAAGGTGAAGGTGTTCGTCTACAACCAGCAGGTCACTGACGCGCTCACGCAGTCGTTCCTTGCGCTGGCGAAGAAGAACGGCATCCCGGTGGTGGGCGTCTACGAGACCATGCCGACGCCGGGCTTCACGTACCAGTCGTGGATGGTGGCGGAAGTCAACGCGCTGGACAGGGCAGTGACAGGCAAGGTTTCGACCGAAGTGCTGCGCGCGGGGAAGTAGTGCAATGTGTCACGGGAGTGAGGTGCTGGGCGTCGAGGGGGTAAGTGTCTCGTTCCCGGGGCATACCGTTCTGCACGAGGTAGGCTTCACTGTGCAGGCGGGCCAGTTCTGCGGTCTGATCGGCTCGAACGGATCGGGCAAGACGACGCTGCTGCGTACGATCCTCGGATTCCAGAAGCCCGATGCGGGCCGTATCCGCGTCAACGGAGCAAGCGGCCCGGCCTCCATCGGCTATGTGCCGCAGAAGATCCTGCTGGATCCGTACCTGCCCCTGCGAGCCCGCGATCTGGTTTCGCTCGGACTGGACGGGTGCCGCCTCGGCCTGCCGTTTCCTTCGAGGAAGCGGTGGGCGGCGGTCGACGCCATGCTCAACGCAGTAGAGGCGGAGCCTTTCGCCGACCAGCGCATCGGTGACCTGTCGGGCGGCCAGCAGCAACGGGTGCTCATTGCGCACGCGCTGATCCGCAGGCCCAGCCTGCTGCTGCTCGATGAGCCGCTTGCGAATCTCGATGTGCGCAGCGTCGCCGGTATCGTCGCGCTGCTGCACCGGCTGTGCGTCGAGCAGGGGATTGCCGTACTGCTGTCGGCCCACGACATGAATCCGCTGCTGCCGGTGATGGACCGCATCGTGTATCTCGCCAACGGGCACGCCGCGAGCGGTTCGACGGAAGCGGTCGTGCGCAGCGAAGTGCTGGGCAGGCTGTACGGCTACCACATCGACGTCATCCGCGTGCACGGTCGCGTGCTGGTCATTGCCGCCGGCAGTCCGGATGACAGCAGGCCATTGCACTCGCACGACCCAATGCATGTCGCGCGGGTTCCGTGATGGTTATGAACATTCCACTCGAAGCGATCGTCGGGCCGGGTTTCCTGACCAGCGAGCCGGTGCATACGGCGATGGTGGTCGGAGGCGGCGCAGCACTCGTGTCCGCCGTCATCGGCGTCTTTACGGTGATGCGTGGACAGTCCTTCGCCGGACACGCGTTGGCCGACGTGAGCAGCGCGGGTGGCGCGGCATCGTTCCTCCTCGGCATCAATCCGCTGCTGGGTTTTCTGGTGATGGCGGTGCTTGCGGCCGTCGGCATGGAGATGATCCGCATCCGTCGTGCGCGGGAGCGCGACCTCGTGACCGGAGTCGTGCTCGGTGCGGGCCTGGGACTGGCCGCGCTCTTCCTCTATCTCGACGTCACGTCGCATAGCACGACGGGCGCCGCCATCACGGTCATGTTCGGCTCGATGTTCGCGATTCCCGCGTCGATCGTTCCGCCCGCGCTTGCTGTCGGCGCCGGTTCGCTCATCCTGATTGCCGCGCTCTACCGTCCGCTGCTGCTCAGCTCCCTTGACCCCGAGCTTGCAGCGGTCCAGGGGGTACGCGTTCGCCTCGTGGGACTGCTGCATCTGCTCGCGCTGGCGCTCGCGGTTTCGCTCTCCGCCATCACGGTGGGCGCCATCCTGTCGACGGCGCTCCTGATCGGGCCGGCCGCGATCGCGCTGCGCATCGCGAAGCGGCCAGCGCGGGCAGTCCTGCTGTCCGCGCTGATTGGCGTGCTCGTGACCTGGACCGGGATTCTTCTTGCCTGGGACAGCTACTACTGGACGCCGGGACATGGCTGGCCCGTGAGTTTCTTCGTGGTCACGCTCATCTTCGCGCTGTATGTCGCCGCGGGCTGGTGGCCGCGCAGCCCGGTACGCACACGCGACGTTGACGTTACGCTGGCCGCCCCCGAACGAGGGGGGCTTTGACGATGTTTGCAACTTTCATGGTCAACACCTGGCTCGTTGCGACGATCGTGGCCGTGATCGCGGGCCTGGTGGGTTTCTTTGTAGTGGTCCGGGGCGCCTCCTTCGCGGCTCATGCGTTGCCGCTCGGCACGTTTCCGGGAGCGGCCGCGGCGAGCCTGCTGGGCGTGAATCCGCTCGCCGGACTGGTCGTCGCCGCCGCCGCCGGGGTAGTCGGAATCAGTTGGCTCGGACGTCGTGGCCGTCATGAAGTGGCGACGGCGCTGTGTCTCGTGATGCTGCTAGGCCTGGGCGCGCTGTTTCTGAGCATGACGACGGAATATTCGCAGGCGGTCTACGCGCTGCTCTTCGGCGAAGTGCTCGGGGTGAGCGACAGCGATCTCGTGTCGGTCGCGATCATCAGCGCCGCGTGCATGCTGCTCATCGCGCTGCTGTTTCGCCCGCTGCTGCTCGGGTCCGTGTCCGCGGAACTGCTCGAGGCGCAGCGGGTGTCGAGCCGGCACGTGGAGTTCGCGTTTCTCGCCATCCTGGCACTTGCCACGGCCATGGTGTTGCCGGTAGTGGGCGCGCTGCTGGTTTTCAGCCTGATGGTCGGCCCCGCCTGTGCCGCACGTTCGCTGAGCAGTCGGCCTGGGCCGGCGGTGTTCCTCTCGGTCGTGTTTTCGCTCCTGACCGTATGGGCTGCCATTGCGCTGTCGTATGTCTCGGACTGGCCCGTCGGATTTTTTGTGGGCACTATCGGGGCACTGCTGTACAGCCTCGGCTGGGCGTGGAGGCGGCCGCGAAAGCAACGCCCGGCTGTCCATGCTGCTGTTCGATAGCAGTATTTTCTATGTTCCCCGAAGATGTCGCGCAGATTTACGGATCATGGGTTCAGCGCGACAGTGCATGCGAAGACTGATGGTCGCCATGACAGTCGTTCTCCATTGTCTGAAGGCGTGGATCGCCTGACCTATGGGACACGTGGTTGAAGAAACTCGTGGTCAGCAGGGCCTGGACCCTGCTCCTTACGTGGAGACGAGGCTTGCGCTGGCCCGGGTGCGCTGCGAACAGCGTGGAGTCCGGCTCACGCCGCTGCGCGCCGCGGTGCTGGAGGTTCTTCTGCGGCAGGAGAAGTTTGTCACGGCGTACGAACTGGTGGACAGGTTGCGCAAGCGCAACCAGGTCGTGCCTCCCATGACGGTCTACCGTGTACTCGACTTCCTGATTGCACAGGGCCTCGTCCACCGTCTCGATACCGTGAACGGATATATCCCGGTGCGTGACGTCCCGGACAGCGGGCGTTATATGGTCACCATCTGTACGCGGTGCGCAAAGGTCCGCGAGGTCGACACAACGGTCCTCGGTATCCAGTTGGACGAGGAACTGGCCCGCGCCGGTCTGACACGCGACAGCAGCGTCGTCGAGGTCCGGGTGATCTGCGACAGATGTCGCTCATGACGCGTTGCCCAATCATTCGACGTTGAAATGGACCCGGTGGCGTCCCGATCCAGATGCCGTTTGTACGCCTGAGCGCGTGATGCAGCTCTATGACGCTCACATTGAGTCGGTTTCATTCAGGACGTTCAGTGAGTCCAGAAGCAGGGTTGACCGCCTGATCCGCGTCGAGATTCCGCAAAAGGCTGCCGCCGTGAAGTGACGCAAGCGAGCTGCAGGTATATGAAGCTGCGGCTCATTAGAAGACTCGGTGGCCCTCCAGCCGTCATTTCCAGTACTGCAGAACCGCGTAGGCGGTACTCCTTTCCCCGTTATGAGATCGGGCCAGCCAGCAGAAGGTACTCGCACTGGTGGTCTGCATCAGGAAATCGGCGTTCCGTTGAGCACATTAAAGAGTTTGTGCCCGGTCACGCAACACGCGCTTAAGCCAGCGACAAAATTCGCGTGCGGCCTCCACATGCCTGCTTTGCGCATTCACATACGCGACATATGTAGCCCCTGATGCGACTTCTTCGTCATCGGCAAGGACTAGCGTACCGTTGTCGAGTTGATCCTGCACAATGATGCGCGGCACAATCAGCAGCCCCGCGCCTCCGATCGCTGCAGCTACTGCAAGAAAGAGATGGTCGTATACGGCGCCGACATGTAGCAGTTCCGTTGGGATGTCCTTCGCAACGGCCCATACAGGGATGGCGTCAGGCCTTGATCTGGCGGCAATCAGAGGCCAACGGTGCAAAGCGCGTGCACGATGAGTAGCCACCACCACGGGTGAGCCAACGCACACGAGTTGCTCCTGGATCAGTTCCCAGCTTTCTGTCCCGGGCAAGGTCAGATCCCGGGTGATCAATACATCAAATTCTTCCTGAGGCTGCGGAGGCGAGAGCGACGTGATCAGATCGACCTGCACTGGGTGGGTTGCACTGAATGCCCCTAGTGCCGGCACGACGACTGTCATGGCAAAGCTCGGCATTGATGTTCTGACCATAAGCCGATCGTGAGTATGTTGGCCTTGCACCAGTTGCTGGGTCGCCAGTTCGATGGTCGAAACCGCATCCCTCACTGCTTCGTAAAACTGAGATCCGGACGGAGTGAGCGAGACGTTTGGACCTTTGCGCTCGAACAGCGCTTGCGCAGCGACGGCCTCAAGCGTAGCGACATGCCTGCTGACGGCGCTTTGCGTAATCCCTAGCGCGGCCGCCGCGCGCGTGAAGTTTCCATACCTGCCCACCGTTGCGAAAACACGGATCGCCACCATTGGAATGCTGTTTTTCTTAACCATGAGTAAAAATCATTATAGACCGCAAGAAATCAGATAGTGAGGGGACACCGTCATGTTATCGTCATTTTTGAAAACATAGTATTAGCCGGTACTTTTTCCCAACGGCAAGGAGACAGCAAAATGTTGAAACGGGTGTTTTTAGTATGTGTGTTGCTCATGATACCGCTGGTTTGTGCGGAGGCCTTCGCGTCGGATGTGGTGCTCTATTCGTCCAATGATGTCCAGACAGTAAGTAGCGTTGTCGATCAGTTTGAGAAGCAGAACCCAGACATCCGGGTCTCGGTCGTGCGCGCAGGAACAGGCGCGCTCATGCAGCGCGTCAAGGCGGAAGCGGGCAACCCGTTGGGCGATATCTTCTGGTCCGGTGGTTTGTCAACGATCGGAGTTTTTGCTGACCAGTTGCAGCCGTACCACTCTCCGGAAGAAAGCGCCGTCCCCGCGCAGTACCGCGGCCCTAACGGACTGTGGTTGGGTACGAACACTCATGTGATCGTGTTAATGGCCAACACGCGGCAAGTCCCTGATGGTCAATTGCCGAAAGGCTGGGCCGATCTGGCCAGCTCGAAGTGGAAGGGCAAGATCGTTATTCCTGATCCGCAGTTCAGCAGCGCCTCCTATGTCGCTCTCTATGGCCTGAGGAAACTCCTTGGCGACGCAGTCTACGCACAGATTGTCCACAACTCGGTAATCGTGGGTACCACTTCTGCAGCGTACCAGGGCGTAGCCGACGGCGAATTTGCAGTGGCCGTGACTATGGAATATGCCGCCTACCAGTATGTGGCTGGCGGGCTCAAGGACGTCAAGCTGGTTTACCCAGTCGAAGGGACTTTCCTGTCACCCGAGGGGATGGCTCTGATCAAAGGTGGAAAGCACCCGACGGAAGCACGCAAACTCTATGACTTCCTCGCGTCGAAAGCCGTCCAGATTGAGATTTTCAAAAGCGCTTTTCGCCGCCCCCTGCGTACGGACATCGATGTAAGCACGCTGTCCAGTCTGCCCGCGCTCAAGAGCATCAAGGTTATCCCGTTGGACGACAACCAGATGGAAGCGGAACGTACTGCGTTCCTCACGCAATGGCGCCAGCTTGTGTCTTCCAATTAATACGACTGCGGGGCTAGAGATCAAAATGCAGGTTTCATTCGAAGGAATCGATCAAAGCTACGGCGGTCAAGCTCTGTTCCGCCAGCTCGATCTTGTTATCCCGAGTGGTCAGTTTTTTACGCTGCTCGGACCCTCGGGGTGCGGGAAAACGACTCTGCTGCGCATGCTTGCTGGATTCGTGCGGCCGGACCGCGGTCGCGTGCTGTTTGGTGAGAAGGACGTCACCGCTGTGCCGGTGCATCGTCGCAGTGTAGGCATCGTTTTCCAGGACTATGCACTGTTTCCCGACCGCTCCGTTCTTGCAAACGTTGCCTACGGCCTTCTGGCGCGTAGCGTTCCCAAAGCCGAGGCGGCTGATCGAGCCATTGCGATGCTCAAACGCGTGGGCCTTGAGGCATTCGTTGACCGTGCGCCTGCCGCGCTCTCCGGTGGCCAGCGTCAGCGTGTAGCAATGGCCCGCGCATTGGTCATCGAACCAAAACTACTTCTGCTCGACGAACCGCTCTCGGCACTGGATGTCAAGCTGCGGCTCGAATTGCGCGGCATGATTAGAGAACTGCAGATCGAAGCAGGAATTACCACCGTGTTCGTCACGCACGATCAGGAGGAAGCGCTGGCGATGTCCGATCAGATTGCGGTGATGGATCGAGGGCAAGTGGTGCAGATCGGTCCGCCACAGGAAATCTACACGAAACCCCGAACTGCCTTCGCAGCCGATTTCGTTGGCAACGCAAATCTTATTCCGATCGATCGAGAACTGTCAGCCAATGGAGACGGGTTGCGCCGGCTCGAAACGCCTGTCGGAATTTTGCTGACGAAAAGTGATGCACCCTGGACCTCAGGGGCATCGTTGGCCGTGCGCGGATCGGAGATTTCGGTGGCGGACCACGCTCCTCTCCAGGAGGGGGAACTGCCCGGCGTGATCGAGCACGTCGAATACCGGGGTAGCACGGTTGGCTACACGATACAAACCACCATTGGTCCGATCCGTGTGGACAGTTGGGCAGCCCAGCATGCACTCATACGCCGCCGCGGCGATGCCGTAGTGCTGAAACTGCCGCACACTGCGCATATCGTGGAGGGTCACGCATGTTAGGCACATTACGCCGCGACCCAATCTGGCTGGCGCTTGCAATCCTGTCCCTCGGAACGCTTGGCATTTTCCTCCTTTGGCCGCTGGGCACGATGCTCGGCAAATCGCTCATTGATTCCAACGGCTCTGTCAGTTTGAGGGGCTATATGCGATTTTTTTCGGACCACTCTTATCGCGAAGCTTTCTTCAATACGTTAATCTTGGGTTTCACCGTCACGGTTTGTTCGATGCTTGTCGGTGGGGGGCTCGCCGTTGTCGTGGCGCGGTGCAAATTCCCATTCGCCGGCATCGTCTCAGCGCTTCCGCTAATTACGCTGGTCGTTCCGGATGTGGTGGTCGCCGCGGCTTGGGTACTGGTCTTGGGTAGGCAGGGGTTCGTCAACGCACTACTTATGCCATTCGGCATCGAATTACCGTCCCTCTATTCCTGGTGGGGACTGGTGTTTGTGATGACGCTCAACAACTATGTCTACGCATTCGTGGCCGTACTCGTTGGGTTGAAATCCATGGACCGCAACCTCGAGGAAGCCGCACTAAGTCTGGGACGGCCTATGGGGCGCGTGATCCGAGGCATCACATTACCGATGTTACTGCCGTCGATTTTTGCTGGCGCGATGATCGTCTTCACTCATGTGATCGGTAGTTTTGGGGTGCCTGCCATTATCGGAGCTCGAACGCCGGTACTGGCAGTCAAGGCCTACAACGAATTTGTCAGCGAGATGGGCGGCAACGCCCAGATGCAGACAACGATGGCATCCCTTCTGGTTTTTTTGGGAGCGGGTGTCCTGTTGATCCAGAAGCTGGTCGTAGAACGTCGTCAATTCCAGATGGAGTCAGGGCGCGAGCCGATGGCTTTGCCGATCACGGGTTGGCGCGCGGGGGCAGCAACGTTTAGCGTGTTTCTCATCGTTGCACTATCGATGCTGCCCGCTGTCGTCGTGATCGTTACTGCCTTTACACCATCATTTGGACCCGTGTTGCGGTATGGCCATTTCACGCTGGACAACATGGAGCACGTACTATTTCGAGCTCCGGAGCCGCTGTACCACTCCCTGCTTCTCGCAACCGTTGCGACGATCGCAGGCACCTTGTTTGCGATCGCGACAGCCTATCTCATCGTCAAAAGGCGCTCGTCACTTACCCATACGCTGGATGTCCTGGTCACGTTGCCGCTGACCATCGCGGGCACGGTACTGGGCATTGCGTTGACGAACACCTTCGGTAGTGGATGGCTTGTCCTGACGGGAAGCTGGATCATCATGGCGCTTGCTTACTTTTTGCGTCGTGTACCCACCAGCGTACGTGCCGCAGTTGGTCCGCTTCACAATCTTAAAGATTCCATTGAAGAAGCATCAATGAGCCTTGGTGTGAGTCCGATCAGGAGTTTTTTCAAGGTTGTACTGCCAGTGATCGGTCCTTCGGTTGCTGCCGCGGCGGTATTGATGTGGGTTACCACCTTGTCGGAGTTGTCAGCCACTATCGTTCTGTACTTTGGCGGCATGAGCACAATGCCAATCGAAATCTTTCAACAGGTCGATAGCGACCGTCTGGCGCTCGCGTGCGCCTACAGTCTTCTTCTGCTACTGACCATCTTCATTCCTTTGGCCATCGCCAGATGGAAACTGCGCCTCAGAATAGGGACCATTGAATGACCACCACCGCACAAACGTTTCTGGCGCAGCGCGTACTAGGAGCCAAGCCCTCCGCAACGAAGGAGATGACCCGCCTTGCCAACCAGCTCAAGCGGCAAGGAAAAGATGTCATCGCGCTCAGCCAGGGCGAACCAGATTTTCCGACTCCGGAACACATACGCGAAGCTGCGAAGTCGGCCATCGATCGCAACGAGTCCCGCTATACCGATGTCGCGGGCACGCTCGGTCTGCGCGAAGCAGTCGTGCGCAAATTTCATCGCGACAACGGTTTAAATTACAGCCCTGACCAGATTCAAGTGGGTTGTGGGGCGAAACAGTTGCTCTATAACGCCTTGCAGGCGACGATCGATCCGGGCGACGAAGTCGTGATACCTACGCCGGCCTGGGTGTCATATCCTGAAATGGTGTTGCTCGCGGGAGGTCAACCAGTCATCGTGCGCTGTGGTGCATCCACCGGCTTCAAGATAACGCCTGCGCAGTTGGAAGAGGCTATTACGTCGAAAACGAAATGGTTGATGCTGAACTCGCCTTCCAATCCGAGTGGAGCGGTCTACAGCCGGGAGGAACTGAGGGCACTGGGCGAAGTGTTACTGCGGCATCCTCATGTATGGGTTATGGCCGATGATATCTATGAAAAAATTCGCTACGAGGAAGCGCCATTTGCAACGCCTGCCGCAGTTACTCCTGAATTGGCAACCCGAACACTCACGATTAACGGAGTGTCCAAAGCCTATGCAATGACGGGCTGGCGCGTAGGTTTTGGTGCAGGGCCACTGGAGTTGATCAAAGCGATGAATCTTGTGCAGTCACAGTCGACCTCCCACACCAGTTCGATCAGCCAGGCTGCCTCAATAGCGGCACTGGATGGCCCCATGGGTTTTCTCGATGACTTTGTCGGAAATTTTCGTCGGCGGCGCGACAACGTTGTTGGCACATTGCGGGCCATAGAAGGATTGACCTGTGACTTGCCTCCGGGTGCCTTCTACGCATTCCCCGGATGTCATGGTCTGCTGGGAAGCAGAGATCCGTCTGGAAGTCTGATCGCAACGGACACCGATCTTGCGATGTACATTCTGCGCACCGCAGGTGTCGCTGTCGTTCCGGGTACCGCGTTTGAACTTCCGGGTCATTTCCGCGTGTCTTATGCCGCCTCAGATGCAGATCTGCAAGAAGCCATGAATCGTATCGCGACTGCATGCTCGGAACTGCGATAGAAACCTCGAATGCCAATGCGGCACGTCACTTAAATACTGAGAATCTAAATGACCAAGAATCAAACTCTTCGTAGAGCCCTCGCTGATGGGAAGCTCTTTACCGCTATGGCAGCACACAACCCACTGGCCGCCAAGCTGGCCGAAGAGGCTGGCTTTGGCGGGATCTGGGGTAGCGGCTTTGAGTTATCAGCGAGTTATGCCGTGCCGGACGCCAACATTCTCTCTTCGGGGACTCATCTCGAGATGATGCGAGCCATAGCATCGGTCGTATCCATTCCCCTGATCGCCGATATCGATACAGGCTTCGGCAACGCAGTCAACGTCAGCTATGTCGTGCCGCAATACGAGGCTGCAGAGGCTTCCGCTATCGTCATCGAGGATAAGACGTTTCCGAAAGATACCAGCTTGCGGGCCGATGGGCGCCAGGAATTGGTACGTATCGAAGAATTCCAGGGGAAAGTCGCCGCAGCGGTCGACGTACGCCGCGATGAGGACTTCATGGTAATTGCCCGGACGGAAGCGCTCATAGCAGGCCAAGGGCAGGCGGAGGCAATCAAGCGTGCCCTGGCATATGAAGAGGCAGGAGCGGATGCGATCCTGATTCACTCCAAGCAGAAGACGCCTGACGAAGTCCTCTCATTTATCAAGGCCTGGACAGGCGCGGTGCCTCTGGTGCTGGTTCCCACCGCGTACCCGGAATTAACGGAAGCAGACATTGAAGCCTTGGGAAAGGTCGGCATTGTTATTTACGGCAATCATGCGGTGCGAGCTGCCGTAGGAGCGATGCGAAGTGTGTTCGCGCAGATTCGCAAGGAGGGCGGCATCCGCGAAGTTGACAAGACGCTGCCATCGGTAAAGGAAATTATCGATTTGCAGGATGATGAATACATGCGTGGTGTTGAGGCGAAGTTTCTGCGCTAGCCCTCGCCGCCGTCGTGATGTTGAGGGCAACTGGGACATCTAATACCACTAAGTCTGGGTGATCTAACTATGGCCGTTGACGTTTTTTCTTTCTTTGGGGCGGCGGTGTCGCCACGTTGATTTCGAGCGAAACGAACGTTCTTGACCCCTGCGAGAACCGATGTAAAGCGAACCAACAATGTTGGGCAGTGATTCCATGATTGTTGAAGCGCGGCTGGACAATTCGAATCTTCTCTGTTGCGAATGGGTCTTCCTTATGCATGTAGTCGACGGTGCGGTCACCGCCGGCGTTCGTACCCGGTACACGTGTCATTGGGCGTTTCGTATGTCGTTCGCAGCGTCCGTAGTCGAAGACATCGTGGAGGGGCGATGCAGTTCAAGCGAGCCTATGTCGAAGTGCTTGTGTGGACCATCTCACCTGTTCAAGGGTAGCGGGCTGTCTTATTCGGGGTGGCGCTCTGGCCGTGCGTCTCTGACCTGCAATTCCCATTTTGCTCCTGGTTTTGCCATATAGCAGCGACACGCAGGCGGTTTGCCGGAATAGCCATGAAATTCCGGCAGTTTTGCCACTGTCGCGCCATTTTCTGATCTCCTAGACTTGGATCCTGACACGATCGGGCGAGTCTCCACGCGGCAAACCAATTAAAGCATCGCAATCATCGGCCTGCCGCCTTGCGCGTCTAACCACATCACGGGCGCCGCGCTGAAGGTTGACGGCGACTCACATTGGGCTGAATCGCGAACAGGAGGCAATCAGAATGGTTCATCGTTTTCGCAGGACATCGACTATCAGATGCTGGCTCGCGGCGTGCGCGCTGGCCTTCGTCGGGTCGCCGACGTGGGCGGCACCGGATATGGGACTGATTGAGCCGGGACAGATCACGGTGGCATTCACCGCGTATTTCCCGCCGATTTCGTCGATCGATGCGAAGGGAAACTTTGTCGGCTTCGACGTGGACATCATGCGCGCGGTCGCCGAAGACCTCGGTCTCAAGATCAACTACGTGAACGTCAAGACCGATGGCCTGTTTCCGGGCATCAGCGCAAAGCGCTACGACGTCGGGATGGGCGCACTCGTCGATACAAAGAAGCGCGAACAGTCGGTCGATCTGGTCGACTATCTGCAGGTGGGATCAGGTTTCATCGTATCCACTGGCAATCCGAAGAAGGTGAAGACCCTCGACGATCTGTGCGGCCTCACCGTCGCGTCGACCACCGGTGACATTGGGACGATGTATGCGCATGACCAGACCGAAAAATGCGTCGCACAGGGCAAGCCCGGGGTGACGGTCCGCGAGTTCCCCGAAGGTGCGCAGGCAATGCTGCAGCTCTATAGTGGACGCGCCGACGTGATGATTCACGGCTACCCCCTGTCGGTGTATCTGGTGCAGCAGTCCGATGGCCGGCTCGAAGTCGCGGGAGAGCAGTTCAACGTCGCGCCAGAAGGCATGGCGATCTTCAAGGGCAATGTTGCGCTGCGCAATGCGCTGATGACTGGTCTCGATCACATCATCGCGAACGGCAAGTATGCGGCGATTCTCGCGAAGTATCACATCAGTGAAGCAGCGCTGCCGCATGCGAGCTACAACCAGCCGAGGAGATAGTGCGACAGGCGGGAGGATGCTTCAACTGGAGAGACGTGACCAGCGCGAAGAACTTCCGTTCAGCTAGATCTATAGGAGCAGGAACGATGACAAAGAGCAGAATTATTGTCGATATCGATCTCGACAAAGAAGGTAAACAATCCGGCTACGCACGTTTGCCGCATTCTGTAAATCGGTCGGCCTATGGATGGCTGCCCATTCCGCTGGTGAGCATTAAAAATGGAAGCGGTAGCCGTGTGCTTTTGTTGGCGGGAGCGCATGGTGACGAATACGAAGGTCAGGTCGCGCTTTCCCGAATAGCGCAGCAAATCGAAGCGCAGATGATAACGGGGCAGCTGATCATCATGCCGATGGCCAATTATCCAGCAGCCGCGGCTGGCACCAGAGTGTCTCCGATCGACGGCGGCAATCTCAACCGGCTATATCCGGGGCGCGCAGACGGGTCCCCGACTGAAAAGATCGCGGACTTCATCGAGACTGAATTGATGACAAGGGTAGATCTTGTGATCGATCTTCACAGCGGTGGGACATCCCTGAACTACCTGCCCTCTATTATGCTTCCCAGGAGGTTGTCGGTTGACGATGAACTGGAGGCGCTCGTACGCGCTTTCGGCGCACCGTACGGAATTCTGTTCGGCACCCCACCACGCAGTGGCAACGCGTCGGAGGCTGCCTCCCGCAATAAAATCGTGCGGATCAGCACCGAACTGGGTGGTGGCGGAGGCCTCAACCGGACATATCGGGAGCTTGGTGAGGACGGTGTCAAGAGGATGCTGGCGCAGTTGAACGTTATTTCCGGCGAAGGCCTACCCAAGCCCGGAGAGACCACAATACTGGAAGCTGAGCCCGCGGGATTTGTGTTCGCCTCGAAAAATGGCATATTTGAAAGCGCAATCCGTCTCGGCAATCGTGTAGAGAGAGGAGACGTCGCCGGTCACATTTATTTCCCGCACGAACCCTTACGGGAGCCCGAAGTGGTGTATTTCGACGCTTCGGGCACCGTGGTGTGCGAGCGATCAATCGCCATGTGCGAAGTGGGCGACTGCCTAATGCACTTGGGTCGCTGACTCCCATCAGAAGCAAGGCGTCTGGTTCGAACACGATGCTCTGCGCTCACGCGATCTTCGTGGTGAAGACGACGGTGGAAACCACGCAAGCATCCCCGGTCTCATTCGGTGACGCGGGCTCCAGCGCTCGGTGCATTGCTATCATCGGCTTACACACCGCGTCCCGACTCATCCCGCCTCGCCGCGACCGATCGGGAACGCATGACGCGCGGACTCGTCATCCTCGGTACGTCCGCGCCGGTCGAAGCGCGTGGCCAGTATCACCCAGCTGCGTATTTTCTCGATACCTGGAATCTCCGCGACTTCGTCGAGCAACGCGTCGAGATCTTCAACGCGCGGTACTTCGAGCTGGCATACGAGGTTGAAGTCGCCATCGATCGACTGGCACAGCTTGATTTCGGGCAGCGTGCGCAGCCGGTCGACCACATCTTTCATCTTGCTGTTCGATAGCGCGATCATCACCATCGCTTCGGTATAGCTGTCGAACGGATTGCGCGCGAGGATCGCCGAATAGCCGACGATCGTCCCATTGTTCTCGAGCCGCGCCATCCGCTCCTGGATCGTTGTGCGTGCCACACCCAGCATGCTGGCCAGCGCGGTGGTCGTCTCGCGGGCGTTCGCTTGCAGCAGCGCAATCAACTGCCGATCGATTGCGTCGTTTGCTCGGCTCATAGGATTCCTTGCTGGGTTCTAACACGACGGCTGGCCTGTTTATCAAGGCTGCTCGTC
Source organism: Paraburkholderia sp. (assembly GCF_047605525.1). GTDB lineage: Bacteria > Pseudomonadota > Gammaproteobacteria > Burkholderiales > Burkholderiaceae > Paraburkholderia. The sequence continues at coordinate 96,783 of NZ_JASGFN010000020.1, read as the reverse complement.
CGCGTGGCTCAAACTGAACAATCGAGCTCAGGCGACTCCCGGTCAAGATGGCAGGCCGCTCAATTGAACGAAACGACGGTTGAGGCTGGCAGTTCGCCGGATAACGCGGCGGTTCCGGCAAGTTTGCCACTTCAATCGGCCAGGCGATAGTCCTACAATTTTTTCCAGCCGATCGAGACTTTGTGTCGCGCTTCATTCGCCGGTCGAGCCAGCGGCAAGCCTTCAGGCGTGCCCGTTCAACCCGCCAAGGATGATCATCTATGTATAGTAGTGAAAACAAATTTCGCTGGGCCCGGCGTGCCGCCGAAATAGTCGCCACACCTCACCGGATACCCGGCGACATGATTCGTCTTGGTGGCGGGCTGGCGTTTCCCGGTGAATTGCCAAACATCGTCGAAGAGGCCGCGGCGGCGGCCGCGATGCGCAGTGAAGGGTTGCAATACGGGCCGCTGTACGGACTCGATGATCTGCGTGACGCTGTTGTCGATTATCTCGCGCATGATGGCGTGACGGCCGGGCGCGACAATATTCTAATCGTGAACGGCGCGAAGCATGGTCTCGATCTCGCGTGCCGTGTCTTCATCGAACCGGGCGATGCGATCATCGTATCAGGTCCGACCTATATGACTGCGCTGGCGATCATGAAGACCCACGAGGTCGAGTTCATCGTCGTCGCGCAGGATGCGCAGGGGATGAAAGTCGACGAGCTGGAGTCGATGCTGGACGCGCGCCGGCGTCGTGGCGCCGCGCCGCCGAAGCTGTTGTTCGACGTACCTGACTTCCACAATCCGACAGGTATCACGTTGAGTGAAGCACGCCGTCGCCGCATCGTCGAACTGGCAGTCGAATATGGCTTCCGCATTCTCGAAGACGATCCATACCGGCGCGTGCGTTTCGAAGGTACACCGGTCGCACCGATCAAAACGTTCGACACTGGCGATTATGTGATCGGGCTCGGCACGGTATCGAAGATACTCGCTCCCGGGCTGCGGATTGGCTGGGTCAATGCGAGCCCCGAGATCGTGGGCCGCATGGCCGCGCAGAAATGCGATCACGGCACTAACCCGTTCGTGCAGCGCATCGTCGCGCAGCTCTTCATGAACGGCAAGGTCGACGAGCATATCGATCGCGTGAAGCAAACGCTGCGCGTGCATCGCGACACAATGGTCGCCGCAGTGCGCGAGCATCTGCCGGGCAGCATGGTCGAGGTGCCGCAGGGAGGCTATTTTCTGTGGGTCCGATTGCCGGATGACGTTGATGCTGATGCACTGGTGCGGCGTGCGGGCGAATTGAACGTCGAGGTGAATCCGGGCGGGCTCAGCTTTGCGGGTCCGACGCCCGGACAGTTCATCCGTCTCGCGTACAGCTTCTGCAACCCGGAGGAGATCCGTACCGGTATCGCGCGTCTCGGCGAGGCCTATCGTTCGATGCGCGCCGCGCAGCACGCGGCTTGAAGCGGAGAACTACACGATGAACGTACTGATCGATCTGGGCAGTGATACAGCCACGCGTCCGTCGCGCGAGATGCTTGCCTATATGGTGGCCGCGCCAGTGGGCGACGAGCAGCGGGGCGAGGATCCGACCGTCAACGCGCTGCAGGAGCGCGTCGCGGATCTGCTCGGCCAGGAGGCGGCGCTTTTCTTGCCGTCCGCGACTATGGCCAATGAAATTGCATTGAAAGTGCAGACGCAGCCGGGCGACGAAGTGATCGTGGATCACGAGTCACACTATGTGACGTCGGAGGCGGGTGGGCCAGCCTTCCTGTCGTCGGTGATGCTCCATCATGTGAACGGCGAGCGTGGAATTTTCACTGCACAGCAGTTCATCGCGGGCGTGCGCCGCCATGCGATTCATGCGCCGCGTACGCGGCTGGTGTGTGTCGAGCAGACCACTAATCGAGGCGGCGGCGCGGTGTGGTCGTTAGCGCAGTTGCAGGCGATCGTGGATAAAGCACGGGAGCGCGATATCCGCACGCACATGGACGGCTCGCGTCTGCTGAATGCGGTGGTCGCGTCCGGTGTCGATGCCGCCGCGCAAGCGGGTCCGTTCGATTCGGTCACGCTGTGTCTGTCGAAAGGACTCGGCTGTCCCGTCGGCGCGCTGCTCGCAGGTAGTCGCGATTTTATCGAAGAAGCGCGGCGCTACAAGCATATCTTTGGCGGCGCAATGCGTCAGGCAGGAGTGCTTGCAGCCGCGGGTCTGTATGCGCTCGATCACCACGTCGAGCCCCTCGCGGAAGATCACGATCTCGCGAAGTCGCTTGCACGACGGCTTGACGGCATTGCCGGTATCGACGTCGATCTGCGTGCGATCGAAACCAACATTGTGTATTTCGATGTCGCACGCAGCGGCATGAGCGGCACGGAACTGGTCGAGCGTCTCGGCGCGCGCGGCGTACGAATGGGCGCGTGGCCCGGCGAGACCCGCGTGCGTGCGGTCACGCATCGTGACGTGTCGGCGCAGCAGATTGTCGAAGTGGCGGCGACGGTCGCTGACGTGATCTCGGCATATCGCTGCGAAGGCGTGGTAGATCCGACCACGCTACGGATCTGAACGCGCTCACGCGATTAAGTGTGTTTAGGCTCAATTGGTTTCATCAAAAGCTCATTGCTGATTTCTTCACGGAAACCCGATATGAAAGTGCGCTTCATCGATTGCGGCCCAAACATTCGCGACCATTGGCTCGCGATCAAGCCGTCGTACCCCGTGCCAGTGGACGTCAACACCGAGCAGTCGCCTACGGATCTCGCTGGGCTGCTCACCGGCTACGATGTGTGCATTACCGATCACACTCGCCTCGATGCGGCATTGCTCGAAGGGTGCAGCCCCACACTTAAGCACATCGTCTACTTCGGCACCGGCGCGGCGAGCGTCGTCGATCTGCCGGTCGCGGAGCGGCTCGGCATCCAGGTGCACACGATCCGCAATTACGGAGATCGCACCGTCGCTGAACATACGATCGCGCTCCTGATGGCAGCGGCGCGACAGATTGGTGCACAGCATGCGTCGTTGCGTGCGGGGCGCTGGCTGAAGCTGCCCGGCATCGAATTGAAGGGCAAGACGCTTGGCATCGTCGGCTTGGGCGCTATTGGGCGTGAGGTCGCGTCGATCGGGTCCGCGCTGGGGCTCGACGTGCTCGGATGGAGTCGCAAGGGTCAGGAAGGGCCGCACTGGCGCAGCGTACCCCTCGACACGCTGCTGGCCGAAGCAGACATCGTTACACTGCACCTCGCGTTGAACGAGCACACGCATCACTTCTTGAACACCGCCCGGTTCGCGCAGATGAAGCCCGGCGCGATGCTCGTCAATACCGCTCGCGGCGCACTCGTCGACGAACACGCATTGCTTGCCGCGTTGCGCAGTGGCGCGGTCGGCCATGCGGCGCTCGACGTGTTCGAGCACGAACCGCTTGCCGCCGACAGCGTCTGGGTCGATGCGCCGAACGTAACGCTTACTGCGCATTGCGGCTATTGGACCACCAGCGCAACGCGCAACCAGGTGCGCATGGTGCTCGACATCGTGTCGAAGATAAACGCGTGAACGCGCGCTTCGTCCCATCTCATTCGTGACGCGCGGAGAACTCATGCGGGTGATTGTCGTCGGAGGCGGTATTATCGGCCTCGCCACCGCGTTCTATCTGAACGCGCATGGCGTGTCAGTACAGTTGATCGAGCGGGAAGCCGATGTAGCCCGCATGACGAGCAAAGGCAATGCCGGCGTGATTTCTCCAGGCTGCGTGACACCGTGGGCCGCGCCCGGAATGCCGTTCAAGATCGTAAAGTATCTGTGGAAGCCACATTCGCCGCTGATCTATCGTCCACAATGGAATGGTCGACAGTGGATCTGGGTGCGCCGCTGGTTGCGAGAGTGCGCGGTTGAGCGATTCAATGTCAACAAGCAGCGGATGCAGCGCATCGCGTACTACAGCCAGCGGTGCCTCGCAGAGTTTCGCGGCCAGCATGAGGTTGGCTATTGGCGCAACCAGGGCTTTCTGCAAGTCTATCGCAGTGAGTTTGATGTCGAGATGGCGCAACCTGGCATCCGCGTACTGCAGGAAGCGGGCATCGCGCACCGCGTGCTGACCGGTGATGCGATCTTCGAGGTCGAGCCGTCACTGCGCTGGTCGACGGTGCGGCCGGCCGCGGCATTGCATTTACCGGATGACGAAACCGGTGACTGCGCGGTATTCGCGAGCCGGTTACGAGCAATCTGCGCGACCGCGGGCGTCGAGTTTCTGTTTGACACCGAGGTGTGCGTGCTCGATCGCGCCGGCGATGAGGTGAACGGCATTGTGGCGCGCCGCGCCAACGGCGTGGTCGAAACGCTCCACGGGGATGCGGTGATCGTTGCCGGCGGGGTCGACAGCGTAACCTTGCTCGCGCCGCTTGGCGTCGACGTGCCGCTGTATCCGGTGAAGGGCTATTCAGCGACCTTACCCGTCAAGGACGAAGCGAAGACGCTGCGTGCGGCGGTGATGGACGAGGCGCTGAAGGTTGGCATGACCCGGATGGGGCCTGTGGTGCGTGTGGCGGGCACGGCCGAACTCGGCGACTGCGCGCGCGCGTTGCGTGCAAAAGCGACTGCGACCCTCATCAAGACCGCGCGCGACTGGTTTCCTGAAGGTGTCGACTTTGATACGGATCCGCGCTTCTGGGTCGGCTTGCGGCCGATGACACCCGATGGTCCACCTATCCTCGGCGCAACGCCGTTCCGGCGGCTTTACGTGAACGTCGGCCATGGGTCGACTGGCTGGGCGATGGCGATGGGCTCCGGCCGCGTTGTCGCGGACGTCGTGACGGGTAGAACTCCCGCGATCGATTTGTCAGGCTTGACGCTGGAGCGCTACGCATGACGGATTTGTCCCGTTGCGCTGGTACTCTTGTCGGGCCTGTTCGATAAGCAAGCCGGTAATCGGCTACGGTAGCGGATCCGCTTCTGTAACAGGCGGTGTTTTCGGCAGAGCGCCGGATCGGTCCGGCAGAACAGCAGGAATTCCCCGCCATCCGGCAGTTCTCACGCTTTCGGCGCTTTTATCAGCGACCTACAATTTTTTCAATAAATGACGGCGAGGCCCTTTACGTCAAGGCGAGAAGCAAGGCAGATCACGAGTGCCACTGCTGAAGGTTGAAGGCGGACTCACATTGGGCTGAATCGCGAACAGGAGGCAATCAGAATGGTTCATCGTTTTCGCAGGACATCGACTATCAGATGCTGGCTCGCGGCGTGCGCGCTGGCCTTCGTCGGGTCGCCGACGTGGGCGGCACCGGATATGGGACTGATTGAGCCGGGACAGATCACGGTGGCATTCACCGCGTATTTCCCGCCGATTTCGTCGATCGATGCGAAGGGAAACTTTGTCGGCTTCGACGTGGACATCATGCGCGCGGTCGCCGAAGACCTCGGTCTCAAGATCAACTACGTGAACGTCAAGACCGATGGCCTGTTTCCGGGCATCAGCGCAAAGCGCTACGACGTCGGGATGGGCGCACTCGTCGATACAAAGAAGCGCGAACAGTCGGTCGATCTGGTCGACTATCTGCAGGTGGGATCAGGTTTCATCGTATCCACTGGCAATCCGAAGAAGGTGAAGACCCTCGACGATCTGTGCGGCCTCACCGTCGCGTCGACCACCGGTGACATTGGGACGATGTATGCGCATGACCAGACCGAAAAATGCGTCGCACAGGGCAAGCCCGGGGTGACGGTCCGCGAGTTCCCCGAAGGTGCGCAGGCAATGCTGCAGCTCTATAGTGGACGCGCCGACGTGATGATTCACGGCTACCCCCTGTCGGTGTATCTGGTGCAGCAGTCCGATGGCCGGCTCGAAGTCGCGGGAGAGCAGTTCAACGTCGCGCCAGAAGGCATGGCGATCTTCAAGGGCAATGTTGCGCTGCGCAATGCGCTGATGACTGGTCTCGATCACATCATCGCGAACGGCAAGTATGCGGCGATTCTCGCGAAGTATCACATCAGTGAAGCAGCGCTGCCGCATGCCACTTACAACCAGCCTTTGAGATAGCACGACACGCATCGGGGTGTTTCAACCGCGGACTTGATTCGGGAGTGCCATGAGTACCAAGCCCCATTTCGACATCGTGCTCCGGCGCAATCCGGGCCGATGGGTGTCGAGTGTCATTCTGCTATTGATCGCGCTTGCGCTGATCAACGAGGTTAGCCAGAACCGCGTCTTCCATTTCAGCACGGTTGCGCAATACATCATCGATCCGCGCATTCTCGCTGGAGTGTGTCTGACCATCTACATCACGTTCGCGTCGATGATCATCGGACTGTTTCTCGGCGCGATTGTTGCTGTGATGCGGCTGTCGAGCAACCCAGTGATGCGGGTGACGTCCGGTGGCTTTATCTGGGTGTTTCGCGGCACGCCGACGCTTGTCCAGCTGATTTTCTGGTTCAATATAGCGATCATCTTTCCCACCATTACGCTGAAGGTACCGGGCTTCGCGCCGTTCTTCAGTGTGCCGACCAATCACGTGATGACAGGCGTGCTCGCGGCATTGCTCGGCCTCGGTCTCAACGAGGGGGCATATATGGCGGAGATCGTGCGAGCCGGTATTCTAAGCGTCGACAGTGGGCAGCGCGAAGCAGCGAAGGCGCTTGGTCTCACGCCGCGACTGACTCTAATGCGCGTGATCTTGCCGCAAGCGCTTCGCGTGATCATTCCACCAACCGGCAATCAGTTTGTGTCGCTGCTGAAGGCTTCGTCGCTCGTGTCGGTGATCGCGGCGGGAGATCTGCTCACCGAAGCGACACGTATCTATAACGACAACTTTCGCATTCTCGAGCTGTTGGTGGTCGCGAGCTTCTGGTATCTGGTGCTGACGACACTCGCAACTGTCGCGCAACATTTCATCGAGAAGCGCGTATCGCGCGGTTTTGCCGCGTCGGCGCGCAAACGTCCGGGTAATCCGCCGAGGACGGATGCACTGGCGATGCCGCAGAGCAATCTTCCGCCATCAACTGAGGAAATCTGAATGAAGGCTTCTCCGCTCATCGACGCACAGGCGATCGACAAATTCTACGGTGCGGTGCAGGTGCTCAAAAACGTCAACCTGCAGGTCAGCGATGGGGAGGTCGCTTGTCTCATTGGTCCGTCGGGTGCGGGAAAGTCGACGCTACTTCGCTGCATCAATCGCCTCGAAGCGCCGGACGCTGGCATGGTGTTCATCGATGGAGAACCAGTCGGCTACCGGATGAAGGGCGGCCGCTATCACGAGTGCGATGAGAAGACGCTTGCACGACAACGCGCTCGGATGGGCATGGTATTTCAGCGCTTCAACCTCTTTCCCCATATGACGGCGATCGGGAACATCATCGAAGCGCCTGTTGCTTTGAAGCTGAAGAGTCGCAAGAAGGCGACCGAAGAGGCGTGCGAGCTACTGCGCATGGTTGGCCTCGAAGACAAGGGGCATCACTATCCATCGCAATTGTCGGGTGGACAGCAGCAACGCGTCGCAATCACGCGCGCGCTGGCGATGCAGCCGAAGGTGCTGCTGTTCGACGAGCCGACGTCCGCGCTCGATCCCGAGATGGTCGGCGAGGTGCTGGCGGTGATGAAGCGGCTCGCATCGCGCGGCATGACGATGATCGTCGTTACGCACGAAATGGGCTTTGCGCGGGAGGTGGCGGACAGCGTCCACTTCATGGTGGCGGGCGAGATCGTCGAAACGGGCAACGCGCGGGATGTGCTGTGCTCGCCGCAGGAGGCGCGTACACGCACTTTTTTAAGCCGCGTGACGGCGTCGACGGATTGACAAAGGTTTGTCGGGTAACCGTCAAATCTTGCCCTCGCGCTCGCGAAGCCCCGTTATGTCTTCATTGCGAGACGGAGTGCGTTTCGACGCATATATCCTTTCCCGGTCGAAACGATGCGGCTTTAACCAAGATCCTGGAACATAGTGTCATAGGCGGTACGGGAATGCGAAGGTCTGATCGGGGTTCGTACGACGCTATCCGGGCAGAGCCATGATGAAGTCTCCTGGAGAGAAGACGCGGGCATACGAAATCCGCGTCGCCGCGACACCCGAGACAGTAAGGAAATTCGTGTAGCAGGGCCACCGGGTAACGGTTCAGAGCGGCGCAGGCGCGAGCCAGCTATCTGGGATGCCTATACCGCCGCGGGGGCGGAATTGGTCGATGCGCCGACCGCGTTCGGCGCCGAAATTGTTCTGAAGGTTCAGTCACCGAGCGATCCGGAACTGCCGCTGCTCAATCGCGGCTCCGTACTGATCGGCATGCTCGATCCTTTCAATGCCGACAACGCTGATGACGGTATTCGCGCTCGAAGCCGCGCCGCGCACGAAACTGCCTGCCATCGACGGTATCGATCTGTTCGACAGCAAAGGTGCTGTGGTCGCAATCATTGAGAACAAGCCTGTTACGCAGGGGCTCATTGGCGGTGTATCACTATTTGCGGCAGCAGTTCAGCAAACTCGACGCAAAGGCTGCGGAAGATGGCCTCGCCATGTTTGCCTAGCATACGGTCGACGCATGCAATCGGCCCGGTGCGCATCCGAACGTCGATCGCCTGTGAGGCCTCACAGGGGGTGATGAAGCGTTGCGTATCGAAGTCGTTCCCGCCGTTGAAGGTGCAGCGACAAGCGGCAGCACCTGGTCTGTTGAATCGGAGGGTATTGTCCGGCAGGCGCTTGCGTTCCGTGCGCCGTTCGATCCACACGCAATGCGATCCGCATGTCCTCGATATTCTCCCGCGTGGTCAAGGCAAGGACCGAAGCGCGGCTCAAACCGCCGTGGGAGTGAGCGCGGATCTGCATCGCAAGTTGTCGAAGTCGGCGTATAGACGTATTGCTGATGCATTTTGCCGGATTGATGGCGGAAAACGGCGATTTTCTCTCTATCGTCCCAATTTCTGACGCAATAGACTTAATTGTAATTCAAGGAATACAAGAGTTTACAGGAATATGAAGAGGTTACGGAAAACACCAATTTAGATAATAAGGATACCAAAAGTGAATTGAATTTAGAAATTGGCATTTCATGCCAGAATTAAATACATGCGGAGGAGTTAAAAAATGAAGAGTGTCAAACTGGTTGGAGCTATAGTGCCGTTCATTGTGGCAGGTCTATCGGCCGTGGCGAACGCGCAGAATAGCATCACGCTCTACGGTCGCATTGACAATGGCATCGCCTTTGTAAACAACGCTAGCGGCACGAATGACCTCGTAACTCTGAGACACGGTTTGTCGAATTCGCGCTTCGGATTCAAAGGAGCGGAACAACTAGGCGGTGGCCTGACAGCGATATTCCAGCTTGAAAACGGTTTTAACGAGAGTACAGGTGCGCTCGGTAATGGAGGGCGTATATTCGGTCGCCAGGCATTCGTCGGATTGGCGGACCAGACTTGGGGCACAGTTACGATGGGACGACAGTACGACCCACTCGTCGATCTCATCCAGCCGATTACGGCGGACAACTTCTTCAGCAGCGTAACTGCAACTCCTGGTGACGTTGACAACTGGGACAACAGCTTGCGCGTCAATAATGCGGTTAAATATCTTTCTCCGACTTGGTCGGGCTTCACCGTAGAGGCAGTATACGGCTTGGGAGGGGTTTCTGGATCACTCGGACAGGGTGCCACCTACAGCGGCGCGGTTTCATACTCGCTCGGTAATATGTCACTCGCTGGTGGTTACTTTAGAGCGACCAACCCGAGTCCCAACACCGGAGCTAAGCGCAATATCAGCAGTGCGACCAACGCCTGGACGGGGTCGAGTGATCCTCTTTTCGATAGCGTCATAAATAACGGATATATTTCCGCTGCTTCAGTGTCAATTGCACGTGTCGGTGCACAATACGTGATCGGGCAGTTCATTCTGGCCGGTACTTATAGCAATTCGCAATACCGTAGCGACGGATTTTCCACTTTCACCGGTTCAGGGCGCTTCAATACTGGAGCCGGATCAATCACCTATCAGTGGTCGCCCGCGCTTTCGATCGGGGCCGGATACACCTATCTAAGTGCGAGTGGGAATGCATCGGCGACCTATAACCAGTACTTCGCAGGCGCAGTGTATTCGCTGTCGAAGCGCACATCGGTGTACGCCGTTGCCGGATACCAGCACGCCGGCGGTGAGCAGCTTGTGCAGAACAGCAACGGCAAAACTACGGTGCAACCGGCGCAGGCGTCGGTGGGCTCGTTCGGTTACGCTGGAACAAACAATCAGGCCATCGCAATCGTGGGCCTACGGACTGGTTTCTAACATTGACGCGCGGGCGGGTGGAGCCGCGCGTAATTCCTTCCGCACCGTGTCGCATCTGGAACGCCTGGGATGCGAATCGCGTCGCGTCCAGTGTCGGCATCCTCGCGAACCCGATCGCCCGCGACGCAGTTTAAGTGGGCAAGGAGTGAGACGAGTCAAAACGATAGGAGACACCTTCGCTTTGCCGAATATCCGCGACATTTTCGGCAGATTAGCCGCTACAAACGCTTCGACGGTAGCCCTACAATTTCTAGGCGAAGTGATGCTTTACCAGTGGGTGTGCGTTTGAAGGGAATCTGCTCCTGTCCGCATCTCCAGGGTCCATTTTGTTCAAGGACTGATAGCTATGAATAGCAGTACAGGTAAACATGGATGGGCACGGCGTGCGGGGGATGTGATTGCCGTTCCACATAAAGTGCCGAAAGATATGATTCGCCTGGGAGGGGGACTGGCGTTTCCGGGAGAGCCGCCCAATATCGTTGAGGAGGCAGCGGCCGCAGCTGCAATGCGCACAGAGGGTTTGCAGTACGGTCCTCTTTACGGGCTGAACGACTTGCGCGATGCGGTGGTCGGATATCTGGCACGGGACGGCGTTAGGGCCGAACGAGACAACATCCTGATCGTGAATGGCGCCAAGCATGGGCTAGATCTTGCGTGCTGTGTCTTCATCGAACCCGGCATGAAAGTCGAAGAACTGGAGAAAGCGTTGGCGCTGCGTCCAAGTCGACTCGAGCGAACTCGTTCAGCGCGCAGGTGACTTGAACGTCGAAGTAAATCCTGGACGTCTCAGCTTCGCCGGCCCTGTGCCTGGACGGTTTATACGCCTCGCGTACAGTTTTTGCGGTCCCGAAGAAATCCGTGCGGGCATTGCTCGCTTGGGTGAGGCCTATCGCGAGTTACACACGGCACACCACGGGGCCTGACAGGAGACGAAAACCATGAGTCGATTGATTGATCTGGGTAGTGATACTGCGACGCGCCCATCGGCTGAAATGCTGTCATTCATGGTCAATGCGCCTGTCGGTGACGATCAGCGCCAGGAGGATCCGACCGTCAACGCCTTGCAGGATCGCGTGGCAGATCTGCTAGGCCATGAAAAATCGCTCTTTCTGCCTTCAGCGACGATGGCCAATGAAATAGCGCTGAAAGTGCAGACGCAGCCGGGCGACGAGGTGATAGTCGAGCATCAGTCGCACTACGTGACTTCGGAGGCGGGTAGCCCGGGATTTCTCTCGTCGGTGATGCTGCACACGGTGGTGGGGCAGCGCGGCATTTTCACGGCAGAGCAGTTCATCGCGGGTGTGCGCCGTAAGGCGATCCATGCACCCAGAACACGTGCTGTATGTGTGGAACAGACCACCAACCGAGGTGGCGGTGCCGTCTGGTCTGTTGAGCAGTTGCAGGGCGTCGTAAATGCGGCCCGATCGCGGGACATTTACACGCATATGGACGGCTCACGATTGTTGAATGCGGTTGTCGCTTCGGGAATCGATGCAGCGACTCACGCACGCGAATTCGATTCGGTGACACTCTGTCTTTCCAAAGGGCTCGGCTGTCCGGTTGGCGCGCTGCTTGCCGGTAGCAGTGAGTTTATCCAAGAAGCGCAGCGCTACAAGCACATCTTTGGGGGCGCCATGCGTCAGGCAGGATTCGTCGCGGCAGCGGGCTTATACGCGCTCGAGCACAACGTCCTGCGACTTGCGCAGGACCACGACAATGCCCGGAGGCTGGCACAACTGCTCGACGAGATCCCTGGTGTTTCGGTCGATCTCGAAGCGGTCGAGACAAATATAGTGTTCTTCGACGTCAGACGCACCGGCATGGGCGGTAGTGAACTAATCAACCGACTCGCCCGGCGGGGCGTGAGAATGGGGGCGTGGCCCGGCGAAACGCAGGTGCGGGCGGTAACACACATGGATGTGTCGGGCGAGGAAATCGCTGAAGCGGCAGCGATTGTCGCGGAAGTTGTCCTGGCATACCGCAGAGAATGCATGGTTGATCCAAGCGCAGTGACGATGTAGTGCTATTTGGCCCAGTTTACTCGCGCAGATCGGCTGCCGCGCGATCTCTACTGAACATTGGACACCGTTCGACCTGTTGGGCGATGTCGATGAGCTTGGGTCGCATCCGTGGCCGATCTCGTAACAGACCACCGCTCGGAGATCGATCACAACGGTTTAATACTGGAGCGATACATATGAACCACCCTCTCAATGCTGATTTGCCCGACGGTCGGCAGTCCGAGAGTTCATCGCGCGGCGCGCGAGGCGTTGGTCTTGCGACGCTAACGCGCGATGGACGGGTATTGGATACCTGGTACCCCCTTCTCACTTTGACTTCTTCGGAGCGCAGCTCCGCGACGCGTGTACTGGACACTTCCGAGGCGCTGCGACTACTGGGTAACTATTGCGGCTTCGCAGGCGGTAACGACACAATCCGGCAAACAGAGGTTGTTGCAGTCGAAACCATCATAGATTCTTTGACGGCGCCCCCGCGTGACGCGCACGATGCTTATTTGCGGTTACATCTGTTGAGCCATCGTCTGGTGCTGCCGAACACGATAAATCTCGACGGACTTTTCGGCCTGCTCTCCAATGTCGGATGGACTTCGCTCGGCCCATGCTCCGTGGAGAGGCTCGACGATGCTCGTGGCGCGGCTCGCCGTGCAGGGCACTGGCTCTGCGTTACCAGTGTGGACAAAATTCCACGCATGACCGACTATGTGGTTCCGTCAGGAGTGCGCATCGCGGATGCTGACCGTGTCAGGCTTGGTGCCTACCTGGGCAGTGGGACTACAGTTATGCATGAGGGCTTTTGCAATTTTAATGCGGGTACTCTTGGCGCCTCAATGGTTGAAGGTCGAATCAGTGCTGGTGTCGTAGTGGGCGAGAACAGCGATATCGGTGGCGGGGCTTCTATCATGGGTACGTTGTCGGGCGGAGGGAAGGAGCGCATTACCGTGGGGCGTGACTGTCTGCTTGGTGCCAATTCCGGGATTGGCATCTCCCTTGGCGATCGGTGTGTTGTCGAGGCAGGTTGCTATGTGACGGCAGGCACGGTGCTCACTCTGAAAGACGGGACAAGCCTGAAGGCGGCGGCGTTGTCGGGTCAGGCAGACTGGCTCTTTCGCAGAAATTCGAGCACGGGGCGCGTTGAAGCGCTTGCACGCACAGGGAATTGGAGTGGCTTGAATGCTGCGTTACACCAGAACATCTAGTGTAGCAGCGAAGGCTAAGCGAACCCGGCTTGAGTTCGCATTTCGCCGGGACGTGTAACACGATGGAGGGCCAATCAGAGTGAAGAAGAGCGAGTCACTTGTGATCCGGGAGAACGTGCTGCTAGCGTTGGGCGACGCTTTGCCATTGGACGGTAAAAGTGCTGGCTTTATTAAAATCCCTTACTCATCCAATACATCGGCATACGGATTCATTCCTGTGCCGTTCGTAGTTGCCGGGCCATCCCGTGGCCCGCGCGTGCTGGTGATGGCGGGAACCTATGGTGACGAAACGGAATGCCAGATCGCGTTGGCGCGCCTGGCACGATCGCTGGATCCTGCAAAAATGCACGGGCAGGTAGTCATTCTCCCGATGGCCAACGAGCCCGCGGCTCAGGCCGGCCTGCGCAACTCTCCTATCGACAACGTGAGCTTGGGGCGCAGTTATCCTGGAGACGTATTCGGCAGCCCGACGGCGGTAATTGCACAGTACATTGAACGCTTCCTGATGCCGCAATGCGACCTTGTGGTTGATGCGCACAGCGGTGGTGACTCCTTGACCTACCTGCCTTGTGTATTGACCGTCGCACACAACGATATCGCCGAAATGAACAAGCGACTTGCGTTTGCTTTGGCGTTCCACGCCCCGTTGGTGCTCATCTCTTACAGCTTTGAAGAGCGCAACTCTTCGGGCGCTGCCAAGCGCGCCGGTACGGTCCGAACAGGCATCGAGATTAGCGGCCCAAAAACGATCGCAATGACCATCCAGTGCGTCGAAGAAGTATTGCGTTGGTCTGGAATTTTCGCATCAGATAGCCAACACATTGAAGACCGGTTGATTGATAGCGAAATTCTGGAGGTACATCCAGAGAGCGACTATATATATGCGCTATCGTCAGGAATGTTCGAACCAGCGATACAGTTGGGTGCGAGCGTCAAGGCTGGTGACTGTGCGGGCTTCATTCATGACGTTTCATGTCCGCTCGCTCCTCCGGACGAACTCAGCTTTACGTCATCCGGCAAGGTGGTCTGTTTACGCCCTCCAGGTCATGCCCGGCGCGGCGATTGTCTCATGCATCTGGCGACTGCGCTAAAACCTGAGACTGCCGAGCAGATTGCGGCATTGCCGCGCCCGTTTTGGGGCTTGGACGGAACCAATCCAGGCAAACAGAAGATCCGGCGGCGGTGATAGATCGTTCATATTCCGCATGCGTCGCTTTCGGGAGCGATGCGATGTGGAAAACGTAATTTTAAATTTTCATTACCTGGAATTGCTATGGATAATAGATTGCGTGTGGCGGTGGCGGGTGGTGCCGGTCGAATGAGCAGGATGCTAACAGGCGCCGTAAATAATGCGGGTGACATGGTTCTCGCGGGTGTGCTTTCCCGTCGGCCTTCACGGCCCGGTCTATCAACCGATATTGGGGAGGTACGCGACTCCGGTGGTTACGTTGAAAGTGATGTAGACGACATTCTAAAAGACGCTGACGTGCTGATTGATTTCACTCGACCAGAGGCTGTCAGTGCGCACCTGGCCGCGGCAGCGCGGCACAGAGTGGCTCTTGTGATCGGTACCACCGGGCTGTCCGATGCGCAGGTGGAAGAAATCCGGCGAACCGCCGCGGTCACTCCGATAGTGTTTGCCCCCTGCATGAGTGAAAGTGTGACCCACCTACTGTCGCTGTTGGAGCGAGCCGCTAGCATGTTCGGCGAGGGATATGATATTGAGATTGTGGAAGCGCATCATCGGAACAAGACAGACGCCCCGTCCGGTACCGCACTCGCCATGGGCGAGGCGATAGCCGCGGCGCAAGGCCGTTCTTTGGCGGAATGCGCGATATATGGACGTCAGGGAGAAACAGGGCCACGAGCGCGAGGAGCGATCGGCTTCGCTGCGGTGCGTGGTGGCGATATCGTTGGAGAACACACCGTGATGTTTCTCGGCCACGGTCATCGGATCGAGATTACGCATCGCGCGATGAGCCGGCAGGCGTATGTCGATGGTGCGCTGGAGGCGGCCCGTTTTTTGCGCGGTGGTCAGCATGGTCTCTTCGATATGAAGGACGTCGTTGGAATCCACTAAGGTGGTGGCAATTCGATGATGTGGTTCGGCAATCCACCGGGCAATGCACGATATTGGGCAGTCTGTTCGCTTCCCTCTTTCATATGCGCGATTTAGTATTTCCTATACTCCCGCCGCTAAAGCATTAAGTCAGTGGATTGGAAGAGAGATAACATGGAGACGCAATTGACCGGTCAGATAGAAAGAACTGTATTGATTTCAGGTGCTGCGTCGGGCATCGGTGCAGCAACCGCATTGCGAATTGCGCATCCGGGCACCCGTTTGTTGTTGCATACGGGTGGCCGCGGCAAGGCGCAACTAGCAGATGTGAAGGCGCGTTGTACAGCGGCCGGCGCCGAGTGCGTGACATTTGTGGGCGACTTTGGGGTGGCAGGCCAAGGGCAAGCGTGCGTCGAGTTGGCATTGTCCTCCTTCGGATCACTCGATCAGATTGTGCATGCTGCTGGGATCGTCAGGAAATCCCCGTTCGGTGAACTGACGACCGCTGAATTCAACCTCTGCATGTCCGTTATGCCGGGTGCCTTCCTGGAGATGATCACAGCAGCGCTACCCAGCCTGAGGACGTCGCCGATTGGGCGTGTGGTGGTGGTGAGTTCATTCATCGCCCACCGGATCGATGAATTTTCCTTGGCTCCCGCATCTGCTTCGGCTAAAGCCGCGATGGAGACTCTCGCACGTTGCCTCGCGCTGCAGCTAGCAAGTGACGGTACCACGGTTAATTGCGTCATTCCTGGCTACACCCAGAAGGACCCGGGCAAACTGGGTTCGCTTGATGAGGCTGGATGGAGGCGTGCGGCTGAGCGCACTCCAACCGGACGCTTGGGGGCTTCAACGGACGTTGCGGCGGCGATCGAGTTTCTTCTATCAGAAGAGGCCAGGCAGATTACAGGCACCTCGCTCACCGTTGACGGCGGTATCACACTGGGCTGACCTGTGATTGGAGCAAGACATTGAATCCGCGTCGAGTTCGAGACGTTCACCGGTTTAAGCGTATGCCCGTTGTGCCCTGGATCCGGCCATTACAGCATTGCTATTTGGATAGGAGGAGAGGAGTGCTGGCCCTGACAGATTGGTACACTCCTGTCTCGGTTTGGCTTCGGGTGTAACGGTTGTTGGAACGCCAGTACGTATGTGTCGCCATCAACAGTTGCTATTCGATCTTTGAATGATCGGCAACGTCCAGCCAATTGCTTTGAAAATGAGTATGACCTGCCAGTATCGATGACGGTATCTTTCTCCATAGGATATTGCGAGGCGACCAGCTTTGACGATTTCATGCAGTCAATGAAAGAAAATCTCGATGTCAGCCCCACCGAGGCACCGGGTGATCAAAAGTTTCGTTCGATGTTCGACAATGGCGCTAACATCCCTTGTCGCGGTATGTCATAGTGCGGGCATTGTTACCAGGATCGGAGGGTTAATGGCCACGCTAGAGAACATTCAAGCAAAGTGCTCGACTGGAGGCAGAAGCCGAAGCAATGCCCCCAAGTCGTACTACTTCCCGAATACGTCGATAACTACATTGATATCCCCGCACAGGCTACCTGAACGATAGAGCAAGTTCCACAAACAACGTGACACGGGCATTTGCGTCTCCATATCGATGTGCAATGGAAAGTGTCGTTGTGGTGTCCTCGTCGTCAAGCATACGGAACACAACGCCCGGTATCGAAATGGCACGTAGAGACGCCGGCACCAGGGCTACGCCCAGACCCGTCGCAATCAGGCCAATAAGAGTCGAAGCCTGCTGTGCTTCCTGCACGACCTTCGGTTGGAAGCCGCGTTGTGAGCACAACGATAGGGTTTGCTCGTGGATGACAACGCCGGCCTTCTGTGGATAGGCGATGAATGGCTCAGCGCGCAAATCGGCGAGGTGGACTTTCCGCGCCTTCGCGAAGCGATTATTTGATTGCACGGCCAGGAGCAACGGCTCCGTGTAGAGCGGCGCAATGGCGATGTTGGACGGGAGCGGCGCTTCGGGCGCGCGCAGTAATCCGACGTCCAGTTCGCGTTGTTCGAGCGCTTCCAGTTGTCGGGCAGACGAAAGCTCGATCAATGTGATCTTCACATTGGGCCGCTGCGTGCGGTAGGCGTGGATGAGTTTGGGGAACATGGGAGAGAGTGACGATGCGTTTGTAAACCCCACGCGCAACCGGCCGACATCTCCACTCACTGTTTCCCAAACTGACTCTTTGGCATGTTCGACGCGCGCCAGGATCGCTCGCGCGTCGTCGACGAGCGCGATACCCGCTTCGGTCAATGACACTTCCCGCCTCGTGCGATGAAACAGGCGCGCGCCGAGCTCCGCCTCGAGCGCCTGTATTCCGAGACTGAGGGGCGCTTGCGTGATGCCGAGGCGCTCGGCGCAACGCCGAAAGTGAAGCTCTTCCGCCAGGGCGACAAAGTATTCAAGATGACGGAAGTTCATTGATATGTTTTGTAAATCAATAAAATCGATTTAAAGAATAATACAAAACGCCGGCATGGACCATACTTTCGTCGACCGATAGAACTACCGGAGACGACATGAATGGAGCGGAACTGCTCGAACGCCTGCGTGGGGGCCACAACGTCGTGGCGCTAGGGATTCGAGCCTCGCGTACGCCCGAGATCGTGCGTTGGGCGAAAGCTGCTGGTTACGACACGATCTGGATCGACATGGAGCACAGCACCATGCCCGTCGATGCCGTGGCACAGATGTGTCTGTGTGCGCAGGATCTCGGACTGATGCCGTGGGTGCGCGTGCCTGAGCGCGACTACGGGACGATTAACCGCGTGCTCGACGGCGGGGCGCTTGGGATCATCGTCGCACGCATCGAAAGCGCTGAAGAGGCGCGGGTCGCCGTCACGGCTACGCGCTTTGCGCCGCTCGGCCAGCGCTCACAGATTCTCACGCTGCCGCACGTCGGCTATGCCCCGCTGCCTGTGCGTGAAATGAATGCCAAGGTGAATGCAGCGAGTGCGCTCAAGGTGCTCATCGAGAGCCGCGCGGGTGTGCAGGCCGCCGACGAAATCGCGGCGGTGGAAGGCGTGGATATCGTTGCGCTCGGCTGCAACGATCTTTCGGCAGATCTCGGCCACGCCGGCGAACCCACGCATCCCGAAGTCGTCGAGGCGTGCCGTCATGTACTCGCGGCCGCGCGTCGCCACGACAAGGTCGCGATCGTCGGTGGTATGCCCGAAGGGGAAACGCTTGCCGCGCTGCGCCGCGAAGGCGCAAAGTCGTTCCTCTTCGCGGGCATCGACACCGATCTATTTTTGGCCGCATTGCGGCAACGGGCTACACAGGCCCGTGCAATCAACTAATTCATCGAAGCAAAGAAAGTCATGGTTGCCACTACCGAAACTCCGCTTATCTCCACGCCGATGCGCGATTGCCAAACGCTCGAGCGCCCCGCGTTTGTCGTGCCCGACCTTGCCTGCGACGCGCACATGCACGTGTTCGGCCCGCTCGACCGCTACCCGTGCGTTGAGCGCCCGCATTACACGCTGCCCGACGGCAAGCTTGCTCACTATCTGCGGCTCATGGAGGTTCTGAAGCTCAAGCGCTTCGTGATCGTACAGCCGAGTTTTTACGGCACCGACAATCGCTGCATGATCGACGCGCTCGAAATGGCCGGTTCGAGCGCGCGCGGCGTCGTGATGATCGAGGAGGACACCGATGCGGCGACGCTGGATCGTTTCCACAAATCCGGCGTGCGCGCAGTGCGGCTCGACCTGTTCGCACGCTCGGCTCTGCCGACAGTCGAGATTCAGCAGTACATCGCGCGTATGGCGAAGCGCTGCGCTTCGCTCGGTTGGCATCTACAGTTCTACGCGCCGGGCTGGGTCGTGCGCAACCTGATTCCGTTTCTCGCGGATGTGCAGACCGATTTCGTGATCGACCATATGGGGTACATGCTCGAAGAGGATGGCCTCACGCAGGACGACTTCGCGCGTCTGCTCGACCTGCTGCGCAATGGCAACTGCTGGCTCAAGCTCAGCGCGCCGTATCGCATCGCGAAGCACCGCGGCTATGAAGCCGTCGCGCCGATGGCGAAGGGCATTATCGCGGCGGCTCCGCACAAGGTGATCTGGGGATCCGACTGGCCGCATATTCCCGATGGCTCACGCGATACGGGCGAACTGCTCAACCTGCTTGCGCAGTGGACCGATGATGCGGCCGTGCACCAGGCGATCCTCGCGGACAACCCGGCGCGCCTGTTCGACTTCTGAGGTGGCGGGAGAGAGGCAATCATGAACTATCAGCCAGATTCCGCCTTCGCGGGCCTGTTTCGCGCATTCACGTCGGACCCGGAGAGCATTGGTGCTCATTTGAGCGTGCAGATGGCCGAACTGGCTGCGCGCGACCCGCTCATCGTTTCGACTGGCTCCGACATCGCGCTGTTCCCGGGCGATGGCGCTCCACCGCAGATTGAGAGCTTCCGCAAATCCACGCGCGGTTTCATCGAATTGACCGCAGTCTCGCATCTGCCGCTCGCGCTTGCGTATCTGGCGCGTATGCGCGAGCTGGCGGACGACGATGGCAACGAGGCGCAGTGGCGTACCGATGCACGCCGATTGCTAGCTCACGTGCAAAAGACGCGCGAAGCCAACTCGCTGGCTCTTTGGCGCGACTACGTGAACGTTGCGAGCTTTGCGGGCTATGAGCAGAAGATTGTCGATCTCGTTGACTATACGTGCGGCGCCTCGCTGGACATGCTCGAGCGCGTGCTGAAGGACCCGGCGCAACTGAGCTTCGACACACTCAATGCGCAGTTCTTTGCGCCGCGTAAGGGCGAAGGCGTGAGCGTGCCGATGAATGACGTCATGTTCGCGACGTTCGGGCTTGCCTACCTCGATATCGTCTACCGCATCGACAACTGGCTGCGTGAACAGCAACTGGACTGGAGCCGGGCGATGGCACTGGTGAGTGGACAGTCTGGACGGCCGACTGCCGGTGTGACGTGGGCCTCGAACAATATGTGTTATCTGCTGTGGCGCGCGTCAGAGCAAGCGTTGCTGCCGGAGCGCGTACTTGTCGCGCCCCATGCGCCTTCGTTTTCGGTCGCGCAGTTGCCCGACGAGGCCGGGCTCGCGAAGCTCGAGCATGATTATCGGCTGCTATGGCTCAACACCCGCGCGAGTATCGACGTCGCCCGTAAGCTGTTTCCGAACCAGGCCGGCTATCGCTTCGAACCGCAGACGGCCGGCGCAATGCCGCCAATCACGGATCTGCGCGATCGCACGGCGACAACCGCGCGGCTGCGTCGCATCATGGAAGATCCGGCGCAACTGCTCTCCAATTGCGTGGCCGACTATATCGTCGACCAGTTGCATGCGAACGGCAACGCCCCCTCGCGAGTGCCAATACCGGGTTTCACCGATGTCGAATATCCCGCGGTCGGCAGCATGTGACTCGTCGCGTTTCGTCGCGGCAAGAAACTTCTCGATAACGATAGGGCGACGCCATGATCGTCGCCCGCAGGAGACGCAAACATGAACGCCCGTTCCACCGAGCACGCCGCGCTAATCACGCTCGTCTGTTTCGCCGTATCGATGATAGACGGCTTCGATACGTTGATGCTGTCATTCGTTGCCCCGCTGATTTCGCACGCGCTACAGATCGACCACGCGTCGCTTGGCCGTATTTTCGGCGCGGGCTTCATTGGCACGGTGGTCGGTTCGATTGCGGCGGGACCCGCCGCCGATCGCTTCGGTCGCAAGCCGATGTTGATTCTGGCGCTCGCCCTGACCGGGTTGCTCACGCTCGCTTGCGCGTTCGCGACCTCGGCGCCGCAACTCGCATTTCTGCGCTTTATCGGCGGCCTTGGGATGGGTGGCGCAATTCCGCCGGTCGCCGCAATCACCGCGGAATGCGCCACGCCGAGACAGCGTTCATCGCTCGTCATCCTTATGTTTATAGGATTCCCTCTCGGCGCGGTAGTGGGTGGCGCAATTTCGGCAGCGTTGATGACCAGTTTCGGCTGGCAGATCGTGTTCTGGATGGGTGGCGCGTTTGCACTTGCGATGCTTATTCCGGTGATCTGGCTGGTCCCAGCGCGTGAAGTCGCATCCGCGCCTCAGAGTGAGAGCCATGCGAAGTTGGGCGCAATTCTCGCGGAGGGTCGGGCGGCACCTGCATTCGCGCTTTGGTGCGGGGTCCTGGCGAGCATGATCGTCTCGGGATTCCTGGTCAGTTTCATTCCGACCATCCTGAACATCAACGGTGTGCCGCCTGCTCGAGCCGCGCTCGGCGCGGTCGTTCTCAATGTTGGAGCGATCGTGGGGGCACTGGCGCTGTCATGGGTTGTACGCCGACGAGAGCCGTTCCGCCCTGTCGCAGGATCATTCGTCGGCGGCGCGCTGTTGATCTGCGCACTCGGCCTGTTCATCGGTGTTGGAGACGCGCTGTTTGGCATGCTGTTCCTCGTCGGGGCTTTCCTTGTCGGTGGCCAATTGACATTCCCCGCGATTGCCAGTCGTCTGTTTCCGTCTGCGGTGCGCGCCTCCGGTGTGGGTTGGACGATGGCGATCGGTCGGTCTGGCTCGATCATCGGACCGGTGATTGGCGGTCTGATGCTTGCGCATCAGGTCGAGTTCAATAGATTGTTTATTTTCGCGGGGGTGCTGGCGTTGTTCGCGTCCGGCGGCGTTGCACTTGCGAGCTTCTGGGGGCGTGACGCGGAGCTGGGCGGCGAAGGTGAACATGACGCTGGCACTCCGCTCGCCGTTGCCGACGGGAAGAATTAGGCCGTAACACGATCCCAGGATGGCGGAAGTAGTAATTTCAGAATGGAGAAGACTTCAATGAGCGAACGCATCCTGACACCGATCCAGGGGCTCGAAACGACAGGTGCTCGTGCGCTGGCAACCTGGAAACTGGACGACGTCCGCTACCTTGCAGTGGTACAACTCGCGCGCGATATGCCCGGCGAACCGGCGTATATGAATGGTGGCGACAGCGATATCGAGGCACCACTCTTTCGCATGGAGGGTGAACGCTTTGTTCAATGTGGTGCGTTGCCGGTAAGTGGCGGCGAGGATGTCGAGTACTTCGAGATTGGTGCCCGGCGTTTCCTCGCCACTGCGGGGATCCGTAAAGGACGGGGCCCGTATGACCTCAACACGCAGGCCACACTGTACGAATGGCGCAATGGTGCATGGGAAGCACAGCAGCGCTTCGCCGTGTTCGCAGCCAAGCAGTGGCGCGCATTCGCGATCGGCGAAAGGCACTTTCTCGCGCTGGCGCAAGGGGTGACTGTGGATGGCGTAGACGCGACACACCCTCGCACTTCGAGGATCTTCGAGTGGAACGGCGAGCGCTTCGAACTCTTTCACACGATAGAAGGCCTGTGGGGTTACGACTGGAATTACTTCCAACATGGCGACATGCACCTTCTTGCGTATTCGGATCATGTGAGCGGCTCGTCGGTATTGCAGTGGAATGTCGAACAGTTTGTCACATTGCAACGCTTCGATGAAAAAGGCGGCCGCACTTTCCGCTTCTTCGAAGCGGACGGCGACTTATGGATGATCCATGTAAATCTGCTTACCCATACCACGCTTTACCGATTCGACGGCGCACGCTTTGTCGAAACGCAACGGTTGGGCGGGGCCGGTGGGCGCGAGCTTTGCCTCATTGAAAGCACGGGCGGACTTTATCTCGTGCGGGTCTGCTTTATCACTGGTACGCCTCAGGCGCCCGTCGTCGAACGCGAATCACAAGTGTTTCAATGGACAGGGAATGCCTTCTCGCTCGTTGAGACCTTCGAAACGAGTGGAGCAACGGCGGCCATCAGCTTTATGGAAGGTAATGCGCGCTATTTAGCTGTGGCTAACAGTTTGAGCGCTGAACAGCGCTTTGATGTGCCATCGACGTTGTATCGTTTCGACGTTTAGCGCGACGTATCGTGTCTTTGTACCGGGCCGCCTACGCTGGACCATTCCTGACCGAAAGCAGGACTTCCAGATCGAACCACGGGGCGCCTCGCTATCTGTCGTTCGTCGGAACGGAAATGTAGGTAATTACAAGGTTGCTCCGCCGCTTACCGGGAAGCTGAATACGTGAAACTGGCTGGCACTGTGCTTGCAGCCTATGCGTTCGTGCCCAGCACAATCGTGCTATCCCCAGTTGGCAAATCATTCGAATCGGACGTCACACGTTTATGTGATTTATGAAGGTTGAGAGGATTCACATAATGGTTGCTGAGGGACCGCTATTCGGAACGGATTCACACACCAACTGGAAGCTCACGATGAACTTTGGTATTGCTACGGTCATGAAGCCCTACCCAATGGCTGCGCTTGAAATAGAAGGTCGATACTGGCCATTTGACGTCTTGAAGCAGCACGGAATCGACCTGCCCGCGCTTGAGGTCAAGGCGCTTTTCTCCGACTGGTTTTCACATATCAGCTACCTCGCGCATATCGTTGAGCATTGCATCGGAGATCCGGTGCTTAACTCGCTCGGCCTGCCCGCGGAGGAAGTTACGCTCGGCGTGGCAATACAGTTTCCGAATAAGGTTATCGCGGTGGGCGCGAATTACGCCAGTCATCTGGCCGAGATGGGCTTGCCGGTTGCTCGCTGGGAACCGCTGCCGTTCTTTTTTAAACCTCCCACAACCACGATGGTGGGGCCAGGCAATACTGTCGTCATGCCGGCGAGAACGCGTCAGCTTGATTGGGAGATAGAACTCGCTGTTGTGATTGGCCGCCGTTTGAGCGATGCGAGCCGCGAGGATGCCATGCGAGCAATTGCGGGATATGCGGTGGGACTCGACATGACAGCGCGCGACTGGGTCCAGCAGCCCGATTCGCCGATCAAGGTGGACCTGATGCGCGGAAAATGTCAGGACACAATGTGCCCTTTCGGTCCGGTGATCCGGCCTGCACAGTTCATCAAGGATCCGCACCAGTTGCGCCTTCAGTTGTGGATTAATGAAACGCCCCGGCAGGATGCCAACACCAGCGAAATGCTCTACCGGATCGACGAGCAACTTAGCCTTATCAGTCAGTTCGTGACGCTCGAGCCCGGCGATGTCTTACTGACAGGCGCACCAGCTGGTTCGGGTGTTTCGTATGGAGCGTTCCTGCAGCCGGGTGACCGGATAAGAGCTTCCATCGAGCAGGTTGGCGTCCTGGACGTGGGGGTCACCTCGCCATCCGTAAAGGCATTTAATTAGACACAAAAACCGTTGTCGCAGGAGAGAAAAACTAAAAGACTCCCCGAGTGATGGTGGTATCGAAGATCTGTCAGTACGTCATAAAAATAATCTTGTTTGGAGACATTCGTGAAAAGACACCTCTCGCCAGCGCTCGTCTTGCCGGCGCTCCTCGTCGTATCGTCATTAGCCAAGGCGCAAGGCTCGGTCACGCTTTATGGTTTGATTGATACAGGGATTACCTACGTTTCAAATGCCGGCGGGAAGAGCGAAGTAGTGGCAAATGACGGGATCATTCAACCTAGTCGCTTCGGTTTTCGTGGAAGCGAGGATCTCGGAGGCGGTACACAGGCGATCTTCACCCTGGAGAACGGATTCTCCCTGAATACCGGTGCCTTTTCTCAAAGCGGCCTGATATTTGGGCGGCAGGCGTTTGTCGGCGTGACCAATTCCCGGTGGGGATCGCTTACGCTGGGTCGTCAGTATGACTTTGTGTGGGACTACATCACCTTGTTCTCGATGGGTTCGCGAATTGGCGCATACGGCTTTCATCCTGGCGACTACGATCACCTTGGTGGTTCACTGCGGATCAATAACGCCGTGAAGTACTCGGTGCAGCCGATTGGCGGGTTGAGTCTGGGTGTGTTGTATGCCTTCGGCGGGCAGCCTGCTAGCGCGAGCAACGGCCGCGCGGTTGCCGCGGGTGCGAGATACACGGGAGGGATATTCAGCATTGCGGCGGCATATAACAATGTACATGACATGCCGCTTAACCCTTCCGCGCAGATCGCAACATCGCTTGGACCGTCATTTCCACAAGGGCTGTTCGTCGCGAACAATCTGCAGAATATCGAACTGGCTGCCAGTGTGACGGTTGGCCCGTCTTCCACACGAGCGCTGTTCACCGATACCACAATAGACACCCCCAGTACCTCGGCGACAATGCGTTCCTACGAAGTAAGCGAGGTTTACCAGTTCACGCCGGCAATCGCGTTCAGCGCCGGCTACGCTTTCACGAGAATGTCCCCTGCAATATGGCGCAATGTGAGTGCGGTGCTTGACTATTCGTTGTCGAAACGCACCGATGTCTATCTCAGTGCGGCCTACCAGAACGCCAGTGGCGGTGCGCATGCTGCGTTCCTCACACTGCCGCCGTCGAGCAACGGTCACGACACCGCCGTGCGAATTGGCATGCGAACGTTTTTCTAGCATTCCGGCACGGAATATTACAAACCCTCAGGAAAAGTATGAGCTACTTTAGCAAGAGCAAGATATCACTCGGTATATTTATTGTTATGGTAACTTTCGGGGCCGTTGCTGACGTCGCTAGCGACGTAATGGCGTCCGCAACAACTACCGAAGTACGCTCGAAAACGGTGAAGGCAGCGGACCGTACATTACAGCGCAATGTACGGCGTGCGCTTGCGAGAACGAAGGGGCTAAATATCGCCAACCTGACGGTTCGTGCACGCGACGGCTGGGTAACGTTGGAGGGATCAGTTCCAGAACAATCCCAAAGCGACCTCGCCGCACAGGTCGCGGGCGGGATGGTTGGCGTGAAATCGTTGAAGAACGCCTTGATCGTACATCCGCTTCAATAGGATGTGAGGGATAGCGTATGGGGCGCGACACGTCGGCGTTGAGAACGTGCGGTCCGACGTCCGTCGGCGCTGGATCCGGGGCGTGACAATGGGCGCCTACTGTGCGAATTCCGAATTGTTGATCGCCTCTGCAATCGTGGATTCTTGCCACAAACCTGTTCACGATGACATCGCATTCCGCCCGGCATCGACTGTACGAGGACGCATTCGCCTTACTTGTGGGTACGCTGCTCGTCTCGACAGGCATCAATTTATACAGCCGGGTAGGGCTGCTCACGGGAGGCACCGCGGGACTAAGCTTTCTGATTCACTATCTGAGCGGACTGCCATTCGGACTGGTGTTCTTCATCGTCAATCTTCCGTTTTGCTACTTTTCCATGCGCCGAATGGATGTTCGTTTTAGACGTAAATCTCTGATTGCGTCGGCGCTGGTCGCGGGATTTTCGATGGCTCATCCGTACATGGTCCAGTACGAGAGGCTCAATCTTTTCTATTCTGCCATGCTAGGGGGCGTCCTCATGGGCACGGGTTTCGTCGTACTATTTCGCCATGACGCGAGTCTGGGAGGGGTCAACGTGGTCGCACTATTTCTGCAGGACCGGTATGGCATTCGTGCCGGTAAGTTGCAGATGGCCGTCGATAGTGCCGTTGTACTGGCCTCGCTATTTATCGTGAAGCCAATCGTGCTGCTAGCGTCTCTCGCAGGTGCCGTGACTCTGAATATGGTGATTGCGCTTAACCACCGGCCGGGCAGATATACCGGAGCATAAGCAAGCGGCTTTCCCACCGTGAGACGGAAGCAATTTTCCATGTTGGTTTCGATCTACGGTCGGCATTGTCAGTCGTATTGTCACAACATTGTGTGATCCGTAGTGCGCTTGCCCGTTAATCCGGTTCTCAACCAAAAGGAGTTCCCATGACGCGACCGTCCATTGGTGGTATTCATCACCTTAAATTTACGGTTTCCGACCTTGACAGTAGTCTGAAATTTTACGAGAGAGCGCTGGGCGCGCGGCGTTTGAGAGAACTAGACCACCGCCGACCCGACGGGGAGTTGTTCGCATACATTCTGGAAATCGATGGTCTAGGCGCCTACCTGGAAATCAGGCTGTTGCCCACATCTGCGAAAGCCGAAGCGGGACGGGACCATCTCACATTGACCGTCGATACACGCGATGAACTCGAAGCGTGGCGTCAGCACTTTGAGGATGTCTCTGTGCCGCATTCGCCTCTGCTGACGGGGATCGTCGGGTGGTTGCTGGTTGTCGAAGATCCCGACCACCGGCGGATTCGTTTTTATACTCGCGAAACCCACGCGTTTGGCGAGGGGGTGTCCTCCGATCCTTATTGGCTCGGCACCGAGCACGAGTCTCAAAAGGCATCGTGACCACGGACTCGTGCAGCATGCAGACGGTGCATTAAACGCTCTCTGGACATTTGCAGTTCAGCGCGATGAATTTTTCAGGCGGTTCTTATAATGGAAATTCGGCAACCGAATCGTATCGCCCATTTCTAACGGCGCGACCGGCGATCTGACATCGGTGTTCAGGACGCGTCGCCGGTGCCGACAAGGTTCGGAAGGACCGTCCGCATTGCAAACAGGGGAATCGCTGGCACCAACCTTATCACCGAAAGCCGGATACTCCGCTCGCAGTCGTTCTGACGGCCGCTAGCCGCGACGACACGACCTGGCTTCATGCATCTGTTCGATGTCATCCCATCGGTATTGCAACCGAAATTGCATGGCACGGCCAACCCCTGCCGTGCGGGTTGATGCGGGGTCGAACGTTCCAAAAGATAGTATGCTTGCATTGGTTCAGATCCCGCCGACCCACGTTCCGAGACCCATATTCCATCGCATGACAAAAAGAGACCCACTAATCAAGCACGGGCAATATGCACTTCCGCCGTCCTGGACTAAGCGTTATCACGAGACCTATCCGGACTTGCCTGTCGTGATTTTCGATGCCATTTACGCGTTGCGTCGGACGGCGCAACGCATGGACAACGCATTCGCTGCCTGGCTCGCGGACACGGGGTTGTCGCCGGCGAAGATGGGTGTGTTGATGTTGATCTGGGCGGCGGGTGACGAAGCGGTGAGTTTTTCGCAGCTCGGCAGCCAATTATCGGTGACACGCGCCACCGTCTCCGGCCTGATCGACGGTCTCGTGAAAGACGACTTCGTCGAACGTGTAGAGGATCCAGTTGATCGGCGAAATCTGCGCGTCCAGCTTAGCAAAAAGGGACGCGTACGTCTGAAGCGGATCATGGACGATCATTGCCGACGACTGTCTCATGCTTTTGGAAACATTGACGGTAGTGAACTCACCACGTTGACGGATTTGCTCAATCATCTCGCCGATCGCGCCGAGGCGACTACCGATACCGTGCGCTGAGGTGCGGCGACTACAGCTACTCGAATCGTCGCATTTGCGACAGTCGTCATGCTGTCTTCTGGGCCTGATTGAGTAAACGGCGCAATCAATCCGAGACTTTAGCCTTGGTGCTGAAATTTATGGTGTCATAGACGCACGATCGAAGAATTATTGCTAAATTGTTCGCAATGCATTGCGGAACGCGTCACCACTTGCCAGATCGTGAGTTCTATACTGCGCAAACAGTACTCAGTGAAGGTCTTTTGGAAACCGTCATGAACAAAGATGTTGCCGTCGGGTTCGCTTTGCTTTTGCTCTTATGCAGCAGCCCTGTCTTTGCACAAATGCCCTCCAGTTCAGAACCGGTCTCTTCTCCGGTTGTCCGACCAGGTGCGACAAGCCGCGCGGAGGTTCAAGCGGAATTGCTTTCCGCGGAGAGGGCAGGCGTGTTGCCGATGAACGACCAGAACTATCCGTCTGCTCAGCTCGCCTATGCACGCGGCGAGGACCTGCGTGCTCTCGTGGCTCCGCAAACGCTCGCTCGACAGTCTAAATAGCTCGTTGAGTCGATGCAGATTTCAACCGAAATAGTCGACAGCTAAATCAATAAAGCTGCGTACTTTTTGCGGGATAAATTGGCGGCTCGGGTAAACGAGGGCGATTTCGACCTCTCCGTTGACAATATGATATGCCGGTAGCAAACGAACCAGATTTCCGGCCATCAGATCATCCGCGACGAGACTCACCGGAAGCACGGCGACGCCCATGCCAGCAAGTGCCACCTGTTTAAGCATCATTGCATTGTTGACAGTAAAGGAAGGATCGAATGGTATTCGTTCTTCGGAGTGGTTGGCGAAGATCCAGTATTGCAGACCGGTTTCCCCGGGCGGGCAGAGCAGACGATGCTGCGCAAGATCTGCTGGCGCCATCGGCGTACCTGCTTCGGCAAGATAGCGCGGCGAGGCGACAGGAATTCTAGCCGTACGTATCAGCCTTCTTGCAATCAGTGATGACGAACTGATCATCCGGTCGACGACGATTCCCACATCAAAGCCAGCATCCAGCAAGTCCACGTGTTGCTCAGTAAGGGTCACCTTCAGAACCACGAGAGGGTATTTCGCCTGATACGCGGCGAAAAACGGTGCCAGCCGAAACAGCGAAAAGCTTCCTGACGCCACTATTCGCAAGTCACCAGCAATTTGTCGTGAGGTAGTGGTCACGCAGGACTCTATGTGCTCGATTTCCGCAAGTATTGAACGGCACCCTTGCGCATATTGAACTCCCGCTTCGGTGAGGGCTACCTTTCGAGTCGTGCGCTGAAGTAGACGGATGCCCAGGTGTGCTTCCAGATTAGCCACATGACGTGTCACTATCGAGGTGGAGAGATTGAGCTGTGTCGCTGCTTGCGCAAAGCTACCGGTCTTGGCGACGCGGTCGAACACGTTCATTGCCTGAAGAAGGTTGATCATTATCGTGAGGAACGGCGCCAGAGCTATCGAGACCGACCTCTCGCGATTTGAGATGCTATCCATGCCTTGCGTCGCTAGCGCAAATCAATTCGCTCGATCAGCGTGCCGCAAAGGCAGTGCGTATCCTGGGCACCTTTATGCGATCTCAGGATGAGACTCAACGCTCTTCCGAATTAGTAAGTGCCGGAATGTCAGCATAAAAAGCTCATTCTGTGAAGTGATACGCAGTTTTTCGTAAACACGTTTCCTATAGGTTAAAACGCTGTTGATCGAGATGCCTAAATTGAGCGCAATTGCCTCAGACGTGTAACCAGTTAAGATACCGATGCAAACAGTACGCTCACGAGCCGTGAGCACAGAGAACGCCTGCGTGCCCGCGAGAAGCCAGTCATCGCCTAGTCCTACGGGCCGCGTCGCCAGATGACTGTTCGGCGACGAAGTACCTTCCAGATTGCTCATCACATTTGCTCCTTGCCCCCGCGCCTCGCGTTGTATAGGGACACTGGTAGTTATCTTTCTGGTAACCGCTCCCTCGCCTTAAATTAGTAAGGCGCCTGACGATTAAAAGTATAGAACTGCCTTGTCGGGCGACGCAAGGCATGGAAAACCCTGTGGTCAAACCGCTATTTTGCGGGCTTCATTTCGTACGCAACCCCCCGCTGGAGATGTGCAGATCGTTGCACAGGGGTGGAGGAAAATTTGCTCACAACAACAGCAATCACGAGGGATGCGTTTTCAGCCTTTCGATCAACAAATCTAGCTGGGTAATGAGGGACGATTCGCGCGCTCAGGATGACTGTATGACGTCTACTACACATCGACAGTGAGATGGTGCGCGCCGCTTCTGTCACATAGTCATGTGATTTTAATCTGCATGGCGGTTGATAATAATTTATTCAATCAATTAGTCGAAGTTTAAGAAAGAGGAAGGAGTGGTCGTGCCGAGCAGGCTATCGAACCAGAACGTTTTGGAGAATCTCAATTGTTTGATCAATGGTATGACGATCTGAGCGTTGGTGATCGCAAGTCTTACCGCGGCGTGACGATGACTGAGGCCCACATCGTCAATTTTGCAGGCGTCACAGGAGACTGGAACCCAAAGCACGTCGATGCCGAGTTCGCCAGAAATACCCCGCTGGGACAGCGGGTGCCCCACGGTCTGCTCCTGCTTTCAAGTGCGCTGGCGCGAGCCCCAATTGATCCTGATCGGATTCTGCGCTTCCTGGGACTGGATGCCGTTCGCTTCATCACTCCGGCTTTCATTGGTGACACCATTCACCCGGTGTTGCAGGTTATAGCCAGGGAAGACGCGCCGTCCGGAGGCACGGTCAGATTCAGACTGGAAGTAGTGAGTCAGAAAGGAGAGGTATTGTTGACCGCCGAACTCAGCATGCTGTTCGCCTCGCGGCTTTCGCAATAGTGCCTCGCGTCGTGGCGCGGCGTGACCAGTAACATTCAACCTAAATTGGCGGTTATACAACATGGGTGTGATAGTACGAAATCTCGGGCGAAACGGACCGCTTACATCATCGTTTGGTCTCGGTTGCGTCGGCATGTCCGGCGCCTATGGACCAGCCTCGGAGGAAGAAAGCATTGCAACCATTCACGCCGCGCTTGACGCGGGAATTTCGCTGATCGATACCGGCGACTTTTACGGAATGGGGCACAACGAGTTATTGATTCGCCGCGCTTTGTCAGAGCGTAGACGCGAGGATGCTACGTTAAGCGTGAAGTTTGGCGCTCTCCGCGGGCCGTCGGGAGAATGGGGGCCAGTCGATACGCGTCCAGCGGCCGTTCGAAATTTCCTGGCTTATAGCCTGACACGACTGGGAACCGATTACGTTGACGTGTATCGACCGGCGCGCCTGGATCCCGCTGTTCCTATCGAAGAAACTGTGGATGCGATTGCCGATCAGGTGAAAGCGGGAAAAGTTCGGGCGATCGGACTTTCGGAGGTTAGCGCGGACACTATCCGTCGGGCTGCCGCAGTTCATCCGATCTGTGATGTTCAGGTCGAGTACTCGCTATTTTCGCGCGACATTGAGGACGAGATCCTGCCGACCTGTCGCGAACTCGGAATTGCTGTTACTGCATACGGTGTTCTATCGCGGGGGCTCATTAGTGGTGAGTGGACTCGGGAGCGCAGCGTATCCGTCCCCGCGCTTGGCAATGCGTTGCCTCGCTTCGCGCCTGAAAATATCGATCGGAATCTTGCATTAGTCGAAGCGCTTCGAACAGTCGCGGCGAATATGAACTGCACCATCGCACAGGTGGCGATCGCCTGGGTCGCCGCGCAAGGTGACGATATCGTTCCCTTAGTAGGCACCAAGCGCCGTGATCGCCTTGAAGAAGCCCTAAAGGCAGCCAGTATTCAGTTGTCGGAGGATGATCTTGCCTCTATCGAAGCGGCTATTCCCAAAGGCGCCGCTGTCGGTGATCGATATAGCGCCGCACTTATGCGGCAAATCGACGGTGGAGAAAATCACCGGCATAGATCGTAGGCAACGCATGAAATTCATTCGACCTTCAAAGGAAATCCAGAGATGCCGGCCTACATTATCCTGACCAGGGAAAGCACGTGGGATCCCGCAGAGCTGGCGGAGTATGCGCGTAAAGTGCCGGCGTCTCGCGACGGGCACACGATGACTCCGCGGGTTCGCTTTGGGCGTTTTGAAATGCTGGAAGGTGCGCCGATCGAGGGAGTCGTCGTATTCGAGTTCGCCACCTTCGATGAAGCGAAGGCCTGGTTCTATAGCCCTGCCTATCAGGACGCAGCCCGACACCGGCGGCTCGGGTCGGCCAATCGTGCTTTCATTGTCGAAGGCATATAGTGAAATCACGGTTCACTGATTGAATAATCTCTCACGGGTCTGAAACGAATCGAAGATACCCGATAACGTGCGTGGAGGGAAACACCCATGAGCGGCCAACAGACTACCGGGATCCCGGGTTTTCACGCGGTTCCAGTGGCCGATTCGAGTCCGCGTGGGGCTCGCGTCAAATTCCGCGAAGAAGATGAGTTTCACCAGTGCTGGTACCCGGTCGCGTTGTCGTCGGAAGTCGGCGAAAACGCGGTAATCGGTGCGCCGTTTCTCGATGGGCGCGTAGTCGTTTATCGAACCTCGGACGGTATGGCACATGTCAAAAGCGCGTATTGCCGTCACCTGGGTGCGGACCTTTCGATCGGACGCCTCGTCGGCGACCAATTGCAATGTCCGTTCCACTTCTGGCGCTATGGCACCAACGGCGCATGTACAGAGGTGCCGTCGGGTGATCGGCCTCCGCCCCGCGCAAAGCTGTTCAACTATCCGACCGCGGAATCGCTCGGCATCATCTGGGTATTCAACGGTGAGACGGCGCTTTATTCACCTCCGAGCTTCGAGTGCAGCGGGCAGGACCTGATCGTTGACGCATTTCGTAATCCGCGACCGATGCGAGTCGACAGTTCGATCGTGTTCTTGAATAGTTTCGATTTGCAGCACTTCCGCGTGGTGCATGACATGCCGATGGAAGTCGACCAGAACCACATCTGCAACGACGGACATACGCTGACTTACCAGGCTCGCGTCAATGTCCCGGAGTTCGGTGAGGTCGTTCAGTACCGCAAGCTGTGGGGCGTCAATACCGTGACTGTGAGCAGCGAAACTAATGGCCGTAGACAGTATCTATTGCACAGCCTTTGTCCGGTGTCGGCGGCCACGACGGAGGGCTTTCTGGTTGCGGCGACGCCCGTTGGCTCCACGACCGAAGATGTTGATCTGGCCAAGGCCTTGGTGGCGCGTTTACGCGAGTATTCGCTGCGCCTGATCAACGAAGACGCACCAATCTTCGAGACGGTGAGCTTCCGGCGGGACAACCTGACCGCTTCCGACCGTTTCCTGGCGTTTGGTATCCGCTATATCTGCAACTATCCGCGTGCCCATCCCGGGCGCGAGATGATTCGCTAGGACGGCGCGATTGACGCTCTCCTTGAAAGCATGAAGGAAATCGCGGCCGCATTCCTGGAACTGGATCACCAAAGCGGCGACAGCGATGCATATCGGCACGGGTAAAGGATAACGAATGCGTGTATTTCTCGACGAACTGCGCGTTGCCTGGCGCGATCTGGTCGGTGCGATGATTGGTCTCGGCCTGGGGATCGGGGCCTATAACCCTGTATCCAGCTTTTTCTTTCGGGCATTGGAGCACGAATTCGGCTGGTCCAAGGCGGCCGCCGCCGTATCGTTGGTCGCCTTTCCGCTGACTGCGGTGGCACTGCCCTTCGCCGGCGTGCTGCTCGATCGCTTCGGCGTGCGCAAGGTGGCCATGCTGTCGGCCATCTGTATGTCGGGTTGCTACATCTGGCTCTCCGCGATGACCGGGAGGCTGTGGATGTTTTATGCCGCGTTTCTCATGCTGAACATACTGGGCTGTGCAACCGGGCCGGTTAGCTACACACGCAGTGTTTCGGCCCGCTTCGTACGTTCGCGTGGCACTGCGCTGGCATTCTCGCTGGTCGGCATCGGTCTGATCGCGATGATCTTGCCGCCGATGCTGGCGACCATCTTCAGTCGCTGGGGCTGGCGGGGCGGATACCGCTTCTTCGCAGTAGCAGTGATGGTAGGGGGTCTAATTGCGTTCGCATTGAGCCGTGGCTCGGCCGAAGGCGCACAGACAGCCACTTCGGAGACCGGCGACAGTCTGGCCGCGGCAGCAGCCAAACGCCCGTTCTGGATTCTCGGCATCGCGATTTTCGCGTTGAGTGTTGCATCCCTCGGCTTTGTTGCGCAATTCCAATCGATTGTGATTGAGAAAGGGGTGGCGCCGCGCTTGACGCCACTGTTGTTGTCCGCGCTCTCCGGTTCAGTGTTCCTGAGCCGGCTGGTGACCGGATGGGCGCTTGATTTCTTTCGAGCCGAGCGCGTGGCGGCCACGGCGCTCTGCCTGGCCGCGCTTGGCATGCTGCTGTGGTTGCTCGGTAGCGCCACCATCGAGGTTGCGCTGGTCGCGGTCCTGTTGATCGGACTGAGCGTCGGTGCCGAACTCGACTTTATGTCGTTCTTCTGTGCCCGCCTGTTCGGACTGAAGCACTACGGTGCGGTGTACGGTGGCCTCGCTACGTTTTTTTACACAGGTATTGCGGTAGGTGGCATCGCCTTTGCGTCGATCCACGACAAGTTGGGGCACTATACGGTCGCGATTGGCATGTCGGTCGTGCTGTTCGTTTTTTCCGCGATCCTGTTCCTGGTCCTTGGCTTTCCGCTGCGCGGCGAGAGATCCAAAAAATATCTTTCCAGCACGGAAGGTCCGCCGCCCGTCCTGTGAAGAGCATGGCCCACAATTCATATGAGCTTTGATCGGAGTTGCCATCCTCGCGATCGCTTTTCGCGTTCCAATCCCATTCTCTTGCTTCCATGACAAATCCCGCTATCGCCGGAATTCATCACCTCAAGTTCAACGTCGCGGATCTGGATCGCAGCCTTGACTTCTATTCGACTGTGCTGGCCGCGAAGCGCCTGGTCGAGTTGGATCATCGTGACAAAGACGGCGAAGTATTCGCCTACGTATTGAGTGTCGAAAACCTTGGCACCTACCTCGAATTGCGCAAATCCCCCGAACGAGCGAAACGCGAGTCGGGGCTCGATCCGGTGACGTTCTCGGTGCGAACCCATCAGGATCTGCTGGTCTGGGAAGCCCATCTGACGGCGCTCGGAGTTCACCATTCAGGCATTCTCACGGGCGTTATTGGTTGGTTGCTGGTGGCAGAAGATCCCGACGGCAGGCATCTCCGCTTCTATACGTTGGAGACCCATCCATTTACCGTGGATTTCTCGACCGATGCCTACTGGCTAGGAAGTTGATGTGTAGTTCTCAGGGGCACGAGGTAGCAATCAGTTGCCTGCGATGCTCCCGCGCACCTCCCCGCTCGATGCTGGTCACCAGGAATACAGGCACGCGCGCTTTTAGGAGAAGAAGTCGATGAATGATCTGATTCAGGTCAGCACTCATGGTGCGGTGGCGGCACTGCAACTGAATTGTCTTCCGACAAATGCCATCGCCAGGGAGATGATGGATCAGCTGATCCACGCGTGCGCCAGGATTGCCGCCGACAAGTCGATTTGCGCGGTGATCGTTTGGGGCGGTCCGATGCAATTCGCAGGCGGTTCCGATCTGAAGCAGATGCGCCAGCTATCACTGGACTGCGCGTTCGAGCGATCGCGCAGCGGTCAAGCGGCATTTTCTTCGATTGCGCAAATCGACAAACCGGTCGTCGCGGCGATAGCCGGCATGGCAATTGGTGGAGGGCTTGAGCTGACGCTGTGGGCCGACTATCGGATAGCCACCGAATCCGCGGTGATGGGGCTCCCCGAAGTAACGCACGGGCGTATGCCTGGCGCCGGCGGTACGCAGCGGTTGCCGCGCCTGATCGGCATGTCGCGCGCGCTGGACCTGATCTTCTCGGGGCGCCTTATCCACGCCGACGAAGCAAAGTACCTGGGGTTGGTAAATGAAGTGGTTCCGGATGACATGCTGTTTAGCGCTGCGCTTGCATGGGCAGAACAATTTACAGCCCTCTCGCCGTTAGCCGTGTCTACGGCGCGACGCGCGGTGGAAGCATCGTCGCTGCCATTGGAAGAAGGACTGGCAGTGGAAAGCAGGCTCTATGCGGATCTGTACGTGAGCGACGCGTCATCTGCACAATTGACGGCATTTCATATGCAGAATCCGTCGACGTAAGGGGGCTTTCAAAAAGACTCGTTGAGCCGCTCGTGGGTGGCGCTAACTATTTCGCGGTGAAATAGCTCTTGATCGCACCAGTGAACGCGGTACGGCTATGCTTGACGCGTTCGAGCAGTCCCACGTGACGCCGTACGTCGACGCCATCCAGCGACCTGACGCTGATTGCGCGATCGTTGTCGAAATCGACGTTCGCGAGTTTAGGAACAATCGAAATGCCGAAGCCCTGACGCACCAGCGCGACGATTGCTTCGACGGAGTTCAGTTCCATGGCCTCGTTGACTTCGACCTTGCATTGATCGAGCACGTTCTGCACGAGATGGCCGGTCCATGTACTGCGGTCAAAGCGCATGAACGGCGCATTGCGGAGGATTTCATCCTGCTCCGGCGGCAAATCGAAGTGCGGGGCGGTCGGCATGATGAGAATCATCGGTTCGGAATACAGCGGTGTCCAAAGAAGCGTGGATGCCAATGGGTGCGGTGACTGGGTGACGACCGCCGCATCCAGCTCGCCGACTTCGACCTGATGCGCGAAATCGCTGGACATGCCCGCGAGCAGATGCACATCCAGGCGAGGATGCTGCCGACGTATCGACCACAACGCGTCCGCGAACGCACCCATGAGCGCGGAGACGAGTGCGCCTATCACGACCGTTCCCGACATTTCGCCGCCGCCGGCGGCGACCGCGAGAAGCTCGTAACGGCGAACGATTTCCTCGATTTCGGGAATGAGGGCGCGGCCAACCGGATTGAGCACCGCGGCTCTCGCATTGCGGTCAAAAAGCTGAACGTTGAGATCGCTTTCGAGTGTCCGGATTTGAAGGCCGATTGCAGCAGCAGTGAGGCCAACCTTGTTGCCGGCGGCGGCAAAGGTGCCACATCGAGCGACCGAGAGAAATATTTTTAAGGTGCGAATGGATGGCATTGTTCGCGTTTGCGCAGAAGACCTGCTCGATTCGATACCCAAAATAATACGCAACCTAAAGTATTTCCTGGTCTCAGGAAAACCATTACTGCATTTATCTTTAGCAAGCCGCGCGCGACAATCGAGGCAACAATACGGCCGAAATTTCAGGAACGGTGCCGTAAGCGCATTGCCCACATCTCCCCACAACACTGAAAGTCGCACCGAGGCCTTCATCAATGACAGCCTGGTTAAATGCGCACATCGCTGCGTGCGCCATCGGAATCGGTGTCAGTTCGATCGCAATCGCGGGAGGCGTCGTGGCGATCGCGTATCTGGTGTACGGGCTGACCGGTTTTGGTTCGTCCATCGTTGCCATACCATTGCTGACGCAACTGGTTCCCCTGCGCACGGCAACACCGGTGATGCTGGTACTGGACCTCGTCGCCGGGATGCTCGTGGGCATGCGCAATCTTCAGTCCGTTCAGACACAGGAGCTGAAGAGGCTCGGGCCATGGCTGTGCATCGGGCTTCTGCTGGGCGTCAGCGTACTGGTGTATGTGCCGGAAAAGCCGCTCGAGCTCCTTCTCGGCGTATGCCTGCTGATCTATTCGCTCTGGCGGGTCGCTTCCCGCGGCGAGTTTCGCGAGATAGGCGGGCGCTGGGCTCCTCCATTGGGCTTCTTTGGGGGATGCCTGACCGCAGTGTTTGGTACCGGCGGACCCGTCTATACGATTTATCTGACCGGTCGTCTGCGCGATCCCGACCAGCGGCGCGCAACGATCAGCACACTCATTACCGTAACGGCTGTCGCGCGGCTCATTCTCTTCACGGCTTCCGGACTCTATAAAAACCCTGCTGTTCTGCCGCTCGCCAGCTTTCTGTTGCCTTGTGGCGCGGTGGGGTTGTTCTCGGGGGCGCGGCTGCGCAGCGCCATTTCGGCGCCGCGTGTGCTGACGCTGCTCTGGATCGTCCTTATCGTCGCGGCAGTCAATTTGATCGTTCGTTCCGCGCCTGCCTTGTTCGGTTAGGGCGGTGGCGCCTGCCGATTCGCATCCGGTTCGACTCAAACAGGGAGTAGACAATGATTCACGCGGTATTGCATGAGCGCGAAGACACGGTTGGCGTTGCCGTGGTGGAAGGCATTGACGCGGGGGTGATGTTGCATGCCTGGATCATGGATGAC
Source organism: Paraburkholderia sp. (assembly GCF_047605525.1). Lineage (GTDB taxonomy): Bacteria > Pseudomonadota > Gammaproteobacteria > Burkholderiales > Burkholderiaceae > Paraburkholderia. The sequence goes on along the minus strand of NZ_JASGFN010000020.1, from coordinate 57,853 downwards.
GACGAGGTGGTTACGGTCGTCGCCCAGCAGGACATTCCGATTGGTCACAAGGTGGCGCTCAAGGACATGGCCGTGGGCGACACCGTCTACAAGTACGGCATCGACATCGGCAAGGTCGTGGCCCCTATCCGGACGGGGGAACATGCTCACGTTCACAACATCCGGACGAAGCGCTGGTAAGGCGCTCATTCCTGAACGCATGGACGACATGGAACCATCCGCCCGGCAGAGGCGATCTCCACGTCGTTGCCACAACTGGTCAGCGTGCCGGGTCTGCGCGATCCGGCATCTTTCTTACCGAGGTCGCATGCACGCGATGCGAGGTGAGATCAAGGAGACACCATGTTGCGTCGTCTTTTCAGACACATCTATGTGCAGGTCCTGATCGGGATCGCTGCCGGCCACTTTTTTCCGACGTTCGCCCAGTCATTGAAGCCGCTGTCCGACGTGTTCATCCGTCTGATCAAGATGATTACGCCGCCATTGATCTTCACCACGATCGTATGTGGCGCTTCGCAGATCGGCGAAATGCGGACGTTGGGCCGGATCGCGGGCAAAACCATCATCTATTTCGAGGTTGTGACCACGCTGGCCTTACTCATCGGAATGTTGATGGTGAACCTGATCGGGCCCGGTGTCGGCATGAATATCCAGCCGGGGACAGCCGATGTTCATGTGTTGGCGCAATTTCAGACGGAAATGCATCACGGTGGCGGCCTCACGGGCTTTTTTCTCAACATCATCCCTTCGAGTTTCCTGAGTCCCTTTGCTTCGGGCGACATGCTTCAGATCGTCGTGATCGCCTGTTTATTCGCGGTTGGATTGTCCTATATCGGCGAGAAGGGACAGCCGGCCCTGGCGTTCTTCGAGTCGGTGTCGGAGGTCCTTTTCAAGATTGTCGGCTTCATCATGAAGCTCGCGCCGCTCGGTGCGTTGGGGGCGATGGGCTTTGCAGTCGGGAAATATGGACTGTCCGCATTGAATTCGCTCGGCATGCTGCTCGTGACGATCTATCTGGCAACAATCTTTTTCCTCGTGGTCGTGCTGGGAACCATCTGCCGGATGAGCGGTTTCAGGCTGCTTCGATTGCTCAATTATCTGAAGGGAGAAATTCTTCTCGTCCTTGCCACGACGTCGTCTGAATCCGTGTTCCCGCAGTTGATCCGCAAGCTCGAAGCCATGGGCTGTCCGAAGCAGGTCGTCGGTATCGTGATGCCAATGGGCTACTCGTTCAACCTCGACGGGACCTGCGTCGCCCAGGTCATCTGCGCCATTTTCATCGCTCAGGCGTACAACGTGCCGCTGTCATGGGTCGATCAGATATCGCTGATGGTGCTTTCGATGATCAGCTCGAAAGGCGCGGCCGGCGTATCGGGCGCCGGATTCGTCACGTTGTTGGCCACGCTCACGGCGTTCAAACAGATTCCCATTGAAGGCGCGGCGCTCATTCTCGGCGTGGACCGCTTCATTTCCGAAGTGCGGGCCGTCACGAACATGATAGGAAACGCCGTCGCCACGCTCGTTGTCTCCGGACTCGAAAAGGAACGCGACAACGCTCAAATGGCCACCGTGCTGAAGCTTCGGCGCGTGCGTGGCGAGGCATAGGAAACCTTTGCCTGAACGCCAGAATTATTCGATTTTTCTTGATGAAGAATTGCTGAACAATCGATGTACGAAATCCGTTCAATCGTACTGCGCCGGCAGTTATTCGAGAGGCATCGTGAATACCGACAAACTTCGCGTCAGAGTCTGGAGAAGTGCTACCCGGGGGCTCGCTACCTATGACGTACCGCGTTACGAAAGTCAGACGGTGCTGGACGTCGTGACGTTCATTCAGCGGCAACTGCAACCCGACCTCGCATACCGCTTCGCGTGCCGCGTGGGCATGTGCGGATCCTGTGCGATGAACGTCAACGGCAAGGCGCGCTGGACGTGCCGCACGCACGTGTCGAAAGTCGCGGCGAACAACGAGCTGGAGATCGCGCCGCTGTCGAACCTGCCGGTCATCAAGGATCTCGTGACCGACATGAGCCCGTTCTTCGACAAGTGGAGCCGGGCAAAGGGGCAATTTACGGGAGACCGCACGCGCCACGAAGATTTCGCCAGGGTGAGTCCCGAGAGCGCGCAACGAAAGGCGGCGGACGCGGGGATCGAGTGCATCGGTTGCGGCGTGTGTTATTCGTCTTGCGACGTCGTGACCTGGCGTCCGGATTATCTGGGTCCCGCCGCGCTGAACCGGGCATGGACACTCGTCAATGACGAACGCGACACGCAGAAGCTCGAGCGCCTGCGAGCCGTGGCCGGCGATGCGGGCTGTCACTCGTGTCACACGCAGGGCACGTGCACGGAGCGTTGTCCGAAGCACCTTTCGCCGACGGCCGGCATTGCCGGCCTCAAACGGATGACGATGAAGGCCGCCCGCGAAGGAGACCTGTAATGCAAGCCATGTCTCTTCGCGTCCAGGCTCATCTCTGGTACTGGCAGCGCATGAGCGCGACCGTACTCGCGCTTTGCGTGTTCATTCACCTGGGCGTCGTCATCTACGCCGTCCATGGCGGCTTGAGCGCAGCGGCCATCCTCGGCCGCACTCGCGGCAATCTGTGGTTCGGCGGCTTCTATTCCATATTCGTGATTTCGTGCGCGATACATGTGCCTATCGGTTTGCTCAGAATCGCGGAAGAGTGGTTGAACTGGCGCGGAAAATCCGCGAGGGCCGTCTGTTTCGCATTTTCCGCCGGCCTCGTGTTGATGGGTCTGCGGGCCGTTTACGGAGTCGTATCGTGATGCGAAAGAACGACTATCGCGCCCGCGCGCATCCCGCCTGGTGGGCCTTTATGGTGCATCGTCTGTCCGGTCTGGCGCTGGCCTTGTTTCTGCCGGTCCACTTCTGGGCCCTCGGGCATGCCATTACCGGAGAAGCTTCTCTCGACGGCTTTCTTCGTTTGACCGACCAGCCACTTTTCAGGTTTGGCGAGTGGGGGCTCGTGGTTCTGCTCTCGCTTCACATGATGGGGGGTATTCGTCTCCTGCTGATCGAATTCCTCCCATGGACAGGCCTGAAGAAGAACTGGCTCGCCTTCGGCTTAGGAGCGAGTACCTGTACGGGTCTCGCATTCCTGCTCGCACTCATTCATTAACGCCGGGTCTCGAGAATTCGCGTTGCGCCAAAACCCCACAATCTGCTTTACCAATTTAACAATCCGGAAGAGACGGCCATGAAACTTGACCTCGACGTCGTCGAAGAAGCCTCGAAAGAGCTGTATATCCGCGCCCTCAAGCTGCTCCCACCCGACGTAAAAGATGGCATTGAAAGGCTTTCCGTGACGGAAACGTCTCCGGTCGCGCAGCGGGTCCTGGAGACGATGCGGACCAATATCCGCGTGGCCGAGAACACCGAGAACCTGCTTTGTCAGGATACGGGCATCCCCATATACAACGTCGCGCTTGGCCGCAACGTCGAGTTCGACGGATTCGAGCTGAAGGCGGCGATCCGCAAAGGGTGCGAACGCGCGACGAGGGAGCACCCGCTGCGTTCATCGGTCGTTCATCCGCTGACACGCAAGAACAATCACACGTCGTGCGGCATCGAGGTTCCCGTCATTCACGTCGACTTCACGGACGAGAACGAGACCGCGACCATCGAGATGGTGCCGAAAGGGAGCGGTTCGGAGAACAATTCGTTCCTGAAGATGGCCGTGCCGGCTGAGGGTATCGATGCGATCAGGATATTCGTCGTCGACTGTGTCATCTCCGCCGGCGGCAAGACATGTCCGCCGACTATCGTGGGCGTCGGCCTCGGCGGCACTTCCGATCTATCCATTGCGCTGGCCAAGCGCGCCGCGACGCGCGCGCTCGGCACCATCTGCGCGGACTCCGAGGGCGCCGCCCTCGAACGCGAACTGACTGATGCGGTGAACCGTCTCGGTGTCGGCCCGCAAGGTCTAGGGGGGGATAGCACGGCGTTTGCGGTGCATATCGAACTGGCGTCGACGCACATCACGATGAATCCCATTGCGGTCAACATGCAATGTCACTCCGCGCGGCGTGCGAAGGCACTGCTTACCACAGACGGTCTCACTTACGGATTCTGAAATGGCTCACTATGACCTCCACACGCCTGTCGACGAGTCACAGATCCGCAGGTTGCGAGTGAACGATACGGTGACCTTGCATCAGACGCTTTTCGGTATCCGCGACGCGACGCAGATCCATCTGTTCGACAAGGGGCGCACGACGGAATTCGACCTTCGAGGTCACGCTGTCATTCACACTGCGCCCAACGTGCGCAAGGTCGCGCCGAGCGATGAATTCCCGGCGGGATATCAGCCGGTCTGCATCGGCACGACCACGTCGGACCGCATGGAGCGCTTCACGCGCCCATTGATGGAACAGTACGGCGTGCGCATGATCGTCGGAAAAGGCGGCCTGCGCGAAGGATCGAAGTCGGCGTTCCAGGATCTCGGCGGCGTCTACCTGGCAATCATCGGTGGCACCGCAGCGCTCGAAACGACCTGGATCGAGAAGATCGAAGCCGTCGATCTGGACGATCTCAATCCGGAGTCGCTGTGGAAATTCAGGATCAAGGGCTTCGGTCCGCTGCTCGTGGCCATGGACAGCCACGGCGGCAGTCTGTACGACGAAGTCAAGGGCGACACCGCCGCGCGGCGAGCCGAAGTGCTCGAACGTCTGGGAGTACACGCAAGATGAATATCGAGCGCATCAGGACGGATATCCTGATTCTGGGATCGGGTGGCGCCGGTCTGTTTGCCGCGCTTCATGCGCACGGGCAGGCGCCGGACCTCTCGATCACCGTTGCGGTGAAAGGGCTGCTCGGGAAATGCGGCTGCACACGCATGGTGCAGGGCGGCTATAACGTCGCGCTGGCTCCGGGTGATTCCGTGGAGCGTCACTTCATGGACACGATCGAAGGGAGCAAATGGCTGGCCAACCAGGACCTTGCGTGGGCACTGGTGAATACGGCGGTCGAGCGCGTGCGCGAACTCGAAAACGAGCTCGGCTGCTTTTTCGACCGTAATCCCGACGGGTCGATTCATCAGAAAGCGTTTGCGGGCCAGACGTTCGACAGGACAGTCCACAAGGGCGATCTGACCGGAATCGAGATCATCAACCGGCTGGCCGAGCAGGTATGGAGCCGCGGTATCAACCGCCTCGAGGAGCACAGAGCCGTCGAACTGATCAAAACCGCCGACGGCAAACACATCGCCGGTGTGTTGATGATCGACATGCGGACCGGCAAGTTCATATTCGTGCAGGCGAGGGCGGTACTGCTCGCAACGGGGGGCGGTCCGACGATGTACAAGTTCCATACGCCGTCGGGGGACAAGAGTTGCGACGGACTCGCGATGGCGCTGCGCGCGGGCCTCACGCTCCGCGATATGGAAATGGTGCAGTTTCATCCTACGGGGCTGCTTGCCGGCAGTCATACGCGTATGACCGGAACCGTGCTCGAAGAAGGATTGCGCGGTGCGGGCGGGCAATTGTTGAATGGCTCGAAAGAGCGATTCATGGATACCTATGACAAGCGCGGCGAGCGCGCGACGCGCGACATCGTTTCGCGCGGCATCTATTCTGAAATGCGCGCGGGGCGGACTTCGCCCAATGGCGGGGTGTACATCCAGATGAGCCATCTCGGCCCCGACAAGGTCCGAAAGCAGTTCAAGGGCATGGTGGAGCGTTGCGCGGACTGCGGGTTCGATCTCGCGGGCGGGCTCGTCGAAGTGGTGCCAACCGCGCACTACATGATGGGCGGCGTCACGTTCCGCACCGACTGTAGTACCGAACTCAGCGGCCTCTTCGCCGCGGGAGAGGACACCGGTGGCGTGCACGGAGCGAATCGGCTGGGCGGCAACGGTGTGGCGAATTCCACGGTATTCGGTGGAATTGCGGGCGACAACATGGCGAAGTGGGTAAAAGCGCAAGGTCAGTTTCGGGAACCCGATCCGTTTGCCATCGAAGGCGCAATAAAGGATGCGGAAGCACCATTTTCCAGAAACGGAAAGGGCCTCGAGGACATTCGCGAATCACTCTATGAATGCATGTGGACGAATGTCGGCATTATTCGCGATCGCGACGGACTGTTGCGGGCACGGAAGATCCTGGGCAAGCTTTACGAACGCCTGTTGCTGACCGGTGTCGTGGACGGCACGCGCACATTCAACGCACAGTGGCACGATTGGCTGAACCTGAAGAACCTGATTTCAGTTAGCCAGATCATCACTGAAGCGGCGATATCCCGCGAGAATTCTCGGGGCGCTCACTTCCGCGAAGATTTTCCGGAGGCCGGCGATCTGGAGATGTCCGCTTACACGACGATTCAGAAACGTGAAGGAGAAGTCGAGATCAAACAGGAGCCAGTGATATTTAGCCGGGTACGGCCGGGAGAGACGATTCTTTGCGAGCAGATGGCGGAATGAGGGGTGCCGCGTGGCAAGCCCATTTCCAGAAACTGCTTTGCGGTCCAGCTTGAATCGAGCCCGCGCCGATCCACCCTATTTCAAACGGAGACAACATAATGCCCCCCAATCTCGTTCGTACGCTCAGGCGCGGGCTGGTGCTCGCCGCCGCGCTTTCCGCCGTCCTGCAAACGCAGTCGATCGCTCATGCAGAAGACGCCTGGCCCACCCAGCCGATCCGGATCATCGTTCCCTTTTCGGCAGGCGGTTCGACTGATGTGCTGGCCCGCACGATCGGCCAGGGATTGGGGATGTTATGGAAGCAGTCCGTGATAATAGACAATCGCCCGGGTGCGGGTGGCATGATCGCCGCTGAAGTCGAGGCGAAGTCCGCCCCTGACGGTTACACATTGATGCTGGCTTCGGGGAGCATGTTCACCGTCAACCAGTACATTTACAAAAAGCTGCCTTATACGGGCAAGGATTTCAGCTATATCACGACGGTGGCAAGTAATCCGATGGTCGTTGCCGTTGCGCCGTCTCTGCCCATTTCGAATGTAAAAGAACTGATTGCGTATGGGAAAACGCAACATCCAAAACTGAACTTTGGTTCGGCCGGCATCGGGAGTCAGGTTCACATGGCCGATGAAGCCTTTGCGGGAGCGGCGGGCATTCCGATGGTTCACGTGCCGTATAAGGGCGAGGTGCTTGCGCTGAACGATCTGATGGCGGATCGCGTACAGGTCGTGTTGCCGAACATCGCCGCGGCCATGCCCTTCATGAAGGGCAAGACGATCAAGGTGCTCGCCGTGACCGGCGACCGTCGTTCAGGCGCGTGGCCCGATATTCCAACGGTGAGCGAAGCCGGTCTGCCCGGTTTCAATGTGACGGGCTGGTTCGCACTCGTGGCGCCCGCCGGTACGCCTGCGAACGTCATCAACAAGATTCAGCAAGACACCGTGAAGGTGCTTTCCCAGCCTGATACTCGCCAACGCCTGGCGGTGCTCGGTATGGACCCGGTGGGCGACACGCCTCAGCAACTGCAGAGCAGGATCGCCTCCGAATCGGCGAAATGGCAAAAAGTCGTCAGTACGAGCCATATCACTGCAAATTGAAGTGCGGCGCGGTGCAAAGCCGACTCCCGGTTGTTCCTTCAGTTCTGGTTCCTTTAAGCCCGCCGGATGCAATATCCTGGCGGGCTTTTTCATTTCACCGGCCGATCTTCGACGTCGCATCACGAACGCAGCGGCCTTGCTGAAGTTAGCGCACGATCGATCGGCGATCAGGTGTTGAATTCGTTGGAAGGAACCGAAGGATCAATCGCTGCTTGCCCTCGGCATTTCGGCGCGTGATTCACCCGGACCTACGCGTTCCGCTTTGTTCGTGCGGCGGCGGTTTCGCTGTGCGGACAACGTGACCATCACGACGAGCAACAGGGATGCGACAAGGAATCCGAGACTGATGGGCCGATCGATAAATATGGACATATTCCCGTGCGAGATCAGCAGCGCACGGCGAAAGTTCTCTTCGATCATCGGTCCGAGGACGAAGCCAAGCAGGATGGGCGCAACCGAGAAGCCAAGGTAGTTGAAGACGGTGCCGAGAAGGCCGAACGCCAGAACCTGCCACACCTGGAAGAGGCTGTTCTGTGTGCTGAACACGCCAACCGCAATAAAGAACATCGCGGAAGGAAAGAGATAGCGATAGGGTAGCCTGAGCAATTTGACCCACACGCCTATCATCGGCACATTCAGCAGAACGAGAAGGATATTCCCGATCCAGAAACTCGCAATGAGTCCCCAGAAGATATCCGGGTGCTCGGAGATCAATTGCGGACCGGGCGTAATACCCTGAATAATGAGCGCGCCCAGGATCAGCGCCATGACCGGATCGCCGGGTATGCCGAGGCTCATCGTCGGGATGAAGTCGACCTGTGTTTTCGAGTGCGACGACGCCTCGGGTGCCGCGACGCCAGCAATCACGCCGGTCCCGAATGCCTGGGGATGCTTCGAGAGCTTGCGCTCGAGCGCATACGCGACGAATGTCGTGATCGTCGGGCCGGTTCCCGGCATGGCCCCGAACAGCGCGCCCACGGCCGTCCCTCGCGTCATTGGCCAGAACGTGGCTTTGAGTTCCTCGCGCGTGGGACGCATGTCCTTGAAGCGCACGTTGAGCGACTTGCCTGATACCTGCATCCTGTTGACGTTGCAAAGGAAATCGGCCAGACCGAAGAGACCCATGGCGATAGCGACCAGTTCAAGCCCATCGTTCATGTCGGTCAGGCCAAAGGTAAAGCGGAACGTGCCCGTATTGACATCGGTGCCGACCATGCCGCAAAGCAGGCCGAAAAGCGTCATGGCTACGCCCTTCAGCGCGGAGCCTCTCGACATCGTCGAGCCGGCGAGAAGACCCAGCAACATGACCGAGAAGATTTCCGCGGGACCGAACTTGAATGCCATTGCGGTGAGCAATGGAGAAGCGAAAATCATGAGGATGATACCGGTGGACGCCGCAAAGAATGAACTCAACATCGTGATGCCGAGCGCCGCGCCGCCTCTGCCTGCCTTCGCCATCGGATATCCGTCGAGGCAGGTAATCGCATGGGGAGGGTGAGACGGGAGATTGAGCAGAATGGCGCCGATCGCGCCGCCGTATTGTGATCCGTAGAAAATACCGGCGAGCATCAGTATCGCCGGGACCGGGTGCATCACATAGGTAAGCGGCAGCAGTATGGAAATCGCCGAAAGCGCCCCCATGCCCGGCAACACGCCTACCATGTTGCCCACGAGGACGCCGAAGAACGACCACATCAGGTTGGAGCCCTGAAGCGCAACCGAGAAGCCGTAAAGGAGGTCATGCAAGGATTGTTCGATCATGTTGCTTACTATCCCCAGGCAAACGGCGCCAACTGAAGTTTTAGCGCCCACGAGAAGACAACGAGGGCGATCGCGCACATGACGATCGACAACGCGGCTGCGCGAAACAGGGTATTGGTTCGGTCTCCGAGCGCGGAAATGAACACGATCGCGAACGTAGCGGGAAGCAGGCCGCCGTACTTGCCGATCAGGATGAAGGCCAGCGTGCCCGCGATAATGCAGACGGCGCCGCGCAGGTCGGGCAGTCGCGAATGCGGGTCCGTCGGGTTGGAGGCCGCTTTGGGCAGATCCCTCGCCAGCGTGGCAATCAGAATGCCGACAAAAGCCAGAAGAGTGCCCACGGCTACGGGGAAGAAACCCGCCCCCATGCTCGTCAACGTTCCAACGTCATAAGACATGCCGGCGTACGCGGCACTCACGCCGATCACGACCATCAGTGCGCCGGCGTAGTAATCCTTGCTGAAAGAAAGTCCGCGGTTCAATGCACACCTCCGCCGCCTGGAGCGATTGACAGCCGGCGCGCAGCCCGGCGCATGACGTCTGGGGAGTACGTGGGTCAGCTACGTTGCCCGGCTCGTGCGTGGTGGCTGGGCGAAAGAAGCATTACGAATGGAATTCTGCTGTACAACCGGCGCGGACCCGCGGCCCGCGGAGAGCATGGTCTGCTCGATATACTCATACAACTCATATGTATGAATCGCAATGTAGTGTGTTAGCCTTCTGATTGCCATCAGGGAAAACATGGGTGTCGGCGCATCGTCGATGCGCGAGAAGAAGAGAATCTTTTGTTGACTTCAAGAATTACTGACTTTTCACCGTGATGGATGACGCGAATAATCAATTCGATCAATGAAATGCGGAAATCAAAACGTTCTGAACAGGAGAGATCGCAATGTCGATTGCAAGCCGCGGCGCCGACACGCTGGTAAAGACGTTGTCGAAGGCAGGGGTGAAGCATGTCTTCACTCTGTCGGGCAACCACATCATGCCGGTGTTCGACGCTTGCATTGGCGCGGGAATCGAGTTGTTCCACACGCGCCATGAGGCAGCGGCAGTGCATATGGCAGACGCCTATGCACGGTTGACGGGTAAGGTCGGCGTCGCGCTGGTGACCGGTGGTCCCGGTCACGCGAACGCGGTTTCGGCGCTCTATACGGCTCAGATGGCGGAATCGCCGGTGCTGCTTCTCTCCGGGCATGCTCCCCACGATCAGTTGGGCATGGGCGCTTTCCAGGAAATGCGTCAGGCGGATGTCGCGGCGCCATTGGTCAAGATGGCGGCCACGGCACGGCATCCCCATGCTCTGGCCGATGAGGTTGTCGAGGCAATGCGCGTCGCCCAGTCCGGACGGCCCGGGCCCGTTCATTTGAGCCTTCCGACCGACGTATTGGAAGGCGCATCTCTGATGCCCGAAGAAGTGAATGCCGACCGCTTTTTGCCGTTCAGGCAACTGCTTGACGCTACAACGGCAAAGCGCCTGGCCGCGAGCCTCGCCGGCGCATCGCGTCCGCTGATCCTGGTGGGTCCGGCGTGCATGACCCGCGCCGGCCGCGAGCGGATCGACACGCTCGCGGCGGCACTTGGCGTGCCGGTCATTGCAATGGAGAGTCCGCGGGGAATCAACGATCCGAGTCTCGGGGCTTTCGCTGAAGTCCTCGCGCAGGCTGACCGCGTGATGCTGCTTGGCAAGCGGATGGATTTCACGCTGGCATTCGGAAGATCGCCCGCGTTTTCGCCGAGCTGCACGTTTCTGCAAATCGATCCGGAGCCTCAGGAGATTGCGCGCACGCGTCGCGCCGTGGGGGAGCGCCTGATCGGAACGGCTGTCGCGGATAGTTTCCCTGCGCTCGAAATGCTGGCCGCGATTCGCGGCGACGCCCGGACGGCCGACGAACGATGGGCGCGTGACGTGCAGGACGCGATTACATGGCGGCCCGAACAATGGAGTACAGCGTCATCGTCGCTGGAAAAGCGTATTCATCCTGTTCAGGCACTCGCGCCGTTCCAGACTCTGCTGGACAGCCATCCCGATGCCGTTTTCATCTCCGATGGCGGCGAGTTCGGGCAATGGGCGCAAGCTTGCCTGCATGCGCCCAATCGTGTCATCAACGGGGTTGCAGGGGCGATTGGCGCCGCGCTTCCGTTCGCGCTGGCCGCGCGCATTGCGTACCCGGACGCGCCAGTCGTTGCCGTGATGGGGGATGGCACTTTCGGGTTTCACGCGGCTGAAATGGATACCGCCGTGCGTTACGGGTTGCCCTTTGTCGCCTTGGTTGGCAACGATGCGCGCTGGAACGCCGAGTATCAGATCCAGTTGCGATGTTATGGCCCCGAGCGGCTGAACGGCTGCGAGCTGCTGCCCACACGCTACGATCGTGTGAGCGAGGCTTTTGGTGGATGGGGTGCTGTCGTCGAACATGCCGAAGATATGAGAGACGCGGTCACGCAGGCACAGGGTTCGAAGCTGCCGGCATGCGTGAACGTCATGATCGAAGGTGTGGCGGCTCCGTCTTTCAAGCGCCGCGTCTTGTAAGCCGCTTCTCGCTCGCCGCATTGCGCGGGCTTCATTCCGCGTACGCCGCCGAGGTCGGCGGCTCTGCGCTCATGTGCGCTTTCCCCTTTCTGTCCGGCGTGCTGTTTAGCACGCTGTTTGGCGGCCCAGCGCACAGAGCGGGATCTGCCATGGCGATAGTCTCGTTTCCAAACGGTACGAATTCCGTGCCGCGAGAGTGGCATGTCGTTTGCAACAGGTCGGCCTCCACACCATATCAATAACGAGAACCATCATGCGATCCGACCGCACCGCTGCCGAATTTGCCCAGCCTCAACCACTGCCGGGGGCGCTTCTCGATGACGCCGGCGAAAATGTGCGGCGACGTCCGGCACGAGCGCTGACGCGAGTTGCGTTCTGCTTTGCGTGGCTGTTCGGGCTGGAGCCGTTTCTGACGGTATCGTCCGACGAGGCAACGAGGCTCGATCGTCATTGAGACGTCGGGCGTTGAAAATTTCGTTTCGAGGCGGCGCAATTTCTACATGCGATGACGGCGGGAGTTGAGCCGTTGCGCGCATGCTGGCGCAAACCCGTTATTAGCATGAACAGGCGCTGGCCGATCGGCAATCGGGAATAGCTGTTGCGCGCATCCGGCGATGGGAGACCTTCCCGTTCATCTGGACACCCGCCATGCAAACCGATCCGACCATCGACCCCGTCGCCGACCCCGCCAACCAGCCGCTCGACGAACCCGACGAGCAGCCTCGGCCATTGCCGGATACGCCGCCCGAAACCGACCCGCTCGCACCCGGCGCCTCTCCGGAGGACGAGGAGGCGCTCAGGCGCTCCCGGCAGAGTTCATAAGCTGGAATCTGGCGGAATCAGGGAAACTCCGGTGTGAAAAAAGAGGACAACCGGGCCGTTAAATGAATACGGCAGGCTTATTGATATTTGCCTGCCGCTTTCAGCACGGGTTTTGTCACGCGGCGGCCGGCGCCGCAATTCACCTCCGGACAACGCCCGTGCTGAAGGCTTCTTCGCGATGCACAGGCATCTCATAAAAGCGCCGGCGAGTACGCAAGCTGAAGTGAGAATCCGGAACGCCGCCATCGAGGCGGATTTTTTATCGACGGTAGTTTCAGGTATTGCAGACGGAGAGCCTTGAGCTGTGAGGCTGACCGGGTTATCGAGTGAATCTGATAAATAGCAATTTCGCAGAATAATCAGCGTAATGGTGAAAAGAGTTAATCACGCTATAGAAAGCCCATTCACCGAATGGGGTGCGCGGAAATGACAGCGTCGACTCCATTAAGTTCCCCGCATGTCGGAACTAAATTCCAGTCGGCACCGAAAGCATTGCTTTCAATCGTCCCATTACAAAAATAACCGTAATTTATTCCTTAATTGTTCCGACCCGATTACATCACCCGTATTAAATTGATGTTGCAAACGCACAACTTTGAATATTGAAAGATTGCAAATTTCATTTGAATGGGATCATCGCGCCTTGCGTTGATTTTGCAATAAATGATGGAAAAACAATCACTTAGGTCATTCCTGCCGAAGATTGTTGCGGAATTCGAAAAATCCTGTTGTGTGATTTGTCGGCGCTGCTACTAGGGTGTCCCCCTACACTCACGCTTCGTTTCAAGGGTGTCCCGCTGATCCGCCCGGTTCGGCCAGCGGGGCGGCGGCAGATGCGGTGCATCCGCTGCGGAGGCAGGTTCCGCTCCCCGTATAAATTTTTCGAATTGGAGTTCCCATGAAAAAGAGTCTCATCGTCGTCGCGGCTGCCGCATCGTTCGCTTCGGTCGCTCACGCACAAAGCAGCGTGACCCTGTATGGTCTGTTGGACGCGGGCCTGACGTACACGAGCAACGTTGACCACAACTCCAAGTGGGCAGCAGGCAGCGGCGGCATCAACCAGAGCATGTTCGGCCTGCGTGGTTCGGAAGACCTGGGCGGCGGCCTGAAGGCAATCTTCACGTTGGAAAGCGGCTTCAACATCAACAACGGCAAGTTCGCTAACAACAACGGCATGTTCAACCGTCAGGCGTTCGTCGGTCTGTCGAGCGAGCAATTCGGTACGGTCACGCTGGGTCGCCAGTACGACGCAGTGCAGGACTATCTCGCACCGCTGACCGCGACGGGTAGCTGGGGCGGCACGTACTTCGCGCACCCGTTCAACAACGACAACCTGAACACCAACGGCGGTCTGTCGGTCAACAACTCGATCAAGTACTCGAGCGCTAACTACGCTGGCTTCACGTTCGGCGGCACGTACGGCTTCTCGAACCAGGCTGGCGCATTCGCAAACAACCGCCAGTACAGCGTGGGCGCCGCATACCAGTGGCAAGGCCTGCACGTCGGTGCTGCCTATGCACAGCAGAACAACCCGGCTGCTAACACAAGCGGCGCGTCGGACGGCGTTCTGGCGAACACCTCGGGCGTTCTGACCGGCGACTTCCGTCAGCGTCAGTTCGGCGCGGCGGCTTCGTACGGCTTCGGTCCGGCACTGGTCGGCGTGGCATGGACGCAATCGCGCGTCGACAACCTGGTCGGCGCGGCACCGGGTCAGCGTCAAGGCCACACCAACAACTATGAAATCAACGGCAAGTACAACGTGACCCCGGCTTTCGGCCTGGGCGTTGCGTACACGTTCACCGACGCACGCGGCTACGGCATCAATGGCGACGGCAACGACATGAAGACCCGTTACCACCAGATCGGCCTGCAGGCTGACTACTCGCTGTCGCGTCGCACGGACGTCTACGCTCAGGCTGTGTACCAGCACGCCATGGGCGACGGCGGCGTGGCTTCGATCTACAGCGGCGACAACTCGATCCCGACCTCGTCGTCGAAGAACCAGACGGCGGCTACGGTCGGTCTGCGTCACCGCTTCTAAGCTTCAGCAGAAGCTCCTGTAGTACCAGAAGGTGCCGTTCGCGGCACCTTTTTTTATGCTCGCGGCAAACCGGCCGGCGCTCGGCGTGCCGATGATGGATGGATCACGGTCCATGCTGCGCCTCCCACACTTCGGCGCGGCAACGTATTGCGGTCTTTGACAATTGGTCATTGCTTCGTTGACAAGAATTGACCTTTACCCAAGCTCGCTTCGAGTAGTCTCGAATAATTGTTGTATGGACACCATTTATACGGCGACACCAGCACGCGTTTGGCGCGTGCGCGCTTTGATGCATGAATACTCTTTCTTCCGAATCCGCCGCGACATGGCCGGTCGTTCAGGAGTTAACCGATGAGCAATGGCAACGTGTCGCGCCGCTGCTGCCCGAAACACTGAACGACGGACCGCGTCGCGGCCGTCCGCCGATCGATCTTCGCCGCGTGCTCGACAGTGTGATGTGGGTGCTGCGCACGCGTGCGCCGTGGAGCGCGATGCCCGATCACTACGTGCCGTATCAGACTGCGCATCGCTACTATCTGCGCTGGAAAAAGTCGGGCGTGCTGACCGAGATCATGTTCACGCTGTTCAAGACCGACGCGGCGCTCGAAATGCGCACGACGCGCAGGGGCGGCGTGCGCGCCGGCCAGGTCGCCGAGACCTGAGGAACACGGATTCGCCGCATGTGGCGCATCCCACTAGATCTGTTCGCGCCCGAACGCGCATAGACGCTCGAGATCGAGCACGTCGATCTGGTTATACGACAGACGCAGAATCCGCAGCCTTTCGAGGTTTTGCAGCGCCTGATTGATCCGCTGGCGCGACACGCCGGCGAGCAGGCCGACTTCTTCCTGTGAAATCGTGAACGTGCGGCCCGTGTCCGGATAGAGGTCCGGGTTGAACAATTGCGCGAGCGACTGCGCGACGCGCGCGTCCACGTCGAGCAGCCGGCTGTTCTGGATCGACGCGATGAATTCACCCATCCGGTTGTTCAGTTGCCGGATCACGAAGCCCGTGAACGGCAGGCTCGATTCGAGCAGCGCATGGAAGGTCGCGGACGGCACGAACATCACGAGCGACGGCTGGATCGCCGCCACGTCGTATTTGCGCAGTTCGCGCTTGATCACGCTGCCTTCGCCGAACCACCCGCCCGGCGGCACGCCCGACAGCGTGCAACTGCGGCCCGACGCGTTATAGATGGCGAGCTTGATGAGCCCGGTATGCACGCCGATCCAATAATCAGACGGTTCATTGCGGCGCGCGATCCACGCCCCGCCTTCCAGATGCTCCGCGTGCGCGCTGGCGAGCACGAGCGCCTGGTGCTCCGCGGCGAGCGCGCGAAACCACGCGCAGGCCGCGAAGAGCCGCGCGAGCCCGGCGGGCGCGACGCGCTGGGGCGGGCGGCTGTCGGCGCGGGCGATGGAGGGGGCGTCGTTCATAAGCGATAGGCGATAAGCGGCGATTGGGGAGCGGTTCCGGCCGGGCCGCTTCGGCTCTGGTCCGGATCCTGGATGCGCCTTACTCTGTCATTTGAATGACAGACAGTTCGCGATGACAATTGCTAGGCTTTCCATCAGAACGGCTTCCAGTCAGAACAATCATCGGCGCGGCCCGCGCCCCAGGAGACGATGCAATGACACAGCATATGTTCGACGAAGGTCTCGAGCGGCGCGAGGCCAACTACGTCCCGTTGACGCCGATCGACTTCCTCGTGCGCGCAGCGCAAGTGTATGGCGAGCGGCTCGCGGTCGTCCACGGGGAGATTCGCCGCACCTGGCGCGAGACCGACGAACGCGCCCGGCGGCTCGCGAGCGCGCTGCGCCAGGCCGGCATCGGGCGTGGCGATACGGTCGCCGCATTGCTGCCCAACATCCCGCCGATGGTCGAAGCGCACTTCGGCGTGCCGATGGCCGGCGCCGTGCTCAACACGCTCAATACCCGACTCGACGTCGCATCGCTGCTGTTCATGCTGCGCCACGGCGAGGCGAAGGCGCTGATCGTCGATACCGAATACGGCGAATTCGCGCATCGCGCGGCGCTCGAATTTCCCGACCTGCGCATCATCAGCGTGGCCGACGCGCTGCCCGCCGACGCCGCGCAATTCATCCGCGCGACCGACTACGAGCAGTTCCTGCAAAGCGGCGACCCCGCTTTCGAATGGACGCAGCCCGCCGACGAATGGGATGCGATCGCGCTCAACTACACGTCGGGTACGACCGGCGATCCGAAGGGTGTCGTCTATCATCACCGCGGCGCATATCTGAATGCGCTCAGCAATATCCTCGAATGGGACATGCCGAAGCATGCGGTCTATCTGTGGACGCTGCCGATGTTCCACTGCAATGGCTGGTGCTTTCCGTGGACCGTCGCCGCGCGCGCGGGCGTGAACGTCTGCCTGCGCAAATTCGACGCGAAGACCGTGTTCGAGCTGATTCGACGCGAGTGCATCACGCACTATTGCGGCGCGCCGATCGTGCAGAGCGCGCTCGCGAATGCGCCGGCCCAGTGGCGCGACGGCATCACGCATCGCGTATCGGCGATGGTCGCGGGCGCCGCGCCGCCGGCCGCCGTGATCGCGAAGATGAAGGAAATCGGCTTCGATCTGACGCACGTGTACGGGCTGACCGAAACCTACGGGCCGGCGGCCGTGTGCGCGAAACAGGACGCGTGGGACGCGCTCGACGACGACACCCGCGCCGATCTGACCGCGCGGCAGGGCGTGCGCTATCACCTGCAGGCGGCGGTCGCGGTGCTCGATCCGAACACGCTCGCGCCGGTGCCGGACGACGGCGAAACGCTCGGCGAGATCATGTTCCGCGGCAACATCTGCATGAAGGGCTATCTGAAGAACGAACGCGCGACCGAAGCGGCCTTCGCGGGCGGCTGGTTCCATACCGGCGATCTCGGCGTGCGCACGGCCGACGGCTATATCCGCATCCGCGACCGCAGCAAGGACATCATCATTTCGGGCGGCGAGAACATCTCGAGCATCGAGGTCGAGGACACGCTGTACCGGCATCCGGCGGTGTCGGTGGCGGCGGTGGTCGCGATGGCCGATCCGAAGTGGGGCGAGGTGCCGTGCGCGTTCATCGAGTTGAAGGAAGGCGCGCGGGCGACCGAGGAGGAAATCATCGCGCACTGCCGGCTGTTTCTCGCCGGCTATAAATTGCCGAAGGCGGTGCGCTTCGGCGAATTGCCGAAGACTTCGACGGGGAAGATCCAGAAGTTCGAATTGCGGGCGCGGATCAATGCGGAGGGGAAAGGGTAACGCGGTCACGCGCGGCGTCCGGGTCGTTCAGCAGGCTGCGCATCCCGTGAACCAAACGCGAACGCACGCGCCGTCAGATCCCTACCTTGTGCGCATTCAGGATCAGCCGCAAGCCGAGCGCGGTCACCGCGCTCGCGGCGATGCGGTCGATCCACGCCTTCCAGCGCAGATAGATTTCACGCGGACGCTTGCTCGAAAAGCACAACGCGACGATCGTGTACCAGCCCGCTTCAATCGCGAAGATCGCGGGCGGCAGCGCGAAGTAGCACCACACCGGCGGATGCTGCGGCAGCAGCGCCGCGAAAATACTGCCGTAATAGACAGCCGTTTTCGGATTGCTGAGCTGCGTGCTCAGGCCGATCCAGAACGATTTGCGCGGGTTGCCGGCGCCGCTTTGCTCGGCCTTGAATGCTAGCGGTTTCGCGGCACCGCGCCAGATCTTCGACGCGAGGTAGATCAGGTAGACGCCCCCGGCCACTTTCAGGCCGACATACAGCCATTCGACCGTCGCGAGCAGCGTATAGAGGCCGAGCAGCGCGATGCCGCTGAAGAACACGCCGCCGATGCCCATGCCGAGCGCCGTCGCAAGGCCGTCGCCGCGCGACAGGCCGATCGCGTTGCGCGCGACGATGACGAAGCTCGGTCCGGGACTCATCGCGCCTAGCAGCAGCGCGGCGAGGATCGTGAGGATGGCGGTCGAGGCGGGCATTGTCTTGTCTCCTGGAGGGGCGGCCGTCAATGAAACATGACTTGACGGGCCGATACCAGATCTTTCTGGCGAGCATCGCATTGTCCGCCAATTGCGCCGCTGAAGCCACGAATACTGAAAAAGCCGTAAGCCTCGCAATAAACGCTATTAGAAAAAATCCGTTGCTGCGGACCAAAGAAATTGAATGCTAGAATGCCCGTCCATACGCTGAAGCTCTCCCTCGGAACAACGAGGCGAAACGCGGGCGCAATTCGAACTGCCGGCTGGCGAATTGGCTTGATTCCGGCGCCCCGGCTGGTCAGGGCGCTTTAATTCAGGATTTAACAGGCATGTTTTCCGGGTGCGGGTATTTACGCATCGGGCGTGCTGCCACGCATTCGAATTGCCTCCGTTCCCTTTGAATTACGTATCGGCTTCGCGTCGTTTTGCTAAATCCCCGTTTGTTTAACGCCAGCACGAGCTGCGACATCCCTACGTTATGAAAGAGCGAGAAGGACAACAACGGCTGTTCGAATTCGATGAGAATGTGCGCGAGCGCATGATCGCGTGGATCCGCCACCGCATGGACCAATACGGCATCACGATGGAAGCACTCGCGGAATCGCTCGAGGCCGATGCGAATGCCGTGCGCGCGGTGCTGTACCGCGACGCTTTCGGCAATACGTGGGACGGTTACGGCGATAAACCCGCGTGGCTTGCGCGCGCGATTCACGCCGGGCAGAGCATCGACCATTTCCGCTGCTGATCACATTGCACGCTGTGCTCGTGCAGCGTGCTGATCGGCAAACGTGCGTATTTGCCGTTGATCGCATATGCGATCTGTCTTAACATCGGCGGGTCGTTGCCTGCGTCGTATCTGCTTCGTTCTGATTCGCGCGGCACAGAACTGGAAGCTGCATGCCGGACAGTCGTCGAACTTCTGCATCCGTATTTCCCGCTCATCGTTTCCTTGCGTGCGTTCGCTATGTCGCGTTGTTCGGCCTGCTGTGGCTGAACGTCGGCGGGTCGCTCTGCGTGGCTCGTGAAACCGCGCCCCTTCCATTAGCACCGCATTCGCCGGCGCGCGCCGCATCGACCGCGAAGCATCCGTCCAGCGCGAAACATCGAACTGCCGCCAAGCCCCGGCGGCGGGCCGTTCATAAGCGCAAGCGCGTCGCCCATGCAGAGCGTCCGATGCACGTCGCGAGGCTCGGCTCCCGATCCGGCCGTCAGGCTGCACGGGTGGTGCGGCAGCCGCATCTGCTGGCACGCTGCGGCTATACACGCAGATCGCGCGCGTTGCTGCGCTCAAAAGCCATCTATGTTGTCGACGAACGGACGCAGACGGTGCTCACCGCGAAGCAGGCCGACAGAGTGCTACCGATCGCGTCGATATCCAAGCTGATGACGGCGGTCGTGTCGCTCGACGCAAAGCGTCCGCTGAACGCTCCGCTCGACGTCACGCCGCAGGATCGGGACTTCGACAAATTCACCGGTTCGCGCCTGAGCGTCGGCTCGAGGCTGTCGCGTCACGACATGCTGCATATCGCGCTGATGTCGTCGGAGAACCGGGCCGCCGCCGCGCTCAGCCGCGATTACGCCGGCGGCCGGCCAGGCTTCGTCGCCGCGATGAATGCGAAGGCGCGTGCGCTCGGCATGCGGCATACGCACTTCGTCAACGGTACGGGCCTGTCGCCGCAGAACGTTTCGACCGCGCGGGATTTGTCGCTGCTGGTGGCCGCGGCGAGCCGCTATCCGTTGATTCGCGCTTATTCGACCGACCGTTCGCAGGTCGTCTGGCCCGGCCACGGGAGCCTCAGCTATCACAACTCGGACGCGCTGGTAAGAGCCGGCGACAGCGCAATCGTGCTGCAGAAAACCGGCTTCATCAACGAGGCCGGCCATTGCGTGGTGATGCGGATGCTCGTGCATGGCCGCCCGATCGATATCGTCGTGCTGGGGGCGCCCGGTCCGCGCGATCATATCGCCGACGTGGTGAGGATCAGCCGCTGGCTGCGCTGTTCGTTGAAATAGGCGGGTTCGGCCGGACGCGCTGACAGAGGCAAAAGCAGCGGGGGCAAAGCAGGGCAAAAAAAAGCCCGCGCAAGGCGGGCTCAACTTTTACTGCATGGAGTTTCGCGACCCAGTCGCTCGACGGATCATGCGCGGTTTATGTGAAAGCAATATGAAATTCAGAAAAAAGCGCTTCGCGGAATCGCTTCACCACCGCGCACCATAGTCATACGTCACAGATCGAAAAACACCGTTTCCTTCTCGCCTTGCATGTGAATGTCGAAGCGATACACACCCGCGTTATGCGGGTCGCGACGCGCGATCAGCGTGTCGCGGCGCTCGGCCGGCACCGATGCCAGCACCGCGTCGCTTCCGTTCGCCTGCGCTTCGTCGTCGAAGTAGATGCGCGTGAACGTGTGCAGCAGCATGCCGCGCATCGTCAGGATCACATTGATGTGCGGTGCCTCGCCGGGATTCGCGCGGCCCGGCTTCACCGTTTCGACGATAAAGCGCTTGTGCGGATCCGTGCCCGTGCCGACACGCGCAAAGCCGCGGAAGCCGGTCTTCGCGATGTCGTCGCGCGATTCCGGATAGTGGCCGTTCGCGTCCACTTGCGACATTTCGAGCATTGCGTCGCCGACCACCTTGCCGTTGCCGTCGAACACCTGGCCGACGATCGAGATGTGCTCGCCGGCCGCTTCGCGCTCGGCCAGCACGGGCGTGAACAGGCTCTTGTAGTCGAAATCGTATTGCTGCGGGCAAAGACCGTAGGCGAAGTACGGGCCAACGGTTTGCGAAGGCGTTTGCTTGAGAGTCGTCATGGCTTAGCGCTCCATCGGGGTTTCGTTCGGGCCGCGCAGCACGATGTCGAAATCGTAGCCGAGCGCATAGGCTTCTTCCGTAATGTCGAGCGAGAACTTCGAGATCATGCGCTCACGGGCATGCTCCGGCGTGCCCTGGTAAATCGGGTCGAACGCGAGCAGCGGGTCGCCGGGGAAGTACATCTGCGTGACGAGACGCGAGCCGAAATAATCGCCGAAGAGCGAGAAGTGGATGTGCTGCGGGCGCCATGCGTTCGGATGGTTGCCCCACGGATACGCGCCCGGCTTGATGGTCAGAAAGCGGTAGCGGCCTTCGTTGTCGGTGATGCAGCGGCCCGCGCCGAGGAAGTTCGGGTCGAGCGGCGCGTCGTGCTGGTCGGCCTTGTGCACGTAGCGGCCGGCGGCGTTGGCCTGCCAGATTTCCACCAGCGTGTTGCGCACCGGGCGGCCGCCTTCGTCGAGCACACGGCCCGTCACGATGATGCGTTCGCCGAGCGGCTCGCCGTTGCGCACCGCGTTGCGCGTCAGGTCGTGATCGAGCGCGCCGAGGTCTTCGGTGCCGTAGACCGGCACGCGCTGGTCGCGCAGCTTTTCCTTCAGCGGAATCAGCGGACGCGACGGGCCGCGTTTGACCGACGAGCCGTACGGGGGATAGATGTATTCGGGATGCGACGCGAACTCGCGCTTGGTGAGGAAAGAATCTTCCATGAAGTGTCTCCGTTGGAGGAATCGTGGGGTGCGACGTTATGACAGGCACTTTATCCAAAGCCAGCGGTTATGCAAAATGACGTTTTCGCTCTTTTCGTATAACCTTCTGTTATGCAACGCAGCCTCGCGGATAGCCGCGTCAAATTCCGTCATCTCCAGTGCTTTCTGGCCGTCGCCCAGTTCGGCAGCGTCCAGCGGGCGGCGGACAGTCTGTCCATCACGCAGCCCGCGGTATCGAAGACGGTCGCCGAACTCGAGGCGATTCTCGGCGTGAAGCTGTTCGAGCGCGGCCGTCACGGCGCGGTACCGACGCGCGAGGGGCAGCTTTTCATGCCGCATGCGAGCGCCTGCGTGAGCGCGCTGCGCCAGGGCGTCGATCTGCTCGCGCGCGCGGAAGGCGCGGCCGCGGCGACGCTCGAAATCGGCGTGCTGCCGACCGTCGCGGCGGTGCTGGTGCCGCCCGTGCTCCGGCAGTTCGCCGCGCAGTGGCCGCGCGTGATCGTGCGGCTTGCGACCGGCGCGAACCCGGAGCTGCTCGAGCGCCTGAAAGCGGGCACGATCGAATTCGCGATCGGCCGTCTCGCGGACCCGGAGCGGATGGTGGGCCTGAGCTTCGAGCAACTGTTTACCGAGCCGCTGATCGCGGTCGTGCGGGCCGGGCATCCGCTCGCGCAAGGGGCGGCGTTGCCGGCTACGTCGCTCGAGGCGTTTCCGATCGTGTTGCCGCCGTTCGGCACGCTGATCCGCCAGTCGGCCGAGAGCCTGCTCGGCGCGTGGGGCGTGCCGCCGTTGTCGGCGTTCGTCGAGGTGCTGTCGGTATCGACGGGGCGCGCGCTGACGCTCGAGAACGGCGCGGTGTGGTTCGTGCCGCGGAGCGCGGTCGAATACGAGCTCGCGCACGGCATGCTGGTGCGCGTGCCGCTGCCGTCCGCCGGCACCGGCGAACCGGTGGGCCTGATCCGCCGTTCGGACACGCAGCCGTCGGCGGTGGGGCGCGCGTTTATCGAGGCGGTGCGCGAGGTCGCGCGTGACAGGATGGCGGCAGTGTCGGGTAAGGACGCGGGCAAGAGCGTCGCTAAAACCGAGGGTAAAGCCGCGAAAAGGCGCGGGCAACGAGCCGGCCCGAACCGGGCGGAAACCTAGCCGGAACCGCGCGCCATTCGGCATATGAACCATCCGGTACAAAATGACGGTTGCGAACGCCCCGCGACCCGGTGTACAAACACGGTGCGAAAGCCGTCGCAGCTCGCGTTTGCCGCGGCACATCACGCCAGATCACGCATCATGCATTTCATCGCGAGCGGCCGGAGCGGTTGGCGCCGAACCCCGCAAAGACCGGCCGCCGCGTCGAAAGACCGTACAAGGAGATTGCCATGCCCAGCGACTTGCCCACTCCAGAGGCCGCGCAGCGCGCCGTGTCGGCGCCTGAGCACAATCCGCTCGGCACGGCCGGCCTCGAATTCGTTGAGTTCGCCGCGCAGGATCCGCGGGCGCTCGGCGAGACCTTCACGCGGCTCGGCTTCAAGGCGATCGCGCGCCATATCAGCAAGGACGTCACGCTGTACCGCCAGGGCGAGATGAATTTCCTGATCAATGCGGAGCCCGATTCGTTCGCCGCGCGCTACGCGGAGGAGTACGGCGTCGGCATCTGCGCGATCGGCATTCGTGTCGCCGACGCGCAGCGCGCGTTCGAGCGCGCGGTGGAACTCGGCGCATGGGAGTTCGAAGGTGAGCGCATCGGCGCGGGCGAGCTGCTGATTCCGGCGATCCAGGGCATCGGCGATTCGCATATCTATTTCGTCGACCGTTGGCGCGGGCGCGGCGGCCAGCGTGGCGGCCTCGGCGATATTTCGATCTTCGACATCGACTTCCGGCCGATCGAAATCGACACGGCCGAGGCCGATCTCAAGCATACGGGCAGCGGCCTCATTGCGGTCGATCATCTGACGCAGACGGTCGGCGAAGGCCGGATGCAGGAATGGATCGACTTCTATCGCGACCTGCTCAACTTCCGCGAGATTCATGAACTGCACGCGAACTGGCACGTGTCGTCGGAATCTCGCGTGATGGTGTCGCCGTGCGGCGCGATCCGCGTGCCGCTCTATGAGGAAGGCACGCGCCGGACCAGCCTGATGCACGAATATCTGCCCGACCATCCGGGCGAAGGCGTGCAGCATATCGCGCTCGCCACCGACGATATCCTCGCGTGCGTCGAGCGGCTGCTTGCCAATGGCGTCGAATTCGTCGAGCCGCCGACGCGCTATTACGATCAGCTCGATGCCCGTTTGCCGGGCCATGGGCTCGATGTCGAGCGGCTGCGGCGCACGCATGTGCTCGTCGATGGCGAAATCGGCGCGGACGGCGTGCCGCTGCTGTTTTTCCAGACCTTCGTGCGCCGCCGCACCGGCGAGATTTTCTTCGAGATCGTGCAGCGTCAGGGGCATCACGGCTTCGGCGAAGGTAATCTCGCCGCGCTCGCGCAGGCGCGCGAGGGCCGCTGATCACCCGCTCAGTCCCACCTTCGATCACGCGCCCGCGGGCCGCCGCGCCAACTCCGGAAAAATCGCGCCATACGTGGCGGCCTCCCGCAGCAGCCACTCGCGGAAACTCGCGAGCGGTTTGCCGTGGCTCAGCTCGGTCGGATAAACGAGGTAGTACGCCGCATCGGCGACGGCGGGCGCATCGAACGGAATCGCGAGGCCGAACTGCTCGAGCTGCCTGTCGACGAAAAAGCGCGGCACGAGCGCGATGCCGAGCCCGGCCGCGGCCGCGCTAATGAGCATCGTGTGGAGTTCGTAGCGCACGCCCTGCATCGTGCGGTTGTCGTCGACGCCGAGACTCGCGAACCATGTCGCCCAGCCGTCGGGGCGAGTCGTCGAATGCAGCAGCGGATAGTTGAGCAGCTCGGTGGCATTACGGATGGGTCGCTTCAGCAGATTCGCCGCGCACACCGGCACCACTTCCTCGCAGAACAGAAAATCCGCCGATGTGCCCGGCCACGTCGGTTTGCCGTAGTGAATCGCGGCTTCGAAATGCGTGTCGGCGAACGGGAACGTAGCGGTGCGCACGCCCATGTTTACACGCACGTCAGGGTATTGTTCGTTGAACGCCGCCATGCGCGGAATCAGCCATTGCGACGCGAAGGTCGGCAATACCGCGAGCTCCAGATAACCGCCGCCGCTGCCGTGCGCGATGATCGACAGTGTGTTGCGGTCGAGCTGTTCGAGCGCGCGCCGCACCTGCGCGCTATAGACCTTGCCCGCCCGCGTCAGCACCACACGCTGCTTGACGCGCACGAACAGCCGCACGCCGAGATTGCTTTCGAGCGTATTGATCTGCCGCGACACCGCGCTTTCGGTAAGGAACAGCTCGCGCGCCGCATGCGTGAAGCTTTCGTGCCGCGCGGCGGCTTCGAAAGCGAGCAACGCGCCCATGTTGGGAATCTTGAACTTTCGCACGTTAATTCCAAAAACGCATCAAGTGGCGATTTTATCTCGCTTTACGGCGACGCCGCGGGTTTTGAATAATCTTGCCCGTTATAAGGCCGTGTCGCGTGTCATGCTTGCGCCGGCCGGCACCGTCGGGCCTCGATGCGAGTGCTCGAAATAGCGCGTGGAGAATACGGATGCGAAACCAGAAGAATGCGAATGTCGAACAACTGCTGCTGAAACTGCTGGGCGTGGAGAAAACCGCGCGGCTCTTCACGACGCTGAACCATCCGCAAGTGCTGAACGAGTGGGAAAGCGGCAGCGTGACGCGCGCGGAACTCGCGCAGGCGATGAACATGGTGCTGTTCGACGATCTGCTCGCGCGTTCCGCCAATGGCCGCCGCTATACGGAGGAAACGGTCGCGGCGGGCGGCAGCGTGTACTTCGATCACGGCGCGCTGCGCACCGTGCGCTGGCCGCATAACGGCGCGCTGCCGTCCGGCGAGGCCGCGTTCGCGCGCATCCTGCGGCCGCTCGGTTTTCGCATCAACGGCCGTTATCCGCTCGATCGCCTCGGCATGACCGGCCGCGCGTGGGCGCATGACGACGCGCCCGACGAGATCGCGCAGTTCTTCGTCAGCGAATTGCACCCGGAACGTTTTTCGCCAGCGTTCCAGCAGGCGCTGACGAACGTGATCGGCACTTCGCGCGATCCGTTGACGCCGCGCGCGAGCGGCCTGCTGTGGGAACTCGAGCGCGACGGCGTGCTGCCGCTCGATGCGGCGCACGAATTGCTACCGGTCATCGTCGGCGCGTTCGCGCGTCAGCACGACATGCCACGCGAAGCCGATTACGAAGTATTGTTGAAGGAATCGGCGGAAATGGCGTGGATCGCGACCGAAGGCAACGCGTTCAATCACGCGACGGATCGCGTCGCGGACGTCTTCAGGCTGTCGGACGACGAGAAGGCGAAGGGTCGTCCGATGAAGCCGGAAGTCGAGCATTCGCGTTCCGGCCGCGTGTTCCAGACTGCGTATCGCGCGGATATCGTGCAGCGTGAATTTCGCGCGGCCGACGGCAGCATCGTCACGCGTGACGTGCCGGGCTCGTTCTATGAATTCATTACGCGCAAGCGCAGTTTCGATCAGGACGCGCGCCGCTGGGAAACGGACCTGCGTTTCGACGCGGGCAACGCACAGGGCATCTTCCGGATGACCGCAAGCCAGGCGGCCTGAGCGCAGGGCGGCAGCGCGGGCGCCGGGTATCGCAGACGAGGGGCGCAGAGTGGGTACGTCATTGGATGAAGAGCAGCGCACGGGCGTGCGCGCGAACGATGCCGCGAGCCGGCACGCGCCGAACGAGCCGCGTGTCGCGACGCCATTCGCGGCGAGCGACGCCGTGTTGCGCGCGCTGGAAAGCGATCTGCGCCAGCAGGTGCGCGGTGAAGTGCGCTTCGATCAGGGTTCCAGGGCTGTCTATGCAGCCGATGCGTCGAACTATCGGCAAATCCCGCTCGGCGTCGTCGTGCCCGCCGATATCGACGATCTGCTCGCCACGCTCGCCGTGTGCCGGCGCAACGACGTGCCGTTTCTCGCGCGCGGCGGCGGCACGTCGCAGAACGGCCAGTGCGTGAACGTCGCGGTCGTGGCCGACGCGAGCAAGTATCTGAACCGCGTCGTCTCGGTCGATCCGGTCGGGCGCGTCGCGATCGTCGAGCCGGGCGTGGTGTGCGATACGCTGCGCGATGCCGCCGAGCAGCACGGCCTCACGTTCGCGCCCGATCCGGCCACGCACAGCCGCTGCACGCTCGGCGGCATGATCGCCAACAACTCGTGCGGCGCGCATTCGGTGATGGCCGGCAAGACGGTCGAAAACGTCGAGGCGCTGGAAGTCGCGACCTTCGACGGCGCGCGCTTCTGGGTCGGCCCGACCTCCGACGAAGAACTCGAACGCATCATCGCCGCGGGCGGACGCCAGGGCGAAATCTACGCGGCGCTCAAACAGTTGCGCGATACCTACGCCGAGCAGATTCGCGCGAAATTCCCACAGATCAAACGGCGCGTGTCGGGCTTCAATCTCGATCAACTGTTGCCGGAAAACGGCTTCAACGTCGCGCGTGCGCTGGTCGGCACCGAGGGCACCTGCGCGGTCACGTTGCAGGCGAAAGTGCGGCTCGTGAAGAGTCCGGCGAAGCGTGTGATCGTCGTCGTGGGCTTCACGGACATCTATACGGCGGCGGATGCCGTGCCGCATTTCATGCGCTGCGGGCCGATCGCGATCGAGGGGCTCGATCGCGCGATCATTCGCGGCTTGCAGGCGCGCGGTTTGAAGAAGGACGAAATCGCGCTGTTGCCCGAAGGCGATGCGTGGGTCGTGCTCGAATTCGGCGCGCAGACGCAGGACGCGGTATTGGAGCAGGCGCGGGCCGCTGCCGCGTATTTCGCATCGGGCGAAGCGGGGCCGAACGTCTCGACGATGCTCGTCGAGGATCGCGCGCTGCAGGCGAAGGTGTGGTCGATTCGCGAGACGGGTGCGTCGGCGGTGGCGTTGTCGATCGATCGCGACAAGCCGGATCCGGTGGTCGGCTGGGAGGACGCGGCGGTCGATCCGCTGCGTCTCGGCGATTATCTGCGCGCGTTCCAGGCGCTCGTCGATCGCTACGGCTACGAAACGAGCCTGTACGGCCATTTCGGCGACGGCTGCGTCCATGCGCGTATCACGTTCGATCTGCGCAGCGCGGAAGGCATCGCGACATGGCGCGGGTTTCTGCGCGAGGCGGCGGAACTGGTGGTCGAATTCGGCGGCTCGCTGTCGGGCGAACACGGCGATGGCCAGGCGAAGGCCGAGTTTCTGCCGATCATGTACGGCCCCGAACTGATGCAGGCAATGGAGCGGTTCAAGGCGATCTGGGATCCGGCCAATCGCCTGAATCCGGGCAAGGTCGTACACGCGTATCGCGCCGATGAAAACCTGCGCATGGGGCCCACGTACAAGCCGGTGACGCTGCACACGAAACTCGCGTTCGGGAGTCAGGAGGGCGACGGCTTTCAGCGCGCGATCGAACGCTGTATCGGGATGGGCAAATGCCGCTCGCTCGAAGGCGGCACGATGTGCCCGAGCTATCGCGCGACGCGCGAAGAAAAGTACTCGACGCGCGGCCGTGCGCATCTGTTCTGGGAAATGCTGCAAGGCGAGGTCATCGCCGATGGCTGGCAGAGCCGCGAAGTGAAAGAAGCACTCGATACCTGCCTCGCGTGCAAGGGCTGCAAATCCGATTGCCCGACGCATACCGATATGGCGTCGTACAAGGCGGAGTTTCTTTCACACTACTATGAAAAGAACCGGCGGCCGCGTCAGGCGCTCTTCATGGGGCGAATCGGCGAATGGGCGCCGTGGGCCGCGCGTTTTCCGCGTCTGACGAACTTCATGACGGCGGCGCCGGGTTTGTCCGCGCTCGGTAAGTGGCTGGCTGGCGTATCGCAGGCGCGTGAGTTGCCGAGGTTTGCGGTTACCTCTTATAGGGAAGCCGCATCGCAAGCATCGAATCGCGCGCGCGGCGACGCGAAAAAAGTGATCCTCTGGGTCGACACGTTCAACGACCATTTCACACCGGAGATCGCGCGGGCCGCCGCCGACGTGCTGACGCAACTGGGCTGGCACGTCGTGCTGCCGAAGAACCGTTTGTGTTGCGGGCGTCCACTGTATGACTTCGGCCTGCTCGAACGCGCGCGCGAACGGCTGACGCAGATCGTCGATGATCTGGCGGACGATATCGCCGCCGGTGTGCCGCTGGTCGGTCTCGAGCCGGGTTGTTTGTCGGTGTTCAAGGATGAATTGCCGAAGCAACTACCCGATCACCCATTGGCGAAGAAGCTGTCCGCGCAAACGTTTCTGTTCTCCGACTTCGTCGTGCGTCAGCCGTTCGAGTGGCCGACGCTCGCGGCCGACGTGATCGTGCACGGCCATTGTCATCAGAAAGCGTTGTTCGGCATGCAGGGCGATGCGGCGCTGCTGAGCAAGCTCGGCGTGAAATGGAAACTGCTCGATACCGGATGCTGCGGAATGGCGGGGTCGTTTGGCTTTAACGTCGAACATCACGCGATGTCCGAGAAGATCGGCGAGGACAAGCTGTTTCCCGCCGTGCGACAGGCAATGGCGGTGAATGCGGAAACGATCGTGCTGACCAACGGCTTTAGTTGCCGCGAACAGATCGAGCACGGCACGGGACGGCACGCGCTGCATATCGCGCAACTCGCGCAGCGGGCGTTGGCGGCGCGTTGAGTATTCACACACCGCGCCGCACGTGCGCGTTATTTCTTCGCCGCATCGATCGCGCCTGGCGGCGTTTGCGGCAGATCCGCATTCGTCGCCATCCACAACACTTCGGCGTCTTCCTCGCTGGTGGACACTGCCGCGTGGCCCGTGCGGCTGTCGAAATAGAGGCTGTCGCCCGCGTTCAGGTGCGTCGGTGCGTATAGCTCCGAATAGAGGCACACGCTGCCGCTGATCACATACAGGAATTCCTCGCCTTCGTGGCGCCCCCAGTCGTCGAAGGCGTCGAGCGTGTGCGCCGAGATGCGGATGCGAAACGGCAGCATCGCCTTGTGCGCGAGATCGGTGGCCAGCAACTCCATCTGATAACCGCGATACGCATGACGCTGGCCTTCGTTTTTGCGGGTCAGCGCGCGCCGGCCGCTTGCGCTCACTTTCGGCGTGGAACCGAACAGTTCGCCGATTTCGATCTTCAGGCCCAGCACGATTTTCTGCAGCACGTCGAAAGTGGGGGACATCAGGCCGTTTTCCACTTTGGACAGCGTCGAACGGGACACACCGCACAAGCGGCTAGCCGTTTCGAGCGTCAGATCCTGCGCCTGACGGGCGGCGCGTACGCGCCGCCCGAGATCGGTGGTGGACGCGTCGGCGGATTTGATGAGATGGGTGTCCATGGGGGTTGCTGCTGGTTCGGGTACGCGCTTTATCGTGGCGGATGATGTTTCCGATAATAACATTTGGCGCGCCGGTCGGATTCAGCGGACATGGACGATGGGAAGGCGGGGCGGCGAGCAGTGATTTGAGCACCTGTACTCAGTGCCAACGTGGTTCGATGTGGGGAGTCAGGCGCCGGGTTATGGACCGGCCGAGGCGTCCGCGCGCTTTTCTCATCGGAAACCCGCGTGTTTCCGCCTCGACCCGCGCATATTGCGAACGCCTCTGAGCAAAGCCTGTGAGCGGGCTTATTTGACAGCAGCCACGCAATCGATCTCGATGTCGAAATGTCCCGGCCATGCGGGGACGTTGACGAAAATCCGAGCCGGTGGATCGACCGGAAAATAGCGCTTATAGACCTCGTTGACCGCGGCAAACCGGTCGACCGACGTGCAATAGACATTGCACTTGAGCACGTGTTCGAGCGACGAGCCGGCCGTCTCCAGACAGAGCTTCATCTGTTCGAGCACGAGTTCGGTCTGACGCTCGATCGGCGCATCGACCACCTCGCCGGTCTCTGGATCGAACGGTGGAAAGCCCGATACGTAGACCGTATCGCCGTGACGCGTCACTGCGGAAGTCGGCGCTTTCCAGTTCTCGAGGTAGGTGGACAACGGTTCGACGCGAATGATTTCGCGGGTCATGGTGATCTCCGGTTAAAGGCGTGTTCGCTTGTGCGACGGTTTTGAGCTTTCACGGCTTCACGCGCCCCCTCCGAAAAGCTCGTCGAGCTTCGAGCCGGGCGTCGCGCCGTTGAAGTCGAAACGGCCGTCGGCCAGCGCCTGCGCGGCCTGCATGAAGCCACCCCACGCCGCGCGCGAGAGTCCGCCGCCGACGCTGATGCGCCGCACGCCAAGCGCCGCGACGTCCTGCAACGTGAGAGTCGACGTCGAGCCGATCAGCAGATTGACGGGCTTCGGCGCGACTGCGGCGACCACCGCCTCGATCTGTTCGCGGGTCTGGATGCCGGGCGCGTACAGGCAATCGGCGCCCGCCGCCGCGTAGGCCTTCAGACGCGTGATCGCGTCGGCGAGATCGGGTTTGCCGGCGAAGAAGTTTTCCGCGCGGCCGATCAGCAGCGTATCGCCGCCGCTCTGGTCGATTGCGCGCCGTGCCGCGCTGAGCCGCTGCACCGCGACGTCGATCGGAAAGAGCGGCGCGGCCGCGTCGCCCGTCGAGTCTTCGATCGATAATCCGGCGACGCCGGTTTCGACCGCGAGCTTCACGCTTTCGGCGACACCTTCCGGATCGCGGCCGAAGCCGTTTTCGAAATCGGCGTTGACCGGCAGATCGGTTGCGTCGACGATCGCGCGCAGATGCGCGAGGATCGCGTCGCGCGGCAGCGTGTTGTCCGCGTGTCCGGTCGACCACGCAAAACCGGAACTCGTGGTGGCGAGCGCCTGAAAACCGAGGGTTTGCAGATAACGGGCGCTGCCCGCATCCCACGGGTTGGGCAGCACGAAACAGCCAGACGTGTGCAGTGCACGGAAGGCGGCGCGCTTTTCGGCGATGGTGCGAGGCATGGCGTATCTCCTGAAAATGAGGGAGCCGTGGCTCCCTCGTTGATCGTGCAATGTCAGGTCAACTCGGGCTCGGGTAAATCGGGATTCACCACAGGGAAGTCTATGTCCGTATCGAACGCATTGTTGATGAAATTCGTCAACATGAATTGCGCGCTCAACGCGATGATTTCGACGATGTTCGCATCGCTGAAACCGGCCGCGCGTACTTTATCGAGATCGGCTTCCGATACCTTGCCGCGTGTTTGCATCAGCGCTTTCGCAAATGCGACGGCCGCCGCGGTGCGCGGATTGCCCGACTGGCCGAGCCGGTTGCGGCGAATCTCGTCAGCGTCGATATGCGCGAAGTTGCTCGCCACGTACGTATGCGCGGACAAGCAATACTGACATTCGTTGACCTGCGACACGGCGAGCGCAATCGCATCGCGCAGCTTCGCGTCGAGCGTTTTCTGCAACGCGCCTTGCAACGCGGCCCAACCGTTGAGCGCCTGCGGACTCTGCGCCATGATGAGGAACAGGTTCGGCGTCATGCCGAGCTGCTTCGTGATGGCGTCGACGACGGGGCGCGATGCGTCGGGCGTGTGATCGGCGGCGGGAATGGCGATGCGTGCCATGCTGGTTCTCCTGTTCGATTGAAAAACGGTTTGGGGCTTGCTAGCGGGACGCGTCGGCGTGCCTGCATGAACAGCAGTCTAGGTTGGCGGGCTTTGCACGGGGTCCGGCAAATGGGTGAAAAAGTCCGGCACGTGCATGGGGTGGGAGAACCTCGGAACAGCATCGAAGCGCGTATGCTTGCCGGCTCACGCCGCGGACGCATCCGTCCGGTAATCGGCGGGGCTCGTGCCGTAGACATCGCGAAACGCGCGCACGAACGTGCCGCGGCTCGCGTAGCCGGCGTTGCGCGCGACCTGATCGAGCGGCGCGTCGCCGCTGCGCAGTTGCACCGCGGCCTGGCGCATGCGGATGTCGCGCAGCACCTGCATCGGCGATTGGCCGAGCGCTTCGGAGAAGCGCGCCATGAACGCGGAGCGGCTCAGAAACGCGGTGTTGGCGAGGCTCGCGACCGTATGCGGCGCGGCCGGGCGTGCGACCATCTCGGCGAAGGCGCGCGCGATCTGCGGATCGCCGAGCAGCGCGAAACGCTCCATCCACAACGCGTTGGATTTCAACGAGCGCCGCACGAGCGCGACGATGACCTGCTTGAGCAGCGCGCCGGACATCGCGCCCGCGCCGATTTCCTGCGCGGCGAGTTCGTCGAAGGCCGAGCGCAGATAGACATCGAGCCGGTCCGTCGCGTCGAAATGCTCGACGATCGGCGTCGACAGCGTCTGGAACAGATCGATCGACGCGCCGTACGTCGCGCTGAAGTAGCCGCAGATCATCACGGTCATCGGCTCTTCGTTGCCGGCGCGAAAGCGGCTCACCGAATCGACGACGCGTTTGTGCTCGCGCCCGAGCACCGTGGTCGGCGCAATGCCCGCATGCTGGCCTTGCACTTCGAGTCTGAGCGGGTGCCCGGGCGGCACGATCAGCAACGTGTGCGGCACGAGTTCGACGGGCGTGCCGCCTTCGATATGCAGCCTGCCGCGGCCGGAAAGAATGTAGTGAATGCCCGGCGCGGCATGGCCGTCCAGTTCGAGAATGAAGCCCGGACTCACGAGGCATTCGGACAGGCCGAGTACCTGAATCTCGAGCAGCGTCATGAGTTCGTCGAGATCTTTCTGCGCGATGCGGGAGGCGTTGGAGGCGGTCACGGGTGGCATATCTTCGGGCTCGGTGCGGCGGGCGAGTCGGAACAGAACCAGACGGAAGACAGCTTGCCCGCGTGTTGTTCGGCAAATCGGAAGTGCGCGTATTTTCTCACTTCTTCAAGCTTCACGATCAGGCCGCGCAAAATGCAAAAAGCGAGCACATGCCTGGAAAAGCATGGCTCGCTTCATCCCGCAAAGAAACGGCAAAGAAACGGCAAAGCCGTAAAAACCTGAATGGTCTCCCAGACCACTACTCCTCACTACTCTTTGCTTGCTATTCGTTACTCGCTATACGTTCGCAGCAGTCGTCATTGGTCCGCCGGGTTCGTCACCATCGGGTGCTGACCCGTTTGCGACGAGCCCGTTGCCGGCATTCCATAGCCCGTATTGTCGCCGTGAGCCATCGCGTTCTGCGCGGCCACGCGCGCTTCGGCCGCCTGGATGTCGGCGGGATAGCTGGAGTCTGTTGCTGTCGCCGGGTTATAGCCCGCCTGTTCGAGCTGCTGTATTTGCGCTTTGACTTCCGCGCGTGTGACCGGCTGCCCGGACTGCGCAAACGACGCGACCGGCACGACGATCGCAGCCGCCAGTGCGACTGCCTGAATCAGCGATTTCATGATGTTTACCTCCGACATTGTCTATCCGGTGCCGTGGCATGACCGGCACCCATGAACGGAGTCTAGGAAGCATCGAAGCCTGGGGAAACTACCAGGGCGTTAATTCAGTATTGCAGCAAACAACCAGTCGGCACGCTGTAATCTCGCCGCGCCGGTTTTCGTAAAACAGTGGGAAAGCTCGCGTAAATCCGTTTAGACACCCTTGCGAACATCGACACGATAGGCGGTCAGTTGCCGGTAGGTATCGCCGGGCCGCACGATCACTTCGTCGTGTCCGGTCATATTGATCTCGTTCGGAAAACCGCCTGCCTCGAGGCACAAACCGGCATGCCGTGGATAGCGAACGCCGCCGCGTCCCGCGTCGCCGTTCAGCGCATTACCGGTGTAGAACTGCAAGCCGCGCTGATCGGTGGACACGGTCAGCTCGCGTCCGCTGCCCGGATCGTAGGCGCACGCTACCTCGCGCAGCGGCGGTGTATTGCCGTTCGCGGTGGCATCCGGCGGCTCGCGCAGCACGTAGCAATGATCGAAGCCGCCGGCTCGCGCGAGCTGCGTGTGCGGCCAGTCGAGCCGCGCGCCGATCGGCGCGCTCTGCCGGAAGTCGAAGGCATTGCCGGCGACGTCGGCGAGCTTGCACGGAATCATCGTGCTGTCGACTTCGAAAAAGCGTTCGGCATCGATCGACAGTACATGGCCGCGAATGTCGGTGCCCGCGCGGCCTGTCAGATTGAAGTACGGGTGACTCGTCAGATTGAGCGGCGTCGCCGCGTCGCTGATCGCTTCGTATTCGATCGTCAGCGTGCCGTCGTCATCGAGGGAATAGCGCACCTGCACGGTCACGTTGCCCGGAAAGCCGGCGTCGCCTTCGGGCGACTCGAGTCGCATCCGCAACGTGCCGTCGTCCTCGCTGACGTCCCATAGCGCGCGATGAAAACCGACCGTGCCGCCGTGCAGCAGGTTCGTGCCTTCGTTGCGATCGAGCGTGTACTCGATACCGTCGAGCGAGAAGCGCGCGCCGGCAATGCGATTCGCCCACCGGCCGATCAGCCCGCCCATGTAGGTCGTCGCCTTGACGTATTCGTCGGGTGTGTCGTGGCCGAGCAGGATATCGCCGAGGCGTCCCGCGCGATCCGGCGCGTGCCACGAAACCAGCGTGGCGCCGAGGTCGCTGATGGCGACTTTCATGCCGTGCGCGTTACGCAGCGTGTAGAGCCTGACTCGATCGCCGCCGTGCAGCGTGCCCCACGGCCCGGAAGAAAGTTGTGCGATGCTGATCATTGGCCAGTGCGAGAGAAAGAGAAGAAGCGATGAAAAAGCAGATTCAGCCAGCCGCTTTCGTCGGTTTCGGAATACTCACGCGCTCCTGATATTCGCGCGGCGTGCAGCCGAGTTCGCGGCGAAATACCGCGTACATGTATTGCAGCGATGTGAAGCCGCAGCGAATCGCCACTTCCGCGATCGACGCATCGCGTTTCGCGAGCAGCGACTTCGCGACGTCGAGCTTATGGCGCAGGATTTCCTGATGCACGGTGCATTGCCGCTCGCGCCGGAAGTACTCCTCGAGCGACGAACGCGACACGCCCACATAGTCGGCGACCTGTTCGGTGCGGATGCCCTGGCACGCGTACTGGCGGATGAAATGTCGCGCGCGCATCACGTACGGACTCGCGAGCGGCTGATGTCGCGTCGATTCGAGCACGTTGATGCCGACCGGCGGCACGAGAATGCGGCGCCCCGGAAAACGCGCGCCGCGCAGCATCTGATGCAGGATGTGCGCGGCGGTGCGGCCCATTTCCTCGGTGCCCTGAATCACCGACGAAAGCGGAATGCGCGTCAGCGTGCGCGTGAGCGGATCGTTGTCGATGCCGATGATCGCGACTTCCTCGGGCACCGGAATGCCGGCGATCAGACACGCCTGCAGCAGATGCCGCGCGCGTGCATCCGTTACCGCGATGATGCCGACCGGCTTCGGCAATTGCCGCAGCCACGTGGTGAGCTGCTCGATTGCCTGGTTCCATGACGGCGCGCTGGTCGACAGGCCGCGATAGATCTCGCTGTCGATCTGTTCGGCACTGCGTCCGTCCTGGCCGCGCAAATGGGCGAACGCGAGTTCGCGTTGCTGCGCCCAGCGGTTTTCCTGCGCCTGCGGCAGGCTGTACAACGCGAAGTTCTCGAGACCCGCGCCGATCAGATGCGTATACGCGAGCGACACGAGCTTGCTGTTGTCGGTCGCGATATAGGGCAAATCCGGCGGGTACTGCGTCGGATCCTCGTACGACGAACCGACCGCGACCACCGGCAGCGGACAGTCGCGCAATGCTTCGTCGACGGCGGGATCGTCGAAATCCGCGATGATGCCGTCGCCGTCGAAGCGCTGAATGCCCGCGAGCCGGCAGCGAAAGTCTTCTTCGAGGAACAGGTCCCACGCGACTCGCGTCGACAGCAGATAGTTGCCGATGCCGGTGATGATTTCACGGTCGTACACCTTGTTCGCGTTGAACAACAGCGCGATCCGATGGGTCGTTTGGGGGGCTTGCGGACGGGTCATGGGGGGTATGCGGCGGGTGGGCGGCTCCGTTTTTAAGCGTCCGGCTATTCTAGGCCCCGAATCGCGCAGCGATGGTAAACAAACGCGCGGGGCGGTAAGAAACATCAAGCGGACTGCGCAATTTCGCAATTGCCGGCACACCGTGCAAACGGCAGCATGGCGTCACCCCGTCGGCCGGCTCGGCACTGTCGCGCGAGTTGCGGTGCAACAAAAAACTGGAGACGCTGTGATGTCTTATTTCGAACGCATTCCCGAGATCCGTTATGAAGGCCCGCAATCGGACAATCCGCTTGCGTATCGCCATTACGACAAAAGCCGGAAGGTACTCGGCAAGACGCTCGAAGAACATCTGCGCATCGCGGTGTGCTACTGGCATACGTTCGTATGGCCGGGCGTCGATATCTTCGGTCAGGGCACGTTCCGGCGCCCGTGGCAGCAACCCGGCGACGCCATGGAGCGCGCTTTGCAAAAGGCCGATGCCGCGTTCGAATTCTTCTCGAAGCTCGGCACGCCGTATTACACGTTCCACGATACCGACGTCGCGCCCGAAGGCGCGAGCGTAAAAGAGTACAGCGAGAACTTCCTGCGCGTGTCCGATTACCTCGCGCGCAAGCAGCAGGACACCGGCGTCAAGCTGCTGTGGGGCACCGCCAATCTGTTTTCGCATCCGCGTTACGCGGCCGGTGCCGCAACTAGTCCGAATCCGGAGATCTTCGCGTTTGCCGCAACCCAGGTGCGTCACGCGCTCGACGCGACGCTGCGGCTCGGCGGCGAGAACTACGTGCTGTGGGGCGGCCGCGAAGGCTACGACACGCTGCTCAATACCGACCTCGTGCGCGAACGCGAGCAGCTTGCGCGCTTTCTGCGCATGGTGGTCGAGCATGCGCACAGGATCGGCTTCAAGGGCGCGTTGCTGATCGAGCCGAAGCCGCAGGAGCCGACCAAGCATCAATACGATTACGACGTCGCGACCGTGCATGGCTTCCTGCTGCAATACGGGCTCGACAAGGAGATTCGCGTGAACATCGAGGCGAATCACGCGACGCTTGCGGGCCATTCGTTCCATCACGAGATTGCAACGGCGTTCGCACTCGGCATCTTCGGCAGCGTCGATGCGAATCGTGGTGATCCGCAAAACGGCTGGGATACCGATCAGTTCCCGAACAGCGTCGAGGAGCTGACGCTCGCTTTCTACGAGATTCTGCGGCACGGCGGCTTCACGACCGGCGGCATGAACTTCGATTCGAAAGTGCGGCGCCAGAGCGTCGACGCGGAGGACCTGTTCCATGGCCATATCGGTGCGATCGACAACCTCGCGCTCGGCCTCGAACGCGCGGCCGTGCTGATCGAAAACGCGCGTCTCGAACGGTTCAGGCGGCAGCGCTACGCGGGCTGGGAGACGGAGTTCGGCCGCAAGATCCTGTCCGGCGACTATTCGCTGTCGACGCTCGCGGCGGACACGTTGGCACGCGATCTCAATCCGCAACATGCGAGCGGACAGCAGGAGCGCATGGAGAACATCGTGAATCAGGCGATTTATAGCGGACGTTGAGCCCGCGGCTCGCAGCGCAGACCGATACATCCGGTATTCCGGCTATCACAACATCAGGAGACAGAGAATGAAATTCGCCATGCGTCGCAATGTACTGGGTTCGCTGCTGTGCGGAGCGGTACTCGCCAGCCTTTCGCTCGCCGCGCCGCTCGCGCACGCGAGCAAGGATCATCCGGAAATCGGCTTCTGTATCGACGATCTGCGCGTCGAGCGCTGGTCGCGCGATCGCGACTATTTCGTTGCCGCGGCGGAAAAGCTCGGCGCGAAGGTGTCGGTGCAATCGGCCGACGCGAGCGAGGAGCGGCAGATCTCGCAGATCGAAAACCTGATCTCGCGCGGCGTCGACGTGATCGTGATCGTGCCGTTCAATTCGAAGACGCTCGGCAACGTGGTCGCCGAAGCGAAGAAAGCGGGCATCAAGGTCGTGTCGTATGACCGTCTGATTCTCGATGCGGATATCGATGCATATATCTCGTTCGACAACGAGAAGGTCGGCGAAATGCAGGCCCAGGGCGTCTATGACGTGCGGCCGAAGGGCAACTACTTCCTGCTCGGCGGCGCGCCGACCGACAACAACGCGAAGATGCTGCGCCGCGGCCAGTTGAAGGTGCTGCAGCCGGCGATCGACAAGGGCGACATCAAGGTGGTCGGCCAGCAGTGGGTGCCGGAGTGGAGCGCAGCGACGGCGCTGCGCATCATGGAAGACGCGCTGACCGCGAACAACAACAGGATCGACGCGGTCGTCGCGTCGAACGACGGCACCGCCGGCGGCGCGATCCAGGCGCTGGCCGCGCAGAACCTCGCGGGCAAGGTGCCGATCTCCGGTCAGGATGCCGACCTCGCGGCGGTGAAGCGCGTGGTGGCCGGCACGCAGACGATGACGGTCTACAAGCCGCTGAAGCTGATCGCGGGCGAGGCGGCGAAGCTGTCGGTGGCGCTGGCGAAGGGCGAGAAGCCGGTCTTCAACGCGCAATACGACAACGGCAGGAAGAAGGTCGATACCGTGCTGCTACAGCCGACCAAACTGACGAAGGCGAACATCGACCTCGTCGTGAAGGATGGCTTCTACACGCAGGATCAGCTCGCGAGCAAATAAGACGGAAGACGGGCGCGGCACGATTCCCACGCTTCGCGGGCGGCGACACCCGCGAAGCGTGGCCGCTCACCCACCTTGCAGCGAGGCATAGTGAATGACGCAACCTCTTCTGGCGATGCGCGGCATCGTCAAGGCTTTTTCCGGCGTGAAGGCGCTCGACGGCATCGACCTCACCGTCTCGCCGGGCGAATGCGTGGGCTTGTGCGGCGAAAACGGCGCGGGCAAATCGACGCTGATGAAAGTGCTCTCCGGCGTGTATCCGCACGGCACCTGGGACGGCGAAATCAGATGGGAAGGCGAACCGCTGAGGGCCACCAGCATCCGCGATACCGAACGCGCGGGCATCATCATCATTCACCAGGAACTGATGCTCGTGCCGGAGCTGTCGGTCGCGGAGAACATCTTCCTCGGCAACGAGATCACGCTGCCCGGCGGCCGCATGAACTACGCGGCGATGTATCAGCGCGCCGACGAACTGCTGCGCGAACTCGGCATCAGCGGTATCAACGCCGCGCAACCTGTGATGAACTACGGCGGCGGCCATCAGCAACTGATCGAAATCGCCAAGGCGCTGAACAAGCGCGCGAAGCTGCTGATTCTCGACGAACCGTCGTCGTCGCTGACCGCGGCGGAAATCGCGATTCTGCTCGACATCGTGCGCGATCTGAAGCGGCGCGGCATTGCCTGCGTGTACATCTCGCACAAGCTCGACGAAGTCGCGGCCGTGTGCGACACGATCAGCGTGATTCGTGACGGGCGTCATGTTGCGACCGAGCCGATGCACGCGCTCACGACCGACCGCATCATCTCGCTGATGGTCGGCCGCGAGATCAGGAACCTGTTTCCGCGCGAGCCGCATCCGATCGGCGACGTGATCTTCGAAGCGCGCAATGTCACCTGCTTCGACGTGACGAATCCGCGCCGCAAGCGCGTGGACGACGTGTCGTTCTCGTTGCGGCGCGGCGAAATTCTCGGTATCGCGGGACTGGTCGGCGCGGGCCGCACCGAGCTGATGCAGGCGATTTTCGGCGCGTATGCCGGCGTCAGCAACGCGAGCGTCGTGCTCGACGGCAAGCCGCTGAAAATCAACGCGCCGATCGACGCCATCCGCGCGGGTATCGCGATGGTGCCGGAGGACCGCAAACGCCACGGCATCGTGCCGGGCCTGAGCGTTGGTCACAACATCACGCTCGCGGTGTTGCAGCGTTTTGCATCGGGCGGCCGAATCGATTCCGCGGCCGAGCTCGACACGATCCACACGGAGATGAAGCGGCTTTCGGTGCGTGCCGCGAATCCGATGCTGTCGATCGCCAGTCTTTCCGGCGGCAACCAGCAGAAGGCCGTGCTCACGCGCATGCTGCTGACCGATCCGAAAGTGCTGATCCTCGACGAACCGACGCGCGGCGTCGACGTCGGCGCGAAATACGAAATCTACAAGCTGATCTTTCAACTGGCGCAGCGCGGCATGTCGATCGTGATGGTGTCGTCCGAATTGCCGGAAGTACTCGGCATCAGCGACCGCGTGCTCGTGATCGGCGAGGGCGAGTTGCGCGGCGACTTCGTCAACGATGGCCTCACCCAGGAGGACATACTCGGCGCCGCGATCCGCCCCGCGCATTTATCTTCGAACCCAACCGCAGCGAGTGCCGCATGACTCCCGACGTGACTTCCCAACGCACCGACGATGCCGTACCGCGACGCGCATTCGGCGGCACCCAGCGTATCCAGCAACTGTTCGCGCGCTACAAGATTCTCGCGCTGCTGATTGCGGTCGCCGTGATCTGGACGTTCTTCTCGGTGCTCACGCACGGCGCGTTCGTTACGCCGCGCAATCTGTCGAACCTGCTGCGGCAGATGTCGATTACCGGCATGCTCGCGTGCGGCATGGTGTTCGTGATCATCGCGGGCGAGATCGATCTGTCGGTCGGTTCGCTGCTCGGTCTGCTCGGCGGCGTCGCCGCGATTCTCGACGTGAACCGCCACTGGCCGATCGGCGTGACGATTCCGGTCGTGCTGTTGCTGGGCGTGGCGGTCGGCATGTTCAACGGCTGGTGGTCGACGTACCGGCGCGTGCCGTCGTTTATCGTCGGGCTCGGCGGCATGCTCGCGTATCGCGGCATTCTGCTCGGCATTACCGGCGGTTCGACGATCGCGCCGGTGTCGGACAGCTTCGTGTTCGTCGGCCAGGGCTATCTGCCGCGGCTTGCCGGCGACACGCTCGCCGTCATACTGTTCGTGCTGCTCGCATTCCTGACGATCCGCCAGCGCGCGAACCGTCAGTGCTATCAGTTGCGGGTCGTGCCGTTCTGGCAGGACGTCGCGAAAGTGATCGGC
This sequence comes from Paraburkholderia sp., assembly GCF_047605525.1. Lineage (GTDB taxonomy): Bacteria > Pseudomonadota > Gammaproteobacteria > Burkholderiales > Burkholderiaceae > Paraburkholderia. Next base: position 15,841 of record NZ_JASGFN010000020.1, on the reverse strand, counting down.
GCGGGGGCGATTCTCGCGGGCTTCGTCGCCACGCTCGACCGCTACGGCGGCATTCCGGTTCCCGTGCTGCTGCTGCTCGCGCTGCTCGGCATCTTCACGTGGATCGCGACGCAGACCGTGTTCGGGCGCCGCATCTACGCGGTCGGTTCGAACCTCGAGGCGACGCGGCTGTCCGGCGTGAATACCGAGCGCGTGAAGCTCGCGATCTTCGCGCTGATGGGGCTGATGTGCGCGTTCGCCGGCATCGTCAACACGGCGCGGCTCGCGGCCGGTTCGCCGTCGGCGGGTTCGATGGGCGAGCTCGATGCGATCGCCGCGTGCTTTATCGGCGGCACGTCGATGCGCGGCGGTTCCGGCACCGTGTACGGCGCGCTGATCGGCGCGCTGGTGATGGCGAGCCTCGACAACGGCATGTCGATGCTCGACGTCGACGCCTACTGGCAGATGATCGTGAAGGGCGGCATTCTCGTTCTGGCCGTGTGGATCGACGTGATGGCCGGCTCGAACCGCCGCTGACGCGCTGAATTGCAGGAACCGGGGTGGGGCCGGCGCGGGCCGGGACACCCCGTTTTTTCGCGCAGTTAATGAAACGCCCCACGATTTCCCTTGCTGTCATCCCCCGCCCGCATTCCCGCGCCCCACGGCGTGTCCAGTTGAGCGCGCGCATTTAAGTCCCACGCGCTCGTTTCCGTCTTATTACTATTCCGCAAAAGTGCAGTCATGCGTTTTTGCGCCTTCGCCGTTTCCCCGTCACTGTGCGAGCCGGACGAGCCATGCCATGTTAACGCGCAGAACCTTCCTGCTCGGCGGCGCCAGCGCGGTAGGCGGGTTGCTGGTCGGCTGGACCGTGCTGCCGCCGCGGCAACGCCTGACAGGCTCGACACCGCTGCCGATCCAGGGCTCGCAGGTTGCGCTGAACGGCTGGGTCAAGATTGCCGCCGACAACAGCGTGACGGTCATGATGTGCAAGGCCGAAATGGGACAGGGCATCCACACGGGCCTTGCGATGCTGCTCGCCGAGGAACTGGACGCCGACTGGTCGCAGGTGCGTGTCGAGGAAGCGCCGATCGACAAGATCTATAACGCGGTGCAGAGCATCGTCGACGATCTGCCTTTTCGTCCCGACGACGACAGCGTCGTCAAGCGCGGCGTCGTATGGATCACGCGTAAGGCGGTGCGCGAGTTCGGCACGATGATGACGGGCGGCTCGTCGAGCATGAACGATCTATGGACGCCGATGCGCGAGGCCGGCGCGTCCGCGCGCGCGATGCTGATCGGCGCGGCGGCCGGGCGATGGGACGTGCCGGCCGGCGAATGCCGCGCGGAAAAGGGCTACGTGCTGCACGCGTGGGGGCATAAGGCGAGCTTCGGCGAACTGGCGACCATGGCGGCGCGGCAGCCGCTGCCGCGCAAGGTCGCGCTCAAGCAGCCGGCCGATTTCAAGCTGATCGGCCAGCCCGTGCGCCGCATCGAAGCGGCATCGAAGATCAACGGCACCGCGCGTTTCAGCATCGACGTGCTGCCCACCGGTTTGCTGTACGCGAGCGTCGTGATGTGCCCGGTGCTCGGCGGCACCGTCGCGCATTTCGACGTGACGCCCGCGCGCAAGATGCCGGGCTTCATCAAGGCGTTCGCCGTGGCTCCTTATGCCGGCGGGACCGGTGCCGTGGCGGTGATCGCGGACAACCCGTATCGCGCGATGAACGCGGTCACGGCGATCAAGGTGGATTGGCACAACGGCGCGGCGGCCACGCTGTCGAGCGTGGACGTGCAGCAGCACCTCGTCGGCGCGCTCGACGACACCGACGGCCACGTGTATTTCGAGCGCGGCCATCCCGACACCGCGATGAGCCACGCAAAGCGCACGATCGAAGCCGTGTACTACGTGCCGTATCTCGCGCATGGCGCGGTCGAGCCGCTGAACTGCACCGCGCAGGTGGCGGACGGCGCGGCGACCATCTGGGTGTCGACGCAAGTGCCGGCGCTCGCGCGGCAGCATGTCGCGAAGGCGCTCGATATCGACGCCGGGCAGGTCGACGTGCAGACGCAATTGCTCGGCGGCGCGTTCGGGCGGCGTCTCGAACTCGATTTCATCGCGCAGGCCGCGATGATTGCGCGCGAGGCGGACGGCCGGCCGGTGCAGACCATCTGGTCGCGCGCGCAGGATTTCACGCACGACTTCTACCGGCCGGCGTGCGCGGCATCGCTCGAAGCCGGCTTCGACGAGCACGGCAAACTGGTCGCGTGGCATGCGAAGTCGGCGGGGCAGGCGATCGTGCCGGAATCGCTCGCGCGCTATTACGGCGTGCCGCGCATTCCGATCGACAAGACCACGTGCGAAGGCGCGTTCGACCAACCGTACGAATGGCCCGCCGCGCGTGTGTCGCACAGGATCGTCGAACTGCCGGTGCCGATCGGCTTCTGGCGCTCGGTCGGCCATTCGCACCAGGCGTTCTTCACCGAGAGCTTCACCGACGAAGCCGCGGTGGCGGCCGGCCAGGATCCGGTTGCATTTCGCGCGGCGCTGCTCGCGCAGCATCCGCGGCACCTGGCGGTTCTGAAGCGCGTCGAGGCGTTATCGGGCTGGGGAAGCCCGCTCAAGCGCGCTCCCGATGGCGCGCGGTGCGCGCGTGGCGTTGCATTGCATGAAGCATTCGGCAGCGTCGTCGCGCAGGTTGCCGAGGTATCGATCGGGCCGAAGCAGCAGATTCGCGTGCATCGGGTGGTGTGCGTGATCGATTGCGGCTTGCCGGTGAATCCGAATCTGATTCGCCAGCAGATGGAAGGCGGCATCGTATTCGGTCTGTCTAGCGCGTTGCAGAACGAGATCACGATCGTCAAAGGCGAGGTGCAGCAGAAGAATTTCGTCGACTTTCCGGTCGTGCGGATGGACGTGTGTCCGGCGATCGAAGTCGACATCATGCCGAGTCAGTTGCATCCGCAAGGCGTCGGCGAACCGGGCGTGCCGCCGGTTGCGCCGGCGGTGGCCAATGCGGTGTTCGCGCTGACCGGGCAGCGTCTGCGCACGTTGCCGCTGCGGCTCTCGTGACGTGATGAAGTGACGCGTGGTGCGGTGGATGACTCGAGGTTAGGCGCTTGGGATTCAGGAGGCGGGGATGAGCGTGCTGAACATCAACGGACGCATGGTCAAGGTCGAGGCCGAACCGGACATGCCGCTGCTATGGGTGCTGCGCTGCGATCTCGGCATGACCGGCACGAAGTTCGGCTGCGGCGTCGGCATTTGCGGCGCGTGCACGATCAATCTGGATGATGCCGCGTGCTTTGCGTGTCAGACGCCGATGTCGAGCCTGCATACGCAGAAGATCACGACGATCGAGGGCATCCAGGGGCGCGAAGCGCAGGCGCTGAAAGCGGCGTGGATCGAGCTCGACGTGGTGCAGTGCGGGTATTGCCAGAGTGCTCAATTGATGGCGGCTCTCGCGTTGCTGAAGCGCAAGCCTGATCCGACCGATGCCGATATCGATGCGGCGATGACGCCGGTGGTGTGCCGTTGCGGCACGTATCCGCGGGTGCGGGCGGCGATTCATCTGGCGGCGGGGAAGGGGCGCTAGAGTTCGTACTCGCGCGCCCCCTGGAACAGCTTAATTAGCCAGCATCTCCACCACGGCAACCACCGCCGTGAAGATACCGATGCATCCGCCCAGCGTAGCTGCACCTTGCAGGAATGGCGACATAAGTGACCCCGTAGCGTGTAGTGGTGTCACGTATTTAACTCGAAATGAAAGCAAAAAGAAAGGTTTTCAAAAATAAATCGAAACCTCGTCAGGGCGCCTTGGCTGCCGTGGCAGCCGCGGGCACCGGCACCGTCCCGGCAGACGCCGCAACCGGCACGGCCTTCACCGCCTCACCCGGCGCACTTTGCCCTTCCACCTCCCAGCCGCCGCCGAGCGACAGGAACAGATTGACCTGATCGATTGCCACCTGCCCCTGCGCCGCCGCGAGTTGCGCCTTCGCGGCCGTCAGCGTGCGCGTCGCGTCGAGATCGGAGATGAACGACTCGCGCCCGGCGCGATACAGTCGATGCGTTTCGTCTGCGGATTCCGTCGCCGACTTCAGCGCCGCGCGCAGCGAATCGGCGCGTGCGTAGTCGGACGCGTAGGTCGCGAGACTGGTTTCGGTTTCGCGCAGCGCGGTCAGCACCGCGCCGTCGAACTTCGCGAGCGCGACCTGGCTCGACGCCTGCGCCTCGCGCACGCGGCCGCGCGCGCCGTTGGCCGGGAAGGTCCAACTGATCAGCGGGCCGAATGCCCAGCGCGCGGTCGGCGACGTGCCGATGTCCTCGAGAATGCCGGTGTAGCCGGCCGACGCGCCGATGCTCACGGTCGGATACAGCGCGCCGGTCGCGACGCCGATGCGCGCGGTCGATGCCGCCAGTTGACGCTCGGCCTCGCGGATATCCGGGCGGCGTCTGAGTAGCGCGGCGCCATCGCCGATCGGGATCGGCTGACGGATTTGCGGCAGCCGGTCGCAAGCGAGCACGGCCGGCGGCAGATCCGACGGCGCGCGCGCGAGCAGCGCCGCGAGCTGGTATTGCGCGATCTTGCGGCGCGCCGCGTAGCGCGGGATATCCGCCATCAGATTTTCGACCTGGGTCTGGCCGCGCGTCACTTCGGTCTGGTTGCCGCGGCCCGCGTCGCGCAGCCGGCGCGACACGTCCACGCGCTGTTTCTGCAGCGCGAGCGATTGCTGCGCGATGCGCAGTTCCTCGGCGGCCGAGCATTGCTCGACGTACGAGCGCACCACGTCCGCGACCACGGTGATGCGCGCGAGGTCGCCGGCGGACTCGACGGCCTCGGTGTCCGCCTGCGCCGCTTCGACGCCGCGGCGCAGCTTGCCGAACAGATCGAATTCGTACGAGATGCTGATGCCCATGTCGCCTTCGTTCGCGACCGGCAGTTTCTCGGACAGCAGATACTGCTCGGCCGATTCCTGCGCGCGTTCGATCGCCACCGACGCCTTGCCCGAGAAGCCGCCCTGCGCCTGCGCGACGCCGAGCGCCGCGCGCGAGCGCGCCAGATTCGCGGCCGCGACGCGCAGGTCGGTGTTGGATTTCAGCGCTTCGTCGACGAGACCGTTCAGCACCGGATCGTCGTAGAGCTTCCACCAGATGGTCGGCGTGTTGAGGGTCGACGTCAGCGCCGGGTCGGCGCCTTCGATCGGTCCGTTCGCGAGCGGCGCATTGACGAGCGCCTGCTTCGGCAGCGTGTAGTCGGGGCCGACGTTGAGGCAGCCGTTCAGCGCAAGCGCCAGCGGCAGCAATGGCAGCAGCGCGGGCAGACGCGGCAGCGAAGACAAGGTACGCGCGAATTTCATTGCGACGCGCCCGACGAAGCCGCGGCCGACACGGCGGAACTGGACGCGACGGCCGAACCCGGCGCCACCGCCGCGGCCGACGCCGCCACCGTTCCCGACGCCGGTCGCCTTCTGGCCGGCGACAGATCCCGCACCGACACCGTCGCCGTCCGTCCGGCGATCATGCGGAAATCAGCGGGCACTTCATCGAGCGCGACCCGCACCGGAATGCGCTGCGCGAGCCGCACCCAACTGAACGCCGGATTCACGTTCGGCAGCAGGTTCGAGCCTTGCGTGCGGTCGCGGTCCTCGATGCCGGCGACGATGCTCTGCACGTGACCGCGCAGCGGCGTCGGCTCGCCCATCACGGTGATGTCGACCGGCTGGCCGATGTCGATGCCGCGCAGCTTGGTTTCCTCGAAGTAGCCGTCGACGCGGAACGAATGCATGTCGACCACCGAGACCACCGCGCGTCCCGCCGCGACGAATTCGCCGACGCGCGGCGCGCGGTCGTTCAGATAGCCGTCTACCGGACTCCTGATCGTCGCGCGTTCGAGGTTCAGCCGCGCGGTGTCGATCGCCACCTTCGTTTCCGCGAGCGCGGCTTCGCCGGTTTCCACGCGCGAGCGGCTTTCCTCGAGCACTTCGGCGGCGACGAGGTTGCCGAGTTTCTGATTGCGCGCGTATTCGCGGCGCGCCTGCGCGAGCGTCGCGTTACGCTGCAGCATGGTTGCCTCGGCCTGGCGCAGCGCGAGCGTGTAGCGCGCCTGGTCGATCACGAACAGCACCTGACCTTGCTTGACCTGCTGGTTGTCCGTTACTTCGACCGCTGAAATCAGCCCCGAGATATCCGGCGCGACCTGGATCACGTCGGCGCGCACGTGGCCGTCGCGGGTCCACGGCGCGAACATGTAATAGGCGACCAGTTTCCACAGCACGAGCGCTGCGATCACGACGACGATCAGGGTCAGCAGGATCTGACCGACGGAGAACCAGGTTTTTTTCACGTTATTAGTCTGTGCGAAACGACGACGACAAGGCCCAGCACCAGCACGTAGATGCCGAGATCGAAGATGGAGCGATGCCAGACGAAGCGGTAAAAGCCGACGTAGGCGAGCACGGTGCGGATCGCGAGGTTGATCAGATACGCGATCAACATCAGCACCAGCACGGCCGGCACGAACACGCCGAAGATATCGATTTCACCGATCATCGCGGGAACTGGAAAAGGAGTGGAACGGGTTGCGGAAACAGGCGCGGGAACGGGTGCATCACGCGGCGGCCTCCGGTTCGGTCGGCGTCGGTTTCGTGAGCGTGGCCGGAAACAGCGAAAGACGCAAGCCGACCAGCGCGTGCAACGCATCGCGCAACTGGCGCGCGGAGGTTGGCGAAGTTTCGGTCGGCGCCGCGGCATTCGCGAGCCCTTGCACGGTGACGCGCGCGACCGCTCTGTCGATCGATGCCATCAGGCTCTCCGGTACCGGCTCGCGCCGGCGGCTGTCGACGCAGCTTTCGTAATATGTACGCACTCCATCGAGAACATGTTCGATCGCGGCCGGCGCTTCGCCGCCGAGCTTGCGGGTGAGGCGCCGCAGATCGAGTGCGTTGAACGCGATGCGCAGATCGCGGAAGCTTTCGATGGATGGATGGCGATGGTCGTCGGTTGCGCCGAGGCGTGGGATGAGCTGCAACAGACGGTCGAGCATGCGCGCGGCGAGATTGCGTGGATCCTCGATCGGCCGCGTCGACGCGGTGAGCGCGACGTCGGCCCAGCTCGAGCGCAACAGCCGCGCCGCGGCGAGTTCGGCGCCGAACGGGCGCGTCACGCGGGTCCACAGATACGCATACAGTAGACCGGCGAGGCCCGCGAGATTCGCGTTCATGAACGTGAGGAAGTTCGCGTCGTACGCGTCCTGAATACTGATGAACGTGGCCGTGTTCACGGCGACCAGCACCGTCACCATGTTGAACTGCGGACGCGGGATCAGCGTGCCGACCAGAATGAACGGCACCGAGAACAGGATCACCAGCATCGGGAAGTCGTGCACCTGCGGCAGCACGACGAACAGATAGAGGCCCGCGGCCGCCACGCTGACGGCGGTCGCGACGAAGAAGCGGAACACGAACGGCGCGGGTTCGTCGAGCGCGGCGAAGAAGCAGCAGGCCACCGCCGCGAGCGTCACCGCGCTCGCGCCGTCGTTCCAGCCCGAGCTGATCCACAGCGTACACGCGAGGATTACCGCGGCGCCCGCCGACAAGGTCGCGAACAGCATCATGCCGCGATCGTAGAAGCGCTCGGTGCCGCCGAGCCGCCAGTGACGGAAGTGCGGCCGCCACGAACCTTCCTCGCGCGTGATGATGATGCGCAGCGAGCGGCAGTCCTGCCACACGTCGATCACCTGCTTGAGCCGCCACAGCGCGTTCGACAGCAGCGCGCCGTTCCAGTGCGTGAGCGCGGCGGCGGGCGGCCGCATCGCGGCGATGCGCTCGCGCAGCGCGTTGGCGGTTTCGTCCGGGTGATCGCCCTCGCTGACGGCGGGCAGCGGCTGGTTGAACCACTTGATCACGTCGGCGAGCAGCGTGTCGAGCCCTTCTGGCCAGCTATGCCGGCCGTTGTTGTAAAGCGCGAGCAGCGGGTCGGCGAGCGACGACATGATCGGCAGCAGCAGTTGCATGCGCCCGCGCAGTTCGTGCGCGCGTGCGAGCACATCGGGTCGCGTGTGATCGTAGGCAAGCTGGCTCAGCAGCAGTTCGAGACCGTTGATCGTGCTGGCGATGCGCTGCCGCGCGCCCGAGATCGCCGCGCCCGCGATGCGTCCCGACAAGGTTTCGGTCGCGTAGAACGCGGCGTCGCGAAACCACGCGTCGGTGCGCTCGATGATGGTCGGCGCGAGCCGGCTCGGAAACAGCGCACTGCCGACGATGCTCGCGCAGACGATGCCGAGCGTGATTTCCTCGGTCCGGCTGACCGCGAGATCGAAGATGCCGGTGGGATTCGTCACCGACGGCAGCGCGATGATCGGCATCGTATAAGCGGACAGCATGAACACGTAGCTGCGCGCGGTGCGGTCGGACACCGCGAAGTAGAGCATCGTGCCGACCCACGTGGCGACGATCACGCTGAACAGATACGGCGATTCGACGAACGGCGGCACGAGCAGCACCGCGCCGGCCGCGCCGAGCGCGGTGCCGAGCGCGCGATAGATCGCCTTGGAACGGGTCGCGCCGATGAACGGATTCGACACGATGTAGACGGTGGCCATTGCCCAGTACGGCCGCGGCAGTTCGAACGCGAGGCCGATGTAGAGCGCGAGCATCGCCGCCGCGAAAGTCTTGACCGAGAACAGCCAGTCGCGAAGGGTGGGATAGACCATAAACCGTTACGCGGAATCGGCGTTATGCGGCGCCGTTGCGCGGGCGCCGCGTCTGGTGGGCCTGCGTGCGTTGGCGGTGCCGCGGGATTGGCTGGCGGCTTTGCCGGTGGTTTTGCCCGCCGGTTTGCCAGATGCGTTACTGGTTTTGATGGTTTTGCCGGCGACGGACGCGCGCCTCGCCGGTGCGCGCTTTTCCGGCGCTATGCGCGTCGCTGCCGCGTCGCGCCCGGTGCCCGGCTCGGCGCGCCCGGCGGTGTCCGTCGCGAACGCGGCGAACACGCGCAGCGCGGCTTCCAGATCGTCGCGCGATACGCCTTTGAGCGCCTGTGCGCGCAATGTGACCAGTTCCTCTTCCATCTTCGCGGTGACGGCGCGGCCTTCGTCGGTGAGCGCAACGGTCTTGGCGCGACGGTCTTCGGGATCTTCGTCGCGGCGCATCAGGCCGGCCGCGCATAACTGGTCGAGCAGCCGCACGAGCGACGGCCCCTCGATACCGACGTGATCGGCGAGCGTGACCTGGCGTACCGCCGAGCCGAGCCGGCTTGCGGTCAGAAGCGGCGTCGCGCACGCTTCGGAGACGTTGAAGGCCGCAAGCACGCTATGACTCGTGCGCCGCCATTTTCTGGCGGCGACGACCAGCGTGCTGCTGACGGTACGGCGCAGGACATCGAGATTCGACATGGCCGGTATTGTATTTCCAAAAAATTCGTTAGCAAACTATTGAATTGGAAATTCGTGCGGCGCCGGCGGAGTTTGCTGCGCGAATGCGACAGTGGCGTTAAATCAGTGGGGAGGGGGCTTGCTTATTGGCAGCCCATGCATCGGCTTTGCGCAACGATTTCAGGCGGCCAGCACGAGCCGCACCGTGCGCGCCAGTTCGTCGAGCTGGAACGGCTTGCGCAGGACCGTGCAGCGCTTGACCGCGAGGCCGGAGATGTCGACGTCCGCATAACCGGTTGCGAGTATCACCGGCAGATCGGCGCGCAGCTTGCGCGCTTCGGCGATCACGTCGATGCCGTTCATGCCGGGCATCGCGAAGTCGACCATCAGCAGATCGGGATGGTTGTCGTGCAGGAGCTTCAGGCCGGCCTGGCCGTCGGCCGCCTCGGTCACCGTATAGCCGAGCATGCGCAACGATTCGACGAGCATCGCGCGCACTTCGCCGTCGTCCTCGACGACGAGCACGTGCCTGTCGCCGGCGGCGTTCGCTTCGGCGCCGGACTGCGCTTCGGTCCGTGCGGCCACGCGCTCGCGCCATGGCAGCCAGATCTGCACGGTGGTGCCCACGCCTTCCTCGCTGAAGACGCGCGCGGCGCCGCCCGCCTGTCGCGCGATGCCGTACACCTGGCTCAGGCCGAGCCCGGTGCCCTTGCCGACCGGCTTGGTCGTGAAGAACGGATCGAACACGCGCGACACGATCCCGGGCGGGATGCCTACGCCGGTATCGGTGACTTCGATCACCACGTAACGGCCGTCCTTCAGTGTCTGGTCGGGCGCGTCGCGCGTCTTCACGCGAATGTCGAGGCGGCCGCCGCCCGGCATCGCGTCGCGTGCATTGATCGCGAGGTTGAGCACCGCGAGTTCGAGCTGATTGGCATCGGCCTGGGTCCACATTTCGTCGCGCTCGAATTCATTGCTATAGCGGATGCCCGAGCCGAGCGACACCGCGACGATGTCGCGCATGCCTTGCAGCAGCGCGACCACGTCGACCGCTTTCAGATCGGGATTGCTGTTGCGCGAGAAGGTCAGCAACTGGCCCGTCAGCTTCGCGCCGCGTTCGGTCGCGCGTTTGACGGTGGCCGCCATGCCGCGGATGCGCTCGTCGCCGCTGACCCGCGCGATCAGCTCCGCATTGACCATGATCACGTTCAGCAGATTGTTGAAGTCGTGCGCGATACCGCCCGTCAACTGACCGAGCGCTTCCATCTTCTGCGATTGCACGAGCACGGCCTGCACCTTCGCGCGCTCGTGAATCTCCGCCGTCAGCCGGTCGTTGGCGGACGCGAGTTCGTGCGTGCGCTCGGATATGCGGCTCTCCAGCGAATCGTTCAACTGCACGAGCGCCTTCTGCGCGGCGAGGCGATCGGAGAGCAGACGCCGCGCTTCGTACTGCCGCGAGCGTGCCCGCAGCGACGAAGCAACCGCGCGCCGCAGCGTCTCCGAATTGAGCGGACGTTCGAGCACGACCACGTTGCCGAGCTGTTCGAGCACTTCGAGTCCGCGCGCGGAGCGGCGCTCGGGACTCGGCGCGGCGAGCACGATGAACGGAAAGTCGGACCATGCGGGCTGCCGCTCGAGCCATGCGAACAGGCGCGTCGCCTGTCCGTTCGCAAGCGCTTCCTCGGTGAGCAGCGCGGTGCCCGCGCCGGCGTCGAGTTCGGCGGCGAGCATGCCGGCATCGCCGCACGTCACGCACTCGCGCGCGTCGTTGTGCAGGACCGCGGCGATGACCTCCGCGTCGCGGCCGAAAGGCGCCAGAATCAGGACCCGCTGCTCCATCGCTTACTGCCCTGAGGTATCGATCAGCCCGCTCGTCGCGCCGAGCATCGCGGTACTGCCCCGATACGCGGGCAAGCCGGACAGCACGCCCTCGAAGTCGCGCAGCGCTTCGCCGACCTCGACGCCCTCGGCGCCGAGACGGAACTGGCGGATCGAGTGTTCGTGCTCGTTCGCGCGGCTCTTCACGGTGGTCACCGCTGTCAGCACTTCGCCGTGGTGCTCGAAGTAGCGGAACAGCACGACCACGTCGCTGAGATAGCTGATGTCGATATCGGTCTGCACTTCGCCGATGACGCCATGCTGCCCGAGTATCAGCATCGTGATCACGCCCTGCTGGTTCAGGTAGCCGAGCAGCTCGTGCATGTGCAGCAGCAGATAACGCTCGCCGGGCATTGCCTGTAAATACGCGTTCAGGCTGTCGATCGCGACGTGGCGCACGCCCTGTGTTTCGACCACGTGGCGCATCTCGTTCGATAGTTGGCCTGGCGAGATTTCCGCCGGATCGATGTGGCGCAGCATCAGCAGGCCGCTTTCGATATGCGGCTCGAGCGGCATGCCGAACGCCGCGCAGCGGCCCATCAACGTGGTGAGCGTTTCGTCGAATACATAGTAGGCGCAGCGCTCGCCGCGTTCGAGCGCGGCGATCAGGCACGACACCGCGGTAGTGGTCTTGCCGACGCCTGACGGGCCGATGATCAGCGCATTGGTGCCGGGGATCAGGCCGCCGCCGAGCAGCGCGTCGAGCCCCGGGGTGCCGGTGCTGACCGGCTGCATCGCGAATTCGCTGCGATGCTCGGCCGCGACGAGACGCGGATACACGCGCAGGCCGCCCGTTTCCAGCGTGAAGTCGTGGAAGCCCTCGCGGAACTTGATGCCGCGCATCTTCGTGACGCGCAGGCGGCGACGATTGCCGCCGTAGTCGTGCGCGACGTTGTCGAGTCTGATGACACCATGCACGATGCTGTGGAGCTGAACGCCTGCCGGGTCGGCCGAAAGATCATCGAGCAGCAGCACCGTGCATGCGCGCGTCGAGAAATGGCGCTTGAGCGCGAGGATCTGCCGGCGATAGCGCAACGAATTTTCCGACAGCAGACGCAATTCGGAAAGGCTATCGAGCACGATGCGCGCGGGCTTTAATTTGTCGACCTGCTGGATCACGTTGCGCACGCTTTCGCCGAGTTCGACTTCGGCCGGGTGCAGCACGGTTTGCTCGTACTGCGGCTCGAGGCCCTCTTCGGGCAACTGTTCGAGGATCGTGAAGCGGTCGAGATTCCAGCCGTGGCTCGCGCCGACCGCGAGCAGTTCCGCGCGCGTCTCGGAGAGCGTGATGTAAAGGCCGGATTGCCCTTCTTCGAGGCCCTTGAGTAAGAATTGCAACGCCAGGGTGGTTTTGCCCGTGCCCGGTGCGCCTTCCACCAGGTACATCCGGTTCGGCGTGAAGCCGCCGCCCAGGATGTCGTCGATTCCTTCGATGCCGGAGGCAAGGCGGGCGGGTGTGGGGGCAGGAGTAATCGACATGATGGTGGGGCGCGTGGCGGTTGTGTGAGACGTCCGCGGTTGTGTCAACGGGATGGTGACGGCGGTGATTTCCGTGGGGTGGTATGGCCACGCAATTTGTGTGCCGCATGGTGGCGGCGTACGACGTCGACGCGCGTGGGCATGAAGCGTGCTGTCGCCATCTGAGGCAGCCGGCGAGTCGTTTGCAGTATTTCCGAGGTGCCGCCGACTCATTTCGCGCTTCCTGCTTCCCACTCCGCACTTTCAAACCGCCACGCCGAACATGAAACCCTATCGACTACCCGCTCTCGCATTGGCCGCGGCATCGCTAGGCGCGCTGCTGCCGTGCAGCGCATCCGCCGACGATTCGCCACGGCCGTGCGCCGCGCTCAAACGGATCGTGACTGCCGCGCCGGACGGCTTTGCATCGCTCTCGCCCGACGACGGCAAAGGCGTCGCGCAACCCTATGGCGACGACGCGCAATGCGCGGCGGCGCATCGCAGTTTCCAGTGCACGTGGACGCCGCATCAGGCGGCGGGCTCGAACACGGACGCGTTGGAGGCGGTCGCCGCCGATATCGCGTCGTGTTTGCCCGATGCGACGCACGATCAGAATTCGCCGGGACGTCAGCACTTTTTTCTCGGCGCAAAAAATCACCGCACCGAGATCACGTTGACGCCGGCGGGGGCGAACAGATTGCGGCTCGTGGTATCCGGACGATAAGCCGCGGTTCTTTTCAGACGATGGCGGCTGGCCACCATGTCCAGCCGCGCCGCGAGCGGCGTAATTCGACGACCGACAGCGGCGCGATCTCGATGCGCGAAAACACTGCCGGCGATGCGCCGAGCGCATGCACCAGGGCGGCTCGTACCAGCGGAGCGTGTGTGATCGCGATGATGGTTCGTGCGTGGGCCGACGCGCCGAGTGTCGCTTCGTTTTCTTCGTTTGCCGCGCGGCTCGCGGTTTTATTCGACTCCGGTGCGTCAAGCCATGCGCCGATCCGCTGCACGAGCTGACTGAACGATTCGCCGCCGGGCGGCGCGGCGTCGGGCTCGCGCGTCCATGCGGCGAGTTCGTGCGGCGCTTGAGCGGCAATCTCCGCGAGACGCTTTCCGCGCCACTCGCCGTAGTGCATATCCGCCAATGCGTCGACAGGCGTTGCGACGAGGCCGAGCGCCGCGGCCGTATCGCGCGCGCAGGCGGCCGGGCTCGCGAACACGGTGGCGTCGGCGGGAAGCGCGAGACGTGCGCGCGCGGCTTCGGTTTCGCCGCGGCCGCGTGCGTCGAGCGGCTCGTCGGCGGGAAAGCGGCCCGCGCGCTGCGCGGCGGTTGCCGCGTGGCTTATCAGTAACAGTCGCGTATCCATTCTGTGTGTTTACGTTGCCGCCGCGCCCGGCTTGATGGCTTCGTCAGCAGGCCGGGAGCGTTCGTGAAGCTATCACGACGGCCGAAGTTTAGCGCGTAGAATGGTGGCGCTGCGAAGCACGGAAGCCGGTGAGAACCCGGCGCGGTCGCGCCACTGTAATCGGCATTGCAAGTCGTCAGAAGAGCCGAAAGCCAGACCTGCGCTTCGTACCATTCCTCTGCAATCTATTTCGGGGCGCGTTACCCCAGGAGATGTCCATCATGACCGAAGCTGCTTTCGATCCCGCCGCGCGGCCGGCGGCTCAGCCCACGCCCATTCCTTTGCGCGAATTGCTGCCGTGGGTGGTGTTCGGCGGTTTGCTGCTGTTGCTCGCGCTTTATTTCGTGGGTGCGGAAGAGGGCGCCACGTCGCTCGTGCCGGGCATGTACGTGCATGAGTTCGTGCACGACGGCCGTCATCTGCTCGGCTTTCCCTGCCACTAACGGAGCCTGACATGGTGGGTAAATTGTTGGTACGCGGGATGCTCGCGGGCGTCGTCGCGGGCTTGCTCACGTTCACCTTCGCGCGAATCGTCGGGGAGCCGCAGGTCGATCAGGCCATTTCATTCGAAGAAAAAGCCGCCGCCGCGCGTGGCGAGGCACCCGAACCCGAAATCGTGAGCCGCGAGACGCAAGCGGGGCTCGGCTTGTTGACCGGTGTGGTCACGTATGGCGCGGCGATCGGCGGGCTGTTCTCACTGGTGTTCGCCTACGCGTATGGACGGGTGGGCGCGTTGAGCGTGCGGGCGTTGTCCGCGTGGCTCGCGCTCGGTGCGTTCATTGCGATCGTGATCGTGCCGAACATCAAGTATCCGGCCAATCCGCCATCGGTCGGCGATCCGGAGACGATCGGCACGCGCACGGGCCTGTTCTTTCTGATGATTGCGATTTCGCTTGCGACGATGGTGTTTTCGCTGAAAGTGCGCCGTCGCGTGGTCGCGAAGCTGGGCGTGTGGAACGGATCGATTGTCGCGGGCCTCGTGTTCGTCGTGATCATCGCGGCCGTGCAACTGTCGATGCCGGTCATCAACGAAGTGCCTGCAACGTTCCCCGCGGTACTGCTGTGGAAATTCCGCGTCGCGGCGATCGGCATGCAGGTGATCATGTGGACGACGATCGGGCTGCTGTTCGGCGCACTGGTCGAACGCAGCGCTTTCATGCGCGCGAATGCGCGCGTGACGATGAAGTCGGCGTGAAGTTAATGGAGAAGCGTGACCGCGCAAGCGGTCGCGCTTCGCGCGCAATACGCGAGAACGTTTTTATTTCAAGTACCTGGCGGGGTTGTGGAACGGTTATCCACAGGCTTGTTCCCATTTTCTGTGGAAAAGTCCGCGGAATGGTTTTCGCAACGGCTCTAATCGAGTACTTGCCATGTCGAAGCCTCTTTGGTATTGGCGTGCTCTCTATTAGTCAGTGCGCACACAGCAGTCGCGAAACTTCTTGTACTGCAGCCAGGCGTTCCGCCTGATGTGGAAGATTCATTGCTGAAGTTTCTTTCTCTTTCGACATTCTTCAATCTTCTCCGGCTCGACGAGTGAGACGGTTAACTCAATGAACCTTTCCCTAACATTGCTCATTTTTTAAGCTCTATAACTTTTCGAAAATAAATTGCGAGAAAGGGTTGACGGGGTACAGGCCGCATCGCATAATTCGCCTCCCGTTTGATGACGGACGCGAAGAAAGCAGAGCTTTCACGCAAATGATCTTTAAAAACCAGCAGCCGATAAGTGTGGGCACTTGATGCGGGATGCGG
>NZ_JASGFN010000019.1:0-167201 GCF_047605525.1 Paraburkholderia sp. | reverse complement strand
GCGGCACCCGCCGGGCCGTGCCGCCGCGCGCGACCGCGCGCACCGCCGCGCGCTGCTCGAGCTGTTCGATGCGACCGTTGTGCATGCCGCAGGGCCTGTCGGCGGAGGAACTGTCGAAACTCGAAACGCTGATCTGCTCCGCGCGCGCCGTGCAGCGCGGCGAAGCGCTGTATCGCAGCGGCGACCGTTTCGACAACATTTATGCGGTGCGCTCCGGCTCGATGAAAACCGTGATGACCCATCGCGACGGCCGCGAACAGGTCACGGGCCTGCGGCTCGCCGGCGAAGCGCTCGGACTCGACGGCATCAGCGCGGACGTGCACGCATGCAGCGCCATCGCGCTCGAGGACAGCACCGTCTGTATCGTCCCGTACAGCGCGCTGAAGCTGCTGTGCCGCGAGATCAGCTCGATGCAGGAACGCATGCACAAGCTGCTCGGCGCGCAGATCGTCAGCGAGGCGGCGCAGATGATGGTGCTCGGTTCGCTATCCGCCGACGAACGCGTCGCCGCTTTCCTGCTCGACATATCGCAACGCAATGCGCAGCGCGGCTATTCGTGGTCGGAGTTCAATCTGCGCATGACACGCGAGGATATGGGCAGCTACCTCGGCATGACGCTCGAAACCGTGAGCCGCACCCTGTCAAGATTTCAAAAGCGCGGCCTGATCGACACGCAGGGCAAGCACATCCGGATCGTCGATCTCGAAGGGCTGCGGCAGGTCTAAGCCGCTTCTTTCACCGATGTGCCGGTCCCGCCCGGCTTCTCCAGCTTGTCTCGCGCGTTTTTCGCCTTGGCACGGCCCCTGCGTGCGGGTACAGTTTTCGGACTGTCCCCACAGCAACCTGTTTGCATGGGATCGGAGTTAGCGCTTCAGCACCGGCTCCGATCGACAAAGGAGCCCCGGCGACATGAATCGCGACCCCGCCCCGCATCACCCGCTCGTGCAGCGTCTGATCGACGCGCGCCAAATCACCGACGCCCTTTTTGCCGTCGTCAAACCCGACTATCTCTATGAACGCCCGATCCGCGAACGTCATCGGATCGTGTTCTACATCGGCCATCTGGAAGCGTTCGATCGCAATCTGTTCGATCAGCGCCTGTTCGAGCTGCCGGCGTTCGCCCCTGAACTCGACCAGCTTTTCGCGTTCGGCATCGACCCCGTGGGTGGCGGCTTTCCCACCGATCAACCCGGCGACTGGCCGTCGCTCGACACTGTGCGCGAATACGCCGCGCGGGCCCGCCGGCAGATCGACGCCGCGCTCGACGATTCCGGCAACCCGGCGCAAGCCGGAGCGGCCGAACAGTTGCTGAACGTCGCGATCGAGCATCGGTTGATGCATGCCGAAACGCTTGCGTACATGCTGCATCAGTTGCCGCTCGCGCAGAAAGACGCCACGTTGCGCAAGCCGGTGGTGACGCGGCCGGAGCAGCGCGACACGTTGTCGTCGATGGTCAGCGTGCCGGGCGGCCAGGCCGTGCTCGGCATGGCGCGCGAGGCCGGCCGCTTCGGCTGGGACAACGAGTTCGGCGAAATGCGGGTAGACGTGCCCGCTTTCGATATCGACCGGCATATGGTGACGAACGGCGCGTTCCTGCAGTTCGTCGAGGATGGCGGTTATCGCGAGCCGAAGTGGTGGTCGCCGCAAGACTGGGCATGGAAGGAGGCGGAGCGGATCGAGCAGCCCGCCGGCTGGTCGCGCGACGCCGCGCGGGACGGACACGGTGAATGGATGCTGCGCACGATGTTCGACGAAGTGCCGCTGCCGCTCGACTGGCCCGTCTACGTGAGTCATGCCGAAGCGAGCGCGTACGCGCGCTGGGCCGGCAAGAGCCTGCCGACCGAGGCGCAATGGCAGCGCGCCGCGCACGGCGTGCCGCGGGCGGCATCGGGCAACTTCGATTTCCGCAACTGGGACCCCCAGCCCGTCGACACGCATCCGGACAACGTCAGCGCATTCGGCGTGGAAGGTCAGTTCGGCAATGGCTGGGAGTGGACGTCGACGCTATTCGACGCACTGCCCGGCTTCGAAGCGTTTCCGTTCTATCCCGGTTATTCGGCCAACTTTTTCGACGGCCAGCATTACGTGCTCAAAGGCGGCTCGGCGCGCACCGCGTCGTGCATGCTGAGGCCGGAATTCCGCAACTGGTTTCAGCCGCATTATCAGTATGTTTATGCGGGGTTCCGGTGTGTGAGGAATCCGGCAAGCTAAGCAATATCTTCGTGACCTCTTCCGCAAGCCACGCGACGTAAGAAGCGCCATAGGCAACCTCGCCGCGCGCTTCGGCCAGCGGCTTGCCCTGCTCCATCGACATCAGGCGCGCGAGATCGATAGCGCGTCCTCACTTTCCGTCGATGAAATTCTCCTGTCGAAGCAGTTCGCCTCGCGTCAGCTTCATGTAGTTGAAGCGCGATGAGCTTGCTGCGTCGCTATCTCCCCCTGCGACGAAATCCGCTCTACGCGTCAGATCCACCGAACGCCCCTTTCCCAGGATTGCGGCCAACCAGATTGCACACATCGATCAAAATTAACGGGGCTCGATTAATTACCCGATCAAAAACGATCGAACCAATCAAACTACCGGGTTTTCCCTCATTATTTTGACCGATTCGATCGCCTATGATGCTCATCACGGTCATTCCAGTGACCAGATCGGTGAGACGGCTGTCCTTTAGTGATTGAATCAATCAAACCGCGAAAAATCGGAGACGCATCAATGAAAAAACCAATCGTGTTGTTCGGAATGCTCGGTGCCGCAGCCTGTGCTCACGCGCAGAGCAACGTCACTCTGTATGGTTTGATAGACACATCTCTGGTGTACACCAACAATCAGAAAGGCGGCACCGCGTATCAGATGTCGAGCGGCGTGGAGTCCGGGAGCCGTTGGGGCCTGAAAGGCGCGGAAGATCTGGGCGCGGGGTTCAAGGCCATCTTCCAGCTGGAGAATGGTTTCAGCAGCACGACGGGCACGCTGGGTCAGAACGGCCGCATGTTCGGACGCGCGGCCTATGTCGGCATCAGCTCGCCTTATGGAACCGTCACCGCCGG
The DNA here is from genome assembly GCF_047605525.1 of Paraburkholderia sp. GTDB lineage: Bacteria > Pseudomonadota > Gammaproteobacteria > Burkholderiales > Burkholderiaceae > Paraburkholderia. The sequence goes on along the minus strand of NZ_JASGFN010000019.1, from coordinate 164,153 downwards.
GCGTCAAAACGAACCGTCCGCCGACTTCGTCGGGCCGCTCATTGCGGCCAATCAGTGGGCTGGCGGTATCGGCGCCCACCCGGGCAACACGGACAACCTGTACGTCAACGGCCGGATCAGCAACAGCGTCAAGTTCCTCAGTCAGGACTATGGCGGCTTCCGGTTCGGCGGCCTGTTCAGCCTCGGCGGCACCGCCGGGGACTTCAACAATAACCGCATCTGGAGCGTCGCGGCCGGTTACAACCGCGGGCCATTGTCAGTGGGAGCGTCGTACATCGACACGTCGCGACCCAATACGGCGCTCTGGGACGGTACGGCCGGCTCAGCCGCCATTTCGCCCAACAATACGCCCATCTATTCCGGATACGCGTCCGCGCGCACGTTGAGCGTCGCATCGGTGGCAGCCAACTACACGCTGGGCGCGGCAAAGTTCGGGCTGGTCTATTCCAACTCGAATTTCAGCGACCTCGGTTCGCCTGCCGCGTCGGCGCCCATCGCCCGATACAAGGGAGCGACGGTCGTTTTCGACAATTACGAAGCCAACTTCAACTATCAGCTGACGCATGCACTGCTGCTCGGCGTGGCCTACGACTACACCCATACACGCGGCGCAGGCAACGCGCACTACAACCAGGTGAACCTCGGCGGCGACTACTTCCTGTCGAAGCGCACCGATGTCTATCTGACCACGGCCTGGCAAAGCGCGAGCGGCATCGACTCCACCGGCAAGGCAGCCGTGGCCGCGCTGTGGCCGGTGACCGCATCGAGCAATTCGCATCAGATCGTTGCGGCGTTGGGTTTGCGTCACAAGTTCTGATCAGCGCGACGAGGGACGGCATAAAGCCGCGCTACAAGCAAAGTGGAGAATTCGTATGTCAGTCAATTTCAAGGGAATCGTTCCCGCTCTCATCACTCCGATGACGCCCGCCGAGGAGATCGATGAAGCCGGTCTGCGCACACTGATCGAACGTCTGATCGATGCCGGCGTGCATGCTCTCTTCGTGCTCGGCACGAACGGTGAATTCATCGGCTTGTCCGAAACGGAAAAGCTACGCATCGCCGCCATCACGGTCGACCAGGCGCGCGGCCGGGTGCCGGTCATAGCGGGTACGGGCGCCTACGCAACGCGCGACGTCATCGAACTCAATACGAAGATGCAAGACACGGGCGTCGATGCGGTCTCGGTCATCACGCCTTATTTCAACGGCGCGACCCAGCAGGAACTGTTCACCCACTACGAGCGCATTGCACGCAACACGTCGCTGCCCGTGATGCTCTACACCATTCCGGCCAAGGCAGGCATCACGCTTACCGTCGATACGGTGCGCCGGCTCTCGGAAATTCCGAATATCCGCGGCATCAAGGACAGCGGCGGCGACTTCGACCGTCTGCTGCAACTGATTAACCTGCGCCGCGACGATTTCGCCGTATTCACCGGCACCGATTCGATGATCCTCTGGACCCTGATGGCGGGCGGCGACGGTGCCGTCGCCGCGACGACAAACGCGGTCCCGAGTGTCGTGATGTCCATCTGGAACAACTTCCAGGCTGGCGATATCGCCTCCGCCCGTCGCGCGCAGGAATCGCTGCGTGCGCTGCGTGATGCGTTCGCGCTCGGCACGATGCCTGTCGTATTGAAGACCGCCGCGGCGATGCTCGGCATGCCCGCCGGTCCGGCGCGCTCCCCCGCGCAGCCGCTCGACGACGCGGCACGCGAGCGGCTCGCGAAAGCCCTCGAGATTTATCCGCGCGTCGACTGAGCACCGGCTCGCACCGACTAACCGATTGACAGAGACAGAGACTCGACATGAACACCGCTTACCACTTCCAGGGCGTCAAGCACATCGTGCACGGGCCCAACAGCCTGGACCAGTTGCCGGAGAAGCTCGCGCTGCTCGACAAGCCGATCCGCCGCATTGCATTCATCACGCAGCCGGTCATGGAAGAAAACGGTGTGGCGGCCCGCGTCGTCGCGGCGCTCAAGGCGAAAGACATCGAAGCGCTGATTGTGCGAGACGTACAGCCGGAACCCACGATTGAAAATGTCGAGTCGGTCTATCGCGAACAGATCGAACCGTTCGCACCCGACGCCGTCCTGTCAATCGGCGGCGGCAGCGTGCTGGACGCCGCAAAGCTCTTCGCCGTTCGGCTCACTAACCAGCAGCCGTTGCGCGACTGGCTGGGCATCGATCTGATTCCGACGCCCGGGGTTCCGCTGGTTCTCGTGCCGACGACGGCCGGCACCGGGTCCGAAGTCACCCCGAACGCCATCGTCACGCTCCCCGACGAGGAATTGAAGGTTGGCATCGTCAGTCGCCACCTGCTGCCGCAACTCGTCATTCTGGACGCAACGCTGACTCTCGACCTGCCGAAGCCGATTACCGCGGCTACAGGTATGGATGCCTTCATCCACTCACTCGAATCCTATATTTCGACCAAGGCGAATCCCATCAGCGACATGTTCGCAATGGAGTCGATGCGGCTGATTGGCGCGAACCTCGTGGAAGCCTACGAAAACGGGCAGTCGCTCAAAGCCCGCGAAGCGATGCTGCTCGGCTCCATGTATGGCGGACTGGCTCTGACGGCGGCCGGAACCGCGGCGGTGCACGCGCTGGCCTACCCGCTCGGCGGGATGTTCAACATCACGCACGGTGTCGCGAATTCGATGCTGCTGCCGCATGTCATGGCCTTCAACCTGGACGCCATCGTGGACCGGCTTGCCAATGTCGCACGCGCGCTCGATATCGCGCAGCACGGCGACAGCGACGAGCTGGCCGCCGACCGGCTGCTCGCGCGCATTCACGAATGGACCGCGGCCATCGCCATCCCTCAGGACCTGCGCGTTTTCGGCGTCTCGGTGGATCATCTCGACGCGCTCGCGGTTGCGGCATCCAAAGTGAAGCGTCTGCTCGGCAACAACCCCAAGCCATTGAGTCTCGACGACATCAAGGGAATTTACAGCCGTCTGCTGCCATGAATACCTCCATCAGCGGCGACGCGCGGCTTCTCATCATCGGTGACGACCTGTCCGGCACCGCTGATTGCGCGGTCACGTGCACCCATTACGGCCTGCGCAGCATCGTCAATCTTGGCACCGGGTCAGCTCACACGGCGAATGATATCGATGTGCTGGCCGTGGACACCGACACTCGCCGGCACGCGCCCGTCGAAGCCGCGCGCGCTAACGAGCTGGCCTGGCGTGTCTTTGCCGACGGTCGTCGGGTGTACAAGAAAATTGACTCGACCTTGCGCGGTAATGTCGCCGCTGAAGTCGCAGCGCTCGCATCTGTTGCAGGAATGGCTGTCGTCGCCCCGGCGTTCCCTCAGGCCGGGCGCATGACGCTCGACGGACGGCAGTTCATCTTCGGCGTGCCCGTCGAAGACTCCGAGGTCTGGAGAAATGAACACATTGCCGGCAAGGCAGACCTGGGCTCGATGCTGACCGGAGCAGGCCTGCGCGTCGCTCAGGTGACGTTGCAAACGGTGCGCGAGGGCGCATCCGCGCTGCAATCGAAACTCGCCGCCTGCCAGCGGGAACAGTTCCAGGCTGTAGTGTGCGACAGCGAAACCGACGAAGACCTCGCTATCCTGGCCGCCGCATCGGCAACCCTGAGCGGCGTGTTCTGGGTGGGCTCCGCCGGGTTTGCCGCGCCGTTAGTGAAAGTGCTTGCCGCAGCGGGCTCGCGTTGGTCCGACGCCGGAAGAGAGTCGGAGCGGCCTTCGACGAAACACCTGCCCTCTCGACGCGGTGTGCTGGCCGTGGTCGGCAGCATGTCGAGTGTCTCGCATCAGCAGGTCGCGACATGGCGTTCGAACGCCAACGGTGCTGTCGATTTCTTCGAAGCCGATGCGCAGGCGTTGCTCGATCCGCTCAATCCCACGACGCTCGCGCTCGCGGCCGGCGTGACGGAGGCACTCCGTTGCGGCCGTCATGCAGTCGTTGCGCTCAGCCAGTCCGAACGCATTCCTGGCGCCGACAGCGCATTGCTCGCGCGAAGCCTCGCGCAACGACTCGCCCCAGCCGGCGAATACGCAAGTGGCCTGATTGCAACCGGAGGGGAGACGGCCCGCGCGCTGCTCTCGACGATGGGCATCGTGTCACTCGAGGTCATCGAAGAGATTGAACGCGGCGTGCCGTTGCTTGCCGCCACTTATGGCGGCCGCACGTTGCCCGTCGTCACCAAGGCGGGCGGCTTCGGCCAGCCCGACACCCTGTATCGCGCGTGGCAACGAATCGTAGCCATGCAGCCAGCGGATGCGCAAGCGCCGCGTCAACCCAGCGAAGAGGAAGCTATGACTTATCGTCCTGTAATTGGCATCACCATGGGCGATGCCGCCGGCGTAGGTCCGGAAATCATCATGAAGAGCCTCGCCCATGCGTCCGTGTATGAGCAGTGCCGCCCGGTTGTCATCGGCGACGCGGCGCGTCTGCGCGACGCCGGCCGCAGAGCCGGAGTTGACCTCGAAGTTCGCGCTATCGGCAAGCCATCGGAAGGAGAGTTCCGCCCCGGTGTCGTCGACTGCATCGACCTGGGGCTGATTCCCGCCGACCTGCCCTATGGAAAGCTTTCTCCCATCGCCGGAGATGCCGCTTATCAGTACATCGCGCGTACGGTGGAGCTGACCACCGCGGGCGAACTCGATGCCATCTGCACCGCGCCTCTCAATAAGGAAGCGCTGCACGCGGGCGGCCATATTTTCCCGGGACACACTGAAATGCTCGCGCATCTGACGGGTATCGACGAAGTCTCGATGATGCTCGTAGCACCGAATCTCCGCGTGATTCACGTCACCACGCACATCGGCCTGCTCGACGCCATTCGCAAAATCGAACCCGGCCTCGTTCAGCGCACCATCGAACGCGCGCATGAAACACTGGTTCGAGCCGGCATCTCCAACCCCCGCATCGGCGTGTGCGGAATCAATCCGCATGCGGGCGAGAACGGACTCTTCGGTTACGGCGAAGAGGAAGAGAAGATTGTTCCCGCGGTCAAGCTCCTGCAGGAGCGCGGATGGGATGTGGAAGGTCCGCTGCCCGCGGACACGCTGTTCTTCCGCGCAGGCCGTGGCGATTTCGACGTGGTGGTCGCGATGTATCACGACCAGGGCCACGGCCCGGTGAAGGTAATGGGTCTTGAAGCCGGGGTCAACGTGACGGTGGGCCTGCCCGTTATCCGAACCTCGGTGGACCACGGCACGGCCTTCGACATCGCCGGTAAAGGCATCGCTGACGAACGCAGCATGCTCGAGGCATTCCGTCAGGCCCTGGACCTCGCGACGCGCCACAACGAGATATCGCCTGCTGCCAGCGCCGCCTGAGCATCCCGGCACGGGCAGGCAGGCAACGCCTGAATAAAGAGCGATACCGGCAGGCACATGCCGGATGGCTCAACTCAGCTCAACGAGCCTCAACTCAAGGTCATCTGGAGACAACGTCATGGCCACCTTCAATTATTGGGACACTGCCATCATCATCGGGATGGTCGTAGCCTATATCGTGATTACCAGTCTGTTCAGCATTCGCCTGCGCAGTAAAAATTCCGAGCAGTTCATGGTGGCGGGGCGCTCGATGCCCGCCGTGGTCGTCGCCATTCTGCTGATGTCCGAGTTCATCGGCGCAAAGTCCACGGTCGGGACGTCGCAGGAAGCATTCTCCGCGGGGATCGCAGCTTCGTGGTCCGTCGTTGCGGCAGCCATTGGCTTTCTTTTCTTTGGTCTGTTCATGGCCAAACGCCTGTATGCGTCGGGCGAGTTCACCATCTCCGGGTTTATCGCCAGGAAGTATGGTCACGGGGCGAAGCTCGTCGTCTCGGCCATCATGATTTACGCGCTGTTCCTCGTCAACGTAGGCAACTACGTCAGCGGCGCCGCGGCAATCTCGACGGTCATGCGCATCAATCTGACCACGGCCGCGATCATCACCGCCATCGTCAGTACCATCTACTTCGTCTGGGGCGGCCTCAAGAGCGTTGCCTATCTGACGATCGTGCACAGCGCCGTGAAGCTCATCGGAATCGGCATTCTCGTGGCCATGGCCTGGAAGCTGTCGGGCGGTATCAGGCCGATGGCGGCGAACATGCCCGCACACTTCTTCACGTGGTCCGGGGCCCTGTCGGGCGGTACGATCGGTGCGTGGATCATCGGCACGGCCGGTGCGATTTTCTCCACGCAGTTCATCATCCAGGCCATTTCGGCGACCAGGAGTCCCGAGGCCGCGCGCGCTTCCTCGTTGATCGCCGCATTCCTGTGCGTACCTATTGGGCTGGCGCTCGGCTTCATCGGGGTATCGGCGAAGTACCTGTATCCCAACATCAAGAGCCTGTACGCACTGCCGGTGTTCCTGCAGCATATGAACCCCGTCCTCGCGGGCATCGTCACGACTTCGCTGGTGGCTTCGATCTTCGTGAGCGTCTGTACAGTCGCTCTGGCAATCGCCTCGCTGATTGTGAAAGACTTTTATGTTCCGCGCTTCAACCCCACTCCGGATGTCGAACTGCGCATGACGCGCTGGATTTCTCTGGTCGTCGGTTTTCTGCCGCTCATTTTCGTTCTCTTCGTGCCGCAGATTCTGGCGCTCTCTTTCTTCACCCGTGCGTTGCGCCTCTCCGTTTCCGTCGTCGCGCTGATAGGCATCTATCTGCCTTTCTTCAGTGGCAAGCGCGGCGCTGTCTCGGGCCTTGTCATCGCCACGCTCGCGACAACGGCCTGGTATCTGCTCGGCAACCCGTTCGGCATCGACAACATGTACGTCGCGCTCGTCACGCCGGCGGTTGTTCTCGTATTCAGCAAGCTGCTGTTCCACAGCACGGGTTCGGACCTTCAAGACAAGGGACTGGCTCACCGTGAGTCCCACTGACCTGGTCATACATCAGAGAGAGATTTCATGAACACGAACTTCGTTGAAGCGGCGGGAGCCGCCTCTGATAACTGCGTTCGCACCGCCTACGCCGATGCCGAACGGAAGGAAGCCTTCCTTCCGACATCCTGCGTTCAGAACCACGCCGCAAATCTGCACGTCCTTGAAAACGGCGATCTGCTGTGCGTCTGGTTTGGCGGAACCCAGGAAGGCATTCCGGACGTGTCCATTTACATGTCGCGTCTCGCGGCGGGCACCGGCGAATGGTCCGCGCCCGAGAAGCTCTCGGACGACCCGACGCGCTCGGAGCAGAACCCGGTGCTCTTTACGGCGCCGAACGGCCAGCTCTGGCTGCTTTACACCGCGCAGCTTTCCGGTCATCAGAACACCGCAATCGTTCGCCGAAGGATTTCGACGAACGGCGGAAAGACGTGGGGCCCCGTCGAGACCCTGTTCGACCAGCCGGGCACGTTTGTTCGCCAACCGATTGTCACGCTGCAAGGCGGAGCGTGGATTTGTCCGGTATTCCTGTGCCGCACCGAGGTGGGCGAACGCTGGGTCGGCAACAATGACGTCAGCGCGGTCATGGTGTCCGATGACGAGGGAGCGTCGTGGACGTTGCATGAGGTTCCGGACAGCATCGGCTGTGTGCATATGAACGTCCGTGTGCTCCACGATGGCTCCCTGCTCGCTCTTTACCGCAGTCGCTGGGCTGACTTCGTGTACGCAAGTCGCTCGACGGATGGCCGCGAATGGAGCGTGCCACAGCCCACCGAAGTCCCGAATAACAATTCGTCGATTCAGTTCACGGTATTGAAGAACGGCCACCTCGCGATGGTCTTCAACGAAAGCGATGCGTCGCATGGCAGTGAGCGCCGTGCATCTCTGTACGATGACATCGAAGACTCCGAGGACAGCGGTGAGTTGCGCGACCAGAAAGCGTCCGCGCACGGCACCGCGTTCTGGGGCGCTCCGCGCGCGCCGATGTCTCTGGCCATCTCCGAGGACGGCGGCAGGACCTGGCGTCGGCGCCGTAACCTGGAAATCGGAGACGGATACTGCATGACCAACAACTCCGCCGACCAGCGCAATCGGGAGTACTCGTATCCGTCCATCGTGCAGTCGGACGACGGTGCATTGCACATCGCGTATACGTGGTTTCGCCAGAAAATCAAATACGTACGCGTCGATGAATGCTGGGTGCGCGGACGATGAGTCTCGCCACCGCAAATGGACGGTCAGTGCGGCAATTGGATAAACTTGGTGCTCCAGACGCGCGGATAAACGCGCGAACTCTATTGGACCAAGAATTTACGCACATGAAAGTGACCAAACGCCGTGAGGCGATGCTGCAGGCGGTGCTGGGCGGGATGACCGATGTCGCGACACTTTGCGAGCACTTCGGCATGTCGGAAGCAACGGTTCGCCGGGACCTGCGCGCCCTTGCCAGCGACAACCGGATTCTTCGTACTTACGGCGGTGCGGCGGCGGTCGGCTCCCATGAGCGTGAACCGTCTCTCGAGGAACGGCGCATCACCTCGCCTGAGCAGAAGGAGGCGATAGCACGGGCAGCGAGCGCGTTCGTTGAAGACGGTGACACCGTATTTCTCGATGGAGGCACGACGACGGCAGAGCTGGCTCGCCTTCTCGCCGGTCGCACGTCCGTGCATGTGGTCACCAATAACCTGCTGGTGGTGAGCCCGCTCGTCTCGTCGGGCGTTCAGGTAACGGTCATCGGCGGCGACGTGCGCTCGTCGAGCATGAGCACCCTCGGCCCACTGGCGCAACTCGTGCTGAGTCGCCTGAGCGTCGACAAGGCGTTCATGGGCGCTGACGGGGTGGTCGCCGAACTTGGACTCTGCGAGGCAAGCAGCGATCAGTCGTATCTGAAGGAATGTGTGATGCGACAGGCCGCGCAGATCTTTGTTCTCGTCACCGCGGACAAGCTCGGACGCGCGAGTCAACAGCACTGGACTCCGCTCGAGCGGGACTGGACTCTCATCACGGATGACGCGGCTCAGCAGGAACAACTCGAGCCTTTCGATGCGCAAGACCGTATTACGGTTCGGGTGGTCGGCATCAACGGGCTTTCGCAGATCCAATAGCGGAGGAAGGTGTTGTGAGTACATCGGAAGGGCCGGGCTCGGGTTTGCGTCACGCGGTGGTAACCGGTGCATCTTCGGGAATCGGACAAGCAATTGTCCGCCATCTGCTTTCCGACGGTTGGCGAGTCACGGGGCTATGCCGCTCACACGTGGCATGGACGAACGATTTGCTGAAAGTCGTGCAAGCCGATGTCACCGACTTCGATACGCTCGGACACGTCTGCGACGGATTGGGCTCCGTGGACGCACTGGTGCACGCTGCCGGCTTCATGCGCACCGCGCCGCTTGGTCGGCTTTCGATCGAGGACGGGACAGCGATGTGGCGACTGCACGTCGAGTCGGCGGTGTATCTCGCTGACCGGCTGGCGCCCCGGATGCCCGCGGGCGGCAGGATTGTGCTGGTGGGCAGCCGGACCGCCAATGGCGCCGCGACGCGTAGCCAGTATGCGGCGACGAAATCGGCATTAGTCGGCCTCGCAAGGTCCTGGGCAGCAGAACTCGCTCCGAGGGGCATCACCGTGAATGTCGTGGCTCCGGGGGCGACGGACACCCCATTCCTTCGTGACCCGGCGCGAGCGGCCACCCCTCCGAAGCTCCCTCCGATGGGACGGTTCATCTCGCCCGAGGAAGTCGCGGCGCTGACGGCTTTCCTGTTGAGCGAAGGGGCGAGTTCGATCACGGGACAACAGATCGTCATGTGTGGCGGGGCTTCTCTTTAGGCCAGCCTCCGCGAGCTGATTAGCGCATGGGTTGCTTTTAAATTCCCAGGTCAAACGTGACGCTGTTTAACGGTGAAGATGACTAACCATGAAAATCGTTGAAATACGCGAAAAGACAGTAGCTATCAGCTCGCCGATTCGCAACGCGTACATAGATTTCAGCAAGATGACGCTCAGCCTTGTCGCCGTCATCACTGACGTAATGCGAGACGGCAAGCCCGTCATCGGCTATGGATTCAACTCCAATGGCAGGTATGGGCAAGGAACCTTGATGCGCGAGCGCTTTATCCCGCGAATCCTCGAAGCAGATTCGCAGGCGCTCGTCAACGACGCGGGCGACAACCTCGATCCCCACAAGATCTGGGCGGCAATGTTCACGAACGAGAAGCCCGGCGGACACGGCGAACGCTCAGTCGCCATCGGTACCATCGATATGGCTATCTGGGACGCAACGGCCAAGATCGAAGGCAAGCCCCTTTTTCAGTTGCTCGCGGAGCGGTATGGCAACGGCAAACCCGAGCGCAAGGTGTTTGTCTACGCTGCCGGCGGTTACTACTATCCGGGTCAGGACCACTCGAAGCTGAAGGACGAGATGCGTAGCTACATCGACCGCGGCTACACGGTCGTCAAGAAGAAGATAGGCGGCGCGTCGCTCGAAGAAGACCTCAGAAGAATCGACTCGATCCTCGGCGTGTTGCAGGACGGTCAAAAGCTCGCCGTCGACGCGAACGGCCGCTTCGACCTCGACACCGCCATCGCATACGCAAAGGCGCTGTCCCAGTATGACCTCTTCTGGTACGAAGAGCCGGGCGATCCACTCGACTTCGAATTGCAGGCGACGCTGCGCAACTACTACGACAAGCCGATGGCAACGGGCGAGAACCTGTTCTCGATGCAGGACGCCCGAAACCTGATCCGCTATGGCGGAATGCGTCCCGACAGGGACTGGCTGCAATTCGATTGCGCGCTCAGTTATGGGCTGGTCGAATACCTTCGCACGCTGGAGATGCTTCGCCAGCATGGTTGGTCAGCGAGCCGTTGTATTCCTCATGGTGGTCATCAGATGTCGCTCAATATCGCTGCCGGCCTTGGACTTGGCGGCAACGAGTCCTATCCGGATCTGTTCCAGCCGTATGGCGGCTTTCCCGATGGCGTGAAAGTCGAAGACGGTTACGTGACCCTGCCCGATTTGCCGGGGATCGGGTTCGAGGGCAAGCGTGACCTGATTGAAGAGATGCATAAGTTGTCGGCATAGCTTCCGCCGGAACATCCGGCTACTGTTGTCTGCGTGCTATTTCTCCTGGCTTGAAGAGCGGCAGGCAAGCCTCATAGCGCCGCTCGTCACGACGCAGGTCGGCGAGCGGCGCCGAAGCTCAGGAGGTCTGCGCCTGTATCGGAGCGTCGCTCTGCGAGCGCGCAAAGGTGCTCGACGTCTCCCTGCGCCAAACGCTCGCCGCATACGCGGATTCATCGAATTCGGCGGGTACGTCCGCAGCGAGCCGCCGCGCGTGCGAATCGATATCGGCGAGAAACAGATCACGGCTGATACGTCGCACCACCGCGGGAATATCACGCTTCATGCTCGGCACGTCGCCGACGGGCACCCCCGAGCTGACGAAACCTGCTGGATTGTAGACGTGGATGTCCTTCAGATAAGGCGCCTGTCCCTCGACTTTTTGCTGGTATTCGAGTGCCGAGCCGAGATACGGATGCGCGCCGAGCTCGTCGTCCTCGTCGCCTTGCGGCGGTGTGAACCGGTCGCGCCACAACAGGATATGCGAGGCAAAACCGGCCAGTTCGGGACGCGCGGCCGGATCGATGAAATAGCCGGTGCCCGCAATCGCAAAATCGAAACGGAACGATTCGCCTGCCGTGACGGCTTCGATCTGCCCTGCTGTTTCACGTGCGGATTCCCATTGCGTGCCCAGATGCAGATGGAAATTCTCGAAGCGCGTCACGCGCTCGATCGAATCCGGCGGCGCCGTCGAGCCCGAGCGCTTGAAGCGCAACGCCTGTGCCCAGCGCAGCGCGTCGGGCAAATCGAAGTAATTGTCGTACGCGCCGGGATAGGCGCGCGCGCGTGACACAGGCGTGGCCGCGAGCGACGCGCGCCGCGCGAACAGATGGACCTCGGCCGCACCCGCTTCGAGCGCGGTCGCGGCGGCGTCGAACGCGGACGCGGCGCCACCCGCTACCGCGACCGACTTGCCACGCAGCGCCGCGAAGTCGATCGCATCGGACGTATGCGCGACGAACCGCGCCGGCAGTTGCGCGAGCACGGGCGGCACGAACGCGCCGCCATTTCCCGCGACGCCGTTGCACAACAGCAGCTTGCGGGCCGTCTCCACCCTGGCGCTTCCGTTGACTTCCAGATGCAGACGGAAATGTGCGTCCCGCGGCTCGATGCGCACGAGCCGCGTGCCGTAGCGAACGGGAATCTGCAGAAACTCGCGATACCACGCGAGATACTCGGCCCATCGTTCGCGCGGGATGCGGTCGATCTGCTGATAGGACGCCTCGCCGAAGCGCGCCTCGTACCATGCGCGAAAGCTGAGTCCCGGCAAGCCACCTTCCGGCCCGACGAGAATTTTCGGGGTGCGCAGCTTGTTCATGCGGGCGCGGTTCAGCCACACGCCGGCCTTCGCCGCATTCGCGGCCGCGTCGATTACGCTGACGCGGCCGATGCCCGCGCGCCGCAGCGCAAATGCGAACGCGCATCCCGTCTGCCCGCCGCCCACGATAAAGACGTCGTGGTCGATGCCGGGCCGCTCGGGTACCCAGTTATCGGGCGCGGGTCCGAGCAGTTCCAGCGTTCGGCGTGCGTCGCGGTCCAGATCGGCAATCTGTGTCATGTCATTTTTCCCTGTTGGCGGCATGTGCCATTTCGGCACCGGCAAACACAGCAGCTAGCAACGCGCGTTTCGATCTCCCGTCGATCATGAACGAACCGGCTCGGCAAGCGCGTCCGCGTCGGACGCCTGCGTGTCGAAGCGAAACTGTTGAAGCTCGTCTGGCGCGCACTGCGCGATCAGGCCGGTTTCCCAGGCGAGATAGGCGCGCGCCGCATCGAAATTGCCTTCATGCCGGTCATGCACGAAGAACAGGTAATCGATGCGCGCGCTATCCGCCGGCGATTGCGGTGACGCTTCGATCGCATAGCCCGCTTGCCTGAACGTATCGATACCGTCTTTCGCAATCGATACCTCGCCGAAGCCCGCCTCACGCAGATCGAGCGCAGCCAGCGCGGCAAGCGCCGGCGAATCCGCCAGCAATACGACGCGCTGCGACGGCGCCACGTCCGCGAGCGCCGCGGGCAACCGTGGCCGGATCGACCAGCGCGCCCGCTCGGGATGCCCGCTGCGATAGGCGGCGCTGGAGCGCAGGTCGAGCACGTGCACGCCTTCGGCGCCGCGCAGCCTGCGCAGTCCATCCGCATCGATCAGTTCTTCTTCAACAGCACCATGCGCAGCGGCTTGCGGCGCGAGACGCCGCAATGCGCGCGCATCCTGTGCCGCGACCAGCGCGGTTTCGAGGCCCAGTTGCACGAGCCAGGCCGCAATGACCGGCGCGCGTACCCCGTCGTAATCGACCAGCAGCACGCGTGCACGGCGTACGCCGATGGTCTGGTCCGTCGCCTGAAGCAGTTGACCGCCGGGCGCGTGGAGAGCGCCGCGCACGCCGTCGCGGGCGAACTCGTCGGCACTGCGCACATCGAGCAGATAGGTGGTGCGGTCGACCGCGTCGAGCCATGCCTGCGCGGCCTGCGCGTCGAGCGTGGTCACGGCGAAACGCGCGGCGAGTGACGCGGCACGCTCGCGCGCTTCGCTCGACACCGCTTCTTCGACGGTATCCGGATAGCGCCGCGTGCTGCCGTGTTCCAGTTGCAGACCGGCAAGCGCCCAGCCTTGCGTGCCGTTTTCGAGCGCGACGACCGGATTCGGCACGCCCAGACTGCGCAGCAGTTGCGCGCCGATGATGCTGCGCGTACGGCCCGCGCAATGAATCACGACCGGCGTGCGCGAGTCTGCCGCCAGCGCACCGAAGCGATAGGCCAATTCGCCGTTGGGGCAGCTCACCGCACCCGGTATCGTCATCTTCGTGTGCTCTTCGACGGTGCGTCCGTCGAGCAGAATCAGCGGCGCGCGCTCGGCCTGCAATCCGGCGAGTTCGGCCGCCGAAATGCGCGGCGTCCCATACGCATGCTCGACCAGTTCGCCGAAGGTCTTCGACGGCACGTTCACGCCTTTGAACAGCGTGTAACCGGCCGCGGCCCAGCCGCGCGCGCCGTCCTCCAGAACGGACAGCCGCGTGTAGCCCAACGCATGAAGCCGCTGTGCCGCGCGCCGTGCGATTGCTTCGTCGTTCGTGCCAGCATCGAGCAGGACGATGCGTACATCGCGGCGCGGCACGAGGCGGCCGATCTCGAGTTCAAGCCGGCTATACGGCAGCGGAACCGCGAAGAACGGATGGCCTTCGCCGAACTCGCCGGCTTCGCGCACATCGAGAAACGCGATCTCGTCGTTGTCGTTCAACCATGCACGCACGGTGGTCGCGGGGATCAGCGAAAAAATGTCTGCCATTGGAAGTCGGAGAGCAAGAAGTTGAGAAGGAGCGGCGCTTACTGAAGGACCTGGCGAAACGCCTGCCGCAAATCGCCGATCAGGTCGATCGGATCTTCGAGTCCGACATGCAGACGCACGATCGGCTCACTGCCGCGCCAGTAGCTGTGCTCGCGCACGCGTGAGTGCGGCGCGACCAGCGCGAGGCTCTCGTAGCCGCCCCACGAAGCACCGATGCCGAACAGCCGCAGCGCGTCGACGAATGCGCTCGCCTGCTCGCGGCTCGCTTGCCGCAAGGCAAACGATACGAGTCCGTTCGCACCCTTGAAGTCACGACGCCACAATGCGTGACCCGGATCGTCGTGCAGCGCCGGATAAAACACCCGCGCAACCGCACTGCGCTCGGTTTGCAGATACCGTGCGACTTCGAGCGCATTGCAGCCATGCTGGGCCAGACGCACTGCCAGCGTGCGGATACCGCGCAGCGCGAGGTAGGCGTCGTCGGCGCCGACGCTCAGGCCGAGTGCGTCATGGGTATCGCGCAGCCTGCGAGCGAGTGACGGGTTCGAAGTCGACACCGCCCCTTGCATCAGATCGGAATGACCGCTCAGGTATTTGGTGGTCGCCTGGATCGCAATATCGGCGCCGAGCGCGAGCGGCTGGCAGAGCAGTCCCGCGCCCCATGTGTTATCCGCCGCGAGCAGCACGGAATGCCCGCGCGCGAACGCCGAGAGCGCAGGCAGATCGACCACTTCATAGAGGAACGACGACGGCGACTCCACGTAGATCAAGCGCGTTTCAGCTCGCACGAGCGCTGTGGGCACACCGTCACTCGCGCTGAAATAGCTGAACGACACGCCGAGCCGTGTGAGCAGCGGCTCCACACGCTCGCGCACCGGACCGTAGACGCTGTCCTGCACGAGCACGTGATCGCCCGGCGACAGCAGCGCGATGAAAACGAGCGAAATGGCCGACAGCCCCGAAGGCGCCAGCAGCACATCGCTCGCCCCCTCCAGTTCACCGATGGCGGCTTCGAGCGCACGATGCGTCGCCATGCCGTGACGGCCATACGTGCTGACGGGCTCGCCCGCTTCGCGCCGGTGATGCAGGCTGGTGCGAACCGCGTCGGTCGCGAAGCGCACCGTGCTGGTACGCACGACCGGAACGTTCACGGGCGCGACGCCGTCTTCGAATAGCGGCGAGCCCGCGTGCAGCACGCGCGTGTGCAACTGATCGTCGGGCGCCGCCATCAGCCGACCGCCTGGGTGGCGCGCTGCATATGCTTCGCGTTGTAGCGCACCACGAGGCCGGTATCGGTTTCAAAGCCGAGGCGGCCCGTCAGCGTTTCGAGCGGACGGCCATAGAGATGAAAGTGCAGCGTCGGCTCCGCGCCGCCGACATGAATGCTGTGGATGTCGTCGGGAAGAAAGGCGATCGGAACGCCAGGCCGCACCACGACCTCGTGCAACAGTTCGAGCGTTGCACGCTCCGGATCGCGGCCGTCGTCGGTACGCCGGTAGATACGGTTCAGCTCCGCGCCGTCGATCGCCGCAATCACGGCCCATGTGTCGTGGTTGTGCGGGATCGTCGTCTTGCCGGGCAATAGCGAATTGAGGTACAACGCGAGCCCGTCTTCGCCGGGATTGAGCCGGTAGCGGGTCGAGGTATCGCCGCTGTCGGGCCGCGGCGGCGGAAAATCAGTGGCGTCGAACAAGGTGTGCCGCGTCGCGAGTTCGAGCAGCAGTTCGCTGATCGCGTTCAGCGCTTCGCGCGTGACGCCCTTTTCAGCAATGATCCGGCGGGCGTCCGCAAGCAGATCCTGCACTGCTTCACGGCGTTGTGCGGTAATGGCGCTGCTCGTTTCGTTCGTGGTTGTCGTCATGGTCATGTCATCGGTTGTCATGAGGTAACGGCGCAGCGCTATGCGGAGCGCGCCGCGCGGCTCGCGCGGTCTTCGCCGCGGGCGCGTTGTAGAAAAAGCCGGGTTCGCTCGTGGACGGGGTTGCCGAACAGTTGCCGCGCGCTGCCGTGCTCGACGATCACGCCGCCTTCCGTGAAAAACACTTCGTCGCTGATGTCTTCCGCAAAGCGCATTTCATGTGTGACGAGCACGCAGGTCTGCCCTTCGTCGGCCAGTTCGCCGATCACGTTCAGCACTTCGCCGACCGTCTCGGGATCGAGCGCCGACGTGACTTCGTCGAACAGGATCAGGTCGGGCCGCATCGCCAGCGTGCGCGCGATCGCGACGCGCTGTTGCTGCCCGCCGGACAGCGCGCCCGGATAGGCTTTAGCCTTGTCGGCGAGACGCACCTTGGCGAGCAGCGCGTGAGCGTCGCTTTCCGCCTCCGCGCGGCTGCGGCCCAGCACCCGCATCGGCGCGATGCTCAGGTTCTCGAGCACGCTCAGATGCGGAAACAGGTTGTATTGCTGAAACACGAAACCGATCCGCTTGCGCAACGCGATACGCTGGGCATCCGTCTTCTGCGCGCGCACGTCGATGCCGTCGACGGTGATCTCGCCGCTTTGCGGCGCGATCAAACCGTTGATACAGCGCAGAATCGTCGACTTGCCGGAACCGGACGGACCGATGATCGAAACGGCCTGGCCGCGCCTCACCGACAGATCGATGCCGTTGAGCACGGCCGTGCTGCCGTATGAAAGCCGCACGTCGCGCAATGACAGCAGTGCGGCATCACTAGTTGAACGGGTGACCGCGCCTGCGTCATTGCTCGCGCGCGCCGTGGCAGCCGCATCGGGTGCGAGACCGACACGTGCCGCGCGGTCCGGGAGAATCAGTTCAGTCATCGGGCGTCCTGTCGTCCAAGCAAAGCCGCGGGCACAAAAGCACACTTCGCACTCGTCCCGCTTTGCAGCCAACCATTCTAGGAAGCACCCCAGCGATCACGAACCAACGAATAAGCGAAAAGATATTCGGCGATCTGCAATGTGAACGAAAACCTCGCAACGGCATGCGAGCACACGCTTTAACGTCCGTGTGCTTTGCTTAGCAGATTCATTTCGTTTGCCGCGCGGCGGGTTTGGCATAGGGTATGCGTCGCAGTGGCGTTTCCGCCGACGCGAGACGCACACCTCCCCGCACACCTCCCCTCCTCCTATCCCATCGCTCATGAAATCAGGCAAAGCGGCATATACCAAACGACCGTCGTTCTTCATCGTACTCACGACCATTGCCGCCGGTGTGGCCCTCGCGGCCTTCTCACCGGCGTACGCAGACCAGACCCTCGACAAGATCAATTCACGCCATGAGATCGCAGTCGGCGTGCTGATCGGCGGCAGCCCGTTCGGCTCGCTCGATCCGCAAACCCGGCAGCCGCGCGGGATGAACGTCGACCTTGCGAACGACATCGGCAAGCGCCTCGGCGTGAAGGTTCAACTGGTGTCGGTCCAGCCGTCCACGCGCGTGCAGTTCCTGCAGCAGGGCAAGGTCGACATCCTGATCGCGAACATGGAATACAACGCGCAGCGCGGCGAGATTCTCGACCATGTGCCGACACCTTACTATCGCGTCGGCGGGACCGCCATTACGCCGAAATCGAGTGGCATCACGAAGTGGGAAGACCTGCGCGGCAAGCCCGTCTGCATTTCGCAAGGCAGCAGCTATATCCGGCCCGTCGTCGAGAAGTACGGCGCCGTGCCGCGCGCATTCCCGGGTGCATCGCAATCGCTGCTGGCGCTGCGCGGCGGCAGTTGCATCGCGGCCGTTCACGACGCCGCACCGCTGCTTTATCCGCTGCAACAGCATGATCCCGAATGGCGCGACTACCGCACGCTGCAGCCGGAACTCGAACCGGCGCCGTCGGTGATCTGGGTGCGGCAAGGCGAAAAGGACACGGCCGCGAAGCTCGATGCGATCGTGCGCGACTGGCATCGCACCGGCTGGCTGATCGATGACGAGGCCAGAAACGGTCTGACGCCGCCGTCTCCGGCGCTGGCCGAGTGGCACCGGCAATTGCCCACCGTGCAATGAACATGGCCGCCTCGTTCCATGCGCTGATCGATACGGCCGCGCACGCCGGGCTCGACTATCGCTTTCTGCTCGATGCCTACGAGCGCGTGCCCTTCGTGCAAGGCATCGCGGTCAGCGTCGAACTGGTCATCGCGACGATGCTCGGCAGCGCGCTCGCCGGCCTGTTGCTGCTGCTCGCGTTGCGTCACCGCAATCCGTGGATTACCGGCGCGGCGCGCGCGTTCATCGAGCTGACACGCAACACGCCGACGCTCGTGCAGTTGTACTGCGCGTTCCTCGTGCTGAACATGCTGATCACGCAATGGCTGCGCGAGAGCCATCTCGACAACCCGTTCAAGCCGTTCTTCTGGGTCGTGCTGGTTTTGTCGCTACATAAGGGCGCATTCCACGCGGAGGCACTACGCGCCGGCTTCGACGCATTGCCCGTGCAAACGCTCGAAGGCGCGGCGTCGCTCGGCTTCGATCGCGCGACGCGCTTCTGGCGCATCGAATTGCCGCTCGCATTTCGCACCGCCCTGCCAGCGCTCGTCAACAACTTCGTCGAACTCGTGAAGGCGACCGCGCTGGCTTCCGCGATTGCAGTGGGTGACATCACCTACCAGTCGATCATGATCTGGACACAGCGCGACAACGTGCTTGCGCTGATGGTGCTGATCCTGCTGTTCTTTGGCGTGCTGACATGGCTCGCCAGCCGCGCGGGACGTTGGCTCGAAAAACGTTTGTGGATTCCCGGCTATGGCGTATAGATCGCTCGACTCCGCTGCCTCCAACCTCGCTCGTCTTCGCGACGAAGGCACGCGCGCAAAAGTACTTACGCCAGGCGTGGCCGCCGCGTTCGGTGTGCTGATCGCCGGTGCGCTGTTGTGGGTGTTTTCACCCGACTCGGGCTCGCGCGGCGAAACGCTCGCGCGCTTCGTCGAATGGACGCCTGCGCTCGCGCACGGTTTCGCGTTGAACGTTCTCATCAGCCTCGGCGCGATCGCGACGGGCTCGGTCCTCGGTCTGCTGATTGGCGCGCTCGGACTTGCGCCTTCGTGGCCGGGACGCCTCGCGAGAATCTGGGTTCAGGCCTTTCGCAACGCGCCGTGGCTGGTTCTGGTGTATTTCACCACTTACGTCTTTCCATTCGAATTCAGCGTATTCGGCACGACACTGCCGTTTCCCGACTGGCTGAAGGTGACGCTCGCGCTGGCGCTTCCCGCCAGCGCGAACATTGCCGAAGTGTTTCGCGGCGCGGTGGCATCGATTCCGACCACCCAGTGGGAAGCAGCGGGCTCGCTGGCGTTTTCGCACGCGCAGATTCTGCTGCATATCGTGCTGCCGCAATGCGTGCGCCGCATGCTGCCGCCATGGATGAACGTCTACGCGATCATCACGATGGGCACGGCGTTGTCGTCGCTGGTCGGCGTGCACGATCTGATCGATACCGCGCAGATCGCCAGCAGCACCGTCGCCAGGTCCAGCTTCACGGTTCTCACTTACCTGGCGACACTGGTGATCTTCTTCGCGTACTGCTATCCGATCTCACTGTTCACGCGTTGGCTCGAACGACGCTTCGTCAACGTCTAGTGCCAGTGGTTCCATGCCCGGAATTGCAACGGCGGCGGATCAGTCTTTCGACGGAATCGGCCAGATCGCTTTCTGCGCCGCATTGAAGCGCGGATCGTATTCGACGTCGACCTTCACTTTCTTGCGGATCGCGTGTCCGTCGTACAGGATGTCGGCGATGTTCTGCTCCTGACCGATCAGCCCGCTATCGAACTTGACGAAGCTGCCGCTGCGCACCTGATACTCGAACGCCGCGCGTTCATCGGAGATCTTCAGCGTGTCCTTGAGGATGCCGATCACCTCATCCTTGTGCGCATCGTGCCAGGACCAGTAACCCGACATGCGGGAAAAGAAATCCTGCAGCGCCGCCACTTTGGCGGGGTCTTTCAGGTCGGCCGAAGTCGTCGCCCAAACGTTGAGCGCCGGAATCTGCGTGTCGCGGTCGTTCAGCAGAAGATGGCCGGCGCCCGACCTGATCGTCGGCAGGACCGGGCCGAGCGCGCCCGCATAGACGTCGACCTGCCCCGCGTTGAAACCCGCCGCGGACGTCGCGCCGTCCGCGAACTTGATCGGCTGCACGTCTTTCTCGCTCAACCCGGCCTTGACCAGCGTCGCCAGATATTGCGCATGGTTGTAGCCGCCGTAGTTGTAGCCGAACTTGTGCCCCTTGATGGCCTGAACGCTGGTGATGCCCGCGCTCGTGCGCAGCGCCGTGATCTCCGGCGGATAGTCCTTCGAATACGCGTTGCGCCAGCCCGCGACGATGCGCAGCGGCGTCGAGTCCTTCGTCCAGTCGGTGCGCGCGTTGGCCTGCTCGATCGTCAGCGACGTGTCGCCCATGTGACCGAGGTCGATCCGGCCCGCGTACAGTGCCGACAGATTGGCGGCCGGCCCGGTCAGCAGCACCCATTCGATCTGGTACGGCGTCCCGTTCACCACGCCCGACTTGCGGATCAACGCGGGAAATGCGGGGTCCTGGTAGGCGATCACGAGCTTCGTGTTCTTCAGATCGACCTGCTGGCTTTGGGCGTGAGCCGTGCCCGGGACGGTGAGCGTGAAGCTCGCAAGCAATGCGGCAACGCCGGCGTAGAGCGATTTCTTGAGCGACATGGCAAACATGGCAATCCTGGTGATGAATGGAAAAAGTCAGGACACACTGAGCGAGAACTGTCGGAGCAGATCCCGCTTCAGCGCATTGAATTCGGGCGAGGTCACGTCACGCTCGCGCGGCAAATCGACCTGCGTTTCGTGGCAGATCCTGCCTTTGGAGAGAATCACGATACGGTCGGCGAGTATCAGCGCCTCGTCGAGGTCGTGCGTGACGATCACGACGCCGAACCGGTAGTGGTCCCACAGCTTCAGCACGAGGCTCTGGATGCTTCGCCGCGTGAACGCGTCCAGCGCGCTGAACGGCTCGTCGAGCAGCATCAGGTCGGGCCGCCGATACAGCGCGCGAGCCACGGCCACGCGCTGCGCCTGCCCGCCCGAGAGACTGACGGGCCAGCTCGACAGCTTGTCTTCGAGACCGACGTCCTGCAGCGCGGTACGCGCCCGCGCCTTCGCATCGGGCTTGTGCGCGTCGTCCAGCAGCACGTTCGCCCACACCCGCAGCGCGCCGATCAGGCGCGGTTCCTGGAACACCACCGAGGTATTCGCCGACACTTCCGCGCGGCCGCTCGTCGCCGATTCGAGTCCGGCAAGCAGTCGCAGCAGCGTGGTCTTGCCGGTGCCGGACGGTCCGACGAGCGCAACCACCTCGCCCTTGCGCACCGTGAAGTCGACCTGATCGAGCACGGTGTTCTCGCCGTAGCGCTTGCCGACGCGCGCCAGGCTCGCGACGACGGGCGCCGTCTCCTGATCCGTTGGGTATGCGAGCTCAGACATGCGCGCCTCGCCAGGCGAGCGCCTTGCGCTCGATATAGCGCAGCAGCGCGTCGACGCTGATGCCCAGCGCCGCATAGACGAGGATGCCCGCGATGATGATGTCGGTGCGCTGGAACTGGTTGGCGTTGTTCAGGATGTAGCCGATGCCTGCGCTTGCGTTGATCTGCTCCGCCGCCACCAGCGCCAGCAGCGAGATCGCCGCCGCGTAGCGAACGCCGACGAGTATGCCGGGCAACGACATCGGCAGGATGATGAGGCGGATCTGCTGCGCGCGCGTCAGGCGAAACGTGCGCCCGAGTTCCAGCAGCTTGGGGTCGATGCCGCGTATCGCGTGCCAGGTGCTCAGATACATCGGCGAAATCGCCGCGCCGACGATCAGCGCGACCTTCGACACTTCGCCGATGCCGAACCACACGACGAAGATCGGCACGAGCGCAATGAACGGGATGGTGCGCAGCATCTGCAGCATGCTGTCGAAGCCGCGTTCGGCGGCTTTGCTCAGGCCCGAGGCCACGCCCAGCAGCAGCCCCGCGCCGCCGCCGATCAGGAGGCCCAGCGCCGCACGCGCGAGCGACACCTTCAGCGCATCCTGCAGATCGCCCGATTGCCAGAGCTCGCGATACGCGGCGAGCACGGACGCGGGCGACGGCAGCACGAATTCGCTTGCGACGCCCAACGACGAGGCCAACTGCCACAGCACGATCAGCAGTACCGGCACGACGGAACGCAGCAGCGGTTCGCGCAGCGCGAGGCGTCGCCATGAGGTCGCGCCGGCAGCCGGCGCGGGCGTCACCGCAAAAGTGGATTCACGTGTAGACATACTCACTCCTTCAGGAGACCGCATCGGCCGCGACGATGCCCGCTTGCGCATCGGCATAGCGGCTCGGCGGCCGTGGCAGACCATAGTGTTCGCGCAGCGTCGTGCCTTCGTAGTCGCGGCGGAAAATGCCCTTGCGCTGCAACAGCGGCACGACGTGATCGACGAAATCCGCGAGCCCCGACGGAAACACATCGGCATTCAGGTTGAAGCCATCCGCCGCGCGGCCGGTGAACCAGCGCTCGATGTCGTCCGCGATGGTCTCCGGCGTGCCCACCAGCATCCGGTGCGCGCCCGGATTGCGATCGAGCAGATCGCGCACCGTCAGGTTCTCGCCGCGGGCGAGCAGCACGGTCGAGCGGATGAATCCGCCGGAGACGTCGGAACGCGCGCCGCTGTCGATCAGGTCATACGGCAACGGCTCATCGAGGCGCAGGTCGGCGGGCGCGACGCCGAGCGCGCCGGCGAACTTCGCGAGCTCGGCACCGCGGTCGAGCAGCGCATCCATCCCGGCCTTGCGGCGGCGCGCTTCGGCGAGCGTGCCGCCGATCACCGGATAAAGACCAGGCAGGACCAGCAGATGATCCGGATCGCGACCGTGAGCGACGGCGCGCGCCTTGATGTCGCGGTAGAACGCCTGCGCGCCCTCGAAGGTGGTCTGCGCGGTGAACACCGCATCGGCGTCGCGCGCGGCGAGCGCGACGCCCGCTTCCGATCCCCCGGCCTGCACCAGCACCGGCCGGCCTTGCGGACTGCGCGGCAGGTTCAGCGGCCCGCGCACCTGGAAGTGCGGCCCGTGGTGCGCGATGGCATGCACACGCGCCGGATCGGCATAGAGGCCGCTCGCGCGATCGGCGACGAGCGCATCGTCTTCCCAGCTATCCCACAGCTTCAGCACGACATCGACGAATTCGGCTGCGCGCGCGTAACGCGCCGGCTTGTCCGGCGCTTCACCGAAGCTGAAATTGGCGGCCGCCTGCGGGTCGTACGTCGTCACCGCATTCCACGCGACCCGGCCGGCGCTCAGATGGTCCACCGACGCGAAGCGGCGCGCGAGGTTGAACGGATCGTTGAACGTCGTCGATGCGGTGCCGATCAGCCCGACGTGCTGCGTCACGCCGGCGAGCGCGGTGAGCAGCACCGTCGGCTCGAGCGATTGCGCCGGTCCGTGCGCGTGGCCGCGCAGCGCCAGCGCGTCGGACAGAAACACGGCGTCGAGCTTGCCGCGCTCGGCGATCCGCGCGATCGCGGTGAAGAAGCCGAGGTCGACGATCGACTTCGGGTTGTCGAGCGTGCGCCAGCCCGCGGGATGACGACCCGTGCCGGTGACGTTCGTATTCAGATGCAATCTGCGAATCGCGCTCACACCGTGCTCCGCAACGTCGCGAGCCATTCGGCGCTGCGCGCGCGGTTGGCGGTGTCGAAGTCGATCACGTCGATCGACGCGATGCCGTCGCGCTCGAGCTGCGCCACCAGTTGCAGTTCCCACGCGAGGTACGACTCCATCTGCTGCGCGGCCTCGCCCGGCGGGTAGTGGTAAGGGCTGTACCACGCATCGTCGTCGCCGGTCAGATTGCCGTCGTCGCCCGCGGCCTGCGGCAGGCCGAGCGCGAGCCAGCGCGCGGTGCCGCCGAGCAGCGCCGCGACGTTCGCGTGCCGCTCGCCCAACTCGCGCAACGCGTCGGCGAGCAGGCCGGCCAGCACGCCGTCGCTCGACGTCAGCACGAGTTGGCGCGCCGGATCGTC
This sequence comes from Paraburkholderia sp., assembly GCF_047605525.1. Lineage (GTDB taxonomy): Bacteria > Pseudomonadota > Gammaproteobacteria > Burkholderiales > Burkholderiaceae > Paraburkholderia. The sequence goes on along the minus strand of NZ_JASGFN010000019.1, from coordinate 139,931 downwards.
GATGCGCGCGAGCAGATCCTGCAACGCGCTCGCGGCAATGAAGCGCGCGCCGGCGATATGCGCGCGGCGAAACGCGAGGCTGCTGTCCACGTCCACCACCTGCGCGCTGCCCGCGTCGAGCGCGCGCGCAAGCTGGTCCGCTTCGATCCATCGCGTGCGGCCCGGGATGCGCAGCACGTCGCGCGGCTCGGGGCCCGCTTCGAAAACGACGGAAGCGTCGTCGTCGGTCAGCACGAACACCTGCAGATAACCGAGCTGCACGAGCCACGACGCGGTCATGCGTGCCCGTACGCCATCGTCGTCGCCGAGCACGACCCGCGCGTGCAGCGTGCCGACGTACTCGTCGGTCGCCTGCACGAGCTGGCCGCCGGGCGCCGAACGCCAGCCGGCGCGGTGGCCCGCTTCGTATTCCAGCGGACTGCGCACGTCGAAGCGGTACAGCGTATGCGTCGCCGCTTCGCTTTCGAAGCGCGCGAGCGTCGCGCGGTCGATCTCGACGACACCCGCCCTGGCCGCCGCGCGCTGTGCGAGCGTGCGCGCGCCGGCGAGCACGGTCTCATCGGGACGCGGGGCCGTGCGGATCCGACCGCGCTCGAGTTCGAGCCCGGCCAGCAGCCACGACATCGAACCGCCGGTCAGCGCGGCGACCGGATTGGGGATGCCGGCATTGACGAGCGATTGCGCGCCGAGAATGCTGCGCGTGCGCCCCGCGCAGTTGACGACGATCAGCGTATCGGGCGACGGCGCGGCCGCCAGCGCGCGGTAGACGAGCTCGGCACCGGCGCATTCGACGCCGCCCGGAATGTTCATCGTCTGGTATTCGGCAAACGGGCGGCTGTCGAGTACCACGAGGTCCTCGCCCGCGTCCTGCAGGCGCTTGAGCGTCCGCGCATCGATATTGGGGGTGTGCAACCGATGCTCGATCACCTCGCCGAACGCCTTGCCGGGCACGTTGGTTCCGCTGAATACCTCGAAGCCGGCCGCCTCCCAGCCCGCGACGCCGCCTTCGAGAATCGACACGTTCGTATAGCCGAAGCGGGCCAGCAGCGCGGCGGCGCGCGGCGTGTATTCGCCGGCTTCGTCGACGAGCACGATCGGCGTCGCGCGGCGCGGCACGATCTGCCCGACCACGAGGCCGAGCCGCCCGACCGGCGCGATGGACGAATAGAACAGCCGGCGGCGCGCGGATACGCCTTCTTCGCGCACGTCGAGGATCGCGAGCTCGTCGCGGGCGGCAAGCACCGCGCGCAACGCGGCAGGAGCAATAAGCGGAACGTTGGATTGACTCATCGTCGGGTGTCGGGGAAGTAACGAATCTCGAAAATCCGCCTGCGGCCGCGCGGGCAGCAAGCGGTGCGGCAATCGCTCAGAAAAAGGCGGCGGTCGGCAGCGGCACGCCGTTCAGCGCATGGTTGCCGAGCACGCGCGCCTTGTAGAGCCCCGGGTTATGCGAGGCAATCGTGCGGATGTTGCGCCAGTGGCGGTCGAGTTGCGCCGCCTGCCTGGCGGCGGACGCGCCGCCCACGTCGAAGATCCGCGTGGCGCCCTGCAACGCGAGCTGGTCGATCACGACCTTCGCCTTGGCGCTGCGCAGTGCCGCATCCACGAACAGCGCATCGTCGGGCTTGCCGGCGATCGCGCTGTCGAACGCTTCGCCCAGCACCGCCGCCGCGTTCAGCACCGCGGCCTCGGCGACGAACGCCGCGCTCTGCAACTCGCCCACCGTTTCCTGCAGCAGCGGATCGTCGGCCGGGCGCGGCGCCACCGCGTGGTAGTAGTTGCGTTCGCGCCGCCGCACCAGTTGCACCGCGTCCTTCGCGATGCGGCGCAGGATGCCGGCGATGATCGTCGTCAGGTAGAGCTGCGCGAAGGTGGCCTGCTGCGGGAGCTTCGCTTCGTCCGCGTACACCAGCACGTCTTCCGCCGCGACCTCGACGTTGCTGAAGACCGTGGTGCCGCTCGCGGTCTGGCGCTGCCCGATGCCGTCCCAGTCGTCGCGCACGTCCACACCGGGCTGCCGCACCGACACGCGCGCGCCGACGAAACGGCCATCCGGAGTCTTCGCATTGACGATGATGTGATCGAAGTACAGGTTGCCGGTGCTGTAGTACTTGGTGCCCGTCAACCGGTAGCCGCCGCCAGCCGGCTCGAGGCGCGTATTGCCGTCGCCGTCGCCGATGTTCTGCGTGCCGAGCTCGCTCGCGCCGAGGCCAAACAGCTCGCCCGCCCGCACGAGTTCGGTCCAGCGCTGGTACTGCGGCAGTTGACGCGCACGCAACGCCTTTTCGACGAACGCAAAATGGTTGCGCAGGATGTGCGGAATGTTCGAGTCGGCCTCCGCCAGATCGAGCACCAGCTCGAAGAGCTGCGGCAACGTCGCGCCCGCGCCGCCTTCGTGCTTCGGCACGCGGAATACGCCGAGGCGCGCGGCACGTGCCAGCGCGATCGCGTCGCGCGCATCGCCTTCCCCACGCTCGCGTGCCGCCGCGCCGGCCGCAATCGCCGCGACGAGCTCGCGCAGCGCCGCGGATTGCGGCTGTGCGATAGTGAGGCCGGGATCGGCGGCCAGTTTCGAATCGATCGTTCCCATCGGCAAGACTCCTTGTGAACCGGTTGAATTCGTTTTATCTCGTATGTGTCTGTTGCGTCCGCGCCGCCACTACGCCGCGGGCTGCGCCCGCACCCGCAGACCGGCCTGTTCCAGCAGCGGCAGCACCGCCTCGCCGAAGTACGCGAGATCGGGCTCGAAATCGTAGAAGGTCAGTTGCACGCCATCGATGCCGGCCGCTTTCAGGCGCAGCAGATCGTCGACGACATGCTCAGGCGAACCGATGATCTGGATGTTGCCGCCGAGCACCCGCTGCTCGCGCTGATGGCCCTTCCAGGCCCGGGCGTCGCTGCGACGTCCGGTAAAGCCGTCGACCGCGCCGAAATCGGCATGCGACAGGATCGCGTCGTGATACGCGCGCGCCTCGTGCTCGGTCGGCCGGCAGACGATGGTCGGATTGATCAGCGTGCGCACCTGCCGGCCGTGCGACTGCGCCGCCGCCCGCACCTGGGCCGTGTGCGCCGGCAGCACGTCGAGCGCCGCCTCGATCTGCGCGCCGGCCGAGCTCGTGATGAAGATCAGGTCCGAGTGTTTCGCCGCGTAGTCGATGCCGGCCGGCGAGCTCGTCGCGTTGACGAGCACGGGACGGCCATAGCGCGGCTTCGGCGACACGAACGCGTTGCGCGTGCGGTACCACTTGCCGTCGAACGTCAGGTTGTCGTCGAGCGACCAGAGCCGTTCCATCAGATCGACGAACTCGCTCGCCATCTCGTAGCGCTGGTCGTGTTCGAAATGACCGTCGCGACCGAACATCTCGGCTTCGTCGATCGAATGGCCGGTCACCATGTTCAGCCCCCAGCGGCCGCCCGAAATATGGTCGAGCGTCGCGCCGAATTTCGCGAGATGCAGCGGGTGCCAGTTGCCGTACAGGATGTGCAGCGTCGAGATCAGCAGGATGCGATGCGTGATCGACGCGAGCGACGCGATCGTGATGAACGAATCGAGCGATTCGCGCCGGTAGCGCAGCACGCCGCCGTGGCCGTCCTTGCCGAGCCACTGCGCGAGGCCGAACACGAGATCGAAGCCGAGGTCCTCGGCCTTGCGCGTGAGGCGCGCGTTGTAATCGAAGCTCCAGTCGGTAGTGCGCGGCAGCGTCGACATCGACCAGCCGCCGCTCTGGATCGGCAGAAACAGCCCGAGCAACAACGGCTGGGCCAGCGCTTGCGACAGCGGGCTATCAGGGAACTGAGCGGGAGACGGAATCGACATAAGACACCGGATAGAAATTGAAGGGAGCGCCGTCAGGCGTCGTGCACCGACACGATCGGCACCGGCCTCGAAATGTTCGACGCATGCGCCGACGCGTCGCGGCCGTACAGATGACAGGCCACCGCATGCGAGCCGCCGAGCGCGACCGGTTCCGGCGGCCGCTCGCCGCACACGGGCTTCGCGTGCGGGCAACGCTGCTGGAACCGGCAACCGCGCGGCGGCGCATACGGATCGGGCAACTCGGCCGACGACGGCGCGGCAAGCCGCGCGCCGCGCGCTGGAAGCGAGTCGATCAGCAACTGTGTGTACGGGTGCGCCGCGTTCCGCCAGAGCGCTTCGCGCGGCAGGATCTCGACGATCTGGCCGAGATACATCACGGCGATGCGATCGGCCAGATACCCGACCGCCGCGAGATCGTGACTGATGAACAGGCAGGCGATACCGCGCTCGCGCCGCAGATCGGACAGCAGATTCAGCACCTGGGCCTGCAACGAAACGTCGAGCGCCGACACGGGCTCGTCGCAAATCAGCACGTCGGGGTCGACGCTCAACGCGCGGGCGATATTGACGCGCTGACGCTGGCCGCCCGACAGCTCATGCGGCATCCGTCCGGCAAGCGTGGCGGCGAGGCCCACCTGGTGCAGCAGCGCATCGACGCGCTCGCGCCGCTCGGCGGACGTGCCGATCCGGTGGACGTCGAGCGGCAGCGTCAGGCTCCGGCGCACGGTCTTGCGCGGATCGAGCGCGCTCAGCGGATCCTGGAAGACCATCTGCATGCGCCTGCGCCAGGGCAGGCGTTGGCGATGCGAGAGCGCACCGAGGTCCTGGCCGTCGAGCCGCACGGTTCCGCCGGCGGGCTCGATCAGGCCGACGATCGCCTTGCCGAGCGAACTCTTGCCGCAGCCGGACTCGCCCACGAGCCCGAGCGTCTCGCCGCGCCGCAATTGCAGCGACAACCCATCGACGGCGCTCAGCACGCCGCGCCGGGTCGTATAGCGCACGCTCAGGCGCTCGACTTCAAGCAGCATGGCTCCCCCTGTCCTGACCGATGAGGGCCCCAGCCCGCAGATCGACAACACAGCCCACCCCGCCCTCGCCGATCGGCCGCCATGCCGGCACCGCTTCGCGGCAGACCGCCTGCGCGAACGCGCAGCGCGGCGCGAAGGCGCAGCCGCGCGCCACCGCGCCCGGGGCCGGCACGGCGCCGGGTATCTCGGCGAGCCGCGCCCGCGCGCCGCCGCGCAGCGGTCGCGCCTGCAACAGACGTTGCGTGTACGGGTGCCCCGGATCGTCGAACAGTTCGGCGGCCGGACGTTCCTCGACCTTGCGGCCCGCGTACATCACGGCAACGCGGTGGGCAAGCTGACCGACGATGCCGAGGTCGTGCGTGATCAGCAGCAGCGCCATGCCGGTCTGCTGCTGCAGCCGCGCGAGCAGCGCGAGAATCTGCGCCTGGATCGTCACGTCGAGCGCGGTGGTGGGCTCGTCGGCGATCAGCAAGCGAGGCTGACCCGCCAGCGCCATCGCGATCACGACGCGCTGACGCATCCCGCCCGACAGCCGGTGCGGATAGTCGTCGATGCGGCGCGCGGGTTCCGGAATGCCGACCTCGCGCAACAGCTCGAGCGTTTCGTTGCGCGCGGCGCGCCCGGACAGGCCGCGATGCAGCTTCAACGCCTCGCCGATCTGGCGGCCGATCGTGCGCACCGGATTCAACGCGGCGAGCGGATCCTGGAAGATCATGCCGATGCTGCCGCCGCGCAAACCCTGCCACGACGCTTCGGGCAGATGCAGCAGATCGGTGCCGGCGAACCGTAGCCGCGCGGCCTCGACGTGCGCGGCACGCGTATCGAGCAGCCCCATCAGCGCGAGCGCCGTCGTGGATTTGCCGCAGCCCGATTCGCCGACGAGCGCGAGCGTCTCGCCCGCGCGGATCTCGAACGACAATCCATCGACCGCCCTGGCCGGCGTCCGGCCATGACCGCCGGTGAAGGCGATGTCCAGTTGCTCGACTTCGAGAAGAGGGGCGCCGCTCACAGCGTCCTCCTGCGATGCGGATTCGCGAGATCGTTCAGGCCGTTGCCGATCAGGTTCAGGCTCAGCACCGTGACGAGCACCGCGCAGCCCGGCAGCGCCGTCATGTACCACGCGGTCTGCAGCGCCTCGCGGCCCGAGCCGATCATGCTGCCCCACGTGATCACGTTCGGATCGCCGAGGCCGAGGAACGACAGCACGGCTTCGGTCAGGATCGCGTTGCCCGCGAGAATCGACATCATTACGATGGCCGACGTCGCCACGTTCGGCAGCACGTGCGTGAGCACGATGCGCGGCCGGCTCATGCCGATCACGGTCGCGGCCTGCACGAATTCGGCGCGGCCGACGCGCAGCGCATCGGCCCGCACGAGTCGCGCGACCTGCGGCCAGTTCGTCAACGCCACGCCGAGCACGATCGTCATCACGCTCGGCTGCACGACGACCACCAGCACGATCGTGAAGAGCAGCGCGGGCATCGTCTGGAACAGCTCGGCGACGCGCATCAGCACGTCATCGACGAGGCCGCCGTAGAAGCCGGCCACCGCGCCGATCAGCAGCCCGCCGAGCGTGGCCAGCAAGCCGGCCGCGACGCCGATTTCGAGCGACACGCGCGCACCGTACGCAATGCCGCTGAACATGTCGCGCCCCATCATGTCGGTGCCGAGCGGAAACGCCGGGTCCGTTCGCGGCCACGTGAACGGCGTGCCGACCATGTCGAGCGGGTCGTTATGGGTGAAGTACGGCGCACCGATCGCGAGCACGCAGATCGCGGCGAGCAGCAGCACGCCGACGCTCAGGCTCGGCGACTGCGCGACACGCCGCCACAGGCGCGTGGATTGCGCCGTAAGCACGAGGTCGCTCATCGCTGCGCCTCGATGCGTGGGTCGAACCATCCGTAGGCGAGGTCCATCGCCAGATTGACGATGAGCACGAGCACGGAACTGAACAGCAGGATGCCGAGCAGCAGGTTCAGGTCGCGCGACGCGACGGCATCGAGCGCGAGCTGGCCGAGCCCGGGCCAGCTGAACACCGTCTCGATCGCCACCGAGCCGCTGAACAGCGTGCCGAACTGCAAGGCGGTCATCGTGACGATCGGCAGCAGCGCGTTCGGCACGACGTGCGCGCGGATCGTCGCGGCCCGCGACAGGCCTTTCGCGCGCGCGGTACGGACGAAGTCGAGACCGGCTACCTCCAGCACGGACGCGCGCATCAGCCTCGCGTAGATCGCGAGGTAATACGCGGCGAGGCAGAACACCGGCAGCGCCATGTGCGCCGCGATGTCGCCGACGTGGGTCCAGCCGGTCGCGACCACTCCCGGCGTGGTGATGCCGCCGGCCGGCAACCAGTGCAGATGCGCGGAGAACAGCACCATCAGCATCAGCCCCAGCCAGAACAGCGGCGTCGCGAAACCGAGCGTCGCGAGGCTCGAGATCGCGATGTCGATCGAGCGCCGGCGCGACACCGCCGCCACTATCCCGGCGAGACAGCCGAACAGCAGCGCGATCGCGAGCGCGCCCACCATCAGCAGCGCCGTGGCCGGCAGGCGTTCGAGAATCAGCCGCAGCACGGACTCGTTGTAGCGGAACGACCAGCCCAGATCGAGGTGAGCCATGCGGTCGAGGTAAGCGAAAAACTGCAGCGCGAGCGGCTGATCCGTGCCGAACTGATGGCGCAGCGCGGCGAGATACTCGGGCGTCGCGGCGCCTGCCTCGCCCGCCATCACGTCGGCCAGATCGCCTGGCGCGAGGCGCAGCCAGAAGAAGTTCAGCACCGCGATCGCGACGACGAGCGGCAACGCCTGCAGCAGCCGGCGCAGCGGATATGGGAATGCCCAGCGGCGTTTGCGGGACGCCGGCCAGCGGGCAGGCATCGATACATCAGCCATGGCCGGCGGCGCCGATGGTCACGTCGTCGAGCGACGCGTAGACGCCGATCGGTGTCGTATTGACGTTCCGCAGGCTGCGCGAATAGATGCGGAAGAACTTCAGTTCCGCGAGCGAGATCGACGGCAGATCGCGTTGCGCGATCACCTGCATCTGGTGAATCGCCTGCGTGCGCCTGTCCGGATCCTGCTCGGTCTGGATCGCCTCGATCACGCGATCCATCTCGGGCGACGCATAGCCGGAGCCGTTGCTCCACGGCGCGCCGCTGATGATGTTCTTCGACCAGAAGCGGCGAATCACGCCGATCTGCGGATCGGCGAACGCCGCGTAGAACACGTTCATCGTGTCGAAGTCGTGTTCCGTATAGATCTTGCGCAGATAGGTCGGCAGATCGTAGTTGACGAGCGTGACCTCGACGCCGATGCGCTTGAGTTGCTGCTGGATGAACTGCCCGGCGCGCTGGAAATCTTCGCCGTAGGTATGGTTCAGGTGATTGAAGCGCAGGCGCACGCCGTCGCTGCCGCGCGGAAAACCGGCGGCATCAAGCAATGCCTCCGCTTTGCGCGGGTCGTACGGATACTGCGGCGTATCGGCCGTATAGAAGCGGGTCTGGTAGCTGGGCACCGGGCCCGTCGCGGGCGTCGCGAAGTCGTAGAACACGGTCTTCGCCAGCAGCTTCAGGTTGATCGCGTGGGCGATCGCCTGCCGCACCCGCGCGTCCTGAAAGCGCTTCTGCCGCAGATTGAAGTCCATGAAGAACATCGGTGCGTTCGAGCGCCAGCCTTTCGTATCGAGAACGAGGTTCGGGTTCTGCTCGAGCCGGCGCGCCTCGACGAGCGAGACCGGCGTGAGCGGCGCGTACTGCACGCTGCCGTTCTGCAACGCGATACTGCGCGCGCTCGCATCCGGAATGATGCGGAAGATCAGCTCGTCGACGCGCGGCTTGCCCTTGTCCCAGTAGTCGGGGTTCTTCACGAGGCGAATGTAGTTGCCGCGGTTCCATTCCTTGAAGATGAAGCCGCCCGTACCGACCGGCTTCGCGTTGTACGGATTGGTCAGCGGATCGGTGCCTGCGTACAGATGCTTCGGGAAGATGAATGCCGAGGACGTGTCGAGATACGACCAGATCACCGGCGACGGCTGCGCGAGCCGGAACACCGCGGTGTACGGATCGGGCGTGTCCACCGCGACGATCTGCGCGAACGTGGGCCGCGCGATCGGATGCACTTTCTTCGACACTTCCATGATCGAGTACTGCACGTCCGCCGACGTGAACGGCGTACCGTCATGCCACTTCACGTCGCGGCGCAGCCTGAACGTAATCGCGCGGCGATCGGCCGACTCGGTCCACGAGGTGGCGAGCTGCGGCACCGGACGGAACGCTTCGTCATAGGTGACCAGCCCATCGAACAGATTGCTGGACACCACGTTGGTCGGATTGGCCGGCGTCGATCCGGCCGCGAGCCCGGCCGGCTCCGGCAACGTATTCGCGACGAGCGTGGTGGACGACGCGCCCCAGGCGAAATCGCCGACTAGGCTCCCGCCGACCATCGCGCCGGCTCCGATCAGAAATTCTCTACGTGTCGACATCAGTGCTTCTTTTTAATCAAGGGAGAGAGAGGCGTCCTTATTCCCGATGCCGGGGCTATTTCACAAACTGTGCTGCCTGTACAATATTTCGGAAGAAAAATTCCGTTTTATTGTATGGGCCGTCCCCAGGCTCACCAACCAAGCAATTCATATATGCAATTCTTCCCAGCCGGTTTCGTGATGTACGCTGCATACCCGCAGCGCCTGCCTGCCCTCGCCGGATCCCGCTAGTCATGGCGTCCATTCCCAGCATGGAAGGCGTCGCCGAACGACGCGAGACGGAATCGGGCGCGCTCGCGCGAGGATTGAACGTGCTGTCCCGTCTGCACGAAGCCGCGCGCCCGCTCAGCCTGCAGGAGATCGCGGACAGCGTCGGGCTGGCCGCCAGCACGTGCCATCGCCTGCTGCAATCGCTCGATCAGGCGGGCTACGTGTATAGAGAAGGCTCGCTCTACTGCCCGACGCCGCGGGCCGCTTGCCCGCTGCCGCTCGAACATCCGTTGAACCGGTTGCGGCGCGACACCGCTCCGCTGATGCGCGAGTTGCAGGAGCGTCACGGGCCGTCGGTGCTGCTGATCGCTTTCATGGGCAACCATCGGGTCACGGTGGACTCGGTTGCGGGCAACTACAGCGTGGCGCCGTATTTCGACACCAACGTCAGCGCGCCGCTGCACGCGTCGGTCTCCGGCAAGATCTTGCTGAGCGATCGCACGCCGGAGCAACGTGATCTGCTGCTCGGCCCCGAGCCCTTTGCCGCACGCACCGAATTCACCATCCGCGAGCGCGCGGCGCTTTATGCCGAGCTTGAACAGGTACGGCAACGCGGCTGGGCCACCAACGAGAACGAGAACGTGATCGGCATCTGCGCGGTAGGCACCCGGCTCAGCGCGCCGTCGGGACGCGCGGTGGGCGCGATGGTGCTCACCGGTCCGAGCCGCTTCTTCAGGAACGGCAACGAAGCGATGCGCGATGACCTGATGAAGTCGGCGGAATTGCTGAACTCGACGTCGCATGCCGTTCGCGCGATGTCGCAGTTTCTTGGCATCTAGGAACAACCGAAGTCACGTCGCGATCGAGGACGCTTGACGTAATGACCGTGTCCAATCCGGAATCTATTAACGTAATCGACGCGACACTCACCCTCTTTCATGTCCTCATCGGTCAATAACGTGCTCCAATCCGCCGCTCGCGGCTACGACCTGTACCTGAATGAGTACATTTCGCCTTGGCCTTTCGAGGGGCGCTTCTCTCGAGCAATTCACCCCCTCGATCTTTCAGCCTGCCGCTCCCCCCGGGCGGCAGGTTTTTTTTATGAGCATTCGCATCCACGCGTAATTCTCCATTACGTCCCTGCCTGTCCTGGGTTGAACCGCCAAAAGCATGATCTGTTCCGCCACATCGCGTGGCATCAAGTACTTCATTGAACGGGAAATCGAGCGAATCGATCACGCGTTGCAGACCGCTCATGCATGCGAATTCCTTACATGGCGGGCTTTGCGTCCTTTGCGCGTCGATCAGCGGATCGCCAGCAATTGGTTCGATCTTCATCGCCGCCAGTTCATGGAGGCCGCTAACACTTTTTTCTGTTTATGCGAAACTTGGGGCGAAGAAGAATACTGCTTATACCCACACGAGTACTCAAGGAAGACAGGGTAATGGATGAAAATGTCATGGATGATATTCAACGAATGCAAATGCAACTTCTCGCGTGCCAGACTTTAATTGCGGTACTGCTCGCGAAAACGTCGCCTACCGTCCGCGAATTGGAGCGCGTGCGGCGAGCGGTCCGACGCAGTGCCGCGTTTCATCCGATGCAGGAACAGGACCGTGATTCATCGAGTGAATATGCAGCCACGCTGGAAGACCTCTTTCTGTCTGCTTCGCTGCTCACCCAGCATTCTGCGGAATCGACACCTCACTCTTCGTGAACAGGAGACGGAGGCTATCTCTATCCGTCACGGCCAGCGGCCTGACTCTGGATGAGGCGGATCAGAAGCTGTTGCGAAATTGATTTTTCGGGCTCGCTAACTTTTCGGCCTGGTGTTACCACTCGCCGCCGTCAACGCGAGTACCACGCAATCGCCAGTATGCGGGGCGCAAATCGACACCGGGCCATTCGATTGCGTGGCTTCATTCATTTCAACGCCTCGAGATTCGTTACGAACGCTATGTGCACGTTCACGAAGCCTTCCTGTCTTCGGCTTGCGCCTTAACTTGCTGGACGCCCTTAAAGCCTCTCTTTAACTCGTTTCGCAACAGTGTCCACGTTGAGTTGGAAGGATCAAGTGCCGCATTGGAGGGAATAGTGCAGTTACCCAGCGTCGATAATTTTGTTAGAGATTTACAGCAGGGCATCACTTACAACATTTGTGCGTATCGGAAACTTTCGTGGGACGAGCGCATGCGTGCCGTGCAAATCTTCATGCAACAACAAGGTGTCAATCAGCCAAGGCGCGGTACGGTGATCAAGATCTTTTCCGTCATCGGACTCATCGAGCAGTAGCCGCGCAATGACATCGGCGCAGATGAAAGCGATCGCGCCTCGGATAAAAGCGAATTTCCTTTTCCTCACAAGTCGATCCACGGGCTCCCCAGCCTAGCGCCGATCATCATATCGCCCGTCCCAGCTTCCGAAAATTCACCGTAACGGGTTCGACCCGGGCCCATGAAACAGTTTTCGTGACTGTGCGCTCCCCCGCCGATCCAGTGTCCGAATGTGACAATTTCCTGGTCAATTCCGCCATTTAGTATCGACGCAGTCATTGTTTGTTTAACATTTAACAATTAAGAAAACGACAATCCTTGAAGAGGTTTTGCCGGCCAAAAAGATCAGGTGAAAAAGGCAATGGAACCGACACACACCTCGCCATCAGGATCGCGGTTCAACGCCGCCACTCGCATGCGGCCAGGCGCCACGACTCGCGTCGATATCGTGCTGTTCAATGGCTTCGAACTGCCGGAAGTTGCGGTGCTGATCGAGATATTTTCAAAGGCAAACGCGCTCGCGGTATCACAGGGATCGGCCCGCGCACGCTATGACATATCGCTGCTTTCGTCGGAAGGGGGGCGCATCGCAAGTTCGTCCTCAGTCTTCGTCTGGACCGACGACATCGACTCACACCGAGGCACGAACGATACCCACCTGATGTTCATCGCAGGAGGCGCGGGCGTACAGCAGGCTTGCCGTGACGAGCGTTTGCGCAATTGGCTTCGCCATCGGCATCAATTCAGCAAGCTCGTTCACCCTGTCGAAGAGGGTCGACTGCTCCTGGAAGCCGCCGGCCTGTCTACCCGCTACTGGTCGCTTCCCGACAGCGACGGCGGGTTGCCGGAGCGGCAATCCGCTCCGGCACGAAAAAGGGCGCCGGCGGTGGTGCGTACGGCATTGCACATCGTCGAGCACGACCTCAGTCCCGAACTCGCCGGCCTGGTCGCCGAGTCTGTCCTCCCGCAGCCGCGAACCCCTTTCAGCTCTTTTATGGCAAGCGGCAAAGCCTCGCAGGTCAGCGAGAAAATCATGGCATCGGCGCGCTGGCTGGATGCGAACGTCGACCGTCCCATTTCGATCGATGAAGCGGCGCGTCTCGCCGCCATGAGCGAGCGCAATTTCCTGCGCCGCTTCAAGAACGAGATCGGTATGACACCTTCCGACTACCTACTGCGCTCGCGGCTGAACCTGAGTTGCCGAATGCTGGTCGAGTCGCGTTTGCCTATCGACAAGATCGCGAGGCTCTGCGGAATCGGCAACGGGAGTCAATTGTCGAAGTTGTTCAGAAAGTACCTGGCGACCACCCCCACCGAATACCGGCTGAGCAACACCGCATCGTCCGGGCGCATAAACCGACGTTCACAAAACCTTCCTGCCCTTGGCTTGCGCCTCGATTTTCCGGACGCGCCTAAAGCCTCTCTTTAACCCGTTTCGCAACAGTGTCCAGATGCACTCGCGACGGCTTCCGTCGTTGCCGATTGCCGGTTATCGCACCGGAATGCGCGACGGGACTTATCGCATCTGCAATCTTGCGCGACAGATCTTCCGTCTTATAACGCGCTGGTTTTTCGAATCACATAAGCATTATGCATTTTTGAAATCCATTCGCGATTGTCGAAAAAAATTTTCAACACTAAAGATTCGACAAATGTTCAAGAACGGGACAAAAGACCATCCGCGCGAGGCAAAGCTCTCTATTCCCGGCGATGGGCCGGTGTCTTGAGCAATTCCGCCAACAACATGGTCGAATCGGACGGCGCCTTCTGACCCGGCGGCCCTCGCGAATATGATGCACCGCGGAAACCCGATATCGCTGTGAGTGCCGGAGGACAGCAGTATGGAATGCGCGACCTGATATACCCAGTAAAAGCCATTTACTCATTCCCGCGATTGGCCGGTGTCTTGAGTAATTCCGCCAACAGCATGGTCGAATCGGACGGCACCTTCTGACCCGGCGACCCTCGCGAATATGATGCACCGCAGAAAACCTGATATCGCTGTTAGTGCCGGGGGGCCAGCAGTATGGAATGTGCGACTGATATACCCAGTAAAAGCCATTTATTCATCATGGGTGGAAGCATTGGATCGACTCGTCGCCGCAAACAAATCGCGATCCTTTTGTTCGAGGGATTTTCGCTGATTCATATGGGACGCCTCGCGGAGACATTCAGTCTCGCGAATCGCTTTCGTCATTCGAGAAATGCGCCACACCACTATTACGAGTTGCGACTCATATCCTCGGGAGGGGGTGCCATTCGTTCGTCCTCCGGCGTGCTGATCTGGACTGACGCGGTCGACGTCCATTATGCGAGAAACGTCGATGCGCTTTTCGCGCTCGGCGGCGTGGCCCCGCTCATCGAAAAAGAGGAGCGGCTACTCTCGTGGTTGCGTCACACCTACCCTCATGCACAGGTGGTTCATGGAATCGGCGCGGGCCAGAGCGCTCTGGAGATGGCCGACCTCGAACCCAAGGATGGCGAGTTGCGAGAAGCGGATTCCAGTTCCTTGCCGCAGGGTGAAGCGCATGCAAATGGCGCGACGGGTATCGACGCCGATGCCGCTTGCGCACTGGTCAGCGCACTGTCCGTCGTCACGCGCGATTGCGGCCATGAGACAGCTCGTGAAGTGGCAGACGCGCTGCTGCGCGTGATGCCGAAGCGGTTCACTCACGCGGTACTCGATTCCCCGGAGTCGCGTGCCAGTGACCTCATTCGTACGTCAGCGCATCAGTTGCGGGCCAACAGCGAACACCGCGTATCGATTGCGAAAGCCGCGCAGGCTGTCGCGATGAGCGAACGCAATTTCCTGCGCCGGTTCAAGCAGGAGATCGGCGTCACGCCGTCCGAGTTCGTCCTGCGCGTTCGCCTCGAAAAAGCCTGCCACATGCTGGTGGATACCGACCTGCCCGCCGACAAGATCGCGCGCCGTACGGGACTGGGTAGCGGCGACCGGCTCGCCAAGCTGTTTCGTCAGCGGCTGTCGATGTCGCCCACCCAGTACAGGAGCGTCGAGCGCAAGCAACTGGCCGATAACGGTTCGTCGGAGCCGGTTGCCATCAAGCGCGCGCGCCATCCCACGTCGTAGTCAGCGAGAGATAGCGAGACGTTTAGTTCCAGCTTCGTGGAGATCCTCATGCAACAACTTGTCTCACGCGTGGCCAATTGCGCGTGCATTGCGCTCGCGGCCGCCATCGCCTCCCACATCGCGCCCGCGCGGGACGGTGAAATCAGTCCTCTTCGGTTGTTGTTCATCATCGTAATCCTGATGGCGTCAACGGCATTGTTGCCGACAGTCCAGGTTCGCGCCGCCTCGCCGATGCGTCCGATCTATCGCTTCTGCACACGCGTGTTGCCGGCGTGGCTGGCCGTGCAACTCGCCGGACTGCTGCTGCTGGCCTTCATTCACCGGCCGGATGCCGCATTGGCGAACTGGCTTGCGTGCTGGACCGGCATCGGCGCCGTCCTGCTCGCCGCGTGGCACTTCACCGCGCATGCGATGCGCCCCTTGCTGCGTACGGCGGGGCTGCGCGCGCGCAACGTCGTCGTGGTCGGCAACGGTGACTATTTCCGTCAGATCGTTGCGAAAGTCGGTTCCGATAATCGCCAGGATTTCCGTGTCGCCGATGTAGTCGAGCTGAACGCCGGCGACGCGGTCAGCGGCGAACACGTCAAGCCGGCGCTCTCTCATCTCGCGCAATTGGTGAAGTCCGGCGGCATTCACGAAGTATGGCTCGCATTGCCGTTGTCGGCGCATGCGGTGACGGCGCATTGCATAGAAACGCTCAGGAGCACGCTGGTCGAAATACGGTTGATGCCCGACTTCATGCCGCTGGGTCTATACGCGGGTATCCAGTCGGTCGACGCCCTCGACATCCCGTCGATCAGTCTTTGTCCATCGGCCATTTCCGACAAGGCGATGACCGGCAAGGAAATCTTCGACAGGGCTTTTGCACTGGTCGCGCTGATCGCTCTCTCGCCGCTATTCGTCGTGATCGCGGTGGCAATCAAGCTGTCATCGCCGGGACCGGTATTTTTCAGGCAACGTCGCAAAGGCCTGAAGGGGCAGCCATTTTCAATCTACAAATTCCGTTCGATGCGGCTTCATGCGCAGGAGCGGGGCGTTCTTCATCAGGCAACCCGCAACGACAGCCGCATCACGAAGGTGGGCCGCTTTTTGCGCCGTACCAGTCTCGACGAGATTCCGCAGTTCATCAATGTGCTGCGAGGCGAAATGTCGATTGTCGGCCCTCGCCCTCACGCGCTCGAACACGACGATCTTTACGGACCGCTGATACAGGGCTATCTCGACCGCTACCGGATCAAGCCGGGCATCACCGGCTGGGCTCAGATCAACGGCTATCGGGGCGAAACGGACGCGCTGGAAAAGATGGCGGGGCGCGTCGAATACGACCTGTATTACCTGCGTCACCGATCGTTCTCGATGGATCTCAAGATCGTCTTACGCACCGTCATTCGGGGATTCTTCAGTAACCAGGCCTACTAATCATTAAGTAAAGCAGCAGACCGTGAGAAGCAGGTCTCCGAGCTTTACAAAAAAGGAATAGAAGTGAAGCAATTGAAATCCAGATCCCGTGCGATACCACGCAGCGGCAGCCAGATATTTTCGATCAGCCGGCTGGCAGGAGTGGCAGTACTGCAATTCGCGTTGTCGGCCTGCGCGTTCGCGCCCGGCATGAAAATGCAGCCGTCCGCGACGTTGCCGGTGAGCGGCGCGACGGAGCAGGCGCCGGCCGGCAAGTTGCCCGTGCCGACGACCGAAGTCACGTTGTCGTCGATCGATCAGATCAGCAGCGAGATCCAGCACCGTGACGACGCCAGCATCAGCACGCTGCTCGCGCACGCGCAACCTTATACGGTCGGCCCCGGCGACGTGCTGCAGATCACCGTCTGGGACCATCCCGAACTCGCGGCCGCCCTGGGCGCGCAGCCGCCGGCCGACTCGCGTACCTATGATCCGCCGCCGGGATTCGTTATCGACGACAAGGGCTATCTGCGGTTTCCTTACGTCGGGAGTCTGCGCGTCGACGGCATGACGGTCGACGATGTCCAGCAAACGCTCTCCGCACAGTTGGGCAAGTCGTTTCACAACCCCCAGGTGACGGTGCGCATCGCGTCGTTTCGCGCCAAGCAGGTGTATGTCGACGGGGAAGTTCGTACGCCGGGAGCCCAGGCCGTCAACGATATTCCAACGACCTTGTACGACGCCATCAGCCATGCGGGCGGATTCAGTCCGGCGGCGGATCAGAGCCGCATTACGCTGACTCGCAACGGTCGATCCTACGACATCAACTTCACGAAGATGCTGCAGCGCGGCTTGAATCCTTCGAAGATCATGCTGCGTCCCGGCGATCTCGTACGTGTCTCCGCCAGAGAAGAAAACGGCGTGTTCGTGCTGGGTGAAGTCACCAAGCCCATCACCGCGCTGCCGCAACGCAGCGGCCAACTCACGCTGAGCGACGCGATTTCGCAGGCCGGCAGCATCAATTCCAACTCCGCGGACGCGGCGCAACTCTACGTGATTCGCGGCACGGGCAAGGACGCGCACGTGTACCACCTCGACGCCGCGTCGCCGGTATCGATGATCCTCGCCAACCGGTTCGAGTTGCAACCCAAGGACATCGTCTACGTCGACGGCAACGGTCTGGTCCGCTTCAGCCGTGTTCTGAGTCTTCTGCTGCCCGGCATCACCGCGGGTCTCTACGCCGGCCTGGTGACGAAATGATCTCAAAACACAGACCCTTCCGAAATACGCCCTCGACAGCGGGGTCGTCATGAATCGCCGCTCGGTCATGGGACTCTCGGCCGGCGTGGCGATGCTGGGCGCGGCCGCCGTTTCGCGGGGATGGGGCGAGTCCGCCGTCGACTCGCCGCAAAACGGATTTCTGTGGTTAAGCGAGTTCGCCGCCAAAGGCAAGGGCGCGAGCGACGACACCGGCACGTTCCAGCGTGCGATCGACTACGTGCGCAATATCGCGCTACGTACCCGCGACACGTCCTGCTTGCCGTCGTTGCTGATTCCTGCCGGCCGCTACGTGCTCACCGGAACGATCGACACCGCGCCGTGGGTCAAGTTGTGTTCGGTGGGCGGCGTCCTGCTCGATTTCTCGCAGTTGCCCGTGGGCCGCAACGGCTTGACCTGCCGCAACGAAACGACACTCCCCCCAACGGCGTTGCGCTTTCCGGGCGACCGGTCGCCGTTCCTCGACGGAACCGGCGGCACGATCTCGATTCTCGGCCCCGGCAGGGAAAAGGCGGACGGATGGGGAATCGTGATGGGCAACCGCGAGGCCGGGTTTTCCGGTGCCGTGCGCGATGCGGGCGGGCGCAACGTCGTCGTGACGGGCTGGCGTGGTGGGCTTCGAATCGATCCGATCAATACGTATCTGACCGCGTGGTTCTCGTCGCGCTTCGAACAGAACCGCGAAAACGGCATTTACGTCGCGCCGGGCGCTCCAGGCAGAAGCGTGAACAGCGGCGAGCGGATGAGCTTTTTCGATTGCACGTTCGCCGGGTCCAATCGCGCGATCGACATCGACTCCGACAGCATGGACTTCGTCTTCGACGCATGTTCGTTCGATTTCAACGGCGATGTCGTGCATTTCGGCCGTCAGGCGCGCTATGGCACGGTGGCCTTGAGCCACTGCCACATCGAAGGAATCGATGGGCTGCTGGTCAACGCGACAGCCTCGGGTAATCGCCTGCGCACCGTGTTGCGCGACTCGATCGTTTTGCCGAGGCACTGGAAACGCAAGGACCTCGTCAATGCGCCACGTCGACTGGTTGCGGGTACGGCGAAGTTCTCCGCGTCGGGCGTCGAATGGCGTTTCGAGTCGCCGGAACAAGAGGCGTTGACAGCGCTGATCGGCGACGAGGTGCCCGTCGAATCGTTGAGCGCGATGAGTTTTCAGAAAGTTCAGGCGTTGCCCTGGCGCGGCAACGTGGTCAACCCCGACAGCGTCTTCGCGCTCGACAGCGCCAACACACCCGTCAGCAAACTCACGCACTGGAGCGCATCGTTTGACGCTCCCGAAGCATTCACCGGCGCGATCATCGGCCTGAATGCGGCAGCGGAAAAGAGCGCGCGAGCCGGGTCGACACAGGCATTGCAGTTGATGTTGCCAGACCGCGGCGACACGCCCTTCTCCCTCGGCACGCGAGCCCCTTTTCCCGTGCGGCCCGGAGAAACCGTCATGGCCGCCTGTCGTGCCACCACGACCGGCACGACCGGCCGCATAACGTCGTCGTTTCAGTTCTACGCCGCGGCAGGGGTTCCGTTGAGCCTGAGTGAAGTTCAAAGCGTCGCGAACGAACTTCCAGCCGCACAAACTACCGTCCCGCCCGGCGCCGTTCAGGCCGTTTTCAAGGCGACCTTCACCGGTTGGACGGGAAAGCTCGAGATCAACGAATTGGCCATTTGGCGATCGACATGACGCCGGGTGCGAAAGCGCCTGGCCGAACGGACAACGCCTCAACATAACGAAAGCAAAACCAGATGATTTCCAAAGTTCTTACGGTTTGCCACGGAAACCTTTGCCGCAGCCCGATGGCCGCCGCCATGCTTCGACAGCGCGTCCACGGATTACAGATTCGCTCCGCCGGTCTCACCGCCGTGGTGGGAGAGCCGGCCGAGGCGGAGGCTATCGCGGCGATGTCCGAAATCGGCATCGACATCCACGCGCATCGGGCGACGCAACTGACCCGCCAGCTCGCGGATGACGCCGATCTCATCCTGACGATGACCTCGGCCCAGGCGCGCAGCCTCGAAGCGCTCTATCCGCCGATGCGCGGCCGCGTTTTCGCGATCCGTGGTTTCGACGACGTCGACATCGATGACCCGATCGGGTTGCCGCTCTCCGAATTCCGTCAATGCCGCGACGCATTGGCCCGCGGTATCGACTACTGGGCCGGCCGGCTGGCGAACCAGCGTGTTCCGCACGGCTGGGCCGACGGGCATGTCTCTTCCGGTGCGGTCTCTTTTGCCGGAGGTGAACAGTGAACCCGCCGACTATTCCGCACGAAGTCCACGCCGCCGAAAAGGAATTCAACCTGGCGGCAATGCTCGATGTGTTCATGCTCTACCGGCGCATGATGCTATGGATTTTCGGCACCGTTTCCGTCCTCGGCATCGTCGCGGTACTGCTGTCCGATCCGCAATACCAGGTCAACATCATCACGCAGGTCGACGAGGGGTCGGCCGCGACCACCGCGTCGTCACTGCTCGGTCAGGATCTTTCGTCGATGCTGGACGTCAAGTCATCCGCCGATACCGAAATGCAGGTGCTCCAGTCGCGGCTGGTCGTGTCGTCGGCAGTGGACAACCTGCACCTGTTCATCGATGCCGAGCCCGCGCGTTTTCCGATCGTGGGCCGTGCTATCGCGCGCTCGAACAAGGGGCTGTCCCGCCCGGGTTTCCTCGGCATGGGCGGCTTTACGTGGGGCGACGAGCGTATCACCGTCAAGCGCTTCGACGTTCCCACCGAGCTCGAGGGCGAACGTTATCGCCTGATCGTTCAGAATGGCGGCACCTACCAACTGTCGGGAACGGGGCTGAGCGGCGAGGTTATCGGGCGCGTCGGCAAGACGGAAACGTTCATCAGCGACGCCGGCCCGATCACGCTGGAGGTCGATGAGATTCACGCGGCGGTGGGCGCCCGCTTCAAGCTCACGCGGCAATCGCGTCTGGAGACGATCAACGAGCTGCAACGCAGTCTTTCCATCAGCGAGTTGGGCAAGGACTCCAATGTCGTGCAGGTCAAGCTGCGCGGCAGCGACCCCGCACTGATCACGGCGATCCTGAACGATATCGCGCATCACTACGTCGGTCAGAACGAGGACCGCAAGGCGGAGCAGGCGGCGCGATCGCTGGCATTCCTGCGCAGTCAGGTGCCCGATTTACGGCAAAAACTCGATGCGGCGGAAAGCGCGTATTCGGTGGTTCGAACCAAACTGGGATCGGTGGATCTCGACGGTGAGGCACGCGCCGTTCTTCAGCAGTCCGCCGACAACGAGACCGCGATCAGCACACTGCTGCAAAAGCGCGCGGACGCGCTGACCCGCTTCGAACCGACGAACCCGACAGTGCTTGCGCTCGATCATCAGATCGAGGTGCTTCGGGCGCAATCGGGCAGCTTCAACCAGCGTATCGATCGTCTGCCGGAGACCGAACGTCTCGTCGTGAAGGCGCAACGCGACGTCAAGATCGCCAACGATCTGTATGTCGGCTTGCTGAACAACATCGAACAGTTGCAGATCCTGGAGGTAGGCCGGATCGGCAACGTGCGCGTCCTCGATAATGCGTTGCTGCCCGACCAGCCGATCCGGCTGTGGCGTCCCGTCCTGTGCGTCGTCGTGGTCGTGCTCGCGATGTTCGCCGCCGCTGCCGCTGCTTTTATCCGCGACCTGCTGTTCCGTGGCATTGCCGACCCGCACGAGATCGAAGAACAGACCGATCTGAGCGTGTTTTCAGTGGTGCCGATGGCGACCCGGCGCGGCTTCCGTTGGGCCGGAAACTGGCGCCGCAAGCCGCAATCACGCCGCCCACTGGCGTTCGTCGATCCGGGCGACCCCGCCATCGAGAGCCTGCGCAGTCTTCGCACGGCATTGCAGTTTTCATTGTCCGACGCCGGCAACAACATCGTGATGTTCACGGGTCCGGCGCCGAACATCGGCAAGTCGTTCATTGCGTCAAACGTAGCCGCCGTGCTGGCCCGCGCGGGCAAACGCGTGCTGCTGGTCGACGGCGACCTGAGACGCAGTGGACTAAGCCGCGCGAACGGCTGCTTTTCCGCCGTCGGGCTGTCCGACGTGATCGCCGGGACCACTACGTTTGAAGCGGCGACCCGCAAGATCGAACGATCGACGCTCGATTTTCTCCCGAGCGGATCGCTGCCGCCCAATGCGGCGGACCATCTCAGTCGCGCGGGCGTCGCCGGACTCTTCAAGACGCTGTCCGAACGCTACGACGTAGTGGTCGTCGATACCGCGCCGCTTCTCGCGGTGCCCGATGCGGCGATTCTCGCGCCCTATTCCGACGGCAACGTCTTCCTGGTCGCGCGCGCGTCGATCACGAAGCCGGCGGAACTGGAGGAATGCGCACGCCGCCTGAGGCAGGTAGGCGTCGACGTGAAGGGCGTGATCCTCAATGGAATCGACCGGCACGCCGGACGTTTCCGCTATGGCGCGAGCTACGGCAGCTACCGCTATGCGCGCTCACGAGGTGAAGAGGCGCGTCCGGTGATCGACGAGGTGACGCCATGACGCAGCGACGCCGCGACGCCTGGGCGGCTTCCCTGCTCTCCGTCAGCGCGCTCGGATCGGCCGGACTGGCGTTCGCCGTCCAGGCGATGCTCGCGCGATCGCTGTCGGCGGCGGCCTATGGGCAGTTCGCCGCCGCGCTCGCGGTCGTGACGATCATTGCGCCGGCAGTCGGTTTCGGCGTGCCGTCGTTCTGGCTGAAAGCTTACGGCACCGAGGGCTGGCGGGCCACGCGCTGGATGGATGTATCGGTGCGCTTCATCGCCCGCAGCGCGCTGGTTTGCCTGATCGCCGCCGCGCTGTGGGCATGGCTCGGCACCGCGGATTCACGCACGGGACACCTGCTGCTGTTGATGCTTCCGGTGGTGCTCACGCAAGGGGCCATCGAAATGGCCTCGGCAAAACTCCAGTTGGAAGAGAAGTTCGGCCGCGTGGCGATGTGGCAGGCGCTGCAACACGCAGCGCGCCTCGCATTGGTGCTGATGTGCTGGCGCCTGGCGTCGGGCAGCGAGTCGATCGCGCTCGGCTTCGGTTGCATCGGCGCAGTCGTTACGTTCGGCGCGTGGCGCTCGGTCGCCGTGCTGCGAAGCGGCGCGGCGGAATTGATCGGACATGGGCCGAAACCGGTGGCGGCGAGCGCGGGCACTGATTTACCCACCCCCTCGATCGCGGAACTGTGGCGTAACGTCATGCCGTTCGGCATGTCCAGCGTGCTTTTCTACGCGTATGCGCAAAGCGGACTGGTCGTCGTCTCCCACCTCGGCACATCGCTGGACGCCGGCATCTATAGCGTCGCCGTGACGATCCAGAGCGCGCTGTATCTATTGCCTACCGTTCTGTTCCAGAAACTCCTGATGCCGCGTCTTCATCGCTGGGCCGCGTCGGGCGACGAACGCCTCGAGCGGATGTATCGGGACGGCAACAAATGGATGCTCGGCTCCGGCGTCGCCCTCGCCGGAATGGCCGCGTTGCTCGCGCCGCTCATGGTTCCGCTGGTATTCGGCCGGCAATACGAACAATCGGTGAGTGTCGTCGTGCTGATGGCGCTGAGCACGCCGTTCCGGTTTCTGACGGTCAGCGCATCCTCGGTGATGACGACCCGCGATCTGATTCGCGTGCGCAACCGCTGCGCGTCGATCGCGCTGCTGTTCAGCGTGATCGCGACCATCATCGGCGTATCGGTCGCCGGCATCATGGGCGCCGCGATCGCGTCCGTATCGGGCGAGATCGTGTGGGCCGCATTGTCCGTGCTGTGCGCGCGCCATTTCCTCGCCCGGGCACGACGCAAACCGGCGCGGGCCGCCGCCGATCAGCCGGTTGCGCCCGATACGCCGCTTTCACGGCCCCAGCCGGTTCCCGTCAGCGTGATCATTCCCTGCTTCAACTGTCGTGACACGATCGGCCGGGCCGTCGAGTCCGTGTTCCGGCAAACGGCCCGGCCGCGCGAGCTGATCCTGGTCGACGATTGCAGCACCGACGGCACACGCGAGCTTCTGGGCGAACTGGCGAAGCAGTATCCGACCGACTGGATGCGCGTCATCGAGCAGCCCCGCAATGCCGGTCCCGGAGCCGCGCGCAATGTGGCGTGGGCGGCGGCGGCGATGCCCTACATCGCGTTCCTCGATTCGGACGACAGTTGGCATCCCGCGAAAATGACGATTCAGTACGGATGGATGCAGGCTCATCCTGAAGCGGCCATCACCGGTCATCCCGTCGCGCAACTGGAACCCGGCGAGCAGGCCGAATGCCAGCCATGGCCATCGGTTTGCGCGCCGCGTCCCATGTCACGCCGGCGGATCCTGTTCTCCAACCGCTTCACCCCGTCCAGCATTCTGATGCGCGCGGACGTCGGCGCCCGTTTCGACGAAACCAAGCGACATGCCGAAGACTATTTCATGTTGCTCGAAGTGGTGCTGGTGGATCGCGGTAATGCATATCTGTTTCCTTTTCCGCTTTCGTATGTCTACAAGGCGCAGTTCGGCGCAAGTACCGGCCTGAGCGCGCAACTCTGGAAGATCCAGAAAGGTGAACAGGACAACTACCTGCGCTTCCGGCGACGCGGCGTGATCAGTCGTGTCGAGTGGCTTTGCTTTTCGCTGTTGAGCGCGGCCAAATATTTCCGGCGCTGTCTGCTGTCGCGGAGATTCACGTGAAGCAGACGCTCTTCGCCAATTCGCAATGCACACCGGCAAGGCAGGTGCAATGAGCTACTACCTGTTGCCTCTTCTGATCTTCTACTTCGGCGTCATGCTTTGCATCGCGTATGGCGGCACCAATCCCGCGGTGATCCTTACCTGCTCGCTACCGATCGTCGCGCTCGCCGTTTTGCGCGGCCATAGCGGCACCGACACCGCCGCTTACTACCAGGCGTTCACCGACCTCGGCCAGGGCAACGGCTACGGCGCGGAACCGCTGTTCAACGCATACGCGCAATTCCTCTGGGCGGTCTATCCGGACCCGCGGTTCGTCGTCAACGGCATTTCGATGACGACCGCGTTGCTGCTGCTGTGGTCGATTTCACGCAGCCGCTACGGCATCTGGTTCGGCGGTCTTGTGCTCGTGCCGGGCATGTTCTACGAGCTGACCATGAACGTGATGCGTTTCGGTCTCGCGTCGGCGATCTTCCTGCTCGCGACCCGCATCGCGCCGCACCGCAAGCCGGTGCGATACGTGATTTACGCCCTGATCGGCACCTGCGTGCATTTCTCGTCCGCGCTGCTGTTCCTGCTCTTTGTCGCGACGACCCGGCGCGGGCACACGCTAATGATCGTCGGGGTGGCGATCGTCGTTATCGGCATATCGCTGGTGATGCCGGATTACTTCTCCGACAAAACCAGTCTCTACACCGGCATGGCCGCGCCCAACGCGTCGTCCGGACTGCTGTTCCTGCTGATCCAGCTTCTGATGCTGACCGTGATGATCGTCTACCGGCGACAGTTCGCGATCCCGCCCATCGGCTGGCTGATTTGCGCGGTGCTGGCGGTGGCGTTGTACGGGATAACTCAGGTGACCTACGCGGGCATCCGCTTCCAGCTGATTCTCGTGAACCTGATGCTCGTCATGCTATGGCGCCAGTTCTCTCCACGCAACAGGCACATGCCAGCCAGTCTGGCGACGTGGCTATTCATCATTGGACTCATCGCGCTCGCGGGACGAATCCACAACATGTCCGACGAGGAAGGCAAGGGCGAGTCCCCGTTTCTGCCTTATCAGACGGCTCCAGCCATTCAGGAATTAGGGTGAGCGACCATGAGACAAAAAATCGTGCACGTAACGGAAGCGCTGGGCGGTGGCGTGCTGCATTGCGTCGTGCTGCTGGCCAATCGTCAGGTCGCCGCCGGTGACGACGTCGTCGTACTGCACTCCGTGCGGACGGACACGCCGCCAGCAGCGAAGCTGGATGGGCTGTTCGATCAGCGAGTGCGGCGTCAGGTGGTGGACATGCGTACCAGCATCGGCGCGCACGACATCGCGAGTGTGTTCCGGCTCGTCGTCGCGCTGTCGCGTGAGCGGGCGGACATCGTTCATCTTCATTCGTCCAAAGCCGCGGCGTTGGGCCGGATCGCGACGCGTTTGCTCGGCATGACGGCCCGCACGATCTATTCACCGCACGGCTTCGCTTTTCTCAAAGAGGATATTTCGCCTATCAAGGCCAGGTTGTATCTGTTGGTCGAGCGCGCGCTCCACGCCACCGGCGGACATATCGTCGCCTGCTCGAAGAGCGAGTTGCGTTACGCGCGCATGCTGCTTCGGCGCGCGGAGCGCACCAGTCTCGTCGAGAACGCCGTCAAACTCGACGAATTCGATCACGGCAGCCGCAGCCGGATGACCGAACAGGTTGTCGTGTGCACATCGGCGCGCGTCACCTATCAAAAAGCGCCGTGGCGATTCACGAGTCTCGCGCAACGCCTCGCGTCATCGAACACGCGCTTCGTGTGGTTCGGCGACGGCGAAGCCGACGCAATCGACCGATGGATAGATCGCGACGCGATCGAGCTGAGCGGCTGGATCGCGGCAGCGGAACTCCGGCAACGACTGCCGGCATGCGACATCTTCGTTCTGCCTTCGCTATGGGAAGGGATGCCGATCGCGTTGATCGAGGCTCAGGCCGCGGGACTGCCGGCAGTGGCCAGTCGTATCGTCGGCAACCGCGATGTGATTGTTCACGGCGTGACCGGCTTTCTCGCGAACGACGACGCCGAACTGGAGCACTACACCCGCCGGCTGATCGACGATGCGGACCTGCGCGCGCGCATGGGTGCCGCTGCAAGCGCGCATGCGCGCGCGCGCTTCGGCGACAAGCAACTGTTCCGCTCCTATGTCGGGATTTATCGACGGCTGCTCACGCCAGCACCCTCGCACGGGTTACCCGCCGTGACACCGGCACTTTCACCCGAGGTCCTGAAATGAGCACATCTGGAGTCGATGATCGAGCAACGTCCGTTGTCCGCGAGACACGCATCGCCTTCTTCGGATTCTATGGGCGACACAACTTCGGCGACGATCTGTTCGGCTACCTGCTGGAGTCGATAGCGGTAAGAACACCGGGAATCCAGCCACTGATCGTCGGCGCATCGCCCGCGCAGGAATTGACGCATTCCTTTCATTTACCCGTGGCGCGAGCCTTGTGGACGCGTCCGGGCGTAATGGGCGCTGCTGCGCGGTCGGTCACGTACATGGCCGCGGTCCTCCGCGCGAGGGCTGCGGTCTTCGGTGGCGGCTCGCTGTTCGGTGCGAACGCCTCCCTGCCCTTTGCCCGTCTGATCGTCAACGCGGGGCGACGCTTCAATCGGCCCGTCGCGGCGCTCGGCGTGTCGGTCGGCCCCTTTGCGACGACGGAGCGACGCCACGCATTCGCGAACCTTCTGAGAGCCATGCCGAGCATCGCGGTCCGTGACGAAGCGTCGGTCCGCGCAGTCGCCGACGCAACAGGATCGGCGCCAGCCAATCTCAAGGATCTCGCGTTCGCGCTACCCGCCCTCTATACGCCCAGACAAAGAACGGACGCACCTCGAACGCTGGTGGTGTCCATTCATCTGCGGCAATACATGGATGCGGTGCTGGCGGTTCTCGCGATGGTGGACAGCCAGCACCTCGTCGATCATGTGCTGTTCGTTTCGCTGGACGACGAAAGCATTGCGGTAACGGGAGACATCGCGCGGCTGTTCTCACCAGTGAACGTCACCGTGGGCCGTTTCCAATACGGCGATTCGATTACCGAAGTGATCGATCTGCTCGCAGGCGCGACCTGCGTCGTCACGTCGAAACTGCATGGGGCGATCGTCAGTTTCGTGTATGACGTTCCGGTGTTGCTGTTCTGTTACCAGGCCAAATGCGCCGAATTCCTTCGAGACAATGTGCTGCCGGGACCGCAAGATGCGCAACCGTCCGATGCAGCGTGCGTCGCGCATGTCATGGACCTCCTGAGTAGCAAACGTGAGCGACACTACTCGCGGGCGGGATGGCATCTCGACCAGTTCAGGCGCTTCATCGGCGGGATTGGCCGGGGTCGCGCGGACAGCGGCGCGGGTTAAGCGTTGAATCGCACGGGTGACGGAAAGCGAAGCGGCGTCCGTCACCCGGTCACGCCGTCACGCCCATGCGGCAATGACGGCATGCTCTCCGCGGTCAAACGTTATACGGACAGTTCGGCCATTCGAGCGGCGAGGTACTCGTTGAAGTCCGCCGACACCTCGGGATGGCGCAGTGCGAACTCCACCGTCGCCTTCAGATAACCCAGCTTGCTGCCGCAGTCAAAACGCGTGCCGTCATATCGGTAGGCCAGTACCTGCTCGTCCTTCAGCAGTGACTGGATCGCATCGGTCAACTGCAACTCTCCGCCGCTACCCGGCCGCAGCGCGCGCAGATGATCGAAAATGCGTGGCTTGAGCACATAGCGGCCGACCACGCCATAGCGGGAAGGTGCATCGGCAGGTGCCGGTTTTTCGACGATACCCGACAGCTTGAAGATACTGTCTTCCCATTGCTTGCCGTCGATCACGCCATACGACCTCGACTCTTCCGGTGCGATCTCTTCGACGCCCAGCACCGACGTATGGTAATGGTCGAATACGTCGATCATCTGCCGCAACACGGGCGGCTGGCCGTCCAGCAAGTCGTCGGCCAGTACTACCGCAAAAGGGCTGTCTCCTACGAGCTTTTCCGCGCACAGCACGGCATGCCCGAGACCCAGCGCTTCGGCCTGACGCACATAGAAGCAATGGACATGGCTGGGCTTGATGCTACGCACGAGGGACAGCAACTTCTCCTTGCCGCGCGCCTCCAGCTCCGCTTCGATCTCGTATGACTTGTCGAAATGGTCCTCGATGGCCCGCTTGCTGCGCCCCGTCACAAAGATCATTTCCGTAATGCCCGCGGCGATCGCTTCCTCGACCGCATATTGGATGAGCGGCTTGTCGACAACGGGCAGCATCTCTTTCGGGCTTGCTTTGGTCGCCGGCAGAAAGCGGGTACCCAGCCCTGCGACGGGGAAAACGGCTTTGGTTATTTTAAGCATTGGTCTTGGATCTCGCGTATCGAATGATCAGGTGTTTATCCGGAAATGCCCATACTCCAACAGAAAAAACACCCGCCCGTACCAGGTGCGATGCCGGGCAGGTTGAGCCGAGGCAATTGAGATTCGCCGGGAGAGGCGAATACAAAACGAGTATTGCCTGCCCTATTCTTCTCGGGAATGGGTTTGTCGGATCCCGCTAACCAAATGACGGAACACTACAGCAATTCAACTGGCGGGTCGCCCCATTGATTCAGGAATTATCCCGTTCCGATTCAATACACGAGTCCGGCGCGGTGGCGACCGATTAATGGCGGATGAGATCAAGATTTTGTCAGCAGCGGGAATGCCATCAAAGGTAAGCTTCCGATCAGGTTATCGCCGGATAGTAAGCGGCGATGAGGTCTTCAATGTTCCTATACAGGGCGCAATCTCTTGGACAATAACTCAGATAGCCTCAAGGCAATCGCCGCATTCAACCAGTCGTATCTCCTGCTCGCCCAGCGCATGCTAAGGGAAGACCGGGAGGAGGCAAAGCGCGCGTTGGGTCTGTCCGATTCACTGGCGGAGCGGGTCAGTTCGTTGACGGAAGCCGAGATCAAGATGCTCGCCGATGACGCCAGGCTGATCTGCCGCTTCCGCGCCGACGTGGCGCCTGACGGCATGTGAAGACCGGCATTCTTTCAATGCACATCTACCGGCTTATGCCGGCCCCGGCTACACGAAATCATGTCGGTGAATTGCCCGGCTTCCGGCATTGAAGCTGAGTCGCCGGGCGACCTGGGCATCAGAATTACGCATTAATCGTCCATCACGAAGTTGTAGTGGCGGTATTCGGCCGGCCGGCACGCGCTGGCCTTTACGCCAGTCGCGATGCGGAATCGACGGCATCGCCTGTTGACGGCCACGACCGGCGATCGGGCCGCACTCCCGCCACGATAGCAAGCAAAGATACGCCGGCTTCAGCGCATTCACGTGAAAGTGATCGTCCAACGACGCGCCAGTCCATTGACTCGAAGTTCATTGCATGCGCCCGGTGCTGAAAAGCACCGCGCCTCGGCATATTTCGCGTGTGCAAATGATGTGACCTCCGGCACACCAGCGTTGCCCAAACCGGAAATGCATTAAATGTGTAAAAATCATTGCGCCCCTATCCAAAGCGTCGCCCTTGCCGCCTATGGAAACCATTGAACTTGAACCGCATGTACTCACCAATCGACTCGCCGTGGCGTTTTATCTTGCAGGCCAGAACGGCACGAGCGAATGCCTGATCACGATCACGGCACTTGAAGCATATTTCTGGCTCGAGCCAGGTGCGGGCGACGCCCGCATCCTCAAAACCTTTCGGAACGGGTTCGGGCGCATCCGCGCGATAGCCGAACGGAAATTACTCGCCCGTCCCGCCGCGCAAGTCGAACTGACGGTAGAAGATTTCGCGCGCCCCTGACGCATCTGTTCGTTGGCATGCTGGCCCGTTGACCTGATAGATCGCAATGCCGCTCATACGCTATAAAAAGCGGCCACATCATTCGACAATGCCGGGCGCCACGTCATGAGAAGAAAAGTGTCGCGCCGGATTCCGGTTCAGGAATGAGCGGCTTGTAGCGTAGCTTGACGTCTCCGATAATCGCTCGGTGTGGTCGACAGGTGCTTCTTGAACAATTTGGAAAGTTGACCACCACTGCCGATCCCGCAATGCCGGGCGATCTTGTCGACGGGCAAACGCGATTCGCGCAGCATACGGCAGCTCAATGCGAGGCGTGCACGCATGAGATAGTCCGACGGCGTCATGCCAATCTCATTCTTGAATCGGCGTAAAAAATTGCGCTCGCTCATCGTTGCGACGGCTGCGGCATCATCGATCGAGATCGGGCGATCAACGTTGGCTTCGATCCAGCGCGCGGAGGCCATGATCCGCTCACTCACCTGAGGTGCAATGTCGTTTGTGAGCGGGGAACCGAACAGAGTACAGTGCGGTGCGATCGCCTGGGCAATCTGGCAAGCGAATGCTTCGCCGAGATCATCCTCAACGATGCGCAAGCTCGTCTGAATCTCGGTTGGCGGCTCGGCGTACCGGCTCGCGCCTGCCGCGCCGGTATCCAACCTGTGGCGGCCTGGCAGGCCAACGGCCTTGAGCACAAGTCGACCTTCAGATATTGGATGCACAAGTTCGCTGGACTCATGGGCGCGCCGCATCCAAGTCGCAAGACGTTCGTCGCGGGCAGCGTGCTCCGCTCCGGTCCCCCCGGCGATAAACACCAAATGTCGATCACCGAAGGTTTTGTAGGACTCGACCGCGTCCGTCCAAACGAACACGTAGGACGTACTGGCAATTCGCCCACCGGCCGCCGAGAGCAAATTGACGTCGTAAGGCGGGGCGCCGCCGGTCTGCGACACCGCCATGGCGTTAGCGCGCTGAAAAATTTCGATAATCGCCGCAATTTTCGGTAGCGCAAAACCGTTGAACAGCACGATGTCGACATGAGTAGTCGTTCCCGGTCTGTTGAAAATTGCGGCGCCCTTTTGCGGTTCAGCCTCGGACTTCATTTTTCTACCCTCGGACAAGCTTGGTTTAGCAGATTAGACTGTCAATTTTCTTTCGCTGAATGGTATATGAAAGCGGTTGCTTCCTTGTGACTTGGCGGATATCGACACAAATCTGACCATTATGGACAATTGCCCTTACCCGGTTTTTCGCGTAAGAATTTCCGAACAAAACACAGACGCGCGCAACTGGCTCAAAAGAGTCCAGAACCGGCAAGCTGAGAATGCGCCGGGAGCAAAGGCAATTACCCGGATTTGAACGCGCCATTGGCGGAAGCGGCCAATGAGCTTACCCGCCCGAGCCGATTAGCGGCGCACACTTTTTACCCATTCCGCCAATATCTTGTTTGTGAGCGCAATGCGGCGTCGTACTGCCGTTTCCCGGGTTAAAGTGCCGTCACCTCGGACCATTTGAGGGATTGGGGCGAACCGCCCTGCCCCTCAAAAGTCTTTCGGCCAGCCGGTTAACTTCGGCTGGCTTTTTTTTTTTGAATTTCACCGGCGGACGGGGCCGGTCACGGCCGAGCAATCGATGTATTGTCTTCCGCGCGAACCATGCGACGGCAGAACGTCGACAATTCCATCAAGGACTGGCGACCGGGCCGGCGTGGCATCTTGCGATGTGCCTACTCGAGAACCGACTTTAGCTCGTCGATGGTGATGTTGGGCAACCGCTTGGCGAGCATGTCCCAGAAGATCAGATCGTGCATCGCATTAGCATCTTCGACCGTATTCCACTTCCGAACGCCGACTATGGAATCGGCAGTCTCGCAGGCGGCATTAACGATGGTGAGGATTTCTTGTGTATGCATGAACGAGTTAACGGCGAAGCTCCGAGATTATTTAGCCCACTTGCAATCGTTGGCCAAAAATGTGTCTGATTTCGACAAATTCTGGTCGGATCCAGTTCGGGCAAGCGAGCTGGGAATGGCAACCACATGCTAACCTGATTCTCCATTGGTCTTGATCCAGAAAAGCCCTACCTCGAAAGGGTTAAATCATACGTGATGCAGCGAGGATGCACTGACGAGCGATTAGCGCTCCTTGCATCCGGTCGTGATTAAGCCTCCCCCGCACCATTTCAGACGTACCGATATATATTATGCCTCATATCTTTTATTTTTATTTTTGCAATTTATTGAAGTATATGTAAATATATAATCCGGGTTGCTATAACCCGCACGGCGACGAATTCGAGCCGGAGCTGAAATTTCCGCGGCCGGGTCGTTAACGGACAATATGTTGGTCAAATCGGTCATTGTAATAACGGGGCCCAGCATGTATAGATAGCGTGAGCAATCAGGAAAAAACACCGAAACTAACGAGCTTCGATCAAATATTCCGGGGAAACCAAATGGAGCTGGTAGATACTTTGCCGCGCGACTCGCAGCAAAGTGCCGTGTCGAAGCAGGCAGATGAGACAACTCGCGTCGACATAGCGTTGTTCAATGGATTTGCACTGCCCAAAGTCGCGGCAATTATTGAAATCTTCCAGAAGGCCAACGCAATGGGCGTCTCACAGCAGTCTTCGCGCGCACGCTATGACGTCTCACTACTGTCGGCCGCGGGCGGCCGGATCGCAAGCTCGTCCTCGGTATTCGTCTGGACCGAAAGTGTTGAATCGCATCACGTCACGAGCGACAGGCATCTGCTGTTTATCGCCGGCGGCGCCGGCGCGCCACATGCATGTCGCGACGAACGCCTGAGCAACTGGCTGCGCGACAGGCACCCGTTTAGCGAGATCGTTCATCCGATCGCCGAGGGGCGGCTGCTCCTCGACGCAGCGAAACTTCCGAGCCGCTACTGTGCGCTCCTGTACGGCGACAATGAAACGCGCGGAGCTTATAGGGCGCTTGCACTGAACGAAGCGCCGACTGAGATTGCCACGGCCTTGCGCATCGTGGAGGAGGACATGGGACCGAACGTGGCGCGGCACGTGGTGGAATCGTTCGCGCCTCAGCGCAATGCGGCGTTCGACGCGTCCGGTTCCCGCGGCGGGGCACCGAAGGTCAGTGAAAAAATCATGGCGTCGGCTCACTGGCTGGAGTCCAACGTCGATCGTCCTGTTTCTATCGATGCAGCCGCGCAGGTGGCGGCCATGAGCGAGCGGAACTTCCTGCGGCGCTTCAAGAGCGAAATCGGCATGACACCCTCGGACTATCTCCTGCGCGCGCGTCTGAACATGAGTTGCCGGATGCTCCTCGAGTCGCATTTGCCGGTAGACAAAATTGCGCGCCGCTGCGGTATCGGCAGCGGCGGCCAGTTGGCCAAGCTATTCAGAAAATATCTTGAGACGACACCCACTGATTACCGGAAATCGTGGCGCGATAAGGTACATGAATTCAGTGAGGCCCAGCCGTTCAAGGCACCGTATCTAACCAGCAGATAGAAGTGCCCGACAACGCCATGGTATGGGTCTGAACCTGATAGCGCCGAGAATATGCGGGGTTGCACCGCAGCCACTATTACCCGGCGTGTACATCTTCGAAGACTCAGAACCGATGCTGGAAGCCGATCCCGTACGCGGTCTCGTTGGAGTTCAGAACATTGGCGGAAGCGACGCCCCCAGGCGGGAAAATCGTTATGCGCGAATTGCCGCTGTCGTATAGCCGCTGGAAGAATCCGTAAATGAGCGTCGTTTTTGAAATGACGTAGACATCCGCGATGGCCCACGTCCTCGCATCCGAATTCACGTTTTGCGCCGTTGTGCCATTTTTTGCGCCGTTGTTCAGGGCCCCGTAGGAAAAGCGGATGGAATTGGCAATGCCGGTCGGAACCTGTATCCCCGTCTGCCAGAGAGTATCGGTGGACGAATCAGCGGGCTTGCGTAGCTGGTAGGTCCCGTATACCGAGAACCAGGGCAGTTGATACCGCACGCCAAAGTTATGTTCGACGACGCTTCTCGTCGCGGCGGTCGTATTGGTCGTTCCCGTGCTGTGTGCAAATCCATAGCTCGCGCTGATCGGCCCGTTAGCGTACGTCAGCGTATCGATGTCGTAGCTTTTGTTGATCGGCTGACCGGCGTTCCCGCTCAGCGAGTGGACGGCCGACAGCGTCAGCGAGTGCCAGGTCGGCGACGTGTACTGGATGCCGTTGTTGACGCGCGCGGGATCCGTGAACGGATTAAAGGCCCATGTACGGGGATCGCCGCCCGCCAACGTTCCGAGTACACCGACCGAGGGCAGACCAATCGCATCGTAGTTCAAGGACCAGTCGTACCCTGGTGTCTGCAGTCGTCCGAAACGCAGGGTCCCCAATGTGTCGCTGCGCAGGCCCACGAACGCCTGCCTGCCGAATAAAGCACCCCCTTGCCCGAGCGTTCCGTTGTTGACGTTGAAGCCGCTTTCGAGAACGAAGATCGCCTGTATGCCGCCACCCAGGTCTTCGACGCCGCGCAATCCCCAACGCGACCCCATGCCTCCTCCGGAATTCATGCTGGTCGCGTTTTGGGATCCTTGACGGAAGTTGGCGATAAACACGTCGGTCACGCCATATAACGTAACGCTCGACTGTGCTGATGCAACGGTGGGAATGACTCCAGCGAGCAGAATACCTGCCATTTTTTTATACACGTACTGTCTCCAGGTTTTGGTATGCGCCGGACTTCGATCCGGCTGTTTTTCTTCGAAGCGCCAGACAGCGACGTAAATCCCGCGCTGCTTCCGGGCGGTGGCGCACCGCCCTCCCGTGAATGCCTGCCGGGGTTACTGCTGCGCCGACCGGTTCTTCGCGGCCTGCAATTTCCACATGTCCCACGGACGCTGAACCTGCGCCTCATGGCTGTCGACACACGCGCGGCATTCCGCGTCTGTCAGGTAAGTGACATCGCCCAGTTGCTCGGCAGTCGCCTGGCAACGTGCATTGGCCTCCGCATAGACGGCTCGATAGACCGCCTGCTGGACGCTTTGCGCAACGACGGTTGAACCGTGTCCACGCATCAGGACAATCGCGCTATTCTCGAAATGCCTCGCCAAAGCAGCGCCGAGCTGGCCGTTCCTGATGAGAAGATCGGTCGCGTCTCCGGCCTCTTCGCGTATTTCGAAAACGGGTGCATCGGTCCCGATGAAGCCCGCCATATGGAACACGGCGCGCAACGAATGATTCTTCACCACCGTCAGCGGCACGATGGCGGGAGAATGGCTGTGGACGATCGCCTGCACTTGCGGATAGGCACGGTAGATCTCGCCGTGGATGAATCGCTCCAGATAGACCCGCCGTCCCGCTGCATTCACCGCTTCTCCGTCGAGCGTGAACTCGACGATGTCCGCGGCGCTCACCAGTCCCGGTGCCATGTTGCGGGAGAGAAGAAAGCGGTCGGCACAACGATCGTGGCGCGCGCTGACGTGCCCGAAGGCATCGACCACGCCCTGATCGAACAGGATGTGATTGGCGAGCACGAGGTCGTCGACGAGTCCGGGGCTGGGCGGGGTAGACGATATGGCGGCATCGTCGACATTGACGCCGGTCGCGCATGCGTTCAGGTCACAATTCACATTCGGCTCCTGCAATAAGGTGGTTGAATACCGGGGCGTCTTTTCACATTAGCTGTAGACCGTGATGTCTTTCGGCCAGTCGGTGAATACGCCCGGCGGCGAAATCTGCAGCCCATGTGGCATGCGTCCCATCCGGCGGGCGCCGTCCTTGCCGACCCGCACCGTGTCGCCCCACGCGAACTCGTGCTCGCCGTTTGCCGTGGCGACGGAAGGCTTGCAGATATACACGCCGTTTTCGGGCAGTCTGGCTTCCAGCGCGCGCGTCGTTGCATCGTAGAAAGGGATGCCGTCCAGCCTGGTCAGCACGAGCGGCCGATCGTCGCCGAGACCGCGGCCATGCACGATGAGCGACGCACGCAGGCCCGAGAGCGGACCGCTCTTCGGGGCGATCCGCCGCGCGATCGCGACCGTCGCCTCGATCAATTCGCGTACCGTCACGCCCGCGCGCATCGTCGGCAACAGTTCCAGATACAACGCCTCGTGCGCCGCGGAGAGCTCGCGGATAATCTGCGAACAGGTGTTGACGGCGACGACCGGCAGACGCTGCGCGCGGTAGCCGAGAACGGAAGCCTCGATTTCGCCCAATATCAGGTCGCCTCTTTCGAGCGGACGCGCGGTGGGCCGTGTCAGCGTCCTGCCGGGGGCGGGGCCGCTGATCCAGTTGAAGTGCACCGATAGCTCCGAGCCGCGCCGGAACATTTCATGCATCGTTTCGGCCCACACGACGTAATCCGGCACACCCGGTTGCGCGGCGCGAAGCTGGGCTTCCAGCGCACATTCGACGATGTCGACGGAACGCTGGAGCACGGCGATCTCCTCGTCGCTCTTCACCTCACGCACTTCCTGCATCAGCTCCGAGGCGTCCACGAAGCTTGCGTTGGGACACGCATCGACCAGCGCGCGGAAGGTGCCGTGCATGATCGTGCCCTCCGGCGTGCGAGTCCCGCCCGCCAGGCCCGAGACGCCGATGCGCTGGCCATCGAGACCGAGCTCACGCAAGCGCTCGCCCATTGCGGCGCCAAACTGGCGATTGACGGTTCGTACATCGCCGACCCAATCCTGCACGAGCGGACCCCAGCGCTCCTTCGCCGACGCGGCAACCACCGTGACATCACCCTCGAGCGGGAACACCACCCCGATCGAGGTATCGGCGCCGCCGCCGCAATGCGACAGGTAACGCGCGTCGGCCTGCCAGTCCGTCGAGTTGCCGGGATTGGGCGGCGCGATCAGCGCGGCGAGGTTGTCACGCTGCATCAGTTGCCTCACCGCATGCCAGCGGCGATTGCGCTCCGCAAGCGAAAAGCGCCTATAGGGATGGGGCATCGGGACGGTTGAAGTTGTCTGTTCCATGGTCAAAGGCATCCCGTCAAAGAAGCGCACGGGCGCAAACATGCTCGTCGAGAAAGGCGAAGGTCCGCTCCCAGGCGAGTTCGGCCGCCGCGCGCCGGAACTGCGCCGGCCTCGCATCGCAGGCGAACGCATGACCGGCCTGCTCGTACACGTGCTGCCGATACGTCAGGTTCGCCTGCCGCAGCGCTGCGTCGAGCGCGTCGATCTGCTCGCGTGGAATGACCGGATCGCTATCGCCGACGTGCAGCAGAAGCGGCGCTTCGATTTGCGCTACCCGGTCGAGCAGCGCATGCGGCCCCGCCGCGATGCCACCGCCGTAGAACACGACAGCGGCCCCAAGCGCCGGATAAGCGGTAGCCGCGGTGAAGGCGGCCCGGCCGCCGAAGCAGAAGCCGATCACGGCGCAACGGTCGGCATCGAGAGCCGCGCCATCGCGCAGGTAATCGAGAACCGCGCCGATATCGGCAACGATCTGCGGCGCGCCGATCGAGCCGATCGTCGCGACTGCCTCCGCGTGCTGGTCGTAGCCGAACTCGCCGACCGCGCTGCGATGGAAGAGATCCGGCGCAATCGCGAGAAAGCCGCGCCCGGCAAGCCGTCTCGTCACGTCCTGGATGTGCGCGTTCACACCGAACGCTTCCTGCAGAACGATGACCGCTCGCGTGGCGTTCAAAGGGCGCGCGACATAGGCGCGCATCGCGCCATCCGGCGTGCTCAGGGTGATCCATTCAGTCGACATGGTCCAATGTGTCCAGTTTGCTATTTCGGGTTGTGCGGGTGCGGCGCCGTCTCGCGACGCACGCGCGGGTCGTCGCGATCAGTCGCGCCCCGGATGGACGACCGTCATCCACATCGGCGCCGCCCGGGCCGCGGTGGCCTGCAGCGCCTCGTTGACGCGCTCGAGCGGATAGCGATGCGTGATCAGTTCGTCGGCATTCAGTTGCCCGGACGCCAATAGTTCGAGCACGGCATCGGTATCCGACCGTGTGCAGGAGCGCGTACCGATGATTCGCCAGCAGTGGTGCATGATGTCGCGAATGGTGAAGGGCAACGCGCTGCGATTGCCGCCCATGTGGACGAGCGCACCGCCCGTCGCCAGCGCGGCCGTGGCCTGTGCGGTGCCCGGACCGTCCGGGAAGAAGTCGAGCACCGCGTCCGCGCCGGCGGGCAACACGTCGAGAAGCCGCCGCGTAAGCGCGCCCGTTGTGGGCCAGTCGTCGCCGAGGCTCTCGAAGGCCACGAGCTGCACAGGCAAACCGCCGGCAAGAGGCCGCAAGGCCTCCAGCCGCTCCGCCGAGCGTCCGACCAGCACGAGTCCGCGCGCGCCATAAAAGCGCGCCAGCTTGATGCTTGCCGTACCCATCGTGCCGGTCGCCGCCGTGATGACGAGGCGCCCGGTGGCGGGAAGCGCCGCGCATTTCAATGCACGAACCGCATTGCCCAGATCGTGAATCTTTGCGCCGACGTCGAAGCCGACATGGTCCGGCAGGATGTCCACCAGCCAGTGCGGCACGCGCACGTATTCGGCGAGACCGCCGTCGTGATACTGCGCGTAGAGTTCGAGTGGGCCGTCGCCGAGCGCGGCGTGGCCGATCATCGCGGCTTCCGTGCACATCTGCTCGCGATCCGAGCGGCAGTATTCACATTCGCCACACGACAGGATCGCGTGCGCGCGGACCCGCTTGCCGACGAGGCTGCGGTCGACGCCCGCGCCGACGTCGACGACAGTGCCGGCAAATTCATGGCCGGGCGTGGTCGGCAGGTGATGAAAGCGGCCGCGTTCGAGCAGCTTCATCATGCCGGGCGCGAGGCCGGCGGATGCCACGCGGATTACGACGTCATGCGCTTGCGCGGTGGGAAGCGCGACGGATTCGAGTGCCAGTGCCCGGGCGTCGCGGTGCGCGCGCGCGGCTGTCATGGTTTTCATGGATCTGATCGTCAGCTGGGGATGAAATGAATGGGGAGAGCGGTCGGCTTCACGCACGCAGACTCGCCAGCGCTTCGACGCCAATCGGCTCGCCCTGTTTTGCCGATTCGGGAACCTGCTCCAGTTCATACGTCGAGATCAGCGTGAGGTTCTCCGACAGCGCGCCGTGAATGCTGGTGAACGCGATGCCGCGCGGAATCCTCACGAAGTCGCCCGGTTCGAGATGTATGGTCCCGCGTTGAGTCACCAGCGTGCGACGGCCATTCAACTGGTAGTGCACTTCGTCGGCGTTCAGATGACGGCGGTATTCCCGCCCGTCCGATGCGTCCTCACGCGTCACGCCGATCATGAAGTTGGCTGACCGGTAGACCCAGGTCGTACCCCGCGCGTCGGCGGTGGGCCTCACGACCGGCAGCCGCGCCGGATCGTGTTTCGCGTGCTCAAGAAGAAGCCGTTCGTCGGCGGGAAAGAGCACGATGTCGGTGGCGGGGCCGCCCATGCGCTCCGATACCAGCTCATTGACCTGCCCCGCCACCCAGCCGTCGAACTGCGTCTCCATGAACTCGCTCGTGCGCAGCGTGGGGAGTTGTTCGAGCGCGGGTTCGGGCAGATAGAACAGCACATGAATGTCTTCGAGTCCGTAGTTGTCGTGCGCGACTCCGTTAGGCAGGCGAACGAACTCGCCGCGCTCCATCACGACCGTGCCCAGATCGGTCAGCACGTGACGGCGCCCGTGCACCTGATACGAGATTTCGTCGGCCCCGGTGTTGCGGTGATAGAAGGCCTGCCGCGAGTCGTTCATCGTCTGCCATTCGATACGCGCGAACTCGCTGCGGTAGACGTCGCGCGGATGGCTGAACGCCTGCTCGACATAACGGGTCGGGAAATGCACCGCGGTGATCGGCGGATGGTCCCGATGGCGCTTCCTGTCCGACGGCAACGGCGGCGCGAGCAGCAATCGCTCATCCCGTTGCAGGCGCAGTGGTGGCGTATCGAACGGGAAACTGCCGACGCTTTCATAAACCAGGCTCATGTTCTTCTCTCTTCAGTCGGAAATCGGTCAATGCAAGGCAATAGCGGAATCAACGGTGGCGGCGGGCCAGCACGGCGACGGCGGCGAGCGCAAGAAGGCTCGGCACGACACCCGCCATGAAGATGCGTTGGGGCGGCCAGTGCATCGCGATCATCACGCTTCCCACGAGGGGGCCGGAGATGGAGCCGAGACGGCCCACCCCGAGTGCCCACCCTGCGCCGGTGGCGCGAATCGAGGTCGGATAGATTTCCGCCGACAGCGCATTCAGACCCGCCTGAATACCGACGACGGCATAGCCGGCCATCGCCGTGAACACCACGACACAGATCGGATTGGTGTGGAAGAGCCCGAGGACGACCGCGTAAAGCGCCGTGATCGCGCATTGAGAAACGAGCACCGGGCGGGGACCGAAGCGGTTCATCACGGGCCCCTGGCTGAGCGCGCCGAGCATGCCGCCAGCATTGAAGCTCGTAATAGCGAAGAGGCTCAGCGCGGCGGTTTGCCCGCTCGCGTTGACGATCGCGGGCAGCCAGTTGATGCTGAAGTAGAGCAGCATCAGATTCATGAAGTACGGAATCCAGAGCAGCACCGTGGAGACCGCCCGCCCTTCCGTGAATACCGCTCGCGCGCCGACGCGTTTGCCTTTGTGCCCGTGAGCCCGGTTGTCGTGATCGACATAGCGCACGCCTGTGCTGGGCGCATCCGGCGAAATCGCGCGCAGCACGCGCGCAATGCGCGCCGGATCCGCGCCGCGCGCGATCAGGTAGCGGACCGACTCCGGCATCCACGCAGCGAGCACCAGCGCCAGCACGACTGGCGCCAGGCCGCCGGCATAGAACGCGGCTTTCCAGCCGAACGCCGGCAGCAACGCGGCCGCAACGAGACCACCGGCGAGCGAGCCCGCGGGCAGACCGCACATCATTACGGCGATACAG
Organism: Paraburkholderia sp.; assembly: GCF_047605525.1. Lineage (GTDB taxonomy): Bacteria > Pseudomonadota > Gammaproteobacteria > Burkholderiales > Burkholderiaceae > Paraburkholderia. The sequence continues at coordinate 99,049 of NZ_JASGFN010000019.1, read as the reverse complement.
GTGCGCGCATGACGTTTCGGCGCAAACTCGGCGGCCAGCGCAATGACGTTCGGCAGCACGCCGCCGAGACCGATGCCGGTCACGAGTCGCGCGACGATCAACGCCGGCAACGTGGTGGCTATCGCCGTCAGCAGGGAGCCGACTCCGAAACAGACGGTCGCGAATATCAGCATGCGCTTGCGCCCCACGTGATCGGCAATCGGGCCGACGATCATCGCGCTCACTACCATGCCGAGCGGCCCCATGCCGAATACCGGGCCGAACTGCCTGAGCGGGATGGCCAGTGCATTGGCAATATGCGGCGCGAGAAACCCGATGGTCTGGGTATCGAAACCGTCGAGCAGCACCACCAGAAGGCAGAGCCCGAGGACCACGAACTGATAGCGGCCGAGCGGACGTGCATCGATCAGCCCGGCGACGTTGATCTCCCTGAGGTTCGCGTCGGTGAGCGGGCCGGCCGCGGCGGCTCTTGCGGCACGCTTCGCCGACGGAACTTCTGTTTCGCGCCCGCTGTGCGCCGTCGCGCCCAACGGGACCTCCGTATTGCCGTCCATCCTGTCTCCTTGAGTGGTCATCGCGCGGGCCTCGGGGCCCGGGCGTCCAGACCGGCACCGCGACCTCGCGTTCGATGCGTGTCACGGCACGAGCCGATGAGCGAATAATATCGTTTATGGAGAATTTTTAAATAGTGTAAACACTGATTTCTCAAAATACGCGAAAAACGTCACAATGAGCCCGTCATGAATCACATGGAGAAATCATGAAGCTGATGAGCTTTAGCAAGGGGGATCGCCAGTCCTGGGGGGTCGTGCGTGACGGGGGCGTAATCGATGTTGCACCGATTGCAGGCGAAGTGGGACATACCCTGAAGGAAGCGCTCGAACGGAATGCGCTGGCGCGCGTGAGCTCATGGGCGGCCGGGCAGACGCCGGCATTCAGCCTCGACGCGGTCGATTTTCTGCCTGTCGTGCCGGACCCCACGAAGATTCTCTGCGTCGGGATCAACTATTTGAGCCACGTGAAGGAAACCGGCCGGGACGTGCCGACGTGGCCGATGATTTTCACGCGTTTCGCCGACTCGCAAACCGGCCATGACGAACCGATCATCCGGCCGGCCGCATCGCACAAGCTCGATTTCGAGGGCGAGCTGGCGGTCGTGATCGGCACGCGCGCGCGTCACGTGAAGGCAGCCGACGCGCTCGACCATGTCGCCGGTTACGCCTGCTACAACGACGGCAGCGTTCGCGACTGGCAGAAACACACGATCCAGTTCGTTCCCGGCAAGAACTTTCCGTGCACCGGAGGTTTTGGCCCGTGGCTCGTGACGCCCGACGAAGTCGGCGATCCTTCCGCGCTTTCGCTGCTCACGCGTCTGAATGGCGAGGTCGTTCAGTCCGCCACGACCGACGACCTGATCTTTCCGGTGCCGCGCCTGATCGAATATTGCTCCACCTTCACGACACTGAACCCCAGCGACGTGATCATCACCGGCACGACCGGCGGCGTGGGCGCCTTTCGCGAGCCGCCTCTGTGGATGAAGCCCGGCGACGTGGTCGAAGTCGAGATCTCGAAGCTCGGCACGCTGCGCAATCGCATCGTCGACGAAACGCCCGCCGGGTGACAACCGGGGCAAGGTAGCGCCGCGCGTGCGGCGCCACGGAATGCCCGGCCTGCGGGTTGACGGCAATGCGGAGAAAACGAATGGATCTCGAAGAAATCAACACTGATGTATTGATCGTGGGCGGGGGACCCACGGGCCTGACGCTCGCGAACGTGCTCGGGCAGGACGGTATCGATTGTGTGCTGGTCGATCGCAAGCCGGCAACGGTTGCCGAACCCCGAGCCGTCTCGATCGACGACGAATCGCTACGGACCATGCAGGCTATCGGACTCGCCGGGCCGGTCATGCGCGACGTGGTGCCGGGCTACGGCGTGCATTATCTGACACGGTTCGGCGGACGCTGTTTCGGACGGGTCGAGCCGACCGCCAGCGAATATGGATTTCCGCGCCGCAACGCATTCCGGCAACCGCTGTTCGAGGCCACGGTTCGCGCCGGACTCGACCGCTTCAGGCAGGTGCGCGTGCTGTTCGGTCACGTTGTCGAGACCTTCGTTCAGGACGACGAAAGCGTTCGCGCGACAGTCAGCCGGCCCGACGGCAGCTCGTTCGTGATTCGGGCGCGCTACCTGGTTGGCTGCGACGGCGGCCGCAGTCCGGTGCGCGAGGCACTCGGACTGAAGATGGTCGGTTCGACGTTCAAGTCGCGCTGGCTCGTCATCGATACGCAGAACGACGACGACACGTTCTCGCAGATGCGCGTCTATTGCGATCCTCGCCGCCCCGTGGTGGATGTTCCGGGACCTCACCAGACGCGTCGCTTCGAGATTCTCATTCACGCCGACGAATCCGCCGACGACGCGCTGACGGAAACCCGGATCCGCGAATGGCTGGCGCCGCTGCGAGGACAACGCCGGACGGACATCGTGCGCAAGACCGTGTACACGTTTCACGCCCGTGTGGCGGAGCGCTGGCAGGTGGGGCGCGTGTTTCTCGCCGGCGACGCGGCTCACCTGACGCCGCCCTATGCCGGCCAGGGAATGAACAGCGGCGTGCGCGACGCCCACAACCTGGGCTGGAAGATGTCCGCCGTGATCCGCGGCTTGCTGCCCGAAAGAGCCCTGCACTCGTACGAGCAGGAACGACGCCGGCACGCGTGGGCGCTGATCCGCCTCGCGCTGAATCTCGGCATCGTCATGGCGCCTTCGTCGCGATGGAGCGCATGGGCATGGCAGACGTTCTTCCGTCTCAGTGGCTTTCTGCCGCCGCTGCGCGACTATTTCCTGCAGATGAAATTCAAGCCGAAGCCACGCTACGCGAGCGGCCTGCTGGGGCCGGCCGATAACCTGGGACGGCACAGCGTGCGCGGGCGCATGCTGCCGCAACCGGTCGTTTGCCGGGACGGCAAGTCCGTGCCGCTCGACGATCTGCTGGGGCCGCGCTTCGCTCTGCTGCGCTACGGCCGCCCAGCCGCTCCCGACATCGCACCGCCGGCGCATCCGCTGTGGCGGCACCTCGACGCGTCGACCGTATGGGTCCTGCCGGAGCGCAACGACGAGGCCGCGCAGTCGCTCGGACGACTCGGCTGGACGGTGGTCGTCGACGAAGCCGGCGCGTTTTCGACCGCTCTCGCGCACAACCGCGACCGGATCATCGTGCTGCGCCCCGACCGCTACGCCGCGGGGACATTCGATCCGTCTCTCGAGCGCCGCTTCGCGGACGAGTTTTCGGCCGTGCTGGGCGTCGACCTCGGCTCATCGGCTTGCACCGAACCACTGCGGGCAGGAACACAGATCGGCATGTCGGCACAAACCCGAGGAATCCCATCATGATGACGATGCAGACGGAATCTCCCGCACAACTGGATCACCTTTGCGTCGAGTCGACCCAGCCCGCGGTGCTGGCCCGGTTCTATCGCGACCTGCTCGATTGCGACGAATCAGTCGTCGAGCAGGGTTTCCTGATGAGGGGGCCGCGCCGTGCCGTCCTGATCCGTCCGGCGCCCACGTGCGGTCTGGCTTATGCGGCGTACCGGCTGCGGGATGGCAACGACCTGGAAAAGCTGCGCTCGCGCGCGACGGCGCATGGCGTCGCATGCGAGCCGTTGCATGATCCGTTGTTCGAGCAGGGCGCCTTCGCCGTGGCCGATCCGCAGGGACGCCGGACGGCCTTCGGCGTATCATGCGGCACGCCGGCCCGGCGAGGCGCGCCGGCACGCCTGCAACATACGGTGTACCAGACGACCGAACTCGAGCAGATCGTGAGGTTCTACGTCGAGAAACTCGGCTTTAGTATTTCCGACGAGGTCGTCAGCGAAAGTGGGGGTGCCAGCGTCGTCTTCATGCGATCGGACGACGAGCATCATTCGCTTGCCTTCTTCAAGGGGAGCCGCAATGAGTGGGACCATCACTGCTACGAGACGAACGAATGGAACGACATACGCGATTGGGGCGACCGGTTCGCGGCGGCACAGATTCCCATCTTTTTTGGCCCCGGACGTCACGGACCCGGCAATAACCTGTTCTTCATGGTTACGGACCCGGACGGCAACCGGCTGGAATTCTCCGCCGAACTGCAGAGCGTATCGGCCGATGCAGCCCCCGGCGTATGGCCGGAGGGGGAGCGCACGCTCAATAGCTGGGGCCGGGCCTGGATGCGCAGTTAACCGGCAACCGTACGCGACAATAACCGTGGATAACCCATCTTGACCGCCAGACCCATGAGTACTTCGGATCGATCGCTCGCCGTCCTGAAGCTATTCTCACTCGAAAGACCCGTGTGGACCGCCGAGGAAATCGCGAGCGCGCTCTCCGTGTCGCTCGCGACCGCTTACCGGTATATCGGCTCGCTCGACGAGGCCGGCCTCGTGGCGGCGGCCAGAGTCGGCCAGTACACCCTCGGGCCTGCCGTCATCCAGCTCGATCGCCAGATCCAGATGACCGATCCGTTACTGACGGCCGCCCGTCCGGTCATGGCCGATCTATCGAAGTACGCGCCGGGCGGATCGGCGATCCTGCTGTGCCGCCCGGCGGGCGACTGTGTGCTCTGCATCGACCAGGTTCTCACGCCGGGGCCGCAGATTCCGGTCAGCTATGAGCGCGGACGACCGATGCCGCTGCTGTACGGCGCGACCTCGAAAGTCATTCTGGCGCACCAGCCGGCCCGGGCCGTCAGGTCACTCTACGACGCCCATACGGCGGAAATCGCAAAGGCAGGCCTCGGCACGACACTCGAAAAATTCCGCTCAGTACTAACCGCCTGGCGCAAGGCGGGCTTTCTGGTAACACATTCGGACGTGGACCCAGGCAGAACGGGTATCGCGGCGGCCATTCTCAACGAGGAGCGCGTGGCGATCGGCAGCCTGAGCTACGTCGTTTCCGACACCACCGAAGAGCGGCTGATCACGCGGCTCGCCAACCTCGTCGTTGCGGGCGCGCGCGAGATCGAGGCGACACTCGTCAACAGCGGGCTGCCGGTCGCGGCAGCGCGCAACCCCGACGCGGCCTGAATCTTCCGGGCTCTTCATCGTTCGACACCGCTTATTCCTTTACGCGAGCGGATGAACACGATCGATCTTCCTGAGCGCCGGAAATGCGGCCATCCAGATCGCGGCGACGAACAGCGTACCGATTCCACCGAGAACGACAGATTGAACAGTTCCGAACATCGACGCGAGAACGCCTGACTCGAACGCGCCGAGTTCGCCCGAAGCACCGATGAACAGCATGTTGACCGCCGAGACCCGTCCACGCATGGCGTCAGGAGTCGCCAGTTGGACCAGGGACGAGCGGATGTTGACACTGACCATATCACTGGCGCCGATCACGACGAGCGCCGCCAGCGACGTGACGTACGACCTGGAAAGCGCGAAAACGATGGTGGCGATGCCGAAAACGGCGACAGCGGAAAACAGTTTGAAGCCGATACGCCTGTCCGGAGGAAAGCGGGTCTGAAGGAACGCGACAATGCAGCCTCCGGCCGCCGGCGCACTGCGCAGCATGCCCAGACCAAGCGGCCCGACATCGAGTATGTCGCGAGCGTAGATCGGCAGCAGCGCTGTCGCACCACCGAGCAGAACCGCGAAGAGGTCGAGAGAGATCGCTCCCAGCACGATCGGTTGCGAACGTATGAACGCGATGCCCTCCGTGATGCGAGCAATACGGCCCGTTGGCCCGGCGGTCTGGACGCGTTCCGGGTCACGGCCACGAAGCGTCGCGAGACCTGCCATCGCCGTCAGAAATGCGAGGCCGCAGCCCGCGTAGGCGACGCTCGCGCCCAATGCGTAGGACAGGCCGCCCAGTGCCGGACCGGCGATCACCGCCATTTGCCACGCGGTGGAACCTCCGGCAATGGCGCGCGGTAATTGCTCGGGCGCCACCAGGAACGGCACCAGTGCCTGCCCGGCGGGTTCGGCCAGCGCGCGTGCCGAGCCGAGTGCCAGCAGCACGCCGTAGAAAGGCCATGGCGTCGACACCCGGAACAGGCTGAGTCCGAGGAAAGCGCCGGCGCACAGGCTCTGAAGTGCGAGTCCCGCCACGGCGAGCGCGCGCGGCGAAAATCGATCACACAGTTCGCCGGCGGGAAGCGTCAGCAACATCATCGGGATGAATTGCACGATGCCGACGATACCGAGCGAGAGAGGCGTGTCCGACAAGCTGTAGATCGTCCAGCCAATCGCAACAGTTTGTGCCAACGCGGCCGCTTCCGATAAAAACCGGACGCCAAGATAAATCGGCAAATCCCGGCGGCGATAAACCTCTCCGTGTCCATCCACGATCGGCGTCTCCCTTCATAACTATTCGCTTTCACGCGGATATCTGGACATGCGTGGGAAATGCGAGCACATTGCTCATATTCCCATTCAGGAGGTGCGCTTGGCTACTCGCATTCCCCGGCGTTCCGGCGCGATGCGAAAAAGGCCGCAGCAGGCGCGTTCGCGGGCCACGATCGACGCGATACTCGATGCCGCGGCTCACATTCTCGGCGAGCGCGGCTGGACGGGACTCACCACCAACGCGGTCGCGGAAGCCGCCGGCGCGAGCATCGGTTCCCTCTATCAGTATTTCCCGGACAAACTCGCGCTGATCGATGCCGTGCGCCGACGGCACTTCGATGACGTGCTCGAGGTGCTGCATGCTGCCGCGAACGTCGAAACGCCCCGGGCCGTCCGCATCGCGACACTCGTTGACGGGATGATCGCGGTGCACAGCCGGCATCCGGCAGCCCATCGGGTTCTGCTCGAAGAGAGCCCGCGCGGCGAGGATTCGCGTGGCGCTCACGATCTTTTCGGCCGTGAATGCAAGAAAGCCTATGAAGTCCTGTTCGCGGCGAACGCTCCCGGAGCAGCGGATGACGTGTGTGTCGGCGCGCAGGTACTGGCGGGGGCACTCGCAGGTGCCGTGCATGAAGCGGCAAGACAGGGGCAGCTTTCAGCGCCCGGCTTGAGACGGGAACTCATTATCCTGGTGGACGCGTTCCTGAATGCGCCACGTCGTCAGTTGCCGATATCGGAGAGTCCCGACAAGAAGTCGCGCCGTCGACGATAAGAAAAGGCGGATAAACGTAATCCGCCAAACTCAATGCGACGAGACATACGTTGTATCCGCGAATGCAGGTGGAATGGCGAAACTCTCACGCATACGCTTCGTCTCCGCTGCCGGCGTCAAGCCAAACAAACGCTTGAATTCCCTGCTGAACTGCGACGGGCTCGTGTATCCCACGGCATGGGCCGCCATCTCCGCGGTTAGCTCCTCGCGCAGCATCAAAAGGCGAGCCTGATGCAAACGTGTCGACTTCACGTACTGCATCGGCGACACCTGCGTGATTGCCTTGAAGTGGCTGTGGAAACTCGGAACGCTCATACCCGCCTCTTCGGCCAGTTGCGTTACGTCGAGGCGATGCGCGTAGCCGGCATGGATAAGGCGCAACGATCTGCCTATCCGGCCGAACTGTCCTCGCATCGCCAACGCCTCGCGCATCGCGCTCCCCTGAGCGCCGGTGAGCACGCGGAAATACAGTTCACGCAGCAGGCCGGGACCCAACACGGCGGCTTCGAGCGGTCGATGCATCGCCTCGAGAAAGCGCAATACGGACGCCTGCATCGCGTCGTCCATCGGCGTCGACAGCATGCTCCGAGGCGCTTGCACAGGCTCCGTTGCGCCGGCGCGATCGATCTGCGCCGCCAGCTCGGCGGCCATCGTGAAATCGAGGTGCAGATACAGCGCGAGCAGCGGCCGCTCCGGCGTTGCATCGGTCTCCATGCTGAACGGCACCGGCACGCACACGGCCAGATAGTGACGCTCGTCGTACAGATAGAGCTGGTCGCCGAAATAGCCCCGCTTGCGGCCCTGGCAAACGATCACGATGCCGGGGTCATACAGAACCGGGGTGCGCGACAGCGCCCGGTTCGAACGCAGGATGCGAACGCCCGGCAGCGCCGTGAGGTTGTAACCCTCGTCGGGCGCCAACGCGTGCAGCAGCGCAACCATGCGCTTCCGGCTTCGAGAGGACAGGTCTATGTGCCGACGGGCGGCGCGCTTCGTGCTCATAGTTTCAGGCAAGAAAATCAGCGAAATAGGGCTTATTCGGCCATGTCGATCAGACTAGCATGCACTATCCAATCGACATTCAGGAGAAACCTCGATGGCATCCGGCAAAATTCTGCTCATTACCGGCGTCAGCAGCGGCTTTGGCCGCGCGCTCGCAGTCGAAGCGCTAACGGCGGGTCACACAGTCGTCGGGACGGTGCGAAGTGCGCAGGCAAAGCGTGATTTCGAATCGTTGTCCGCGAACGCCGCGTTGGGTCGGGTACTCGACGTGACCGATTTCGACGCCATCGACGGCGTCGTAGCGGAAATCGAAGCGAGCGTGGGCCCCATCGACGTCCTCGTCAACAATGCCGGCTACGGCCACGAAGGCATCATGGAAGAATCGCCTTTGTCGGCGATGCGCCAGCAGTTCGACGTCAATGTATTCGGCGCGGTCGCGATGATGAAGGCCGTGCTGCCCTTCATGCGTGAGCGCCGCCACGGCCATATTCTGAACATCACGTCGATGGGCGGCTACATCACCATGCCGGGAATCGCGTATTACTGCGGAAGCAAATTCGCGCTGGAGGGCATCTCCGAAGCACTTGGCAAAGAGGTCGAGTCTTTCGGTATTGCCGTGACAGCCGTGGCGCCCGGCTCGTTTCGTACCGATTGGGCAGGCCGCTCGATGACGCGAACGCCCCGCTCGATCCCGGATTACGACGCGATCTTCGATCCCATCCGCCAAGCCCGAGCGGAAAAAAGCGGCAAGCAACTGGGAGATCCCAGGAAGGCGGCGCGCGCGATACTCGCCGCCATCGCAGCGGATCACCCGCCAGCGCATCTTCTGCTCGGTAGCGATGCTCTCGGGCTCGTGCGAGACAAATTGTCGGCGCTGGAAGACGAAATCAGGGCGTGGGAAGCCGTCACGGTTGCAACGGACGGCGGATGAACGTGGGAGCGGGGGGCGCTGGCGGGAAACGGCCAATCCGCACCGACGAAAAAAACGGGCATCGCGCATAACCTGCGCAATGCCCGCATTACTTTTTGCTCGAGCTACTTCAACCGCTCACTGAATGATCCGCGTCACCCCTCGGCCACGTGGATCGGCGGCGGCTTCCGGCGTATCGCCGTTCACCTTGATTGCCTGGATATCGCCGCTGAAATCCTGCCCCTTCAGCGTGTAACCCTTCGCTTCGATCTGCTGCGCGAGCTCGCCTTCAATCGGCTTGTACGGCTCCCAGAAGATCGTGTTCGGCGGCAACAACTGATGATGGAAACGCATCGCGGCAACCGCATCGGGCAGCGGCATGTCGTAGTCGTAGATATTGTTGATCACCTGGAAAATCGACGTAAAGATGCGCGAGCCACCCGGCGTGCCGATCACCAGCGCGACCTTGCCGTCCTTCGTCAGGATCGTCGGATCCATCGACGACAGCGGACGCTTCTTCGGTTCGATCGCATTCGCATCGCTGCCCACCACGCCGAACATATTCGCGACGCCCGGCTTCGCGGAGAAGTCGTCCATCTCGTCGTTCAGCACGATGCCAGCGCGATCCACCACCACGCCCGAGCCAAAAGCGCCGTTGAGCGTGTAGGTGTTCGACACCGCATTACCCCATTTGTCGATCACCGAGAAGTGCGTGGTCTCGGCCTTCTCCGGCATCGATGTGCCGAGCCCCGGCTCAACGCTCTTCGTATCCGACGGTCTATCCGGATTGACTTCGGCCGCGCGCTTCGCGAGATACGCATCGTCGGTCAGTTGCGCGACCGGCACCTTGTAGAAGTCCGGATCGCCGAGATACTGCGCGCGATCGGCGAACACGCGTTTCTCGATCTCCGCGATCAAGTGCACGTATTGCGCCGAGTTGAGCGGCACGTCCTTGAAATCGGGTGCGAGATCGGCCTTCATCTTTAATAGCTGCACGAGACCGATACCGCCCGAGCTCGGCGGCGGCGCGGTAATCACCCGATAGCCGTTCCAGTTGGCCTCGATCGGCTGACGCCACACCGCCTTGTACTGCTGCAGATCGGCCTTCGTAATCAGACCGTGACCGCGCATGGAAGCCGCGATCAGATCAGCCGTCTTGCCGCTGTAGAAGTCTTTCGCTCCCTGATCCGAAATACGTTGCAGCACTGCGGCGAGATCGGGTTGCTTGAAGTTGACGCCCTGCTTCAGATTGCCGAAGTAGGTGTCGAAATTGGTCTTGCCCGCGAAGTCTTTCGCCGCCTCGTCGCGACGATCCTGCAATTGCTGGCTGACTTCGAAACCGTCGCGCGCATAGTGGATCGCCGGCGCCAGTACCTGCTTCCATTTGAGCTTGCCGAAGCGGCGTTGTGCTTGCCACATTCCGTCGACGGTGCCCGGCACGCCGACCGCGCGATAGCCGAACAGGCTCATCCCTTTGATGACTTCGCCCTTGTCGTCGAGATACATGTTCTTCGTCGCGGCCAGCGGTGCACGCTCGCGGTAGTCGAGGAAGTAAGGCTTGCCGTCGACATACAGCGTCATGAAACCGCCGCCGCCGATATTGCCCGCTTCCGGATACGTGACCGCGAGCGTGAAGGCGATCGCGACGGCCGCATCGACCGCGTTGCCGCCTTCCTTGAAGATCTGCTCCGCGGCATCGGCGCTGTACTTGTCCGCAACCGCGATCGCCGATGCGGTGAGAATGGCCGGTTGCGCTTTGGCAGGCGCCTTCGCAAAGGCCGGTGTGGTTTCCAGAAAACAGCTCGAAACAGATACGAGCGCGACCAGCGCCAGTCCGTTCACGGACGATTTGTTGTTGCGGAACAGTCCCATCGGATAAGCCTCCATGACGATTTCCCACTTTATGGTGAGAAACACTGCCTTGGGCTTATAACATGCTGACCCGTGATTTGCGAAGCCACGGCACGCTTGTGGTGCATGCTGCATCGCATCAGATGCCGCCATGACGAAGGGAATGACGCCAGTCGCCACGAGGCCACTTCGCCGAACACACATCAAATAATTGCGGGAAAACCCTGAGCCGTCATTCCCGCACAATGGGAATCGCATTTTTGTCCGGCGGGAGCGACGTGGCATTCTGCTGGCCATCGACATCGCTTCTCTTCCGGCTCGAGAAACACTGTGAAACAGGAAACAGGCGTCATCGGCGCCGAGCGTCTGCTGCTCGTGCTGACCGCGCTCGCCAGCCACGGCAAGGCCATGTCCGTGAAGGACATGCTGGGCGCGACCGGTCTCGCGCAAAGCACGCTTTACCGACAAGTGGCGCTGCTCAAGCGCTGGGGCTTCGTCACCGAGGACGCCGGCTTTTATGCGCCCGGCCCCATCAGTCTTCAACTCGCGCTCGGCTTCGACATCAATTCGATGCTGGTCGAAGCGAGCCGCGACAGCATGATCGAGCTCTCGCGCGCGACCCAGGAGAGCGTCGGACTGATCGTCGCCGTGAACGACCAGGTGATCTGCCTCGAAATGATCGAGAGTACCCACTCCCTGCGCTGCTCGTTCGAGAAAGGCCGCGCAGTGCCGTTGCGGGCGGGCGCATCCGCGAAGTCGCTGCTCGCGTTCATGGCCGACAAGACGCGCGCCGAGACCCTCGAGCGCCAGTTCGCCGACGGCGATACGGCACGTGCCGCCCTCGAAGCGGAGCTGGAACGCATCCGTGCGCGCGGCTACGCGGTGAGCGACAGCGAAGTCGATCCGGGCGTGTGGGGCGTGAGCGCGCCCGTGTTCCGGCGCGTGTCGCGCGACGCGCATGCGAGCGCATCGATCACGCTGATGGCGCCGTCCTCGCGCGCGGCGGGCCGCGAACAGCAGCTCGCCAACTGGACCGTGCGCACCGCCAACACCATTTCCGCGCGGCTGCAAGCCGCCTGAATCCAACTCAACGACTGACCACACACCCTGGAGCCCACACGATGAAACTGAAGATGCTTCTTTCCGCCGCGAGTCTCGGCGTCGCCATGATCCTCGCCGGTGTGCCCGGCAGCGCCGCCGCGCAAAACGCGAACGTGCTGAACGTTGCGACCGACGCCACCTTCCCGCCGATGGAATTCGTCGACAAGGGCCAACGCACCGGCTTCGACATCGACATCATGAACGCGCTCGCCAAGGCAATGGGCAAGCAGATCCAGTGGACCGACATCGACTTCAAGGGGCTGATTCCGGGCCTCGTCGCGCATCGCTTCGATGTGGCGATCTCGGGCATCTACATCACGCCGGAACGCGCGCAGGTCGTCGACTTCACGCAGCCCTATTTCGCGGGCGGCCTCTCCGCGCTTGTCAAGGCGGACTCGCCGATCAAAACGCTCGCCGATCTCAACGGCAAGAAGGTGACCGTGCAGGTCGGCACGAAGTCGGTGAACTTCCTGCGCGACAACTATCCGCAAGTACAGCGCGTGGAGGTGGAAAAGAATCAGGAAATGTTCGATCTCGTCGGCATCGGCCGCGCGGATGCCGCCGTGACGGGCAAGCCCGCCGCGTATCAGTTCGTGCGTACGCGCCCCGGCTTTCGCGTGCTCGACAAGGAGCTGACGACCGAAGCGTACGGCATCGCGGTACGCAAGGACGAGCCGCAACTGCGCGACCAGTTGAACGCCGCGCTCGCGAAAATCAAGGCGGACGGCACTTACAACGCGATCGTGCAGAAGTGGTTCAGCGCGAGCGCCGGCGCAACCGCGAAGTAATCCGGCGGACCTGACCCATGCAACTCGACTTCACGCCGGCCCTCGCCGGTTGGGCCGATATCGCGCATGGCGCGCTGGTCACGGTGGAAGTGACCGCCGCCGCGCTCGTGCTGTCGTGCCTGCTCGGGCTCCTGATCGGCATCGGCCGGCTTTCGCCGCAGCGGCGCCTGATCTACGGCTTCTGCACCGGGTATCTGATCTTCTTCCGCGGCACGCCGCTGCTCGTGCAACTGTTTCTGCTGTTCTTCGGCTTGCCGCAGTTCAACATCCTGTTGCCCGCGTTCGTCTGCGGGATGCTCGGGCTCGGGCTGTATTCGGCGGCCTACGTGTCGGAGATCGTGCGCGGCGCGATTCAGTCGGTGGATCGCGGGCAGATGGAAGCGGCGCGCTCCATCGGCATGTCGGTGGGGCAGGCAATGCGCGCGATCATTCTTCCGCAAGCCGTCGTGCGCATGATTCCGCCGCTCGGCAACGAGTTCATCGCGTTGATCAAGAACTCGGCGCTCGTGTCGCTGCTGACCATTGACGATCTGATGCACGAAGGGCAGAAGATCATCAGCGTGTCGTACCGGTCGCTGGAGGTGTATCTCGTGATCGCGCTCGTCTATCTGGTACTCACGCAGACGACCAACTACATTCTTCATCGCGTCGAGCGACGGCTGCGCGCGGGAGGCATGGTGCAATGAACAGCGCTCAACCTATCGTCAGCATTCGCGAACTCACGAAGTCGTTCGGGACGCATCGCGTCCTGAACGGCATCGATTTCGATATTCAGCCGAGTCAGGTCGTGGTCGTGATCGGGCCGAGCGGTTCCGGCAAAAGCACGTTTCTGCGCTGCTGCAACGGGCTGGAACAGCCGGAGCGAGGGACGATCGATATCTGCGGCCACCGGCTCGTCGATCATGGAACGATGCTCAAGGAGCGCGCGCTCAACGGGCTGCGCACCGAAGTAGGCATGGTGTTCCAGTCGTTCAACCTGTTTCCGCATCTTTCGGTATTGCACAACATCACGGTCGGGCCGCGCATGCTGCGTGGCTCGTCGAAAGCCGAGGCCGAAGCGGCGGCGCTCGCACTGCTCACGAAAGTCGGCCTCGAGCACAAGGCGCATGCGATGCCCGCAAGCCTGTCGGGCGGCCAGAAGCAGCGCGTCGCGATTGCGCGGGCGCTGGCGATGCAGCCGCGCGTCATGCTCTTCGACGAACCCACGTCCGCGCTCGATCCCGAACTCGTCGGCGAAGTGCTCCAGGTGATGAAGCTGCTCGCATCCGAAGGCATGACGATGCTCGTCGTCACGCACGAAATGGGCTTCGCGAAGGAAGTGGCGGACGTCGTCGTCGTGATGGACGGCGGGGAGATCGTGGAGGCGGGTCCGCCCGCGCAGATTTTCTCGACGCCAACGCAGCCCCGCACGCGCTCGTTTCTGCAAGCGGTGTTGTCGCGGGCATGAGCGTTGCCGTGATATTCAATTCAATCCGATGAGGCATCGATGCGCGTGCGCTTCAGGCCGCGCATCGATGCGGCACACGACGTCGAAGTCGAGATAAAAGGCAGCGGCATGCTGTTGCATGCATCGCTGGATACCAAAGACTGGTCATGAATTCACGAACGAAAGCGCTTTTCGCGGCGCACGCACTGCTGCCCGATGGCTGGCGCACCAACGTGCTGCTCGAATGGAACGCCGCGGGCACGCTGGTCGCCGTCGCGCCGGATGTGCGCGACGTGCCCGCGGATGCCACGCACGCCGCGGGCCCGGTCATCCCCGGCATGCCTAACCTGCACTCGCACGCGTTTCAGCGCGCAATGGCGGGCCTCACCGAATATCGCGCGAATCCGGCGGACAGTTTCTGGAGCTGGCGCGACCTGATGTACCGCTTCGCCGCGCGCATCACGCCCGATACGCTCGGCGCCATCGCGCGCTGGCTGTATGTCGAGATGCTCAAGGCCGGCTACACGTCCGTTTGCGAGTTCCATTACGTGCACCACGCGGCGGATGGCAAATGCCACGCGCATCCCGCCGAGCTCGCGCAATACGTGGTGGATGCGGCGGCCGAGACGGGCATCGGCATGACGATGCTGCCGGTGCTCTATCAATACAGCGGCTTCAATGCGCAGCCGCCGCGTGACGATCAGCGCCGCTTCATCAACACGACCGGGGAATTTCTCGATCTCCTGCGCGCATTGCGCGATGCGCGTCCCGAGCACCACGCGCTGCGTTACGGCGTCGCGCCGCATTCGTTGCGCGCGGTATCGGAGGCTTCATTGCACGCGTTGATCGAAGGGTTCGATGCGATGTCGCCCGGCGCGCCGGTTCACATCCACGTTGCGGAGCAGACGGCGGAAGTGGAGGCATCCGTCGCGGCGCTCGGCGCGCGGCCGGTGCAATGGCTGCTCGATCGCTTCGACGTGAACGCGCGCTGGTGCCTCGTGCATGCGACGCATGTCGACGCGAAGGAGACGCACGCGCTCGCGAGCAGCGGCGCGATTGCGGGCCTGTGCCTCACGACCGAAGCGAATCTTGGCGACGGCATCTTTCCCGCGATGGATTATCTCGATGCGCGGGGCGCGTTCGGCATCGGTTCGGACAGCCATATCGGCGTGGACTGGCGCGCGGAATTGCGCCTGCTCGAATATGGCCAGCGGCTCCTGCGGCGTCAGCGCAACGTGCTTGCGTCGCCACGAACGGCGCATGTCGCCGACCGTCTTTTTCAGGGCGCGCTCGAAGGCGGCGCGCGCGCGACGGGCCGCGCGGTCGGCGCGCTCGAAGAAGGCGCGCGGGCCGACTGGATCGTACTCGACGCGGAGCATCCGAATCTCGCGGAACAGACGAGCACGACGTGGCTCTCGTCCGTCGTGTTCTGCGAACATGGCGAAACGCCCGTGCGCGATGTGTTCGTCGGCGGCAGGTGCGTGGTCCATGAGCGCCGCCATCGTGATGAAGCGCGGCATTATGCGGACTATCGCAACGCGTTGTCGCGGCTTCTTGCGGACGCCTGATCGCGAGCGTTCGCCGGGACAAGGGCATCAGGAGCGGTCTCTTCTCATTCGAACAGTCGCCAATCGATCCGCGGAGAGCATTCCGTTCGCGGCCACCCCCGGCGAACCCCGATCGATACCGCGCCACCACAAACGCAGAGGCCGGTATGCAGTCTCCCACACACCGGCCTCTCTTCAGCTCCAATCGTGTCGCCACGCCGGAGCCCTTCCACTTCCCTCGCGCTTTACTTGCGCTTCAGTTGCGAAATATCGCGTACCGCGCCACGATCGGCCGAAGTCGCGAGCGCCGCATAGGCCTGCAACGCCTGCGACACCACGCGCTCGCGATTGACCGGCTGCCACGCTCTGTCGCCGCGTGCTTCCATCGCCGCGCGGCGGCGCGCGAGTTCTTCGTCCGACACCGCGAGGTGCATCTTGCGCTGCGGAATGTCGATCTCGATCACGTCGCCGTCTTCGACCAGACCGATCGTGCCGCCTTCGGCCGCTTCCGGCGACGCATGACCGATCACGAGGCCCGACGAACCACCCGAGAAACGGCCGTCGGTAAACAGCGCGCAGCTCTTGCCGAGACCCTTCGACTTCAGATACGACGTCGGGTACAGCATTTCCTGCATGCCCGGACCGCCCTTCGGGCCTTCGTAGCGAATCACCACGACGTCACCCGGCACGACCTTGTCGCCGAGAATCGCGTCGACCGCGTCGTCCTGGCTTTCGAACACGCGCGCGCGGCCCGAGAAGAGCCACTGCGATTCGTCGACACCCGCGGTCTTCACGATGCAACCGTTCTCCGCGAGGTTGCCGTACAGCACCGCGAGGCCGCCATCCTTCGAATACGCGTTCGCCTTGCTGCGGATACAGCCGCTCTTGCGATCCGTGTCGAGCGTGGCGAACGTCGCTTCCTGGCTGAACGCGACCGTGGTCGGAATGCCGCCCGGCGCCGCGCGGAAGAACTTCCGTGCCTCCTCGCCCGTGTCGCCGGCGACGTCCCACTTCGCGATCGCGTTGCCGAGCGTGCCGCTATGCACGTTGCCGCACGACAGATCGAGCAGTTCCGCGCGCGCGAGCTCGCCGAGAATACCGATGATGCCGCCCGCGCGATGCACGTCCTCGATGTGGTACTTGTCGGTCATCGGCGCGGCCTTGCACAGGCACGGCACCTTGCGCGAGATGCGGTCGATATCCGACATCGTGAAGTCGACGCCCGCTTCCTGCGCGGCGGCCAGCAGATGCAGCACGGTGTTGGTCGAGCCGCCCATCGCGACGTCGAGCGCCATCGCGTTCTCGAACGCCTTCTTCGTCGCGATGCTGCGCGGCAGAACCGACGTGTCCTCTTCCTGGTAGTAGCGGTGGCACAGATCGACGATCAGGCTGCCGGCCTGCTCGAACAGGCCCTTGCGCCACGCGTGCGTCGCGACGATCGTGCCGTTGCCCGGCAGCGCGAGGCCGATTGCCTCGGTCAGGCAGTTCATCGAGTTCGCGGTGAACATGCCCGAGCACGAACCGCAGGTCGGGCACGCGCTGCGCTCGACTTCAGCGACTTCGGCGTCGCTGATCTTCGGATCGGCGGCCTTGATCATCGCGTCGATCAGGTCGATCTTCGCGATCACCTGGCCATCGGTCGGCGACTTGACCTTGCCCGCTTCCATCGGACCACCCGACACGAACACGACCGGAATGTTCAGGCGCATCGCGGCCATCAGCATGCCCGGGGTGATCTTGTCGCAGTTGGAGATGCAGACCATCGCGTCCGCGCAGTGCGCGTTGACCATGTACTCGACCGAGTCCGCAATCAGCTCGCGCGACGGCAGCGAATACAACATGCCGTCGTGGCCCATCGCGATGCCGTCATCGACGGCGATCGTGTTGAATTCCTTCGCGACGCCGCCGGCCGCCTCGATCTGCTTCGCAACCAGCGCGCCGAGGTCGCGCAGATGCACGTGGCCCGGCACGAATTGTGTGAACGAGTTCACGACCGCGATGATCGGCTTGCCGAAATCGCCATCCTTCATGCCGGTCGCGCGCCACAGCGCGCGGGCGCCGGCCATGTTGCGGCCATGAGTCGAAGTGCGGGAGCGATAGTTGGGCATCTGTATCCTCGGGGATTGCTGTTATCTAAATTCGAATAGCGCCCGCAATGGCCTCGCGGCACGCCGCGACGCCGGTCTCGGCGACGGCGGCGTGCCATCAGGCTTGCGGGCGGTGGGGATCGCAATGGGCGCAGGGCTTGCGCTGGGATCGAATAGTGCAAGAGCGCCGGTAAGACGTCCAATATATTTTTTCGGCGAGATTAGGTCGAAAAAGATATTAGTCGTCGTGTCAGTCAAGCGAAGCGCCGGAAGGGCCCCGCTCGCGCTCAAGCCGGCGAGCGGCCGCGTACGCAGTCGAGACCGCCATGCTCGATGACCTGCATCGTGGACGCCTCGAAATCCGCTTCCGCAATAGGCTCCGCCCGGCCGCCCAGATGCCGTTCGAGGAACGCCTCCGCCACCGCGTAAAACGATAGCCGGTTCGGCGCGCGCGCAAATCCGTGCCCTTCGTCCGGATAAAGCAGATACGTCACCGGAATGCCGTTCGACTGCATCGCGGCGACCATCTGGTCGCTCTCGGCGCGCTTCACGCGCGCATCGTTCGCGCCTTGCGCAATCAGCAGCGGCCGGCGGATCCGGTCCGCGCGATGCACGGGCGAGCGCTCGCGCAGCAGCGCGAGCCCGGCTTCGGTCGACGGATCGCCCATCGCCTTGATCAGTTGCGCGCGTATCGCTTCCCAGTAGGGAGGCACGGTCGCGAGCAGGGTTTCGAGGCTGGACGGCCCGACGATATCGATGCCGCACGCGTACCGCTCGGGATTGCGCGTCATG
This sequence comes from Paraburkholderia sp., assembly GCF_047605525.1. Taxonomy (GTDB): domain Bacteria; phylum Pseudomonadota; class Gammaproteobacteria; order Burkholderiales; family Burkholderiaceae; genus Paraburkholderia. Next base: position 80,441 of record NZ_JASGFN010000019.1, on the reverse strand, counting down.
CTGCTCAACACCGCGTAACCGCCGTAGCTGATGCCCATGATCGCAATGCGCGCGGGATCGGCGACGCCTGCGCGGATTGCCCAGTCGATCGCATCGAGAAGATCGTCGTCCATGCGCCGGCCCCATTCATGATCGCCGGCGTTGACGAAGGCCTTGCCGAAACCCGTCGAGCCGCGGAAGTTGACGCTGAGCACGCTGTAGCCGCGATTCGCCAGCCATTGATGTTCGGGATCGAAGCCGAACACGTCGCGCGCCCAAGGGCCGCCATGCACGAGCAGCACCAGCGCGCCCGGCCCGCCGGCACGCGGCGCGCGCGTCAGATACGAAACCAGTTCGAGTCCGTCGCGGGAGCCGATCGTCACCGGCTGCATCGGCGCAAGCGGCGCGTCGGCCAGTTCCGGCCGGAAGTCGAAAAACGCGCGCAGCGACCGCTCGCCGCGCTGATAAAGATAGGCCGTGCCGGGTCCAACCGATGATTTCGCCACGATAACCCAGCAGCGGTCATCCTCGGTTCGGCTGACGAGATGCCACTCTTCGAGCCCATGTTCCGCAAAGACGTCGAGAACCGTCTGAAAGTCCAGCGTCAACGCCGTCCAGGTCTGCCGTGTCGCGTAAGTGGAGTAGCCGATCGGCTCTTTCGTGTCGCTGTCGACGATCACGGCGGCCACGTCGGTGCGCGCGTCTTCGGCCAGCACGCGCCGCTCGCCGGATGCCAGATCGAGACGCACCAGCGCGGCGGTATCGCGCGCGCGGCTGTCGAGCAGGAAGAGCGCGCTGCCGTCCGCGTTCAGGTACATCGGCCGCGAGACGCGCGCATCCTCGGCGGCGAAGCTGAACCATTCATTCCAGTGCGCGCCGCCGCGACGGTCGAACAATTGCAAGGTGCCGTCCGCGGCGATCCGCGTCGCGACATGCGGCTGGTAGTGATCGTCGACGACGAACGACACCATGCCCGTGTTTTCTTCGACCAGTTCCAGTTCGCCGCTCGCGAGATGCAACGTATGAAGGTCAAAGAACTTCGGATCGCGCCGGTTCATGCAGATGAGCACCCGGTCGCGCACGAACCGGCTCGTGGCGACCACGCCTGCGCAAACGCCTTCGAACGGCGTGAGATCGCGATCGATACCGGTCGTCACGTCGATCGCGTGGATGTGGAACAGCTCGTTGCCGTCGGCATCGCGCGGATAAACGACGTAAGTTCCGTCGTAGGTCCAGCCGAACGACTGGATGCCGCGCTTCGTTTCGCGCGTCATCGGCGCGGCGCGCCGCGGCGCGTCGGCGGGGGCGACCCAGAGATTCAGCACGCCGTCGACAGGCGCCAGCCACGCGAGGAACCGTCCATCGGGACTGATCCGCGGCATCGCTCTGGAAGGGTTGCCGAACAGTTGCGCGCGAGGAATCAACGGGACGGACGGGGTGAGTTCGATCATGGGCTGCTGCTCTCCTTGGAAAACGCGGGGTGCGCCGTTGCTCAACTCAACTGCTCGAGCGCGCGCAGCAGCATGCCATCCGCGCGCGCGAGATCGTCGAGCACCGAAAAATGCGTGCAGCCCGGCACATGCACTCGCGCGACCTTCTCGCCCGCTGCCTCGCATGCCGCCGCATACTCATCCGACTGGCGCACCAGCTCGGGCAATTCCGCGGCGCCGACCGCGACGACGGTCGGCACACCCTGGCCGATGTGACGAATCGGGCTGTACGCGGCGATTTCGTCGTTGCTCAGTTGCAGCTTCTCGTTGAGCCACGACAGGCTGATCGGTTCGAGATCGACCAGCGCACTGATCGGAAGCGCACTCGTGACGAGCGGATGCGCGCGATACATCGCCGTCAGATGACCGCCCGCCGAGTGACCGCTCAGACAAACGGGCCGCGCCGCGCTGCCGAGCCCGTCGGGATCCGCTTTCAGATGATCGAGCAGGCGGCCGATTTCACCGACGATCTGCGTCATCGACGCTTCCGGCGCAAGCGTGTATTCGGCCAGAACCACATTGAAGCCTTTGGCGAGCGGGCCGTCCGCGACGAATGCGAAATCCTCTTTCACGCAGTTCTGCCAGTAGCCGCCGTGAATGAAGATGAAGGTAGGCGCGCCCGCCTTGCCGCAGGAAAGCCAGTCGAAACGCTCGCGCGGACGCTCGCCGTAACGCAGATCGCGGCGGCCGGGCACGCGTTCATAGAGCTTCGCGCTGCGCGCCCGGAAATCGCCCAGTACTTCCGGAAAGTTCGGGATCGCCTTGGTGTTGTTGTAGGCGGCATCGAGTGTCGGTCGATCCATCCCGCGATAAACAGTCGTCATGGCTCGGGGCCTCGTGCGGAAAAATTGCGTGGGACACGTGCATCACATGAATGCCGGTGCGGGTGCGTCGCTTTCAATTTGCATGCATCCGGCGCGCAGTGTGCCACACAGCCGCCGCGGTGCGACGCAAAGCGCTCAGCCCCAGCAGCATGCCGGGCTCTTTTCTTGACATACCGTGCCTGCAAGACGAATAATGATACGTTCGTTTATCGAAACGTCGTTCACTGTAAGAACATTGAAAAGGAAACAGAGGTCCTTCGCGGCGCACAGCCGTGTTCAGGACTCACTGCATCGCTCCCTCTCATCCCCCACACCGCCGGCCCGGCGCGCCGTTCCTGCCCGTTCCGCCCAGTCAGCGGCCGGGCACCAATCAGAGTCACCCTACACATGAAGCGAGACAACTCCCCTAACGCTGCCGCCCAGCCTGCCGTTTCGCGCGGCGTCGTCGAGGGCCTGGTTTATGTTTTCGAGCAGGTCATGCCCGACCCGTTCGTGCTTTCGATCTGTCTGACGTTCTTCGTCGCCGTGCTCGCGCTATTGATTGCGCCGACCGGCACGCTGCCGACGCTGGTCGATTCCTGGTACACCGGCACGTTCGGCATTCTCGGCTTCGCGCTGCAGATGATCCTGATCCTCGCCACCGGCTATGCGATCGCGGAAGCGCCGATCGTGCAGCGCGGCTTGCGCGCGCTCGCGGCCAACGCGAACACGCCGACGCGCGCCGCGCTGCTCGTGTTTCCGGTCGTCGCGGTTGCGGCGTGGCTCAACTGGGGGCTCGGGTTGATCGTCGGCGCGCTGCTGTCGCGGGAAATCGCGCGGCGCGTCGACGTCGATTTCGCGTGGCTCGTCGCCGGCAGCTATTCGGCCTGGTCGATCTGCAACAGCGGCCTGTCGAGTTCGATCGCGCTCTCGCAGGCATCGCACGGCAATGCATTGAATCTCGTCGAAAAAGCGACCGGCCACGTCGTGCCGCTCAGCGAGACGATCTTCGCGCCGTTCGTGTTCGTTCCGACCGTGCTCGTCGTGGTCGTGATGACCGCGATCTTCATCAGGATGCATCCGAAAGCGCAGAACGTGGTCGCGTTTCGTCAGAGCGGCGAGAACGCGGCCGATGCACCCAGCGACGATCCGCACGCACGCGCGAGCGATGCTTCGTCGCTCGCCGCGCGCCTCGAACAGTCGATGCTCGGCACGCTGTTGCTGCTCGCGCTCGGCATCGGCTATCTCGCGATGACGTGGCACAAGGAAGGCTTCGATCTCGACATCAACAACACGATCCTGATCTTTCTGCTGATCGGTCTCGCGTTGCAGCGCACGCCGATCGCGTACGCGAATTCGATCCGCCGCGCCGCGCGTCAGACCGGCTCGATGCTGCTGCAATATCCGATGTACGGCGGGATCATGGGCATCATGAAGGGCACGGGTCTCGCGTCGATGATCGCGAAGGCGTTCGTGACGATCGCGTCGCCGGTCACGCTGCCGTTGTGGAGCTATCTGAGCTCGCTGATCATTACGCTGCTCGTGCCGAGCGCCGGCGGTCATTGGGCGGTACAGGGTCCGTTCGTGCTGCCCGCCGCGATCAGTCTGCATGCATCGGTGCCGCGTACCGCGATGGGCGTCGCGATGGCCGAAAACGTGTCGAACATGCTGCAGCCTTTCTGGGCCGTGCCGATCGTCGCCATCGCGGGTATCCGGATTCAGCGCGTAATGGGCTATACCGCGGTGACGTTCGCGGTGTCGCTGGTGATTTATGCGGTGGCGCTGTGGCTCGTGCCGTAAGTGGCGTATTTGCCGTAAGTACAACGGCCTGATCTAATGTGAATGTAATTCGCACCTATCTCGCAGCAACGATTTCCGCCGAATAGCAGGACCGAAAATTCAACTCGAATATTCTCAATAAAGACAATGCGAGCAATGACCGGGACGAGCAACGCCTAAGGTTTGAAGTCGGCCAGCATGACGCCCTCGCGGATATGCGCGAGGGCGGCCTCCACATAATCGACGATCGGCGTCGGCGGATTGTCCGGTTTCGCCCAGACGAACTCCGAGCACTTGTGCGGCTCCATGTTGGTGAGCTCGCCTTCCCACGAACTGCACGCCAGAAAGAAACTGATGCGATTCTGGTCCGAATCGCGTCGCATCACGAGTTTGAAATCGAGCGCGCCCGGCGCAATCGTCACGCCCGCCTCTTCCTTCGATTCGCGAATCGCGCACTCTTCTATCGATTCGCCCGGTTCGAGATGGCCGGCGATCAGCGCGTATTGACCGTCCCTGAAGCCGGTGTTGGCTCGCCGGATGAAAAGACACTCGCCCTGCGCGTTCAGGAACAGGACATTCACGTCGACAACGCTTTGCATTCGGCTCATTTTTACGCAGGCATACTGGATGAACCGCGAGTGTAGCCCGAGTCGCCATACGACCCCAGGCACGTCACGTGCTACCGCATTCCACGCACACAGATATCTTTCCGACAGGCAACCAGGGAGTCCGACAATGAAAGCGAAAAAGATCACATGCGCGATGATGTGCGCCGCTACGCTTGCCGCATTCAGCGCGTCGCCGGGCGCGATTGCGCAAATCGCGGGACTGCAGCCGCTCGGCGGCACCGTCGAGCAAACCAACGCGTTGCTCAAGGGCTGGAGCGTGCGGCGCGCGCTCGTCGACGAGCCGGTCTACAACGATCTGAACGACAAGATCGGCAGCATCTATGACGTGATCATCGCGCCGGATCGCAAGGCGACATACGCGGTGGTGTCGGTGGGTGGCTTTCTCGGCATGGGCAAGCACTACGTCGCGATTCCGGTCGATCATTTCCAGATTCGCGACGGCAATCTGTTCCTTGCGGGTGCAACGAAGGATGCGCTGAAGTCGGTGCCCGAGTTCGAGTACAACAAGCTCGAGAAAGCGACGAAGCCGCATAAGGTGTCGGCGGAATAACGTCAGAGATAAGGCGCGAAATAGCGGGCACCTTGCTTCAACGTTTCGCGGCGGTCACCAGTTGCAGCGGCGTCTCGACCACCTTCGACAATTCGCGCTGCTTGCGCCGCTCGGTCACCGCCTTTAACGCAAAGTCGATACCGAACACGGCCTGCCGGTCGGCGAACTGGTTCATCGTCGCGAGCACCCGGCCATCGGCAAGCAGCGGTTTGATCGCATCGATCGCGTTATAGCCGGTCACGTACACGCTACCGTCTCTGCCCGCGTCGCGGATCGCGTCGACCGCGCCCATCGCCATGTTGTCGTTGCCGCACAGCAGCGCGCGCAATTGCGGATGCTCGGCGAGCATTTTCGCGGCGACGTCGCGGCCCTTGCCGTAATCCCAGTTGCCCGCCTCGACCGCGACGACCTGCACCTTCGCCGCTTCCATCGCGTCGCGGCTGCCGGCCGTGCGCTGCTGCGCGTTGCGGCTCACCGAAATGCCCTCGATGATCCCGACCTGATCGCCGGGCTTCAGCCGCGCGGCCAGGTAGTCGCCGACCTGTCTCGCGCCGTTGCGATTGTTCGGCCCGACGAACGGCACCGAAATGCCCGCGGCCTCCTGCGCGGCATCGTCGAGCGGATTGTCGATCGCGATCGTGATGATGCCGGCCTTGATGGCGCGCGCGACCACCGGGATCAGCGCCTTCGAATCGGTCGGCGCGATCACGATCGCGTTCATCTTCGCGCTGATCATCTCGTCGACCATGCGGATTTCCGCGGCGGTGTCGGTCTCCTTGTCCGTACCGCGAATCGTCAGGCTGAATTGCGACGCGAAGTGCTGCTGATAATTGCGCGCGGCATCGACCATCGAAACCGTGAACGGGTCCGGCATCGATTTCAGCACGAGCGCGATCTTCAGCGTCGTGCCGGGCAGCACTTCGGCACGCGCGTTGCCCGCGAGCAGGGAAAGGCCAGGAAGACCGGTGGCGGCCAGCGCGCTCGCGAGCAGCGCGCGGCGGCGCATGTTCCGCGTCACGGCTTACCTCCTTCGCAGGCGGTCTTAATGAATTCCGTGCCGAGCGCCGCTGCAAATCGCCCGGTCCGCCACTGCCCATCGTGAAATCGTTGCATGCTCATCGTTGCTCCTTCAGCACCGCGAGGCTTGCGGCGATTTCGTCGAATAGCGGCCGGCTGTCGATTGCCTCGCTCAGGCAACGCGCCTTCAATGCCGCGAGTTGCGTGGCGACAGGCGCTTGCGCGTCCAGCGCATCGCAGCGTTCGAGCAGTTCTTCGAGCAGACAGCCATACGCTCTCACTTCGAGCCGCTGCAACGCGATGCCAGGATCGCGGTCACCGGCATCATAGAACGACGCCGCGCCGAAATCGCCGAGCAGCGCACGCCCCCCGCCGCCATGCAGGATATTGTGCGCGTACAGATCGCCATGCATGACGCCGCGCCGATGCAGATGGCTCGCCACGTTCGCAATGCCGTTCGCGATCTCCAATACCGTATCGACGCTAAAACGCAAACCATCGCGATAGATGTCGCGCGTGCACGACGCAAAACTCGGCGGACCGGCGAGATTGGCGAAACGCGGATCGATCAGTTCCATCACGAGGCCATGCGTGCCCGCCGGATGATCGATCACCTTGCCGAGCACCGGGATCAGGTTCGCATGGTGGCCGCCGCGAATGCAAGCGGCCATTTCGCAGTCGGGCAGACCGTCGCTCGTCACCGCGCCCTTGAACAGCTTGACCGCGACCACACGCTCGCCGCGGAGATCGTCGAGCAGCGTCGCGCGATAGATCACGCCCGACGCGCCCTCGCCCAATGGCTGCGCGAGCTTCAACGTGTCCCAGCGAATATCGCGGATCGGTGTATCGCTCGACGCCGCGTCTTCGAGCGCCGCGCTGAACGGATTGCCCGCATACGCGAGCCACGCGAGGCGCGGCAAACGCAGCAGCCAGCGCGGCAACGCATCGAAACGGTTCGCCGCGAGCCGCAGCAGTTCGAGCCGCGAGCACGCGGCCAATTCCTCGGGCAACGCACGCAGCCGGTTGCCGGCCAGCATCAGCTTCTGCAATTGCGTACAGCGGCCCAGCCCGGCGGGCATGTGCCCGATTTCGTTGTCGGTCAGGATCAGCCAGCGCAGTTGCGGCGGCAACGCACGAGCCGGCACCTCGCGGATGCGATTCGCCTTGAAGCCGATCATGCTCAATTGCGCGCATTCGCCGAGCACTTCGGGCAGCTCGGTAAACGGGTTGTGCGACGCGAAGAGGATGCGCAGTTTGCGCAGGCGCGGCAGATCGTCGGGCAGCGTCGAAAGCGCGTTGTTCGACAGGTCGAGCACTTCGAGCGTGTCGGCGAGATCGAAAATCTCGCGCGGAAACTCGTTCAATCCGCACGCCAGTTTCAGATGGCGCGCACCCGCCAGTTGCCCGGTGCGGAGTCGTTCTAAAGTCGTGGTCACAGTCGTGGAGAAGAGATTCGGAGAGCGCCGCGCGTCATACCGAAGGTATCAATTCTACTGAGTCGCGGGCTGTCTGCGGTACAGTGACAGGAACATTGCATTCGACGCAGTCATGTCGAATGCGAATAAGACAGCAAGATCCGGAGCGCGTTCAGGCAACGCGAGCGGCACACTACCGGATATCGGCACGCTTTCATGTGGTGTTTCGCATCGGCTCGCAGACCCGCGTCGCGATTCGGGCGTCCGAACCCCATCAGGAGTCAGCAAAGTGACGTATGCATACAAGTTGATCGATTCGCCCGTCGGCCAATTGAAGCTCGTGGCCAGAGGCGAATGCCTCGCCGCGATTCTGTGGGAAAACGACAAACCGAACCGGGTGCGTCTCGGCGAGATGACCGAAGCGAACGGGCTTGCCGTGCTCGTCGAAACCGAACGGCAATTGCGCGAGTATTTCGCGGGTACCCGGCAGACTTTCGATCTGCCGCTCGATTTTCAGGGCACCGAGTTTCAGAAGAAAGTCTGGCATGCGCTGCTGACGATTCCGTTCGGCCAGACGCGCAGCTACACGGAAATCGCGCAGCAGGTCGGCAACGTCAATGCGGTGCGCGCGGTCGGCGCGGCAAACGGCCGGAACCCGATTTCGATCGTCGCGCCGTGTCATCGCGTGATCGGCGCGTCGGGCGAGCTGACCGGGTTTGCCGGCGGACTCGCGAACAAGATGCTGCTGCTTTCGCTGGAGGCGGGGCAGACTTCGCTCGAAGCGGCGGTGGACGATGCCGGGACGCGGGAGCCGGCGCGGCAAGCGACGCAAGCACCCGAACCCGGCGCGCCCGCGAAATCCACCCGCCCCAGGCCGAGCAGCGGAACGCAGGCGTCGCTGTTCGGCAACTGAGCGGATACATCGCAGGCGGATGGCCAACGCGCCGCACGCCGGCCGCAAAATAGCCTCGCAATAGCGATAACGCTTCATTCATCCGCCGACGCCTTCAGCAGAATCGAAGCCGCGGCGGTCGCCGCGACCTGGCAGCCGAGCACGATATGCTCCTCGGCCGTGTCCTCGACGAAGTCGTGACTCACGCCGCCGATACTCGGCACGAACATCATGCAGGCCGGCATGCAACGCGCGATCAACTGCGCGTCGTGCGCGGCGCCGCTCGGCATGCGCAGCCATTGCCCCGGCGCAACCGCTTCGGCGGCGCGCGCAATATGCTCCGCGAGCGCCGCATCCATACCGACGGGGTCGATCGGCTCGTCGAGTGCCTGCAATTCGACGCTCACCGCGTGTTGCGCATTGAAGTCGCGCACCATCTCGACGAGCTTCTGTTCCATCGCGCCGAGCCGCGCGACGTTCGCGTCGCGGAATTGCAGGTACATGTCGGCCGCGCCCGGCACGACGCTCATCGCCCCCGGATCGAGATCGATACGGCCCACGGTCCAGACCGTATCGGCATCGGCGATCTGCCGGAAGGCATCGTCCATCCGCGTGATGAACGCGACCAGCGCCGCGCCGGCATCGCGGCGGATCGCCATCGGCGTCGTGCCCGCATGATTGCGCTGACCGGTGAAGCGCACGCGCACGTCGCGCAGCCCGACGATCGTCGTGACGACGCCGATCGACTTGCCGACTGCTTCGAGCCGCCCGCCCTGCTCGATATGCGGCTCGAGATACGCGACCTGCCGCCCCGCTTCGAAATGCGCGCGCGGCCGTCCCGCGAGCCCGGCCGCTTTCAGCACGTCTTCGAGGCGCTCGCCCTGCCGGTTCGTCGCGCCGCGAATCGATTCGTCGACCGGATCGCCGATGAAGCTGCGGCTGCCGAGCAAACTCGAGAACGTGCCCTCCTCGTCGATCCACGACGCGACGTCCACCGCCAGATGACGCGTCGCATCGTTCTCCGCCAGCGCACGGGCAATCTCGATCCCGTACATCACGCCCAGCGCGCCGTCGAGCCAGCCGCCGGTCGGCTGCGTGTCGGTATGCGAGCCGATCAGGAGCGCCGGGCCGCTGTTGCGCGAACGTCCGAATACGGTGCCCACGCCGTCGATGCGCGCGTCGAGCCCCGCTGCCGTCATCCGTTCGACCAGCCATTCGCGCGATGCCAGATCCACCGGCGACAGCGCAAGCCGCACCACGCCGGGACCGGTCGCGCCGAAGCCGCGTAGCCGTTTGAGGTCGGCCATCAGACGGCCCGGATCGATCTTCACCACGTTGTCATCTCCTTCGATTGATTACCGCCGCCGCGCGGAGGTCGCCCGGCGATATGTCTTAAGCGCGCCGAAACGCGCGGATGGCTACGGAATCGGTCGTCGAGGTGGTCCCTGCCGGATTCGTCTTTTTGCGCATCATAGCCGCCGACGCGGAAAACTTCATCGGCGCCCGCGTTGCCGATTCAACGCGGCGCGGACCCAACGGCGCTCTCACACCACTCCCCGCAATCCATGCCTAGCAGGCATGGCCGTAAGCCTACAAAGTCTTTTTCCTTCCCGCAATAGCTCACTACATTAAGACTCATGCGACGGCGCGGCAGAAATCGAAACCGCCCGCCCCATGCCCTGCATCTATACCGCCAAGGAACCGCAAATGAACTCGCCAGCCACCTCGGGCCATATTGCCGTCGCCCGTCATACGCATCAGACCGCTCCGACGCAATACGTCGAAGCGAACGGCATCCGCTTCGCGTATCGCCGTTTCGGCAAGCCCCAAGGCGTGCCGCTCGTGTTCAACATTCACTTCACCGGCACGATGGATCACTGGGACCCGGCGGTGACCGACGGCCTCGCCGAGGATCGCGAAGTCATCCTGTTCAACAACGCCGGCATTTCGAGCACGTCCGGCGACGTGCCGGAATCGATCGAGGAAATGGCCGCCCATGCCGCCGCGTTCATCAAGGCACTCGGCCTCACGACAGTCGACGTGCTCGGCTTCTCGATGGGCGGCCTGATCGCGCAGACGCTCGCGATCGCCGAACCCGCGCTGGTGCGCCGCGTGATCCTCGTCGGCACGGGTCCGCGCAGCGGCGAGGCGATGAGTTCGCTCACGCCCGAAGCGCAGGCCATCTTCGGCGCGACCTACGCGCAGCCCGACGATCTATGGCTGCGCGTGCACTTCGCGCCGTCGGCGGCAAGCCAGGCCGCGGGCCGCCGCTTCCTGCGACGCTTCCGTCTGCGCGTCGAGGGGCGCGATCCCGAGGCCGGCGACAAGGTCGCGCCAGCGCAGCTCGCCGCGCTCGCGAAATGGGGCGCGCCGCGCGACAACCCGTTCGACTATCTGCGCGCACTGAAGCAGCCGACGCTCGTCGTCAACGGCGACAACGACGTGATCATCTACTCGATCAACTCGTGGATCCTGCAACAGAACCTGCCGAACGCACAGTTGATCATCTACCCGGACGCGAACCACGGCTCGCTGTACCAGTACCCGGAACGTTTCGTCGCCCACGCGCGCGAGTTTCTGTCCGCACACGACTGATTGCCCGCGCACGCGGATTCATGCGAGCGCAGTCGCACCGAGCACCAAACACTCACCATCCATTCGAAGGAGCATCGCCATGAACAACCTCACCGGCAAGACCGCGCTCGTCACGGGCGCATCGCGCGGCATCGGCCGCGCCACCGCCGTCGCACTCGCGAAGGCCGGCGCGCAGGTCCTCGTGCACTACGGCAGCGCGGAGAAAGAAGCGGATCAGGTGGTCGCCGAAATTCACGCGGCCGGCGGCCAGGCGCGCAAGATCGCCGCGAATCTGCGCGACGCGGACGGCCCGCACGCGCTGGCGAAACAGGTGCGCGCGGTGGTCGGCGAACGGCTCGACATTCTGGTCGCCAACGCGGGTATTTCGAAGGCGGTCCCGCTCGACGAAACGAGCGTCGCCGATTTCGACGACCTGTTCGCGGTGAACGTGCGCGCGCCGTATTTCCTCGTGCAGCAATTGCTGCCGGTGCTGCACAAGGGCAGCAGCGTGATCCTGCTGTCGTCGCTCGCGGCGCGCGCAGCGGTCGGCACGCTGTCCGCGTACGCGGCCACGAAGGGCGCCGTCGATACGCTCGTCAAACATTTCGCCGTGGCGCTCGGCGAGCGTGGCATTCGCGTCAATGCGGCAGCGCCGGGCGTCGTCGAGACGGATATGTCGAGCTTCACGAAGACCGACACCGGACGCGAACTCACGCTGGGCATGCAGGCGTTGAAGCGCGTCGCGCAGCCCGACGACATCGCCGGCGCCGTGGCCTTTCTCGCCTCCGATGCCGCGCGCTGGATCACCGGCGAAACGCTGCACGTCGACGGCGGCTCGAAGCTGTAAGCGCCGACGCGCGCGGCGCGAGCCTCGGCCGCGCCGCGAATCGGGTCCGCGCTTCGGAAGTCCGCGCCATGACGATGCGCGCCAGAACCACCGCGGCTAGAACCGCTGCAGCATGCCGAATTGCACGCCCGCGACCGGCGCGCCCGGATAGGCGACCGGCAGCCCCGTTACGTTGACCCCGCGCAGCGTAAAGCTCGAGTCGTCGTGATTCGCGAGATAGGCGGCGCTGAAGTAGAGCTGCAGCGTGCGCGATACGTCGTATTCGAACGCGGCGCTGAACTGATCGGCGCTCCCGCCGGGCGTCGTGTAGTCACGCACGTGCGCGTAGCCGAGCGAGGCCCGCGCGTTGGCCGACACGCTGTACTGCGCCGACAGCGATCCGCCCGCGCCGTGATAGACCGGCGTGTCGCCGTCGCCGTTGAAAAACGACAGCCACACGCGCAGCTTGCCGAAACCGTAGTTCAAGCCACCGAGATTCGCGCGCAGCGCGCCGGCGCCATGCGTTTGCTGACGCGCGTACAGCAGACGCAATTCGCCGATCCGATAGGACGCGGTCACGTAGTAGCCATCGATGCCGTTGCCGTCGTCTTCCGACGGATCGCGCGTCGCCATCATCAGCGTCGCGCTGAAGCCCGCGACCCGTGGCGACAGATACGCAACCGCGTTGCTCGCGTACGGCGTGATCTTCGACAGGTTGTTGAGTCCCGATGCGATCGTGCCGGCGCCGAACGCGTCGAGATCGCCCTTGAACGGGATATAGATCGGCGAGTACTGGCGGCCGGCCCGCACTTCGCCCCACGCGCCGCTCGCGCCGATCCACGCCTGACGGTTGAAGATCGAGCCCGGCACCTGCAACGAGCCGTCGGCCGAGCTGAAGCCGTTTTCGAGCGTGAACACGATCGCCGTGCCGCCGCCGATCGGCTCCGCGCCATGCAGTCCGACGCGCGAGCCGCGATACGCGCCCGAGTCCAGTCGCGGCGTCCAACCTGAGCCGGGGTCGGTGATTTCGACGCTGGTGTCCAGCACGCCGTATAACGAGACGAAGCCGGTGGTGAGGTCGGCGGCGGAAGCGGCGGACGCGGCGTGGGAACACAACAGCAACGCAGCGACGCTGATGCCGGGGCCGATGCGCGCACACGCGAGCGCGTGGCGAAGCGTTGCCGCTGTTCGCGTGCGCGACGCAGCCCCGAGGGTCTTGCAAGTCTTCAGGAAAGAAGCCGGAGCGTGGCGCAGGATCAGGTCCTCCGCAGGCATATCGATCGGGTGTAGCGCGAATCGAACTTACCACGTTCGATTGCATGAACCAGCGCGCGCCCGCCGCGTATCCATTCGGCGCGCCGGACCACACGGGTAGCACGGCATTTTTGCCTGATCGTGTGTCTTTTCCGCGCGACGGATGGGTTTCAGTAAGGGGAAACCCGTATAATCGCCCCCAAAGAAGTCAGACAACTTACCTGAAATTCTGGGCGCCTGGCTCGCACCCCGTCGCGCCCACCTCGAACCGCCTTCTGTCCCATTCCGTGAATTCCACCGCCACCACCGCCGACCCCGCCCTGCCGTTTCGCCACGCCCTCTTCGCGATGCTCGGCATCGGGCTCGTCAACATGCTGGTCGCGCTCGACCAGACTGTCGTCAGCACCGCGCTGCCATCGATCGTCGCGGAACTGCACGGCTTCGAATATTTCGCGTGGATCGCAAGCGCGTATCTACTCGCGTCGGTGGTCACGGTGCCGGTGTTCGGGCGGCTCGGCGACTACTTCGGCCGCAAGCGCTTCGTGATCGCCGCGGTGATCACGTTCACGGCCGCGTCGGTGCTCTGCGGCCTCGCCACCAGCATGCTGTTCCTCGCGATCGCGCGCGGGCTGCAAGGCATCGGCGGCGGCATGATGGTCGGCACCGCGTTCGCGTCGATCCCCGATCTCTTCCCCGATGCGCGCACCCGCGTGCGCTGGCAGGTCGTGCTGGCCGCCGCGTACGGTATCGGCACCGCGGCGGGTCCGTCGCTCGGCGGCTGGATGAGCGAACACCTCGGCTGGCGCTCCACCTTTCTCGTGAATCTGCCGGTGGGCGCCGCGGCGCTCTATTTCATCTGGGTGCATCTGCCGACCTTCCGGCGTCCGCAGGAAGGCGAGGTGAAGATCGACTGGCTCGGCGCGGCGCTGGTCGCGGGCGTGCTCGGCGGCTTGCAGGCGTTCATCGAAGCGGTGCCGAAGCACGGCCTCACCGTGGGCAATTTCGTGCTCGGCGCATGCGTGATCATCGGCGCCGTCGCGCTGCTGATCTGCGAAAAGCGCGCGACGCACCCGATCATTCCGCTCGACCTGTTCAAGGACCCGCAGCTCGTCACGCTGTTTACGCTCGGCCTGCTGTCCGGCTTCGTGATGTTCTCGCTGATCTTCTTCGCGCCGCTGCTGCTGCAAGGCGGCTTCGGCCTGTCGCCGCAGCAGGCCGGCCTGCTCGCGACGCCGATCGCCGCGTGCATCGCGCTCGGCAGTCTGCTGAACACGCGCATCGTGATTCACATGAAGAAGCCCACGCGCATCCTGTCGATCGGTTTCGCGCTGCTGATGTTCGCGTCGATCGCGCTCGCGTTCGCGAACCCCGACACGCCGCGCGTGCGCATCGTCGTGCCGATGGGCGCGGTCGGCATCGGCCTCGGTTTCATCCTGAACAATCTGAACGTGTTCGCTCAGGAGATCGCCGGGCGCGAGCGCTTCGGCATCACGACCGCGCTGCTGCAATCGACGCGGATGGTAGGCGGCATGCTCGGCACGAGCATCGTCGCGACCGTCGTGTCGCATCATTACCGCGACGTCGTCACGCGCACGATGAGCGTGCTCGGCGAGCCGGCCGCGTCGCAATGGCGCCCACGCTTCGTCGATCTGCGCATCCTGATCGACGACGCCTCGCGCACGCAGTTGATCGCGGATATGAAATCGTCGGGGCTCAATACGCTTGCGCTGCTCGACACCGCGCGCGACGCGCTGGTGCAGTCGATTCATCTCGGCGTGTGGCTGACGGCGGTGGCATCGCTCGCGGCCGCGCTGCTCGTGCAGCGGATTTCGCATGTGGTGTTTCGGCGCGGCTGAGCGGAACCAGAATCATTGAAAAAGGCGGCTGCGCGGAAAACCGTGCAGCCGCCTTTTCACATCTGCGCCTTCAGCACACTCGGCGCGTTATCAGCGCACGAGGCACGGGCGCTTGTTATCGAACTTCCAGTTCGGAATCAGATACTGCATCGCCACGCCGTCGTCACGCGCGCCGAGGCCATGCTGCTGATACAGCGCGTGCGCCTTTTCGAGCGCGTCCAGATCGAGTTCGATGCCAAGGCCCGGCTTCCGCGGCACCTTGACCTTGCCGCCGACGATCCGCAACGGCTCCTGCGTCAGGAACTGGCCGTCCTGCCAGATCCAGTGCGTATCGATCGCGGTGATCCTGCCCGGCGCCGCGGCGGCGACGTGCGTGAACATCGCGAGCGAAATGTCGAAGTGGTTATTCGAATGCGAGCCCCACGTGAGACCCCAGTCGTTGCACATCTGCGCGACGCGCACCGAGCCCTGCATGGTCCAGAAATGCGGATCGGCGAGCGGAATGTCGACCGACTGCAACTGGATCGCGTGACCCATCTGGCGCCAGTCGGTGGCGATCATGTTGGTCGCCGTCGGCAGGCCGGTCGAGCGGCGAAATTCGGCCATCACCTCGCGGCCCGAATAGCCGTTTTCCGCGCCGCACGGATCTTCCGCGTACGCGAGCACGTCGTGCTTGTCGCGGCACAGGCGCACCGCTTCCGCGAGCGACCACGCGCCGTTCGGATCGAGCGTCACGCGCGCGTCGGGGAAGCGCTCGGCGAGCGCGGTCACCGCTTCGATTTCGGCGTCGCCTTCCAGCACGCCGCCCTTCAGCTTGAAGTCGTTGAAGCCGTAGCGCGCCTGCGCGGCTTCGGCGAGACGCACGACCGCGTCCGGCGTCATTGCCTCTTCGGTGCGCACGCGTTCCCAGTCGTCGCGCGCGCCGGTGTTGTCCGCGTACGGCAGATCGGTCCTGTTGCGATCGCCGATATAGAACAGGTAGCCGAGCATTTCCACTGCGTCGCGCTGCTGGCCTTCGCCCAGGAGAGCCGCGACCGGCACGCCGAGATGCTGGCCGAGCAGGTCGAGCAGCGCCGCCTCGAGCGCGGTGACCGCATGGATCGTCGTGCGCAGATCGAAGGTTTGCAGGCCACGCCCGCCCGCGTCGCGGTCGGCGAACTGCGTGC
The DNA here is from genome assembly GCF_047605525.1 of Paraburkholderia sp. Classification (GTDB taxonomy): domain Bacteria; phylum Pseudomonadota; class Gammaproteobacteria; order Burkholderiales; family Burkholderiaceae; genus Paraburkholderia. The sequence goes on along the minus strand of NZ_JASGFN010000019.1, from coordinate 64,211 downwards.
GCACCTTGTTCAGGATGGCCTGCAGGTTGCCGATCGACTGACCGACCACGAACGGCCGCGCATCGTCGATGGTCTTGCGGATGTTCTCGCCGCCCGGCACTTCACCGACGCCGGTATGGCCCGCGCTGTCGCGCAGGATCACGATGTTGCGCGTGAAGAACGGGCCATGCGCGCCGCTCAGATTCATCAGCATGCTGTCGCGGCCGGCGACGGGCACGACGCGCAGTTCGGTGACGACCGGCGTGGCGTTCGATTCGGTAGGTTTCGTGGGCATGGGAAAAACACCTGTTTGATGAAGTGAGCCGGCCGGCGCAAACCGCCGCGAGCCGTCAGTGTAGTCAATCGCCCGCTGTGCAACGGCTCGCGAGTGAATGGCCTGATGAGATTAAAGATATGTTGTCTGATGACATTTTATCTTTATTCATTCACAAGATCAAAGTGGGTGTTTACCCTGTAAATCTCGATAAATATGAGAACCATGCGAGCTCTCGATACATTACTTCAGCATCGAGCCGAGCGGCCGAAATTGAACTAGGACGTCTGATGACTATGCTTTAACGCTCAGCGTCACGTACCCAATAACTACCTTCCCAACTACTTGTCCAAGCACCCACGCGCTGTCGCAGATTCCCGAAAGCGCTTCGCCGACAACCACCCTCTCCCCCTCCACGCCAAGCCCCCACCCGCAAAAATAGACCGCGCTCATCCCGCCGAATGCGCCGGAATCGAGTAAAGTCCTGTGCGATACTTTGCGGGAAATCAGTCAATCAGCCACAAAAATGAGCAGCCTAACTGAGAAGGTGGTGGCCACCCTTTCCGAAGAAATCCGCCGCGGCGCCCTGAGGCCAGGCGACCGCATCCCCACCGAAGTCGCGATGATGAAGCAGCTCTCCGTGAGCCGCTCCGTGGTACGCGAAGCGATTTCGCGTCTGCAAGCGGCCCATATCGTCGAGACGCGGCACGGCATCGGCACGTTCGTGCTCGCGCCCGCCGCCGAAAAGCCGATGCAGTTGGCCGCCGCCGACCTGTCCAGCATGCTGGACGTGATGGCGATCATCGAATTCCGTATCGACGTCGAAGCAGCCGCGGCCGCGCTCGCGGCGTCGCGGCGCACCGAGCAGAACCTCAAGCAGATCCGCGCGGCGCTCGATCGCTTCGAGTCGGAGCTCGAGCGCGGCAGTACCGACACGCTCGCGCACGACATCGAGTTCCATCTGCAGATCGCGCGGGCGAGCGGCAACCGCTATTTCTTCGACGTGCTGAGCCAGCTCGGCCGCTCGGTCAGCCCGCGCACGCGGCTCGGCTCGGCCGAGATCGCGGAACTCGACCAGATCGAGGTGCTGCGCAACGTGCTCGGCGAACACCTGTTGATCTATCGCGCGATCGAGCGTCAGGATGCCGACGATGCGCGCGCCGCGATGCGCATGCATCTGAGCAACAGCCGCGAACGGCTGCGCCGCGCGCACGAGCTGACCACCAGGGTCGGAGCCTGAACGACGCGCGGTTATGCAGTCGCGGCGAGCGGCCGGCGGCAGCCCCGGCTCACTCCCCCACGTCCAGATCCATCAACGCCGAACTCAGCGATTTGCCGTGCGCGTCGAGCGCAAGCGAACGCGTGACGCCGCCGCCCAGTGCATCGCCCAGCACGAAGTTGAACGCGGCGATATTGGGCAACTCATGCCGCACCACGTCGCCGCGCACCACGTCGCGCAGATGCGCCTTCACCCGCTCCGGCGTCAGCACCGCGCGCAGACGCTCGTAATGCCGGGCGTCGTAGCAGATCACCGAAATATTCAGCGTATTGCCCTTGTCGCCGGTGCGCGAATGGGCCAGTTCACGTAGTTTCATCTCACGCCTCCACCAGCGAGAAAGCCGGCGTCGCATGCTCGCGCGGCAGCAGAACCGATTGCACCGCGACCACCTCGCGCGCCGACTTCGTCACGCCGCCGCCGCCCGCCGGTCCATTCGTGTACAGCGTCTCGACCTCGTTGCCGATACGCACTGCTTCCGCGAACGATAAAGTACGACCCGCCACCCGCGCGCGCACTTCATACGGTTCGCCGTGAGCGGAAGCCACCGTCTCGCCATGCAGCGCGTTCACGCCGATCAGATCGAAGCGCAATTCATGTGTCTGTACGCCGGTCAGCGCGAGCCGTTCGCGCACGATGTCGAGCGCGAGCCGCGCCCGCGCGAGCGCGCCGGGTCCGCCGTAGGAAATCTGTCCTTCGCCGATATAGCCGTCGAAATACGCGACCGACACCTTCAACGTAGCGGTGCGCGCGGTGCCATGCCCGCCGCTCACGCGCACTCGGTCCGGCGCTTCCTGTTCGATCCGCACCTGCGAAAAATCGGCGACCACGTCCGGTTGCAGATAGCGCCGTGGATCGTGGATCTCGTACAGCAACTGTTCCTTGCAGGTCGCCTCGGTCACGAGCCCGCCGCTTTGCGCGAGTTTCGTGATAACCACCGCTCCATCCCGCCCCACCTCGGCGATCGGAAAACCGAGCCGCGCGAGATCCGGCACGTCCTTGAAGCCGGGGTCCGCGAAATAGCCGCCGGTAATCTGCCCCGCGCATTCGAGCAGATGGCCGATCACGGTGGCCTGCCCGAGCGTCGGCCAGTCGTCCATGCGCCAGCCGAATTCGTGGATCAGCGGCGCGACGAACAGCGACGGATCGGCGACGCGCCCGGTCAGCACGATCTGCGCGCCGGCCGCGAGCGCATCGACGATCCCGCTCGCGCCGAGATACGCGTTCGCCGAAATCAGCCGGTCCTTGCACGTGGCCACCGCGTCACCCGATTCGACGAAATGGAAGTCGCCCGCGCGCACGACGTCGAGCACGTCGTCGCCGGTCACGGCCGCGATCTTCAGTCCGGTGAGGCCCAGTTCGCGCGCGATCTGCGCGGTCTTGCGCGCCGCCGCGAGCGGATTGGCCGCGCCCATGTTCGATACGATGCGCACGCCGTTGCGCGCCGCGACGGGCAGCACCGCGCGCATGCGCGCTTCGAGCAGCGGGTCGTAGCCGAACTCCGGGTCCTTGCTGCGCGCCTGTTGCGCGATCGCGATCGTGCGTTCGGCGAGGCATTCGAATACCAGGTAGTCGAGCTTGCCGTGCTCCGCGAGTTCGAGCGCCGGTTCGATACGGTCGCCCGAATAACCGGCGCCCGCGCCGATGCGCACGATACGTTGTGGTTCAGTGGCTGTCATGCTGGTCACATCCGTTCAGTGAAGCTCAGAGGGGAAAGATCCCGAGCACGACGCAGGCGATCGTCATCACGATCGATGCGCCGAACAGCAGGGGAAACGTGAATTTCTGATGATCGGCCAGATCGATCCCGCACAGGCCGACTACCAGAAAAGTGGCGGGCGTGAGCGGGCTGACCGGAAAACCGGTGGTCATCTGGCCGAGCAGCGCGGCCTGGCCGACGTGCACGGCCGGCACGCCGAGCTGGCCGGCCACTTCCGCGATCACCGGCAGCACGCCGAAATAGAACGAGTCGGGATCGAACAGCATGCTGAGCGGCATCGACAGCAGCCCGAGCACGACCGGAATATGACTCGCCATCGCGGGCGGCACGAAACCGACCGCGGCCTGCGCCATCGCCTTCAGCATGCCGCTGCCCTGCATCACGCCGGTGAATACGCCGGCCGCGAGCAGAATGCCGGCCATCATCAGCGCGGCGCGCGCGTGCGCGTCGATCCGTTTGCGCTGCATGTCGACGTTCGGATAGTTGACCATCAATGCGATGCACAGTCCCACCATGAACATGATCGCGGGCGGAATCTTCTCGCCCATCACGACCATCGTGCCGAGCACGACGAGCGTCAACACGATGTTGAACCAGAAGTTGCGCGGGCGGCGCAGCGCCTGTTCCTCCAGCGTCAGTTCGCGTTTGGGCATCGGTATCGACCCGCTCGCGGCGCTGAGGCCGAGGCGCTTTTCCTCGCGCCGCCCGAGCCAGTACGCCATCGAGAATACGAATACGAGGCCGATCACCTGCACCGGAATCAGCGGATTGAACAGCGCCGAGATCGGCAAATGCAGCGACGCCGACGCGCGGATCATCGGGCCCGTCCACGGCAGGAAGTTGATGCCGGCCGCCATCGACACCGCCGCAGCCAGCACGCGCCGGTCCATTTGCAGGCGGTCGTAGAGCGGCAGCATCGCGGGAATCGTGACGAGAAAGCAGACGGCGCCGGAACCGTCGAGGTGAATCAGCAGCGCGAGCAGCGTGGTGCCCATCACGATGCGCGTGGGTCGCGTGCCGACCGCGCGCAGGATGCGCTCGATGATCGGGTCGAGCGTGCCGGCGTCGGTGATCGTGCCGAAATAGAGAATCGCGAACACGAACATGCAGACGACGGGCGCGAGACTCTTCAACCCGTCGAGCACGAACTTGCTCGTCTGCAAACCGAAGCCGCCGAGCAGCGATGCCGCGAGCGGCACGATGATCAGCGCGACGAGCGGTGACATCCGTTTCGACAGAATCGCGCCGAGCAGCACGACGATGGTGGCCAGCCCCAGTAAAGGCAGCATGTGCTTGTCTCCAATTGTTTTTTACTGGGATCGAGCGTAAGTTCAGGGCAGCAATAAATCAATTGAAATGAATTGATTACAGCAATCACGAATCATCATGGATCTGAATCTACGAGACATCCGCGCGTTTATCGCGGTCGCGCAAACGGGCAGCTTCACACGCGCGGCGGCACGGCTGCATCTGTCGCAGCCGGCGTTGACGGTGCAGATTCGCCGGCTCGAGGAAACGGTCGGCCTGCGACTGTTCGACCGCAACAGCCGCAACGTCGCGCTGACGCCGACCGGCCGCGAACTGCTGCCGGTACTGCAGAAATCGCTGCACGACATGGAGCACGTGCTGCTCGATGCGCGCGCGCTCGGCGAAGGCGCGAGCGGCACCGTGCGCATCGCGTGTCTGCCGACGTTCGCGGCGAGCATGCTGCCCGAACTCGTGCAGGCACTGAGGAAGGCGGTGCCGCGTGTCGGCTTCGAGGTGCGCGATGTCGTCGCGAGCATGGTCAATACGCTGGTGCGCAACGAGGAGGCCGATATCGGGCTGACCGGCGGCGAGTTGAACGACACCGGGCTCGAAGTGCTGCACGCGGGCCTCGACCGGCTCGTCGCGGTGCTGCCGAAGCAGCATCCGCTCGCGCGGCGGCGCCGGCCGCTCACGCTCGCCGATCTCGCGAACGAACCACTCGTGCTGACCGCGCAGGGCACGAGTGTGCGCGCGGTCGTCGATGGCGCGTTTGCCGCCGCGCGGTGCGTGCCGCGCATCGCCTGCGAGCCGACCTACATGATGAGCGCGGTCGCGATGGCGCGCGCCGGGCTCGGCGTGACGATCCTGCCGGCGTCGGCGCGCGAGGTGCGCGCGGAACCCGAACTGGTCGCGCGGCCGATCGATGAAGCCGCGTTCACGCGGCGCATCGCGCTGATCCGTAAGCGCGGCAGAACCTTGCCGCCGGTCACCGAGACATTCGTCGCGATGCTGATCGAACGGCTCGGCGCGGACGATGCGTTCGAACGGAAGCCCACGGCGTGATACAACAGCGGTTGCGACATCCCCTTGCGAAACCGTGAGGCTCGCTGCGTCATATCGCGCAATGCATCGTGCATTGAGCGACCCCGGCATTGATCGACGAGGACGCGGCGAGCAGCACTCCACCGAGGAGCGACAGGCATGAGCGCATCGAAACCCGAAGCTCGAGCCGGCGCCGGCTCCGCCGGCCCCGCTCCGGTCGGACAGCGCGTGCCGGTCGGCCTGATCGCGAGCGTCGCCGCGCTGATCGTCGTGCTGCTGTTGCCGCTGCCCGCCACGCTGCCGCCCGCCGGACATCGGATGCTCGCGATTCTCGCGTTCGCGGTGGTCGTCTGGCTGACCGAGGCCGTGTCGTACGAAGCGAGCGCGATCATCATCACGTCGCTGATCGCCTTTCTGATCGGCACCGCGCCGACCATCGAGGATCCGGGCGTCGTCTACGGCACGTCGGCCGCAATCGGCATGGGGCTCGCCGGGTTCTCGAATTCGGCGCTCGCGCTCGTCGCGGGCGCGCTGTTCATTTCCGCGGCGATGACGATCACCGGCCTCGACAAACGCATCGCGCTCGTCACGCTGTCGCTGATCGGCGTGATCTCCGCATTCGGCGTCGACAAGCGCTCGAATATCGCGGCCGGCATCATGAGCTGCCGCGCATCGGCGTGATGGACTGGAAGACCGTGCAAAGCCGGATTCCGTTGGGAACGGTGATCGTGTTCGGCGTCGGCATCAGCCTCGGCACCGCGCTGCTCACGACGACCGCCGGCCAGTGGCTCGGTGATCTCGTCGCGCACCACACCGGGCTCGATCACGCGGGTGCGTTCACCGGGTTCGCGATTCTGTCCACGTTCCTGATCGTCATTCATCTCGGCTTTGCGAGCGCGACCGCGCTGACCTCGGCGATGCTGCCGATTCTGATCGCGGTGCTGCAATCGATGCAGGGTGACTTCAGCCGGCTCAGCATGACGATGCTGCTCGGCTACGTAGTCAGCGTCGGCATCGTGCTGACGATCGTCGGGTATCTGGTACTTCTGTTGTTCGCGGCAACGTGGTGGCGCTGGCTCGGCTGGTTGTGATGGTCCGGGCTGTGCCTCACGCGCGGCCCCTATTTTTCACGATACAAAACGATACCGCGCCTCGTAAAAAAACATGGTGCGTGGCACAAATCCGTCATTTCACGATGTCGCCCCGCGTTGCATATCCCAAAATGACGCGCCCAACCAATTGTTTTTAAAAGACTATTTTTAACGCCAAGAACGGTTTAACGCCCGCTTGCACGACGATCCGCTGACGTAGACTCTTTTACAAGAGCACGCGCTTCACGCAGTCGGATTCGAGAGGGCACGCCAACCAGCCCGCCCCAATCCCACAGATTGCGACGAAGCCGCCACGAACCGCGGTTTTTTATTGGCAACTGGGAGACAAAAAATGAAAGGCTTTCGCTTTGGTTCGATGCAAGGAGCGTTCTACATTCTGCCGGGTCAGGACGGCTGGCAAGCCACCTACGGCAACGAAACGCTGGGTGAATTTTCGAGCCCGCAACAGGCAGCCGACGACCTCGCGCGTGGTCTGAGTTGCGAGCATCTGTCCGAGCTCGACACGTCGACGCTCGAAATTCCGGAAAAGCTCGCCGACTGGGAAATCGTTCACGTGTAAGGACGGGTATGACCGCCAGACACGTAGACGAAAACGGGGGAGTAGAAACGACGATGGCGCCCGAGGGCGCCATCGTCGTATTTACGGCCTGGATTGCTGCTGTGCTTACCGCGCGACCTTGAACACATTGAAGACTGCTTCAGCCCCCACCGCCACGCTCACCACATCAGTCGCATGCGCGGCTTCAGGCAACCGAGTCGACGATCGCGTTCAGCGTCGCGCTCGGGCGCATCGCCTTGCTGGTCAGCTCGACGTTCGGACGGTAGTAGCCGCCGATGTCCACCGGCTTGCCCTGCGCCGCGCCGAGTTCCGCGACGATCTTCGTCTCGTTGTCGGCCATCGCCTTCGCAATGCCCGCGAACTGCGCCTGCAGCGCCGCGTCGTCGGTTTGCGCGGCCAGTGCTTCGGCCCAGTACATCGCGAGATAGAAGTGGCTGCCGCGGTTGTCGATGCCGCCGACCTTGCGCGCCGGCGACTTGTCGTTGTCGAGGAACTTGCCGGTCGCCTGATCGAGCGTCTTCGCGAGAATCTGCGCCTTCGGGTTGTGATACGCATTCGCCAGATGCTCGAGCGACGCCGCCAGCGCGAGGAATTCGCCGAGCGAATCCCAGCGCAGGAAGCCTTCTTCCACCAACTGCTGCACGTGCTTCGGCGCCGAACCGCCCGCGCCGGTTTCGAACATGCCGCCGCCGGCCATCAGCGGAACGATCGACAGCATCTTCGCGCTGGTGCCCAGTTCCATGATCGGGAACAGGTCGGTCAGGTAATCGCGCAGCACGTTGCCGGTGACCGAAATCGTGTCCTTGCCCGCGCGGATGCGCTCGACCGAGAACTTCGCCGCGTCGACCGGCGTCATCACGCGGATGTCGAGGCCGCTCGTGTCGTGATCCTTCAGGTACTGCTCGACCTTCCTGATGATCTGCGCGTCGTGCGCGCGCGCCGCGTCGAGCCAGAACACGGCCGGCGTGTTGGTCGCGCGGGCGCGGTTCACCGCGAGCTTGACCCAGTCGCGGATCGGCGCGTCCTTGGTCTGGCACATACGGAAGATGTCGCCCTGCTCGACCGGCTGCTCCAGCAGCACCGCGCCGGCTTCGTCGGTCACGCGGACCACGCCGTTCGCCGGAATCTGGAACGTCTTGTCGTGTGAGCCGTATTCCTCGGCCGCTTGCGCCATCAGACCGACGTTCGGCACCGTACCCATCGTGACCGGATCGAACGCGCCGTGCTGCTTGCAGTCTTCGATCACCGCCTGGTACACGCCGGCATAGCAACGGTCCGGAATCACCGCTTTCGCGTCGTGCAGCGCGCCGTCGGCGCCCCACATCTTGCCGGACTCGCGGATCATCGCCGGCATCGATGCGTCGACGATCACGTCGCTCGGCACGTGCAGGCTCGTGATGCCCTTGTCCGAGTTGACCATCGCGAGCGGCGGGCGCTGTTCGTACTGCGCCTTGATGTCGGCTTCGATCGCGGCGGCCGTTTCAGCGGGCAGGTCTTTCAGGCGCGCGTACAGATCGCCGATGCCGTTGTTCGGGTTGAAGCCGACCTTGGCGAGCGCGTCGGCGTGCTTCGCCAGCACGTCCTTGTAGAACACCGACACCACGTGACCGAAGATGATCGGGTCCGAGACCTTCATCATCGTCGCCTTCAGGTGCACCGAGAACAGCACGCCTTTGTTCTTCGCGTCGGCGATTTCCGCCTCGATGAAGCTGCGCAGCGCGTTCCTGCTCAGCACCGACGCGTCGATGATTTCACCCGCCTGCACCGGCGTCTTTTCCTTCAGGACCGTTTTCGTGCCGTCGGCGGCGGTCAGTTCGATCTTCACGTTACCGGCTTGCGCGATCAGCGCCGACTTCTCGCTGCCGTAGAAATCGCCGCCGCTCATGTGCGCGACGTGCGACTTCGAATCCGCGCTCCAGGCGCCCATCTTGTGCGGATGCTTGCGCGCGTAATTCTTCACCGACAGCGGCGCGCGACGGTCCGAGTTGCCTTCGCGCAGCACCGGGTTCACGGCGCTGCCCTTGATCTTGTCGTAGCGAGCCTTGACGTCCTTCTCGGCGTCGGTCGTCGCGACGTCCGGATACGACGGCAGCTTGTAGCCCTGGTCGCGCAGCTCGGCGATCGCGGCTTTCAACTGCGGCACCGATGCGCTGATGTTCGGCAGCTTGATGATGTTCGCTTCCGGGCGCGTGGTGAGTCCACCGAGCTCCGCCAGATCGTCGGAAGCCTTCTGTTCCGCGGTCAGGTAGTCCGGAAATGCGGCAATGATCCGGCCGGCGAGCGAGATGTCGCGCGTTTCAACGAGCACGTCGGACGAGCGCGTGAACGCCTTGACGATCGGCAGCAGCGAATACGTCGCCAGTGCGGGCGCTTCGTCGGTCAGGGTGTAGATGATCTTCGGCGATGTGGACATGATTGAGGCTTTGCTAGGAAGTGGTAGACAGAGCGTTGGCGGAGCCAGTGCAAATCGCGGCGCGGCGGCTACGGCGCCGTGCGACACGATGCAACCCACGGCCCCCGGGGTTTGCGGCACGACCGAGAGTATATGCGCGTTTTCCACTATCTGCTGCCGGACAAACAGGTCCAGAGACCACATCCAAAGGGGTCGAGCCCCGTCAGGCAAGGCTTTGCGGGCAATTACCTATCTCTTAAGACAGATATCTTATAGATGACTTGGGACCTTCGAATTATTTTCAGATGAGAATGGGTTGCATTGGCATGGTGGCTGATTCGCGGTTTGCGCGGCGGCAGGGTCGTCACGTTCTGTTGGAAATGGTTCCGGCAAGTCCACGGAACATATCGATCGGCCAGCGCCGCGGCGACGCCCTGGCACACCAGCAGGCTGACGCGACCCGGAGTTTTAATCGTCACGGTGAACCGCTGCGTAGCCTTACCACGGGCCTATCAACAAAATGAGTCCGCCACCCGAAATCCGATATTGCTTGCGGACGTCGTCGGCGTATTGGAACTTCGCGCGGCGACACGGTAGCGATTGCAATAGGAATCGTGGCACAGGAATGAGCCCCCGCGCATGGAGCGCTTGCCCGTTGGCACATCGAGGCGCGGATCGTCCGGTTCGGTGAGCGCGTGATATTGCGGCGAGAACCAGTCGGCGCACCACTCCCAGACATTGCCACTCATGTTGTAGAAGCCGAGTCCGTTCGGCTCGAAAGCGTCCGCGTGCATCGGGCCGATGCCCCATTCGGCGGTGCTCGAACGGGGAAAGTCGCCCTGCCAGATATTGCAGCGCGCGCGTCCGTCCGGTTCCAGCACGTCGCCCCACGGATAGCGCTTCCCGATCAGTCCGCCGCGTGCCGCGAATTCCCATTCGGCTTCGGTCGGCAGCCGACACTTCGCCCATGCGCAATAGGCTTGCGCGTCATCCCACGAAATATGCACGACAGGATGGCCGGGGCGGTCGTGAATGTGGGAACCCGGCCCCTCGGGCCGTTGCCAGCAGGCGCCTTCGACATCCAGCCACCAGTGCAATCCCGGCGCGACACGTCGCATCTGTTCCCGGCGCGACGCGGTCACCTGCAGATAGAAAACGAACGACGTCCCGATCTGCTCCGCAGTCGTGATATAGCCGGTCGCCCGCACGAACGCACCGAATTCGCGATTGGTGACGGTCGTCGCGCCGAGCGCGAAATCGGCAACGAACACACGACGAGCAGGACCTTCGCCATCGCTGGCAAAGCCTTCGACCGCGTCGGTCCCCATCTCGAATGCCCGGCCCTTCAATTGAATGAGCGTGCCTTCGTAGCCCGGTTCCGCAACGGCATCGCGCGGCTCGCTCCTGCAGTCGCTCTGAGCGCTTCGATGCGGCGTGCAGCACGCCCGCGGCGCGCCAGCGTCGCGAAACCGGGGTTCATTCATTTTGTTTCGTCGTCCTTTTCCCAGAATGCGGGCTCGTCCTGCTCCGCCATCAACGCGAGAATCTTCTCGCGCGGAATCACGCCGCAGCGCGCCGCCCATGCATCGTATTCGCTCGCCATCGCCGCCACGCGATCCGGGTACTGGCCAGCGAGATCGTTGAGTTCCGTGCGGTCCGCGTCCATATCGTAAAGCTCCCATGGATTCGGGTATCGCTTCACCAGCTTCCATTTGCCGATGCGCACGGCGGCATTGCCTTCATGCTCCCAGAACATCGAGGGGCGCTCGCCGGCGTCCTCGACGAACGACGTGCGCAACGAGTGCCCTTCGAGCGGCGCGATGTTGTTGCCGGCATGCTGCTCAGGATACGTCGCACGGGTGATGTCCAGCACCGTCGCCATCACGTCCGGCAGATAGCCTGGCGAATGACGGATTTCGCCTTTCGCCTCGATGCCGTTCGGCCAGTGAACGATGAAGGGCGTCGAGATGCCACCCTCGTGAATCCAGTGCTTGTAGAGCCGGAACGGCGCGTTCGAGAGATTCGCCCACGCCGTGCCGTAGCTCTGGTAGGTATCCTCCGCGCCCGGCATCAGGTCCGGATTGTTCCCAAAGCGCACTTCCGCGCCCTTTCGCGTGTGCGATCTGGCAATCTTGAGATTGTTGACGAGGTCATCCACGGTCACGCCTTCAGGAATGTCTTCCGCGCACGCGCCGTTGTCCGAGAGGAAGATGATGACCGTGTTGTCGAGCTGGCCGTTCTGCTCGAGCGCCGCGATGATTCTGCCGATGCCCTGATCCATGCGGTCGATCTGTGCGGCATAGACTTCCATGCAGCGCAAACGCCACGCCTTATGGTCGGCTTCGGTCCATTCGGGTTGCGTGGGATCGCGCTCGCTCAGGCGCCAGATGTCGCGCAGGATGCCATCGTCCACGAGTCGCTTCAGACGCGCTTCGCGAAGCGCGTCCCAGCCCGCGTCGAAACGGCCCTTGTACCTGGCGATGTCCTCCTCATGCGCGTGCAGCGGCCAGTGAGGCGCGGTGTAGGCGATATACTGGAAGAACGGCTTGCCGGGATGTTCCGACACATGCTTCTGGATGAAGGACACCGCCTCGTCGCTGATCGCATCGGTGTAGAAGAACTCGTCCTTCTCCGACGCCTCATGCTCGATATTGGTGTTGCCTCGCGTGAGCGTGTTGGGATCGTAGAAGCTGCCCGCGCCGATGATCGTGCCGAAGAACTCGTCGAAGCCGCGCTGCATCGGCCAGGTGTCGGTGGGTTCGTCCAGGCTGCTCGCCACGTGCCATTTGCCGCTCATGTACGTGCGATAACCATTCGACTTCAGCACTTCCGGGATCGTCACGCACTGTTTGTTCAGATTCCCCGCATAGCCTTCGGGACCATAGTCGTATGTCAGCACGCCGATACCGGTCTGATGCGGATGAAGTCCCGTCAGCAGCGAAGCGCGCGAGGGACTGCAACGCGCGGTGTTATAGAACTGCGAGTAGCGCAGGCCGTTGCGGGCGAGCCGATTCAGATTCGGCGTTTCGATTTCCCCACCGTAGCACCCGATGTCCGAGTAGCCCATGTCGTCGTTCAGGATGAGGATGATGTTCGGTTTGCTTTCCATACTGGCCTCGGTGCGCAAAGAAAATGGAATAGAACGGCGACGATCAGGTCTGGGATTCCAGATTCGGCTTCACTGCCCCGCGCGCTTCGCGCTGCGGTTCGTGCGCGAACCACACGAAGACCGCCGCAATCAGAAGCGAGATGGGCAGCGCGAGAATCGCGCTCTGAAGCCCGAGTTCCTGCGCGAGGATGCCGCCCGACAACGGCCCGAGCACCGCGCCGACCTCGCCGCCGAATAGCGCCACGCCGAACGCGGTGCCCGCGAGGCGCGGATCGGTGGAGTCCATCACCAGCGCGATGGCCGTCGAGATATAAGCGCCGAATACTCCGCCCAGCACCATCAGCACGAATAGCATCGGCACGCTTTGCGCCTGTGTGAAGCCCCAGAGGCACACCGCAGAAATCGGCGTGAGAACGCTGATGGTGCGCTTGCGGCCGATGCGATCCGCGAGAAAGCCGCTCAGCACGAGGCCGATGGACACGCCGCCGAACAGCGTGGCCGACATCAGCCCGCCATTGAGGAACGACATGTGATGCACCTTGATGGCATACGCCGGAATCCAGGTGGCGGCCATCCAGAAGGTAAAGTTGTACAGCCCGTGCATCACGAACACGACCCAGACATTGCGCATGCCGATCACATCGCGAATGCGCGACGTGCCTTTGTCGATATGTAGCGCGACCGCTTCGTCGTGACCCGGCGTTTCGATTCTGGGCCGCTCCTTGACGCGACGCATGAAGATAAATCCCGACAGGAGCGTGATCACGCCACAGATCGGCCACACGGCACGCCAGCCCATATGTGCGCCGACGACCGTCGCGGCCGCGATGCCCGCCAGCGTGCCCAGGCTGTAGCCGGTCTCCCAGATCGCGAGCGCACGGCCGCGTTGCTTATACGGAAAGCTCTCGCTTACCCAGGCGGCGGCGGCCGGATACTGCAGCCCCTCGAAGATGCCAGTCATCACGCGCACGGCCGCGAAGGATTTAACGCCCGTGACGAGTCCGGTCAGGCAGGTCGCCACGCCAAAGCCGAATACCGAAATGACGGTCATCGGCTTGCGGCCGTAGCGGTCCGCCAGCAGACCGCCGAAGAACGTCGAGAGGTAGCCGATGAAGAAGAACGAGACGAGTCCGCCGGCTGTCGCATAGGAAATGCCGAACTCGGCGATGATCAGCGGCAGCAGCGGCCCGATGAGACCCCGGTCCGAGAAATTGAGCAGCCACATGAACCAATTCCAGAACAGGACGCGACGCGCATAAATCGGCCAGTCCGGCCCCTGCTTGTAGACCACCTGTTCGAGTTGTGTGCGCGCATGCATGGCGCAGTCTCCTTAATGTTGGTACCGCCTCGGGTTGTCGGTACCGCCTCAGGTGCCCGACGCAGCCTCGAGCGTGGCCTAATTTCGAACTATAAGGAACAACTTCGAAAATCGAAAGTTCGTTTTCGAATTTTTTGGTAGGGGTTAACGATAGTGAATGTCGTTGAATTTTCTCAGGATTCAGCGCCTTCACCGCGCGTGGCCTTGCTCCGCGTGCCTATAATCGGCCGACGCAAACATGCGCCGATTAGGCCCGACCGGGCCAGATTGTTCGGATGCGAACCTGAACGCACAAAACTTCGCCGCTACAAAACCTGACTGACGACCATGAACAGGCCGACTCGCATCACGCTCAATGCACGGCAACAGGAAATCATCGAACACGTGCGCACCACGTTTCTGGTGGCCGACCATTCGAAGTTCGGACGCCCGGCGCTCGTGCGGCAAGGGCACCTGAACCAGATTGACAAACTCTTCACCGACGCCCCGCTGCCCGATGAAATGGCCGATGCCGTCACAACTTCCGGCGTCGAGGTTTTTTTCGCCGGATAAACAGCCGCCGCTGGTCGCCTTACCTTTTCTTCAGCGTTCGTCAGGTTTTCAAAAACGAACATTTTCGTCCGATCGAGCAATTTGACTCCTGGAAAGAGCCGACGGCATGCAGGGCATGACTTGCGAACTGCTCGTGGCGAACGGCGGAATCAACGGGAATCGACAGCCCCGTCCAACCTCACGCGCGCGCTTTCCGCGCCGCGAGCTTCCGGCGCCGTCGACGAACGACGAACGAGCGTCCACAGCAACGCCGCGCCGATCAGATCGCCCAAACCGAGCGCGACGAAAAATGGCGTATAGCCGACGCGCGTGACGAACCAGCCTATCGTCATCGTGAACGCGAAGTTGCCGAGCCCCGCGACGAGCGCGGCGAGACCGGTCACCGTGCCGACTTCGCGGCGCGGAAACAGATCGGCCGACATCGAGATCACCGTGATCGACAGCGTCTGATGCGCGAAGCCGCCGAGGCACAGCAGAAACACCGCCACCGCCGGATCGTGGACGAAGCCGACGCCCGCCATGCCGGTCATCAGGAAAGCGGCCATCGTGAACGCGATGCGCTTGCCGTCGACGATCGGCACGTCGAAGCGGCGCTTCAGCCACGCCGACAGCGGGCCGCCGACCATGCAGCCGAGGTCGGCCGCGACGAACGGCAGCCACGCGGTCAGCGCGAGCGCCTTCAGATCGAAGCCGCGCGCCTGGTACAGATAGAGCGGCATCCAGTAGACCAGCGTGCCCCACACCGGATCGGCGCAGAAGCGCGGCAGCGCGATGCCCCAGAAATTGCGCTGCCCGAGGATCTCGAAGAGCTTCGGCTGCGAACCGTCGGCGGCGCGCCAACCCGCCTCCCGGGATGCACCGATGTACGCGGCCTCTTCCTTCGACAGCGCCGGGTGACGGTCCGGATGCCGGTAGAGCAGCAGCCACAGCACCGCCCATGCAAGCCCCAGGGCGCCGACGATGATGAACGCGACATTCCAGCTATAGCGCAGGATCGACCATGCGATCAGCGGCGGCGCGAAGATCGCGCCGGTCGACGTGCCGAGGTTGAACACCCCCGCGGCCGTGCCGCGTTCCTGCGACGGAAACCAGTACGCCGCCGCGCGCATGCCGCCCGGAATGAATGCGGCCTCCACGAGGCCGAGCAGGCCGCGCAGCACGAAGAGCCCCAGCCAGCCCGACGCGAAACCGTGCGCGATGCAGATCAGCGACCACGCGACACCGCACATCAAAAAGCCCATGCGCAGCCCGACGCGATCCATCAGATAGCCGGTCAGCGGCGCGCCGACCGGATACATGACGAGGAACGCTCCGGTGATCCAGCCGTATTCATGCGTGGAAATGTTCAGATGGTGCAGCACCGTCGGCGCGGCCACGCTCAGCGAACTGCGCGCGAGATAGTTGGTGATCGTGCCGAGCGTGAGCAGCCCGATCATCCACCAGCGCAGTCCTTTTACCTTGATCGTCATGGGTTATCTCGTGTCTCCGTTCTTCGATTTGTCGCGCTCGCGTTTGCATGGGATTATCGATACTATAAAAAAGTACCGGAAAACGTTATCCACTATCGATGAAGAAGAGTGCCACCATTCGCGACGTCGCGGCCGCAGCAGGCGTGTCGGTCGCGACCGTATCGAAGTACATGAATGGGGCACAGCGTTTCACCCCGGCCGTCGAGACCCGGCTCAAGGAAGCCATCGAACAGCTCGGCTATCGCTCGAATCCGCTCGCCCGTTCGATGATCACCGGGCGCACGCACACCATCGGTCTCGCGATCCTCGACATCCGCAATCCGCATTTCACCAATATCGTGAAGGGTGCCAACCGCGTCGCCCTGCAACACGGTTACACGCTGCTGCTCGTCGATACCGAAGAGAGTCAGGAACGGGAAAAGACGCTGATCGAATCGCTCGCGCTGCGTGTCGACGGCATGATCGTCAGTTCGCGCATGCCCGACGATTCCGTGCAATGGCTGCTCGACCTCGGCAAACCCGTCGTGCTGTTCGGACGCAGCACGCGCTTCCAGATTTCGAGCGTCGGCACCGACAGCAACCTCGCGGGCTACATGCTCGCGAATCATCTGCTCAAACTCGGCCACACGCACATCGCCTATCTCGGCTTTGGCCGTTCACGCTGGAACGACGAACGGATTCGCGGCATCCGCACCTGTCTCGACGAATTCGGCCTGCCGCTCGACGTTCACGACGCACGGAGCCCGTCGGCCGCCGCCGGCGAGCATGCGTGCTCGGCACTGATGCTCGGCCCGAAACGCCCGGACGCGGTGATCTGCTACAACGACCTGATCGCGCTCGGCTTCATCAAGGAAGCACGTGAACTCGGTTTCCAGTTGCCGCGGGACGTGTCGGTGGCCGGCTTCGACAACGTGCCGTATGGCGAATACGCGTCGCCGTCGCTGACGTCGGTGGATTTTCAGAGCGAGAGGATGGGCGAGCTCGCGATGACGAAGCTGATCGACGAACTGCATGGCAACGCCGGAGAAAGCGCCGGTTATTCGATGCTCGATCCACATCTGGTGGTGCGCGAATCGACGATCAGGCGCGGGGCGGCGGTGCAGGTGGGTTCCGCCGCGGGCGGCAGCGCCGGGGAAAGTAAAGTGCCGCGGAACGCGAGCCGGATGTCGGCGGGGTAACGGTCCGCCGTCGCGGGCCGCTATGCGTCCGCTGTTACCGGTAAAGTCGCCTGTCGCAAGTTCACGCGCAGCGACGATCACGATCAAAGCACTTTTGAAGCCACACTCGCAATCCTGCGAAGTTCATCGAACTGCGTAACGAGTTCGTAGCACAAGATGAACGCCAGCATGTACGAAGGCCCAGGGTAGCGCTTGATCCATCGCAACAATGGCGCGGCATAACGTGTCCGGATCGAGGTTCGCGTCATCAGAAAAGTAATGGCAATGCCGATCGCCGCGCCTGCGAGCAGGTCGGTGGGATGGTGGAAGCCGAAGTAAGCGCGCGGCAAACAGATGAAGATTGCCGTGTAAAGAAATGCGAGCACGCCAATGAGACGGGAAACGATAAAAATACCTGTCGCGACTGACATCCATAACATCGCATGGTCGCTCGGGAATGAACTCCATTTGGACAGCATCGCGTCATACAGAGATTCTGAAGCAAAGTGCAAATGCAAATCAGTATCATAAACGGGGCGCACCCGGAATGGCAGAGTGTTAGCGAGTAATCGTCCGACGGCGAGCGCCAGCAAACCACTAACAACGGTCGCAACGACCACTTCGCGGTGCCATTCCTGACGTTCGCTGGGTTGAAACCAGATCCACCACAAGATAGGAATAAGCACGAGCCCTCTGAACATGTACATATCCGTGAAGGCTCTCATCGCGAGGTTCGGCAGCAGGCCGAGATTCAAATGCGCAAGATATGTTTCGATCGGTGTATCGAAGTTGATCATTTGTTGTCGTACCATCGAATTCGTAGTGACAGAAGGCGGGCTGACAGTGGTGACGACGCCCACGCACTGTACCCCGACCCTGGCCCGCTACGCGCAAACCCGCGCACTGCCGTACTTTCTCCCGGGTGCCCTTTCCGGTTCCTCAACGGTTGGTAAATTCCTCCCTTTATCCTCGATTGCCTATCCGGTATAGCCCCCATGCTCACCGGCTCTTTCATTGAATCTATTCACCGATGAAAGTCCACCATGGTAATAACATTTACCAGCACAAGGTATCTGGCCAATCTGATCGAGCAGGATCACCGCGACGTCAAGTCCACGGTCAATGCAATGCCCGGCTTCAATCTATTCAGGAATGCGAGCGTTACGATTTCCGGCATTGAGCTGATGAAGTAACGGCGAATATTTCGCTCATCGCTTACGCCTGCAATTTACACCATAACCAGATTCTGCCTGTCGGAGAATTTGAGTTTTAAAGCTGTCGATTTAAACACCTGCTTTGGCCACGAATAGGGCGGCGCCTTTCAGAGCGCGCCGCCTCGCCGGTACAAGCGGATATCGAGATCAGAACCGTGTACGAATGCCCGTCGTCAATTCGAGCTGGTTCTTCGCGCCGAATGTCGTCGCGACGACGTAGCCGTCGTGCAGCTTCATGTAATCGCCTGCAATATAGAGTTCGGTGCGCTTCGACATGTGATAGAACATCGACGCATACAAGGTCTCCTTATAACCGCTTGCAGTACCGCCGCCGGGATTGAAGCCGAGGTTGGCATTCGCGGTGCCACCCGTGTCGTCGAATGCGGCATTCGATGCATGCATCTGCTGATAACCGATCGCGTAATCGAACGGCCCCTTCGGCGATAGTTTGAGCGACACGGTCCACGCATTGTCGTGACGTTGACCGAGCGCGCCCTGATCACCCGAGTAGTGGAAGTAACCGGCGTTCAGACGCACGATGCTGTACGTGTAGTTGCCGCCGATCGAATACGCCTGGTTCGTGAAACCGCCGTTGTTGACGTGGTTGTAAAACGCGGACACGTTGAACGGGCCGCCGTTGTAACCAAGGGCGCCGGTGTAGGTCGCGTCGGTGCCGAAGCTCGTGTGATTGCCGAACGCGTAGCCTGCTGCGGCAAATACGCCGTTCGTGAAGAGCTTCTTCCAGACCACGCTGTTTTCATAACGCGTGCCAGTCGCGCTGCCCGCGTAGAAAATCAGTTGCTTGAAGTTATTCGCATTGGTCCAGCCGCCTTCTTCGGTGGTCAATGCGGCGCTGCCGTAGGGGTCGCCGTAAATCGCCGCGGCGTCGCGTGCAACGGTATTCTGGAAGCCGGCGGTGACCTTGCCGAATGTATCGCTCTCGAAGCCGACCCAGGCATCGCGGTCAAATATTTGTCCCGGGTCTTCCATCCCGCCGTCGCTCACGCGGTATTCCGCTTCGAGCCGGAAGATCGCCTTCAGCCCACCACCGAGATCTTCCGCGCCTTTCATGCCGAAGCGGCTGCCGCTGAACCACGGCTCACCGTTGATGCCCATCGAAATCACATGCTTGCCGTCGGCATTCGCATTGGTCTGATATGACACCGCGCTCAAATCCATCAAGCCGTAGAGTTGCACGCTCGATTGCGCGTGCGCACCGCTCATCGTCAATGCACCGGTGCCTGCCGCGAACAGCAATCTGGTCTTCTTACCCATCATCTCCTCCGATCCTGCTGTGTTGAATTGATCCGATATCGCTTGAATAGCGAAGCCAAGAATAGTCAGGTCAATCCTTCACGCCTCTTTCGCGACGGCGCGGCAGAAGTCGGTGAAAACACTAGAACGGCACGGCATTGACAATAGAAAGGCGAGCGAAAGGTTATGGTCTCCTATTCCCCGGCGAAGCAACGCAATCTCAAGTCAGGTCACGTCCCGGCAAACGCCTCGCACGGCTCCTCTTCGCGCAGAATGTAGCCCAGTCCACGCAAGGTCATGATCTTCGCGCTCGACGCCGCGAGATGCTTGCGCAGACGGTGGATATAGATATCGATTGCGTCGGCGCTCTGCTCTTCGTCGAGCGTGAAGATCTTGTCCATCAGCGTCGCTTTCGAAACCGTCTTGCCCTGCTTCAGCATCAACGTCTCGAGAATCGCATGTTCCCGGCGACGTAACGGCAAGCGTTCGTTTTGCAGCATGAATTCGCGCGAATCGAACTGATAGCGCAGATCGCCGCATTCGATCGACTGTCCTTTGTCGCCCGCCGCCTGACGGCGAATCAGCGCCTTGATGCGCGCCACCAGTTCTCGGGCATCGAAAGGCTTGACCACATAGTCGTCGGCGCCGGCCGAGAAGCACGCGACCTTGTCATCGGTCGAGCCGTTCGCAGTCAACATCAGTACCGGCACGTTATCGCGCTTGCGGCGCAGACGCGCGAGTACCTCCTTGCCGCTGATACCCGGCAGGCGCAGATCAAGCAGCACCGCGTCATAGCATTGCAGGCCGAGCAGCGTTTCAGCGCATTCGCCGTTCTGCGCCCAGTCGATCGCGAATTGTTCGATCTGCATAAGGTTCATCACCCAACGGGCAAGCTCGGCGTCGTCCTCCACGAGCAGCAGTTTCATCTTTTTCCCTCCTTCCCTGATCTCGCCTGATGAACCGGTTGGTTCGATCAGCTTGTGGCTGCCCATAACCGCATTTCGACCGTGACGACAAGACCCACGCCGCCTTCGTTCGATTCGAGCGACACCGTACCACCCTGGCGATGCGCAATCTCGCGCACGATCGGCAAACCGAGTCCCGTTCCCTCGGCATGACTCGACGCGCGATAGAAACGCTCGAACACACGCTCTCGCGCTTCGGCGCCGAGACCCGGCCCGTTGTCGATCACGCGCACGACCGCCATCTCGTCGCGGCGCTGCGTCTGCACGGTGACGTGGCCACCCGTGTGCGTATAGCGCAGCGCGTTGTCGACGAGATTGGTGACGAGTGCCGCGGTGAGCGCTTCGTCGCCGGCCACATATAAGCCGTCTTGCAGTTCCGCGCCCAGATCGATTCCACGCGACTGCGCGAACGCAATTAACTCCTCGAGCACACCCGCGATCAATGCGCTCAGATCAATGCGCTCGCGCGAGTTGGATGGCGCGGCCGACTCGGCCTGCGCGAGCAGCAACAGCTTGTTGGTCAAGGTGGTCAGCTTGCGGCTACTCTTGTGCATACCCGCGAGCGCTTCGGCCAGCGGCGCATCGCGGCTATCGCGTTGCCGCGCGAACTGGATCTGCGCGACCAGCAATGCAAGCGGCGTGCGCAACTGGTGCGCAGCATCGGAAATGAATTGCCGCTGCGTCACGGCCTGCTGACCCATGCGCGCAATGCACTGATTGATCGCGTCGACGATCGGCCGCAATTCGACATGCAGGCGCGCCACGCGAATTGGCTCGAACTGCGACGCATGGCGATCGGCGACGTCGTCTTTCACTTTCATCAGCGGCAGCAATTCGAAAGTCAGGCCGAGATAGACGAAGACCATCGCGAGTACCAGCGTCAGTACTTCGCTTGATAACTGCGGGCGCAACAGGCGCCATAGCATCGCATCGCGCGAGCCTTCGGTCTTCGCGACCGCTACGATCACTTCTTCGGTGCGGCCCGAATCGTAGAGTTGCCGCACATAGGCGACCGCGCGCGCGGGGCGACCGTCGTCGAAATGCGTCGAATAAAGCGTGGGGCTGTCGCTCACGTGCGGCGGCAGCGGCAAGCCGGGCGTACCTGCCAGCAGACGGTGGCCACTTGCCTCGACACGATAGAACACGCTGTCCTGCTCCGGCGACTCGAACAGTTCGAGCGCGGCGGGCGGGATCTCGATCGACACCGAACCATTGTCCCAGTCGACATCCTCGCCGATGATCCGCATCGACGACAGCAGCGCGTTGTCCTGCACGAGGTCCGCCGTGGTCTGCGCGAAGCGATACGAAATCGCGCCCGAAATGGACACGAACGCCGCGAGCGGCAACAGCAGCCACCACAACAAGCGTCCACGCAAGCTACCTGAAAACACGATGCGTCGATCCTTATACACTCAAGGCGCCATACCGGCAGGAAATGCCGGAAACGCGCCTGCGTTCACGGCTTCACCTGATCCACGAACTGATTGGTGAAGGTTCGCGACAGATCGATATGCCGCCCTTTCACCGCCGGATTGAAACCCGATAGCACCTCAAGCACGGTCCGCGGTCCATCTGCTGGCATCCTGCCGTCCACCGTGTACATTGGCAGCGACGCGCGCAACGCGCTCACGTACAGCGCCCGGTCGTTACCGATATCCTCATTCGGCATCCGTGCGGCAATCTCCTCGGCACTGTGCGTATGCATATAGCGCAGTGTTCTGACGAACGCGCGCGCCAGTTGCGCGGCTTGCCCCGGATGCGCGTCAAGCCACGCGGTTGGCACATAAAGACTCGACGCCGGATACGTGCCGCCGAGCGCGGCGCGTGTGCCCTCCACGTTACGCATGTCCACGAGAACTTTCGCGTCGCCCGCTTTCAGCAATTGCGTAACCGTCGGCTCGGTGGTCATGCCCGCATGAATGCGTCCTTGCCGGAGCGCCGCGATAAAGCTGCCGTCCGCGCCGACCGGCAGCAGCGTATATTGGGTCGAGGGCACTCCCGCGCGTTGCGCGAGGTATTGCGTGAGAAAGCTGGTCGAAGATCCAAGTCCGGTCACACCGAGCGTTTTGCCGCGCACGTCGGCCATGCTTCGGATCGAACTGGCCGATTGCGCGGCGACCAGTTGCACCTCGCCGGGCACCTGGCTGAACACGACGATCGTCTTGACCTCCTTGCCGCGCGCCTGCAGATCGATCGTGTGATCGTAGAAGCCGACCACGCCCTGCACCGCGCCCGCAAGCATTTCGTTTTCGCCGTCGATCCCGGTCGGTTGCGACAGAAGTTCGACGTCGAGTCCTTCCGCCTTGAAATAGCCGAGTTGTTCCGCGAGACGCGCCGGCAGATAGATGAGCTTGTTGATGCCGCCCACCATGATCACGAATTTCTCCGGCGCTGCTTGCGCGGGCATCGCGAGTTTCGCAAACGCGCAGAACGCGAACGACGCGGCAACAGCGGCATAGGCCGCGCGCGAAAAACGCGCCAGGGAAAGCTTCATTGCGGGTGTCTCCGTTATGTTGCGCATCTGCTCCGGCGCTACACGGGTCGCCTGCCCGTGATTCTGAACGGGCAAATCCTTCTAGACGCTGTCACGGAAACGTTTTCTGCACGAACCTCGGGTTTACCCCGGGTCGCGTCAAATCACTTCGCCACGGCGCGCGGAAACGTCACGGCGATATGCAGCCCCTTGCCACCGTCGCCCGCCTTCAGCGTGATCTCGCCGCGATGCGTGTCCGCGATTTCGCGCACGATCGCAAGCCCGAGGCCCGTGCCGTCCGTATCCGTCGATGCGCGGAAGAACGGTTCGAACACGCGGCTGCGCGCCTCGGCCGGAATGCCCGGTCCGTTGTCGATCACGCTCACGGTGACCGTTCCGGCATCGGCTTTGACGGCGACCGTCACGTGGCCGCCGCTGCCGGTATACCGGATCGCGTTGTCCGCGAGATTCGCGATCAGCGCCTGCAACAGCCCACGATGCCCGACCACCGGCGCCACCCCATGCAGTTCAGCGCCGAGATCGATCTCGCGCGCCTGCGCGAGCACCGCGAGATCTTCGACGACCTCCATCGCGAGCGGCACGAGATCGACGCTTTCCATCGCGAGTTGCGTATTGTCGGCGGCCTCGGCCTGGGCGAGCAACAGCAGCTTGTTGGTGAGGCCGACCATCGAGCGGTTGCTTCGATGCATCGCGGCCAATGCTTCGTCGAGCGCGGAATTCAGGCCGTCCTGTTGCCGCGCGAACTGCAACTGCGTGCCGAGTACCGTCAGCGGCGTGCGCAACTGATGGGCGGCATCGGCGATAAAGCGGCGCTGCGCGGCCACCTGCACGCCGAGCCGCGCGATGCACTGGTTGATCGCATCGACGATGGGCCGCAATTCCGAATGCAAACGCTCGACGCGGATCGGCTCGAGCTGCATCGGATCGCGATCCGCAACCTCGTCCTTCACCTTCATCAGCGGCCGCAATTCGAACGTGAGCCCGATGCAGACGAGCGCGACGGCCAGCGCGATCATCACGAGCTGCCGCACCAGTTGCGGCTGCCATAGCTGCTGCGTCATCGCATCGCGCGAGCGCATGGTCTTGCCGACCGTCACCCGCACGCGGCGCGTGACGCCGTTGTCGTACATGAGCCGCGTGATATCGACCGCGCGCACCTGCTGGCCGTGCAAGCCGGTGTAGTAGTGGTCTGGCACGTCGGGCGCCCGCGCCGGCCGCGGCGGAAAATCCGGCGTGCCCGCGAGCAGCCGCCCGTCGTCGACGCGCACGCTGTAGAACACCTGGTCGCGATACGGCGACGCGAAAATTTCGAGCGCGGCGGGCGGCACGTCGACGCGCAGAAAGCCGTCCATCCATTCGACTTCGCCCGCGATCATGCGCGCCGACGCAACCAGTTGATTGTCCTGCACGAGATTCGCGGTGCGCCGCGCATTGTCGTATTCGGTCTCGCCGGTCACCAGCACATAAAGCGCGAGCGGCACGAGCAACCACCACAGCAGGCGTATGCGCAGGCTATTGCTCATCGTTACTGGTCGTCTTCTTTCTTGCGCAGCAGATAGCCGAGCCCGCGCAGCGTGACGATCGCCGCCGAGCTGCCGTCGAGCTTCTTGCGCAGGCGCGAAATGTAAATCTCCACCGCGTCCTCGCTCGGCTCGTCCGCGAGCGTGAAGATCGCGTCGACGAGCGCGGGCTTCGTCACCGTCTTGCCGAGGCGCAGGATCAGCGCTTCGAGCACCGAGCGCTCGCGCGGCGTCACGTTCAGCGGCGCGCCCTTCAGCGTGAACTGGCGCGTATCGATGTCGAAAGACAGATCGCCGCACACCACTTCGCCTGCCTTCGACGGCGACTGGCGGCGAATCGCCACCTTGATGCGCGCGATCAGCTCGCGCACCTCGAACGGCTTCACGAGGTAATCGTCCGCGCCAGCGCCGAGCAGGTCCACCTTTTCGTCGATCGAACCGCTCGCGGTCAGGATCAGCACCGGCGTCGCGTCGCCGCGCTGGCGCAGCCGGCGCAGCACGTTCTTGCCGGAGAGCTTCGGCAGATTCAGATCGAGCAGGATCACGTCGTAATGATTGGTGCGCAGCAGGCGGTCGGCTTCGTCGCCGTCCTGCACGGCGTCGAGTGCGAATGCCTCCTGCTCCAGCATCTTCGCGAGCCAGTGCGCAAGCGTGGGGTTGTCTTCAATGAGCAGCAGCTTCATGGCGGCAACGGCGAAAGTCGGGCCGTCGATTGTGCCTTAAAACAAGGGGGCTGCGCGCCCACGGTGTGGTTTGCCGCATACGTTCCGTCCCGTCGCGAAAGCACGGGGGGATCCCGGCGCGGGGTCACCGGGTTTCCGGTCGGTTTCTCGGGTTAACACCCATGTTTTGCGCCGGGCCCAGAAAGCTGGCAGAAGGTTTCGCATTTCTATAATCGCCGCCAATCACCCAGAAAAGCGCCGCATACGATACCCGCGGCGACCCAACCTAAGGAGACTGCTTCATGCGTACCTTGCGCCAGATTGCCGCCGTGTCAGGTGTTGCGTTCGCCCTTGCCGCCGCTTCGGTAGCCGCTCACGCCGAGAAAATCACGATCATGGTCGGCGGCGCCACCAAGATCATCTACCTGCCGGCCAAGCTCACCGAGCAGCTCGGCTATTTCAAGGACGAAGGCCTCGACGTCGAACTGCTGTCGCAGCCGGCCGGCGTCGACGCGGAAAACGAACTGCTCGCGGGCGCGGTGCAAGGCGTGGTGGGCTTCTACGATCACACGATCGATCTGCAGAGCAAGGGCAAGGAAGTCCAGGCGCTCGTGGTGTTCGGTCAGGTGCCGGGCGAAGTGGAAATGGTGTCGGCGAAGGCGGCCGATACGCTGAAGAGCATGGCCGACACGAAAGGCAAGACGCTCGGCGTGACCGGCCTCGGTTCGTCGACGAGCTTTCTCACGCAATACCTCGCGCAGCGCGCGGGCGTGCCGTCGACGCAGTACACGCTGCTGCCGGTCGGCGCGGACAACAGCTTTATCGCGGCGATCAAACAGAACCGTATCGACGCCGGCATGACCACCGAGCCGACCGTGTCGCAACTGCTGAAGACCGGCGACGCGAAGGTGCTGGTCGACATGCGCACGCTCGAAGGCACGCGCGCCGCGCTCGGCGGCACGTATCCCGCTTCGAGCTTCTACGTGCAGCGCGCGTGGGCCGAATCGCACAAGGACGAGGCCGCGAAGCTCTCGCACGCGTTCGCGAAGACGCTGAACTTCATCGCGACGCATAGCGCGGAAGAGATTGCCGCGAAGATGCCGAAGGATTACTACGGCAACAACAAGGACCTGTACGTGGCCGCGCTGAAAGCATCGCAGCCGATGTTCACGAAGGACGGCAAGATGCCCGCCGACGGCCCGGACACCGTGCTGAAAGTACTGTCGGCATTCAATCCGTCGGTAAAGGGCAAGCATATCGACCTCGCCAAGACCTACACCAACGACTACGTGTCGGCGCCGCTCAAGACCGCGTCGAAGTAACGCTCTTTCAACCGCCAGAGAACAGCGAGGCATCCGCCGATGAATCAACCTACGTCACGCGATACGCCAGCGATCGAGATGCGCAACGTGTCGTGCCGTTTCATTTCGCCGGACGGCAAGGCAACCATCGCGTTGCGCGACTTCAGCATGTCGGTCGCACGCGGCGAATTCGTCGCGGTGGTCGGCCCGACCGGCTGTGGCAAGTCCACCACGCTCAGCATGATTACGGGCCTGCTGAAGCCGACCACCGGCGAAGTGCGCGTGATGGGGGCGCCGGTGGACGGTATCGATCCGCGCATCGGTTTCGTGTTCCAGGCCGACGCGGTGTTTCCGTGGCGCTCGGTGCTCGACAACGTGGCGGCCGGCCCGCTGTATCGCGGCCGCTCGAAAGCGGCCGCCTACGAGGAAGCGAACGAATGGCTGCGGCGCGTCGGCCTCGACAGGTTCGGCAAGCACTATCCGCATCAACTGTCCGGCGGCATGCGCAAACGCGTCGCGCTGGCTCAGACCTTCATCAACAAGCCTGAAATCCTGCTGATGGACGAGCCGTTCTCGGCGCTCGACATGCAGACGCGCACGCTGATGCAGGACGAGCTGCTGCAGTTGTGGGGCGGCGTCGGCTCGGTGGTGTTCGTCACGCACGATCTGGAGGAGGCCATCGCACTCGCCGATCGTGTATTCGTGCTGACCGCGCGCCCCGCGACGCTGAAGAAAGTGTACGAAATCGATCTGCCGCGTCCGCGCGTCACGTCGGAGATCCGCTACGACTCGCGCTTTATCGAAATCTCGCGCGACATCTGGCACGACCTGCGCGAAGAAGTGCAAATCGGTTAATCAAGGAACGGCAACCATGTCTACTCCCTCTCAACAGATGATGCCGTCGGGCATCGACGCCGCGTCGCTCGCTCACGTCGAGCGCATCGCGCAAAAGAAGATCCGCCAGCGTCAGGTACTGGTGATTTCGCTGCGCATTCTCGTGCTCGTGGTCGTGCTCGGCGGCTGGGAACTGTCCGCGCGGCTGAAGTGGATCGATCCGTTCTTCTTCTCGATGCCGACCGAGATCTTCAATCAGATCGTCGACTGGTTCGTGAACGGCACGTCGCAGGGCCCGCTGCTCACGCAGGTATGGATCACGCTCGAGGAAACCGGGCTCGGTTTCATCATCGGTTCGATCGGCGGCATCGTCTGCGGCATCGTGCTCGGCCGCAACAAGCTGCTGTCGGACGTGTTCAGCCTCTACATCAAGATCGCCAACTCGATTCCGCGCGTCGTGCTCGGCTCGGTGTTCGTGATCGCGCTCGGGCTCGGGATGGCGTCGAAGGTCGCGCTCGCGGTCGTGATGGTGTTCTTCGTCGTATTCGCCAACGCGTTCCAGGGTGTGCGCGAAGCCGACCGCTATATGATCGCGAACGCGCAGATTCTCGGTGCGTCGCGCCGCCAGGTGACGACCTCGGTCGTGATTCCGTCGGCGCTCAGCTGGATTCTCGCGAGCCTGCATGTGAGCTTCGGCTTCGCGCTGGTCGGCGCGGTGGTCGGCGAGTTTCTCGGTTCGAAACAGGGTATCGGTCTGCTGATCTCGACCGCGCAGGGCGCGTTCAATGCAAGCGGGGTATTCGCGGCGATGATCGTGCTCGCCGTGGTGGCGCTCGCGGCCGACTATCTGTTGACCGCCGTTGAAAACCGTTTGTTGAAGTGGCGGCCGAGTTCGGTTTGAGTCCGAGTTGAGCCTGGCGTAGTAACCGCGCCGTTCACGTACGGCGCGGAAATCGCCCGAAGTACTGGTGAAGATGCATGCCGCCCGGTCAGCGACCGAGCGGCATTTTCATTTTCCGGCCCGTGAAAGCGTCTTCTTAACCCACTTTTCGCGCCGTGTCTTGCGCCGGCGAACTGTCGCATCCGATACGTTGGCCGGCACGCAACACTTTTCCGCTCTTTATCACCTCGCCCAAGGCCGGAACGCCGCTATCCATCGGGTCCAGGCCTCGATGGCACGCCCGATGCGTTACTCCACCGAGTCGGGCTGTTGCCAACATCGATCGAAGGATCGAAACGAGGTGCGTCATGTCGGGTGTACAGAGTCAACGTCGGGCGATGATCGGGCAAGGCGGTCCATTCGTCGGCGGGAGTGCCGCGAGTCGCCGCGATCGTCATCATTCGGGCGGCTTCGTGCTATTCGGGCTGCGCACCGTCCGCTGCATCGGCCGGGGTCCGAAGCAATTGTGGCCGTACGTATTGCCCTGGGTGTGCGCCGTGCTGACGATGGGCTTTCTCTGCCTCGTCGTGCGCGGCGTGCTCACGCGCCAATTGCTGGTGCCGCCGGTCGAGGCGCCGCAAACGCTGGCCGAACGCGGCTACACGTCCAGCTTTCTCGCCGGGCGGATCATGTCGGCGATGAAGGAGATCGGTCAGGACGCGGAATCGATTCCGCACGACACGATGGCCGATAACGACGCGCAACCGGATATCCAGATTCCGGGGCAGGACATGTCGTATGCGACGACCGTGCATTTCATCAAGAGCGTCATCGGGCGCACGGACGTCGCCGTGCATATCGGCATCACGAAGACAGGCGATAGCGCGGACTCGTACGTCGCGCACGTGCAGATAGAAGGCGGCCAGTTCGACACCCGCGAAGGCACGGTGCCGTTCGAAGGACGCAATCTCGAGAAGTTCGTGCGCGATATCGCGATCAAGGCGATGCGGCTCGCCGAGCCGAACATTCTCGCCAGTCACCTGTTCTCGCAAGTGCAGAAAACCCGCTGCTCGCTCGCGCAGTGCGATTACCGCGAGATCGTCGCGATCTATGACGAAGTACTCGCGCTGCCCGCGTCCGAACAAAGCCAATGGGCGCTTGCCGGCAAAGCCTGGTTGCTCGTCAGTCAGGGACTCTCGAAAGAAGCGGAACAGCAGAGCCGCGAAGCGCTGACCGTGTACGGACATTCCGCGGTGCTGCACGCGAGCCTCGGCATTGCGCTCGAACAGCAGCATCGCATCGACGACGCGCTCGAAGCATTGCGCGCCGGCGCGAGCGAGAAGTCGAGGACCGCGGAAAACCTGCGTCTGCTCGGCGACGTGTTGCTGCACGCGCGTCGTTATACCGAGGCACTCGACGCATTCAGGCAGGCCGCCCGCATGAAACCCGACTCCGTCGATACGCTGCACGACTGGGGCGAAGCGCTCGTCACGGTCGGCCGCTACGACGAAGCGATCGACAAGCTCACGCGCGCCGTCGCGTTGCGGCCCGATCTGGCGCCGTCGTACGCGGAATGGGGCCGCGCACTTGACCACAAGGGCGATCTGCGCGGCGCCTCGCGCAAATACGCGCAGGCGTTGCAGCTCGACGCCGGCACGCTCTCCCTGCGCGAAAGCGAACTGGCTCACTTCGCCAACGCGGTTGAGGACGCGGGCGAGCCCTCGCTACCCAGGCCCGGCGCGCGGGTCAGGCCCGTGTCGAATCCGCCGGCGGCGTATCCGCTTCAGGCCTCGCTCGAGACGGCACGTGTTGCGGGGGAACATGCGATGCGTTCGGTCTGAGCCGGATACCTTCGATGTTCGAGTCGTAGAGTCGGTATCGCCCGCGGTATCCGAGGAATCTTCATTCATGGCCGCATTTCAGCCGCGGCTGGGCTGAGCACATGGCATCCAATCTTCTTCTGGGAGCAGCATGATGGACTGGTCCAAGGTAGCGACGAACATCGGCAACACCGCCCCGCTTCTCGCCTGGCTTTTGGACAGTCCCGGCGGCCTCGGCGTGACGGCCGCCGCCGCGATCATTTCGCACGCGCTCGGCACGCCGAGCGATCCCGCCTTCGTGGAACTCGCGTTGAACAACCCCGGTGCGCTCGACAGGATCAGGCAGGCCGAAAGCGCGAACTCGCTGCAATTGCAGCAGTTGATGGTAACCGCCGCGCAGGCGAGCCTCGCGCACCAGACCAGCATGGCCCACATCGCCGCCGACGATTGCGCCGGCGCGCACGCGATGGACGTCACCGATCGCGACTGGGTGCCAAAGCTACTCGCGATAGCGGTCACCTCCGGCTTCTTCGGCATTCTGCTGCTGATGGCGTTGCAGCCTTTGCCCGGCACCGACAAGGATCTCTTCAACGTGGTCGTCGGCGCGTTGGGTGTCGCGTGGATCAGCACCATCGGCTACTACTTCGGCACGTCGGCCGACTCGATGCGCAAGACCGAACTGCTTGCGAAGCCGGGCGTGTCGATCACGCCGGACAGCGCGCTCACGCTGCGCGAACCGGCCACGCAACCCGGAGCGCGCGCGCCGGCCACCGCGGCCACGCCGCATGCGGACGTATTCCAGCCGTTCGCGCCAGGTGGACAAGGCCCGATCTTCTCGGGCAGTTGATCGGTGCCTGCTTCGTCGAGCGAGCCTGCCGATGCCTTACCGGCCACGGCACAGAACGCCAAAAACGTTGCGCGTTAACCCTTAAAGTTCCGCGCCTTTATCTCATATTTAGCAACAAACATTACCCGGAAAGACCATTACTCTCTCCAGTTCTCAAAACTACAATGCAATCACTGACTACGAACACACACGTTCGCAGCAAGACAAAACCCTGAAACTGGAGGTAAGTATCATGAAATCGCTCATTCAAGCCGTTGTCATCGCCGCCGCTATCGCCGCTCCGGTCGCTTCGTTCGCGCAAGCCAATCAGCCCGTGACCCGCGCTCAGGTGCGCGCCGAACTGGTCCAACTGGAAAAGGCCGGCTATCAACCGGGTCACGCCGACCCGCATTACCCGGCTGACATCCAGGCCGCGCAAGCGCGCGTCGATTCGCAAAACGGCGTCGGCCAGGCGGCTAGCGGCTTCGGCGGTGTGGTAAGCGGTTCGTCGCAAGCGGGCCATGCAGTTGCGACGACCGGTGCGAAGTCGGTCTACTTCGGTCAGTAAATTCCCATTAGCGCGTCCGCTGAACGCGCACCCCGATTCAAACGAACTGGCCCGCGGCCGGGTATCCCCGAACGCGGGCCAGTTCATATCTGGTTACCTCCGTCATCGGATTCCCGATGACTTCGCCCGGGCCTTGGCGGTCTGGGCGCTTTTTCGCGGCGCTTTGCGCGCGCCGCGCAGCCTACCTGGCGACGTCAGTCGCGCGCGATCAGATCGCCGACCTGACCGCGTCCGGTCACGAGGCAGCTCGACAGGAAGCTTTCGCTCTGCGCGCCCGCGCCGGCCTCTCCAAAGCCCTTCTTCAACGCATCCGATTTGACGAGCGCCGCGCCCTGGTGACACGTAATGGTCCCAACCTCGCCGGCCTGGGCACGCATCAACGCCCTGTCCGCCATCAGATAGCCAAGCAAAAGCACCAAGGCAATATTGAACGCCTGTCGCATGGGTCGCCTCCTCTTTTGGAAGAGCCTAACGCGAAGCGCGAACGTACGGGCCTGGGGGTTTCCCGATTGTTGACTATTCAACGATCCAGATCAAATCGGCGCGTACTCCGCGCGATTCGTCATGCATCGGGAACATTGGGCTTTATTCAGTACGTCTCGCGCGGCGCGCGAACCGGCGTTGACATCTGCAAGCGTGCTTCGATCCGCCGGATCCGCTTCTCTATCGCATTGCGCACCAGCGCATTCGACGGCACCAGCAGCAGCGACGACGCGATGATCCGATACACGGTATGGCGCGTGACCTTCGACACCCTGGCCGGATCGAGCCACGCGTCGTTATCCGCGAGCAACAGCAGGGTCTCGAGGCCGATCAGGATCGGCCACAGGCACGCGAGGCGCAAACGCACCGCGCCGGGAGGAATCGCGAGCGTATAGTCGAGCGCCTCGCGAAAATGATCGAGCGTCTTGCGCAGAAGCTCGACGAGCAGCGGCCGCGCGCGCGTCGAACTGGCCGGTTGCAGCAGATCCCGCGCGGCGAGGCCGTGGCGGTCGAGCATGCTTTGCGGCAGATAGCAGCGGCCGATCCGCAAGTCCCTCGCGCAATCGCGCAGCACGTTGGTCATCTGCAGCGCCTTGCCGAAGCGCACGCCGCGGCGCGTCATCGTGTCGGGCAATTCCTTCAGCGTGCCCGGCATATGCGCGTAGGTCATCGTGGTCCAGAACTCGCCGACGCAGCCCGCGACCAGATACGTATAGCGATCGAGTTCGTCGTATCCGCGCAGCGCCACGATCTGGCCGGAACGTTCATCGGGGAACACGCGCAGATCGAACTCCATCCCTTCGGTCAGCGTCGTGACGATTTCGCGCACCGCCTTGCGGTCGGACTCGCCCAGTTGCGCGAGCACGTCGAGCGCCGGCCCCAGCGATTCGAGCAGCACCTTTTCATCCAACTGCGCCTGCTGACCCGCGACCTCGGCGGCGATACGGCGGAATAACGCGCTGTCGCGTGCCACGCCGTTCACCTGGTCGCGCAGCGCGAGCAGCAAGGCGAGGCGTTGGTCCGGCGGAATCAGCGAGGTATCGGCAATCGTGTCGGCCGCGCGCGCGAGCAGGTACGCGAGGCCGATCGGATCGCGCATGCCGGCGGGCAGCACGCGCAGCGTCAGATAGAAGGAGCGTGAAACGCCTTTCAGGAGCGGGCCGAGAAGAAAGGCCCGGGTCGGATTCAGCATGGATGGGATCGGGTTGGCAAATAAGCGGGGAAAAAACCCCGCAAAAGTCAGGCGCTGCCGAATTGTATACGGCGAAGCGCGTCTGCCGCGTGCTCGCCATCAGCCGATCCGTTGCATCGGGGAAGACTCAGAGTCAGCGCGAGTCCAGACCCAGCAATCCCATCGCATTCTGTTTGAGAATCAGCGGCTGCACTTCTTCCCTGAAGCCGACTTCCTTGAAATCCGCAAGCCAGCGATCCGGCTGGATCAGCGGAAAGTCCGAGCCGAACAGCATTTTCCGCTTCAGCAGCGTATTCGCGTGGCGGATCAGTTCGGGCGAAAAGTACTTCGGCGACCAGCCCGACAGGTCGATATACACATTGGGCTTGTGCAGCGCGATCGACAGCGCCTGCTCCTGCCACGGCCACGACGGATGCGCGATCACGATGTTCATCGCGGGGAAATCGGCGGCGACGTCGTCGAGATAGATCGGCTCCGAGTACTTCAGCCGCAATCCGCCGCCGCCCCGCATGCCCGAGCCCATGCCCGAATGGCCGCTATGAAAGACAGCCGTGAGCCGGTCTCGGCGATCAGTTCGTAGAGCGGATAGGCCAGACGGTCGTTGGCGAAGAACGCCTGCATCGTCGGGTGAAACTTGAAGCCGCGCACGCCGTATTCCTCGACCAGCCGGCGCGCCTCGCGCACGCCCATCTTGCCCTTGTGCGGATCGATGCTGGCGAACGCAATCATGATGTCGCTGTTCTTCCGCGCGAATTCAGCGATCTCCTCGTTTGGAATGCGCCGGCGCCCGAGGTTCGCTTCGCAGTCGACGGTGAACATCACGAAGCCGATATTGCGCTGGCGGTAATGTTCGATCGTCTCCGGAATCGTCGGCCGGCGGCCGAGTTTCAGCACGGTGCCGAAGTACTTGTCGGCGGCATCGTCGAATTCCTTGCCGAACAGATCCGGCGGCTGGCAGCACGACACTTCCGCATGCACGTGGGTGTCGATCGCGACGAGCTGGTCGAGGTTCATCTACGGGTTCCTGTCAGTGCCGGGTGCTGAAGCACCGCGATTACACCGTGCCGCGCGCGCTTGCGACGATCACGTCCGCATCGCGTTGCGGCGCGTCGTACATCGCATCGACGAGCACGGCCCGCTGCATCAGCACCGCGCGCTGATTGATCGAGCCTTTGTCGGTGACTTCGCCGAGATCGAGCGAAGGCGCAACATCCATCAGGCGCAGGCGCGCGATCGTCGTCGCGCTGCCGGTCGCGCTGCGATTGAGCGTATCGAGCAGCGCGGCGAAGTACGCCCGCACCGCCGGCGCCTGCACGACCTCACGCGCGCTCGCCGCAGCGGGCAGGCCCGCGAGCCGTCGGCAGTCGTCGAGCCGGGGAAACACCAGCAGGCCGACGTCGTCGCGATTCATGCCGGTCACGACCACGTCCTGCACGTACGGCGCGCCTTCGGAAATCACGCGCGCGCGCATCGGCCCAACGCTTACGAACGTGCCCGAGCTGAGCTTGAAGTCCTCGGCGATACGCCCGTCGAACAGCAGCCCCAGCTCAGGCCGCTCGACGTCGACGAAGCACACCGCGTCGCCGCTGCGGAAAAAGCCCTCTTCGTCGAATGCGCTTTCGCGTTCCGCCGCGCTCGCGCGCCAGTAGCCGGCCATCACGTGCGGGCCGCGATAGCGCGCTTCGAGCTTGTCGCCGACCGGCGCCAGCTTGACTTCGCATCCATGCGCGGGCAATCCCACATAGCCCGCGCGCATGATGGGGCCGGTCGTGAACATGCACGATGGCGCCGTCTCCGTCATGCCAAGCCCGGTCATGATGCGGATACGCTCGCCGCAATGGTTTTCGGTCACGCGTTCGAGCCGG
Organism: Paraburkholderia sp.; assembly: GCF_047605525.1. Classification (GTDB taxonomy): domain Bacteria; phylum Pseudomonadota; class Gammaproteobacteria; order Burkholderiales; family Burkholderiaceae; genus Paraburkholderia. Next base: position 29,127 of record NZ_JASGFN010000019.1, on the reverse strand, counting down.
TCCCACGCCGCTTGCGAGAGCCCCGCGCCCGAAAAGAAATACAGCTTCACGCGTGAGAAAAACGTCTCGCGCAGCGACGCGTCGCGTTCGAGTGCGATCGCGAGCTCTTCCCAGCCCTTCGGTACATTGAAGTAAATGGTCGGCGCGATTTCGCGCAGATTGCGCAGCGTTTCCTCGAACTTGCCGTTGACCGGCTTGCCGTCGTCGATATACAGCGTGCCGCCGTTGTACAGCGCGATACCCACGTTATGACTGCCGCCGAACGTGTGATTCCACGGCAACCAGTCGACCAGCACCGGCGGCTCCTTCGCGAACTCGGGGAAAGTTTCGAGCAGCATCTGCTGATTGCTGCACAGCATGCGATGCGTGGTCGGCACGGCCTTCGGCAGCTTGGTCGAGCCGGACGTGAAGAGGAATTTCGCAATCGCGTCCGGGCTGATCGCCGCATGAACCGCGTCGACCGTGTCCGGCGTCGTGTTCAGCAGATCGCCGAAAGCGGTCACGTTGCACGTATTGCGCCGCGCGGCCGGTGCGACCGCGCTGACGATTTCCACATCGGCGGGCACCACTGCATCGATTGCCTTCGCGAACGTGTCGTAGCAGCTTGCGAACACGAGGCCCGGCGTCAGCAGATCGATCGTATGGCGCAGCTTGCCGAAGTCGCCGGATGCAAGCGAATAGGCCGGCGAAATCGCCGCATACGGAATGCCGGCCCACATCGCGCCGAGCGCGAGTTGCAGATGGTCGAGGTCGTTGCCGGAAAGAATCGCGATCGGCCGCTCGGCGGACAGATTGCGCGCGAGCAGCGCCTCGCCGATCGCGCGCGCGCTTTGCAGCGCGTTCGCGTAGCTGAGGCCGACCCACTGGCCATCACTGCCGCGCCGCGCCGCGAGCCAGCGCTCGGGATGCGCGCGCGCACCGCTTTCCAGACGCTCGGTCATCCGCTGCGGATGCTCGCCGAGCGCCTCGGCCGCCCGCAGATACCACGTATCGCCCTGCCGCCGCATGCGCAGCGTCGACGTGCCGATCAGTGCCTCGCGATAATGCGTCGGCCTCGCGGCGGTGTTCGACGCGCTATTCGACGCACTATTTGATTGTGTCGGCTCGGAATGCAAAGCCTGTCTCCTTGAAAGATACCTGCGCGCCGCATCCTATGGCGGAGCAATTTTCTCTATTGCTTCGTGCGACCGTTCGCAGCATGGATGATCGAATCGAAATCAGATCGGATAGTGACGCGGGCCGGTCTGAATCGTGATCCAGCGCAGATCCGTGAATTCCGCAATCGATGCCTTGCCGCCGAAGCGGCCATAACCGCTTTTCTTCACGCCGCCGAACGGCATCTGCGCTTCATCGTGCACGGTCGGTCCGTTGATGTGGCAGATGCCCGATTCGACGCGCTTCGCGAGATTCAACGCACGCGCGACGTCGCGGCTGAAAATCGCGGCGGACAGGCCATATTCGCTATCGTTGGCCACGCGAATCGCTTCGTCGTCGCTATCGACGCGCTGCACCGTGACCACCGGGCCGAACGATTCGTCCGCATAGAGCTTCATGTCGCGCGTCACGCCGTCGACGATCACCGGCTGCATCGCCGCGCCTTCCACCGTGCAGCCGAGCGGCAGCCGCGCGCCCTTCTCGCGCGCATCGTCGACCAGCGCCTTCACCCGGCGCGCCGCCGCCTCGCTTTCGAGCAGGCCGAGCACGGAATCCGCCGTGGCGGGATCGCCGGCTTTCAATGTGCGCGCCTTCGCCGCGAGCTTGTCGACCAATGCATCGGCAACCTTGCGATCGACGATCACACGCTCGGTCGACATACAGATTTGCCCCTGGTTGAAGAACGCGCCGAATGCGATGCCGTCCACCGCCGCATCGAGATCCGCGTCGTCGAGCACGAGCACCGGCGCCTTGCCGCCGAGTTCGAGCAGCGCGGGCTTCAGACGCTGCGCCGCATGTTGCGCGACGATCCGCCCGACGCGTGTCGAGCCGGTGAAATTGACACGCCGCACGGCCGGATGCGCGATCAGGCGTTCGACGATCGCGGGCGCATCTTCGGCCGAATGCGTGACGACGTTGACCACGCCGTCGCCGAGCCCCGCATCGTGCAGCACGCCGCCGATCAGCCGATGCACGCCCGGACAACCTTCGGATGCCTTGAACACGACCGTGTTGCCGCACGCGAGCGGCATCGCCAGCGAACGCGTGCCGAGGATCACCGGCGCATTCCACGGCGCGATGCCGAGCACGACACCGCACGGCTGGCGCACGGCCATCGCGAGACTGCCCGGCAGGTTCGACGGAATCACATCGCCGTCGATCTGCGTGGTCATCGCGGCAGCCTCGCGCAGCATGTTCGCGGCGAGCATCACGTTGAAGCCGTACCAGTTCGGCATCGCGCCGGTTTCGGCCATGCCGGTTTCGATGAACTGCGCGGCGCGCGCATCCATCAGGTCGGCCGCGCTCAGCAAGCGCTTGCGGCGCTCGCTCGGCGCAAGCGCCGCCCATGCCGGAAACGCGCGCGCGGCGGCTTCGACCGCCGCATCCGCGTCGGCCAGCGTTGCGGCGGCCGCGCGCGAAGCGACGCAGCCATTCGCCGGATTGATCCGCTCGAAGGTCTTGCCGTCCGACGCGCCGCGGCTCTCGCCGCCGATCAGTAAAGTCACGTCCTGCATTGTGCGTCTCCCCGCCTGTCTCTTCTGTGGATCTTCCGTGGATGGACAGGCGTGTCAGCGCTTGTATGCCTGCAGACCCGGCTTGATCGACTTGTCGTCGAGGAACTGCTTGAGGCCCTGCTCGCGGCCGTGTTCCGGGTCGCGCAGTTGCGCCTGATCGAGCTTCGCGTACAGATAGTCCTCGTTCTGTTCCCACGTCAGCTCGCGGCTGCGTTTGAAGCCATGCTTGGCCGCGCGCAGCACGACCGGATTCTTGTCGAGCAGCTTGCCCGCGAGCTTGCGCGTCGCTTCACGCAGTTGTGCGCGCGGCACGCTCTGATTGACGAGACCCATGCGCGCCGCTTCTTCGCCGGTAAACGTTTCGCCTGTCATGACGTAGTAGAGCGCCTGACGATGCCCGACCGTATCGGCCATCGCCTTGCTGACGAGATTGCCCGGAGGAATGCCCCAGTTGATTTCGGAAAGGCCGAACACGGCTTCGTCCGCGGCGATCGCGAGATCGCACGCGACGAGCGGCGAGAAGCCACCGCCGAAGCACCAGCCGTTGACCATCGCAATGGTCGGCTTCGAATACATGCGCAGTAGTTGCCATTGCCAGCGCGACGCGTCGCGGCGAATCTTTTCCTGCAGGATTTCCGGACCCGCGTCGACTTCGCGGAAGTATTCCTTGAGGTCCATGCCGGCGGTCCATGCATCGCCTTCGCCGGTCAGCACGAGCACCTGCGCTTGCGCGTCGAGCTCGACCGCTTCGAGCACTTCGATCATTTCGCGGTTCAGCGTCGGGTTCATCGCGTTGCGCTTCTCGGGACGATTGAACACGACCCATGCAATACCTTCCGCGACTTCGACCTTGACGGTTTTCCAACGGCCTTCGTAATTCATCTGCTTTCTCCGTGAACATTGGCCGCAACGGCGGCCCGATGGACACATTTAATATCAGGTAGCCTGACATGTAAAGCGGAATTTCGAGACGTCGGTGCAAACCCTTAGCGACGGCTCGTGGCGAGCGTCGCGCTAAGATGCGGGCTAGCCCTCTTACCCACTCCGCCATGAACAAGAACCACAAGCCGTCTGCCGAAGCCGGCACCGTCCGCGGCCGCCGTCCGAACCTGCGCCTGACCTACGTGATCGGCAGTCTCGACCGCATCCTGCGGCGCCGCATGAGCGAAGCGCTCGCGCCGCTCGGCCTCACGCTCGCGCAGTTCACCGCGCTGTCGGTGCTCGAAGCGAACGGCCAGGCGTCCAACGCGCAGGTCGCCGAGCGCTCGTTCATCACGCCGCAATCGGCGAACGAAGTGATGAACGCGATGGCGAGCCGCGACTGGGTCAGCCGCGAGCCGGACCCGACCCACGGCCGCATCGTGCTGCTGAAACTGACCGACGAAGGGCGCGCCGTGCTGCGCGAATGCGAGCAGGCGGTCAAGGCAATCGAAAAGCAGATGCTCGGCGACATCGGCGTCGAGATGTCCGGCGCCGTGCAAAAGCAGCTCGAAACTTTCGTGCGGAATCTGCGCGACTGATTTTTCCGCAGCGCTGACTTAACAACGCCGTAGGTGTTTTCACCGAACAGTTAGCGCTTGTATTATCAGGTCACCTGATATTAAATCCTCTCCACGATGCAGCGTGCGCAGACACGCCGCATCGCGTCCAGGCACGCGCGTCAATACGCGGACATCGAACCGATGCGCCGCGCGCCGCGGTGTTCGCAAGCGTCCGACCACGACGCCGATGCCCATCTGATTCCCGTATTGCCGACGCCGTCCGGCCACCCGGACGGCCCGGCGTGGGGAACGTGCGTCCGCGCTCCAGACCGGTGTCTGCAACGCCGCCTGGAAACCGGAAAGCCACGCATCTTGATAAGGATCACCAACGTGAAAAGAGCCGGAACATTCAACTCAACCACCGACGTTACCGCGCCGCCGCTGTCCACGACGAGCGGCGTCGCGCTCACACTGGGCCTGTGTTTCGCGATCGCGCTGCTCGAAGGGCTCGATCTGCAATCGGTCGGCGTGGCCGCGCCGCGCATGGCGCGCGAATTCGGCCTCTCGGTCGCTCAGATGGGACTCGCGTTCAGCGCCGGCACCTTCGGCCTGCTGCCGGGCGCGATGTTCGGCGGACGGCTCGCCGACCGCATCGGCCGCAAGCGCGTGCTCGTGATCTCCGCGTGTCTGTTCGGGCTGCTGTCGATCATGACCGCGCTCGTCAGCGACTTTCACACGCTCGTGCTGGTGCGCGTGTTGACCGGCATCGGCCTTGGCGGAGCGCTGCCGAACCTGATCGCGCTATCGTCGGAAGCAGTCGAGCCGCGCTTGCGCGGCACCGCGGTCAGCATCATGTATTGCGGCATTCCGTTCGGCGGCGTGATCGCTTCGGTGATCGGCGTGCTGAGCGCGGGCGACACCGGCTGGCGCCACATCTTCTATGTGGGCGGCGCGGGACCGCTGCTGCTGGTGCCGCTGCTGATGCTGTTCCTCAAGGACTCGAGCGCATTCACGAAGGCATCGCACGACGGCCGGCGCGAGCCCGCGCCGATCGGCGAAGTCCTGTTCGGCGAAACACGCGCGCGCTCGACCGTGCAGATCTGGGTCAGCTATTTCTGCACGCTGATCGTGCTGTATTTCCTGCTCAACTGGCTGCCCTCGCTGATGGCCGCGCGCGGTCTCGCGCGCGCCGAGGTCGGCTACGTGCAGATCTTCTTCAACATCGGCGGCGGTCTCGGCACGTTGTTCATCGGCATGCTGATGGATCGCATGCGCCAGAGCGTCGTGGTGGGCGGCATGTATGTCGGGATCATCGCGTCGCTCGCGGCGCTTTCGATATCGCCCGGTTTCGCCGCGCTCGCGACAGCCGCGTTCTTCGCCGGCACCTTCGTGGTCGGCGGTCAATCGGTGCTGTATGCGCTCTCCGCCGCGTTCTATCCGACCGCGATGCGCGGCACCGGCGTCGGCGCGGCAGTCGCCGTGGGACGCATCGGCTCGGTGGTCGGGCCGCTCGCCGCCGGCCAGTTGCTCGCGATGGGCCGCAGTTCGTCGACCGTGATCGGCGCGAGCATTCCCGTCACGATCATTGCCGCCGCAGCCGCGCTGCTGTTGCTGCGCCGCCCGCGCGCCGAAGACTGAAGACATCGGAAAAACTCAACGACAACAACGCACATTCATCAACGGTCTGGAGATCTCACCCATGCAAGCATCCGCACGCCTTCTGCTCTGCGGCGCGCTGTGCGCCGTCAGCGGCACGGCAGCCGCGCAATCGAGCGTCACGCTATACGGCATCATCGACACCGGCATCGAATACGTTTCGCACGCGAACGCCGAAGGCAAGAGCGTCGTCCGCATGCCGGGCGTGACCGGCGAATTTCCGTCGCGCTGGGGCCTGCGCGGCAACGAAGATCTCGGCGGCGGCTATAGCGCGGTATTCACGCTCGAGAGCGGCTTCAATCCGCGCGCCGGCGATTCGGGCCAGGGCGGCAGACTGTTCGGACGCCAGGCGTTCGTCGGCGTGAAGAGCCCGTACGGCACGCTCACGTTCGGCCGTCAGTACACGATGACGTATCTCGCGCTGCTCGGCGCGGACATCATCGGCCCGGACATCTACGGTCTCGGCTCGCTCGACGCCTATGTGCCCAACGCCCGCGCCGACAACTCCGCAACCTATATGGTCACGTACTCAGGCGTCACGTTCGGCGCGAACTACTCGTTCGGCCGCGACGCGGCGGGCACCGGCAATTCGCCGGGCCAGGGCACCTGCACGGGCTCGGTCGCCGGCCATCCGACCGAGTGCCGCAACTGGTCGGTGATGCTGAAGTACGACGCGCCGCTGTTCGGCGTCGCCGCATCGTATGAAGAGCAGCGCGGCGGCAGCACCGCGGCGGCGAATTTCTTCGACGGCGTCGCGCCGATTCCGCTGATCGACGCGGCCGACAAGGACATCCGTATGCAGGTGAACGGATACGCGAATCTCGGCAAGCTGAAGCTCGGCGCGGGCTGGCTCAACCGCCGCGTCGATACGACCTCGATCGCTCTCGCGGACGTGCGTTCGAATCTGTACTTCGTCGGTGCGTCGTACTTCGTGACGCCGGCGTTCATCGTCGACGGCGAGATCTATCACATCAGCAACGACGAGCACGACACGCGCGCGACGATGGGCACGCTGCGCACCACGTATCTGCTGTCCAAGCGCACCGCCGTCTATGCGCAAGGCTCGTATCTCGGCAACAGCGCGAAGGCGCGCTACTCGGTCAGCGGAGGCGGCGGCGGCACGACCCCGGCAGCGGGCACCGGCCAGACCGGCGTGATGGTCGGCATCCGTCATTCTTTCTGAGGGGAGATATCGCATGAAGTGCACTTCCATCGCGCTCGCCGCGGCCGCGGCGCTCGCACTTGCCGCATGCGGCGGCAACGACATCGGCGATAACGCCAACGCAGGCAACAACAGCAACAGCGGCGCCAACGCGAACGCGTTGCCGCAACTGGGCGCGGCGACACCCGGCACGCTCGCCGGCACCTGCGCGGCGCTCGCCGCGAAGCTCTCGTATGCGAACACGGTCTTCACGACGGTGACGGACGTGCCGGCCGGCACGCTCACGGTGGCCGGCAAGCCGATCGCCGAGCATTGCCTGATTCAGGGCAACATGAATCAGCGCGTGAGCAGCGTCGACGGCAAGACCTACGCGATCGGCTTCGAGATGCGCCTGCCGCTCGCGTGGAACGGCCGCTTCTTCTATCAGGCCAACGGCGGACTCGACGGCAACGTCGTCACCGCGACCGGCGAGATCGGCGGCGGCGGCCCGACCAACGACGCGCTCAACATGGGCTTCGCGGTCATCAGTTCGGATGCGGGGCATAGCGCCGCGCAGAACCCGCTGTTCGGCCTCGATCCGCAAGCGCGTGTCGACTACGGCTACAACGCGGTCGCCACGCTCACGCCGATGGCCAGGCAGGTGATCAAGCTTGCCTACGGCAAGGAACCGGACCGCAGCTACTTCGACGGCTGCTCGAACGGCGGGCGGCATGCGATGGTCGCGGCCGCGCGTTCGTCGGCGCAATACGACGGCATCATCGCCGGCGATCCCGGCTTCCATCTGCCGAAAGCGGCGATCGGCGAAATGTGGAGCGCGCAGCAACTGGCGAAAGTGGCCACCGCCACCACGTCGAACGGCTTGCCCGACATCACGACCGGCTTCACGGCGGCCGAACGCCAGATGGTCGCGTCGAAGATTCTCGCCAGGTGCGATGCGCTCGACGGCGCGAGCGACGGGCTGATCGAGGACATCAAAGCCTGCCAGGCAAACTTCAGCCTCGCGAACGACGTGCCGACCTGCACGAACGACGTGCGCGACGGCACCTGCCTGACGACCGCGCAGAAGGATGCGATCGGCAACGTGTTCTCGGGCGCGCGCAACAGCGCGGGCGCGGCGCTCTATGCGAGCTTCCCGTACGACGCCGGGCTCGGCCAGGGCTGGTCGGCGTGGAAGCAGTCGAACTCGATCACGCTCGACCCGGCCGCCGCCGCGTTCACGTTCACGACGCCGCCGCAGAGCGCAGCGGTGCTGAGCCAGTTGTCCGCGTACGCGCTGAACTTCAGCATGGACAACGACGCGCCGAAGATCTTCGCGACGGGCGGCGTCTACACCGAGTCATCCTGGTCGTTCATGACGCCGCCCGACGAAACCGATCTGAGCGCGTTGAAGCAGCGCGGCGCGAAGCTGATCGTCTATCACGGCACGAGCGACCCGGTGTTTTCGTCGAACGACACGACCGACTGGTACCAGCGCCTGACGGCAGCCAATGGCGGCGACGCGTCGAACTTCGCGCGCCTCTACACGGTGGCGGGCATGAACCATTGCAGCGGCGGCCCGAGCGCCGACCAGTTCGACATGCTGACGCCGATGATCGCGTGGGTCGAACAGGGCAAGGCGCCGGACAGCGTGATCGCAACCGCGCGCGACGCGAGCAGCGCGTCGCCGAACGCCGACGTGCCGTCGAGCTGGGGCGCGGGACGCACGCGGCCGCTCTGTCCGTATCCGAAGGTGGCCCGCTACAAGGGCGGCGACATCGATTCGGCGAGCAGTTTCGCATGCAGCTAGCTGGTTGAAGCGGGCGGTCGCGCATGCCATGAGCCGGCATGCGCGACCTTGCTTCTCTCTTTCCTCGTACGGATTGAAAAATCGACCGGCACGCCCGCTTCGGAACTCACGATGCGAGCGTGCATGCCTGTCCGCGGTCCGTTTCACGTTCCTTTCCCGGTTCCTTTCCCCGCGCCTCCCTTCTCCGCCCTTTTCCCTCTCTCCCTTCCCGCCGCCGGCACGCCCCCGCGACGCGCCGTTCGCCAAATGCCGCGTTGCCGGATAAAATCCCGCGATCCGTGCCGCCGCACGGCACCGCGCGCGATCGGGAACACGGATTGCTCACAACAAGAGGTTCAACACCGGACGGTTCACGGCCGGACCGCCGGTTTCGCGCACTTCGAACGGCACATCGACAATGACAACGCACGAATCCAGGACCTCTGCCCCACTCCCCCCGTCTCACGCGGCCCGGCCCGACGTGGCCCGCCGAAACGTGGAAACGGGTGTGCCCGGCTTCGACGAAATTCTCGGCGGCGGACTGGTAAGCGGCGGCGTCTATCTGCTCGAAGGCATGGCTGGCGCCGGCAAGACGATCCTGTCGAGCCAGATCGGCTTTCATCGTGTCAGGCAAGGCGAGAAGGTGCTGTACATGACGCTGATCGCCGAATCGCACGACAAGCTGCTCGGCCATCTGAAAGGCCTGAGCTTCTTCGACGAAACCGCGGTCGCGCAACAGATGCTGTTCGTGTCCGGCTATCACGAACTGATGCAGGACGGCCTCGACGGCTTTCTGAAGCTGATCGCGTCGAGTATCTACGACTACCGGCCGAGCCTGATGATCATCGACGGCTTTCGCAGCGCGCGCGAATTCAGCGAAACGGAGCTGTCGCTGTCGAAGTTCATCCACGAGCTGAACGCGCTCGTCGCGGCGATGGACTGCACGACGCTGCTGCTCGCGCCGCTCTCCGGCAACGAACCGCATCCGGAACATACGCTCGTCGACGGGCTGATCGAGTTGAACCGCTATAGCGACGGCATGCGCCGCGCGCGTGAAATCGAAGTGCACAAGATGCGTGCGCGCAATCACCGGATGGGCAAGCATTTCTTTCGCATCGCCGAAACCGGGCTGCTGATGTTCCCCCGCCTCGAAGCGGAGTGCGCGCAACAGCCCGGTCCCGTCGATCTGAAAACGCGCCTCGGCTTCGGCTTGCCGCATCTCGACAGGCTGCTCGGCGGCGGCTTCGCGCAAGGCTCGACGACGACGCTGATCGGACCGTCGGGCGTCGGCAAGACGCTGCTGTGCCTGCAGTTCCTCTCGGCCGGCCTCGCGCGCGGCGAGCGCTGCGTGTATCTCGGCTTTTACGAAGGACCGCAGCGGCTGATCGGCAAGGCCGAGGCGGTGTCGATTCCGCTTGCCGACGCGTGGCGCGACGGCCGTCTCACGATTCACTGGCAGCCCGCGATCGAACTCGCCGTCGACGAGGTCGCGGCGAGCGCGCTCGCCGCGGTCAGGCAGACCGGCGCGACGCGCATCGTGATCGACGGCGTGGAAGGTTTCCGCGATTCCGCGCTGCGCCCCGAGCGCTTCGGGCTGTTCCTGAACGCGCTCCTGCATCAGCTTCGCGAAGCGGCCGTCACCACGCTCGTCACCGAGGAACTACCGCTCTACGCCGATCCGGGCCACGCAAGGAGCGTACGCGTGTCGGCGTTGACCGAGAACCTCGTGCTGCTGCGCTATGCCGAAACGGAAGCCGGACTGCGGCGCATGATCTCGGTCGTCAAGCAGCGCGAAAGCGCGCACGACACGTCGCTGCGCGAGCTCGGCATTTCATCGCAGGGAATCGACGTGCTCGACGGGCCGGCGAGCGCCGCCGGCGTGCAATCGGCGCCCGGCCTGTCGGCCACGCTGCAGCCGCGGCGCAAGACCTAGCCGCCCATGAAAACCATCCTGGTCGCGGACGACGAATTCGACATCCTCACCGTGTGGCGGCTGCTGCTGGAACGGCACGGTTATACGGTGCTGACGGCGTCGAACGGGGCCGCCGCGCTTGCGCTGATCCGCACGAGCCGGCCCGATATCATCGTGTCCGACTGCATGATGCCGGTGATGTCGGGCACGCAACTATGCGCGGCGCTCTACGCCGACCCCGATCTGCGCGACATTCCGGTCATTCTGTGCAGCGCGGCGGCGGATATCCCGGTGCAGCCGAACCCGCACATCGCGTATGCGCGCAAGCCGCTTTCTTTCGACGATCTGCTGGCGATGCTGAAGCGGATGGGCGGGTAAGGGTAACGGCGGTACGGCTCGCGAAGCCGGCTCCACCTGATGCGCCGCGCGCGATACCGTCAGAACCCGTGCAGCGACACGACGATCAGCGCGGCACCGACGATCGCCACCACGTCCTCGATCAGCGCCGCCGGCGCATCCCGGCCGAACATACTCGAGGCAATCCGCGGTGGCCGCTCACTACTGCACGCCTCTCACGCATTACCGCCCGCTCACCGCCGCGCGGAGTTCACGGTTGCCCCCTTCGATGTGGCCCTGGTGTCGCACACTTCGTCTGTCGGGAACCGCGCGGGCCGGCCGGTGCCCGTCAGAAGCCAGAAGCCGCCACTGCGGATTTTTCGCGGCTCGCCGGCAAACGATGCTAAGTTAGCCGACTCACAAGAAAATCTAATGCCTTCGCCATGAGACCGTATCTGCCGCTGAACGCGCTGCGCGCATTCGAATCGTCCGCCCGGCATCTGAGCTTCACGCGCGCCGCGCTCGAACTGAACGTCACCCAGGCCGCCGTGAGCCAGCAGGTCCGCTCGCTCGAGGAGCGGCTCGGCACCGCGCTCTTCAGGCGGCTGCCGCGCGGCCTCGCGATGACCGACGAAGGGCTCGCGCTGCGCCCGGTGCTATCCGACGCGTTCGATCGCATCGAGGCGGTGCTCAAGCAATTCGAGGGCGGTCATTTTCACGAGGTGCTGACGCTCGGCGTGGTCGGCACGTTCGCGGTCGGCTGGTTGATGCCGCGCCTCAAATCGTTTCGCGCCGCGCATCCGTTCATCGAACTGCGGCTGCGCACGAACAACAACCTCGTCGATCTCGCAACCGAAGGCCTCGATTTCGCGATCCGTTTCGGCGACGGCACGTGGCCCGGCTCGCTCGCGACCAGGCTGCTCGACGCGCCGCTCGCGCTGCTCTGCACGCCCGAAATCGCCGCGCGCCTCGCGCGGCCCGACGACCTCGCGAACGAAACACTGCTGCGCTCCTATCGCGCGGATGACTGGATGAACTGGTTCGCCGCCGCGGGCATCGCGCCGCGGCCAGTGCACGGCCCAGTGTTCGATTCGTCGCGGCTGATGGTGGAGGCAGCGGTGCAGGGCGCGGGCATTGCGCTCGCGCCTGTCCTGATGTTCGAGCGTGAGATCAATACGGGGCGTCTCGTGCGCCCGTTCGACGTCGAGATTCACGCCGGCAGTTACTGGCTGACCTGCCTGAAGGGCAAGCCGATGACGCCGGCGATGACGCTGTTCAGTCAGTGGATCGTGAAGGAAGCGGCGGCTACCCCCGCAAACGTCTAGGGCCTAGCTCAACGCGGCCGTGCGGCAATCGCCGCTCATCGCGGGCCGCTCGGCTTGCGGCGGGAACACATTCCACGAACCGTCGCCGTGGCGAAAGAAGAAGATCGACAGCAGTCCGTCGGGGCGCGGCGCCTGCACACAGACATAACGCCGCGAGGTACGGTGGCAGAACTGCACGACGCGCGCGGGCATCGACGGGGTGGGCGCGAGCCATTTGTCGACGGCCCAGTGCAAGCTCTTTTCCGCGGTAACCATGATGCTCTCCTCGAATCGTCTCGCGCGTCACGCGCGGAATTCATTGCGGTACGTTCAAGCGAATTGCGCGCTTTCAACGGCACGCTCGCCGCTTCTTTCCGCGCCGCTTTCGACAAATGCCTTCACCAGGCACATCAGCGCGCGCATGCCGGCGCGCGGATGGCGCAGGCAGCAATGCACCTGCTCGCTGCGGCTTTCGCCGAGCAGACACCACGCGCAGAAGTGTTCGCAGTTGTTGGTTAGCAGCCGGTAGCGGTTTTCCCCGAGGCGCGAGCGCGCGCGGCTCACTGCTTCGGCGCCGGCGTAACGCGCGCTCGGCGTCGCGCGGATCGACAGCGGATGACCGGCGGCGAAGCGCGCGAGCTCCACTTCCTCGACCGGCCCGCGATGCGCGGAACTCGCGAAGCCCGCGTAATGGACCACGCGGCCGTTGCCGACATAGATGCCGTGATGTTCGTAGCCGTTGCGCTGGGTGACGAGATGCGCGCCGATCGGCAGATCGATCGTCGACGACGCGGCAACGCGGGCATCGCCGGAATGCGGGTTTTCGTGATTCGTGTCGAGCGTGTGGATGTTCATGACTGGCCTCGTTCGCATTTCCAACACTGTTGCGACAGCTTTTGCATCATCCGGGCCATGCGCCGAAAAGCCCTTGTTTACTGGGTTTACGGCTCATCGAAGGGATTTCTGAAGAGGCGGATGTCAGCGACGGACCAACAGAATTCGCGCCGGTCTGTTGGCGCGCGGCGCTCATTTGCGCGGGATTGGGGCGGAATTTGAGTGGGATTTGGGCGGGATCTGGATGGAATCTGCGTGAACGTAAAACCGGACAAGGAATCTTGCGGTCCGACACGCATGTGTTGGGTCGCACACCTGTTTGAATTCGGTCTTGTTGGTTGCGGGCCGACCTGTCGCACGGGCCACGGCGAACAGACACACGTGGAAGCGCCGCCAGTCAATGCGCTACGGGCGACGCGCGCGACGCGCCGCGCATTGGCATGGCACTTGCACCATCAGGCGGAAAGTCCATTCAACCGCGCGCGTGGCACACGCGGCCAACCGGAGAACGACATGTCCTGCATCACGGTAACTGATCTTTCGCTGAACCTCGCGCTCGACCGCAAAGCGATGGCGGCGATTCGCGGTGGCGGTGGCGCCCCCTGGGTCTATGGCTGGATTCAGCCCTACGTGCCGCAAACGCCGAGCATCGGGCCAGTCGTCAATCTGTACGAGGTATCCAACAACTTCTATGCTAACCAGATGATCAACCAGTTCCAGTCGGTCGACGTGCGTAACTTCGGCGCGAACTCGAACCTCAACGTCTCTCCCGACGCGCGCAACAGAAACGATATGGTGTAGCCGTTGTGACCTGTGCCAGCCAATTTCGCTGGACGTCGTCCGCGCGTTCCGACGTCGGACGCGTGCGCGAAATCAACGAGGATGCCTGCCTCGACCAGCCCGACGCCGGACGCTGGGCAGTCGCGGACGGCATGGGCGGGCACGCGGTCGGCGATCTCGCGAGCCGCACGGTGATCGATGCGTTGGGTCAACTCGCCGCGCCGCGCGGCATCAGAACGCTGATCGCCGAGGCGCGCGCGCGCCTGCAAGCAGCGAACCGTCAACTACGCGACGAGGCCGCGCGCCGCCAGGTGCCGCGTATCGGCAGCACGGTCGTCGTATTGCTCGCGTGCGATCGTTTCTGCGGTTACGTGTGGGCCGGCGACAGCCGTATCTATCTGTATCGCGCCGGGCAGTTGCGGCAGCTCACGCGCGATCACAGTCAGGTCGAGCAGTTGCGCTCGCTCGGCATGATCACCGAAGAAGAGGCGCGCCATCATCCCGCGCAACACATGATTACGCGCGCGGTCGGCGCAACCGACGTGCTCGAGCTCGATGACGACGCAATCGAGGTCGCCGACGGCGACGTGTTCCTGCTTTGCAGCGACGGCCTCAGCAACGAATTGAGCGACGACGAAATAGCCGATGTACTGACGTCCGCGCAGCGCGAGAACGCATGCGGCGAGCTCGTCGAACTGGCGCTCGCGCGCGGCGGCCGCGACAACATCACCGCGGTGATCGTCGAGGCGCAGGATCCGAATGCGTCCGAGAAGACCTTGCTGAATCCCGCGCCTTGAGATGTTGTTCTTCAGACGCGTGACCTGATCGACGTTCCCGCTCAGCCTTCGCCGTCTTCCTCGTCGCGCTCGTCCGCGCCGTTTTTCGCGGACGACGCATTGCGATTGCGGAAATCCTTCGAGTGCAGGCCGTGCTTTTTCAGCAGCATCTGCAAGTGCGAGCGATTCATATCGATGCGCCGCGCCAGTTCGGCGACCGTGCCGCTCGTTTCGCGCAACCCACGTTCGAGAAACGCCTTTTCGGCGTCGTCACTCGCCGCGCGCTTCGCATCGCTCAACGACATCAGGTTCGCGACGCTGATCGGCTGTTCGCCGCTCGCGCGCGCGCCGTCCGCCGCGGCCACGATGGAACCGGGCGCTGCCGGACGCATATCGAGCGGTAAATGCTCGACATCCGCCATATCGGCCGCCAGACATGAGAGGCGATACATCACATTACGCAATTCGCGGATATTGCCCGGATACGCATAGCTCAGCAGAAAGTCCCGCAACCGCGGCGTCAATCTGACCGGCCGGCGTTTCAACGTGCCGGCCGCCTCATCGCCGAACCACGCAATCAGCAGCGGGATTTCGTCGCGGCGTTCGCGCAACGGCGGCAGCGTCACGTGAATCACGCTGAGCCGGTAGAACAGGTCCTCGCGGAACTTGCCCTCCTCGCTGAGCTTGCGCAGATTGCGATTGGTCGCCGCGACGATGCGCGTATCGACCGCGATCGTTTCATCGGAGCCGACGCGCTGAATCTCGTGTGCTTCGAGCACGCGCAGCAGCTTTACCTGACCCGCGAGCGGTAACTCGCCGATCTCGTCGAGAAAGATCGTCCCCGTATGCGCGCTTTCGAATTTGCCTTTGCGGTCATTCGACGCGCCGGTAAAAGCCCCCTTGCGATGCCCGAACAGTTCCGACTCGAGCAGATTGTCCGGAATCGCGCCGCAATTCACGGAGATAAACGGCTTGTCCGCGCGCGCGCCGTTCGCGTGAATCACCTTCGCCATCAATTCCTTGCCGGTGCCGCTTTCGCCGTCGATCAACACCGGTAAATCGGTCGGCGCCGCCTTCTCGGCAATTTCGAGCGATTCGAGCAGATGCGGATTGTCGCCGAACGTTCCCTCGAAAATAAAACTGCGTTCGAGCAGTGCCTTGCGGCGCGCGCCACGCGACTGATCGGCGGGCTCCTGGGTCTCGGCGGCCGTCGCGGCCTGCACGAAGCGCTCCTTGTGCGACAACTGCATCACTTCGTCACGCAGCGACGTGGCTTGCCTGAGCAGCTTGTCGATATCCGCGCGCTCGAGCCGCGACGACCAGCGCAGCGTGGAGCGCAGAATCTCGATCCGCTCGATCAGCCCGGCATACGATATCGCGGGGCTGGCCTCTTCAGTCTGGTCGAGTATTTTCATGATGTTGCGCTCAACTGTTTCTGCACGAGCTGGTAATACATGCCGCCGCGCTGGATCAATTCATCATGGCGACCCTGTTCGACGATCGCGCCTTCATACAGCACGAGGATCTTGTCCGCGCGCATGATCGTGCTGAGCCGGTGCGCGATGATCACCGCGGTGCGGCCGTGCAGGATGTGGTGCATATTGCCGAGAATATTGCTTTCCGATTGCGAATCGAGCGACGACGTCGCCTCGTCGAACACGAGCAGACGCGGATCGTGATACAGCGCGCGCGCAATGCACAGCCGCTGGATCTGGCCGCCCGACAGGCCGATGCCGCGCTCGCCGACAATCTGTTCATAGCCGAGCGGCATCTTGCTGATAAAGCCGTGCGCGTCGGCCATTTTCGCGACTTCCTCGATACGGCGGCGTTCGGGCGCGTCGTCGCCGCTCGCGATGTTCTCGGCAATCGTGCCCGAAAACAGCAGATTGCTTTGCATCACGTAGCCGATCTGCGCGCGAAAATAAGCCTTGTCGATCACCCCGGCATCGTAACCGTCGATCGTCATCTTGCCCTCGGTCGGCTGATAGAAGCCGACCAGCAGTTTCGCGAGAGTGGTCTTGCCGGACCCGCTGCGCCCGACGATCGCCACCAGTTCGCCGGGCTTGATATCGAAGCTGATGTTCTCGAGCACATACGCCGATTCGTCGTCGCCGTACCGGAAATACACGCCGTTCAGGCTGATTTCTCCCTGCAGTTCAGGCAGCATGACACGCGAGGGCAAGTCCTGCGGCCGCTGCTCCGGTTCGATATCGAGCACGTCGCCGAGCCGCTCCATCGCAACGCCCGCGTCGTTCAGCATGCTCCACAAGCCGACCAGCCCCATCAGCGGACTCAATACGCTGCCCATGAATGCATTGAACGCAATCAACTGGCCGATCGTCAGTTCACGCGCCAGCACCAGATTCGCGCCGACCCATAGAATCGCAATCGTCGTCGCCGCGTTGAGCAATTGACTGCCGAAGCTGACGAGAATATTGAATGCATGCGCGCGATACTGCACCTCGAGCGCCTTTGCGTATTTCTTCTCCCAGCGCAAACGCACCGGCCGCTCGATCCCCATGCCCTTGACGGTCTCCACCCCGGAGAGCGCTTCCATCAGAAACGACTTCGCTTCGGTCGACGCGGTGAACACCTCTCGCGCATAGCCCTTGATCTTCGGTGTCGCGACCACGGTCAGCGCCATGATCGGAATCACGAAGGCGATCAGAACGAGCGTCATCTTCACGTTGTAGACAAACATGATCGTGAAGTAGATGAAGATCATCAGAAGATTCAGCGCGGTCGTCACCGTGGATTCGGTCAGAAACGCGCGAATCGTCTGGTTCTCCTGGAAGCGCGCGAAGATGTCGCCCGTCTTGCGCTTCGCGAAGAAAGAGAACGGCAGCGACAACGTATGCCGGAAGAACTGCGACATCATCGCGAAGTCCATGTTGCGCACCATGAAATTCGCCAGATACGCGCGAATCGTCGACATCAACTGCGTGAACACGTTCGAGATGATCAGCCCGCCGATCAGCAGATGCAGCAGGCTGACGTTCTGATGCACGATCACGCCGTCGAGAATGTTCTGGATAATCAACGGCGGAATCACACCGAGCACCTGAATCACGAAAGTCGCGAGAAACAGGTGGCCGAGTATCTTCCGGTACGGCTTCAGATAACCGACAAAGCGTATCCACGGCGAACGCGCAGCGGACATCTGCAACAGATGCGGTCCGCCGGTAAACAGCAAGCAGGTGCCGCTCCAGCCACGCTCGAAATCTTCGACCGCCAGCTTTCTGAAGCCGAGCGCCGGATCCGCCATCCACACATAGTCTTTCGACAGACCATACACGACTACGTAGTGATAGCCTTCCCAATGCACGATGAACGGCAGATCGAAGCCGCGCAGCGAATCGAACGTGCATTGCACGCCGCGCGTCGTAAAGCCGAGCGATTCGCCCGCGCGCGCAAGACTGTCGAGCGTCGCTCCTTGTGTCGTCACGTTCGCGAGTTCGCGCAGTTTGCCGAGCGTCATCGGAATGCCGTAGTGGCGGCAGATCATCGCGAGACACGCGGCGCCGCAATCCATCTCTTCGGCCTGCTCGACGAGCGCAAAACGCTTGAGGATCTTTTCACCAAGTTCGGGCTTGCTCTGCAGGTCGAGCATCAACGGCAGCTTGCGCCGCTGTTCGAGGCGCTTTTGCCGCTGCAGCTCGCGGTCGCCATAGCGGATGCGCTCGTCGAGCACTTCGCGCAACTTCGGGTTGCGCTCGAGAATGAAATGGATCGTGCGCTCGGGAATGACCAACAGACGCGTGTCGGTCGTCGCGACGACGGAGGCCATCTGCTCCTGGCGCATCAGGCACGCCTTTTCGCCGAATATTTCGCCTTCGCCGAGCGTCGCGAGCGTATAGTCGCGCCCTTCCTCATGCCGGACGATGCGAACCCCGCCTTGCCGCACCACATAGAGCCGCCTGTCGTCGCGGCTGTCCTGCTTCAGAATCTCCTTGCCCGCGGCCACGCGTTTCGCGCCGACACTGAGCACGTATTCCTCGAGTTCCGCCTTGTTCAGCTTGCCGCGCAGATCGAACAGTTGCGCGACGAAGCCGCCCGCCGAATTGATCGCCACATAGCTCGCGACAAACGCCAGCGCGGCCTGATTGGCGGCCATCACCGGCTCGATCGCGGCGCGCGGAATAAACAGCAGCTCGGTTTTCGCCGAAGCCCGCACCGACGCTTCGTGGATATACGTGCGCAGCATCGCGATGTCGGCGAAGATCTCGCCCGACTTGCGCACGCCCAGGCTGGTTTCCTTGCCGTGCTCCTCGGTAAAGATGCGCACGGAGCCCGAGCGGATCACGTACAGACCATCGGCCACCTGGCCCGCCGAGCAGACCGTTTCTCCGAACGAATAGAAGTGTGCCTGCGCAAATTCGGCAAGGCGCTCGATCTCGTCGCGCGAGAACGGCGACAGGATTTCCACCGAGGCGAGAAACCCGGCGATGGAAGGCGCGGAGGGGGCGGTCTGCGGGGCGTCCATGTAGCGGTGGTCTCGGATTCGGCAAGCGCGCTAGCGCGCTTCGATCACGTGTTCCTGCGCGCGCGCAATCAGCCAGCTTTCGCGCAGCAAACGTCTGATTTCGGTGGCGACGTCCGCGTCGAGCGTGGCCGGATACTTGGCCGTCACCGCAAAGATCTCGAAGCACGAGCGATCCGCCGACGGAAACGGCCCCAGCAGATCGCCCACCGCCGCATTGAAGATCTTCGCCTCGATATCGGGCTTCAGCGAACCGCGCAATACCTTGCCGATCACACCACCGGATTCGCGCGTATCGGCAATCGAATGCTCGCGCGCCATCTCCGCGAAACCGTCGGGGTCGTCGTGCAGATACGAAATCATTTCCTTCGCCTTGCCCTCGCTGTCGAGCACGATATGGCTGACCTCGAGCGCGTCGAACTTCGGTGAATTCAGCGCGAAGTAATCGCGAATCGCGGCGTCGTTGCCGATTTCGTCGAGCATCTTCTCCTGATACAGTCCATCGGTGATGAACGCCTCGAAGTCGTCGAGGCTCACATGCAGCGCGTCGAGATAATGATTCATATCCGCCGCGCGATGCAGTCCGCGCACGCGGCGAAACTGGTCGGCGCGCTGCTGGATCTCGTCGGCGCTCACGGCGACGCCCTGCTTTTTCGCCGCATGCACGGTGAGCTTGTCGCGCACGATCTGCTCGATCAGGCTCTCGAACTGGCCGGTCAGTTTCAGCAGACGAATGAATTCCTCCACGTCCACGACTTCGTCATCGATACGCACTATCGCGGTCATTTCATCCGCTCCTTTCCCTGATATGTAATGGGTGCGCTCAACCCGCCACCTGCCTGAACGGATCGAGACCGAGATCGATCAGGCGCCGCTCGCGCACCACGATTTCCGCATTGGCCGTCATGCCGTAACGCAACGGATAGCGCGTGCCGGCAACCTCGTAATAGTCCTTGTCGAGCGTGACGCGCCCCTCGTACACCGGCTGCTTGTCCTGCACCGACAGCTTCGTTGCCGGCGAGATATAGGCGAGCGTGCCGCTAATGAGCCCATAGCGCTGGTACGGAAACGCGCTGAACTTCATCTTGACCGGCAGACCCTCGTGCAGAAAAGCCCGGTCGTGCTCCGCGATTTCGATCTTCAGCACGGGGCGTGCATCTTTCGGCGCGATGCCACCGAGCGGCGCGTTCGCCTGAATCTTGTCGCCGCGCTGCGTCGACGTGACGTCGGTGATGACCCCCGATACGGGCGCGAGAATCAGCAGGAAATTGTCTTTATCGATGTTCTCGAAGCGGATGCGCGCGGCGGCATCGGCCTCCAGACGCGCGCTTTGCAACTGCACGCGCAGCTTGTCTTCCGCGTCGGTAATATCGCGCACCGCCGCGTCGTATTGCAGTTGCAGATCCGTGCTCTGCTGGCCACTGGTGGCGAGCTGCGCGTTGGCCTGCGCGTATTCATGGCTCAGGCGAAAATCGAGTTCCGCGAGCTTCGATTGCGCGACGCGGTATGCGTTATCCGCTTCGAGCGCGGCCGTGCGCTTCTGCTCGACCTGCAATTCGGCGATGCCGCCGCCGCCCGGTTGCGCGAAAAGCCGCGAATAGCGGTCGAGTTCCTGACGCGCCGCTTCACGCGCGCGACGCGCGTTGTCGAGCGTACTGCGTGCTTCGTCGAGTTCGGCCTTCTGTCCTTCGGCGAGCTTCGTCGTGCCTTCCGAAACACGGTTCTCGTGCAGCCGCTCCTCGACTTCGAGTTGCGCTTTCAGCGAAGCGGCCTTGCGTTCCATCAATGCCTTTTTCTCCGGAAACTGCTTCCATTCGCGCTCGGCGTCTTCGAGCTTCAGTTGCGCCTGCAACGCGTTGCTCGCGGCCTCGATCGCGCCGCGCGCATTGAGCCGCGCGAGCACGTCCCCCTTCGACACCGGCTGCCCCTCGGCGATATACAGGTCTGCGAGTTCGCCGTCGATCGGGGTATAAATGCGCCGCACTTCCGATTCCGGCGACAGCGTTCCCGGCGCGCTGACGATCACGTCCGCGCGGCCGACGAACGACCACAGCAAGCCCGACACCACCAGCGCGACCATCGCCCAGATCAGCGCGCGCGCAATCCGCACCGGCTCGGACGTCAGGATCGCGATGCCTTCGACGCTGTGATCTTCCAGCGCCTCCGACAACGGTCTAGGGTGAGGATCGCGTTTCACTCTGGTCGCCTCCGATCAACGCGAGTTTCGCTTTCAGCAGCCCCGGGTCGAGCACCATCCGCAATTCGGTCAGCGAGCGGCGCTGCAAACTGGCTTCGGCATCGATATCCGCGAGCAGGCGGTCGAACTCGGCCGGATGATCGGCCTTCAACTGCGTGTAGATGCGCATGCCCTGCTGCGCCGCCGTCTGCGCATCGGAAAGCAGCCGTGCCTCATTGCGAAAGCCCGGCGAGATACCCGCTTCGAGCCGCTGCGTACCGCCGATCGGGCCGCTCGCGCGGTACTCCTTCCACAGGCTCTGCGCGCGCAGCATCAGATCCTGCGCGCGCGCGATCGCCTTGTCGTGCAACGCGGCGACGTCCTTCTGGATCGACTGCGCGAACCATGCGTCGGTTTGCGGATCGAGACTCGCGTAGAACGACAGCAGGCGCTGGTCGTAGTCCCTGGCGCCGCGCGTTTTCTGCAGATCGGCGTACTGGTCGGACAATGCCTTCTTGTGCGCCGCCTCGGCGGCGAGCACATCGGACCACGGACTTGCCGGCATCGACTGCAAACCGTTCAGCGCCTGCTGCGCGTCGCCGCGTTGCCATGCCGCATCCACTGCGTTCTGGCGTTGAACGATTTCCGCCGATGGCAAACGGGTGGCCGCAAGCTGCTGGAATTGCGCCTGAAACGGCGGGGTGCTGAAGCGCGCCGTTTTCATCATCGCGAGCAACGACTTCAATTGACGATTCAGCGTCGCGTTCAGCAACGCGGTGTATTGGCGTAAATCCTCACGAACCTTGTCGAGACCCGCAAGGCGCGGATAACGCTGCGCGTAATCGTCGAGCACCGACGGCAGCGCGTCGGGTTTGTCGTGCGCGAGCTCGGTGCGAATCACGCCATTCAACCGATCAATCGCGGCGACATACACCGAATCGTCGCTTTCGAGCTTGCGCAGATGACTGAGCGCTTGCGCGTAGGGTTCCGCAAACACGGGCACGTAGCTCGCGATCCGGTCGAGCGCGCGTTGATGGCTTCTCGCGTCGTCGTTCCAGCGTTGCAGCAGATTGTTGATTTTCGCTTCGTCCGCGTACATGCGAATCGGCGCGTCGACGCCGCCGCGCGCCGCGACGAAGCGCTCGAGATCACCCACCCATTGCAATTCGCCCATCAGCGACATTGCATCGGCATTATTCGCGCTCGCCGCCTTCATGTCCTTCAGCAGCGCGTCGGCCTGATCGAACTGCGCTTTTTCCACTGCATTGAGCCAACCGGGAAGTCGTGCTTTCAACAGGGCTTCACTGGCGAGAGCGCTGACTTTCGTGTCGCCGGGGTGGCTGGCCAGATAGCCGCGTGCAACTGCAACCGCGCTCGTGTAATCGCCGCTGGCAAGCAGGTTCTTCAGCTCGCGTTCGGACGAACCGTGCAGATAGAGCGCCACGCCGAGCGCGGCCAACACGATGACACCCGCGCCGCCCCACGCCGCGATGCGTCGTATGTTCGTGCGTTCGCCGTCCGTGAACGCGTTGCGGAGTTCGCCGGCAACGAGGCGCCAGCGACGCGGTTTGCCCTTGGCGGCGCCCTTGCCGTTCGCGCCGGCGGCAGTGTGCGCCGCATTCGCGCCCTGCCCGCCATGTACCCCGCCGCCGGCCGTATCGCGTTTCGCCTGCGCGGAAGACGGCTGCGCCGCTTCGTTCACTTCGTCCTCGCGTTGCAGCGCCGGATCGACGCAAAAGATATCGAGGAACGAATGCGCGGCGCCGATGAACGTGGTCTTGTCGGCGTCGGCGGCAATCTCGGCGGCCGGATTCAGGGAAAGTTGGGTCACGGTGGGTTCGACATCAGGCGATTTCTGTAGCGACACCGTGTAGACGAAGTGATCGCCGCCAAATGCAACGACGTCGCCCTCCACGAGCGGCAGCGCCGATTCGTCGAGCCGTTTGCCGTTCACGAACGTGCCGTTCGTGCTGCCGAGATCTTCGACATAAAGCTCGTCACCCTTCAGGAACAGATGCGCATGACGCCGCGAAATGTAATTGACCTGGTGCGGATAGCGGTCCTTGTAGCGCGCAAAGACATCATCGGCCTTGCTGACGAGAAACGGAAACGCCTGCACCTCGACCGGTTGCAGGCCAAGGTCGTCGCGCTGCGGCACGAGCAATAGACGAGGTGGAGAAGAAGCGCTTCCACTCACCACGATGCGCGCGCGCGGCTCGATATTGACGCGATAGCACAGTTCGCCGCCAAAACACAGTTCGTCGCCTGCCCGCACGCGCGCCGGGGTTTGGCGTACCGCTGCGCCATTCACCGTAGTGCCGTTCTTGCTGCCGAGGTCCGCCACATACACCGCGCCGTGCTCGGTGAAAACGCGCGCATGCCGGCGCGACAGACTCGCGGTCCATTGCGTGGGGTAATCGTTGAACGGGGCTTCGCTGCGCCCGATAGCGAAAAGACTGTCGACGATGCGAATGGCGTCGAGCGTCGGACGTTGCGCGCACGCAATCGGCGACAACACTACGTCGAAGGCAGCGTCCACTGTCGCGCGCATCTCAGCAATCGGAGCTTCGCCGGCGGCCATTTTATGGATCACGAAGCGTTAACCCGCGGCGAGAGCGCGGCGAAAACGGGACGAAGAAATACGGCGCAACGATATTGTCGTGAAGAGCCGCGCGAACGCTGACCCTTAATGGATTGTAAGTCACGCATGACGAGTGTCAATTTCCATATTGTGGGTAGAGAACACAATCGGTGCGTCATAAGCAGCCGAAATATCCGCGTTGCACGCCAGATTGCGAATTAGCGCCCTATTCCGGATTAGCTCAATACTTCGTTACTTGTCCTTGACCTGCGCCTGCACGTCGACGTCCGGCCAGCCGCCGCCGAGCGCCTTATAAAGCAGTACCGTGTCGGACAGAATCTGTTGATGGTTCTCGAGCAGCGCTTGCTGCGCATCGAGCAAAGTCCGCTCTGTTTCGAAGACTTCCAGTTGCGACACGACGCCAAGGCGCAATTGCGACTGGATCTGATCGGCGACGATTTGCAGACGCGACACCTGTTGCTGCAATTCCTCGCGTTGCGCCTTGTGCGCGCTCAGATTGACCAATGCGTTTTCCACTTCTTCGAATGCGCCCATCACGGTCACGCGATACTGCTGTTCGGCGACGGTCGACTGCGCCTTGGTCACTTGCACGTGCGCGCGTACGCCCGGATCGAGCAGCGGAATATCGATGCTCGGCATCAGCCCGAACGTGAACGATTTCAGCAGATTGTTCAGCGCGAAACTCGCGGTGCCGCCGTGCGCGGTGAGGCCGATGCTCGGCAATTGCGCGAGCTTCGCCTGACCCACGAGGTTATAAGCCTCCAGCACGCGGAATTCGGCGGCTACGACGTCGGGGCGCCGCGCGAGCAGTTGCGCGGGCAGACCGTCCGGCACGTCCGGCAGTTTCACGCGATCCTGCAGATGCCCTTGCGGCAACTGGAATTCGCCGGCCGGCACGCCGATCAGCGTGCACAGCGCGTTATTGGCGACCGCGCGCGCGCGGCGCAATTCGTATAGATCGTGGGTCAGGCGGTTGATTTCCGCCTGCTGGCGCAATACCTGGGTTTGCGGCACGAGACCGCTGCGGGCCTGCCCCTGGTAGATCGTCAGGATCTGCTGGTTCGTGCCGAGCGTCTTTTGCTGCTGTGCGATCTGGTCGTCGAATTGCAGGATCTGGAAGTAGGTGCTGGATACGTTCGCGACCAGTTCGAGATAACCCGCGCGCCAATCCGCCTCGCTCGCGTGGAATTCCGCCTTTTGCGCCTGCACGCCTTTTTCGACTTTGCCCCAGATGTCGATGTCCCAGTTCACCTGCGTCGCGAGGTTGTACGTTTTCGAAAAGGTCTGGCCGGTGGTCTTTTCGAAATCGGCGCCGGCGCCGAGGTCCATGGTCGGCAGCGCGCCTGCCTTCGCTTCGCTGATCTGCGTGCGCGCGACATCGATACGCGCGGCCAGTACCCGGATATCGAAGTTGCCCGCAATCGCCTTGTCGATCAGCGTGTCCAGATACGGGTCCTGGAAGCCTTTCCACCAGTCGGGCCGAATCGTTTCGGCAGCCGACACCGGCGCGCCCTTGTGGTCCGACCACGACGCTTTGGCCGGCGTATCGGGACGCTGATAGGCAGGCATGCTCACGTCGACACACGCGCACAGCGAAAATGCGCACACCGTCGCCGCGCAAACGCCGCGCAGCGCGCTGCCTAAGCGGCACGGCGCCGATCGCGCGTGAATGGAACGCCGGCAATTCCGCGACATGAGCGCCGGGACGAATGCCGAAACGGGAGCCGGCCCGAACCGCGAATCAGGCAACGAATCGAGCGATGAATCGAGCAATGAAGCGGGCGATGAAGCGGGCAACGCTGACACGATTGTCTCCGGTGGCACCCGGCTGCTCCGCTAAAGAAACTGCTGTACCGGGCCGAGCCCCTTCCGCGCGGCTTCGCTGGCGAAGCTGCGGAAAATTCGGCGCGGGGATCAGGCGGAAATCGGGCGAGAGCGCGAGGGGTGCGTGGAAAGGACGATTGAATAAGCGATCTTTTTGAGTAACTCGCCCTTGCGGGACACGCACGCACCGGCCGTCGAGCCGTGCGTGCGCGGTGTCGCTCAGGACACGAAGATGTTGTTGCTCGATTGCAGACGCGGATCGATCGTGGTCGTCGTACCCGCGACGAGCGCCGAGTTATTGCCGTTCGCGCTTTCGATGTTCAGCGTCGTATTAATCAGTTGGGTCGCGTTGACGGTCTTGCTGTTGTTCGGTGCATACACGGGAGCGAAGCTGTAATACGACGACGGCATCGGATAGTAGTAGCCGTTGCCGCCGCGCACGGCGCTCATCGCCTTGCTGTCGAGTTGCTCGGTATTGGACAGGTCCTTGATCATCAGCGTGTTCATGGTAAATCTCCTGGGAGGGGGAAAGCGCATCGTCCTGCGGTGGGATTCGAGCAACTTGTCTGCTCGGCCACTACTAACGCATGGGTTATGCCAGCATCGCTTTCCGTTTCCGGTTAATCGTGTGAGTCCTTTTGCGTAAAGGATCTCGGCAAGTCTTGGCAGCGCCGGTGCATCGATACCAGGAGAATTGAAAACCACGAATGGTG
Source organism: Paraburkholderia sp. (assembly GCF_047605525.1). Lineage (GTDB taxonomy): Bacteria > Pseudomonadota > Gammaproteobacteria > Burkholderiales > Burkholderiaceae > Paraburkholderia. The sequence goes on along the minus strand of NZ_JASGFN010000019.1, from coordinate 2,657 downwards.
GATTGCAGCCAACAGCGAAAGCGGAATTGTCGGCTGCCTCGCGACAGTGCTTCGCGCGCGCATTCAGCATTCACCGCGCAATCACGGTGATCTTCTTCGAGTACACCGGCGGGTTGTGCGGGATATGCATGTCGTCGCCCATCAGCAACTGCAACGTATGCTTGCCTGGCGGCAACTGGATCATCGTTTCCGTTTCGCCCCCGCCGAAATGCAGATGCTGGCGATCCGAGGGAATCTCCTGGTCCATCGGCGGCAGATCGGTGTCGATCAGAAGATGATGGTGACCGGTATTCGGGTACTTCACGCCTTTTGGCGCGACGCCCATGAAACGCAGGCCGAACCAGACACGAAAAGGCTTATTGGCAGGCACCACCTGGCCATCGTTCGGATAGCCGATATAGGCATAGGCGCCGGGAGGCGCCGGAGTCGTGCCGGCCGATGCCGTTTCCGGCACCGACGCCGCCAATGCCGCGGAGGCGATCAGCGCCGCGGCCGCAATGAACTTGTACATGAGGTCTCTCCGTTCCGGCCGACCCGCTGCGAACCAACGGATCGCGCTAGTCTTTTAGCACCGTAATAGTGATCTTCTTCGAATACACGGGTGGTACGTGCGGCACGTGATTGTGGTCGCCGAGAATCAGTTGCAGCGTGTGCTTGCCGGGCGGCAGTTCGATGCGCGCATCGGTTTCGCCCGCGCCGAAATGCAGGTGCTGGCGATCCGACGGAATCTCCTGATCGAGCGGCGGCAAATCCGTGTCGATCAGAAGATGATGGTGGCCGGTATTCGGAATCGCGATGCCCTTCGGGCATACGCCCATATTGCGCAGCCCCATGCGCACCCACAGCTTGCCGCCGTGAATCACCGCGCCGTCCGGCGGCCAGATGATGTACTCCTCGGCGCCGGGCGGCGACGGCGTCTGTTGTGCGCGCGCGGCACCGCCCGGCGCGAAGCTCGCGAATACCGCGACGAACAGCGCGCACAAAACCGCGCGCAACACACCCAGATGCGGGTTCGCCGAAGGGTGTCTGCTGGAAAAAAGGGGAACACGGGTTCTTCTTCGCATAGCGCACTCTCCCGAAGAGGAGTCATGGCTGGCCCGGCTACGAATGTCCTTCCGGGTGTTCGAGCGGCGTGTCGCGGACTCGAATGACCGGACAGTCGCCTAGTTAAAACGACCGTATCGCGTGACTTTGTGAATCAGCTTAGGACGTAACTTGCCAAAAAGATACGCAATGCTCGTTAACCGTATGACGCTTCGACGGCTACCGGACCGTTATGGCGCAAAGCGCGTGCTATCGTTATTGACAGGTTGCGGGTAAATGGCCAATAGCGGCATCGATACCCGTTCCACGGTATTCGGCGAATACCGCGGGCGGCGCAGTCCTCGAATGCCTGAATTCTGTCCGGTACAAACAGGATATGAAGATGTGGCGAAGATTCCTGCTGGTGTGCATGGCTGGGGCGATCCAGGCACAATGGGGCAGTGCCGGTGCCGCAACGCAACGTGAAAATATCGAGCCGCGCGCGAGTACTTCGGTGAGTTCCGCGGCACATGCGCCGGCGCGCAAGGATGCGCCTTCCCGGCGCATTGCACTCGTCATCGGCAATGGCCAATACGGCGATGCCGACACCTCTCTTCAAGGCAACGCACCGCGCGACGCCGAAGCGATGCGCGACGCGCTGCTCGCTCGCGGCTTCGACGTCATTGCCCGCACGAATGCGACGCCGCGGCAAATGCACGAGGCGATCGACGAATTCCAGCAGCGTTTGCAAACGGGTCAAAAAGGCGCAAGGAGCCAAACAGCGCTTTTCTATTTCTCCGGACATGGACTGCAAATAGGCCAGCAAACGCTGCTGGTTCCGGCGGGACTCGATGCACGACCCGATACGCCGTCACCCGCTTCGCTGATCAATAGCGGCATCGATCTGAATACGGTATTGCGCGCGATGCAATCGGCTCACGCAGGGGGAGCCAATTTCGTGATTCTCGATACCTGTCTGAACAATCCATTTACATCCGATGCGACTGCCGTCAATACTTCGGCGTTACCTGCCCATACCGTGATTGCCTATGCAGCAGCACCGGGTGGCTTCGCGGCGGACGGTTCGCGTCATGGCGTGTATACCGACGCATTGCTGCACGTGCTGCACGAAACACCGTCGCAACCGCTGGCGGTGTTGCTTCGACGCGCCGCTGCCGAGGTGCGCGATGTAACGGGTGGAGCGCAGCAACCGTGGATCGCCGCCGCGCCTTCTTCTCCGGCTCTCGCGAATGAAGATGCCGTGCAGTTCCCGACCGTGCGAGGCAACGCCATTACATTGCGCAGCCGGGGCATCCTCCCCAAAGACAGCAGCGAGCAATACGAAATCACGTTCTGGAATTCGATCAAGGACAGCACTTACCCGGCGGATTACGAGGCTTATCTGAAGGCCTATCCGAATGGCCGCTTCGTCACGCTTGCGCATGCGCGTATCGATCGATTGCGTGCTGCGGCAGCGTCGAATCCGGCAGTCAGCGCGGCACCGGCGACGCCACCGGTTGCGCCCGCGCCCCAGAGCAACCATGCCGCGCAGGCGACACAAGCCGCGCCGCAAGCTGCACACCCAGCCGCGCAAGCGGGCGCCGCAACCCCGGCACTCGCGCGCCCCGCTCCCC
>NZ_JASGFN010000018.1:0-167745 GCF_047605525.1 Paraburkholderia sp. | reverse complement strand
GACGCGGCGCGCGACCGAAGCGGCTCCGCGGCGCGCGCCGCACCGCGCAAGCCGTCGTCCGCGGCCTCGCGACATCCCGGCGGCGCGGCAATTTTGACCGCCTAGAATAGCGACCGTTGGCCCTCGGCCGGCGCTCTTCGAGTCGAATCATCACGACGATCAGTTTGATCCAGGAGAAACATGAAGAAGTTCGCACTGTGCGTGGCTCTGGCAGTCATGGCCACCGGCGCGATGGCGAAAGAATGGAAAACCGTGCGTATCGGGGTCGACGCCAGTTATCCGCCGTTCGAATCGAAGGCGCCCAGCGGCGAGATCGTCGGCTTCGACGCCGATCTGACCCGCGCGCTGTGCGCGAAGATGAACGTGAAGTGCGTGTGGGTCGAATCGGATCTCGACGGCATCATTCCGGCGTTGAAGGGCAAGAAGTTCGACGCGATCATCTCCTCGCTGACCGTCACCGACAAGCGTCGCGAACAGATCGACTTCTCCGGCAAGCTGTTCGACGCGCCGGCCCGCATGATCGCGAAAGCCGGCTCGCCGCTCCTGCCTACCGTCGAATCGCTGAAGGGCAAGCGTGTCGGCGTCGAACAGGGTTCGACCCAGGAACAGTACGCGAAAGTCTGGTGGGAGCCGAAGGGCGTGACCATCGTGTCCTATCAGAATCAGGATCAGGTGTACGCGGACCTCGCTTCGGGCCGTCTCGACGCCGCGCTGCAGGACGAGGTACAAGCCGACGCCGGCTTCCTGAAGACGCCGCGCGGCAAGGGCTTCGGCTGGGCCGGTCCGGAAGTGAAGGATCCGAAGACGATCGGCGAAGGCACCGCGATCGGTCTGCGCAAGAGCGACGCCGACCTGAAGGCGAAGTTCAACCAGGCGCTCGCCGAGGTGCATCAGGACGGCACGTTCAGGAAGCTCGAAAAGCAGTACTTCGACTTCGACATCTATCCTGGACGTTGAGCGAAGCGCGGCAGGCAATACAGGCAACACAGGCAGCATCCGCGAAACTCGGGACTCGCCCGCATGGGCTTGACCGGCGCTTCGTACTAGAGTCGGCGGATGCCGGCGGCAGTGGCAGGTGCGGTTGCAGCATCGGGCAGTAGATTCAAAACAATTCGAGACGAAAGTCCCAAAAGCGCGCTGCAGGAGCGGCAACGTTCCGGCGGCGATGATTTGCACAGCGGCATGCTGTGCGCCGCGGGCCACGGCGAGCCGGATGCTCGCCACCCACGCGGTGCAACGCGGGCCGCGTCTTTCGCGGGGCGCCACGAGCGCATCGTCGAGGACTTCCTATGTTCCTTCAAGGCTACGGCCCGCTGCTTCTCAACGGCACCTGGCAAACCGTCAAACTGGCGGTGTTGTCACTGGTGCTCGCTTTCGTGCTGGGCCTGATCGGCGCGGCGGCGAAACTGTCGAAAAACCGCTTTTCCTACGGCCTCGGCACCGTGTACACGACACTCGTGCGCGGCGTGCCCGATCTCGTGCTGATGCTGCTGCTCTTCTACAGCATCCAGATCTGGCTGAACAACCTGACCGACGCGTTCGGCTGGGACCAGATCGACATCGATCCGTTCGTGGCCGGCGTCGCGGTGCTCGGGTTCATCTACGGCGCGTACTTCACCGAGACTTTCCGTGGCGCGTTTCTCGCGGTGCCGCGCGGCCAGCTCGAAGCGGGCGCGGCCTACGGCATGACGGGCTGGCAGGTGTTCTCACGCGTGATGTTCCCGCAGATGATGCGCTTCGCGCTGCCCGGCATCGGCAACAACTGGCAGGTGATGGTCAAGGCGACCGCGCTCGTGTCGATCATCGGTCTCGCGGATGTCGTCAAGGCATCGCAGGACGCCGGCAAGGGCACGCTGCGGTTCTTCTTCTTCACGCTGCTGGCCGGGGCGATCTATCTCGTCATCACCACCGTGTCCAACCTCGTGCTGATGTACCTCGAAAAGCGTTATTCGACCGGCGTGCGAAAGGCGGATCTATGATTGCGATCATTCAGGAATACTGGCGCAACTATCTTTTCACCGACGGCTACCGGTTCACCGGCGTCGCGATCACGCTGTGGCTGCTGGTCGTGTCGATCGGCCTCGGTTTCTGTCTGTCGGTGCCGCTCGCGGTTGCGCGCGTGTCGAAGAAGAAGTGGCTTGCGCGCCTGGTGTGGCTGTATACGTACATCTTCCGCGGCACGCCGCTCTACGTGCAGTTGCTGCTCTGCTACACCGGTCTCTACAGCCTCGAGATCATCCGCAACAACGAGCTGACCAACGCGTTCTTCCGCGACGGCATGCACTGCACGCTGCTCGCATTCACGCTGAACACCTGCGCATACACGACCGAGATCTTCGCGGGCGCGATCAAGGCGACGCCGTACGGCGAGATCGAAGCGGCGCGCGCGTACGGCATGTCGTCGTTCACGCTGTACCGGCGCGTGATTCTGCCGTCGGCGCTGCGCCGCGCGCTGCCCTACTACAGCAACGAAGTGATCCTGATGCTGCACGCAACCACGGTTGCGTTCACGGCCACGGTGCCGGACATCCTGAAGATCGCCCGCGACGTGAACTCCGCGACGTATCAGTCGTTCAACGCATTCGGCATCGCCGCGCTGCTGTATCTGTGTATCTCTTTCGCGCTCGTGTGGCTGTTCCGCCGTGCCGAGCGTCGCTGGCTCGCGTACCTGCGGCCGCAAGGCAAGTAACTCCGGGCAGCGCGCCACGAGGTGTGCACGGCTCAAAGGATCCTGATGAACTCCAAGAAGCAGAAGCTCTTCGTCGACGAGCTTCATAAAAAGTACGGCGACAACGAAGTCCTCAAGGGCGTGTCGCTGAAGGCCGATGCCGGCAACGTGATCAGCGTGATCGGTTCGTCCGGTTCGGGCAAGAGCACGATGCTCCGCTGCATCAACTTTCTCGAACAGCCGAACGCGGGGCGTATTTTCGTCGACGGCGAGGAAGTGCGCACGCAGACCGCGAAGGACGGCGCGCTGCGCGTGTCGGACCCGAAGCAGTTGCAGCGCGTGCGCACCAAACTCGCGATGGTGTTCCAGCACTTCAACCTGTGGTCGCACATGAACGTGCTCGAGAACATCATCGAGGCGCCGGTCCACGTGCTCGGTCTGAAGCGCAAGGAAGCCGAGGACCGCGCGCGCGAATATCTGGAGAAAGTGGGCCTCGCGCCGCGGCTGGAAAAGCAGTATCCGTCGCACCTGTCGGGCGGCCAGCAGCAGCGTGTCGCGATTGCGCGCGCGCTGGCCATGCATCCCGACGTGATGCTGTTCGACGAACCGACCTCGGCGCTCGACCCCGAACTCGTCGGCGAAGTGCTGAAGGTGATGCAGAAGCTCGCCGAGGAAGGCCGCACGATGATCGTCGTCACGCATGAAATGGGATTCGCGCGCAACGTATCGAATCACGTGATGTTCCTGCATCAGGGCCGCGTCGAAGAAGAAGGCCATCCCGACGAAGTATTCAGGAACACGAAAAGCGAACGCCTGAAGCAGTTCCTGTCGGGCAGTCTCAAATAATAGGACAGCGAATCACACGAAGCGCGGCGCGCCATGCTGAGCGCATCAAAAATGTAGTCGATGTAGTTTGACAAAGGCGCCTCCGGGCGCTTTTTTACTTCCCGCGCCTCCTTTCCGCGTCCGTTCGGACCGCGAAAAACCCCTTCCAGAGGGTCTTTCAGCGCGCATTTTCGCCCTACTCTGAGACTTTTGAAGCGTCAATAGTGGCAATCCTTAATACGACCTGTCCCAAGCCGTGATTCCCTTACCAGATAAGGGTTTTCGCGTGTTTTCGAGGTGTTGTAACGAGCCGGGGCGCACATTCGTATTGCAATTTGGCGACATCCCCTGTGGCAGGTACTAATTTCTTCTCCCAGTTAAGGGTATTTTTGATAAATTAGTAACCAAAGTAGCAAAACAAAGTTGATTAAAAGTAGTTTCACTTCAAAGCACAGAGGAGAGACCGGTCGGCGAGGGATCGGCATGACGCGCAGATGGTTCGACACTGCACGCCACGGCAGGAGACCCTATCCACCCGCCACTCTCCCCTGGTACCGCTTTCTGTTCGGTGCAATTCGCGTCCGAACACCACTCGCAGTACTGGGTTTCATTTTTTGACAGGGTATGGAGGAGAAGATGAAGAAAGCATTGCTCGCCGCTGCGCTGATGTCGGCCGGCGTTGTTGCACACGCTCAAAGCAGCGTTACGCTGTATGGCCGCCTCGATGCGGGCCTCGAGTACATGTCGGGCGTGCCGACCGGCGTTGGCGCCAACGGCCAGGCCACCGATAAAGGCAACCGCTTCAAGGCCGAGAGCGGCGACTGGGGCACCAGCCTGTGGGGCTTGAAGGGTGTCGAGGACATCGGCGGCGGCAACAAGGTCCTGTTCCAGCTGGAAGGCTCGTTCAACACGATGACGGGCTCGGGTCCTGGCGGCGGCGGTCTCTTCAATCGCTGGGCAACCGTCGGTCTGTCGAACGACCAGTACGGTACGTTCACGATGGGCCGCATGCTCTTCATCTCGAACGGCGTGTGGGACTTCGACCCGTTCGGTCAGTCCAACTGGTCGTCGGCATCGCTCGTGCGTGGCCGCAACTGGCCGCAGTCGAGCAACAACTTCGCGTACCAGTCGCCGAAGATCGCGGGCTTTGACTTTTACGGCCAGTACGCGCTGTCGAACGCGACGAGCTGGAACGGTAACGGCACGACGCCGCAAGGCCGCGAGGCCGGCGCGCAGGTCACCTACACGAACTCGCTGTTCCAGATCCGCGGTATGTACGACGAAATCCGCAACCCGACGAACGGTGCACTGTGGGGTGGCGCGGTCGCCAACAACGGCATCAATACGGATAACACGGGTAACGGCGTATTCGCGGCATCGCGTGAATACTCGGCGATGTTCAACCTCTTCCTCGGCCAGTTCAAGATTCAGGGCGCTTACCAGGCAGTGCGTTCGGCCGGTGCAACGGGTGTTCTGCCGGGCCAGCCGACTACCCTCAATCACGAATGGGGCGGTGTGACGTGGCAGGCAACGCCGGCTGCGGCGCTGATCGCGGCGGTCTATCACGTGAACGGCAACAACGGCGCGGGTAATGCGACGATCTACACGGTCGGCGGTTCGTACAACCTGTCCAAGCGCACGCTGCTGGATCTGCAGGCTGCAACGGTGCGCAACAGCCGCACGGCCAACTTCGGTCTGAATGCGAACAACGCCGGCTACGCCGCGGCCACGGACAATCCGCTCCAGGGCCGCGCGCAATCGGGCGTGTACGCAGGTATTCAGCACTCGTTCTAAGCGAGTGTGGCCCCGAGGGGATTTCCTTCGGGGCGTAGAGTTGCAGGCTTCTTCAAGAGAAGAGAATCTTTTTCACGCTGCTGCGAGAGGCGCGTATCGGTGCAATGCCCGCAAGGGTATTGCACCGTTTTTTATTGGGCGCGCGATTTCGTTATGTGCCAGTTATGTGCCGCGCGCACCGTACCGGTGCGTGGCCGAACGGGATTACACCGCCGCTTCGTTCTCTTCGCCGGTGCGAATACGGATCACGCGTTCGACATCCGCGACGAAGATCTTGCCGTCGCCGATCTTGCCGGTGCGCGCCGCGCCGATGATCGCGTCGATCACCTGATCGCACTGGTTGTCCGCGACCACGACTTCGATCTTCACCTTCGGCAGAAAATCGACCACGTACTCTGCACCACGATAGAGCTCGGTATGCCCTTTCTGGCGCCCAAAGCCCTTGACCTCGGTAACGGTCAGCCCGGTGAGGCCGACTTCCGCGAGCGCCTCGCGCACTTCGTCGAGTTTGAACGGTTTGATGACTGCGGTGATGCGCTTCATGGCGAACCTCGTCTCGTGACTGGATAAGTGAAAGGGAAATGGATGATTTTTATTCTACGCCGCGCCGGATGCATTGCGGCATCCGGGCCGGCGTGCGCCGGAAACGAATCGAGCCGTGCCGCGCTAAAGCACGCGCGGCGAAATAACCGCCACTGTTTCGCCGCCGGATCGCCTGCTCACTCCACCGGCTCGGTATAGCGCGACGTAATCGGATAACGCCAGTCGCGGCCAAACGCGCGATGCGTGACGCGAATGCCGATCGGCGCCTGACGGCGCTTGTACTCGTTGATCTTGATCAGACGCGTGACGCGCTTCACGTCCTCGGCCGCATAGCCCGCGGCGATGATCTCCGCGAGCGAGCGGTCCTCCTCCATGTACATGCGCATGATCGCGTCGAGCACTTCGTATTCGGGCAGGCTGTCCTGGTCGGTCTGGTTCTCGCGCAGTTCCGCCGACGGCGCGCGCGTGAGAATCCGCTCGGGGATCACGTCGCGCGTCGCGAACGTGGTGGCCGCGTTGCGATAGCGACACAGCCGGTACACGAGCGTCTTCGCGATGTCCTTGATCACCGCGAAGCCGCCGGCCATGTCGCCGTACAGCGTGCAATAGCCGACCGCCATCTCGCTCTTGTTGCCGGTGGTCAGCACGATCGAGCCGAACTTGTTGGAGAGCGCCATCAGCAGCGTGCCGCGAATACGCGCCTGGATGTTCTCCTCGGTCGCGTCTTCGGCGCGGCCCGCGAACTCCTGGGCGAGTGAGCCGCGGAATGCATCGAACATCGGCGCGATCGCGATCTCGTCATAGCGCACGCCGACGCGGCGCGCCATCTCGGCGGCGTCGGTGGTGGAGATGTCGGCCGTGTAGCGCGACGGCATCATCACGGCGCGCACCTTATCGGCGCCGAGCGCATCGCATGCGACGGCCAGCACGAGCGCCGAATCGACACCGCCCGACAAACCGATCAGCGCGCCCGGAAAACCGTTCTTGCCGATGTAGTCGCGCACGCCCATCACGAGCGCCGCGTACACCTGCGCTTCGATCGACTGCTCGGGCGCGATCGCGGCCGGCAGCGGCTTGCCGTTGTCGAATTCGACGATAGCGGTGGCTTCCTCGAACTGCGCGAGCTTCGCGACCAGTTCGCCCTGTGCGTCGAGCACGAACGAGCCGCCGTCGAACACGAGCTCGTCCTGGCCGCCGACCATGTTCACGTAGATCATCGGCATGCCGGTCTCGCGAATCCGCGCGCGCAGGATGTCGAAGCGCACGGCCTCCTTGTTCAGGTGATACGGCGAGCCGTTCGGAATCAGCAGCACCTGCGCGCCCGCCGCCTTCGCCATCTGCGCGGCCGACGCATGCCATGCGTCCTCGCAGATCACGACGCCGTACTTCACACCGTCGAGTTCGAACACGAACGGCCGCGGGTCGGACGCGAAATAGCGCTTCTCGTCGAACACCTCGGTATTGGGCAGATCCTGCTTGCGATAAGTGCCGGCCACCACGCCGTCGACGATCAGCGACGCCGCGTTGAACGTATCGACCGGCGGCACGCCGCGCTCGATCGGCGCGTTTGCATTACCATGGCCGTGCGCCGGGTGGTGCGCAAGGTTGTCCGACCCGTCGCGCAGCGGATGACCGACGATCACATGCAACCCGGTGAACGGCTTCAACTGCGCGGCGAGATCGGCGAGTGCCGCGGCGCTTGCGGTATAGAACGCGGGACGCAGCAGCAGGTCTTCGGGCGGATAGCCCGACAGCGCGAGTTCAGGCGCGACCAGCAGCTTCGCACCATCGTTGTGCGCGGCGCGCGCGGCGGCGACGATCTTCGCGACGTTGCCGGCGAAGTCGCCGACGGTGACATTGATTTGAGCAAGAGCGATTCGGGTCTTCATGGCAGGATCGACAGGCAAGCCTCGACGGCTCGCGGGTACCGCGGCTGGATGGCGCGACGGAATTGAACAAACCGGATAAACGAACTTAACGAACGACGTGGCCGCCTGATCTTCAAAGCCGCGCCGCTCATTGCAAACAGTCACACAGATTGAACCAGCAACGCATCGATTATCGCACGGGCATTCTGGCATCGCCCTCCGAGGTGGACGCCGCCGAGTGGAACGCCCTTCTCGCGCAACAGCCGCAGCCGACGCCGTTTCTGCGGCACGAGTTCCTGAACGCGCTGTCCGCCACGCAATGCGCGGTGCCCGACACCGGCTGGGCGACGCAGTTCGTCACGCTGACCGACGCGCGTACCGGCAAGCTCGCCGCCGCCGCGCCGGTGTATCTGAAGGGCCATTCGTACGGCGAGTACGTGTTCGATTGGGCCTGGGCCGACGCATACAAGCGCAACGGCCTGCCCTACTACCCGAAGCTGTTGTGCGCGGTGCCGTTCACACCGGTGCAGGGCAACCGGCTGCTCTCGGTGGATGAACACGCGCTGCGGCATCTCGCGGCCACGCTGATGGCGTTCGCCGAACAGGCCGAAGTATCGTCGCTGCACGTGCTGTTTCCGACGCCAAGCGAAGCGGCCGCGCTCACCGATATCGGCATGATGCAGCGCGAAGGCGTGCAGTTTCACTGGCTCAACGACGGCTATCGCAGCTTCGACGATTTTCTCTCCACGCTCGAACAGAAGAAGCGCAAGAACATCCGCGCCGAGCGCCGCAAGGTGCACGACGCGGGCATCACCATGCGGCGCATTCGCGGCGAAGACATTCAGGACGCGCACTGGCGTTTCTTCAGCAAGTGCTATCGGCAAACCTATCGCGAGCATTTTTCGAGTCCGTACCTGAACCTGGATTTCTTCCGCATGATCGGCGCGTCGATGCCGGAGAACCTGCTGCTCGTGATCGCCGAATACGAGGGCAAGCCGATCGCGAGTTCGCTCGTCGTCTACCAGCGCGACGCACAAACCGGCGGCACGCTGTACGGCCGTTACTGGGGCGCGCTCGAACACGTGCCGTGCCTGCACTTCGAAACCGCGTACTATCAGCCGCTCGAATTCTGCATCGAGGAAAAGCTCGGCGCGTTCGAAGGCGGCGCGCAGGGCGAGCACAAGATGGCGCGCGGTTTTCTGCCGACCGTCACGCGCTCCACGCACTGGCTCGCGCATCCGGCGTTCGCCGATGCGGTCGGCCATTTCCTCGACAACGAAAAGAACAGCATCCACGCATACGTGGACGAGCTGTGCGAACACAATCCGTTCAAAGGCTAGAAGCGCGGTTATGGCGTGGTTTCTTTATCTGCTCGAATGCTCGGACGGCAGCGTCTATACCGGCATCGCAACCGATGTCGCCGCGCGTTTCGACAAACACGTGAGCGGCACGGGCGCGCGGTATACGCGCTCGCGGAAGCCGGTGCGGGTGCTGGCGTCGTTCGAGCTCGCGGACCGGTCGAGTGCGTCGCGGGCGGAGTATTGGGTCAAGCGGCTCACGCCGCCCGACAAGCGTGCGCTGGCGGCGGGGTTGTTTACGCTGGAGTCGGTGGTGCCGGCGGCGGTTGTCGATGCCGGGGCGGAAGACGGCGGCAATTCCGGCTGACTAGGGCCTGTTCACGCTAATAACGGGCTTGCGCTGGCCGCCAGAAGGGCCGAGCGCAAGGATTGCGACGAAGCGAATACCCGACGTATTCGCGAGGAGCATGACGCGGCGATCGGCCCTTCTGGCGGCCAGCCCGTGATCCATTATTTTTTTTAGTCAGGGGAACATGCCTTTGCGCACACATTGCTGCGTCGCTCGTCGCTTGTTTGGCGAGGCCAAACGGCGCTCCTCCCTCCTTGCACTGTGGGCGCAAAGGCATGTTCGCAAGCCCGTTATTAGCGTGAACAGGCCCTAGCGTAGGCCGGCGCCCCTACGCCCTCGCCTCGCGCATCTTCTCAGTCAGCAGCCGATGCACGCGCGCCAGCTCGCCGACTACATCCGCTTCCAGCGACGTCAAGCGCTCGCGCGCCGGCAACTCCAACCGCACCGGCCGCAAGGTCCGGTTCAACGCGGCCTCGATCGCCTCGCTCATCGCCGCGACCCATTCGCCGAGTTCCGTATGCATGTCGCGCCGGTTCGCGCTCAGCCGCAACTGCGTCGCGGTTCCCGCCATCCTGCGCAACAGGCTCAGCACCGTCAGCGTCACCGTATCGGTCATCGAGTCCTCGAGTTTTTCGAGGCGCACGCGGCCGAGCGCTTCCTCCGCGTTGTTGCTGCACAAACCCGCGGCGCGGCGCAAACGTTCGATTTCCTTCTCGCCATGCCGCGACGCTTCGAGCGACGCGCGTAGATACGCGAGATTCGCGCGCACTGCATCGCCGAGATAAACGCGCAGGTCGAGCTTTTCGCGTGTCGGCCATAGAAGGAACGTCGCGAGCAACGCGAGCACGCAGCCGAGCACGTTGTTGCCGAGCCGCGTGAGCGCGAACGCGAACTCGTTGGCGCCCGGCGTCGCGAAGTCGGCGACCAGCACGAAGGCCGGCGTCAGGAACAGCACGAACAGGCTGTAGCTGACGGGCCGCAGCGCCATCGTCGCCACCACCAGCGGAAACACCACGAACGAAATGCCGAGCGGCGAATGAATCGCGTAGCCGATCGCCGCCGCCAGCACGCCGCCGACGATACTGCCCGCCGCGCGCTCGACGCTGCGCGGCCACGTCGCGGCAATCGACGGCTGCAGGATCAGCAGCGTCGCCATCGTCGCCCAGTAGCCGAACGGCAAACCGAGTGCGCGGATCACGAGAAAGCCCGCCGTGGTCGTCACGCCGACGCGCGCCGCATGGCGCAAGCCGACCGATTGCCACGACAGGTTCGCCTTCAGCGTCGGCCACGCGCGCGCCGCGTAGCGCGCGATGCATGCGCTCCACGGCTCGGCGTGCACCTCGCGTGGCGCGAAATCGACCAGCTCGAAACCGGATTGCAGCTTCACCGGTTCGAGCAACGCGCTTTCGAGCCGATGCGCGAAACGCCGCAAACGTTCCTGCAAATCCGCGAGACGTTCCCAGCGCGCATCGCCGGCCGCGATGCCGATATCGCGCAGCACTTCGCCGACCGCGTTCAGCAGGCGCGCCGCGCGTAGCGTGCGATGCAGGTCCTCGGGGACTTTCTCGCTCGCGCCGGATACCGCGATCAGATACGCAAACAACGCTTCGCCGTCGGCCAGCAGGCCGAGCAGCGTGTCGTAAGTGGCCGCGCCGCCCGCGCGCGAGGCAGGCACGTTCGCAAGCGCATCGCGTGAACGTTCGAGCGCCGCGCGCGCATCGGCGCGAAACCGCGCCGCATGCGTGGCCCACTCGCGCGGCGCCGCGCGCTGCTCGACGAGGCGCGCGCTATCGAACGCGACGTCGGCGAGACGCAGATACACTGCGCGCAACGACGCGCGGCTCGCGCCGAACGGATGAATGCGCCACACCGTCAGACTCAGCGCGACCGCGAACAGGCAGCCGAGCAGATAGACGCCGAGAAACGCGAGACCGGCGCGCGCGTCGTGCATCGGCCGGTCGACCATCACGACGCAGGCGGTTGCCGCGAGGATCGTCACCTGCGAGGTGGCCGCGCCCCAGATGCGGCCGAACGCGCCGAGCGTCGTGAACGCGAGCACCGCCAGCGCGCCGAACGCGGTGCCCTGCGCAGACGCGAACGCGGTGATGCCGCCGCATAGCGTGGACAGCAGCGCGAAGCCCATCATCGACATGAAGCGCGCGCGGTTCGAGCCGGCCGCATCGGCGAGACAGGTCCAGAACGCGCCGATCGCAGCCCACGCGAACACCGGATCGTGCAGCAGATTGCCGAGCGCGAGCATCGCCGTCGACGCGCAGGCCGCTCGCAAGCCTTCGGACAGATTCGCCTCGCTCGCCGCGAACGACACCATCCATACCGGCCGCTTGCGGTAGATCGCGGTGACGACCGAATGCAGCCGGGTCGAGCGGCGCGGCGAAGGCGAGTGGGACTTGCTGCGGTTCAACATCCGGACGGCGGGCTCATGAGTTCGTGGAAATGAGTTAGTGGAAACGCGCGGGGACGCTACCTCGGGTCGCGCGCGTGATGTAGTGCGGCGAATGATAAGGGTTTCCACCTAAATATAAAAATGCCTTCGGTTCATCCGGCCGATGCATTCAGGTTATGCGGGCGAGGCCGGGATCGCGAACGCGGGGCACGGAGCGCACGGTGTGACGCCTTCATGCACGGTAGTCGAACATCGCGGAAATCCCATGAAAAAACCGCGCGGCCCTTGCGGGCTCGCGCGGTTTTTTTTGCGCTTGCGGCTAGCGGGATGACCCGCGGCGCGCTTATTTCTTGTAGTTCGCGACGCCTTCGCTGATTTCCTTGTGCGCGGCGTCGATGCCTGCCCAGCCGTCGACCTTCACCCACTTGCCCTTCTCGAGCGCCTTGTACTGCTCGAAGAAGTGCTTGATCTGGTCCTTCAGGTAAGCCGGGACGTCGTCGATCGACTTCAGGTCCGCCGTCATCGGGCAGAGCTTGTCGTGCGGCACGGCGATCAGCTTCGCGTCGACGCCTGATTCGTCGGTCATCTGCAGCATGCCGAGCGCGCGGGCGCGCACCAGCGAGCCGGCCAGCAGCGGGAACGGCGTGATCACCAGCACGTCGACCGGGTCGCCGTCGCCCGACAGCGTCTGCGGAATGAAGCCGTAGTTGGCCGGATAGCGCATGCCGGTGCTGATGAAACGGTCGACGACGAGCAGACCCAGGTCCTTGTCGGCTTCGTACTTCACCGGATCGCTTTGCGCCGGGATTTCGATGATGACGTTGAAATCTTGCGGAAGATCTTTGCCTGCGGGAACGTGATTGAAGCTCATGAGCGCTCTCTGAACTGGATGGAAATCGGAATACGGCGTACGGCGCGC
This sequence comes from Paraburkholderia sp., assembly GCF_047605525.1. Taxonomy (GTDB): domain Bacteria; phylum Pseudomonadota; class Gammaproteobacteria; order Burkholderiales; family Burkholderiaceae; genus Paraburkholderia. The sequence continues at coordinate 155,077 of NZ_JASGFN010000018.1, read as the reverse complement.
GGGGCCGGGAGCGGGATGCACGCCGCGGGCGAACCGCCACCGCGAGCCCTCTCGCCCCAACCGGCGGGGCCGCGCACCGGACGGTGCGGAATGCGCCATTATAGCCAATCACCCGATGGCCCCCAGCCTGGATCGGCGCGATAATCGTCCGACGACTCTCGATTGTGCTTTTGCTTGTCAACACGGTGAACCGCGGCGGCGAATTACGGCGAGCCGCGGTTTCTGAACAGCGCGCAGCAACCCTGCCGCTGCGCGACAACCGAAGGAGCATGCATGGAAGAAGCCCGGCATTTCATCGGCGGCGAGTGGTGCGCCGCCTCCGGCGGCGAGACGATCGCCGTGCTGGATCCGTCGGACGGCCAGCCGTTCACGCAACTCGCGCGCGGCACCGCGGCCGATATCGACGCCGCCGTGCACGCGGCGCGCCGCGCGTTCGAGGGCGCGTGGGGCGCGGCGAGCGCCGCCGAGCGCGGCCGCGTGCTGTACCGGCTGTCGCTGCTCGTGGCCGCGCGCCAGGAAGAGCTCGCGCAGCTCGAAGCGCGCGACACCGGCAAGCCGCTCAAGCAGGCGCGCGCCGACGCCGCCGCCCTCACCCGCTATTTCGAGTTCTACGCCGGCGCGGCCGACAAGCTGCACGGCGAAACCCTGCCCTACCAGTCCGGCTATATGGTGCTGACGATCCGCGAGCCGCACGGCGTGACCGGCCACATCGTGCCGTGGAATTACCCGATGCAGATTTTCGGGCGCAGCGTCGGCGCGGCGCTCGCGACCGGCAATGCGTGCGTCGTCAAGCCGGCCGAGGACGCGTGCCTGTCGGTGCTGCGCGTCGCCGAACTGGCCGCCGAGGCCGGCCTGCCGGCCGGCGCGCTGAACATCGTGACCGGCTACGGACACGAAGCGGGCGCCGCGCTCGCGCGTCATCCGGGCATCGATCACGTGTCGTTTACGGGCTCGCCCGAAACCGGCAAGCTCGTCACGCAGATGGCCGCCGAAAACCACGTGCCGGTCACCCTCGAACTCGGCGGCAAATCGCCGCAAATCGTCTTCGCCGACGCCGATCTCGAAGCGGCGCTGCCGTTCCTGATTTCCGCGATCGTGCAGAACGCCGGGCAAACCTGCTCGGCCGGCAGCCGCGTGCTGATCGACCGGGCCATCTACGAACCGCTGCTCGACCGGCTTGCGAACGCGTTCCAGGCGCTGCGCGTCGGCCCTTCGCAGGCCGACCTCGACTGCGGACCGCTGATCAGCGCGAAACAGCAGCAGCGCGTGTGGGATTTCCTCTCCGACGCGCAGCACGACGGCATCACGATGGCCGCGCACGGCGAGGTGATTCCCGAAGCGCCCGAAAGCGGCTTCTACCAGGCCCCCACTCTGCTGCGCGACGTGCCCGCGAGCCACCGGCTCGCGCGCGACGAAGTGTTCGGCCCGGTGCTCGCCGCGATGTCGTTCCGCGACGAAGACGAAGCGCTCGCGCTCGCGAACGGCACGCAGTTCGGGCTCGTCGCGGGCATCTGGACACGCGACGGCGCGCGCCAGATGCGGCTCGCGCGACGCGTGCGCGCGGGGCAGGTGTTCATCAACAACTATGGCGCGGGCGGTGGCGTCGAGTTGCCGTTCGGCGGCGTCAAGCATTCGGGCCACGGACGCGAAAAAGGCTTCGAGGCGCTGTACGGCTTTACCGTGCTGAAAACGATCGCGATTCGGCATGGCTAGTTATCGGATTGCACGCAGCAACGCATCGCTCTAACCATCACCAACAACGGAGACATCATGCGGTTGACAGGTAAAACGGCCATCGTCACGGGCGGCGGTTCGGGTTTCGGCGAAGGCATCGCGAAGACCTTTGCGCGCGAAGGCGCGAACGTCGTGGTCAACGACCTCAACGGGCCGGCCGCCGAACGCGTCGCGAGCGAGATCGCGCTGGCGGGCGGCAAGGCGATCGCGGTGGCCGGCAACGTCGCGCAACGCGACGACTGGCGCACCTTGCGCGAGGCCGCGCTCGAAGACTTCGGCAGTGTGCAGATCGTCGTCAACAACGCGGGCACCACGCATCGCAACAAGCCGGTGCTCGAAGTGACCGAGACCGAGTTCGACCGCGTCTATGCGGTGAACGTGAAGAGCATCTACTGGAGCGTGCAGGAGTTCGTGCCGTATTTCCGCGAGCAAGGCGGCGGCAACTTCATCAATATCGCGTCGACGGCGGGCGTGCGGCCGCGCCCGGGCCTCGTCTGGTACAACGGCAGCAAGGGCGCGGTGATCATCGCGAGCAAGGCGCTCGCGGTCGAGCTCGGGCCGGAGCGGATTCGCGTGAACTGCGTGAATCCGGTGATCGGCGAGACCGCGCTGCTCTCCGAATTCATGGGCGTCGAGGATACGCCGCAGAACCGGCAGAAGTTTCTGGCGGGCATTCCGCTCGGGCGCTTTTCGACGCCGCAGGATATCGCGAACGCCGCGCTGTATCTGGCTTCGGATGAAGCGGAGTTCATCACCGGCGTGTGCCTCGAGGTGGATGGCGGGCGCTGTGTGTAGGGGTTGTAGTGGTGAATTGCGTGCTGATTGAGCGCGCAAGCGTTGCGATTGCGGAGAGTCCGCAGGGCTCCTGCCGTAGTCAGTTTGCAGTCAGTGTTCTGGGCCAATATCGATTGATTCGCCGTGCGGATGGCAGCGCACGAGCCGAATCGATCGACGGCGGCACTTCAATTCCACAAGAAACGAGGAGACACGTATGGCTAGTCCCGCAGATCCGCTCCACCATCCCGGCGCAGGCGCGCCGCCTTCCACCTTCGAAGAGGCGACCTACCGCAAGGTCACGTGGCGGCTCGCGCCGCTGCTGATGGTCTGCTACATCGTCGCGTATCTGGACCGCGTGAACGTCGGCTTCGCGAAGCTGCAGATGAGCACCGACCTCGGCCTGAGCGATGCGGTGTACGGCTTCGGCGCGGGGATTTTCTTCATCGGCTATTTCATCTTCGAGATTCCGAGCAACGTGATCCTGCACAAGGTCGGCGCGCGCGTGTGGATCGCGCGGATCATGGTGTCGTGGGGCGTGATCTCGATGCTGACGATGTTCGTCACCACGCCGACGATGTTCTACGTGATGCGCTTCCTGCTCGGTCTCGCCGAGGCGGGGTTCTTTCCTGGGATCATCCTGTATCTCACTTACTGGTATCCGGCGCATCGGCGCGGGCGCATGACCACGTGGTTCATGACGGCGATTGCGCTGTCCGGTGTGATCGGCGGGCCGGTGTCGGGGTATATCCTCAAGAGCTTTAACGGCGTGAACGGCTGGCATGGGTGGCAGTGGCTGTTCCTGCTCGAGGGGGTGCCGTCGATGATCGTCGGGATTCTGGTGTTCGTGATGCTCGATGATCGAATCTCGAAGGCGAAGTGGCTGACGAAGGAAGAGCAGCAGTTGCTCGAGAGCCAGGTGTCGGCGGAGGAAGCGACGAAGCACGATATGCCGATTCGCGAGGTGCTGACGAGTGGGCGCGTGTTGATGCTGAGTCTGACGTACTTCTCGTTTGTGATGGGGCTTTATGGGGTGAGCTTCTGGCTGCCTACCATCATCAAATCTACTGGAGTGACTGATGCGTTTGTGATTGGGGTTTTGTCGGCGATTCCGTTTGCGGCGGCGGTGGTGGCGATGGTGCTGGTTGCGCGGAGCGCGGATCGGATGCGGGAGAGGCGGTGGCATATTGCGTTGCCGGCGTTTGCTGGGGCTGTGGGGCTGGTGTTGTCGGTTGTGTGGACGCATAACACGTTGCTTGCCATGGCCGGGTTGACGCTTGCGACTATGGGGATTTTGACTACTCTGCCGTTGTTCTGGAGTTTGCCGACCGCGATTCTGGCGGGGACTGGGGCTGCTGCCGGGATTGCGATGATTAATTCGATTGGGAATCTGGCGGGTTTTTTGAGTCCCTATGCGGTGGGGTGGTTGAAGCAGGCTACCGCGGCTAATGATTCGGGGATGTATATGCTCGCGGCGTTCATGATTCTTGGTGGACTGCTCGCTGTTAGTGTGCCGGCGAGGATGGTTAATAAGTGAAGTGGGTTTCGTGAAGCATGGGTCCTGGCGGTGATTTGCCGCGGGGTTTTACACTAATGCCAACTGGATTTGCATTGGACGCTGTGCCGAGTGCCGCGTCGAACGTAACGACGTTGACGCGCTGAGACGCAGTAATTGTCAAACAACCTTTTTGGAGATTTGATGGGCGAGTTTGCAGAATCAGTGCGCCGCGGCGAGATAAAAGGGCCGAGCCGTTCTGGTTTCCGACGTGACGAATGGATTAAACGAAAGGGCACGGCAACACTCGACGACACCGACACGCGTATTCTCGAAGCAGGTATCTTCCTTGACGACCTGCTCTCATCAGTTCGAAAGCGCATTCGTCTAGCCGACATTGATCTGCAGCCCAGTGTTCTGGTCAGGCTGATTATTGGACTCTCTACGTACAATCTTTTTCTCATCCATGAAAACGCCCATATAATTTGGGATGACATACGGATCAGCCGTCAACTCAAATCAACTTCCCTATTGCAAAACACCGTCGAAGTAGCTGACGGTCAAACTTTCACACCGGATGAAGTCATTACTGGATGCGGGGACGGAATGAAACACATGTTCCGGCAGCTAATCGACACGAGATATAAGCAAGGACTTCGAGACGAAAGCAACATAATAAATGAAGATCTCATTGCAATTAATGAAGAAATCAGCAATGCCGTCCTTTACCAATCGGCCGTTGAGATATGGAATGACTGCCTCGGAAACGAATATGGTTTGGAGTTTCACGGAGACAGCGTCGAAGTACGTCCATCGCGCCCAAACCTTGAAATTGACCGCGTAGTGTCGATGTACCGGCGCGAAAACATAGCTCTGCGCACTTCCCTTGATTTTGCCGAGATCTGGAATTTTAGGTGGTCCAGAAAAGAAAAAGAGGTGCACTGCGAAATTCCGCTTGTGGTCAAGATTCATGGCGACCAAAGAATCGAGCGCATAGATCTCGGAACCAACGAAAAGACCCTGAATGCAGCAGCCCTTGGAATAGTCTCAATGCTATGGTTGCGGCATGGCTACTATCAGTCATTTTTGGACGAACCACTGCCTCAACTGATGCAGTTCACCCTTAACCAGATGATCATGTGTTGGCGCTTTCTTCAATCACTGGCGATAGCTATACTCACTTCGGTAAAAGCAGGAGCAACTGCAAACCCGACAGATCTTCTACGTTTTTCGCCCAAGATTTCCGAAAGGCTACTGTGCAGGACATTGGCCAAGACACTTTCGATGGATTCTGAGCGTGCCCGACAACTCATCAACACATTCGTTTTCAGCGGGGACAACTCCCAGGATCTTTGGCTTCAACCCTTGATGCGTGTCGGTGAAGATTTTTGCCTCATCGTTCCTTGCATTCATTCGGCGAAGCTAGAGAGGATTGTCGAAGGATGGATGCGACAAGGAGGTCTTGAACTTAAACGGCGTGGCCCAGAGTTCGAAAAATACTGTCGCAGTGAACTGACAATTCATGCGGCGAAGTCACCAATCTCATCCGCAATCAAGGTTATCGGTCACGAGGTCAAGTTCACTGGCGCCAACGGCAAAGAGGAAAGGATTGACATCGTTGCGATCGTCGGTGGCACCATCTTACTTATCGAGGCAAAATGTATCCTCTGGCCTGACGACTCGCTTCGGCTTACGAGTTATCGAGATACGATTAGAGAAGCGACCATACAGATCACGAGGCAGAAGGACGCAGTCCTGTCAGACTATGCGGGATTTTCACGCAGGCTCCTGGAATTTGGGCACGAGATATCCAATGAAGCGAATGTTGTCTGTTGCGTGGTGACCAATTCTGCCGTCTATGCGGGCTCCGCAATCAATGGCGTCCCGGTCGTTGATTTGCCGATGCTGGCTAGATACTTTGACAATAGGTATATCAAGATAGAGACAAGAGCCAAAGGGGAAAGCATTTCGCAACATACAATACGGTTTTATGATGACGAAAAGCAGGCTGGACTGAACCTCCGAAGCTACCTATCTGCGCCCCCTCAGCTGATCGATATGAAGGAATACGTCAAAGCACGGGATGTATCTTTTCCGATGGACAGCCAGCCATCCGGGCGACTTGTCTATCGCACGTACAGTGTCGATATCGATATCGAAGCAATGACACAAAAGTACGAACTCACCCGCTAATTGACTACGGTCTGGACAGGCACGATAACCAAATCCGCGAGATCGACCGCGAACCTCTTCATCGTGTTCAGAATATGTGGCGCCATTCCATGCTGCTCATTGCGAGCCACGTGTTCCAGGATCGCGGAATCTAAGCCCGTCAACACATTGCAGCCATTCACTCTCCGACATGTAGGCTATGGTCTCTCGTCGCTCCTTTTCGAGAAATTCAGATTGCTCATCCAGACTGAGCGCCACCCAATATTGGTCCCATATGTGGGATACCAATATTCAGCGTTGCCCTGTAACGAGCCTACGACCGGGCCAAGCTCACAGGATGCAATCCACGGACAAGGCGGGTTAAAGCCAGCGCTAGCAAGTCGTCGAACCAACTCAACATCGTCAGTTAGGAGCCGCATATTGATTCCAGCGAACTTCTGGTCGTGCCTGACTAGCGTATGCGAGTCGCCTCGCCTGTAGTGTTGCCAGTCCGTTTCGTCGCGACCATCACGAATATTCATGATGTAGCTCGGCAACTGAGTCACTTCGATAGTCTGACGCACGAGAAAGGCGTTGACACCAATCTCGCGCAGATTGCGAACTTCGATATATGCGGGCAGATCAGTCGACATCGTAGGTATCCCGCCCGCTACAAACGTCTCCTTGAGTTTGTTGGTGTCGAACCCAAACCCTTGTTCGCTTGCTTCTATCTGCCTATTTCCAGACTGCGCAGCAAAACGTTGCTCTTGCCGTTTGCGGTCAATGTCATCGATCATTCTCCGCAACGAGAACACGTTCCCTGTTATTTTTTTCACCCGTGGCCCCTCATCGCTTGTGTGTTTATTTGAATACTACCGATCGCCGCATAGAGAGAACATCGATCCGATGGACCAACTTCCGATCACCCGTGCTGCCCTCCCTCACGAGCGATGGCTTCGTTTGTACTATCTTGCACAATAAATTGCGTCGGCCGCCGCTGCATACTGACATGACATGGGCTCGCACTCACATCGGTAGGAATTTTCCAGTCTTCTCCGATTCGGCAGGATGACCCCGATTATCTAAACGAAACGTCCATCACCAGTGCGAACCCAGCGCAACAACCGCTTATCGCACCGCACCGCACCAGGAAATCAGGCAATCAGGCAATCAGGCAAAAAGACAGGCAGACCACTCAGGGCCGGTCATCCGTCGCATCAATGCTTCAACGGCGAGACAACCCTATCTCAAACCCCACGCTTCGTCCGTCGCGAGTTGTATATGCGGCAGACGAAAAGACCACTCACCGTCCCTCTCGCTCCATTCCCGCAAAGTACTGACAGTCAGCCGCTCACAAACCAAACACAGCGGCCTCTGGATGCAATCGCGACCCTAGGGCATCTGTCAACGTTTGTAAATTTTCACTTATCCCAATTTAATCTCGTTGACCTGTCGGAATTTAAATGGTTAGTTATCGGTTTTGCGAACCGATTCAGTAAGAGAGACTTACACACTCCGGCGCTAATCCGTGAGTACTCGGTTCTCTTTCCGAGTCGGGGGCCTAACACAATGACCAACATTCGAGGAGATGTCCGTTTGTCTGTCGATACACGCGAAGCCTGTCTCTACCAGTTGCATTCCTCACTGCACCTGTACGCGATGGTGCAAAGCTCGCCTGGTGCTCTGTTCGCCCCGCGCGGCACATACTATCGCGGTGACATGCAGATGCTTTACCACCGCACAAACTACGGACGCATGATCCGCACATTTTATCCTGGTCATAAGGAGGTGGCGTAATGCCTGATGCACTCGTGACAGCAATCACAAACACTGATCCAAATTCTTGCGTGACGGCTTACTGCCAACGATTAGCGAAACCCTGGCATGTTTCCGATGATGGTCTGTCCTTTATTGCCGTTTGGGAGTCGGGTCTGTTAAATGGCGTTAATTTTCAGCGACACCATGTCACGCAGGGATTCATTCTCAAAGCATACAGGGATAACGTCGGCATTCCGACGGTCGGGTGCGGACATCGAATCGTGCCGACCGACGATATCGAGGTCGGCCAGACAATTTCACTGGATCGTGCGCGCGAGTTCAAAAAACGAGATGTCGAGATAGCGGAAAGACGGCTAAATAGTGACGTGTTCGTCCCGCTATTCCAATTTGAATACGATGCTCTAGTTAGCATCGTATATAACTGTGGCGCAGGGCAAGGCGCGGATAACATAGTCATGAAAGTTAATTCAGGACACTACGACGCCATGTTTGATTTCATTTGCACCTATCGCGTAGGCAACAATCCCGGCCTCCCACCAAGACGTTATTCTGAAGCACGCCTCTTCGCGTCCGGAGTATACGATGCCTCTCATTAGCAAAACGATTTTTGGCTGCGTCGCATTCGCGGGGCTTTGGAATGTAGCTTTGGCGAAATCCGATCCAGAATGCCTGAAGCATCTTGGCGGCGGCTACGGAGACACCCTATGCTACGGCGATCTGAGCGCCGATCTCGTTAAGGACAATAAGCGAATTTATGAAAAGGTACGCGCAAAAATACCAAGTAATAACCCGCACGCAAAACTCCTGGACGCCTATATGGCGTCACAAGACAATGCACTGAAGTTCTGTGAACTACAGCGCGACGCAGGCGCAGGCTGGGAGAAGAGCCCAGATGGCTCCATGTATCCCGCACTTTACGCCGAGTGTGTGTACGATTTACGCAAATCGCAGAACGCATTTTTGGCCGATCTACTCAAAATGTCCGAGTGGTAACTCGATGACGGAGTCCTGTGATGTACAGGATTCCGCCAATCTGCTACTAACGACTTAAACATGAAATTTATCGATTACGTTTTGGGCGCAGTCGCGATTGCGCTATCGATGCAATCTCATGCCTGTTCGGTCTTTCCCAGGACAGCACACAACTACCGTTTAATTCTCTGGATGTAGCGGCACTTCACAAATGGGGCGAGTGCTATGGAGCCATAAACCGGAAACGGATCGTCTGCACGGCTTCCGTTCCGAATGAGCACTATTCCGGCTTCAAAAACCCATCCAGCCTTACGATTTACAAAACGCGAAGTTCTTGCCTTTTTCCCACGACGGACTATACCTTCCACAAGACCCACCCGGTCTTGTGCTGTTTCTTGTGCAACCCCAAATCAGAAAGAAATCATGCGCAATACAGAGGCACGCCACCGTCGTGGGACTGTACATCGCCAGTTGATGCTGGTTCTATTGCTGAGTCCATCACTCGCCTCAGCTAACTGCACCTGTGAATTCTCAGGCGACGAATACAAAGCTTTTGGTACACGCGCGGCGTGCAACGTCGTCATGTCGGATAACGACAAGACCTGCAATATAGCCTTTGCCGCGGTAGGTGCTTCGACGCCTGTCCTATCAAGCGTGGTGACGAGCTCGGTAGCAAATTATCAGCAGCAGGCATATGAAATAACAATCCAATACTTGCAGCTTGTCTCCAAAAATGATGACGCAGGACTGACTAACCCCAAATTTCTCCAACCAGCGCTTCTAGCGTTCATGCGCGCTGCCTACCTTCGGCCTGGTGTGACTGACGATTTGAAGGGACTCGATGCTGCCGTCTCACAGTTCACCAAAGAACAGGTCGACAAGATCAGCGAGGTTTTCTACGGGAAACGAAATGCATTCGACGGACGTCAAGGAAACCTTACTTATAGTGTAAATCGGACCACGGTGCGACTCACGTATCAGGTGACCGGCAAAAACAAGGTGACGATAGAGACGACCTACATGCCGGTTCCGGAGAAGTAGTCCATGGATATCTACGACTGCGTAAAACTCGATAAAACCCCCGAGGACTTCTGGATATATGTCGGCATCATGGCCGGCGTCGCGCTGCTCGCACTCATAGTTTTGCTGGCTTTCGCCATCTGCGCGAGAAAACTTGCTAACGGAGTCAAGCTCAAGTTTTCGGAGGGAAAGGAAGTCGAGGTGAATGGCCCTATGGTCGGGGCAGTCGTTTTTGTATTAGGCCTGGCGGCCATTATCTGGGGCCTCAGCTACGTTCGTGGACAGCTCATCGAGAACTATCGGGTCAAGCTCATTCTGGAGAACGCACCTGAGACACTGTCATCGGTTAAGGAGTTGTTGACTACGGTAAAGGAAGGACAAATAGATGTGGTCATCGACCCGAGCGTCGCTAACTTTGCTATTCAAGGAAGATACGATTCGACGTGTATTGCCGACTTCTGGCAGCGCGTCTGTTCGAAATACAACGCCGAACTCAGGTGCAATGACATACTTAAAGAGAGGACGGTGAAGATTACCCGGAAGAGCACACCGAACGCTGATTAGCGGAGACTTCCCTTATCACGAGGACCGGCGCTCGCACATCCGGCTGCGCTAGCACCTCGATGGCGAACCACTGCTCACGCAACGGCATCTCGAATACGCTTTGCGATCTGCGCGTCGAGCGGTGTATACACGATCATGCCCAGATCCGGCCGGCCGTCGACAGCAAACAGCGAATACTCCATCTCGATGACCCCCAGCGTGGGATGCAGCAAACGCTTGACGTTCTCCCCTTCGCCGTGGCCGAAGACCTGATTTTCGCGCCACATGCGGTCGAAATCGGGGCTGGCACGGCATAGATCGTCCACCAGCTCGCCCACTTCGGAAGCAAGCCCCGCGCGTGCCACGTCCGCGCGAAACGTCCCTACGACGAAGCGCGCGACGCTTTCCCAGTCGTGCTGTTTTGCACGCACGGCCGGGTCTCCGAACAGGAAACGCAGGATGTTGCGCTGGCCCGGCGGCAGCGTGCCGTAGTCGGTGAGCACGACGGCCGCGGCACGATTCCATGCAACGACGTCCCATGCCGCGGTCTTGATGATCGACGGGCTGGCGTCGAGCGAATCGAGCACGCGCTGCAATCGCGGGTTCACGCCGTCGACGGACCTGTAGCGCACTTCCGGCGGCCGCCCGAGCCCCAGCATGAACAGATGCTCACGCTCGGTATCCGTCAGCATCAGCGCCGCGCAGATGCGCTCCAGCACCTCAGCGGAAGGCGCGCCGCCACGGCCCTGTTCGAGCCACGTGTACCAGGTCGAGCTGATGTTCGCGCGCTGGGCCACTTCTTCACGGCGCAATCCAGGCGTGCGCCTGCGGCCCGCAAAACCGAAGCTGGCCGGATCGAGCCGCGTGCGGCGGCTGCGCAGGAAGTCCCCAAGGGTTTGGGCGGTGTTCACGGAGTGATTAGCCTGTTAGTCGTTTTACCGGGATAAACTCACTACTTCAATAGAATAGCGAATGATCGCATAGTGGATGAGTCGCTTTATGGAGACTTGACCATGCGAATCTTCCTGACGGGTGCAACCGGGTTTATCGGCTCGGCTCTGGTGCCCGAACTCATCGAAGCCGGTCATCACGTGATCGGCATGACCCGCTCCGACGCGGGCGCGCAGGCGCTGACTGCAGTGGGCGCCGACGTCCATCGCGGCACGCTCGAAGACACCGACAGCCTGCACCGCGGCGCCGCCAATGCGGATGCCGTCATACATCTCGCGTTCGACCACGATTTCTCGCGCTTCGTGGAGAACTGCGAGAAGGACAAGCGCGCAATCGCGGCGCTGGGCTCGGCGCTGGCCGGCTCGGATCGCCCGCTTCTCATCACGTCGGGCACGGGCGTCGGCAGCCGCGATGACGGGCAACCGGCTTCGGAAGATGTATTCAACACCACGCACCCGAACCCGCGCATCGGATCGGAGCTCGCCGGCAATGCACTGCTGGAAGCGGGCGTCAATGTATCGGTGATGCGCCTGCCGCAAGTACATAACCCGTTGCGGCAGGGCCTCATCACGCCGCTCATCCAGATTGCGCGCGATAAAGGCGTGTGCGCGTACGTGGAGGACGGCCTTAATCGCTGGCCGGCAGGACATCTGTCGGACGTCGTGCGGTTATATCGGCTCGCCATCGAGAAGGGTGAACGCGGTGCGCGCTACCACGCGGTCGGCGAAGAAGGCGTCAGCGCTCGCGAGATCGCGGAGGCGCTCGCGCGCGGCCTGAAGATACCCACCGTCTCGATCGCACGCGACGAAGCGCAAGCGCACTTTGGATGGATGGCGATGTTTACCGCGCTCGATATGCCGGCATCGAGCGCGCGGACGCAGGCGCGCTTGGGCTGGCAACCGACCGGCCCCACGCTGATCTCCGATCTGAACGAAGCGCGCTACGTTTAAACAGCCATCCAGGCTTGCGTGCAGGCGGCTCTGCGTTGTTGCTAAACGCGACCCGCCAGATACTTCACGAGTCTTTGCGCCGCCGGCTGCAATGACTCGAGGCTTCTGAAGCACACGACAAACCGGCGTTCCGCCCAATCGTCAGCGAGCCTGATCACCTTGATTCCGAGCACGGGCCGGTAGGTTTCGGCCACTTCGACGGGGATTACGCTGATACCCAGTCCCGCTGCGACGACACGCAACGCGGCATCGAAGCTCGACACTATCACCCGATATGACAGCGTCTTGCCTGCGCTTGCCGCCGCGCGCTGAAGCATGGTGTGAACGGCGGTCGTCGGCAGCAGCCCGACATGCTCGTACTGAAGGGTTTGATCGAAGCTGAGCACGGGTTCGTGCGCAAGCGGATGGTCCGGATGCACCGCGAGCGCCAGTTGGTCTCGCCGATACGGGATATGCTGCAAGCCTTGCAGGTTGACGTTGTCCCAGCATACGCCGACGCTTGCCGCGCCCTCGCGCAGTTGCCGCACGAGGTCCGACGACAGGCGTTCTTCCACATCGACGCGAATGTTCGCGTTCCCAGGCTCTCGCATGAACGTGGCGATGTCGTCGAGCAGCGCCTCCGCGATCGCCGATGCCGACGCGCAGATACTGACGCGGCCCCTCAGTCCGCCGCCGAACGCCGCGACGTCGCTTTCGATGCGCTCGATAGTGAACAGGATGCTGCGCGCGTGCTCCAGCAACGCACTGCCCGCGCCCGTGGGCTCGACGCCGCGCCGTGAACGCGACAGCAGCGGCACACCCAGATCGCTTTCGAGTTGCGCGATGCGCTTGCTGATCGCCGACGGCTCGATATGCGCTTCCTGCGCAGCCCGCGCGATGTTGCGGTGATCGCACACGGCTACGAAAAGCCGCAACGTTTTCAGATCGATATCGCGCACTGTCTCTCCATCTAGCCATTCCGGTTCGGAACGTTATCGGTTCCGAAATACCGCTTTAATGTTTTGCCGGAAACTCTAAAGTTAGCACAACGCCGGCGGCTCAACGACCGGTGCATCCACCGGAGACAGCCATGCCCTTCTTCCCCGCCGACGTCGTTATCCGCGAGGTCGGTTTGCGCGACGGTCTGCAAAGCATCCAGCGCACTTTGCCGACGGAACACAAGATCGAATGGATACGCGATGCCTGGTCCGCTGGCCAGCGCGAGATCGAAGTCGGGTCGTTCGTGCCGGCGCGCCTGCTGCCGCAACTGGCGGATACGGCCGAACTGGTGGCCTTCGCCAGAACGCTGCCCGGTCTTTTCGTTTCCGTGCTCGTGCCGAACCTGAAGGGCGCCGAGCGTGCGCTCGAATCGCATGCCGACCTGCTGCTCGTGCCGCTGTCGGCCAGCCGCGAACATAGTCTCGCCAATCTTCGCAAGACCCCGGACGAAGTTGTCGCGGAAGTCGCCCGGATCCGCGCCGCGCGTGATGCCGCCGGAGCAAAAACGCTCATCGAAGGCGGCATCGGCACGGCCTTCGGCTGCACGATCCAGGGGCGCGTCGAGGAAAACGACGTGCTGCGCTGCATGCAGGCATTGCTGGACGCGGGCGCCGACCGCGTGAGCATCGCCGATACCGTCGGCTACGCCGGCCCGCGCGCCGTGCGCGATCTTTTCGAAAAGGCCCGCCGTATTGCCGGTGACCGCTTCTGGTGCGGCCACTTCCACGATACGCGCGGTCTCGCGCTCGCCAATGTCTACGCCGCCCTCGAAACCGGAGTCGCGCGCTTCGACGCGACGCTCGCCGGCATCGGCGGATGTCCGCATGCGCCCGGTGCGAGCGGCAACGCATCGAGCGAAGACCTGGCATTCATGCTGGCCGATATGGGCATTGAGACCGGCATCGATATTCATGCGTTGTTGCGGCTGCGTGCGAAGGTCGCGCAGTGGCTCGACGGCGAAATCCTGCATGGCGCGCTGTGGCGTGCCGGACTGCCGAAAACTTTCACGCGCGAGGCGGTAAGCGGCGCGCTGACCGCCTGAGGTTACACATGATCGCTACTCAAGCAAGACTCCCTCTCGATGGTGTGCGCGTCGTCGAGTTTACGCACATGGTCATGGGGCCGACGTGCGGCATGATCCTCGCCGATCTCGGCGCTGAAGTGATCAAGATAGAACCGCCCGGCGGCGACAGGACAAGGAAGCTTCCGGGCCTCGGCATCGGTTTTTTCCGCACGTTCAATCGCAACAAGAAAAGCGTCGTGCTGGACATCAATACACGGGAGGGCGCCGACGCCGCGATCGAGTTGATCGGCACCTGCGACGTGATGCTGGAAAACTTCCGTCCCGGCCTGATGCAAAAGCTCGGCCTCGATTACGACACGCTGGCAAAACGCTATCCGCGGCTTATCTACGTGTCGCACAAGGGCTTTCTGCCCGGCCCCTATGAAAAGCGCCTTGCACTGGACGAAGTCGTGCAGATGATGGGGGGACTGTCGTACATGACGGGACCCGTCGGGCGACCCCTGCGCGCCGGAACATCGGTCAACGACATCATGGGCGGCATGTTCGGCGCGATCGGCGTGCTCGCCGCGCTGCGCGAACGCGACTTCACCGGACACGGCCAGGAAGTGCAGAGCGCGCTCTTTGAGAACTGCGTGTTCCTCAGCGCGCAGCACATGCAGCAATATGCGATGACCGGGGAAGCACCGCCGCCGATGCCCGCGCGCGTCTCCGCATGGAGCGTCTATGACGTGTTCACGCTTGCCGACAATGAACAGTTGTTCATCGGCGCGGTAAGCGACAAGCAGTTCATCACGCTTTGCGACGTGCTCGGCCGCCCGGACATCGCCGTCGAACCGCGCTTTGCGAATAACGCGTTGCGCGTGGCAGTGCGGCCCGAGTTGCTCGAGGTGCTTGGAACCATACTCAAGGATCATCGCGCGGACGAGCTGGCGCCGCAGCTGGAAGCGGCCGGCATTCCTTATGCGCCGATCGTGCGTCCCGAGCAACTGCTCGATGATCCGCATCTCAAGGCAAGCGGCGGTCTCGTTCCAATGGAGGCCGACGACGGCACTACGACCGATGTCGTGCTTCTGCCGCTGACAATGGGCGGCCGTCGCCCCGGTGTGCGCCAGGCGCTCGCGCGTGTCGGCGAACACACGCAAGAGATCCTTGCGCGCCTTACGAAGCAAGCGACCCTATAACCGTCTACAGCATCAGCGGCGAGAAGCCGCGACTGTTGCCGCGGACGGAAACCGAAAACACAAGAATGCCGTCGCTATTCGCTGTATTCAGGAGACAACTATGCAGCCCTCTGCCACGGCGGATTCGCATCCGCTCGTACCGCCTGTCATCGACGTCGATACAACCCCCCGTGCCGCGATTGCCGCTCGCATCGACCGGCTGCCGATCACCCGGCATCTCTGGATGCTGGTTTTTCTGGTCTCCCTCGGCGGTTTCTTCGAGGTCTACGATCTGATCTTCACCGGATATATCGCTCCCGGCATGGCGAAAAGCGGGCTATTGCAGACGACGACCCATGCATTCTTCGGCTTCACGGGTATCGCTGGATTCATCGCCGCCACATTCGCGGGTCTTTTTATCGGTACTTTTGGATTGGGCTGGACGCCTGACCGCTACGGCCGCCGCGCTGTGTTTACCGTCTCGCTGCTCTGGTATTCGATCGGCTCGGCAATCATGGCGTTTCAGACGACGCCTGAAAACCTGATGCTGTGGCGCTTTATCACGGGGATCGGCGTAGGAGTCGAGATTGTCACGATCGACAGTTACGTGACCGAGCTCGTCCCTCAGCACATGCGCGGACGCGCGATGGCGTTCAACCAGTGCGTGATGTTTGCCGCGGCGCCCGTGGCTGCCATCCTCTCGTACTGGCTGGTTCCGACGACGGTCGCTGGAATGGACGGATGGCGAATCGTCGTTCTCGCGGGGTCGGTGGGCGCGGTACTGGTGTGGTTCATCCGGCGCGCGGTGCCGGAAAGCCCGCGGTGGCTGGCCATGCATGACCGGATCGAAGAAGGTGACAGGATCGTGCGCGCGATCGAGATCATCGTGGCGCGCCAGTCGGGCCGACCGCTGCCGCCGCCACCGCCCGTCATCGAGCAGCCCGTGCATCGCCGCGCATCGCTTGCGGAGTTGTGGGAGCCCCCGTATCGCTCGCGTCTGATCATGTTGATCGTCTTCAACTTTTGCCAGGCGATCGGCTACTACGGTTTCGCGAACTGGGTGCCCACGCTGCTGATCGGTCAGGGAATCACCGTGACAAAGAGCCTGCTTTATTCATTCATCATCGCCTTTGCGCTGCCCATTGGACCTTTGCTGGCGATGGCTTTTGCCGACCGGATCCAGCGCAAGTACCTGATCGTTGCGGGGGCACTCGTCGTGATCGTGTGCGGACTGATCTTCGGGCAGGTTAAAGCGGCGCTCCCGCTCATCGCGCTCGGCGTATTAATAAGCTTTGCCGGCCAGACCATCTCCGTGTGCTATCACGCCTACCAGGCTGAACTGTTTCCTACCGCTGTACGGTGCCGCGCCAATGGCATCGTGTATTCGGCGAGCCGGGTTGGCGCGATGATGTCAGGCTTTCTGATCGCCTTCCTGCTCAGGGATTTCGGCGTCTCCGGGGTGTTCGTGGGCATCACGGCCTGCATGCTCGCGGTTGCGATATCGATCGGCATGTTTGGGCCGAAAACCAATGGTTTGCGTCTCGAGGAGTTGAACCATTGACAGGCGCTGATGGCAGGAGCGCCCCGGAATCGGCGGCAGATATCATCCAAAGCCCTACGCGTGACGCCGGTTACTCAGCGTCACGCGCCGACCCGGTACCTCTACTGCAACCGGTCTATCGCACGAGAAAGCCGTAAGCCAGTGGATCGCGCTCATCGATGATCCAGTTCGCAAATCCACATACGAAGGCGTTACCTTCCACTTCCGGAATGACCGCCTTGAAGTCCCCCACGGTCGTCTCGCTCAGCACACGCCCCTTGAACACCGTTCCGATGATGGACTCATTCACGAGCGTCTCGCCTTCGCGCAACTGCCCGCGCAGATAAAGCTGGGCCACACGGCCGCCGGTGCCCGATCCCGTCGGCGAACGGTCTACTTCGCGGTCGGCAAAGACACAGCAGTTGGCCTGCGTCGAACCGTCGTGTCGCGGCGCGTTGGCAATGATGGTTCCGTAGATGTGGTTGATCTCCGGAATATGCGGATGTTCGACCGCGAACGCCTTGTTCGCGGCGGCCTTCACTTCCGCGCCGAAACGGATGAGTTCTTCCACCGACGATTCGCGAATCGCCAGTCCGTGAGGTTCGCCATCGGTGTAGAAGTAGAATGCGCCGCCAAACGCGATGTCGCCCGTCACCTTTCCGAACGACGGTGTTTCGACGGTGACGTCCTTCTTCCAGATGAAAGACGGAACGTTGACGAAGCGCACGTTACCCGCATGCTCGCCATCCCATTGCACGAACGCTTCAATGAAGCCGCAGGGCGCGTCGATTCCGACACGCGTCTCCGGTATCTGCCGTTGCACCCAGCCCAACTCGACCGCTGCGGTCGAAAGCGCGATGACGCCGTGTCCGCAGTGATCGCTGTAGCCTTCGTTATGTAGAAAGATGATGCCGAAGTCCGCGTTCGGACTCACCGGTTCAGTCAGATAGCCACCGTACATGTCGGCATGGCCACGCGGTTCGAACATCAGCGCTCGACGGATATCGTCGGCATTCTCTTTCAGCCATGCGCGGCGCTTGACGATCGTGTCGCCTGGCAACCTCGGCAGACCGCTGGTGACGATGCGAAACGCTTCACCGCCGGTGTGGACTTCGACAGTCGAGATGGTTCGGGAAATTTTCATGTCTGCTTCGTGATATCAGTGAGTCGCCCCGGATTACTGGCCATACGGAACCGGCAAGCCATTCCTGATGACGTACACGGTGGTGGGCGCGCCCTTCAGGTCACCATACTCGTCGAACGAATAGGTTCCGGCCACGCCTTTATAGTTTTCTTTCGCCAGGGCGGCCGTCAGTTTCGCCTTGTCGGTCGTCGTGCCGGCCTTCACCATGGCGTCGGCCAGCATTTTCACGCCGTCGTAGTAACTGACCGCGTAGACCTGCGTATCGGTGTTGTACGCGGCCTTGTATTTCTGCAGGAACTCCCGGCCGGCAGCGGTCTTGTCAAGCGCGATACCGCCTTGCGCGCAATAGACGATGGACGCCGCGTCCCCTGCAACCTTGCCCATGTCGGCCGAGCAGATGCCGTCGCCGCCGAGCAACTTCGCGCGCAGACCGCGCTGACGCATCTGCTTCGCCATCGGCGCGCCCTGTGCCGCGTAACCGCCGAAGAAAATCACGTCCGGGTTTTTCGCCTTGATCGTGGTGAGAATACCGAGGAAGTCGGTTGCCGACGAATTGGTGAACTCCTGATCCACGATCTGGATGCCATTCGCCTTCGCCTGCTTGACGAACTGCTCCGCGACGCCCTGGCCGTATGCCGTACGATCGTCGATAACCGCCGCGGTTTTGGCTTTCAGCGTTTTCGCCGCGAATTGCCCCATCGTGCCGCCGAGTTGTTCGTCGCTTGCGCCGATGCGGAAAATGTTCTTGAAGCCCTGCTTCGTCAGCGCCGGATTCGACGCCACCGGCAACATGGGCACGCCACCGGCATTGAACACGCGCGACGCCGGAATCGCGACACCCGAGTTGTATGGCCCGACCACTGCCAGCACCCCGCTATCCACCAGCTTCTGCGCGACCTGCACGCCGATCTTCGGGTCCGCCTGATCGTCTTCGGAATCGAGCTTGAACGTGACTTTCTGACCCGCGACGATAACGCCCGTCTTGTTCAGTTCATCAATGGCGAGACGTGCACCGTTTTCGTTGTCTTTACCGTTGGGCGCTTGCGGGCCGGTGAGCGGCGCCGAGTGACCGATGGTGACGACGACCTGTGCATGGGCGGACAGGGTGAATCCAGCGGCCACCACGGCGGCCACGATTGTTTCTGGACAGCGCATACGAACTCCAGGTGAGCGAGGAGAAAACCAGACCGTTCGGGTCCGGCGGTACACCGCGTAAACTGGTGACGAATTCATCCAATTTTCCCAGGATCGGCCGGTCGGAGTGCGAGCGTCGACCTGTGGACAGAATCTAAACCACGAACACTTCCAAAACAAGCCATTTTAAAAACAAAGCTCAATTTTGGTATATATAAAAACCACCAGACGATTTTCACGCAACCTCGACATTGGCACTTTGACCAGTCAAGAGGTACGACGCTATGCAACCGGCCCGTGCCCTACTCCTTCCCACTCACCAATTTTGGTATATTTCAGATACCACATTCACGTGTTGATACGTCAGATGTCCTCCGCCACCCACATCGACTTCGAGAGCAACTTCCGCCCGTTGCAGATCTACGAGCAGGTGTCGGAAAAGATTCGAGCAGCGATCCGCTCCGGTATGTTTCTGCCGGACGCGCGCTTGCCGTCGGAGCGGGAACTGGCCGCACGTTTCGGCGTCGGGCGGCCGGCGGTGCGCGAGGCAATAGGCGCGCTACAGAACGAAGGGCTCGTCGTCACGCGACGCAACTCGGGGACCTACGTTGCATCCACGGCAGGACAGATTCTCGCCTCCGCCCTCGCAACGGATTCGGCGGAAGCAGAGGCATCCGATTTCAGCCCCCTGGCGACTTTGGACGTTCGATTGATTCTGGAGCCGGCCATCGCGCGGCGTGCCGCGGCGCGCAAGAAACGTGACCGGCTCGCCGAGCATTACCTGGAGCAGATGGAAACGCTTACCGACGTCTCCGACCCGGAGCAGCGTGTTCTATGGAACAACAGTGACCGGCTGTTTCATCGTCAGCTCGCGGTAATGACGGGTGATGCGCTGCTCACGAAGTTTGCTGAAGAGATTGCCGCGACGATGGACCAGTTGCTGTGGAAACGGCTGAAAGACGACGGTATTCACGATCCGGCGCGCATCCGGCTTTACGTTGCCGAGCATCGGCTGATTTACGAAGCCATCGTGACGGGAAACGCGGATGCGGCGGCGTTCTATGTCGAGCAGCATATTCATCGCGTGCAGCGGGATATCGCTCCGCAATAGGCGGTGGGCCTGCGAACTCGAACCGTGGCGGTGACCGGAATCACTGGTAGTTTTGACGAGCGCTATCGAGATAGTTGAACACCGACAGGAGACATTTCATGTGCCGCTGGCTCGCTTATTCCGGCAACCCGCTTCAGCTCGAAACGGTGCTGTTCAACGCGAAGCATTCGCTGATCGATCAGAGCCTGCATTCGCGGCTCGGCCACACCACGACCAACGGTGACGGTTTCGGGATCGGCTGGTACGGGCATCCGACCGACATTCCGTTTCGCTATCGCTGCATTCAGCCGGCGTGGAGCGATCGCAATCTGCGTGAAGCCGCGCGCGCGATCCGCGCGCCGCTGTTCGTCGCGCACGTGCGCGCGGCGACCGACACGCCGTCGCAGGAAACCAACTGTCATCCGTTTCGCCACGGCCGGTGGCTGTTCGCGCACAACGGCCTCGTGCGCAACTATCCGTTGATGCGCCGCGATCTGATGGTCGCGATCGCCCCCGAACTGTTTCCGTCGATCGAGGGATCGACCGATTCCGAAGTGCTGTTCTTCCTCGCGCTCACGTTCGGTCTCGAGCTGGCGCCCGTCACCGCGCTCAAACGGATGGTGGCATTCGTCGAGGAAACCGGCCGACGCCTCGGCGTGGATGACCCGCTGAACATGACCGTCTGCGCAACCGACGGCGAGCAGATCGTCGCGGTGCGCTATTCGAGCGAAAGGCAGTCACGCTCGCTGTTTCACAACACGTCGTTCCGTCATCTGCACGAGTTGTACCCCGACGATCCGCGCATCGCGATGGCCGGGCAGGATGCGTTTCTGGTCCTGTCGGAGCCGCTCGCCGATTTGCCGGGCTGGTGGCAGGAGATTCCGGAGAGCACGGTGGTAGTGGCGCGCGGCGGCGAGATCGAGCAGTTTGCGTTCGAGCCTCAGGCGGCTTGAGTAGTTTGAATGGGTCGAGTGGTTTGACGCGGCGACAATGCGGCGCGCGAAATCGCCGAGGTTGAAAGCGTGCCATCAGCCATGCTTCGCAGCAGTGATTACATCGGATGTAATTGGCGCAACGCACGCCGGCTTCTACTCTTTGGCTGTCGCGCCCCACTCCGGTGGCGCTCACTGCCAGGGAAATACCATGTCGAATTATCCTGTTCACACGATCGAATCCGCTCCCGAGCAATCGAAGCCCGTGCTCCAGCAACTGCGGCAGGCGTTCGGCCTGATCCCGAACATCGCGGCAAAGATGGCCGGATCGCCGGTTCTGATCAACGGTTTCATCGGCCTGTTCGAGCGCGTGCATGCGAGCAGTCTGACCGAGCCGCAGATTCAGACGCTGTTGCTAACGAATGCGGTCGCGAACGCCAGCGAATGGCCCGTTGCGTTTCACACCGCACTCGCGTTGAAGGAAGGCGTGCATCCCGGCGACGTCGATGCGATCCGGCACGGCGACTTGCCTGGCGACCCTCAACTGGCCGCGCTGTCGGCATTGGCGCGCACGCTGATAGAAAAGCGCGGCCGCGTGGCCGAATCGGACCAGAGACGCTTCCTGGAAGCGGGGTTCAGCGCCGAGCAGATACTCGAGGTCATTGCGGTGGTTGCCGCATCGACGATCACGAACTACACCAGCAGCGTGACCCGGCCGCCGCTCGAATCGCAGTTCGAGACGTTCGCGTGGCATGCGCCCGCGCGCTGAGTCCTCTCCATTCGTCCATATCGATCAGGGCAACCCGATGAACGCCACCCGTTCCGATCCGAAAGCGCCGCCGAGCGAACTCGGTGATTTGCTGCGCTATTGGCGCGACGTGCGTGGCGTGAGTCAGCTCGATCTGTCGCTCGAGGCCGGCATCTCGCAACGCCAGATCAGCTTCATCGAAAGCGGGCGCAGTGTGCCGGGCCGCGAGACATTGCTGACACTCGCGCAGACGCTCGACGTGCCGCTGCGCGAGCGCAATGCGCTGCTGCTCGCCGCGGGCTACGCACCGGTGTATTCGGAGGCGCCGTGGAACGCGCATGAGATGCATAGTGTGATCCGCGCGCTCGAACGGGTCGTGCGCCAGCATGAGCCGTTTCCGGCGATCGTGATGGACCGCCACTGGAACGTTCTGATGACCAATGACGCGGCACCGCGCTTCTTCGATTGTTTCATCGACATGGCTTCGCGTGAGGGTCCGCGCAACATGCTGCATCTGATGTTCGATCCGCGGGGGATGCGTCCATTCGTGGCCGATTGGGACACGGTCTCGCGAAGCCTGCTGCAGCGCGTGTATCGCGAATCGGTCGGTCACGTGGTGGACGCTGGAACCACGCGTCTGCTCGACGAACTGCTGGCCTATCCGGACGTGCCGCGTGACTGGAAGACGCATTATGGGGCGGCTGCTACACCTGCGATGCCTGTTATTCCGATCGGTTTTGTCAGCGATGGGGTCGTTCTTCGTTATTTCTCGATGGTTACGACCGTGGGCACACCGCAGAATGCGGCGACTCAGGAGCTACGGCTGGAATGTATGTTTCCTGCTGATGAGGAAACCGAGGGACGCCATCAGCGGTTGCTTGCTGTGCATTCGGGAGATTACTGAGATGCTGGTAGATGGTCCCTTGCGTCGCGGGTCGGCCAAAAATCGGCCATTCGATTCCGGCGGCTGGATCGATGACAATTGAATGCATGGCTCGGTCGATAGTCGAACCTGAAATCCAGGGATCTGTTGTCAACCAAAACCCTCGCAGTTCGTGGAGCGGAAATGTCCGTAGCTAACATCGAATACCACGTAGTGCGCCCCGTCGACGAAACTGCATACAAACAATTTATGACGGAGCTCTTCGCGGAAGGACTATCAGTGCTTCCAGATCGAGGAGCGGAGCCTACTGACGAACAATGGACAGAGTTCTTCAAGCGCCGAAGGAGCGATCACTCAGTCTTGTTCATTGCTGAACACGAAGGAAGACTCATCGGCGGGGGCGGCGTCAGTCGTATTGAACAGCCGAATTGCGGGCATTCGGTTTCGCTCGGTCTCAACGTCTCGAAGGAATATCGAAATCAAGGGATCGGGCGGGCGCTGCTGCGACATACGCTTCGATGGGCCAGCGTGGCGCCTGCTGTCGAGCGGATTGAACTTGAGGTCACAGCCAATAATCCCGGAGCTATCCACCTCTATGAGTCAGCTGGTTTCAGGGTTGAAAGCGTTAAGCGCCATGCCTTAAAGAAAGGCGACTTGGTTCTCGACATTGTGCAGATGGCTATGGTTGGCAGCGTTATTCGATCCCCAAAACTATAGGTATTGCGGAGATCGGCCTGCTGCTCCCTGCCGATGAACCGCGGCCAGCAGAGCACGGCCAGGAAGAGCCATTTGAAACCATGAAGCAAATGACCGGTTCTCGGCGCGTACCGGGCACCAACTTCTCGACACTTTTTGTATGTCTTGACGAACGGTACAACGCGGTGTCAGCATTCAGTTTCGTCGTCTCGACCGCGACGGATCCGCGTCCCAACGGCGACTCCTGAACCATTGTCTGAAACTGCGCACGAACCTTTCCTGCACCTGCGACGGTAGCCGGTTCGCCGGATGATACATATACACATCGAATTCCACGACCGGCGTAAACGGCCGGATCACGACGCGGGATGGGTCAGCAAGCCTTGCCGTGGCCTCGTCGATGATGGCGCAACCGGCCCCGTGCGTTACCAGAGCGAGAGCGACGGATGACTGCGGCGTGGTCAGGAGGATGTTGCGATCGATGGCGTTGCCCTCGAAAGCCGATTCAATGCGCGAACGCGATCCGTCGATCTCCGCGAGCGAGATGAACGTCTCGTTGCGCAGATCGTCCGCGTGGATCACCTCTTTGGCGGCGAGCCGATGGTCGATCGACAATGCACACACACCCGAGAGGTTGCCCAGGCGCTCGACCTGCACGCCGGTGCGCGGCGCAAGAATGATTGCGATGCCGACGTCGGCTTGACCGTCGGCAGTCCAGTCGATCACGCGTGGCGATGATTGCGAGTGCAGATTGATGGTCAGCCGTTGCGAATCCTTGACGAACTGCGCGACGAATTCGGCCATCAGCGTTTGCGCGATGCTGGGCGACGCCACCACCGACAACTGACCCCGGCGCATATCACGGATCTCTCTGGCCGCTTCCTTCAACTCGATCACGCCATCCCACGCGCGCTGCATCGAACCAACCAATGCGCGGGCTTCCGCGGTGGGCACAAGCCGTCCGCCGCGCTGCTCGAACAGCACCAGGTCGAGCTCGCTTTGCAGCTGCGCAATCAGCTTCGTCATGGCGGGCTGCGAAATCTTCAGCGAGTGCGCCGCGGCCGTCACCGTGCCGAATTCCAGCATCGCCTTGAACACTTCGATCAGTCGGAATTTCATCGGCTCGGGGGCTCGCGGGAAGCGTTATAACTGCAGGTTATGGACGAATAATCATAGCGCGCTTTCGTGGACACGCGAATTTGTCGTTTCTAGACTCAAAAACATCATCAATCGAACAGTGGAGACAGGCATGGACCGTCGGGGTTTTGTCACGGGCGCTACGGCATTGGCGGCGGCTGCCGTTAGCGGGCTGGCGCGCGCGCAATCGCATGCGCCAGTTCCAAAGCGCACGCTCCTGACGTGTACCGCCCAGTTCGATCCGGCGCGCCCGGAGATTGCCCGGCTGGTCGCGCAAGCGTGCAAGACGCTCGGCTGGGAAGTGGAAGCGAACCCGATGGACTACAACGAGGGCATCCAGAAAGTCATCATGCAGCATGACTTCGAGATGTATCTGGTGTTTTTTCCCGGCACCAGCATCCGTATCGATCCGGACTTCTTCATACGCGGCATCCACGATTCGTCCGAAGACAAACGCGGCGGCTTCAACTGGATGGGCTATCACAGCCCGCAAGTCGACGCGTTGGCGACCTCGCAAGCGCGTCTGATGAAAGTCGACGAGCGTCACAAGCCGGTCGTCGATGCGCAAAGCGTGATCTTCGCCGATCAGCCGGGCACGGTGCTGGTGTATTCGCAGATGACGATGGCGTACCGCTCGGACAAGCTGAGCGGGCTCGTGCCGCAACTGGGCGAAGGCGTCGGCGGCTTCTGGTCCGACATCAACATGAAAGTGACGGGCGATGGTTTTTCGCGCAGCGGCGCGAACGCGGACGTCAAGCATCTGAACCCGGTTGCGGTGGTGGACAGCACGGAGTTCGCGGAACTGTCGATCATCTATGACCGCTTGCTGCGCCTCGACCCCAACGGCAAGCCCGTGCCGTGGGCCGCGAGCGCGGTGAAGCTAGTGGACGACAAGACCATCGATCTGACCATCCGTCCGGGCATGCGCTGGCACGACGGCAAACCGGTGACGGCGGACGACGTCAAATTCAGCTTCGATTACCACAAGCAGTGGAAGGCGCCGTTCTTTCTGACCGCGTTGAACAACGTGACATCGGTGGAATTGCCCGATGCGCAGACCGTGCGCGTCAAGCTCGCCAATCCGTCCGCACCTTTCTTTTCGAACGTGCTGGCGACGATGTTCATCATCCCGCGCCACGTATGGGAAGGCATTGCGGCAAACGGCGATCCGCTGCGCTTCGCGAACGAAAAACCGGTGGGCAGTGGACCGTACAGGCTCGACTACTGGCGGCGCGGTTCCGAACTGAAGATGACCGCGTTCAACGAGCACTTCAACGCGCCGAAATGCGCCGGCATCATCCGCATCGTCTATGGCAGCCAGGATGCGCTCGCCACCGCGATCGCGAATGGCGAATGCGATCGCACGCGCTACGTGCTGACGCCCGCGCTGGTCGATCGTTTGAAGACGGTCAAGAATGTGGTCGCGAAGGGCTATCCGAGCCATGGGCTCTATCACCTGTCGTACAACAACCGCATCAAGCCGTTCGACGATCCGGTGTTCCGCCAGGCACTGAACTTCATCATGCCGCGCCAGATGATCTCGCAACTGGTTCTGCTGGGCTATGCCGACCCCGGCGCATCGATCATCTCGCCGACCAACGATGTATGGCACAACGCGGCGGTCAAGGTGCCGCCGGAGAATCTGAAAACGGCGCGCGACATGCTTGCGAAGGCCGGCTATAGCTGGGACGCGCAAGGCCGTCTGCTGTCGCGCGCCTGAGCCCCGGCTAGCCACGGCGGCAAGTGCAAGCCGTTAAGCGTATCGATCCTTGAGGATCATTTATGACTCTGTATATCGCACGACGATTAACGTCGTCACTGATCACGCTGCTGGGCGTGGCCGTGATCCTGTTCGTGCTGTTCCGCCTGATGCCCGGCGATCCGACCGCTCAGGTGATCAGCCCCGCGCTCGACCAGGCCGCGCAGGCGCGCCTCAAACATGCATTCGGGCTCGATCTGCCGATGTGGCAGCAGTTCTTCGTGTACATCAAAAACATGTTGAGCCTGCAGTGGGGGCAATCCTTCACCACCGGCCAACCGGTCGCGGATCTGCTCGGTCACTGGCTGCTGAACACCATGCTGCTGATGAGCGCGGGTCTGGTGCTAGCCGTGGTGGTCGGCGTCTTGCTCGGCATCCTGATGGCGGCGCGGCGAGGCGGCGCGCTCGATCACGTCGCGACCGTCGCCGGGCTGGTGTTCCAGGCCGCGCCGCCGTTCGTCATTGCAATCGTGTTGCTGATTGCGTTCAGCTACAAGCTCGAACTGCTGCCGTCGTCCGGCATGGTGGCCGCCGGCACGGACGACAACGGCATCTGGGCGATGCTCACGTCGGCCGATTTCCTCAGGCATCTGATTCTGCCGACCATCACGATCAGCGCCGTCTATGTCGCCACGCCGATGCTGGTGATGCGTGATTCGATGCTCGAAGTGCTGGGCTCCGACTTCGTCGAATTCGCCCGCGCCAAAGGGCTGAAACCATCACGTGTGCTGTTCGGACACGCTGCCCGTAATGCGCTGCTCGCGGTCGTCACGGTGTCGTCGCTGATTCTCGGTTTTGCGATCGGCGGGCAGATCGTGATCGAGACGGTGTTCTCGTGGCCGGGCATGGGCAAGGCAATGGTCGACGCCGCGTTGCAACACGATTATCCGGTGGCCCAGGCCGCCTTCTTCCTGATGGCCGTGGTCGTGATCGTGATGAATCTGTTGACCGATCTGTCCTACAGCTTCCTTGATCCCCGCATCCGCTTCGGAACGACATGATGACTGATACCGCATTGATGACCCAACCGTCCACGCCGGCCACGATGGCACCCGTCGTGGCAGCGGAAATCTTCGAGATCGAAACGCGCTTCGTCGTGCCTTACAAGCTCGCCGAGGGCACGCTGGCGACGACACGCGCGATCCTCGTCAAGCTCACCGACGAAGACGGCGTCACGGGTTGGGGCGAAGCCAATCCGAGCGTCAGCTTCACCGGCGAATCGTGCGACGAAGCCGTGCGCGTGCTGCGCGACACATTGCTGCCCGCGCTGCTCGGCAGCGCGAATCCGGAGCCTGGTCGAATCGATCAGCTGTTCGACACGCTGGTGCCGAGGCACCTGTGCGCAAAAGGCGCGATCACGATGGGCCTGCTCGATCTGCTCGGCAAACGGCTGCGCGCGCCGGTGGCGACGTTGCTGGGCGGCGTGCTGCATCGGACGCTGCCGGTGCTTTGGCCGCTGAACAACGGCACCGCCGATGACGACATCCGCGTGATCGACGACAAGGCGGCTCAGGGCTTTCGCAGCTTCATGCTGAAGATGGGCACGTCGCCCGTCGCCGACGAAGTGCGGCGCGTCGCACAGCTCGAAGCACGTTATGGCGATCGGCTGAAGTTCATCGCCGATGCCAACCAGGGATGGACCTTCGCCGATGCGCAGATCTTTCTCGACGGCGTGCGTGGTTCGAAGCTCGCGTTCGTCGAGCAGCCGGTCAACAAGGATGAGCTCGAACAGATGGCATCGCTGGCGGCCAGCACACCGTTGCCGATTTCAGCGGATGAATCCGTGGTGGGCGCCGCGCATGCGGCGAAAATCGCGAAGCTCGGCGCGGCCAGCGTGTTCAGCATCAAGAGCAGCAAGAACGGGGGTCCGCTGCGCGCGCAACGGATCGCGGCGGTGGCGGAGGCATTCGGCATCCGTTGCTACATGAATTCAATGCTTGAATTCGGTGTCACGCAGGCCGCGTCGTTGCAGCATGCGGCGACGATTTCCAATCTGATCGACGTCGGTCATGCGTATATGTCCACGCTGCGTCTCGTCGAAGATCCAACCGACTTCTCGTCGTTCGTGCGCGATGGCGTCGTGCATCTGCCGAACCGCGACGGTCTCGGCGTGCAGGTCGACGAAGCACATGTACGGCGGTTGGCGGTTGCCGTCAGCCGCGCCGGAGCACGCGTATGAGCACGCCCGTCGTCAAGGCGCCCGCGCCACTGCCACCGGGGCGCCTGCTGCGCGGCGCCGCGCTGGTCAGACGCGAACTCGGCCAGAACCTGAAGGTGATCTTCGCCGACCGGCTCGGCGCGTTCGGCGCGATCGTCATCGGATTCGCGTTGCTAGTCGCGCTATTCGGGCCGTGGCTGATTCCGCATGATCCATATGAATCGCTGAAGATGGCCGATGGCCGGATGGCGATCCTGCAGGCGCCGGGCACCGCGTTCCCGCTCGGCACGACCAATCTCGCGCGCGATCTGCTGTCGCAAATGATCCTCGCGACGCGCACGACGATGATCATTGGCGTGGCAAGCGGCTTCGTGTCGATCGTGATCGGCGCGAACATCGGACTGATTGCCGGCTATTACGGCGGCCGCATCGACAACGCGCTGATGCGCCTGACCGATGTGGTCTACGGGATGCCGTTCCTGCCGTTCATCATCGTGCTGATTTCACTGTTCGGACGCTCGATCGGCTTCGTGATCCTCGCCATCGTCGTGGTCGTCTGGCGAACCTCGGCGCGCGTGATCCGCGCGCAAACCATCGCGATCAAGCAACGCCAGTTCGTCGCGTTCGCGCGCGCCCGCGGCGCGAGTGATCTGCGCGTCATCTATCGGCATATCGCACCGAATATCCTGCCGCTGTTGCTGCTTTACACGTCGTTCAACATCGCGTGGGCGATCGTCACGGAAGCGTCCGCGAGCTTTCTCGGCTTCAGCGATCCGAACGCGATCACGTGGGGCAGCATCCTGCAGGATCTGTGGGCCTCGGGATACACGCAAACCGCGTGGTGGTGGTTCCTCGAACCGTCCGTGGCCATCGTGCTGCTGGTCAGCGCGTTCGTGTTCGTGAGCCGCGCGTATGAAGTGGTGGCCAACCCGCGTCTGGGAGAACGATGACATGCTGCTCGAAGCTCGCAATGTGCGCGTGACCTATCGCAGCGCCCACGGTGAAGTGCACGCGGTCGATGGCCTGGATCTCGATGTCGATCAGTCGGAAATATTCGGGCTCGTCGGCGAATCGGGTTGCGGCAAATCGACCGTGGTGAAAGCGCTGCTGCGGCTGCTGCCGGACAGCGCGAAGCTCGAAGCCGACGTGCTGCGCTTTGACGGCGAAGACCTGCTGACCATGCCGCGCTCGCGTTTCAGGCAACAGGTGCTGATGCGCAAGATTGCCCTGGTGCCGCAGAGCGCGCAGAACTCGCTGAATCCGGTGCAACCGGTTGGCGCGCAGATCGTCGAGGCGATTCGCGCGCATTCGAACACGTCCGCGGCGAAGGCGCGCGAGCGTGTGGTCGAGCTGTTCGATATCGTCGGCTTGCAGCCGGAATTGATGCGCCGCTATCCGCATCAGTTTTCCGGCGGCATGCGCCAGCGCGCGATGATCGCGATGGCGCTCGCCTTCGAGCCGTCGCTGATCGTGATGGACGAGCCGACCACCGGCCTCGACGTGCTCGTGCAGGAGCGCCTGCTCGGACGCATCCGCGCGATCCGCGAGCGCGTGTCGCTGTCGATTCTGCTGATCACGCACGATATCGGCGTGATCGCCGAAACTGCGGATCGCGTCGGCGTGATGTACGCGGGACGGATGGTCGAATGCGCACCGACGCTCGAGCTGTTCGGCGATTCGCAGCACCCGTACACACTCGGCCTGAAAAACGCGTTCCCGAGCATCATGGACCTCGAGCGCGAGCTGATCTCGATGCCAGGATCACCGCCCGACATGTCGGCACCGCCCGTGGGCTGCGCGTTCGTCGCGCGCTGTCCGTTTGCGATCGACGCCTGTCACGCGGATCGGCCCGCCGCCATCGAGGTCGGCGTCAATCATCTCTCGGCGTGCATCCGCACGGCCCATATCGGGCCGATGCGCGCCGCCGCAATGAGGAAAGCAACGTGGCACTCCTGAGCGTAGAGCATCTGACCAAACACATCCGGATCGGCCGCGGGCTCGGCGCCGCGCTGCGCGGCAACGATGCGAGCTGGATCAAGCCGGTAGAGGACGTGAGCTTTTCGATCGATGAAGGCGAGATCGTCGGCATCGTCGGCGAGTCGGGCTGCGGCAAATCGACGACCTGCAATCTGCTGTCCAAGCTCGACGTGCCGACGAGCGGCACCCTGCGCCTGAATGGCGACGACGTGACCGCGGTCAGCCGTGGCAACGCGCTGACGCAGTATCGCAAGCAGGTGCAGCTGATCTTTCAGGATCCGTTCGATTCGCTGAATCCGCGTCTGCGCGTATTCGACATCGTCGCCGAGGCACCGCGCGCGCTGAAGCTGTGGGACGCAGGCGAAACCGCGCGCCGGGTGATGCGGATGCTGGAGCTGGTCGGATTGCCGCCGGAGCGCTATGCGCAGCGTTATCCGCACCAGATGAGCGGCGGCGAGCGTCAGCGCGTCGGCATCGCGTCGGCGCTGGTCGCGGAACCGCGGCTCGTGATCGCCGATGAGCCGGTGTCGATGCTCGATGTGTCGATTCGCGCCGGTGTGATGGATCTGCTGCGCGACCTGTCGACACGCCTGAAGTTTTCGTGCCTGTACGTATCGCACGATCTGTCGATTCTCACGCATCTGTGCGACCGCGTGATGGTGATGTACCTCGGGCAGCTCGTCGAGGTCGCGAGTTCAGCCGAGCTCGTCGGCGCGCCGCGGCATCCATACACGCGTGCGCTGGTCGCGGCCGTGCCGGTGCCGGATCCGCGCCACAAGCGTGAGCCGGTCAGCATCAAAGGTGAACTGGCCAAGCCGATCGACCCGCCGCCCGGCTGCCGTTTCGCGCCGCGCTGTTCGCTGGCGATGCCGCAATGCAGACGCACGCCGGAAATGAAAAGCGTCGGTGCCTCCCATACGGTGGCTTGCCACGCGGTGCATGCGCACACGGCCGATCGCGCGGGCACGCTGCCGCCGGCGGTGGGCCGCGCGTCGCATGACCTCACGCGGCAGAGCGCCGCCGATGTCGTTCTCGCCCGGACCCGCTATGCGGAACGTTGATGCCGATACGGTGGTGATCGGCGGTGGCGTCGTCGGCATGTCGATTGCCTATGGACTCGTCAAGGCAAGGGACAAGGTGATCGTGCTGGACGAAGGCGACGATGCGTTTCGCGCCGCGCGCGGCAACTTCGGGCTGGTCTGGGTGCAGGGCAAGGGCGCGGGCCATCTCGACTACGCGCGCTGGAGCCTCGCGAGCGCGCGGCGCTGGAAGGCCTTCGCGCAGGAGTTGAAGGAGCTCACGCGGATCGACGTCGAACTGCAACAGGCGGGCGGTCTGCGCCCCGCGTTCGCAGAAGATTCGTTAGCGCGCCAGCTCGGCGAGATGGCGCGTATCCGCGATGCGATCGGCTGCGCGTATCCGTATCAGGCGCTCGATGCCGCCGACGTGCGCAAGCTGATTCCGGAAGCGGGCGCGGACATGGTAGGCGCGATCTATTCGCCGATGGACGGCCATGTCAGTCCGCTCAAACTGCTGCGCGCGTTGGTGCAGGCGTTCAGCCGGTCAGGCGGGGCGCTGTGCACGAGCGCAGCGGTGCAACGCATCACGCCTCGCGCAGGGGGCTTCGAGGTCAGCACGGCAAAACACACGTTGTATGCCGGCCGGGTCGTGCTCGCGGCGGGCCTCGGCTGCCGCGCGCTCGCACCGCAAGTGGGACTCGATGCGCCGGTCCATCCGGAGCGCGGGCAGGTGCTCGTCACCGAGCGCATGCAGCGTTTTCTGCCGTATCCGACGCCGCATGTCAGGCAGACCGGCGAGGGCGTGATTCAGCTCGGCGACTCGAAGGAAGACGTCGGTTTCGACGATGGCACGACGACGAGCGAGCTCGGACGGATCGCGCGTCACGCGATCCGTTATTTTCCGCTGCTGGACAGGGTGAACGTGGTGCGGGCATGGGGCGCGTTGCGGGTGATGACGCCGGATGGCTATCCGATCTACGAGGCGTCGACAGAATGCCCAGGTGCCTTTCTGGTCACCTGCCACAGCGGCATCACGCTAGCCGCGAATCACGCGGGCGCGATTGCGGACTGGATCCGCGGCGCGTCCGAACCGGTCGATATCAATCGTTTCAAGGCGAGCCGATTTCATGGTTTCCATGTTCAAACCGCTACACATTGACAAGCCTTCACCCATCGTCAGCCTGACGATCGAAGGCCGGCCCGTTCGCGTGCGTGCCGGCGAGAATCTTGCGCTGACGTTGCTTCAGGCAGGGTTCCGTCATACGCGGCTCACGCCCGTATCCGCCAGTCCACGCGCGCCGCTGTGTCTGATGGGCGTGTGCTTCGAATGCCTGGTCGAAGTGGATGGCCAACCGAACGTGCAGGCATGCATGCTCGAAGCCCGCGAGGGCATGTCGGTGCGCTTGCAGCATGGCGCGCGGCGGGCGGGAGATGTGCATGACACATGATCTGATCGTGATCGGTGGTGGCCCCGCCGGCATGGCGGCCGCGGCGACGGCCGCCGCGCTGGGTTTGAGGGTCGCGCTGCTCGACGAGCAACCCCGGCCCGGCGGACAGATCTATCGCAACGTCGGCATCGCCGACGCATCGGTCAAGACGCTGCTCGGCGCGGACTACGCGGCAGGAGAGCCGCTCCTGAAGCAATTCGATGACGCTGAGGTCGATTATCGCGCGGGCGCGCTGGTCTGGGACATCGACCGCGAGCGCACCGTGACCATCGTCGCTGATGGTCAGGCAGAGCGTATGTCGGCACCGCATCTGCTGATCGCGACGGGCGCGCTAGAACGGCCATCGCCGGTGCCTGGCTGGACGCTGCCAGGCGTGATGAATGCCGGCGCCGCGCAAATCGCGCTGAAGTCCGGTCCTTCGATACCCGAAGGAAAAGTGGTGCTGGCGGGCACGGGGCCGCTTCTGCTGCTGGTCGCGTGTCAGTTGCTCACGGCGGGCGCCGACGTGGCGGCGCTCGTCGAAACCGCGCCGCGCGGCAATCGCCTCGCCGCGCTGCGCACGTTGCCGCGTGCGCTTGCCGCGCCGGCGCCGCTTTTCAAAGGCGCGCGCATGCTCGCGCAACTGCGCCGCGCGCGCGTGCGCTGGTACCGGCATGCGACAAATCTGGAGATCGATGGCGACACGTATGCGACTGCGCTGCGTTTCGACGCAGGCGGCGAGCAGCACACGGTGGTGGCGGACATGGTGCTGCTGCATCACGGCGTCGTGCCGAACACGCAACTGACGCGCCTGCTGCTCATCGAGCATCGCTGGGACGACGCGCAGCGCGCGTGGCGCCCGCTGCGCGACGCGTGGGGCGCCAGTCCGCTTGCGGGCGTATGGATCGCGGGGGATGGCGCGGGTATCGAAGGCGCGCGCGCGGCGCAGGCGAGCGGCACGTTGGCCGCGCTCGGCATCGCGCATGCGGCTGGGCGCATCGAGCAGGCGCAGCGTGACCAGCGTGCGAGCGCATGGTGGCGGATGCTGGCGCGCGAACGCGCGGCGCGGCCGTTTCTCGATGCGCTGTTCCGCCCGCCAGACTGGATCGGCGTACCGGGCGACGACACGATGGTGTGCCGTTGCGAGGAGGTGACGGCGGGGCGCGTCCGCGAAATGGCGCGCATGGGCTGCGCCGGGCCGAATCAGACGAAGTTCTTCAGCCGTTGCGGCATGGGCCCGTGTCAGGGCAGGTTGTGCGGATTGACGGTGACGCAGATTCTCGCTGACGAGCAGCATAGTTCGCCGCAAGCCGTGGGTGCGTATCGCGTGCGCGCGCCAATCAAGCCGATTCCGCTGCACGCACTGGCGAGCCTTTGCAACGAACCGCACGAAACCGTGTCGCTCAAGGAGTTTTCTGAATGACTGCAGATATTGAACGCATCGAAACGACCACGCGCATGAGCAGGGTCGTCAAACATAGCGGCATCGTCTATCTGTGTGGCCAGACCGCGGTTGGCGCCTCTCCTGCCGGCATTGAAGCGCAAACTCGAGAGGCGCTATCACGCGTCGATGCGTTGCTGGTTAAGGCGGGTACAGACCGGTCCCGGATACTCACAGCGCTAGTGCATTTGCGCGACATCGCTGACTTTGCGGCAATGAACGAAGTTTGGGAGGCGTGGTTGCCGCCAAACACAGCACCCGCGCGCACTACCGTCGAAGCGAAGCTCGCGGCGCCGGATCTGCTTTTTGAAGTGACAATTACCGCAGCGGCCGCTTGAGTCCTGCGTGCTTCGGGCTACGGACAGCGGTTTCCGTTTCGCAATGGGGCAGCGGTTGATTAGTAGTTAGGCAATCGCGCTTTATAGTCGGTGCAGCTAGAACAAACGGGGGGCGCGCCTTCGAAGGGTGTCTTCGCCGAATCGGTCCTAACACAGTCGATGTGGCGCTGTAGAATCGAGGCGACACCTCTGCGCCAGGCGCACACATGAATGGCAGGCATCGCACCGAGAACCGTCGACGAGATCTATACGAATACGCCCCCGCACCACCCCCTATCGCTCACTTGCCACCAGTAACATCGAGAAACGTGCCGGTGACGAAAGAAGCCTCGGCGCTCGCCAACCACAGAATCGCCCGCGCAACCTCTTCAGGTTGACCGCCTCTTCCCATCGGAATCGAGTCTTTGACACGATCCACCCGTCCCGGCTCTCCGCCGCTAGCATGCATCTCAGTGTAGATATGCCCAGGGCGAATGCAGTTGACACGTATCCCATCCCGCGCGACTTCCCTGGCGAAGCCGGTAGTGAATGTCTCAATGGCACCCTTCGACGCGGCATAGTCGACGTATTCGTTTGGACTGCCGAGCCGGGCCGATGCCGATGAGATGTTGATCACGGCGCCACCTCGACCATTGTAACGACACGACATCCGCTTCACCGCCTGCTGTGCACAGAGGATCGGGCCTATCGAGTTGACCGCGAAGATACGCCGCATCCGCTCGAATTCGAGATCTTCCAGCCGTGACTGCCGTGCAATTATCGCGGCGTTATTCACCAGCACATCGATCCGGCCGAACTTCCGGTCGATCGCGGCGAATAGCTGGGCGACCTGCTCCGGATCCGCGCTGTCCGCGCGCATGGGTAAAGCCCGGCGCCCGAGAGCTTCCACATCGGCCGCCACCGCAAGGGCGGCGGACTCGTTGGAGACGAAGCTTATCGCGACATCGTAACCTTGTGCGGCGGCCAGCCGCGCAGTCGCCGCGCCTACGCCACGGCTTCCACCCGTTATCAGAATCAACGGAGCCTGGGCAACAGTATTCATCTAGCGAATCTCCACATAATTGTGAGGTAACTGGCGTCGCGCCATTCGATGATTGAACGCGTGCACTGACGCTGGCGTGATGTTTGCGCTCGTGTGACGACCTTTATGGAAACGCGTCCCAAATAAGCTCACGTCGCGCGCAAATGTGGACGAAGAGCAAGCACCAGTGGGAAAACGGCCAGTGCTGTGATCGCAGTCGCAATAGTGGCGCCGTGTATGCCGATCCGGTCGCCCAGGAAACCGTAAGCAACCGGAGAGAGCGCCCCCGAAGCGATGGTGCCGGTATAAAAGAGCGCGAATGCCCGCTCGGTACGCTCGACCGAAGTCAGTTCGGGCACCGTTCCGTAAAGAACGGACGACGTGCCGTTGAGCATCACGCCAAGCAGCGGCAACAGGATCACAGCGGGCGCCAGCGGCAGGCCGATCACGGCAAGAATCAACGCTGCCGTACCGCCTTCGGTTGCGAGCACCGTTCCGGTTACGCCCACGCGCGCGCCGAGCCAGCCGCAAACGAACTTGCCGGCGGCGCCCCCGATGAAGACGAGCGCGAGCGCCGTGCCCATCATCGGTTGCGAGATGCCTTTCGCTTTCAGGAGAAATGGCAGGAAGGTCAATAACCCCATACGCACGGCCGTGTCGAGCATGCCGATCGTGAACAGCAGTGAGAAGCCCGATCGCGAACCGCTGCTGTTCTGGCTCGACGTTTCCTTGACGGAAGACTCGTCCCTCGGCACCGGTGGGAGAAAAAGTGCAATCACCGCCGCGACCAGAACGCCAACGGTCGACATGGCCCAAAGCGCATGCCGCCACGGCATGATGGTAATCAGCAGCGAGATAGCCGCCGGCAGCGCGGACTTTCCGAGGTCGCCTGAAAAATTGTAGACACTGAGCGGCCCGCGGGCATTGCGTCCATACACGCGCGAGACAGCGCCTGAAGCCAGCGGATGTTGCGTGCTCGAGCCGCTGCCCGAGATGGCGAGCGCGACGCACAAGCCCAGCAGGGTTCCGGACATGCCTGCGACCGCATAGCCGAGCGCGGCCAGAAACGTGCCGAACGCGAGCGTCGCGCGCGTGCCCAATGTGCGTGCGAGGCGTCCAGCGGGCAGTTGCAGCGTCGCCATCGTGCCCGCATAGATGCCGCGCAAAATAGCCAGGGCGCCGAAATTGAGTCCAAAGTCCGCCTGCCAGACAGGCAGCAACGCGTAGATCATGTCGGTGTAACCGTCGTGCAGCGCGTGCGCCATGCACGAGAGCCACAATACGCGCGTACGTGAAACGGAGGTCGACTGACCGGGCCCGTCGGCCACGCCCGTCGCCGGCGAGGAGAAAGAGAAAAGTCTCATGGTTCGACTGAATGACGCAAGCGCAGGCCCTGACGGCGCTCCGAGCGTTCTGTTACAGAACACCAATAGTCTAGGTTCGCCGGGAACGCGTTACAACTGACGTAAAATTGAGTCAGACGGGAGAAAAAGTCACCTTATGAGCACCAACAAACGCGCGGGGAAAGACGTTGAAAAGTTGCCCCCATTGAATGCGTTGCGGCACTTTGAGGCGGTCGCCCGCCTGGGGAGTTTCGCGGCCGCGGCGGGCGATCTGCACGTCACGCACTGGGCGGTCGGCAAACAGATCCGCTTGCTGGAAAACTGGTTCGGCGTTCCGCTCTTCGAGCGCCGTTCACGCGGCGTCGCTCTTACCGATGAAGGCGCTGCGCTGCTCAACGATGTCAAAGGCGCGTTTGCACGCCTGAGCAGTTCGGTCGCGCGACTGCGCGACGAATCCATCACGCGTCGTATAACGGGTGTGGTGCGCGTGAATACGCCGGCGAGCTTTGCTTTGTGCTGGCTCATACCGCGTCTGGCAGATTTCCAGACTCGCTACCCGGACATTGTCGTGCGGATCTCGACGACCTCGCGCAAGTTGCGCTACGTCAGTGATGCATTCGACGTCGGCGTGCGCTCGGGACCCGAGGACGCAGCAGGCCTCGTGTCGACGACGCTGATGCCCGACTTGCGCCTGCCCGCCTGTAGTCCGACGATATTGCCAAACCGCCCGATCAGCACGGTCGCCGATTTGCGGAATCACACGCTCCTTCACTCCACCAGCACTCGCACAGCCTGGTCCGACTGGTTACGGGAGGCCGGCGCGCCAGGCCTGCAAGGCGCCCACCATCTCGACTTCGATCATGTTTTTCTCCAACTGAGCGCCGCGGCTGAAGGCCTCGGCGTGACGTTGGCGTCGCTGCCGCTCATCGAGCGCGAGATCGCAAGCGGGCGTCTCGTGTGTCCGATATCAGAGCCGGCGTGGCGCGGACCCGATTACATACTGCTCGTGAACACTGACCGCGCGAACGATGACGCAGTCATTGCATTCAGAAAGTGGATCATGGCGGCGGCGAAAATTCCGGTAGAGCCGGCCCGAAGCGAATCTACCCAAAGAGTTCGCCGAACTACACCGCGCGCGAAACGATCGCGGCGCTAGTTGTCGGAGCATCGACCGGCGGCATTCACTCGACATCTCATCACCGGCTCCGCTCCGCCGCCGTCATCCTGCGATAGATGGTATTGCGCGACACTCCGAGCGCCCGCGCCGCCGCCGACACGTTACCGCCATAGCGCACGAGCGTCATCGCGACCACCGACGTGGCGACATCCCGCAGCCGCGCACCGTCGCTCACCGAAGCATCGCCAGCGGCAAGCGCGTTTGCACCAGGAACGGCTGAAGAGACCAAAGCGGCGGACGCACCCGGTTCAGCCTCGCCCTCACCCACATCCTCAAGAAAATCATCCGCCAGATGCTCGCGCCGGATCTGCCCATCCCCATCCACCATCGCCACGGCGGTGCGCAGCAGATTAGCCAGTTGCCGAAAATTACCGGGCCACGCATATCGCCCGAACATCGCCATCACCTCCGGCGCGACGCCAAGTGGTCGCCGGCTCCCGCTCTCGAGCGATTCGCGCTGCAACATCTTCTCGATCACGACCGCGAGATCGCTACGCTCGCGCAACGCCGGCAGACGGACCGCGAGTCCGTTGATCCGATAGTAGAGGTCTTCGCGGAAGTGGTTCCGCGCGATCATCTCGCGCAGATTGCGGTGGGTCGCGCAAATGATCGCGACATCGACGGGAACTGCTCTCGCCGATCCGAGCGGCGTCACGAGCCGCTCCTGCAGCACGCGCAGCAGGCGCATTTGCAGCGGATACGGCATGTCGCCGATCTCGTCGAGAAACAGCGTGCCGCCGTTCGCCTGCATCAGCTTGCCGGCTGAACCTTTGCGCCGTGCGCCGGTGAACGCGCCCTCTTCGTAGCCGAACAGCTCGCATTCGATCAACGTCTCCGGAATCGATGCGCAGTTGACCGCGACGAACGGCCCGTCGCCGCGCGGCGAATCGTTGTGAATCGCCTGCGCGAGCAATTCCTTGCCCGTGCCGGTCTCGCCGGTGATCAGGATCGGAATGTCCTTGCCGAGCACCTTGCGGACCTTCGCGATCAGCGCGGCCATGCGCGCGTCGCCGGTGTCGAGATCGTCGAGCCGCCACGGTTCCGTAGCCGGCTGCGATACATTCGCGCGCGCCGGCTGCGACGCGGCGCTCCGCGCGTCGAGCGGCCCGCTCCCCTGCGTGAACGACGCCCGTCTGAACTGCGCGCGCGCGCAAACCACCGCGCCGTTGTGCAGATTCAGCATCAGATACGGGGCGACGCCATGCGTCAGACGGTCGATCAGTTGCGCGTAGGTGATCTGGAACAGCGACGCGAGCGTATGCGTGCGCAACGCGGCGAGCGACATGCCGAGCTGGAACTGCGCGCTTCGATTCGCGGACAGAAAGCGGCCGTCCTCCGTGAAAGCAATGATCCCTTCCATCAGCGTGCCGATGAATTCAGGGCGTCCGTGGAAGGACACTTGCAGCACGTCGCGAAACGTCGTCGAGAACAGATGGTTTTCGATCATCTGCACCGACATCTTCGCGAGCGCCATCGTGTGCTGGTGATAGCTGCGGTAGTCGCCGGTCACGTCGAGCGCGCCGATCGGATCGCCGTAGGGGTCGAGAATCGGCACACTCGAACAGGTCAGGAAGCGGTTCGCCGCCAGATAGTGCTGGTCGCCATGTACGACCATCGCGCAGCCCTCGGCCAGCGACGTGCCGATCGCATTGGTGCCCTGGCGATCCTCGGCCCAGTTCGCGCCGGGCCGCAGCGCCACTTTTTCCGCGCGATGCAGAAAGTCGTCGTCACCGATCGAATGCAGGATCAACCCTTCGGCGTTGGTCAGCACGATCATGCTTTGCGTGTTGACGATCTGCTCGTGCAGCGTCTCCATGACCGGCATCGCATGCGCGCACAGCACCTGGTTCTGTTCGCGCTTCAGCGCGAGGCCCGCCGCGGAGAGAATGTCGTAATCCGGCTGGACCGATGCGCGCAGGCCGAATGTCTCGGAGCGTTCGTGCGCTTTCTGGATTGCCGGCGCGGGCAAGCCATGAGACCGGTTGGCCGCCGCAAGGGTGGCCGGATGAACGTCATCGCGCATTGTCTCCTCCGGGATGGGTCCGGGTCTTGCCGGACGCTTCGATGCGTGACGACAGGAT
Source organism: Paraburkholderia sp. (assembly GCF_047605525.1). GTDB lineage: Bacteria > Pseudomonadota > Gammaproteobacteria > Burkholderiales > Burkholderiaceae > Paraburkholderia. The sequence goes on along the minus strand of NZ_JASGFN010000018.1, from coordinate 114,501 downwards.
ACTCCCGTTTCATAGACCGATTTTTATAGCCCAATTTCGATAGCCCGATTTTCGCCCCGAACTGCCACGTTTCTGAACGCCCCTGCCCGCGCGACTGTTCCGAAACGGAACACTCCGACCGCGCGGCTGACAGCCATCCCCCGAAATTGCGTATCTCGATGCATTGGTACGGTTCGTGCCTTATGCCTGTGGTGTCGCAAGCAGCCATTGCCCGATGCAAGACAGTCATTCCATCGCAGCCACGATCCGACTCACAAATCTGACTCATAAATCTGACTCACAACGCGGAGACACGTGATGAATCCATTTGACCTGAAAGCCCTCGGCCTCGACATCGAGTATCCCTATCGGCAGAGCTACGACAACTACATCGGCGGCAAATGGGTGCCGCCCGTCGGTGGCGACTATTTCGACAACGTGTCGCCGATCAACGGGCAGCCGTTTTGCCGCGTGCCCCGTTCGAACGCCGCCGACGTCGATCTCGCCATCGACGCCGCGCACGCGGCGCGCCGCAAATGGTCGAAGACGTCGGTGGCCGAGCGCGCGAACCTGCTGCTCGCGGTGGCCGAGCGGATGGAGAAGAACCTGAAGCTGCTCGCGGTCGCGGAGACGATCGACAACGGCAAGCCGCTGCGCGAAACGATGGCCGCGGACCTGCCGCTCGCCGTCGATCACTTCCGCTATTTCGCCGGCTGCATCCGGGCCCAGGAAGGCGGCATCTCCGAGATCGACGACAACACGGTCGCCTATCACTTTCACGAGCCGGTCGGCGTGGTGGGCCAGATCATCCCGTGGAATTTTCCGCTGCTGATGGCCGCATGGAAGCTCGCGCCCGCGCTCGCGGCCGGCTGCTGCGTCGTGATGAAGCCCGCCGAACAGACGCCGGCCTCGGTACTCGTGCTGATGGAACTGGTCGGCGACCTGTTCCCGGCCGGGGTCGTCAATATCGTCAACGGCTTCGGCAAGGAAGCGGGTGAAGCGCTCGCCACCAGCAAGCGCATCGCGAAGATCGCGTTCACCGGCTCGACGCCGGTCGGCAAGCGCATCCTGCACGCGGCGGCGGAGAACCTGATCCCGTCGACGGTCGAACTCGGCGGCAAGAGCCCGAACATCTTCTTCGCCGACGTGCTCGATCGCGACGACGCGTTCCTCGACAAGGCACTCGAAGGTCTCGCGATGTTCGCGCTGAATCAGGGCGAAGTCTGTACGTGCCCGTCGCGCGTGCTGGTTCAGGAATCCATCTACGAGCGCTTCATCGATAAAGCGATCGCGCGTGTGGAGCGCATCAAGGCCGGCCATCCGTTGAACCTGGAAACGATGATCGGTGCGCAGGCATCGCAGCAACAGCTCGACAAGATCCTGTCGTATATCGACATCGGCCGGGACGAAGGGGCGCGGTGCCTGACCGGCGGCGGCCGCGCGACGCCCGCCGCGGATCTCGGCACGGGCTTCTACGTGAAGCCGACGATGCTGTTCGGCAACAACGAGATGCGCGTGTTCCAGGAGGAAATTTTCGGACCGGTTGCGTCGGTGATGACGTTCAAGGACGAGCAGCAAGCCATCGAGCTCGCGAACGATACGTACTATGGTCTCGGCGCCGGCGTCTGGACGCGCGACGGTACTCGCGCTTACAGGATGGGACGCGAGATCGAGGCGGGACGCGTGTGGACCAACTGCTATCACCTGTACCCGGCGCATGCGGCATTTGGTGGATATAAGCAGTCGGGTATCGGGCGCGAAACGCACAAGATGGCGTTGTCGAATTATCAGCAGACGAAGTGTCTGCTGGTGAGTTATCAGGCGGAGGCGCTGGGGTTCTTCTAAGTGGAGACTAGAGGCGCGTCGTCGGGTGACGACGTGCGATCCGTCGCCGCGCGTGGCCAAACTACCCACGCGCGGCGCGAAAGAACTCACTCCGGCATTTCCTTCCTCCGCGGATTCGGAAGAACCACGAGCGTCAAAGTCCCAGACACACCGCTCCGGCCGCGACGACCATGCAGGCGAGCCAGCGCATTGCACTGACCGTTTCCCGCAGAAACACTCTCCCGATCAGCACCGCGAACACCACGCTGGTCTCGCGCAACGCCGACACCGCGCCCATCGCGCCCGACTGCAGCGCCCAGATCACGATGCCATACGCCGCGATCGACACCAGCCCGCCGACGAGCGACGAGCCGACCGACAGCGGCTCGGCACGCACCGGTGTCCATAGCGGCGCGAGCCCGCGCATCGCGACGAACAGCACCGGCATCAGCCAATAGAACAGGAACATCCACGCGGTGTAGGCGAGCGGCCGGCCGTTGGACAACCTCACGCCGATGCCGTCGATCACGGTATAGAGCGCGATCGTCGCCCCGGTCGCCAGCGCGGCCAGCGCGCCCGCGCGCGACACGTGGCGCCCCTGCAGCGCGATCGCGATGATGCCGCCCGAGATCATCGCGATTCCGAGCGCGTGCAAAAGGCCGATCGCCTCATGCGCGAAGAGCGCCGCGCCGAGCGTGACGAGCAGCGGCGACGAGCCTCGCGCGATCGGATACGCCAACGCCAGATCGTTGCGGCGATACGAACGCACGAGGCTCACGTTGTAGAAGATATGCACGAGCCCCGAGGCGACGATGTAGGGCCACGAGGCGCGGGCCGGCCCCGGATTGAACAGGATGACGAGCGTGGAGACCGCCGCGATGGCGATGCTCATCCACGTCATGGACAGGAACCGGTCGCGGTTGCCGTGCAGCATCGCGTTCCAGCTCGCATGGAGCATGGCGGCAAAGAGCACGATACCGCCGGTATAACTGAGCATGTAGGTTTCGGGCCGGAAAGAAGCGGGAGATATCAGCGGCGCAACAAAAAGAATATCTATCTTGGAGTGACCCGACAAACCAGATAAATTGACGAATCGCGTTAGAAAAACTCCTGCAAATGAAACGGGTATTGCCCCCGCTCAATGCCTTGCGGGCCTTCGAGGCCGCAGGCCGGCTCGGCAGCTTCAAGGAAGCCGCCGCGGAGTTGCACGTGACTCACGGTGCGGTGAGCCAGCACGTTCGCCTGCTCGAGGCGTGGCTTGGCGCATCGTTGTTCGAACGGCACAACCGGCGCGTGACGCTGACGCCGGCGGCGAAAGTCTATCTGGAGGAAATCGGCCCGTTGTTCGAACAGCTCTCGCAGGCAACCGCAAGATACGGTGTGCCCGAAACGGTCTCCCGGACACTGTCCGTGAACGCGCCCGCGACATTCACGTTGCGCTGGCTGGTGCCGAGGCTGGCGAAATTCCGCGCTGGGCATCCCGACGTGGAGGTCAAGGTGGAGACGTCAAACGAGCCTTTGGAGAGCCTGAGAGAAAACTACGACGTCATCATCCGGGGTGGTCCGGACACGTTCTACGGCTATTCAATGCGGCTCTTCCTGTCCGAAGAGAGGCTTCCGGTCTGTAGTCCGGTGCTTTTGCGGCAAGTGCCGCTTCGCTTGCCGGGCGACCTGCGACAACACACGTTGCTGCACACCTCGAGTCTTCCGCGGCTTTGGCCCGACTGGCTGGCGCGCGCACAGATTCCCGCGCTGCGGCCGGCGGCCGCTTTGACCTTCGACCACTTCTACCTGACCTTGCAGGCTGCCATCGACGGAATCGGCATCGCGATGGGGCCGACTGCGCTGGTATCCGACGATCTCGCCGCCGGCCGGCTGGTCGCACCGTTCACCGGCCCTCGTCTGCCGTCGCGCAGCTATTGCACGTATGTTCCGGATGAAAAGACTGCCGATGAACGGGTCGTGCTGTTCCGTTCATGGCTCGAGCGCGAGGGGATGGGTTCGTGAACGGAGACGGCCAAAGTTTCCGCGCGGTCGTCACCGTATGTATCGATCAAGCCCGAACACGGCACGCGAGCCTGTCGAGCAGCAGTCGCATGGCCGCCGGAATCGGTGCGATCACCGGCACCGAAAAGCGCTCCCCCAACTGCTGTGCCGCCTGACCGAGTGGGCCGCCGCCGATCACGACGGCTTCCGCGCCGTCCAGCTCGATGCACTCGGCGACGGCTCCCGCGAGTGCTTCCAGCAACCGCTCCGGATGAGCCGCAAGCGCGAGCGGATCGCCGCTCGTCAGGCGAATGCCGGTGTATTGCGCGCCGACGCCCAGCGCCCGCACGTTGGCTTCGATCGGCTCGACCAGATCGGGCGTGACGGTAGCGATGCCGAAGCGTCGCCCGCCATGCGCGGCTTCCAGAATCGACGCCTCGCAGATGCCGACGACCGGCACGTCGACGATGTCGCGCAGCGCATCGATCCCCGGATCGCCGAACGCGCTGATGACGATGCCGTTTGCCGTGCCGCCATGCTTGCGCGCGTTTTCGATGACGCCCGCCGCGGCGGCTTCGAGTTGCGACGCGGTCAGGATCATCGGAACACCGCGCTCCGCACTCGCGCCGCGAATCACACAACCTTGCGGCGCCTCGGCCTGCGCGATGTCGACCATCATCTCGGTGGTCGCCGTCGACGTGTTCGGGTTGATCAGCAGAATGTTCGGGTGAATCAGCAGAATGTTTTGCACGGTTGTTGGTCCCCTCTATGCACGGCTCGCCGCAGCGTTCGTATCGATCTCGGGTTCGGCTGCCGTTTCGTCGAGCTTGCGGCCGTAGGTTTCCGGCGCGAGCTGAATGCACGCGGTGAAGATCGCGTACATCACGGCGATCATCCCGAACACGCCCGCCACGCCATTGACGTCGAACATGCGGCCGGAAATCAGCGGCATCAGCGCGCCCGCGGTCGTGCCCGTCGCGAGAATAAACGAGGTGCCGAATGCGCGTACGCGGGTCGGAAACAGTTCCGGCGCGTAGATCCAGATGGTCGTGTTGAGCATCAGCACGAAGAACTGGAAGAGCGCGCCGCACGCCAGCACCAGCACGATGTTCTTCGCCAGGAAGCCGAACGCGAGCGCCGCGAGACACGCGAACACGGCGCCCACCGTCAGCACGCGCTTGCGCGGCAGATGATAGCCGAGCAGCGACGCGGCGAGCGTGCCGGCAAAACTGCCGCCCTGCATGATCAGCGTATAGACGAGGCTGCGCGTGATCGTGTAACCCTGCGCGACGAGGATCGTCGGCATCAGCGTGAGCACGGAAATCTGCGCGCCGTAGGTCATCCAGATCGCGACGCCGACCGACGCGGTGCGGCGCAGCAGCTTGCCGCGAAAGATATCCAGCGCACTGCCGCGCGCCGTCGCCGGCTCCGAGAGATCGTCGCCGGAGATATAGGACGTCACGGCAACGGCGCCGGAGAGTTTGCCGCTCGCGAGCTTCGAGAGCACGCCGTTGGTCGCCGCGACGCGTCCTTTCGACAGCAGGAAACGCGGCGTCTCGGGAATCAGACGGCGATAGAACGCGCCGAGGATCGCCGGCAGCACGAGAGAGGCAAAGAGCCAGCGCCAGCCATCCGGTCCCGGAAAGATCGCGAAGACGAGTAAGCCGAACGCCGGCGCGAGAAAGTTGCCGATCCCGCCGGCGCCGACGTTCACGAGTCCCACCGCGGTGCCGCGAAATTTCTGCGAGCAGAACTCGGCGAGCATGGTGACGGCGACCGCCACCTCGCCGCCCAGGCCGAAACCGACGATCGCGCGGCCGATGCACAGCACGATCAGCGACGGCGCCATCGCGCAGACAATCGCGCCGAGCGTGAAAAGCAGCAGATCGGCGGTCAGCATCATGCGCCGCCCCCAGCGATCGGCGATATAGCCAGACACGAGCCGGCCGATCGCGGCCGCGGCGAACGTGACCGTATTGAGCAAGCCGATGTCGGTGGCCGTGAGCCCCCATTGTTGCCGCAGCAGCGGCGCAATCAGACCGATGGAGTTCTGCTCGAAGCTGTCGAACAGACAGCCGATCAGAATGAGCCAGATGATGACTTTGTGCGCGGGTGTGACACCGATGGAATCGAGGGCCCGGTCGAGCTGCGCGGAACCTGCGAACGACGAGTCAGACTGGACGGGACCGCTCATGATCGTTTCTCCGGTTTGCAGCGAAGCTGGCGCTACGCCTGATGAGACGATCCTAGAGTTTCAAATTATCAACTTCAAGGAAAATTAAATTTCACCCGATCGGTTTCACTTTAAGCGCTTTTTCAGGCGATTTGCAGGATGTTTGCGTTGCACCAGCATCGACCGTCCGCAGCGGTCGCCCGCACTCTCGCTGTGCCAGAAAGCCCGTTGCATTGTCGTTGAATGGCAATCGTCACCGCATCAGGGCGCGCGTGCGCACCACCGCAGTGCAACATAAATTCCAGAGAAAAGAAGTGATGAAACTGAAATTTCATCACCTATAGACGACTTCGACAGAGGCGATTCAGCGCAACGGGTCAGAGTTCGCCGATTGCGTCGTGCGCGGCTTCGATTGCGCTCAGGCGCTTCTTGCCGCGGTTACCCGCCCGCTCGAACACCCGCGTGATCAGCACGCTGCAGAGCCCCATCACCGCAACGTGGTTGTCGAGCGGGCCGGGGGCGGCGGTATCGCAATGGATCGTCCAGGTTGCGCCCCGGTGCGACGGCGCATGCTGATCGGCGATATAGAGCGTTCTGATGCCGGCGCTCGCCGTGTAGTCGAGGACCGCCTGGGTCTGTGGAACGCGCCGGCGCAAGCCGAATACGATCACCAGGTCGCGCGGTTCGAGACCGGCGAGATACTCGCCGATCGTTTCGCCCGCGGCGGGAAGCGTCACGGTACGCTCGACGACCTGCTGGATCTGCCAGCGGAAGTAGTCGGCGAATGCGTGGCTGCTGCGAAAGCCGAACACCAGCACCTGACGCGCGTCGACGATCGAACGCGCAATCTCGTCGACCAGTTCGTCCGAAAGCCGCCCGAGCGTCGCGGTCAAATTCTGCACGCCGAAGCCGACATGTGCATCGAGCGTGCCGGAGGCCGCCGGCCTCGATGCCGCCGACAGAAACAGCGGCGAGCCGCGCTCCCGTTCGTTGCGCACATGACGGCGCGCTTCTTCGAAGCTGTCGTACCCGAGGCGTCGCACGAACCGGCTGACGGTTGCCTTCGACACTTGCGCGAGTTCCGCCAGTTCCACGCCGGTATAGCTCGCCAGATCGCCGGGAAACTCGAGTACGAAGTCGGCGAGCCTGCGCTCGGTCGCGGGTAATTCATCGAGTTGCATGCGGATCCGGCCCAGAAAAGAACGCTCTTGCTGTGGCATACGGGTTTGGCGTGAACACGCTGCAATGAAGGTGTCGGGCAGTATAGCCTTTGACGACGGCGCGAAGCGAAGCGAGGCGACTATCGCAGATACCGGACGATGAGCCGCGTGGCCTCGTCGATGAGCGCTTCAAACGCTTCTTCCGGGAGGCTGTCGGAATAGTTCAGGACGGCTGTATGCGTCAGCGCCTCGATGGACGTGACGCACACGAATGTCGCGAGACCCGGATCGACGGCGCGAAATTCATCACCGTGCGCGTCGAGAAAGGCCCGGAACAGCGCATAGGTTTCCGCGCCCAGGAGTTCGTTGTTCCCGGTCCTTCCCGTGCGCGGAATCTGCCCGGAAAGCACACGATGCAGCGCGGGGTCGACGCGATGCGCGTTGATCGCGGCGGCGACGAGCTGACGCACCGCCTGCTCCATCGGCAGCGCCGCGACGTCGGCCAGCGCGTCGCGCACGACCTGCATCAGTTCCTCGCTATGGCGCTCCATCACGGCGGCAATGAGCGCTTCCTTGCTGGGGAAGTACTGGTACAGCGAGCCGACGCTCACGCCCGCTTTCTCGGCAATACGGTTCGTACTGGCTTTGTCGAATCCGTCCTTGACCAGAATGCGAGCGGTTGCCTCGATCAGCGCGTCGACCGTCGCGCGGGATCTCTGCTGAGACGCGTGTTTTCTGGGTTTCGTGAGCGGTTTGCGGGCCATTTTCCGCGCTCCGGAATGCGAGTAGGTAAATACGAGTTGTTGCTCGTATTATGCATCTGACGGGTCGAGCAGAAATGCAGACGCCCATGTGGTCTAACGCGAATCGCCACTTCGACGCTCGAAGGAGACGTCTATGATCCATCAGCCTTACTCGCAATTACTCGCCATCAAACGATGGGCCGATCGCGGTCTCTGCGACGCGATTGCGCGGAATTTCGACCAGTTGAGCAATGAGGATGCGTCGATCATGCTGCGCATTCTCGACCATATTCATGTGGTCGATCGGATCTTTCAGCATCATTTGCAGGGATTGCCGCACACCTTCCAGGCGCCGCGCTCGGAAAAGATGCCGGATCTGGAAACGCTGGCGAGCGGCATCGAGGAAGTCGACGACTGGTACACGTCTTATGCGGATACGTTGACAGCGCGCGATTTCGAACAGCCCATCGATTTCGTTTTTACGAGCGGAAAGCGGGCACGCATGCTGAAGGGCGAGATCGTGCTGCATGTCTGCCTGCACGGCACTTATCATCGAGGCAATGCCGGTGCCGTTCTTCAACTGAGAGGCCTCACCCCGAGTCGTGATGCGATCACGGACTTTCTCGAAGAGGCGGCTGAACTGAGCTAACCAGGTCAACGCCTGCCGCTGCCAGCCCATCGACGACGCACACGCTGCAAAGCCGCGGCGTGTGCGCGCCGTCAATTCCGGATGTTCTGAAAGCTCGCGCGATCGCTATTCCGCGCTGACTTGCGCGAGCGCCGCGATCAGGTCGCCGAAACGTTCCCCCTGCACGAGGATGTGGCCTCTGAGTGCCGCGGCGGCGGCTTCGCCGTTGCCGGCAGCCAGCGCATCCACGACCGCCTGATGTTCGTCGAACGATGCGGCGACGCGCCCCTTCACGCGCAACTGCAAGCGCCGGTAGGGGCGCAGACGTTTATGCAGCGCCTTCGCCTCGTCATGCAGGAAGCTGTTGTGGCTGCCCTGATAGATCAGGCAGTGAAAGCGCTCGTTCAGGTGGTAATACTCGTCCGGGCTGTCGGAGTCGCGCGCGGCCTGACATGCGACATGCGCTTCGCGCAGCGCCTCCAGCTCCTGCTTGCTCATGCGCCGCGCGGCAAGACGGCTGCTCATCGCCTCGAGTTCGGCCATGACCTCGAACATTTCGATCAGCCGGTGCAGGCTGATCTTCGCGACCACCGCGCCGTGGCGCGGCCTCATCTCGACCATGCCGGCCGCGGCCAGTTGCAGCAGCGCTTCGCGCACCGGCGTTCTCGATACCTCGAAGCGCGCGATCAGCTCCGCTTCATCGAGCCGTGCGCCGGGCGGCAGATCGCCGGTTGCGATGGCTTCCTCGATGGATTCGCGAAGCCGGTCTGCAAGTGTGAGCCTGTTTGTCATGTATGGACTCCGCAGGGAACCGAATGACCACAACAACGAGCCTTATCGTACGCGCGAATCATGCCATGGCTGTACGCGTAAACGATAGTTGAGAACACGATCAGGCGGATTATAAATACCCAGATATAGCTATAAATATAAAAAACAGGCTTTACAAAATATTTACAGAACTGCGATACGCATCGCAACGCCAGACGGCAACGATCCGTTCATTCCATACGCGCGAATTTTCCCTTGACCGTGTTCGGAGGCCAGACCATGAAGGTGCAGTCAGTAGCTGTATCGGTGGGAGTGGGTATGGGGATCGCGCTGCTTGGCGGCTGCGGGCATAACGACGAGATTTCCCCGCCCGCTCCGGTGTCGCATGGCGCCGGCTTCATCAAGAGCTTCCAGGTCATTTCGAGCGCGCCCGCTTTCGGCGGCGCCACGCCGGCAGGCGCGGCGGGACCCTATCAGGTGATCACCGCGGTCGTGCATGGCGAGCTCGATCCGAAAGATCCGCTCAACGCGGGCATCGTCAATATCCAGAACGCGCCGGTCGGCAGCGACGGTTACGTCGCCTATTCGACCGACGTCGTGATCCTGCGTCCGCAAAGCGCATCGACCGCCAAACGCGTGCTGTTCTACGACGTCGTGAATCGCGGCAGCAAGATCGGCGCGGCATCGTTCGTAGGCGGCGGCGCGCTGGATACGGGCGCGGCGCCGTCGTCGAGTTTTCCGTCGCTGCTGCGTAACGGCTACACGATCCTGTGGAGCGGCTGGCAAGGCGACATTCCGCTCACCGGCAACAGCACGACCGCCGGCGCCGGACTGCTCGGCGTGAGCTTCCCGGTGGCGACCAACAAGGACGGCTCGCCGATGACCGGCATGAGCCGCGAGGAATTCATTCCGGACTATGCGGGCGGGCCGCCGACCACCATTCCGCTGACCTATCCGCCGGCCAATCTGTCCGACAAGTCATCGGTCACGTTCACCGCGCGTCAGTCGTGGCTTACCGCGTATGGCAGCATTCCGGGCGGCTTCGAAACCTACACTGCGCCGTCGCAGCCGGTGACGACCTGGAGCTACGTCAGCACGCCGAACAATGTCTATGAAGGCAATTATTCGGTGACGTTCACGCCACCCGCCACCGTGCCCGGGCCGAACGGCACGCAGGTTCCGCCCGATGCCGGGACCATTTACAGCTTCGTCTATCAGGCCGCGGCGCCGACCGTCGACGGCATCGGCTTTGCCGCGTTGCGCGACCTCGTGTCGTTCCTTCGCTACGAGAACGCCGACGCGCAAGGCGCGGCGAACCCGCTGAACGATCTGAAGAGCGCCGGATGCGTCGCGTCGACATGCTCGACCAGCACGAACTTCGATATCGCGATCGGCGAAGGCATTTCGCAATCGGGCCGCTTCATCAAGGACTTTCTCTATCAGGGCTTCAACGCGGACAAGAACGGCAAGATCGTGTTCGACGGCCTGTTCCCGATCATCTCGGCGGCCCGCCGCACCTGGACCAACGCCGCGTTCGCCCAGCCGGGGCGCTGGTCGAAGCAGCATGAAGACCACTTCATGCCCGGCTTCCAGTTCCCGTTCACGTACGCGACGACGACCGACCCGGTGAGCGGCGCCACCGACGGCATTCTGAAAAAGTGCACGGCGAGCAACACCTGTCCGAAGATCATGCAGCTCGACGGCTCGTTTGAATGGTGGGGCGGCGCGGCGTCGCTCGTGGTGACCGACGGACGCGGCAACGATATTCCGCTGCCGGCCAACGTCCGCTATTACCTCGTCGCGGGAACCCAGCATGGCGGCGGCAGCGGTGTGACGACCGGCAACTTCACGGTGCCCGCGGCGGGAAGCCAGTGCCAGTTGCCGGGCTCGCCGGTCGAAGAAACGCCGGTTGAACGCGCGCTGATTCCGGAGCTCGTTGCCTGGGTCGGCAAGGGCACGACACCGCCTCCGTCGCAATACCCGACGGTCGCGGCCGGCACGCTGGTCGCGCCGACCCAGACCGCGGTCGGCTTCCCGTCGCTGACCAACGTGACGGTGCCGAGCGGCCCCGCCGCGACGCCGACCGCACTGCAACTGACGTTCAACGGCGAATACAACCAGGTGTTCGTGACCGACTACAGCAATGCCGTCCCGGTGGTCAACACCGCGCAGGCCTACACGATCCTCGTGCCGAAGGTGGATGCGAACGGCAACGAGACGTCCGGCGTGCTGGTGCCCGACGTCAGCGCGCCGCTCGCCACCTATACCGGCTGGAATTATCGCGGCGCGGGGCATGCGATCGGCGACGGCTGCATTTCGAACGGCGCCGCGATTCCGTTCGCGGTGAATGCCGCCGCGCAGGCGGGCGGTACGGATTCACGCGCGACGCTCGACTCGCTCTACGGCGGCAGCCGCTCGAAGTATCAGGCGGCGGTCGCGGCCGCGGCGAACGCGCTCGTCACTCAAGGCTATCTGTTACAGGACGATGCGACCAACGTGTTCATCGCGAATGCGAGCAGCGTGTCCTCGACGTTGTTGCCGCAGCCGTGAGCCACGCTCGCGGCATGCCGGGAGCGAGCGCAGTGAGGCGAACAATGAAGTGGTCCGCCGCGACGCTGCTCGCCGTCGGCGTGATGGGCGGCTGTGGAGGGGGCGGAGGCGATGGCGGCAACGATGCGGGCACGCCGGCTGCCGCCAACCCGCCGCCCGCGTCGCAGAATGTCACGGTCTATCAGAACAGCCTGACACTCGGCAGCACGAACCCGGTTTCGCTGTCGCTCGTTGCCGGAACGTCGACCACCAATGCCATGCTGGTGAGTCCCGTGGCCGCGCCGCTGCTGAGCGCGGGCAATAACTCGCTGCTCTCGACGCATCTGACGGCCGACGTGCCGGGCGCCGGCATTGCGTGCGTGTCGGCGGCGACGAATAGTATCGGCACGGTAACCGGCGTCAACGCGGGCGTTAACGTGAAGAGCGTGGCGGTGCTGCTCGACAACGACTGGAGCGTCTCGGCTGCGCCGTCCGCGAACTGGGCCGCGCTCGGCGCGAGCGGCGCCGTGTTCGACGGCTGGGAAAACTGCGGCGCAAAAGCGGAAGGCGCGCCGTCGCCCTCTTCCACGCTGACCGTGAACGCGGACGGCAGCTTCTCCGACAATGTATTCGACGGCAATCCGTCCACCACGGTCACGACGATCAATCAGAGTTTTACCGCCGCGCAAGCCACGTCACTCCTGTCCGACGCCGGCTATCCCGACAGCAGTCAGGCCGCTGCTCCGCAGACTATCCGGCTGAAGCTTTATCACAATGCCGCGCAGCAAACGGTGCTGGTCGAAGAAGGCATCCCGGTGAGCGGCGCGACGAATCAGAATCCCGGCTTCATTGCGATCTACTTCCAGCGGTGATCCGATTTGCGGGCGGCACTCATCGCACCGGCCCCTCCGGCAACGGCAAGCCACGAGCCGGCACAGGTGACGACTGCACGATCGACGTCGTCGTCTGCCCGTACGCGAGAAACCGGTCGAGCAACTCGTCCAGCCGGTCCAGCCCCGCCAGGTGCACCTTCATGATGAAGCAGTCTTCGCCGGTAATGCGGTGACATTCGCTCACCTGCGGCAATGCCTGGGCGAGCTCCATGATTTTCGCAAGCTGTCCCGGCATCGGCCGGATCCGGACGAACGCCGTGACCGGCAAGCCCAGCGCCTGCGGATCGAGCTCGACGACGAACCGGCGTATTACCCCCCGCTCTTCGAGCCTCGCGAGGCGCTCACGGACCGTCGGCGCGGATACGCGCAGGCGACGCGCGAGTTCGGAAATAGACATCCGCGGCTCGGCAAGCAGGAGTTTCAGCAACTCGACGTTGCGGGCATCGGTCAATAGCGGGTGAAGCATTTCGCGCATTTCTCCTTCAATCTGAAGGCAGTTCCGGCCGCTGTCTTTCAACATGGCATGGACGAGCGTCCCATCGCGTGCGAACCTGCGCACATGAACGATATTAGAGCAACGCCGACTCGCGATCTGCTGCGTTTCGTTCCACCCCATCTGTTTTTCGTCACGAGTGCGGTCTTCCACTATCTGGGGCCGGCCGGCGCAGTACTGCTGTTTGCCCATATCGCGCCAGCCGGCGTCGCGTGGCTGCGCATCGTCAGCGCGGCAATCGTGTTTGCCGCATGGCGCCGGCCTTGGCGTGTCGTGCCATGCATCGACGCGCGGGAGCGCCTTGTCGTGGTCGCGCTCGGCGTGGTGCTCGCGACGATGAACATCGTGTTCTATTTCGCGCTCGCGCGCCTGCCGCTCGGTACGGTCGCGGCCATCGAATTTCTCGGCCCCGTGGGTCTGGCGGCGTGGGGAACCCGCACGTCGCGCAATCTCGTCGCGCTTGCGCTCGTCGTGGCCGGCGTGGCGCTCCTCACGCGGGTGCGCATTGCCGGCGATCTGCCCGGCTATGCATTCGCGTTCGCCAACTGCGCGCTGTTCATCCTTTATGTGGTGCTCGGACACCGGATTGCATCGAACAGGACAACGAGCGGCATCGACCTGCTCGCGCTGGCCATGAGCGTGGCGGCCATCGTCGCGCTGCCGGTGGGATTCGCCAGCGCAGTGCCCGCTTTCGGGTCCATTGCATTGCTCGGTGGCGCCGTCGCGGTGGGCGTGTGCTCGTCCGTGATTCCGTACGTGTGCGATCAACTGGCGATGGCACGGCTTCCGCGCGCGAGCTTCGCGCTGATGCTCTCGCTATTGCCGGCGACGGCCACCGTTATCGGCATCGCCGTTCTGCACCAGCTTCCCACTCCGATGGAAGCCGCGGGAATCGCGGTCGTCATCATGGGAGTGGCACTGCACCGCACACGCGAAGCAGCGTGAGCAGCGGCCCGCTCTCGCCCGATTTGCTTCAGGCTACAGCCAGCGCCAGATGCCCGCCGGCATACCGGCGAACGGGATATGAGCCCACGTTGCCACGAGCCAGACGACAACGCCGCCCAGAAGCGAGTGCATGCCGAAGCCGCCCAGCCGCGCACGGCCGGCGGCGATCGCCGCGAATGGGAGGTAGCTCGTCTTCGACTCCCATGCCGGCCACAGATCGGGTTGCAGTTGCTGCTTTTTCCGGTCCTGTAATGCGGCGCCGACAAGCGCGAGGATCACGATAGCCGTTGCAACGACGATGTTCCGGGTGGTCGGGAACACGGCGATATGGCACAGCCCCCAGAGCGCGAACGCCCACATCATCGGGTGGCGTGTCACCGCGTACACGCCGCGCGCCGCGTCGGGAAACGCGACCGGCCGGCCACCGGTAGGCAGCGCCGGGTTGCGGATCAGCGACCCCATCAGCAGGATCGACGCGATCAGCATGACCACCGTCACGACCGCCCAGAGTCCATTTCCCGCCGGCCATAGTGGCGCGGATACGGGTGCCTTCCAGTAAGCCAGAACCAGCCAGCCGAACGTCACGATCGCAACCAGCGAATAGACGCCCTGGAACCCCACCTCGCCAAGCGCGCGGATCAGACTCCTTCGCAGTGGATGGGACAGGAGAAAGTGGCTGCCGACGAAGGCGACTGCCGCCGCCACAACTGCGTTGATGCTTCCCATTGGCCTGGCTCCTCAAGTCATCATCGGTGGAACGATCAATCGATCATAGTCCCTGCACGACGCCGCGCGGCGCCTGCTGGCTTGCCGCCCTTTCAGTATCGCCTCCCCCAATTTCACGAACCAGTGAAACAATTTTCCCGTGAAATGGAGAAAAGTAGAATTTCAAATCTGCCGGTAGTGGCAGCCAATTGAAACTTTAATTAATTATTCTTCGCCTTAGCCGATATTCTTTCGTCGTCGCCATCGATTTCACTCAGACAGGGCAACAGCGCGAAAAGGCGTCACCTTTTCAACTAATCATTGCCAATGGGTAGCCCAATGCAAGGAAAATCACAGAGTAGCCGCGCAATTTTTGCCGCCGTGCTCGGCAACGCGATGGAGTGGTTCGATTTCACCGTGTTCGCCGCGATGACTCCGGTCATCAGCAAGCTGTTCTTTCCAGTGAACCCATCCGTTCCGGCGAGTGAACTCAATGGGCTCCTGCTGACCACGGCCCTTTTCGGCGCGGGCTTTTTCATGCGGCCGCTCGGCGGCGTTCTGCTCGGCATGTATGGCGACCGCAAGGGCCGCAAAGCGGCGATGACGCTCGGCATGACGATCATGAGCATCTCGATTCTGATCATGACCTGCGCGCCGACTTACGCTCAGGCAGGTGTCATCGCACCGGTTCTCATTCTGATTGCGCGTCTGATGCAAGGGTTTTCGGTGGGCGGTGAATTCGGCACGTCCACGGCCTATCTGATTGAACTGGCGCCTCCCGGCAGAACCGGCTTCTTCGGTTCGTGGCAAATCAGCGGACAGTTGATGTCCACTGCACTAGGCGCGATGCTCGGCTTGTTCGTCACGCAGGTATTCACGCCGGAACAACAGGCGGCATGGGCGTGGCGCATCCCTTTCGCGGTCGGTCTGGGTCTCGTACCGCTGACGATCTATCTGCGGCGTACCGTGGTGGAAACCTACTCGCGAGAAAAGGAACTCGCCAGCACGAATCATGCGGCCCGCGCGTACACAGCGAAGACTCGACCGGCGGGACTACCGAATCTGTCGAAATACTTCATCGGCATGGGCATGGTGGTGACCAGCGCCGTGTCTTTCTATGTAACCTTCGGCTATACCGTGACCTATGCCAAGCAGGTCCTGAGGCTCCCGGTCTCGCAGAGCTTCATCGTGCAGATGGTGGCGGCGCTCGTGATGCTGATCGTCGTGCCGCTCGCGGGCGCCGCGTCGGACCGGTTCAACCGCAAGAAGCTCCTGCTCATCTCGCTCGCCGGCTATCTGATCTTGATGTACCCGCTTTATGCGTGGATCAATGAGGCGCCGTCCATCGCACGCCTGCTGGTCACCCAGGTCATCGTGGCGATCTTCGGCGCGGCATTCCTCGGTGTCTATTGCTCGACCCTCGCCGAGTTGTATCCGGTGCGCTCACGCGCGACCTCGCTGGCCATCGTCAATAACGTGGCCGTGCTGATCTTCGGCGGTTTCGCGCAGTTCTTCGTGACATGGCTGATGAAATTGACGGGCTCGCCGCTGGCGCCGGTGTTCTACGTGATGATCGGCACCGCCATCGGCCTCGTCGCCGTCATCTTCATGAAGCCGCAAGATGAGCGTCAGATCGCGGTCAATCATGTCAAGGTGGCGGGGTGAGTGCCGTGCGCGAGACATACGGGATGCCCGGTAGACCCGATGCACAGGAGAGGGACGGAATAGATGTCGCCGCGGACGAAGCGGAAAAGCGATTCAGCCAGGGCTGGTCGCCTTCCGCGGAAGCGCGACAAGCCTTTATCCGGAACCTGACACGTAATGTCCATGAGCTGGCATCGCTTTCATCCATATCGGCAAGCGATGTCGACGTGGCGCGCAATCTTGAACGCGCGATCGACCATGCGCTGGATATGGCGGAGATAGACCCAGCCGACATGCCCGCGAGCGGCTATGCCCGAAAGATCCTCTACGCGGATCCGGCTGGCCGGTTTACCGCGCTGCGATTGACGTGGTCTTCGGGTGCGACCACACCGGTACACGGCCATCACGTCTGGTGCACCTTCGGCGTGGTCAATGGCTGTTTGAGCGAGCTGCGAATGGCAGAAGCCACGTTCAACCCGCGCGATGCATCAGAATCACGCATCGAAGCCGGGACGACCAGAAAGGATCTCCCCGGCGAGCATCTACACCGGATTCGCAACATGAACGACCGCCTGTGCGTTTCGATTCACATTTATGGCATCGATGCAAAGCGGTCCGGTTCGCATGTGAATAACATTTTTCCGGATTCCGTCTTGCATCAGACAACCGGACACGCATGAATCATCGGAGGGTAGTGATAATGGAAGAACATCTGGACGTTGTGAATCATGTCGTCATGCCTGGGGACATGCGTATTCCCGGCATGCTTCGGCAACCCAGACAGAAAATTGCCGAATCCATGCAGGCATCCTACGCCGCGCTGTTTGAAGAAAGCCGTGGAAGCTTGAGCCAGTCGCTGCGTTTTAATGCGGCAAGCGATGTGGCTCGTCTGAGCGGCCAGCCTGAACTTGCCGGCTTCTACTCGGGTCGGGCGGAACATGCGCAAGACAGCACCGCCGGCGAAACGGTTGCATTGAAAGAGGCGGTCCTTTCACATGTCCATGGCGTGACATTGCACCCCAGTCAGCGCCGGGCTGAAGATCTGGCCGCACTGGGCGCGGCTGGCCTCTCTCAGTACGACATCATTACCTTGAGCCAACTGATCGGCTTCGTGGCGTTCCAGTCGCGTGTCGTCACCGGCGTGCAGGCTTTGTGTGGCCATGCTGCCCCTACGGAACCGGCTCCTCTTCCCCGCCTCGAGATTCGTCCCGGCTTTACGGCCGACACCATCGAATGGTCGTCGTGGCTAAGTCCCCTCGATATCGAATCCGCTTCGGCGGAACAACTCGCCGTGCTCGATGAAAGTGGACCGAGTGCCCGTCAGTCACCCTACTATCTGACGCTTGTCCATAATGCGAAGGTCCTGCAAAAGCGCAGCGAAACGTATAACGCGGTCATGTATGCACCCGGTGGATTGTCACGTGTGGATCGTGAAATGTCGGCATTGGTCGTATCCGTGGTCAATGGATGCCACTACTGCGCGTCGGTGCATGCGCAACGTCTGAACCAGTTGAGCCGTCGCACCGATCTGTCGGCGACGGTCATGGCCGATCCCCTGGCCGCGTCGCTTACCCCTAAAGAACGGGCGGTTTCCGAGTTTGCCATTCGCCTGACGCTGGCAGCAGATGCCTTTGGATGTAACGATCTGAGCGCCCTGCGCGATCTTGGTGTCAGCGATGCCGAAATTCTCGATCTGATCCACGTGGTGGCGATCTTCGGGTGGGCGAACCGCCTGATGCTGACATTGGGGCAGCCCGCCAACCTGCACGCTATCGCACCGGCGGCAACTATCGAAGCGACGGCCGGCGGAGTCAACCATGGTTGATGTCACGACAGTAACGAATTCGCCCGCGGCCCCGGCCGGTCTGGATGCGCTGGAAGCACGACTGGCCCAGGAACTGGAATGGCTCTGCCTCCCTGCCGCAAGCTGGGTCCCCAAAAAACAGCACGACGGCGTCGATGTCACCGATGTTCTGGTGGTCGGCGGAGGAATGTGCGGATTGACCGCCGCTGCATCGTTGAAGCTGCTGGGCATCGACAACATCCGCATCGTCGACAAGTCCCCGGAAGAACGTGAGGGACCTTGGGTCACGTTTGCTCGCATGGAAACCTTGCGCTCGCCCAAGATACTCACGGGTCCGTCACTCGGCATCGCACCGCTGACGTTTCGCGCGTGGTACGAGGCGCAGTTCGGCCTCGCCGCGTGGAACGCGCTTGACAAGATTCCCCGTCCGCAGTGGATGGACTATCTGATCTGGTACAAGAAGGTGATGAATCTCGAGATCGAGAATCACATCACGGTCAGCGAAATCGTCCCCGTCGCGGACGACGTGCTGAAGGTGACGCTCAACTCCCCTGAAGGCGTCGAGCATGTTTTCGCGCGGCATATCGTGCTCGCAACGGGACGCGACGGTGGCGGCAAGCCGCAAGTGCCGGCGTTCGCACACAAGATCGATCGACGTTACTGGGCACATTCCGCCGACGAAATCGACTTTGCCGCGTTGCGGGGCAAGCGTGTCGCCGTGGTCGGCGCGGGCGCTTCCGCGATGGACAATGCGGCCACCGCGCTGGAAGCGGGTGCGGGGTCCGTCGACATGTTCATCCGGCGTCGCGACATTCCGCGTATCAACAAGCTCACTGGCGTATCGAATCCGGGGCTGACCTATGGTTTCGCTTATCTTCCGGACGAATGGAGATGGCGATTCAACCATTACGCGATGGTCAGCCAGACGCCGCCACCGCGATCCAGCACATTGCGCGTGTCGCGACACGACAACGCGCGCTTTCACCTCGGCAGTCCGGTAGAAAGCCTGCGTGAAGCGGACAACGCGCTGATTGTGCAGACACCGTGCGGCGAATACGCAATCGATTTTCTGATTTTCGGAACCGGGTTCATGACGGACCTCGAAAGTCGTCCCGAGTTGGCATCCGTCAAGGACAACATCAAATTGTGGAAGGACGTCTACACTCCGGCCGATGAAGAAAGCAACCGCGAACTGTCGAATTCACCCTATCTCGGCTCGGCATTCGAGTGTCTCGAAAGGAGCCCGGGAATATGCCCGGTGGTGGAGAAGGTGCATATCTTCAACTATGCGGCACTTGCAAGCCAGGGCAAACTGTCCGGAGACATTCCGGCCATTAGTGTGGGCGCGCAGCGTCTCGCGCAAGGGATTGCGTCACGCCTGTTGATGGAAGACCGGGAAGCGCATTTCGCGGCGCTTCAGGCCTATGAAACGCCCGAGCTGTTCGGCGACGAATGGGTCAATGTGGAAGCGATGGCGCAATCCGCCGTATAGATCAGATGCACTGATATAACGGCGCGCATTCCGTAGTCTCAAGCCTCGCCCTATTACCGTACGGCACTGCGAGAACGCAGTGCCGTACGGTTGAATACTGGGCCGAACATTCGTTACTTAAATCAGGTATTCGCTCATGACCATTCCCGTCGAACTGTCCTATACCGATTCTCATGAATGGGGAAAATTCGAAGACGATGTGCTTATCGTGGGCATCACCGATTTTGGCCAGGATGCGCTCGGCGACATTGTCTCCGTCGAGACACCCAGGGTGGGCGATAACGTGGCGGCCGGTCACCAGGTGGCCGTTGTCGAATCCCTGAAAGCCGCATCCGATGTGCTTGCGCCGATTTCCGGCGAAATCATCGCCATCAATGAAGCCGTTCGCGACGAACCCACAAAGCTGAACGCCGCGCCCTACGAAAACTGGATTTTCAAGATCCGTCCCGCCGCGAATGCCGGGCGCGCACGTCTGGTTGATGCGGCTGCATATGCGGCATTGATCGGCGCATGAGATTGCGGTCGAGGACACCTTTCTACCTGGAGTGTGTTCGGTGTGGCCGGAGATGTCGCTGAATCTGAAAGGAACCATGAGACGGCTATTCCTCGCTGTGCTGCTCGCAGCCACCTCTTTCGTGAATTCCGTTCAGGCGCAAAGTCACGCGTCCGGTCCGTTCGTCACCCCCGCGGGTACATTGCAATTCGTGCGCGTCGAGCGTGATTTCGAGGGAATGCTCGACAACGAAATCTTCGACCGTTTCAGCGCAAGCACGCTCACGCATTTCGACGACGTCGGCAACGCGAATGGCAGCGTCACGCGCATGCTGGTGCAGACTGACTCCGGGCCGGTGCTGTATGACTTTCGCCACCATCCGCCACTTGTGCAACGCCTGGGTAAGGGTATGACGGTCAAGCGCGTGTTCTGGCAACGCGATGAAGTTGTGATGCAAGGCTCGCAGGGCTGGTTCCGATTCAAAGGCGGCGTGCTGACGAAGTTGCAGTCGTCCATGACGACGTACCACTGACTACGCGCGCACGTCCGTGCAAAGGACGCATCCACTACAAAACGATGCCGCTGAAGGCCGGCGAGTTCACGCACCGCTTCCTGCTATCGAAACCCCGCCCACCCTCGCCGACGCTTCATTTCCTCATCCGCCGTACCGCCAACTCCAGCAACAGCAGACCGGTGGTCAGCAAAATCAGAAACGAACTAATCGCGGCGATCACAGGCTCCATGTTCATCGTCAGGCTGTTCCAGATGCGCACCGGCAGCGTTTCAGTCGTGAGGCCCGACAGGAACAGCGACACGATCAGCTCGTCGAACGACGTCAGGAAGCTGAAGAACGCCGCCGACACGATCCCCGGCGCGACCATCGGCATCGTCACGGTCAACAGGATGCGCGTGCCGGATGCGCCCAGGCCGGCGGCGGCGCGCTCGATCGACGGATCGATGCCCTGCATCGCTCCGATCAGGATCAGCAGCACGATCGGCAGCGCGAGCGACGCGTGACACACTGCGATCCATATTTTCGAGCCGACCAGATCGAGCGGCGCGGAGGCGAAATACAGCGCGACTGATGTGATGACGGTGGGCACGATCAGCGGTAACAGGCAAAACGAAATGATCAGCTTCTTGCGCCCGAACTGACCGCGCACCAGCGACCACGCGCCGAGAAATCCGAGCAGTGTGGCGATCGCGCTCGTCATGATCGCGATCACGAAGCTCGTGAAGAGCGCGCTCATCCATTCGGGGCTTTCGAAGAACTGGGTGTACCACCGGATCGACAGGCTCGTCGGCGGAAATAGCATGAAGCTGCTCTTGCCGAGCGACACCACCACGACGATCACGATCGGCAGCATCAGCAGCGCGCACACGATCCACGTCAGCGTCTGCGCGAAACGGAAACGCCTGGTGAGTTTCATCGTCATCGCGTTCATTTTCCGAGCATCCTGTCGAGATCGGTGTAACGGCAATAGACTGCGTAGATCACCAGCGTGATGACCAGCAGAAAGAGCGACAGCGCGCATGCCTGCGCCCAGTCCATCGTCACTTCGACGTTGCGCTGGATCAGCATTGCCATCGTCACGTCTTGCGGTCCGCCCATCAGCGCGGGCGTGATGAAAAAGCCCATCGCAAGAATGAACACGATCAGCACGCCGGAAACGATGCCGGGCATGCTGAGCGGCAGAAAGATCTTGCCGAACGCGTAAGTCTTCGATGCGCCCATGCCGTGCGCCGCCTGCAACAGCCGCATGTCGATGCCCTTCATCGTCGAGAACAGCGTCAGCACGAAGTAAGGCAGCAGCACGTACGTCATGCCGATCACCACACCGGTCGTGTTGTACATCAGCTTGAGCGGATGATCGATCAGATGGAACGAGATCAGCAGGTTGTTCACCACGCCCTTGTTGCCGAGGATGATCATCCACGAATAGGTGCGCACGATGATCGACGTGAAGTACGGAATCACCACGCAGATGATGATCAGCGTGAAGCGCAGCGCGCGTGTCTGCACGAGGGTATAAGCCACCGGGTACGCGAGCAGCAGCGAGAACAGCGTGACGATCGCCGAGATCCACACGGTGCGCAGCGCCACCGCGACGAACAGCGACGAGGTGAACGCTTTCGCGAGCATCAGCGCGAAGTTGCCCGGGTACGTATACGCGGATCGCGCGATGAACCAGACGATCGGCAACACGAAGAAGATCGTCAGGAACGCGAGCGCCGGCCAGATCAGCCGGTCCGCTCCGGATCGCGCGGGCCGCCCGAGCGCCGGCGCGGCGTTGTCGGAGAGCACGTCAGCCATGTTGGATGATCCTCGCGTCGGCGTGCCGTTTCCAGCCGATCGACACCGGATCGCCCACTTCGAACGCGCGGGCGTCGGCAAGGTTCGACGTGTCCGCGTAGATCTTCAGTCCGTCGCCGATCGCCACCTGATAGCGGATCGTGTGGCCGAGAAACGAGATCGTCTCGACCTGGCCGCTCAGGGCGTGCTCCGCGTACGACGGCGTCGGCGCGCCGCGCGCCGGCGACAGCACCACGCGCTCCGGCCGGATGAAGAGATTGTCGCCGTCGCGCATGCCGATCCTTTCGCGATGAGCAGGCGACAGTTCCGCGTACGGCAGGATGTTCGCCTCGCCGAGAAAGCCCGCGGTGAACACGTTGCGTGGCGTCTCGTAGACGTCGCGCGGTGCGCCGATCTGTTCGATGCGGCCGTTGTTCATGATCGCGATGCGGTCCGACATGTTCATCGCCTCTTCCTGATCGTGCGTGACGAACACGACCGTCATTTCGAGCTTGCGCTGCAGCGCCTTGATCTCCATCTGCATCTGGTAGCGCAGATTCTTGTCGAGCGCGCCGAGCGGTTCGTCCATCAGCACGACCTTCGGATGGAACACCACCGCGCGCGCGAGCGCGACGCGCTGCTGCTGGCCGCCCGACAGTTCCTTCGGCAAGCGTTTGGCAAACGGCGTGAGGCGCACCAGATCGATCGCCCATTGCGCGCGTTCAAGCGCGCCGCGGCGATCGAAGTGGCGCACCTTGAGCGGGAATATCACGTTGTCGAGCACGCTCATGTGCGGAAACAGCGCGTAGTTCTGGAACACCATGCCGAGGTTGCGCTGTTGCGGCGTCATGAAACTGATGTCGGTGCTGTCGAGCGAAATGCGCCCGCCGTCGGGCAGTGCGAAGCCCGCCAGCATCATCAGCGTGGTGGTCTTGCCCGAGCCGCTCGGGCCGAGCAGCGAGAAGAACTCTCCTGGCTCGACGACGAAAGACAGATCGTCGACGACGGTTTGATCGCCGTAACGCTTGACGACGTTCTCGAAGCGAATGCGCCCCGCCGACTTCACGAATTGAGGCTCCATTTTTCCCACTCCTTGCTCACGTTCGCGCGGTTGGTGGCCCACCATTTCGCATCGAGCAGAAAACCGTGCTCGCGCGTGCGGTCGCCGCCCGGAATCTTGTCACGCAATTCCGGCGTGAGCGCGTTGTAGGCGGTTTTGGTCACCGGCCCGCTGTTCCAGTACGACGCGAACTTGCTCTGCACGTCCTTGCTCAGACAGAAGTCGACCAGCTTCTGCGCGTTCTCGAAGTTCTTCGCTTTCTTGAGCACGGCGTAGGCCTGCACGTGCACGCCGTGCTGATTCCAGTTGATCGCGAGCGGCGCCTTGCTCTGGATGGCTTGCAGGATCCGCGTGCTCCAGATCGAGCTCAGGTCCGCTTCGCGCGTCGACAGCATCTGCACCGACAGCGCGCCTGACGACCAGAACTTCGCGATGGCCGGCTTGACTCGCGACAGCGACTTGAACGCGCGCGGCAGATCGAGCGGGTACAGCTTGTCCATCGGCACGCCGTCGGCGAGCAGCGCGAATTCGAGATTGGGTGCGCCCGAATCCATGTCGGCGAGCGCGCGCGTCGACGGATATTTCTTGTAGTCCCAGAACTCCGCCCAGCTCGCCGGCACCGTGTTGCTCTTCCACTTGTCGAGGTTGTAGCCCATCACGTCCGCGTAGACGAAATTACCGACGTATTTGTCGTGCTTGTACTCGGGCAGGATGTCGGCCGGATCGGTGAACTTGAAGGCGTTGTAGTTCAGCGGCGCGAGCTCGTCTTCCCATTGCAGCAGCACGCTGTCGTCGTTGTCGATGATGTCGATCTCGAGATTGCCCGACTTGATCATCGCTTCGAGCTTGCCGGTGGTGGTCGCGACCGGGATCACGCGGATGCCGGTCTTCGCCTCGAACGGCTCGTAGATCAGCTTGCGGCGGATGTCGTCGTACGCGCCGCCGGGCGAGCGGATCACGACGGTTTCCGCGGCCTGCGCGTTGCGGATCCAGACGGTCGGCGCGACCGCCGCGACGCAGGCCGCTTTCAGCAGCGCGCGGCGCTGCGTGCTCGGTGGTGAATTCCGGTCATCGTTGTTCATCAGGCTCTCCTGAATCGGTCGATACGGTAAGGGGAAACATCGAAGGGTTGCGGCGCGTTCGTGACGAAGTTGGCGAGGATTTCCGCCGATCGCGGCGCGCCGGTGATGCCGGTATGGCCGTGCCCGAAGCCGAGATAGAGTCCCGGCATGCCGGGCACGTCGCCGAGCACCGGCAGGCTGTCGGGCAGCGACGGCCGGAAGCCGAGCCAGAAGCTCCGCTTGCGCGCGACGTCGAGTTGCGGAAAGAGACGCTTGGCCTGCGCGATCAGCGCCGCCTCGCGGCTCATATCGGGCTCGGCGTCGAGACCGGCGATCTCCACGAAACCCGCCACGCGGAGGTTGTCGATCATCGGCGTGAGGCCGAAGCCGCGACCCTTGTGCAGAATCGGCAGCGGCAGATCCAGCGCCGACGGATCGAAGGCGACGTGATAGCCCCGCTCCGTTTCGAGCGGCACGTGCACGTCGACGCCTTGCAGCAGGCGCTTGGACCACGCGCCCGAGCACACCACCAGCTCGCGCGTGCTCAGATCGCTGCACGCGGTGATGATGCGGTAACCCGTCCGCGACGGCAACGGATTCACGCCGTTGACCTTCTGCCGCAGGAACTCGCCGCCGTTGTCGATGAACATGCCGAACAGCCGTTTGACGAGCTGATACGGATTCGCGACGAAGCCGTTGTGTTCGTAGTGCTGCGCGCGCTTCACCGCGCGGTTCATGCCGGGCACGAGCTCGAAGATCGCGTCGCCGGTCAGTTCGCGCACCGTCACGCCGTTCTCTTCGCGCAGGCGATCGGCGAGCCGGTCGCCGGGCGATTTGGCAAGCGTTTCCCACACGTGCAACTGGCCGGAGACGTTGATCAACTGCGCGAATTGCCCGGCGCCGAGCAGCGCGCGATAACTTTCGATCGAATCCTTATGCAGCGCGCGCAAGGCCGCGGCGAGCGGCGAGACGCGCGCTTCGCTCGCGCCCGAGCGGATCCACCGCAACAGCCACGGCGCGGCGGCCAGTGCGTATTTGCGGCGCACACTGAGCGGACCTTTTTCGTCGGCGAGCCATTTCGGCACGTTGCGCAGCATGCCGGGCATCGAGATCGGAATGCAGCTATCGATGCTGACGAGTCCGGCGTTGCCGAACGACGTGCCGGTACCCGGTTCGCGCTCGTCGATCACGCGTACCGCGATGCCGCGCCGTTGCAGCGTGACCGCCGTGCACATGCCGACGATGCCGGCGCCGATGATGCTGACCTGTTCCATGGCGTTCTCGCGTCAGGCCCGCACCGCTTGCGCGACGATCTCGATGCGGCAGTTCTCGCCGAGCAGTTCCTTGACGACGACGGTCGCCCGGTTCGGATACGGCGGCGTCGTGAAGTAACGCGCGTAGACGCGATTCATGCCGGCGGCGTCCGCCTTGTCGACCAGATAGATGGTGATCTGCGCCACGTGCGCGAGACTCGAGCCGGCGCATTCGAGTACGTGCGCGAGCTGATCGAAGACGCGCGCGGCCTGCACTTCGATGTCACCGTCGCCGCTCGCCGCGAAGCTCACCGGATCGCGCGGCACCTGAACCGTGTAGACCGTGTTGCCGCCGATGAGCGCATTGCTGATCGGCGTGGAAGGCGGATTGACGATCTTCGATCGAACCAGCTCGAGCGGTGATGAGGTATTCAAGACGGAGCTCCGGAAGTGAGTTCGCGCGCGAAGCGCTTCAGGTTGAGATGCACGGCGATGCGCCGGATCGGTTCCGGCGGAATGAAGCCGGGATCGGCGAAGCGCAGTGTTTCGGCGAGCAGCGGGGAATCCGCGCCGCTGATGAGGTCGGCGAGCAGTTCGCCGAGCGCGGTCATCTTGAGAATGCCGGACGCGTTGCAGCCGGACAGCGCGTACAGACCGGCGGCAGGCTGGTCGAGCACCGGCGCGTCGTTGCGCGTCATGCTGACCGCGCCGCCCCACACGTACTCGAATGCGTCGTCGCCGAGAAACGGATAGCGCGCGCGCAGGCCGGCGGCGAGCATCGGCCGCACGCTCGCGGGATCGAGTTCCGCTTCGTACGAAAAGCCTTGCCGAAACAGCAGACGATTGCCGTTCACCTTGCGGCTCGTCGCTTCGAGCCGCTCGACCGGCGTGGCGCCCCAGTCGGCGGATTCGCCGAGCCGGGCGAACTCGGCATCGGTGAGCCGCCGCGTGAGACCGGCATACGTGTACACGGCGATCTGCCGATACTTTGCGTAGCCGAAGCCGGGCAGCGCCGTGTTCACGCACAGCGCCACGCGCGGACTGCGAATCTCGCCGTGCGGCGTGTCGAGCGTCCACGCGGCGGCGCGCGCGAGCTTCGTGACGGGCGTGCCGAAGTGGATCTCGACGTTCGCCGGCAGACTCGCGATCAACCCGTGCACCAGCTCGGCGGGCTGCACCATCGTGCAGTTGCGCAGCCATAACGCGGCACGGTAGTGCGAAGTGCCGAGCTCGCGAGGGATCGCGTCGGCGTCGAGCGCGCGGTATTCGACGCGATGCGCGTCGAGCGTCGCGGCGAGCGCGGCGAGCTTGTCGCAGCCGCCGGCGGTGGTGGCCGCCTTGTAATGACCGATCTCGCGCCAGTCGCAGTCGATTCCGCACGTCGTCACGATGCGCGCGAGAGCCTCACGGCCGAAGCCGAGTAGCCGCGTCTGCCACGCGTGGCGGGCGGCATCGCCGGCCGAGATCCGCGCGTACGGCAGATCGATCAAGAATCCCGAGTTGCGGCCTGAGCTGTTGGCGCCGGGCTGTCCCGCGTCGAGCAGCACGACGCGGCGCTCGGCGTAGCGCCGGGCCAGCGTGCGCGCGACCGCGAGTCCGGCGAAGCCCGCGCCGACGACCACGAAGTCCGCGTGCCGCGGCACCCGCGACGCCGCCTGCACCGATATCCGGTTGCGCGCGATCGCGTTCCATCCGCTGGCTGTGGCATAGGCCGGCCGCTCGGTCATCGTCGGTCTCCGTCGTCGCTCGTGAAATCGATCGGCGGCCGTGACTGGCGAGCTCCGCGGATCGTTTCGACAACTATGCTTCGGCCGATCGCGATATGTAAAATGAGAAAAAAATGGCCCGCTAAGTCGAAAAATTCATCAAGGGGAGGCGCTGCCAGCCATGAACCTGAAGCAGATTTCGCACGTCCTGACGCTTGCCGATACGCTGAATTTCAACAAGGCGGCCAAGCTCGTCCACCTGTCGCAATCGGCGCTGAGCAAGAGCATCGCGGCGCTGGAACAGGAACTGGGCATCCAGATATTCGAGCGCTCGACGGCCAAGGTGCAGATCGCGCCGACCGGCCAGCATGTCGTGCTGCTCGCGCGGCATCTGATGTCCGAGGCCACCAGCTTTCGCAAGAACATCGAATATCTGAAGACGGGCGAACTGGGCAGCGTCGCGGTGGGATCGGGGCCGTTTCCGGCAGCCTGTTTTCTGGACAAAGGGATCCGGCAGTTTCATCGGCGCTATCCATCGGTGTCGATGAATCTGCGCATCGATCATTGGGCGAATCTGATGACGGCGCTGCGCTCGGGCGAGATCGACTTTTTCACCGCCGATATCCGCAACCTCGAAAACGATGCGTCGTTCGATATCGTGCCGCTCGGCGGCGTGACGCTCGCGATGTGCTGCTGCCCCGACCATCCGCTGGTCGCGCAGGATCCGCTGCGCGAGATCGACGCGCGCGAGCTGCTGCCGTACACGTTCGCCACGGTCAAACTGCCGCCGCGGATGTTTTTCGAACTCAAGCAGAGCATGGGACTCGAGCGCAACGAGACTTTCGCCGCGACGATCGAATCCGACGACATCTATCTGCTCAACCGCATCATGCCGGGCAGCGACATCATCCTGGCGACCAGCAATCTGATGATGAACGAATGCCTCGGCGGGACCGAGCTCGTCAAGCTCAACGTGCGGATGAACAGCAATCGCTTCGGCGAATGGGCGCTCGTAAAGATGAAGGACCGCACGCTCACGCCGAGCGCGAGCCTGCTGGCGGATCTGCTCATCGATCTGATACGGCAGGGCAGCCTCGACGACGAGGCGCGGTACGGCAGGCCGGCCAATGCGCCGCTGAATTTTCTGCGCGAGCGGCACGAGCAGGTGTGATGCGGCGGTTGCGGGCTGGTCCGCTCAATCCGCAGCCGCTCATTGCTATCAGGGTCCCAGGCAAATCTACGTTGGTTCGACACTCGCCTGATCGAGTTTGCTGCAATAAATTGCGGACTCCATGAGCAACGTCAGCGCAATATCGGGGGCCAACACCTGTTTCACATCCTGGATAGGGCGACTCGAAGCTTGTGCCGCGATGGCAGACCACCATGCGACCGGTACCGCTCCATATTGGCGCGGAGCACCTGGAATCTTCCACGAGAAACAGGCGAGAGCCAAAGGCCACACTATTTTCAGCAGGTCGCGTGCCGCAAGGTGAGCTTGATGTTGGGCCGGAACTGAAGATCTACCTTCATTTGCGTGGCCGATTGTCGATGTTCGAGAAATTCTATCGCTTCCAGAAGAGCGTCGGGTAACGGGCTGCATCGAGTGTCCGATGTGGCGCTGCGTCCGCCGCCGACGAGCCTTTTCTGCTGCGAAAGCTGACGATGACCGGGCACCTGCGAAAGGGCGGCGGCACGGCGCGTCGACACACCCAGGCATTTCTGCTCCCCGCTTCAGCGCCGGGCTTCGATCAGGTGACGGGTCGAGTGCGCCACGAAGGGCTCGCCCTGGCGCATCTGGCGATCCAATGCCATCAGTGCATCGCGGTACCTGGACACCGAGAAATCCGGCACCCACCACACGCACTTGCGAAGAATCCAGACCACCGCGCCCACGTCATGGAACACCATGCGGCAGCACGCCGTGCGCAAGTCCGTCACGGTCAGCCCCGTGGCATGAGCCGCTGCCGCTTCTTCCCGCGGATCACGAAGCCGCCGTTCCGCCGGCAGCGGCCCCAGGAAATGCTCGATCAGCTCGAAGGCCGAGGCCAGTCCCACATGCTGCGCGAAGTAGTGCCCGCCCGGCTGGAGAACGCGATGGATTTCCAGCCAATCCGGGCGCACCGGATGCCGCGACGTGACCAACTCGAACGACGCATCGGCGAAGGGCAGCGCGGAGTCGGCTGCCACCTGCACCACCTGCACGCCACGCGCGCCCAGCCGCTCGCGCGCCTTGCTCGCGTTGGGCGCCCAGGCTTCGATTGCGTACATGCGCGGCGGGAAACGCGGTGCCTCGGCCAGCACTTCGCCGCCGCCCGTGTCCAGATCCAGCGCCGATTCCACGCTGGCCAACCGCTGCGCGAGCAGCCGGGCATAACCCCAGGACGGACGTTCTTCGCTGGCCCGTCCGGCCAGCCAGTCGAACCCCCAGCCGCTCACGTCGGCCGCTTCGGCTTCGGACACTAATGCGTCAAAGGATTTCATTCGCTTTCCCGTGTTCAGGGCTGCCGCGCGACAGTCGCGGCATGCTTTGGTTAGTTTACCGGCCGATGTGCAGGCATCGGGCCGATACAGGGCGCGGCTACCGTCGCGCCCGGTTTTGTTTTTTTCACCGCGCCCAGGACGGAATGGGGTGGACGCGGTGCCGCTCTCAACGCTGGCGGTTCCTGCTCATCACGTCAGAAAGGACGGTTGTTCTCACGGGCAACCCACTGGGCATCGCTATGGAGCTTCCACGTCACGCCTCAAGACCGGCGTCGGATAGCCAACATCGGTCTTTGGTCGAGGCTTACTCCGGACGCCCAAGCGGCGGCGTTGCTCTGATGCTTGCCCTTGAAGCGCCGGCAGCTCGACCGTCAGCAAGGGGGTGGCAACGTCCCGCCGTGTTATTTCTGACGTTGGAAGTGACGTCTGAAAGTTCAGAGTTAGGCGAACCAGCCATTCAAGGTTAAGTGAGCACCGGCGTCTCAGATGCCGACCATGTCTCCGCGATGGTTCAGACTTATATGAATCTCGACACTAATGTCGAGATTCGCGTAACTCTGAACTTTGTTCAGCCAGGTCTGAACTCGTGCGTCAATCGGCCGGCGCAGCATGAATTGAGGGGAAAGAGCGGGGGCTGCGAAGCCAAGCGGTTTCCGCATTGCCGTAGTGGTTCGTATGGCCCTTCCGGCCAAGTGCGGACATTGACGACCCGTGGATGGGCGATGCGACTTCAACGCATTGCCCACTCTTACACCTTTTCGAACAAAGAGGACTGGTAGGAAATATTCCAGCGAGGCTGGCCGCCTACGGCAAGAGTGAGCTGGAAGCGCTCGGGCGCTTCCGAACGACGCTTCGCCAACGGGATTTCCGTGATGGTAACCGGCGCGGCCATCTTTTGCTGCATGCAATGTGCAGTTACGTCCTCAACAAAACAACACACGCGGTCAAGCATCGCTTGCACAAATTCCGTGACCGGCTGGCCGGCGACGAGGGGTTCGACTGCGACGATGTTCGCGCCCGAGGTGTCATACGTGACGCGTGGCAAGGACCAGTTGTTGTGCTCCAGATCATTGCGACTCTTGATAAGCCGCTCTGACCACGTCTGCCGACACTTCTCTAGATAATTTGCTAGCAGCGGATCGGTTGCCTTCAGTGCAGCAATACCGCGCTCAAAGGCAGGTTGCTGCTTGAACATGAAGCCGATGTCTACGCCGAGCTGCGTCGTGAGTCCCTGCATGCCTTGCTTGACGGCGCGCGCGGTGCTGTTAAGGAAGTGCTCCACCTGCTTCCTAAGCTCCTTGTCGATGTTTTCGTCAATGTGGATTGCCACACCTTGCCGCCGCACGACTTCCCCGGCGGCGACTTTGCGCGCGTGTCCTGCCCAGAGCTCGGATATTTCTTTAGCCGCCGTTCGCGCCGTGAACAGCGAGTTTGGGACGAAGTCAAAAGCCTTGTCGAAGCTTTCGCGCGCCACAGGATCGGGATAAACGGCGTCGCGCAGCCGCATGAGCCCCATGAACAGACGCGCCATGAAGGGTGACGCCGAGCCCTCGTCGGCGAGCTTCTGAACGATCCACTGACTCTGCGGTTGCTTTACCAGCATGTTTGACCGTTGCTGAAACCGAGTCAGCATGTCGCCGAAATCTGCCGGCGTGATTGGTAGGACATACGAAATTTGTACATCATCCGGCCGGGTGATAACTCCGGCCTTCAGTATGTCCTGCCTCCCGAAGAACGGCAGCAGGCCGAGCAGCGGCAATTTACCCTTAAGAAGGATCGTGCCTCCGTCCTGCCACGGGATAAGTTGAATCGTGGCCATGTGTTGCCCGCGCCGGTCCATGATCTGAAACGGCGGCGCTGGCACAAAGCGGTCTTGGTACTGATTACGTGGAACGGGACTTAGGTTGCCCTTGAGGTCGTACTGATAGCCGCACATCACCACAGCCGTGTTCGGTACGCCGTCCAGCAATTCGGTGAAGTTGGAAAGCTTCGCGCCCGGCGTGAAGATGCCCAGGTGCGCGACAACAAAAGACATCATCTTGTTGAAGGTAAACGCGCCCGTCGGCCTCAGAACGATCAGGACGTAAACCGCCGGTATGTAGTTGTTGAGCGCACCTTCTGCCGGCGGCAGATAGTCGCCGTTTAGTGACTCTCCTGGAAACTGCGCCGCATACTGGATCGCGCCCATCGAGGCAACGACGATCATGTCGGGCCATTCCCTGCTCGGAATCGCGGCGTTGAGCCTCTCAAGCTCTTCGGCAAAAGCCTCCAGAGGCAAATCCGACCTCTGAGCGTAGATCACGCCGAGTGTTACAGTCGTCGTCGGCATATCCAGCTTCGGTGCTGGCGATTTCTTCAGCCGCTTCGCGCGTGCAACGCGCGCGTAAGCTGCCCGGAAGTTGTCGATCGTCAGATTGTCGGTCGCGTCAACAACGACTGCGGCGGAATCCGCCGGTACTTGCGCAAGAGTTGCACTCGGCGACGTTTCCTTCGCTGCGTACACGACAGCTGCAAAGGTATCCGACACCGCGCCGTCGGCATCGATAACGCTGGCAGATGCTACCTTGTACGGCCAGCCGACGTACCGCTCGATTCCCGCTCGCAAGGCGGCTGAAAGAGTCCCTGCGCAGACGGCGGCGACCTGCCGTCCAGTCTCAAGGAGCTCTCGGGCGATTGCCATCTCACGTGCTCCTTAGTCGGTTGGTGTATGCCGAGAGAGACTTGAATCCCAAGGATTCTAGGTCAAAGCGGCCAACTCCTCAGTGAGGTCCGCTTTGGGTCGACTTCGACCAATCGTGTCGGGCTGGAGTGGGCCACAAGCGGTCAGTCGACGTCATGACGCAGATCGGTAACAATCTGTCTGCGTCTACTGATCTGGGAGCATCGCAAGTGTTGATAGTTTTCGGCGGTTTACCGGGCACCGGGAAGACAACAGTAGCGCAAACACTCGCGCGGAAGCTGAGTGCCGTTTATCTGCGAATAGATACTCTTGAAACAGCAATGAAGACCTACAAAAGCGGCCAGGCAGATATCGGGGCTGCCGGATATCTGGCTGCATATGCCGTTGCCGGCGATAACTTACGGCTTGGGTCGACTGTCGTCGCCGACTCGGTCAATGCGTTGGAAATTACGCGTAGCGCCTGGAGAAACGTGGCGATCGGCGCAGGCGTGCAGATTTGCGAGATTGAGTTGATTTGTTCGGACGCTGCAATGCACCGGTAGAGAATCGAGGGGCGAAAGGCCGATATCCCCGATATTCAGCTGCCGACGTGGAAGAGCGTGCTTGAACGTCGATACGAACCATGGGAATCAGCGCAACTCGTCGTCGATACTGCCAGGTTTTCGGTTGAGCAGGCCATCGAAGCAATCATGCAACGACTATCGTTTGCCGCTCCGGAGAATCGAATCGGTTAGCGCAAGGCTCGCCGGCCATGCATGTTTGCATGCGTCAACGTTCGGCCAAGAAGAGACGGTCGACGAAGTCACCTACATCGTCGACAATCTGGGAGTCGTCAACGTAACCTTCTCGTGCAAGAGGGCTCCAAATGCCAAGCTCGACCCAAGAGCGCAGCGCGCAGCTTTGGAAGCGTACGCTTTCCGATAGCCTCCATCCGTCCGTCGCGTTGTTGCCCAATTTGCGCCGCATACAGTCTTGTGACGTATCGGCGCTCGGGCGGCTTTTCTTCGCGGCATTCCATGGAACGATCGACGATGCCGGGCAGACTGAAAATCAGTATATGCTGAAGGCAACGGCGATCCTCAGCGGACGGTATGGCGAATGGATATCTGAGGCATCGTCGACCGTTGGGCAGCCGGATGCACTCCTGGCAGCGTGCCTCGTTTGCAACTACAAGCCGTATGGCTGCCCGGTAGTCGCTGTAATAGCCACTTCGCCTGCAATCAAGAGGGAAGGCATAGCCGGAACATTGCTCGACGCTGCAATGACTGCATTAGCCGCACTCGGGTATCTTGAGTGCTGTGCAATGATTACTAGAGGGAACCTCGCTTCGGAGCGTTTGTTTGAAAGTCGTGGCTTTGCACCGGACTCTATTGGCCGCGATTCGTAGGGGCACCCGCCCTGTCTTGGCCAATTACTGACATTCGATATCGACCGTCAGTTTGATGGCAAACAAGCGGCGACGGCGCTCCAGTAGACCCCAACCCTTGCCCAAGGTCGTCACGATAGCATGGACAGCCAGCTTTTCATCATCTGCGGACTTACATTCGTAATCCATGTCATCGCGACGCTGGCTTACGCGGTGCGGATCGCAGGCGTTCGCACGCGGCGTATCGCAGTGTCGTTTTCTCTGTTCGGGATCATCGCACTTGTCTCCCGAACGGCGAACTCCTTTCAGGGGCCGTTTATAGCCAAGCGCGTAGAGCTTGATATCGCTCAGCATCTCGAGGGTGGCCTGCTCGGTGATTTTCGGCTCTTTCTGGTTACAGCCACTGCAGCAAGCATAGTCGGCGCTTTGCTGATCCCAACGTTCCAGCGCTATTTCAGTCGCGCAGTCGAGCACTTCCAGGCCAATCGTTCATTACCGCGCCTTTTGCTCCACATTTTCAGTCGTGGCGGCATCAACTATATGCGGGACGGTGCACGCGTTCCGGCACGCCAAAACATCTCTCAGCTGGCGAGCGGCACCGGTGTCTCCGGCAGGGTGATAGCTCTGAACGTCTTCGCGATGGCCATCTGGACGGTCGGCGTTTTCGCGTCGCTCTACGCGGGATATTTAAAGCCAGATTTGCGCGTGACGTGCGCCAATCTGTCGTCGGTCATCAATGGATTTGCGACTGTGGTTTTAGCGGTGGTCATCGACCCGCAGGTTTCTGTCATGACGGACGACGTGATCGAAGGCCGGATCTCCGAGAATAGTTTTCGGCGAGCTATCACTACCCTCGCAGGGGCACGTGTTCTCGGGACCGTGTGCGCACAAATCATCCTCGTGCCGGCCGCGCTCATCATCGTACGCGTCGCCGAGCTAATCTAGACGATCAAACTCGCGTGCGTTGTATCGGAATGACCGCTTCGGAGAAGCTTGGCTGTCCCTTTTGGGTCGACCGCGAACTGCCGCGTGGGTCGACTCTCGGCCAGAAGCGGACGGTCAACGTCTGAGTTTAGCCGCGCGGCGAAGCGGCGAGGGCTTGGAATTGTTAGGTTGCCCTTGCGTACTCTCCTGCAAACGTGACGTTCATGCCGAAGTACCCATTGAATCCCTCCTCTTCAAAAACTAGGCCATTCTCGACGAAGCGCAGAACGGCCCTGTATGGCCTGTCCTTTCCGAGTAAGTGATCCTCGTACCGCACGACCCCGCCGTCTGGCGTAGCGAGAAAATCCAGGGTGCCGATGTTAGGACCGTACTCCCGATTGGTTCCCCACAGAGCTTCGCCGACCACGCGGACATCGCCGTTAGGCAGGGTGTGAATAGTCAGTTCGGCGCTACTGACGCCCCCGCCAATACGGATGTAATGGTTCGCTGAGCTTTGCCGTGGTTGGGAAAGGACCTCGCCGAAGGCGACCGGCTGAGAAAAGGCAGAGGTAAGAGCTTGATCGAGCTCCTCACGAAAGTGCCGAATCTCAGCGGCCGTGAAGTTCTTGCTCTGCCGGGTGGTGCTGTCGTACCTGTCGTGACATGGCATGCATAAGAAGACGAGGTTATCTTCAGCAGCATTAGCCGAATCCTGATCTATATGCGCGATCTGGCCCTGCTTAATGCTTGTGTCACGGTTGAGACCATAGCAAATACAA
Source organism: Paraburkholderia sp. (assembly GCF_047605525.1). Lineage (GTDB taxonomy): Bacteria > Pseudomonadota > Gammaproteobacteria > Burkholderiales > Burkholderiaceae > Paraburkholderia. The sequence continues at coordinate 78,636 of NZ_JASGFN010000018.1, read as the reverse complement.
CAACGTCGCCGTGAGCGCGTAAGAACACTAGCTTGAACATCATCAGAGATTCGTTTACGGGTCATCTGTCTGGGTAACCTAACGCCTGAGATCAGCCGCCGACGGCCCGCGCAGCGGGATGACGGTCGGCTGCAGCGAAATATTAGGGGACAAGCTCATGGACTCAAAGCATCCAGCATCAGAGATGCAATGTTGCCCATGGACTCCACAGAAAATGTTGCCTGCATCGACGTAATCCCGCTGACCCATGGCCGACCGTGCCCCGTGCCTTCCTTATTGCGGAGCGCATTTAAGGCACAGCCGAGCTCATATGCAGCCCGCTCCATACGCTTATGCGCAGGCTCTCCTGAAACGACGGCTTCACTTGGTGTTGCTAAACCGAGAGCGGTGAACGCTTGCCCTAACAGTGTCGGAAAGTTCGACGTACTCGGATAACTACCCCACTTTTGAACGAGCACGTGGGCAGCTGTTGCCTCAAGTAGGTCTTTGGCCGTTCCAGCGAGAAGCGGACTGTCCAAGGCTCCTCGACGCGCACGATCTGCGTACGTCCGCAATGCAGCAGTACGCTCCTTACCGGTCAGGGAATCAAGAACCTTTGGCTGAAGTGATCCGTCTGGCAATAGGTCCCACCCTTGCGTGGTGAAAGCCGAGGCAAGATTTGCAACAGCCTCAGCGCCGCAATAGTTGGTGGAGGTTTCGCGGAACCCACCGTGGCCTTGAACCGTGGCAACAAGACCAGCTACAAGTGTTTCCCCGGCAGCAGGGTTATTCGAAAGCGCCCAACTTAAGACTCCACGCACACGCTTTGATTTTCCGACTGGTTTGCCGTTTGTCCGACCCGGATCCGCAGACGCCAAGCCGGCTTTGTCGATTTGGAATTCGATATCCGAGTGCGCTGGGTCGCGCCGGTCGCCTTGAGAATCGTCGACAAGCTGAGAAACTGCCACGACGATAGCGTCTGTAAGTGGTGGCCGATTCGCCATGATGCGGTTCTTGTCCCCTAACTACTGAATAGGTGGGTCCGGTTACACATGCGCGACCGCGCCAAGAAATTCTGACGCAACCCCTTGTTCTGAATGAAGCTTATCTTTTCGGGGTCCAGCTAGCAACCAAGCCTATTGTCAGACGAAGAGCCGGGCTCGTGAACGACTGCTTCGGGTCGACTCCAGTCTTCCGCGTTTTCCGGAAACAGCCCTTCACGAGATCGTGGCCGGCTGAAGCAGCGCCGATCGAAGCGGCCAATCAACCGCCTACAATTTGTGCCTGAAAGCAGTCCGATCACCAAACCAGCGCCCCTTCGCCCTACCCCACCTTATTCAACCGGCCAAAACTCGACATTTAGCCCAATAGGTTAAATGCGAGATAGCCCACGCCGTATAATCATCCGGTCGTCGGGAGACATCCGGCGGCCAGGTTTAGCAGCCTGCAATGTTGAAACCCGCACGCCTGCCCAGGCAGGTCGTGCGTCTGCCCCTGCTCGTCTATATTTCTATGGGCGGGCCGTGGTGGGGGAGCCGCAAGGCTCGCCGGTTCTGGTTTCAACGCCGGTCTGCTAACCCTGCCATGTGCCCGCTCACCCGTCTTGAAAAAGCGAATGGCCGGGCGATCAAAGAAGCAACAGGGAGAGATCGCACCATGACCAGGTCCGTCAAAAATCAACCGGCTTCACGTCCCCCCGTCGACGCCCTCCAGTACGAAAAACTTGCCCTCTCCGCATTCGACTTATGCGACCGGCAGGTCAATCAACTGGACACGCTGATCACACTGGCATCGTCGATATGTCGAAATCCTGCGATCACACGCGAGGAAAGACGCAATCGTCAAACGCTCCTCGAATTACTTCTGAATACAGCCGAGCAATACCAGCAGGAACTCGAATGCGACCGTGAGCTATTCCAGGTGATCGCTCTCGACGCAAAGGGCGTCCCACGCAGCCGCATCACCGCGAGTCACGCCGCCAAGCTGCTCGCCGAGGCCTCGCAAAGAGCACAACAAACGAAAACGTCCATCGCCAGAGCGAACGCTTTGCACCGCAACAACCTGGCTGCGGCAGCAAACGCGGAAGCCACTGACACGTCGATCCCGAACACCATGCAATAACCGCTTGCCGCATCACATCAGGCGATCAAAACCGGCAAGCAAACCCCTCTCAGCACCACGGCCGGCCACGCCGGCCATCCTCGCATCGACGATCAACGCCTCGACGGCAACCCGATCTCAACGCCACGCCTCGTCCGTCGCAAGTCGGTATGCGGGCCATTGAATACCTCGCGCCGCTATCACCACGACTCCATCGCAGAGCGTCGACCCGCGAGGCTCCCCCATTCATCCGCCCTATCTCAAATTGAACAAATTGCCTTATCAGGCTAAAAATTAGTCCAATTCCGATAGACGCCGAAGCATGCACTTTCGATACTGTGGTTCGCACATAACGCGATGCCCGCATGCTCAGACCATTCCAGCACTGCACGTTAGGTATTTCCTCGGACGCCCTACCCACGTGGGGTAATGAGCCCGTCCTGGCTCCGCTGCGCCTGCGCGGCACCGAAGCCCTCGGCCGGCTCTATCGATACGCGCTCGACGTGGTAACGGTGGAAAGTCCGGTGCTCCCGCTATGGCGCGCACAGGAGTTGGTCGTGCCCGATAGCCTGATCGGGAAGATCGTCGACATATCGATCGACTTCACGGACAACGGATTTTTCATTAGCGAGCGGCTGGAACACAGCGACGCAATCGATGCGAGCGCCGGCAGCCGCACGATTTCGGGCCTCATAACAGGTGTCAGGCACGCTGGCATCGATAAGCGGCGCGCCTACTATCGCTTCATCGTGCGCCCGTGGCTGTGGCTCGCCACGAAGAACCGCGAGAGCAGGATCTTCCAGGATGCCAGCGTCGTGGACATCACAGACCGGATACTTAAGGAGCGCTATCCGTATCCGGTCGTCACGGAGCTCGGCGGGCCCGGTTTCGAGAAAGACTATCCGAAGCGCGATTACGTCCGGCAGATGTGGGAATCCGACTTTGAATTTCTCACACGGATCTGGAGAGAATGGGGAATCTACTACCTGTTCGACGGCATGACGCTGGTGCTGTGCGATTCTCCCGGCTCGCACAAGCGGCACGGCAACGCGTACGACAGGATCCGGTATCGCGCGCCCGACAGCCGGGACGTCGACGAAGAGCATATCCACAAGCTCAAGGTCTCGCGCCGGATCACGACAGGCAAAGTCAGTCTGATCGATTACGACTACACGCGTCCCGGTGCACGATTCGAAGGCGAGTATGCAAGCCATAGCGAGGCGGCCTACGACAGCATCGAGCTGCACGAATGGGGCGACTATTCGCAGCCGCTCGCCGGCGTGGTCGGATTGTCGGGTGAGCGCAATAACTGCCAGGACGAAGCCGGATATCTCGCGAGCGTACACGTCGATGCCATGCGCAGCCGCGGCCTGCGTCTGAAGGGCCGGGGTAATCTGCGCGGGCTGATAACGGGGAAAACATTCTGGCTCGAAGATCATCCGCAACAGGAAGTCAACGCCGAGTACCTGGTCGTGTCGACCACGCTCGACATCCGCAACGCGCCGCAGAGCACGGAGTCGTCCGGCCACGATACAGCCGATGAAGCGCGCCAGTGCGTGACCGGTTTCGTGCTGCAACCCGCCAATACGTTCTTCAGGAATCGCCCGAAAAAGAAGCCGCGCTGCGCCGGCGAAACGGCCATCGTCGTGGGTCCCGAAGATCAGCCGATGTGGGTCGACGGGTACGCACGCGTGAAGGTTCGCTTTGTGTGGGACCGGCTCAGCCCGAACAACGACAATGCCAGTTGCTGGGTGCGCGTGTCCTCGCCGTGGCAGGGCAATGGTTTCGGCGCGGTCTATCTGCCGCGTACTGGCCAGGAGGTCACGGTCAGCTACCACGAGGGAGACCCGGACAAGCCGTACGTATCGGACCGGATGGTCAACGGCTGGAATCAGCCGCCCTGGAAGCTGCCGGCTAACCAGGCGCTCTCGGGCACCGTCAGCCGCGATCTCGAGGGCGGCTACAACGGTCAGTCCAATCACTTCGTGCTCGATGACACGCCGAAGCAACTTCAGGCACAACTCGCCAGCGATCACGCGCAGTCGCGCATCGTGCTCGGTCACAACACGCGCATCGTGCGCGAGGCCGGCCGCCAGGAAGCGCGTGGCGAAGGCTGGGAACTGGCGACCAACGCATGGGGTGTCGCGCGGGCCAACCGGGGCATGCTGATCACCACCGATGCGCGCGACGGCGCGAACGCGCCCGCGAAGGATATGGGCGAGGCGGTCGCACGGCTTACGCAGGCGCGCGATATCCACGAGAACCTCGCGGGTCTCGCGCGACGCTATGAAGCGCAGGAGCAGCAGACCAGCCAGGGCGATGTGTCGAAAGCGATCGGCGCGCAGAACGATGCGATACGTGGGAGTGCGGCGGGTAAAGACCAGCCGTTTCCTCAACTGTCGAGGCCGGACATGGTGCTAGCCAGCGCGGCGGGTATCGGTGTCTCCGCGGCGGAAAGCGCGCACATGGCGAGTACCGAACATATCGCGCTCACCGCGGGCGGGCACGTCAGTGTCGCGGCGGTGAAATCGCTGCTGGCGTCGGCGGTCAATGGCGTGAGGGTGTTCGCGCGGAACCTCGGCATCAGGCTCAAGGCCGCGGCGGGCAAGGTGCAGATCGAGGCGCAAAGCGATGATGTCGAGATCATTGCGCAGCGAGTCGTCAGCATTATCAGCAGGACCGAGTCGATCAATCTGATGGCCAGTAAGGAGATCGTGTTTCATGCGGGTAACACGAAAGTGGTTATCGATGCGCAGGGGTACAGGGTCTATACGGATGGCGAGCATCGGGTTTATGCGGGGAGTCATCAGACTGAGGGGCCGATGGCGCTACCGCTTGTCATGCCTATGACGGATGTCGCGCAGGCGAAGGTGGTCGAGCATTTCGTGCTGGCAGACGAAGCCATGGGTCTGGCGCTGCCGCAGCAACGTTACCGGATCACACTCAATGATGGCCAGGTCATCGAAGGAACGAGTAACCAGCGGGGTGAAACGTCGCTGGCCATGAGTAAAAGCATGCAAATAGCAACGCTTGCGCTATTGCGTGGTGATGGATCAGTACTGTCGATCCATCGACCCATATTGACGCAGGACGCGAAAGCCACTTTTGATTCGGCACGGAAAGACGAGACATGACAGCTACCGGCAACGCACGAACCCACAAGGTGGGCCCACACGCGATGAACGTCAACCGGGTTCAGCCTACCAGCGAGAACCGGATGCCGCTTTACGCAATATGCACGCCGGACCGGTGGGGTCTGCGCTATTCGGATGAGGAAAATGGCACCCTCGCCTATCCGGTCGCTCGTAATTATGCAAAGGCAATTCTTCAGGTGCTGACCACGCAGGTGCAGTGGGGCGAAGCGTATTTCGGGGCACCGGGGAATACGCCAAAAATTAGGCTTCAGTGGCCGTTAAACAATACGTCAAATGCCGAACTGCTTCGCCTGATAGCCCCGATTATCAGTCATGCGTTGACCAGCCCGACAGCAGGCTTTGGCATTCCCCGTGAAGCTATACCAACTGCGATGGGCCTTTACATGCCATCTTCCAGTCGCTCTCGTGGCGAACAAGGAGCCTTTACGCCCAACAGTTGGAGCCTGCTCCTGAACGCCGGCATGCTGGAAGCGATGTTTCGCATCAAAGCGAATGAAGTCACTCCAGTGTCAAACGGATCCGATCGCAACGATCAACTCCGACCATTAAAAGTATTCGCCGACACGCTTTATCACGAAGCCCGCCATTGCCAGCAGTGGTTCTGGATTTTCGCGCTGGTACAGCAGCACCCCGGTAATTTCTCGGCCATTTCCAACATTGCTCGATGGCCGAGAACAATTCTGGACGAAAGACAATCGCAATCTCTTGTGATTGCAGGGCTGACAGCAAAGCACTCAGTCCCTGTTGATCCGGCTGCACTAATAAGTCTCACACGCATGGCGGTCGGGCAGTATCTCTACACACTGAATATTTGGCTCAACGCCGGCTACCACCCGGCGTTTGCTCCCAATGCGAACGCCCTGAACGACGAAGTACGGCGCGCACGTTCCATGGCGATTGACTTGTTACAACATGTTGGTATAGGAGGCACATCAATTGATGTCGACGCAATGGTGGCCGAGCCAAGCAGATGCTATTGCGACTATACAGCCCGTCCTTGGGAAAATGACGCGTTTTTTTGCGGCGAAACCGCTAGCGCATATTGGGTGGTGGAAATCAATCCAAACATGGCACTCAGAACATATCAGGCAGATCAATGCAGCCGAGCATATGAAAGTGCCGACCAAAATAACAAGTTGGCTACTCTACTTCGCCCTGGCGATTCCAGTATCGGCACCAGCAGAAGTGAGACAGATGGCAGCCAGTGACATGCAGGCCACAATGATGGAAAAGCAGATGACACTCGATCAGCAAGCCAAACTACTAGACTTCACCAGGATCGGGTTGAAATGGATAGCGGGTCAGATATCTTTCGATGACGTTACAGGGTTATTGGGAAAGCCATTGCACTGTTATGAGTCGAATCAAGCAATCGACTGCACCTATTATCCCGATAAAGTGATGTGGGTTACGTTCTCACTCGACAAACTTCATCCCGTTAATAGCAAACCGAGCATCCGCGACTTTCGCATCAAAGTGGAGGATCTTGCTTATAACGTGCACACGGATATTCCGTTAGAAAACTTCGACCACCTCGGGCTTTATCGTATCGTGCATGGCGAGACAATCGATGGTGTGCGTACTGAGAACAGCGATTTTTTCTTGCCGAATGGCATCATTGATCCATCCGGGTTCTATCCAGATAACTACGTCTCTTTTGGCTATCGACTGCCATTGCCGCCCGACTCTCTCTTTGATGTCTACGCAAGCTTCTACTATCTTGGTGAGTGGGCGAAGCCGACTAAGGAACGCGGAGCTACCTTGGATAACCTACGGGTTGTGGTCGACCTGCGCAACGTGGCAATTAGTCGTCACTACCTGACGCCCGAAGAACTGGAACAGCGCCGCCTGGCGAAGCGTCAAAAGTACGGCATGATGGATCTGCGCACCGGCATGGTGTGCCCTGAAACTGGCATGTGGGAAGGATGGACGCAAGCCGGACTGGTTGGCAAGGCGCTGGTACAAGCTGGCGACAGATTCGGGCAGGTTCTACAGCCCGGTGCACCGTCCGCTGATGCGCGCTGGATGTGGTCCGGGCTAATCCCAACGTCATGAAGAAGATGCTTATGCTTGCGCGGAAGTGGTTCAAACTTATTGGCAGAACGCTAGCGGTCCTCTCGTTCGCAATTCCGGTACATGCACAACCCAGTATGCCGACGCCCTCAGGATCATCGGAGCAAGGGGCGACATGAGAAAGACTGTCACGGACGCTCAGCGCGACATGGCTCTCAGGGTATTGGCGACCGCAATGGCGATCTTGCGGGACGATCAGCCATTCGATCCCGCAAACACAGTATTCGGATACAACTTTGCCACTGATCCTCTTCATGGAGCTGTAGGTATGGAGTATTGCTTCGAAAATCCGGCTTTTCCTGGTACACAAATCACACTATCCGTAACGGCCGACCCAGCCGACTACACAGTCGACCGCACAAAGGTCAAGCTGGTACCAAGGGAATTCACGATCTGGTTCAGTCCGTTAATGGCGGGAATCACCCGCTCGACCCTGGAGGATCTGTTCCCTCTTGACATCGGATACTGGATCGATGGCGACGGCAACCGACAGCCCGGCAATGACATGGGCGCAATACCACCGCAGATTCGTCTGCATAGCTATCGCTATCGTGCTTCGAATCAGCCAATGAGCAGATTCCCGGTCGATGTCCAACTGGCTTTCGGCGACCCTGACCCACAGGCTAAGGATGAGAACGGCCCCAAAATGCCGGTCTTATTGGGCGCTTTCCTGACTCGCGACTACTTCAAGCAGACGCTGAAACGACGCGGACAGAACTCTTTTTAGGCAGCAGGAGATCAAACGTCGGGGTACGGGACAATGGACCTGCACACCCGCCAGATTTGAAACCAGCCACAGAAATCAATTCAATGAAGAAGATGCTTACGCATGCTCGGAAGTGGTTCAGGCTTACTGGAAGAACGCTAATGATCCTCTCGTTCGCAATCCCGGTACATGCACAGCCCAATATGCCGACGCTCTCAGGACCCTCGGAACAAGGGGCTGACATGAGACAGACTGTTACTGAAGCACAGCGCGACATGGCGCTCAGGGTATTGGCGACCGCAATGGCGATCATGCGAGACGATCAGCCGTTCGATCCCGCGCACACGGTATTCGGACACAACTTTGCCTCGGCCCCTCTTCGCGGAATTGTAGGTACGGAGTATTCGTTTGAGAACCCTGCTTTTCCTCGTACACAAATCACAGTATTCGTAGCAGCCGATCCAACCGACCACTCCGCCGATCGCATGAAGGTCAGGCAGGTGCCAATGGTCTTCACGATCCGGTTCAGTCCACTCATGGCGGGAATCACCCGCTCGACCCTGGAAGATCTGTTCCCTCTCGACATCGGATACTGGATCGACAGCAACGGCAACCGGCGACCCGGAAATGACATGGGAGCAACACCACCGCAGGTTCTTCTGCATAGCTATCGCTATCGCGCTTCGGATCAGCCGACGAGCCGATTCCCGGTCGATGTCCAACTGGCTTTCGGCGACCCCGACCCGCAGGCTGCGGAAGAAGACAGGCCCAAAACGCCAGTCCTAATGGACGTTATCCTGACTCGCGACTACTTCAAGCGGCCACCGAAACGACACGAACAGAACCCTTCCTAAGCAGCAGTCGGCAAAGCCTCGCTCACACCAAGTTCACTCGCCGTGTTGATGGACAATTACGGCCTCGATTCATCGCGATGCCCTCCCCGCGACGCATCGCCAAACACGTCGACATAGTTATCGACCGCGCTACTCACGGTCGGATGAAAGCACTCGTCCCCAATCAGGTCGGTCAACTCGAAGCGCCTGAGCTTGTCGCGAACCGGATCCTTCATCTCCGCGAAATGCAACGCAATTCCGCGGTCTCCAAGCGTGCGGGTCAACTCGCGCAGCATGTCCGCGGAGGTGACGTCCACGCTCGTCACCGGTTCGGCCGCCACCACCACTCGCCGCACAGGTGCAGGCGATTCGGCGACGGCTTCGAGCAAACGCTCCTGAAACAGCTCGGCGTTGGCGAAGAACAGCGGTGCATCCCAGCGAAACAGCACGAGCCCGGCGATACGTTCGGCATGCGGATAGCGCGTCAGGTCGTGATAGCCGCGCAAACCCTCCACGCGGCCAAGCACCGCGTAATGGGGCCGCCAGCCGTCCCACAGAAATTCGATGACCGCGATCACCACCGCGACGCAGATGCCGGGAATCGCGCCGAACACGGCGACGCCGGCAAAGCAGGCGATCGAGAGCCAGAACTCCCATTGCTGAATCCGGTAGATGCGCTTGAGATCCGTAATTTCGAAGAGACCAATAGCCGCCGCAATGACCACCGCGGCGAGCGCGCTGTCGGGCAGGTAGCGCATCAGATTGGGCGCAACCATTAGCAGCGCCGCCACGGCAATTGCGCCCACCACACCCGTCACTTGCGTGCGCGCGCCTGCCGCTTCGGCGACCGGCGTGCGCGACGAACTGCTGCTGACCGGGAAGCCCTGGAACAGGCCGACCGCCAGGTTGGCGGCACCGAGCGCGACCATCTCCTGATTCGGGTCGACGCGGCTATGAAAACGCGCGGCGAAAGTTCGCGACAGCACGCTGGTATCCGCGAACGATATCAACGCGACCGCGCAGCCGCCGAGCAGGATCCTGACCAGATCGGCATCGGTGACCCAGGGGAGCGCGAACGTCGGCAGGCCGTGCGGAATCTTGCCCAGCACTTTCACGCCGACGCTGTCCAGCTTGAATACGGTGACGCACAACGTGGCGAGAATCACGGCGATCAGAATGCCTGGCAGCTTCTCGAAACGCTTGAGAAACAGGATCAGCGCGAGACTTCCCGCGCCTACCGCGAAGCTGTACCAGTTGGATTTGCCCTCGCCGATGGCCCGTGCGAGGCTCGCGATGTCCCGCAACGGCCCATGCTCTTCGATGGAGATCGCAAAGAGCTTCGGCAACTGGCTGATCAGCACTGCCAGCGCGATGCCGTTCATGTAGCCATAGCGAATCGGCTTCGACAGGAGTTCGGTGATGAAGCCCAGTCGCAGCAACCCCGCGACGACACAGACCACGCCGGAGACGATCGCCATCATGCTGGCCGTCGCAATCGCGCGCGCCGGATCACCCGCCGCAACTTGCACGACGACCGCCAGAATCGGCGCCGCGAGAGCGGAGTCGGGGCCCAGCACGAGAATCCTGCTCGGGCCGAACAGCGCATACACGAGCAGCGGAACGATCGTCGCGTAGAGGCCGTACACTCCGGGGACTCCGGATGCCGACGCATAGGCGATGCCGACGGGCACCAGCATGGTCGTCAGCACCAGTCCGGCGGTCAGGTCGTTCGGCAGCCATTTGAGGCGGTATGTCCTGAGCACCGTCACGCCCGGCAGCCAACGCAGCCAGCGTCGCGCATCGCTCGCGGAGGTCTGTTCGTGCTGGGGAACTGGCGGGTCTGCGTCCATGTGTCGGGCGTTTGCGGTCGGAGACACCGCGACACACATCGCGGCGCGGCACTATCGTCCTTAGGATAGTCCAGACATTCCGACTGCAACCGAGATTCGGCCGCGCGACAAATACATTGCGCGTCGCGATACCCGCGACGCGCAATCACATCAACAACGTCGTCACGCCGGCACGTTTTCGGTGTTCAGCTTCGACACCACGCCCGTCTTCTCGTCGTAGCGGTAGCCTTGCTTCTCGAGGTGAGCGCTGATCGTTTCGACGATCACCTGCTGCTGGATCTCCTTGCGCAGCAATTCATGCTCCGGCTTGACGTAGCTCAGCTCAGCGGAAAGCCGACGGCTCAACGATGCTTCGCCTGCGCCGCGAGCAAGGACGACGATCATCTTTTCGTTGGCCTGAGTCAGTTGCTGCTTCAGTCCATTTGCGTAGTCGGACCATTTCTTGACGGTCTCCCGCGCTTCGGCAATCGCGGCAGCGTGAGTTTCCGCGTCGCGCGAAATCCGGGCCTTCAACGCGTCGAGTTCTTGCGGGTCGATACCCACCGCCGAAGCCGGATCTTCGCCGTCGAGCTTTTCGCTCGCCGCCGCGCTTCCGGCAAGTTCGGCGGAACGCTCCTGCGCCTCGGACAGGCTGGCCGACAGCCTCGCGATTTCGGAGGCGTCCGCGGTGCGTTCATCGCTCAGGCTGGCGAGCCGTGCCTCGGCATTGCGCAGTTCGAGCGCGGCGGCATCCCGCTCAGCATGCGCGCCCGCGATCTCTTCCCGTCGCGCTGCGTTCGCTTCCTGCTCGGCCTGCAGCGCCGCGCGAATCGATTCCAGCTCGCTTTCGAGACGAGCAACCGCGTCCGAATGCGCGGCCTCCCGCGCCGCGCGCTCCGCTTCACCGTCCGCGGTCGCGGCAGCCGGCTCGGCGGATTCGCTCACCACGCCGTTTTCGCCCGCGGCGCCGGTCTCCTCGCGGGAGGACGCTTCACGCCGCGCGGTCAGCTCCGCCATCGAGCGCTCCAGTTCCGCCTCGAGGAGCGAAACGCGCTCGGTGAGCGCCTGCGCGCGCTTCTCGGCCGAGTCGGTTCGTTGCACCGCGAGCGCGATGTCCTCTTCCAGACCCGCCACGACGTTGACCTTCTCCTCGTAGGAGTTCGCCAGTTGATCCAACTGGATTTGCAGCGCGTCGAGTTCCTGGACGGTGGTTTGCAGTTCCGCAAGCGCGTCGTCGCGTTCGTTGCTAGCCTCCTCGACCCGCTGGCGCATCGCGGCGAGGCGCCGCGCCACCGCCCGTTCCGCCTCGTCCTGCGCCGACGTCCAGAGCCGGTCGAGCGCCTCGCGCATCGTGTCCGTCACGCTGTCCGGCAACGCAGGCCGCTCGACGACCTGCGGCACTCGCGGCCCGCGCGTTTCGCGCCACTTGCGCAATGCCGCGGACACCGCGACCACCGAACCGGTATGGACTTCGGACCAGATGGCCACGGGAGATATCTTCTGGCCTTCGTCGGCCATCCGGTTTGCGATTTCAGCTACCAGTTCATCCGTGATCGTAATGTTGCTTGACATGTCTGCCTCGACAAAGTGCGCGTGATGACGAATACCGTTTCGTCGTTCGGGCGGCAGGCGCGCTGGACGGCCCGCCTCGCATCACTACAAATTGTCGGGTACCGGCCCGGTGGTCAATCGCTCGAAAAGCCGGGGTTACGGGGAGGTATTCGTGGGATTGCGCCGGCCAGCCGGCACCGGGGCCACGCCTCGGCCGCCCTGATCCAATGCCCGCTGCCTGTCGGGCCGCGGAAAAAGAAATGGCCGCGGCATCGGCCGCGGCCATCGACATCGAATAGCGGTTTCGGTGGTTTCAGCAGTTTCCGACCTCACACCACGTTCATCGCCAACGCACTCTCGCGATAATGCTGGCTCGCCTTGTCGGTATCGCCCAGTTGCTCGTGCAAACGCGCGAGCGCGCGATGCGAGCGGATCTTCAGCGTCTCGTTGTCGGCCAGCTTCAGCGCCTGCTCGAGGAACGACTGCGCCTTGCCCCACAACTGCTGATGCAGGCACAACCGGCCCAGCGCGAACATCAGATCCGCATCCTCCGGCCGGTCCTTCTGCCACGCCTCGGCCTTCTGGATCAGCGGCAACGCATCGCCGCCGGCGGTATCCGGATAACGCCGCAGCAGACGCGCGTCCCAGTTCTGCGCCAGCGCTTCCTCGACGATCTTGCGCGCGTCCTGCGGACGGTTCAGCGCAACCAGCAGTTCGGCGGCGACATCGGCGAGACGTGGCGAATGACGTTCGGTGGCCGACAACGAATTCCACAGTTCGAGCAGCGCGTCGGCATTGTGACGCCGGTCGCGCAGCAGATTCTCCGCCGCCTGTTGACGCAGCCGCACCGCGACCGCCGGATGGATCGCCTCGCGCTTCTCCAGCATCTTCACGAGCTTGAGCACTTCGCCCCAGTTCTTCAACTGCTGTTGCGCGCGCAGCGTGATCTGCTGCGCGTGAATGCGCCGCGCGCCCTGCGATTGCATTTCGGTCAGCGCGGTCAGCGCGCCGTCGGCGTCGCGGCCGTCGGCGCGCATGTCGGCGGTGGCCATCAGGCGCGCGTCCTGCCAGTCGGCGTCGTCGATCTGCGCGAGCCATTCGTCGCGCCGTCCGTATTCATGCATCCGATGCGCGGCGGTCGCCGCGATCAGGCCGGCCGCGCCCTTGTTGTCGCCGTTCGCGAGCGCATCTTTCGCGGCTTTTTCCGCGCGCGAGAAACGCCCCGCGTACAGGTTGCCGATCGCATCGCGCAGCGACGCGTGCGCCTTCGCGACACGCGCGCGCGCGCGGTACGCGGCGACGCGCTGCGGCATGCGCCAGATGTTGCGGATGATGCGCGTCAGCGCGTACAGCACGATGAACAGCACCACCACCCCGACGACGAACAGATTCAGCGACATGTCGACGCGATACGGTGGATAGATCAGCATGATCTGCCCCGCGTCGAAGCGCCCGCCCACCGCGAGCACGACTGCGACGGCGAACAGCGCCGCGAGCCAAAGAAGTCCCCGGATCGCCATGATTAACCTCGATTCCGGTATTGATTGACAGCCTGCAGGCTCGTATCGAGATTCGGCAGCTCGACCGCGGCTGAACCGGCGTCCACCTGCTTGACCAGATCGATGACGGTTTGCGTGTCTTTCGACGAAGCGTCGAAGTAGCGCGTAAGCGACGACTGCGCCGCCTGCAGATCGGACTTCAGCGTGGTCTGGTTGCGCGAGAGCAGCGCGAGGCGCGCCGACAGCAGACGCAGCTTCAGGTTCTCGCGCACGAAGTAGCCCTGGTCGGGCGTGACGAGCATCGCGTCGGCGTTGTCGATGCGGCGCACCTGCACGAGGCTCGTCAGTTGTTCGCCGATACCGTGCGTGACCTCGTCGATCCACACTTCCCAGCGCGGCTTGCCGGTAGCGGCCGCCACTTTCGCGGTGTCGGCCCAGGTGGCGGCATGCGGTGTAGCGTGCGGGATCGGCGCTTCACCCGACAGCGGCAGGGTTGCAACGTGATCGATGGCGTTGTCGAGCTTGATGGCGAGGCCGGTAAGATCGGTCGACGGCGCGGCCTTCAGCTTGTCGATGTCCTGCGCGATCGCCTTGCGCACCGCGACCGCCTGCGGGCTGTCGGACGCGGCGAGGCGCGTATCGGCGCTTTGCAGCGCGAACAGCGCGAGCTGCGTGTTGCCGGTCAACTGCAACTGCTGGCTCGCGGCCGACAGCATCTGGCCGACTTCGGCGAGCGTCCAGTCGTCGCGATTGCGCGCGAGATCCGTGTACTGCTGTTGCAGCGCCTGCTGCGCGGCCTGCGCATCGGCGAGCTTGCCTTCGAACTGCGCGACCTGCGAGTCCGCCTGATGCACGGTAGCGAGCGCCTGGTCGATCTTGACGCGCAGCTCGTTGGTCTGCGTGTCGTTCGCCTGCTGACGCTGCGCAAGCTGCTGCTCGGTGCGCACCAGCTTGCGGTTCATCGCAAAGCCGCCGGCACCGACCGCGCACGCGAGAATCACGATGACAAACCACAGCAGCGGTCCGCTCGTGCTGCGGCGCTTCTGCTGCGCTTCGTACGGCGTGAAGGGTTGATTCGGCGGCAACGGAGCGGTTGCGGACGGCTGGGGTGAGGCGTTCGTGGATGCGTTCGTTTCAGTCATGCGTGATTTAGCCGGTGAATGAGCCGGGTTGGACGATACCGGTTGCGCTACGGCCGGAACGGCGGCGACGAGGGCGCGGACTATGCGCTCGTCGCCCGCGCCGGACACCGTAATCCTATCAAAACCCAATGCCCGCGCGGTCTGCGCGATTCGGGGGTGAGGCGCGACGAGAATCGCGTGTTTGAGTTGCGTGAGCTCGTCGGCGGTCAGGTGCTCCTGCGCGAGTTCGTGCAGGTTGCGCACGCCTTCGGAGCTCGTCAGAAGCCATGCGTGCGGCTCGCCCGCGAGCAGTTCGTGCACGCGCGCCCACGCGCCGATCGACGGCTCCGGCACGATGCGCCGGTACGCGGCGACCGTCTCGACCTCGGCACCGGCTTCGCGCAGCCGGTCGGCGAGCCATTCGCGGCCGCCGTCGCCGCGCACGATCAGCACGCGCTTGCCTTCGAGGGCCGCCGCGCCGAGCGATGCGTCGAGCGCGGCGAACAGGCCCTCGGAGTCGAAGCTGGTGGATTCGTCGTCGGCGCCGGAGGATGGGCTGATCACGCGATGTTCAGGCGCACGCACGCCATGGCGCGCGAGCGCCCGCACGCTGCCCGGCCCGACCACGCCGATCGGCAGCGCGTGCGGCCAGATCGCCTCGCTGCGGGCAAACGCATGATCGACCGCGTTCGGCGAAACGAATACGACGAGCGCGTAGCGTTCGAGCGACGCGAGCGCGTTGCGCAACGGCGCGTCGTCGAGCACGGGGGCGATATCGATGAGGGGAAAGTCGAGCGTCGCGAGGCCGGCCGCTTCGAGCTGTTCGACCAGCTCGCCCGACTGACCCGCCGGCCGTGTGATCACGACCGTGAAGGGCGCGTTGCGCGGCGTGGCGGCGGTCATCACTCGCCGGTCGCCGCGCCGGGCGCGGGGTAGCCTGGCGCGGTGCTCGCCGGACCGCTCGCGGTGCTGAGCGCGCGAACGATCTCGAGCGCGCCCTGCCGCACCAGCGCATTCGCGACGTCCTGCCCCAGCGCGAGCGCGCGCTCGACACTCGGCGCGGGCGCCGAGGCCTGCGCGCTCAGCACGCGCCGGCCATCGGGCGTCGCGACGATGCCGTGCAGATGCAGCGCGCCGTCATGCCAGACTGCGTGCGCGCCCAACGGCACCTCGCAACTGCCGCCGAGCGCGCGCGACACCATCCGCTCGGCCTCGACGGCCGCCGCCGTGTGTTGATGATGCAGCGGCGCGAGCCATGCGGCGAGCGCCGTGCGATCGGCGCGAATCTCGATGCCGAGCGCGCCCTGCCCCGCGGCGGGAAGGCTGTCCTCCGGATCGAGCAGCGCGCGGATACGCTCGGCCAGGCCGAGACGCTTCAAGCCGGCCGCGGCCAGAATGATCGCCGCGTAGTCGCCGCGATCGAGCTTGGCGAGCCGCGTATCGAGATTGCCGCGCAGCGGCCGTACTTCGAGATGCGGATAACGCATGCGCAGCATGGCTTCGCGGCGCAGGCTCGACGTGCCGACCACGGCACCGGCCGGCAGCGCGGCAAGCGAATCGTACTGATTGGAGACGAGCGCGTCGCGCGGGTCCTCGCGCTCCATGATGGTCGACAGCGCAAAGCCCGCGGGCAGCTCCATCGGCACGTCTTTCAGCGAATGCACCGCGAGGTCGGCGCGGCCATCCGCGAGCGCGGCCTCGAGCTCCTTCACGAAGAGTCCCTTGCCACCGACCTTCGACAGCGTGCGATCGAGAATCTGATCGCCACGTGTCGTCATTCCGAGGATTTTTACGTCACAAGATGGATATAATTTGTGCAGCGCACACCGCACATGCTCCGCCTGCCACATGGCAAGGCGGCTTTCTCGCGACGCAATCACAAGCGTGTGGGGTGGCGTGGAAGACGTCTCGGTGTTCATTGGCTTGCTGCTCGAACTCGGGATGAAATAACAATCAATGTTAGCACGCGCCCCTGCGTCCAAAAGCACGGTGGGCGCCGTGCTGGCGCGGTATCGACGGAGGAGACGGGCTTCGCGTCACGCGCGAAGGCCCCATCCGGTTTGTCGCGCACGGTCGTTCGCGCACCGGGCGCCGGCATGCGGGATGATGCAGTGCGGCGTGACGTGCGCCGGCTGTTTCAGCGCGACCCTCGTGATTGCGTTGGTCCCTTCTCCATGCGTCGGTTTCGCGCCATCGGCAACTCATGCTGCTTCTCGCGTGCGGTTCGCCCGGCAGTCCCTTTGCAGTTGTCCTTGCAGTTTTCTTTCAGTCGCCGTTCGCAGTCCGTTTTGAAGTTTTCGTTGCACGTAGTTCTCGTCGCAGTTGCTGGTTGCAGTGCCGCAGTAGCAGTTCATCAATCAACAGGCTTCCCCGAGGAAACCCATCGTGACGTCTTCCGGATCGGCGCGCCCCGCTCGCCGCAATACTGCCTCGCCCACCGCTCGCCCGGCCGACGCCGCGGCGCCCGACGCTTCCGCCGTCGCCACGGCCGCCACCCGGCGCGCCGGCCAACGCGCGCTCGCCGCGCAGGCCGCCAAGGTCCCCAAGGCCGCGCAGACTTCCGTGCCCGTCAAGGCGGAAAAAGTGGTGAAAACCGTTAAAGCCGGCAAGGCCGGACAGGCCGCTACCGCGGCCAACGCGCGCGCCGCGAAAACAGCGAAGCTGAAAACGGTGCCGCCGGCCGCGCCCACCGCCGTCCCTGTCGCGCCCGCCGTCAAAAGCACGTCCCGCACGCGCGAGGACAAGGACCATCCGCTGTTCCAGGACATCCGTTATCTCGGACGCCTGCTCGGCGACGTGCTGCGCGAGCAGGAAGGCGATGCGGTGTTCGACGTCGTCGAAACGATCCGCCAGACCGCGGTGCGGTTCCGCCGCGAGGACGACAGCGCCGCCGCGCAAACGCTCGACAAGAAGCTGCGTTCGCTCACGCCCGAGCAGACGGTCAGCGTCGTGCGCGCGTTCAGCTACTTCTCGCACCTCGCGAACATCGCCGAGGACCGGCACCGCAACCGCCGTCACCGGATTCACGCGCTCGCCGGCTCGGCCTCGCAGCCGGGCACGATCGCCTTCGCGCTCGAGCGGCTCGTCGCGGCAGGCGCGGCCGCGACGCCGGTGCTCCAGCAGTTCTTCAACGACGCGCTGATCATGCCGGTGCTGACCGCGCACCCGACCGAAGTGCAGCGCAAGAGCATTCTCGACGCGCAGCACGACATCGCGCGTCTGCTCGCCGAACGCGACCAGCCGCTGACGAACCGCGAGCGCGCGCACAACGAGGCGATGCTGCGCGCGCGCGTCACGTCGCTGTGGCAGACGCGGATGCTGCGCGACTCGCGCCTGACTGTCGCCGATGAAATCGAAAACGCGCTGTCGTATTACCGCAGCACGTTCCTCGAAGAGTTGCCGGCCCTCTATGCCGACATCGAGGAAGCGCTGAAGGAGCACGGCCTCGAAGCGCGTCTGCCGCCGTTCTTCCAGATGGGTAGCTGGATCGGCGGCGACCGCGACGGCAATCCGAACGTCACCGCCGAAACGCTCGAAAACGCGATCACCCGCCAGGCCGCGGTGATCTTCGAGCACTACATGGAGCAGGTGCACAAGCTCGGCGCCGAGCTGTCGGTGTCGAACCTGCTCGCCGGCGCGAGCGATGCGCTGAAGGAACTCGCGGCGATCTCGCCGGACCAGTCGCCGCACCGCACCGACGAGCCGTACCGCCGCGCGCTGATCGGCATGTACACGCGGCTCGCGGCGAGCGCGCGCGTGCGCCTCGGCGAAGGCACGGTGCCGGTGCGCAGCGCGGGCCGCGGCGCGCCGCCGATCCGCGCGATTCCGTATGACGACGCCGCCGACTTCGTGCGCGACCTGCACGTGCTGATGGATTCGCTCGCCGAGCATCACGGCGCGCCGCTCGCCGCGCCGCGCCTCGCGCCGCTCGCGCGCGCGGCCGAAGTGTTCGGCTTCCATCTCGCGAGCATCGATCTGCGGCAAAGCTCCGACATCCACGAGGCGGTGATCGCCGAGCTGCTGAAGCGCGCGGGTGTCGAGGCCGATTACGCGGCGCTGCCGGAGGCGGACAAGCTGAACGTGCTGCTCGCCGAACTCGCGCAGCCGCGTCCGTTGCGCGTGCCGTATGCCGAGTACTCGGACCTCGTGAAGAGCGAGCTGGGCGTGCTGGAAGAAGCGCGCGTCACGCGCGAGAAATTCGGCGCGCGCGCGGTGCGCAACTACATCATTTCGCACACGGAGACCGTCAGCGATCTGGTCGAGGTGATGCTGCTGCAGAAGGAAACCGGCCTGTTGCGCGGGCGCCTCGGCGACGCGGACGATCCCGCGCGCGCGGGCCTGATGGTGATTCCGCTGTTCGAGACGATCCCCGACTTGCGCAACGCGCCGCACATCATGCGCGACCTGATCGCGCTGCCGGGCATCGACGCGCTGATCGAACATCAGGGCAACGAGCAGGAAGTGATGCTCGGCTATTCGGACAGCAACAAGGACGGCGGCTTCCTGACGTCGAACTGGGAACTGTATCGCGCCGAGCTCGCGCTGGTCGCGCTCTTCAACGAGCGCGGCGTGACGCTGCGGCTGTTCCATGGCCGTGGCGGCACCGTCGGCCGTGGCGGCGGCCCGACCTGGCAGGCGATCCTGTCGCAGCCGCCGGGCACTGTCGACGGTCAGATCCGCCTGACCGAACAGGGCGAGGTGATCGCAAGCAAGTTCGCCAATCCGGAGATCGGCCGGCGCAATCTGGAAACGGTCGTCGCGGCGACGCTCGAAGCGTCGCTGCTGCCGCACGGCCATGTGTCCGCCGATCTGCCGGTGTTCGAGGAAACGATGCAGCAGTTGTCGGATGCGGCGATGGCGTCGTATCGCGCGCTCGTCTACGAGACGCCCGGCTTCAAGGAGTATTTCTTCGAGTCGACGCCGATCGCCGAAATCGCCGAATTGAACATCGGCAGCCGGCCCGCTTCGCGCAAGCTGCAGGATCCGAAGCAGCGCAAGATCGAGGATCTGCGCGCGATTCCGTGGGGCTTCTCGTGGGGTCAATGCCGGCTGCTGCTGACCGGCTGGTACGGCTTCGGCAGCGCGGTCGCCGAGCATCTGGACAGCGCGCCGAGCGAAGCCGAGCGCACGCGCCGTCTCGCGCTGCTGAAGAAGATGCACAAGAACTGGCCGTTCTTTGCGAACCTGCTGTCGAACATGGACATGGTGCTCGCGAAAACCGACCTCGCGGTCGCGTCGCGCTACGCGGCGCTCGTCACCGACAAGAAGCTGCGCAAGCACGTGTTCGAGCGCATCGTCGCGGAATGGGAGCGCACCTCGAAGGTGCTGTCCGAGATCACCGGCAAAAGCGAGCGGCTGGCGGAAAATCCGCTGCTCGCGCGCTCGATCAAGAACCGCTTCCCGTATCTCGATCCGCTCAATCACCTGCAGGTGGAACTGCTCAAACGCTACCGCGCGGGCGACACCAACGCGCGCGTGCGGCGCGGCATTCATCTGAGCATCAACGGGATTGCGGCGGGGTTGCGCAATACCGGTTGAGGCTCAGACCGAGGTTGAAGCCGGCCGACGCTGCAACGCAAAAGCCGGGCGTGGCCAACCGAGGCCACGCCCGGCTTTTTTTCACTGCGCGTCGATCATCAACGCGTCGAGCTTGAAGGAGTGGTCCGCCTGCACGTCGAAGTACTGGCGCACTTCGTCGGGTGCATGGTCCCACAGCGAGCGAATCGCGACGATGCGCGGCTCCGGCGTGCGCATGCGCGCGACCCACGAGCTGAACTCGAGATCGATGCGCCAGCGCTCGCGAATCGATGCCTTGAAGCCCGCCGCCGCGAACAGCGCGATCCATTCGTCGGCGCGGTAGTCGCGGATATGCGAGCCGTCGCGCAACAGCTCGATCGCCTGGATATGCGTGTCGAGCAGCGGATGGTCGATGCCCGCGATATCGATGAACAGCACCTTGCCGCCCGGCTTCAGCACGCGCCGCACCTCGGCCAACGCGAGCGGCACGTCGTGCCAGTGATGCGCGCTCATGCGGCTCACCACCCAGTCGAACGAATGATCGGCGAACGGCAGCGTTTCGGCCGCGCCCTGCTGCGTGCGGATGTTGGCGAGGCCCCGCTCCTTCGCCGCGCCTTCGACGGTCGCGAGCATCGGCGGCGCGATGTCGTACGCGACGACTTCTTTCGCATACGGCGCGACCGCGAAACTCGCGTGCCCCGCGCCGCAGCCCATGTCGAGCACCGTCGCGCCCGGCGTCGCGGCGATCGCGTCGGCCAGCGTGCGCAGGTCGGCGCCGGTTGCGTGGGTCTGACTCGTCAAGTAGGCGGCGGCGGTCGAGCCGAAGGCGTCGGCGACCTGATCGTGATGCTTCATGGGGGGCTCCGTTTTAGAGATGGACTGTGGGTGTCGGGGTAACGCATTGCGCGGTTCCTGCCGCTACAATAGAGCGCGCCATGTACCAGTACAAGTTAAGCAATTATTCTGGTATCTCTATTACCCCCTCCACGCGCCGCCCGATAGCATGACCACGCCGTCTTCCGCCGCTCACCCGCCGCCGCTCGACGACACGCCGGCCCGCGCGCTCGGCGATTTCATCCGGGCGCATCGCGAGCGGCTATCGCCGCAGGCGGTCGGCCTGCCGCCGGGGCCGCGCCGCCGCACCCCCGGTCTGCGGCGCGAGGAAGTCGCGCAGTTGTGCGGCGTGAGCCCGACCTGGTACACGTGGATCGAGCAGGGCCGGCCGGTGTCCGCGTCCGCCGACGCGCTCGCGCGGATCGCGGTCGCGTTGCAACTGTCGCGCGCCGAGCGCGCGTATCTGTTCGAACTGGCCGCGCAGCGCGATCCCGCCGAGCCCGACCCCACCGCCGCCGATGCGCCCGCGACGCTGCTCGAGACCGTGCAGCTCGTGAACACGCCGGCCTACGTGCTCGACCGGCAGTGGAATGCGCTCGCATGGAACGCGCGCGCGGCCGATCTGTTCGTCGGCTGGCTCGACGGCGCGCACGACCGCAACCTGCTGCGCTATACGTTCACCGAGCCGGCCGCGCGCGCGCTGATCGTCGATTGGGAAACGCGCGCGCGGCGGCTCGCCGCCGAGTTCCGCGCCGATTCGATCCGCCATCTCGGCGATGCGCCGACGCGCGCGCTGATCGATTCGCTGTCCGCCGCGAGCGACGCGTTCGCGCGCTTCTGGGCGTCGCAGGACGTCGGCGGACGCGAGGGCGGCCGGCGCGAGTTCAACCATCCGCGTGACGGGCGCCTCGTCTACGACCAGATCACGTTCAAGCCCGCGCATCGCGAGGATCTGAAGCTGGTGGTGCTGGTGCGGGAGTAACCGGCGAACGGACAGCGCCGGCGTCTGGAGCGCGCCTGCCCGGTGTTAAAATCGCTCTCTTTCTTCGCCGCGGCAGCGCTTTTGCACGGCACGTGCATCCGCGTTGTCAGCCTCCTCACCGCTCGCTTTTAACCACCCAACACCATGACGTCCCAACTGCACAAAAAAGGCGAAGCCTGGTCGGCTCGCTTCTCGGAGCCGATGTCGGAGCTCGTCAAGCGCTACACGTCGTCGGTTTTCTTCGACAAGCGTCTGGCGTTCGTCGACATCGAAGGGTCGCTCGCGCACGCCTCGATGCTGGCCGCGCAGAAGATCATTTCCGCCGACGACCTCGCCGCGATCCAGCGCGGCATGGCGCAGATCAAGGGTGAAATCGAGCGCGGCGAATTCGAGTGGCTGCTCGATCTCGAAGACGTGCACCTGAACATCGAAGCGCGCCTGACCGCGCTGATCGGCGACGCCGGCAAGCGCCTGCACACCGGCCGCTCGCGCAACGATCAGGTCGCGACCGACATCCGCCTGTGGCTGCGCGGCGAAATCGACCGCATCGGCGGGCTGCTGACCGAACTGCGCACCGCGCTCATCGACATCGCCGAAAAGAACGCAGCGACCATCATGCCGGGCTTCACGCACCTGCAGGTCGCGCAGCCGGTCACGTTCGGCCACCACCTGCTCGCCTACGTCGAGATGTTCTCGCGCGACGCCGAGCGCATGATCGACTGCCGCAAGCGCGTGAACCGCCTGCCGCTCGGCGCGGCCGCGCTCGCCGGCACCAGCTATCCGATCGACCGTCACGCGGTGGCGAAGACGCTCGGCTTCGACGGCATCTGCGCGAACTCGCTCGATGCAGTCTCCGACCGCGACTTCGCGATCGAATTCACGGCCGCCGCGGCGCTCGTGATGACGCACGTATCGCGCTTCTCCGAAGAACTCGTGCTGTGGATGAGCCCGCGCGTCGGCTTCATCGATCTGGCCGACCGTTTCTGCACCGGCTCGTCGATCATGCCGCAGAAGAAGAACCCGGACGTGCCCGAACTCGCGCGCGGCAAGACCGGCCGCGTGAACGGCCATCTGATGGCGCTGCTCACGCTGATGAAGGGCCAGCCGCTCGCGTACAACAAAGACAATCAGGAAGACAAGGAACCGCTGTTCGACACCGTCGATACGGTCGCCGACACGCTGCGCATCTTCGCGGAAATGGTCGCCGGCATCACGGTCAAACCGCAGGCGATGCGCGACGCGGCGCTGCAAGGCTTCTCGACCGCGACCGATCTGGCCGACTATCTCGTCAAGCGCGGTCTGCCGTTTCGCGACGCGCACGAAGCGGTCGCGCTCGCGGTGCGCGTGTGCGCCGATCGCGGCTGCGATCTCGCGGATCTCACGCTCGACGAAATGCGCGGCGAACTGCCGAACGTCGCGCATCTGATCGGCGAGGACGTGTTCTCGTATCTGACGCTCGAAGGGTCGGTCGCGAGCCGCAATCATCCGGGTGGCACCGCGCCCGAGCAGGTGCTGGCCGCGGTGAAGGCGGCGCGCGCGGCGTTGAAGTAAGCGATGTGTGGGCGAAGCTGTGAGCGTGGGCTTGCGGCTTGCCCATAGGCCGTTCGCCGTCTCCTTGCCGGCGCATGCGAAACAAGCGAACCGGTTGGCGGGTTCGCTTTTTTTTTCGCGTCGGCGATTGCGTGCGAAGGTCGTACAGAAGGTAAAAGAAAGCCCGCTAGAAGCGGGCTGAAAAAGACTTCCACCGATGCCTCAGGAAGAGGCTCTGAGAGTGTAGGCGCGTTTCGCTCGCCGACCAATTCGCGGATATTTCCAGCCATTACAGCGACGCGCAAACAGAAGCACTCGCACAACGGGCGAACGCCAATTGAATCCCGGCGGTTTTTGACTACCATCAAATCAGACCCTTCCCGCGCTGCTCGCCGACGATGCTTTTCCGCACCTCTCACCTTCTCCTGCGCCGCGCGAATTCATTGCGCACGCCGCGCATCCTGCTCGCCGCGCTGGCCGTCGCCACCACCGCCGGCTGCACGATCACGACGCTGATGCCGCACGAAACGGTCAGCACGCCGGTGGCCGCGATCAACAGCGCGACGCTCGATCAATACCGCGACGCGGTCGCGCGGCGCATCGTCGAACGCAATCCGTCGTACGTGCTGCAAGGCAAGCCGCAGGCGATGCTGCGCTCGCTCGTGGTGGTGTCGTTCACCGTGGATCGCTACGGACACATCGTCCACTCGTCGGTCTATCGCACCAACGGCGACGACGAAGCCGAAAGCACCGCGCTCGCGACGCTGCGCCGCTCGGCGCCGTTACCGACGCCGCCCGGCAAGCTGCTGAACGGCCGCGGCCAGCTCGAGCTGTTCGAGGACTGGCTCTTCAACGACAACGGCAAATTCCAGTTGCGCGAGCTCGCGGCGCCCCAGGCGGAAACGTTCGACTGAGACCGGGCACGGCCTTCGCGTCGCGCTCGTCATTGCGAGCGCAACCTTACGCCGCCATTGCTGCGCGCCGGCAGCGCTCGCTATAATTTTCCGATCCGTTGCGCCGGCAATCATCCGGCATGGCTCACGCCGCCCGCACACCCGCCGGCGCGGCGGGCAAGCCCCGACAATTTCAACAAGGATGCCGCACGAGCACGCGCCGCCTGCCTTCGAATGCGCACGGCGCCGCGCGGCCTCACGACATAGGGAGACCCTGCATGTCCACTTCGCCGATTTCCGCGGCTCAGCCTGCAAACGGGCAAAACAGTAGCGCACGGATCATTTTCGCGAGCTTCATCGGCACCGCGATCGAGTTCTACGATTTCTACGTCTATGCGACCGCCGCGGCGCTCGTCATCGGACCGGTGTTCTTCCCGCACGGCTCGGCCACCGCGCAGGCGCTATCGGCATTCGTCACGTTCGGCATCGCGTTCGTCGCGCGGCCGATCGGCTCGTTCCTGTTCGGTCACTTCGGCGACCGCATCGGCCGCAAGTCGACGCTCGTCGCATCGCTGCTCGTGATGGGCCTGTCGACTACGCTGATAGGCTTCGTGCCGGGCTACGACGCGATCGGCAGCCTCGCGCCGATCCTGCTGTGCATCCTGCGCTTCGGCCAGGGCATCGGCCTCGGCGGCGAATGGGGCGGCGCCGCGCTGCTCGCCACCGAAAACGCGCCGGCCGGCAAGCGCGGCTGGTTCGGCATGTTCCCGCAGCTCGGGCCGTCGATCGGCTTTCTCGCGTCCAATGGCCTGTTCTTCGCGCTGGCGCTGTCGCTGTCCGACGAGCAGTTCCGTAGCTGGGGCTGGCGCGTGCCGTTCCTCGTCAGCTCGGTGCTGGTCGCGCTGGGCCTGTACGTGCGCCTGAAAATTGCCGAAACGCCCGCGTTCAAGGCCGCGATCGAGCGCAAGGAACGCGTGCGCGTGCCGATCGCGACGCTGTTCTCGCAACACTGGGTGCCCACCGTGCTCGGCGCGCTCGCGATGGTGGTCTGCTACACGCTGTTCTACAACGCGACGACGTTCTCGCTGTCGTACGGCGTCGGCACGCTGCATATTCCGCGGCAGACGTTCCTCGGCCTGCTGTGCATCGCGGTCGTATTCATGGCGCTCGCGACGCCGCTGTCGGCCCGCGCGAGCGACCGCTTCGGCCGCAAGCCGGTGCTGATCGTCGGCATCATCGCGGCGATCCTGTCGGGCTTCACGATGGCCCCGCTGCTCGGCAGCGGCGAGCCGCTTCTCGTGCTGCTGTTCCTCGTGATCCAGCTGTTCCTGATGGGCGTGACGTTCGCGCCGATGGGCGCGCTGCTGCCGGAGCTGTTCCCGACCAACGTGCGCTATACCGGCGCCGGTGTCGCGTATAACCTCGGCGGGATTCTGGGCGCGTCGGTTGCGCCGTATATCGCGCAGGTGCTCGCCGCGCACGGCGGGCTGCCGTGGGTGGGCGCGTATGTGTCGGTGGCGGCCGCGGTCAGCCTGATCGGTGTGCTGTGCATGCGCGAAACGCGCGATGAAAGCCTGATGAAATAATGCAGTGCGTAGCGGCGCAGCCGGTCTTGCGCCGCTACCCGCCTGATGATGCCTGGGTAAATCCCCCGCCTTGCGCGTCTTTTTGACTTGCCTATACTCCCTGACATAACCCTATGGAAAACAGGGAGACTCGCATGAACATCCATCTTCACAATGCCGACATCGTGATGATCATCGCGCTGGCATTGCTCGGCGCGCTGCTGCTCGCGCTGCGCTTCCGTCCGGCGACATGGAAAGGCATCGTCGTCGAAGCGCTTGCCGCGAACGCCGCGGCGATCGCCGCGGTCGTCGCGTTCGAAATGTTGATGGCCTGAGGTTCACGGCGCCGATGAAGCCCGCCGTTCGGCTCAACGATAGTAGTAGCCATGATGGTAGTAATAACCGCCGCCATAGTAGTAGCCCGGCGCCGGCGCGACAACGCAACCGCCTAGTGCCGATGCGAGGAGCGTGCCGGCAACGAGAGTCAGGATCAAGCGTTTCATGTTGTTCTCCATCGAGTCAGATTGATTCGAGCCGAAACCCCGAATGACCCGATTGAACACGACGCGGCCCCCCGCGAGCGTTGCCATTTGTAAGAGAAGATCACCAGCGTGTTACAGGATCGGCGCACCCGATCGACGCACGTGAGACGCGCGCGCCGCTCTTTCGGGGGGATGTCAACAGCGCCGGAAACACCGCCTATACTGCGTTGAGCATGCTGTCGTGGCGCACGCCTTGCTGGCTATGTATGCGCCGCGCGCCACACGGTTTTTCAGGCGCGCCGATTGGGTCTCGGGATGCCGAGTGGCGCGGGCGCGGGTCATCCGCTCGAGAGCGCATCAGGCATTTCAGCGCCCAACGAAAAGCGACAGATTTAACAGCCGTGTAATCGATTCCTCTCCGCCCGTTGTTCCCCGACGCGGGCGTTTTTGAAGGCGCGACGAGGCACTTCGCCCTGATGGACGGACTGCGCGTCGCGCCTCTTTTCTTTTGGGCAAACGATTGCGCGATAGCGCGGGAAAAGACCTGGCGGGCTCAGGCGGCCGACCCCTGCTGCATCGCGAGCGATTCCGAGCCCGCATGCACGTAGTCGATCGCTTCGAGCGCCGCGCTGATCGGCGGCACCGAGCGGCCGTCGCCAATCGAGGTCGAGCGAAACGGCGCCTCGACGCCGCAATGCGACGGCGAGGTCGCGACGAAGATCATCACCGTGCGCTTCTGTAGTGCATGCGCGAGGTGCACGAACCCCGTGTCGGTACCGACGACGAGCGCGCATGCGTCGATCATCTGCGCGATTTCGGTCACGCTCATCCGCGGCAGCACGGTCGCGCCCGGCACCTCTGCGGCGATCTGCTCGGCCTCGGCGCGCTCGCTGGCCGAGCCCCACGGCAGCACCACGCGAAAGCCGCGCCCGGTGAGTTCGCGCCCAACCGCCACCCAGTGCGCGAGCGGCCATTTCTTGTCGTCTTTGGAGGTGGCGTGGAAGAACGCCGCGACGGGCGCGCTCCCGGATGCGAAGGGCTGCGTGACCGGCTCGGGCAGGCTCAGGTTGTAGATGGCCGGGCCTTCCACTTCGTAGCCGAGCGCCTCGCCCGCGCTGATGCGCATGCCGTGCCACGCATTACCCTGCGGACGCGGGCCGAAGCGCCCGGTGTACGCGAACGCGGCACCGCGCTCGCCGAGATCCTGGGATTGATAGCCGATGCGCCGCGACGAGCGCGCGAGAAACGCGATGATCGCGCTCTTGTAGACGCCGTGGATGTCGATGATGTAGTCGTAGCGGTGCGCACGCAGCTCGGCGAT
The DNA here is from genome assembly GCF_047605525.1 of Paraburkholderia sp. Classification (GTDB taxonomy): domain Bacteria; phylum Pseudomonadota; class Gammaproteobacteria; order Burkholderiales; family Burkholderiaceae; genus Paraburkholderia. Next base: position 50,666 of record NZ_JASGFN010000018.1, on the reverse strand, counting down.
GGAAGCCCAGATCGCCTTCAGATCGCTCCAGCGGCGCGCCTTCTTGAAGCGGCGCAGCGGCGCGCACAGCACGCGATCGACGCCTGTACTCCAATGCACGAGTTCCGCGAATGCCTCGTCGGCAGCCCAATCGACCTGAACACCTGGGAACGCGCGTTTGATGTCGGCGACGACCGGCAGCGCCTGGACGATGTCGCCGAGTGAAGTGACCTTGACGATGAGAATTCGCTTCATTGAGGGTCAGTTCTTTGTCCGAAATTGCATACATTTTAGCTGACGATTCCGCAAGAATCGCCAAAACGCCGCCGCGTGCGTCCGGCGTTCAATACGAAGCATTACAGCGTTACAGCGCCACTACACGCATAGCCGACAATTCGCTTCACCTTACCATTTCAAAATACTTTCACTTATTTGGGCCTGCACCTCGCGTCTTATACTTGTCGCTTTGCGCGAGCCCGTTTCCCCATTCCATGCCCCGGCTCTTCTTTCCCGATTCGTCCGCCGTCATGCGCCGCGCGAAACGCCTGTGGCGGCAATACGGTGTCTTCTGGCTCGGCGCGATCGCAGTCGGCCTCGTCGCGGTGCTATATGCGCGCCTGATCGATTGGGGCTACGACACGTTCCGCGGCATGCAGCATCGGCATGCGTGGGCGCCGCTCGTCGTGACGCCCGCGGTCGCGGCGCTCGCGGTCTGGCTCACGCGCAAGTTCTTTCGCGGCGCCGAAGGCAGCGGCATTCCGCAGGTCATCGCGACGCTGCACACGAAGCCCGGCGAATACGGCGCGCGGCTGCTGTCGCTGCGAATTCTGCTCGGCAAGATCGGCGTGTCGTTTCTCGGGATTCTCGGCGGCTTCACGATCGGCCGCGAAGGACCGACGGTGCAGGTGGGCGCCGCGCTGATGTTCAATCTGCGCCGCTTCTATCCGCGCTCGAATGCGCTGATCGAGCGGCAGCTCGCGCTGGCCGGCGCGGCCGCGGGACTGTCGGCCGCGTTCAATACGCCGCTCGCCGGCATCGTGTTCGCGATCGAGGAGTTGACGCGCAGCTTCGAGGCGCGCGCGAGCGGCGTGCTGATTACCGCGATCATCATCGCGGGCGTGGTCGCGCTTGGCCTGAACGGCAACTACACCTATTTCGGCACGATTCAGATCGGCGCGCATTTCCCCGATCTGCTCGCGCTCGCAGTGCTGCTCACGGCGCTCGTCACGGGGATCGCGGGCGGCGTATTCGGCTGGCTGCTGCTCAACACCGCGCGCTGGATTCCGGCGCCGCTGCGTCAGTTGCATGGCGAGCGGCCGGTCGTGTTCGCCGCGCTGTGCGGCTTCACGATTGCGGCGGTCGGCGTGATCTCGGGCGGCACGACCTTCGGCAGCGGCTATGCGGAAGCGCGCGGCCTGCTCGACGGACACGAGCAGTTGTCGGTGCTCTATCCGTTCCTGAAGATGATCGCGATGATCGGCTCGTACCTGCCCGGCATTCCGGGCGGCATCTTCGCACCGTCGCTATCGATCGGCGCGGGCTTCGGCAATCTGCTGCACATGGTGTTCGGCTCGATGCAACTGCCGATGCTGATCGCGCTCGCGATGGTCGGCTATCTCGCCGCGGTTACGCAGTCGCCGATCACGTCGTTCGTGATCGTGATGGAGATGATCGACGGCCATGCGCTGGTGATTTCGTTGATGGCCACCGCATTGGTCGCGAGCCGCGTGTCGCGCTTTTTCACGCCGCCGCTGTATGAGTCGCTGGCGCGGCGTTATATGGCGCCGTTACCGCAGCCGGCGCCCGCGCCGGTGCCGGAAGTGCCCGAGGTCGAGGCGCCTGAGCCGGTGGTGGAGGACGTGCATAGAGAACCGCCCGTTACGGACGCCACTCCAGACTCGGCGTCGGACGTCGCCGTGGACACCACCACGGCAGACGCCGCGACGAAAGCCTCCGACATACAGCGTCAGTAGACGACCACGCGCGGCACGTGCACGTACATCGGCTGCGCCGGTACGACGACGCAGCCGGCCAGCATCACCGCCAACGCGGCGAGCACGAGCAGATTCTTTTTCATCGGATATTTCTCCACCCTCACAGGCGCGCTGTCGCCAGCGCCTGTGCGTTCACTCAACTCACGCGTTCATCGATGCGATCGTCACGCCCAGTGACCCGGCACCCAGCGATAGTTCGGGCCATGCTCGATCCAGTGGCCCGGCACCCAGTGATAGCCGACACGTTCGACCTGCCAGTGCCCCGCGACCCACACGTAGCGGCCATGATCCCAACGCCAGTGACCGTGATCCCACACATAGCCGGCGCGCGGCGCGGGCACCGCTTCGAAGCGCTCCACGGGCGGCGCGGTCGGCGCGACGATGACGACTTCGGCGGCCGAAGCCGAGGCCATCGCGGCGGCGCCGGCGGCGATCAGAACGGTGTTGGCAAGCAATAGGCGAAAGGTTTTATTCATGATTTCCCTCTTTGGTTGAACACCGGATACGGCGTTACCGGTTTAATGCGCGAGGGCGGCGCGCGGCTGACGATCGGCGTGTAACGGCACACGCTGAAGTGCAACGGATTATTTCGACGGGAGAAACCGGAAGAAACAGAGAGCGGTGCGGCAAGAACGTCGGAAAGAGGACTTCCGCGAGAGCGTTTGCGCGAAAGCAAACACGAGCGAACAGCGAACAGCAACGACACGCATGCGAAGAACGAACCGCGCGCCACACGGCATCGCGTTGAAAACCCACGCGACACCTTGCGGCAATCCACACATCACCTGAAACCGGGCCGCGACCCCGCGGCCCATCCGGACGATCAGGTCTGTGGTATTTCGATCTTGACTTCGAGCACTTCGAGATCGTCCTGACGCTCGAGGCTCACGCGGATATCGTCATTGGAGATCTTCACGTACTTCGAGATGACGGCCACCAGTTCGCGTTGCAACGCAGGCAGATAATCGGCGGGCGCATGGCCACCGGCGCGCTCGTGCGCGATGATCAACTGCAGGCGTTCCTTCGCTACCGACGCGGACTTCTTTTTCTCGCCCAGCAAAAACGAAAGAATCGACATTACGTGCGCTCCCCTTACTTGGTGCCGAAGAGGCGCTGCAGCAGCCCGGGCTTCTGGTAATCGGTAAAGCGAAGCGATTTCTGCTCGCCGAGGAAACGCGACACGACGTCCTTGTAGGCTTCGGCCACGTCGGTGCCGTCGAGATGCACGGCCGGCAGACCCTGGTTCGACGCGTGCAGCACGGCTTCCGATTCGGGAATCACGCCGATCAGATCGATGCGCAGGATTTCCTGGATGTCGGTGAGCGACAGCATTTCGCCTTCGCTGACGCGCTTCGGGTTGTAGCGCGTAATCAGCAGGTGTTCCTTGATCGGTTCCTTGCCTTCGATCGCGCGCTTGGTCTTCGACGACAGGATGCCGAGAATGCGGTCCGAGTCGCGCACCGACGACACTTCCGGGTTCGTCACGATCAGCGCTTCGTCGGCGAAGTGCATCGCGAGCAACGCGCCCGATTCGATGCCGGCCGGCGAATCGCAGACGATGTATTCGAAGTCCATCCCGATCAGATCGTTGATGACCTTCTCGACGCCTTCCATCGTCAGCGCGTCCTTGTCGCGCGTCTGCGAGGCCGGCAGGATGAACAGGTTCTCGCACTTCTTGTCCTTGATCAGCGCCTGGTTCAGATTCGCTTCGCCCTGGATCACGTTGATCAGGTCGTACACGACGCGGCGCTCGCAGCCCATGATGAGGTCGAGGTTACGCAGGCCGACGTCGAAGTCGATCACGGCGGTCTTGCTGCCACGCAGTGCGAGGGCCGATGCAAAGCTCGCGCTCGTGGTCGTCTTGCCCACGCCACCCTTGCCCGAAGTCACCACAATGATTTTTGCCATTACCCTTACCTTGTGTTCGTCAAATGCGTCAATTGATGCGCGGCCAGCTTCGCCGTGAAACGCCGCGTGCCGTCATCACCTGGGGCAGCGCGCGCTTCGCGTCGCCTTACGTGAGCCGCAGCGGTTCGATCATCAGTTTTTCTTCTTCGAGCCAGATCTGCACCGGCTTGCCGAGCACGTCGGCCGGCAACGGGTTCTCGGTCGTTCGATAGATGCCCGCGATCGAGATCAGTTCCGGTTCGAGACACGTGCAGAAGATGCGCGCGTCGTGATTGCCCTGCACACCGGCCAATGCCCGGCCGCGCAACGGCGCGTAAATATGGATGTTGCCTTCCGCGATCACCTCCGCGCCGTAGCTCACGAGACCGAGCACGACGAGATCGCCCTTTGCGTAGATGCGCTGGCCGGAGCGCAGCGGCTTGTCGATCACCATCGTTTGCGGCGACGTGGCGAGCCGCACCGGCTCGACGCCGGATGCGGGTTCGACCGCGGCGGACGCGCCGGAACTGCCTGCTGTCGTGCCTGCCGGGGAAGTTGTTGGCGCGCTCATGGGTGCGTTCGCTGGTGCGCTCGTTGGTGCGTGGGTTGCCTCGCCTGTTGCCGGGCCTGCCGCGGTGCTTGCGGCGGCCGCCCCCGCGCTGCCTTCGTCCACCTGCCGCGCCGCCGTGCCGCGGCGGTCGCGCGCTTCGAGCAGCGGCAACGCCGTTTCGGCCGCCCACGACTGTTCCGCATTCGCGATCACGCCGACCGGACGCATCCGCACGCTGTCGAGCAGTTGCGCGATATCGGCGAGCGGCACGCGTTCGTCGCCGGCGAGACGCCGCACGTCGATCGCGACGACGTCGTTAGCGAAAAATTCGGGGGTCGCCTCGAAGCGCCGCGTCAGTTCGGCGCGCATCGCGTCGAGGTCGGTCGTCTTGACCACGAACATGAGCGTGTCGACAGAGCCGCTGCGAAGTTCGAAAAAGGGCGATTTCTTGGGCGACATAGCGTTCGGCAAAAAATTTTGCGTATTTTACAGGCGTACACGCGCAGGGCCAGTTTTTTTGCCGGGAGAATCTGCGGTTGCGAGCGTGGCGCGCCGCATGTTGCCGCTCGTGCCGGGCAGCCGGCAACGCGCGCCATAGCGCGAAAAATACGGACGGGAGGGACTCGAACAGAGACGAGCGGCACGTGAAAGCACCGCTCCCGGGATCACTGCCGACGCGCGTGGGACGTCGCCGGCACGTGCCGCACCAGCAGACTTTCGACCTGCTCGGGCGCCCGCGCGACACGCCGGTGTTCGCCGGTCGGACCGAAGCCGAGCGCCTCGTAAAAGCGCATCGCGTTGCGGTTCGCATCGGCGACCCACGCGTAGATTTCGGTGGCGCCCGCGCCCGCGAGCCAATTGCTCGCGGTGTCGACGAGCAGTTCGCCGCCCCGCAGATGACGCACGGCCGGCGCCACCCACAGTTCGCAGACGAACGCGCGATGCGCGGCGGTGTCGTCGAAATGCGCCTCGATCAGGCCGGCCGGATGGCCCTCGGTGTACAGGATGAAGCTGCTGACGGACAGCGAAACCGCGTGATCCGCGGCGGTGACGTTGAAACTGGCCGCGTCGGCCGACAGTGCGTCCTCGAGTGTCGCGCCGAACGCATAAGGCGCCTCCCGCAGCGATGCAGTACGGAGTTCGCGAAAAACGGCGCCCTGATCAGCAGCGATGCGGCGAACGGTCAATGACGAACTCATGCAGACGAAAACCCCTTGAAACCTTAACGCGTAGCTTTAACCGAACCGGCGCGCGAGTCAATTTTTATTATTGACCAGAACAGGCGGCGCGAGAAGTGTTCGCACCGGACGCGAACAAACGAGGCGGCAGTCAATGCCGCCTGCATCGTCTGCAAGCTTCGGATGCGGCCGCGACATGCTCGCCGCGCGCTGCCGGCGCCCCCTCGCCGCGCCTTGGCGGCGCACTTATGGCGCCTCGTAGCGGCCGGTGCCGTCCGGCCACGGCGTCAGCAGTTCATAGCCGTCGTCGGTCACGGCGAGCATGTGCTCCCATTGCGCGGACAGCGAGCGGTCCTTCGTGACCACGGTCCAGCCGTCGCGCTGCACCGACGTGGCGGCGCGGCCCGCGTTGACCATCGGCTCGATCGTGAAGACCATGCCCGGCTTCAGGCGCACGCCCTGCCCCGGCTGGCCGTAATGCAGCACCTGCGGATCCTCGTGATAGACCTTGCCGATACCGTGCCCGCAGTAGTCGCGCACGATCGAGAAGCCGTCGCGCTGCGCGACCTTCTGGATCGCATGGCCGACGTCGCCGAGCGTCGCGCCCGGCTTCACCTGGCGGATGCCGGCGAGCATCGCTTCGTAGGTCGTGTCGATCAGTTGACGCGCGACCGGGCTCGGCTGGCCGACGCAGTACATGCGGCTCGTGTCGCCGAAATAGCCGTCCTTGATGATCGCGACGTCGATGTTGATGATGTCGCCGTCCTTCAGGATCTCGCCGCGATTCGGGATGCCGTGGCACACCACGCTGTTGACGGACGTGCAGACGGTCTTCGGGAAGCCCAGATAGCCGACGTTGGCCGGAATCGACTTTTGCGTATTGACGATGTAGTCGTTGCACAGCGCGTCGAGTTCGTCGGTGGACACGCCGGCCTTGACGTGCTCGCCGATCATTGCCAGTACATCGGCTGCGAGGCGGCCGGCGATGCGCAGCTTCGCGATATCGTCGGGGGTCTTGTAGGTAATGGCCATGAATTCAGTCGATGTGAGTCGCCGGTGAAGCGCGAGGTAATACGGACACAGGTTCGGGTGCCCGGCGAGGCGATTTCGCCGGATCGATCGGGCAATTGTACAGAGGATCGCCAGGGGACCCGCCGAAGACGGTCCAAAGTGGTGCAAAGGGAGGGAGCGCAGAGGGTACGCGCGGGCCTTCATCCGCCGCTTCGCGAGCAGGCGCGCCGCGACAGCGCAGCGATCGGCGACGCGGTCACGTCATGCGGCCGGTCTCGATCTTCGCCATGTCGTACGGGTCGCGCAGATTGCGCGCGTACTGCTTCGGCGCCATCCCCGACCAGCGCCGGAACGCGCGGATAAACGCCTTCTCCGACGTGTAGCCCACGCTCTCGGCGATCTCGATCAGCCGCCGCCGCGGATCGCGCAGCGCGCCGCTCGCGAGATACATGCGGTACGAGGTGAGATGGCCGATCGGCGATTCGCCGACGAGTTCGACAAAGCGCGCGCTGAAGCGCGAGCGCGACATCGCGGCCGCCGCCGACAGCGACCCGACGCTCCAGCTCCGCTCGGGCTGGCGATGCAGCAGCGCGATCGCCTTGCCGATCTGCGGGTCCATCAGGCCGCGCAGCCAGCCGGTGTGACTGACCGCCGACGCCAGATGCGCGCGCAATAGCTGCACGAACAGCACGTCGGCAAGGCGCGCGGCGGCGACCGCCCAGCCGGGCTGCGCCGCCATCGATTCGCGGATGAACGCCATCAGCGTGCTCGCGAGCCACGGGCCGACCGCCGGGTCGTTCGCGCGCACGTGAATCAGCGGCGGCAGCACGCTGAAAAGCGGACTGCGCATCGCCTCGCGATAGACCATGATCCCCGTGTACAGATCGCTGACCGAGCCGCCGCCGCCCGCGGTGAAATGCAGCGGCGTGTCGAAGCTCGGATGGATCCCCTGGTCGGCCAGCAGATTGTCGAACGGCACCGGCCGCACCTCCGGCGACGACGCGAGCACGTGCTCGTGCCCGTGCGGCAGCAGCACGAAGTCGCCGGTTTCGACGCGCACCGGCGCCATCCCTTCGACGATGATGTAGAACGGGCTGCCGAACACGGTGCGAAACGCCGCGCCCTCGACCGCCGGTTTCAGAAACGCCCACGGCGCGGTCAGCGAGAAATGGCCGGTCACGACCGCATCCGCGCGCAAATCCGCGAGAGTGTCGCTCAACAGGTCCGCGGCCATTTCCCTCTTTCTCCGTGATGTGCTGCTAGAAGCGCTGCTGGATGCCCAGCATCACGCCGAGCTGATTCGCGCCCGGCGTCACCGTGCCGGCCGCCGCGATCGAATTCGCCGCGAGCGGGCTATTGAGCATATACCCCACCGACGAATATACCGTCGTGCGTTTCGACAGCAGGTAGTTCGCGCGTCCGACCAGCATCGTCGAACTCGAATGCTCGCGCACGATATAGCGCAGCGCCTGCGCGTCGAACGACAGCGCGGGCGTCACGAAGTAGCTGGTGCCGAGGAAGAACAGATCGGTCTGCGTATGCTCGCCCGCCGACAGGTTGCGGCGAATCCAGCCGCCGCCGACCTTGCCGCCCGGATAAGTCACGTACGCGTCGACGATCACGCGCTTGTCGGTGTCGTCGCTGCTGGTGAGCGGCGCCGACGCGCCGGGGCCGCCGTACATCACGTCGTACGACGCAGCCGCGCCGCCCCAGCTGCCGTCGTACGCGAGCATCGCCGTGTACTGGCGGCACGCCACCGCGTCGCCCGCGATCTGTCCCGCGCAGTTCGTCGCCGACGGACCCGCGGGACCCGCCGCGTCGCGGCCGAAACTATACGTGCCGCCGAGCGTCACGCCATGAAACTTGCCGAGGTAGCCGATCGCGTTGTCGCTGCGCGCGTTCGGCAGATAGCTGTCGAAGTTCGCCATCGAATGGATCGACGGGCCGATCACATCTGCGTTGAACAGCACGTACATCGACATGTTCATCTGGCGGCCGAGCGTCAGCGTGCCGTAATCGCTGCTCACGCCGACGTTCGCCTGCCGGCCGAACAGACGCCCGCCGTAGTTCAGCGCGCCGGTCGACGGCGCGAAGCCGTTTTCGAGCACGAAAAACGTCTTGTAGCCGCCGCCGAGATCCTCGACGCCGCGCAAGCCGAAACGCGATGGCACTTCGCCGGTGAGCGTCGGCATGCCGACGAAGGTGCCGCCTTTCGCCGCGTTGTTGTAGTACTCGACGCCGGTATCGACGATACCGTACAGCGTCACGCTGCTCTGGCCAAAGGCCAGCCCCGCCGTGCCTGCCAGCACGGCTGCCGCGCAGAACTTCTTCATGTCGGTCTCCAAACCCAAAGTCATGCCTGTTGATGTGAAATCCTGCCGGGCGTCATGGCGGATCCGGTTTTATTGCGTGATGGGCAGCGACGGGCCACGGCTTCGTGGGTCCGCTGCGCCGGTATCAGTTGGTCTTGCTGCCCGCGAGAATCCACTGCACGACGGTCTGCGCATCGGCGGCGCTGATCTGGTTCGGCGGCATCGGCACCGCGCCCCACGCGCCGGACGTGCCGTTGCGCACGTGCGCGACGAGCGTCGCGGCGGCACCCGGCTGGTCCGCATAACGCGCGGCGACGTCGCGATAGGCGGGGCCGACGAGCTTTTTATCGACCGCATGGCAGCCGAAACACGCGTGCTGTCTGGCGATGTCCTGAGCGCGCGCGGCATCGATGCCGGGCTCGGCGTGCGCGATCGACACCGCGCCGGCCGCAAGGAGGAAAGCGAGAGGAACAGTCAATGGGCGAATCATGGGGCTCTTCTAGTTGTGAGTGATGGATCGGAATACGTGTTGCGTATCGCGTGTCGCGTGTCGCGGATTCACGCAAGCGGCTGATCGAGCGGCATCGTGCGCAGGCGCGTGCCGTTGGCCTGATAAAGCGCTTCGGCCACCGCGGGCGCGACCGGCGGCAGCACCACCTCGCCGCAGCCCTGCGGCGCGCGATCGCTTTCGACGATCACGACCTCGACCTTCGGCATCTGCGCGAGATACAGCAGCGGGTAGTCGGAGAAATTCTGTTGAACGACCGCGCCGTCCCTGAACGTGATCTCGCTCCTGAACGTGTTGGTCAGCGCGAAGCCGATGCCGCCCTCGACCATCTGCCGGATCAGCATCGGATTGATCGCGCGTCCGCAGTCGATCGCGCAGACGACGCGTTCGAGCTTCGCGTTACCGTTCACCATCCTGAGTTCGGCGATCAGCGCGACATAGGTCGTGAACGCGCCGCCGCGCCCCGTGTACAGGCAATACGCGAGACCGCGATGCACGCCGGCCGCGGGCTTGCCCGACCAGCCCGCCCGCGCCGCCACGCGATCGAGCACGCGCAGCGCAAGCGGGTCGTCGCGCAACAGCGTGCGGCGATACGCGAGCGGATCGATGCGCGCCGCGTGCGCGAGTTCGTTGATGAAGCTCTCGAGAAAGAACACGCTCGACGTGCTGCCGACGCTGCGCATGAAGCTCACCGGAATCGGCTGCGTGACGGTCACCGAATCGACCAGCAGGTTCGGCACGCGATAGCCGAGGTCGTACAGACCGTCGAGCATCGTCTCGTCCCAGCCGCCGGCTTTCTCGTAGTAGTCGCGCTTGATCGACCAGTACAGCGACTGGCCCGCCACGCGAATGTGCATGGCGTGCGGATACCCGTCCGCGCCGAGCACCGCGCGCAGGCGCGCCGATGCGCAGGGCCGGTAGAAGCCGTGACGGATATCGTCCTCGCGCGAGCGGATCACCTTGACCGGACGCCCCACCGCCTTCGACGCGAACGCCGCGTGGATCACGAAATCCGGCACGTACTTGCGCCCGAAGCTGCCGCCGAGGAACGTCGTGTTGACGATCACCCTGTCCGGCGGCACTTTGAAAATCGCGCCGAGCGTCCAGCGCACCTTGTCCTGCCCCTGGATCGGCCCCCACACCTCGATGTCGTGCTCGCGCACGTGCACGGTCGCGTTGACCGGCTCCATCGTCGCGTGAACGATGTACGGCGTGTGATAGTCCGCTTCGACGACGGCCCGCGCGCCGGCGAGCGGCGTGGCCGCGTCGCCGATCCGCGTCGCCACGACCGCGTGCTCCGACATCAGCGCGGCCTTGCGCTGCGCGAGGATCGTCGCACTGTCGAACAGCGGCGTGCCGGCGTCGTCCCACTGCACGTCGAGCGCGTCGCAGGCCTTTTTCGCCTGCCAGTAGGTTGCCGCCACCACGATCACGGCGTCCTTCGCCTGCACCACCTCGACCACGCCCGGCAGCGCGCGCACCGCATCGCGATTACGCACGGCCAGCGGCTTGCCGTTGAGCGTCGGCGCCATTTTCACCGCGCCATTGAGCATGCCGGGCACGTTCACGTCGATGCCGAATTGCGCGCGGCCGCTGACCTTCGCGGGCACGTCGAGCTTCGCGAGCGGCTGGCCGATCAGCGTGTGCGCCGATTCCGGCTTCAGACGCGGCTGCGCATCGAGCGGCAGCTTCGCGACGTCGGCGAGCAGTTCGCCATAGCCGACCGAGCGGCCCGTCTGCGGATGGATCACGCGGCCGCTCTTCGCGGTGCATTGCGTCGGACGCACGCCGAGACGCTGCGCGCCCGCCTTCAGAAACGCCGCGCGCGCCTGGGCGCCCGCCGTACGCAAGCGCGTGTAGAACATCGTCACCGACATCGACGCGCCGACGAACTGTTGCGGCATCTCGTTCGCGGCGGAAATACGGTAGGCGTCGCGGCCCGTGACGAACTCGACGCTCACGCGCCGCCAGTCGGCGTCCATCTCGTCGGCGAGCACCTGCGGCAGACCGGTGTAGACGCCCTGCCCGACCTCGCACTGCGACAGGCCGATGATCGTGCGGCCATCGGGATCGACGCGGACCCAGTCGTTGATTTCGTGGAATGGCGAGGTGCCCGGCGTGCTATCCGCGCCTTCAGCGGCTTCGCCATACGTGCTCCATGCGAGCGGCAGCACGAGACTGCCCGCCATCGCGAAGCCGGCCGCGGCGCCGCTCTTCAGGAATACGCGTCGGCTCTCGCGACGCAGCACTTCCACATGCTCAGGAATTCGCTGCGACATGGACGGCCTCGCGGATACGGTGATAGGTCGCGCAGCGGCACAGGTTCGTGACGCCCTGGTCGATCTGCGCGTCGGTGGGATGGGGATGCTGCTCGAGCAACGCCGCGACCGCCATCACCATGCCCGACTGGCAATAGCCGCATTGCGGCACGTCCTTTTTGATCCACGCCTGCTGCACCGGATGCGTGACATCCGCCGACAGCCCTTCGATGGTCGTGATACCGCGGCCCGCGACCGCCGCGACCGGCAGCACGCACGAGCGCGTCGCCTCGCCGTCCAGATGCACGGTGCACGCACCGCATGCGCCGATGCCGCAGCCATACTTGGTGCCCGTGAGATTCGCCGCGTCGCGGATCACCCACAGGAGCGGCGTGTCCGGATCGCCGACGAAATCGAACGGCTTTCCGTTCAGTGTGAATTGCATGCTCCGTCTCCCCCCAAAAATCGCCATCCGGCGTGTCCGTCACGGCAAACGTGATGGGGGAATTCTTGAGGCGGACAAAATGCGCGGCAATGACACAACCGCCCGAATAGGTTGCCGATCGTCCCGCAAGCGTCCGGAACGTCCCGCAAGCGGCCAAAACTCGCGTTTTCCCTGGAACGCCGATGTGCATTGCGCCGCTGCGTGGAGACGGCCTAAATAACTCGCCGCTCGATGCCGTTATAACGCGTTATTCATTCCATAAATGGCCGTTTGTTTCACTAAAGAAACAAATTCTGCAATTTCGGCAACCAGGATGCTCCAATCTTCATGAAAAATCTCACGCTCAACGTGCGCATCGCCGCCACGATCGCGTTTCTCGCCCTGCTGCTGATCGCCACCGGCACGATCGGCATCGTCGGCATGGCCGCCAGCAACCGCGCGCAGCGCGACGCGTATGCGGTGCACTACGCGTCGGTGGTCGCGCTCGGCAAGTCGGGCACCGCGATGTCGCGGGCGCGCTTCGGGCTCGATTGGGCGATGGCCAATCCGCACTCGCCGCAACTCGCGATGCAGCTCGAGCGCGCGAACGGCCTGCTCGCGGAGTCCGATCGCTATTGGGCCGAGTTCCGTGCGCTTCCGAAAGCGGGCGAACTCGCCGCGCTCACCGCCGATCTCGACGCGCAACGCAGCGCGGTACGCCACGACGGCATCGACCGACTGATCGACGCGATCCGCCGCGGCGACACCGGCTGGATGGACGAAAACCGCGCGCAGCACCTGATCGCGCTGTACACCGCGATGAACGTGAGCCAGGGCAAGCTCGAGCGCTACCTGGACGCGCAGGCGACCGAGGCGGGAGAACGCTCGAACGCGCTCTTTCACGCGATGCTCGCGACCTGCGCGGCGAGCATCGCGCTCGCGCTCGCCGTCGCGTTCCTGAGCTGGCGTTCGCTGCGGCGCGCGATCATGAAGCCGCTCACGAGCGCGATGCATCAGTTCGACGCGATCGCCGCAGGCGACCTCAGCACGCGCGCGGCGGTGCATGCGAACGACGAAATGGGCACGCTGCTGCGCGCGCTCGCCGCGATGCAGGAGCGCCTGCTCGGCACGGTCGCGGCGGTGCGCTCGGGATCGACGGCGATCGCGTCGGCCACGCAGCAGATCGCCGCGGGCAACCAGGATCTGTCGCAACGCACCGAGAAGCAGGCGGCGTCGCTCGGCGAAACGGCCTCCGCGATGGAGCAGCTCACCGCCACCGTGCAGTTGAACGCGAGCAACGCCGAACAGGCGAGCGAGCTCGCGCGCGGCGCGTCGAACCTCGCCGCGCATGGCCGCGACGCGGTCGGCAGCATGATCGAAACGATGCGCGCGATCCACACGGGCTCCGCGCAGATGACCGGCATCATCGGCACGATCGAGAGCATCGCGTTCCAGACCAATATCCTCGCGCTCAATGCGGCGGTCGAAGCCGCGCGCGCCGGCGACGAAGGCCGCGGCTTCGCGGTCGTGGCCGGCGAGGTGCGCAGCCTCGCGCAACGCTCGGCCGCGGCGGCGCGCGAGATCGGCGGGCTGATCGCCGAGTCGACGTCGCGCGTCGAACGCGGCGCGGGACTCGTCGAGGATGCGGGCGGCACGATGCAGCAGATCGAGGCGGCGATCGCGCGCGTGACGAGCATCGTCGGCGAGATTGCGCAGGCGTCGCGCGAGCAGAGCGACGGGATTCAGCAGGTGGGCATTGCGATCACGCAGATGGACGAGGTCACGCAGCAGAACGCGGCGCTGGTGGAGGAAAGCGCGGCGGCCGCCGCGTCGCTCGCGGATCAGGCGCGCGCGTTGAGGGAGGTGATGGACGGGTTCAGGGTCGCGTGAGGTAGCGCGGCCATCCGGCGCGGCGGGACCCGGCGTGAAGACCTGGCCCGCCTTCCGCCGTTTGGGAAAGCCAAAAACAAAAAACCCCGCAGTCATCGACTTGCGGGGTTCCTTTTGAATTTGGCGGAAAGGGTGAGATTCGAACTCACGGTACCCCTAAAGGTACACTGGATTTCGAGTCCAGCGCATTCGACCACTCTGCCACCTTTCCGGGTATTCCGACTCACAGCGCGACTTTCAACTTGCTGCTGCTTCGTCAGATCCAAGCGGGCCGCTGCTTGGGAGAGAAAGATTATAGAACAGCTCGGATTCGTTTTCCAAGCCCCTCGTCGAAAAAACTTCGAAATATTCCCGGAGAGCGTCAGGCCGCCGGCACTTCGAGTCGTTCCACACCACCGAGGTAGGGCCGCAGCGCCACGGGCACCGTCACCGAGCCATCGGCGTTCTGGAAATTCTCGAGCACGGCGACGAGCGTGCGGCCCACCGCGAGACCCGAACCATTCAGCGTATGCACGAGTTCCGGCTTGCCCTGCGCATTGCGATAACGCGCATGCATGCGACGCGCCTGGAACGACTCGGTATTCGAGCAGCTCGAGATCTCGCGATACGTGTTCTGCGCCGGCAGCCACACTTCGAGGTCGTAGGTCTTCGAAGCCGAGAAGCCCATGTCGCCGGTGCACAGCGTGATTACGCGATACGGCAGCTCGAGCTTCTGCAGAATCGCCTCCGCATGGCCGACCATCTGCTCGAGCGCGTCATACGACGTGTCCGGCGCGACGATCTGCACCATCTCGACCTTGTCGAACTGATGCTGGCGGATCATGCCGCGCGTGTCACGGCCGTACGAGCCCGCTTCCGAGCGGAAGCACGGCGAATGCGCGGTCAGCCTGATCGGCAGCGCGTTGGCTTCGACGATGCTCTCGCGCACCGTGTTCGTCAGCGAAATTTCCGACGTCGAAATCAGATACTGCGTAACCGTGTTTTCGCCGCCGCCCTTCTCGACGCGGAACATGTCGTCGGCGAACTTCGGCAGTTGGCCGGTGCCGTACAGGATCTCCGGATTCACGATGTACGGCGTGTAGATCTCGGTGTAGCCGTGCTGCTGCGTATGCGTGTCGATCATGAACTGCGCGAGCGCGCGATGCAGCCGCGCAATCTGGCCGCGCAGCATCGTGAAGCGCGCGCCCGACAGCTTCGCGCCGGTCTCGAAGTCGAGCCCGAGCGGCGTGCCGACGTCGACGTGATCCTTCACCTCGAAGTCGAACTGGCGCGGCGTGCCCCAGCGGCGCACCTCGACGTTCTCCGTTTCGTCGCGGCCCGCCGGCACGCTCTCGTGCGGCAGATTCGGCACGCCGAGCAGCAGATCCGACAGACGCTTCTGGATGTCCTCCAGCTTCACGGCCGACGCCTTCATCTCGTCGCCGATGCCGCCGACTTCGGCCATCACCGCCGACGTGTCCTCGCCGCGCCCCTTCATCGCGCCGATCTGCTTCGACAGGCTGTTGCGGCGCGCCTGCAGTTCTTCGGTACGGGTCTGGGTATCGCGGCGTTCCGCTTCGAGCGCGGTGAAGGCCGCGACGTCGAGGGTATAGCCGCGGTCGGCGAGGCGCTTCGCGACGCCGTCGAGGTCTTTGCGCAGCAACTGGATGTCGAGCATGGAATGGGACGGGTGTTCGTTGTATGAAACCGCGATTTTAGCGCACCGGCGCGCCGCAAAAGCCTCAGCTCTTCTTCGGCCTGTTCTCCGCGCGCCACTGCGCGTCGAGCTCGGCGAGCCGCGCCAGCTTCTCGCCGATCTTGCCTTCGAGGCCGCGTGGCGTCGGCTCGTACCAGTGCGGCTCGCGCATGTTGTCGGGCAGGTAGGTTTCGCCGGCCGCGTACGCATCGGGTTCGTCGTGCGCGTAGCGGTAGTCGTGGCCGTAGCCGAGTTCCTTCATCAGCTTCGTCGGCGCGTTGCGCAGATGTACCGGCACCGCGCGCGACTGGTCCTTGCCGACGAAGCGCCGTGCCTCGTTGTACGCGTTGTACCCGGCGTTCGATTTCGGCGCGACCGCGAGGTAGATAACCGCCTGCGCGAGCGCGAGCTCGCCTTCGGGCGAGCCCAGGCGCTCGTAGGTTTCGGCGGCGTCGAGCGTGATGCGCGCGGCGCGCGGGTCGGCGAGACCGATGTCTTCCCACGCCATGCGCACGATGCGGCGCGCGAGGTAACGCGGATCCGCGCCGCCGTCGAGCATGCGGCAGAACCAGTACAGCGCGCCGTCCGGGTTGCTGCCGCGCACCGATTTATGCAGCGCGCTGATCTGGTCGTAGAATGCGTCGCCGCCCTTGTCGAAGCGGCGCAGGTTTTCCGCGAGCGCGCTGCCGAGCAACGCGCCGTCGATTTCGGTGGTCTTCTGCTGGGCAGCCGCGCGCGCGACGATTTCGAGGTTGTTCAGCAGCTTGCGGCCGTCGCCGTCGGCGGAACCGATCAGCGCGGCACGCGCTTCATCGGTGAACGTGAGGCCGCCGAGCTCCTTCTGCGCGCGTTCGAGCAGTTCGCGCTGCTCGTCGTCGGTCAGGCTCTTCAGCACGTAGACCGCGGCGCGCGACAGCAACGCGCTGTTGACCTCGAACGACGGATTCTCGGTCGTCGCGCCGACGAACACGAACAGGCCCGACTCGACGTGCGGCAAGAACGCGTCTTGCTGGCTCTTGTTGAAGCGATGCACTTCGTCGACGAACACCAGCGTCTGATGACCGTTCGCGCGATGGATCTGCGCGGTCTCGACTGCCTCGCGAATATCCTTCACGCCCGAGAGCACCGCCGACAGCGCGATGAACTGCGCGTGAAACGCGTCGGCCATCAGCCGCGCGAGCGTGGTCTTGCCGACGCCGGGCGGGCCCCACAGGATCATCGAATGGGCCTCGCCCGACTCGAACGCGACCCTGAGCGGCTTGTTCGGGCCGAGCAGGTGCGCCTGCCCGATCACTTCGTCGATATTGCGTGGCCGCAGGCGTTCGGCGAGCGGAACATTGGCACGGGTTTCTTCAAACATGACGTTTTGGGGATAATCTCGGCTTTTCCGGTCTTTCCCGGGCGCGCTCCGCGGGAACGCGGCGGGCGGCCGGACAAGCGCAAAGCCCGCGCGCCGGGGGCTGGCAAAGGCCTGATCGGCCAAAGCGCGGACAACGTCCTGCATTATGACAGCGACGGCGGCCGGGCGAAGGCCGAACGGGGCCCAGCCGGCAAACACACGCGTCGCAAACGGCGTGCCGCGCGAACAGCCGGATTCACAGCGAAGATTCACAGGCAACACCAACAGGAACGACAACAGATGGCACAAGACTCCCTCGCCGGCGACGCCGGCTCCACCTACGCGCCGCTCACGCCGGTGCCCGAAGCGCGGCGCGCCTTCCGCACCGGCGATGCGTTCGCGCTCTGGTTCTCCCTCGGCATCGGCCTGCTCGTCGCGCAGGCGGGCGCGCTGCTGGTGCCGGGGCTGTCGCTGCCGCACGCGCTCGTCGCGATCGTGCTCGGCAGCGTGATCGGTGTCGTACTGCTCGCGCTCGCGGGCGTGATCGGCACCGACACCGGGCTCGCGGCAATGTCGTCGCTGCGTCCGACGCTCGGCGTGCGCGGCGCGTCGGTGCCGGCCGTGCTGAACATGGTGCAACTGGCCGGCTGGGGCTCGTTCGAGGTGATCGTGATGCGCGATTCCGCCGACGCGCTCGCGAAACAGGCGTTCGGTCTGTCGATGCCGCTCGTCTGGACCGTGATCTTCGGCCTGCTCGCGACGCTGCTGGCGATCAGCGGCCCGCTGTCGTTCGTGCGGCGCTTTCTGCGCACCTGGGGCATCTGGCTGCTGCTCGCGGGCGCCCTGTGGCTCACGTGGAACCTGCTCGCGCGCCACAATCTCGTGGACATGATGCATCGGCCCGGCACCGGCGAGATGTCGTTCGGCGGCGCGGTCGACCTCGTGGTCGCGATGCCGCTGTCGTGGCTGCCGCTGATCGCCGACTACACGCGCTTCGGCCGGCGCGCCGGCGAGACGTTCCGCGGCACGCTGGCGGGCTACGGCATCGCGAACATCTGGTTCTATGCGCTCGGCGCGATCTATGGTCTCGCGGCGGGCGGCGGCGATGCGCTGCTGACGGGCGCGCTCGCGCAGGCCGGCGGCGGTTTCGCGCTGCTGCTGATCCTGATCGACGAAATCGACAACGCGTTTGCCGACATCCACTCGGCCGCGGTATCGACCGGCACGTTCTGGGCGCGCGCGAGCGTGCCGCTGCTGTCGGCGGCGTTCGGCGCGCTGTGCACGCTGATCGCGCTGCTCGTGCCGATGGCGAAGTACCAGAACTTCCTGCTGCTGATCGGCTCGGTGTTCGCGCCGCTGTTCGGCGTCGTGCTGATGGATCACTTCATCGTGCGCAAGCGCCGCATCGATGCCGCCGTGCTCGCCGACGCGCGCGGCCGCTATGGCTTCTCGGGCGGCTGGCATCTGAGCGCGTTCATCGCATGGGCGATCGGCATCGCCGCGTACCAGGTGATCAATCAATGGCTGCCGAATCTCGGCGCGACGCTGCCTTCGCTCGCGATCGGCGCGGTGTGCTACTTCGTGTTCGTGTCGGCGCGCAAGACTGCGTATGCGTGAGCGCCCGCGGTTGAATACGCTTGCATGAGAACAAAAAAGACCTGCAAATGCAGGTCTTTTTTTGTCCGCCGAACGAAACGGCCGTGCGCGATAACGCGCTGCGGCTTCAACGCGCGGTAGCCCGATACTCGACGCCCGGCAGCACGCACAGCAACTCGAACGCGAGATTCGCGCCGAGCAGCGCGGTCGTGCCGAATGGATCGTACGGCGGCGCGACCTCGACCAGATCGCAGCCGACGATGTTCAAACCCCGCGCGCCACGAATGATTTCGAGCGCCTGCGGCACCGTGAGCCCCGCGATTTCCGGCGTGCCCGTACCCGGCGCGAACGCCGGATCGATGCCGTCGATATCGAACGTGACATACACCGGACCATCGCCCATGCGCTGGCGCACGCGCGCCATCAACGGCACGAGCGACTGGTTCCAGCACGCCTCGGCCTGCACGACGTCGAAGCCCTGGTCGCGGCACCAGTCGAAGTCCTCGGCCGCATAACCGGTGCCGCGCAGACCGATCTGCACGACGCGCCCGCAATCGAGCAGCCCCTCTTCGACCGCGCGGCGAAACGGCGTGCCGTGCGCGATCTTCTCGCCCATCATCGTGTCGTTGACGTCCGCGTGCGCGTCGATGTGAATCAGGCCGACCTTGCCGTGCTTGCGATGGATCGCGCGCAGGATCGGCAACGCGATCGTGTGATCGCCGCCGAGCGTGATCGGCTTGCAGTCGTGCGCGAGGATTTCGTCGTACGCGGTTTCGATCCGCGCGATCGAATCGTGCAGGTTGTACGGATTGATCGCGACATCGCCGAGATCGGCGACGCGCAGCGAATCGAATGGCGCCGCGCGCGTCGCCATGTTGTACGGCCGCAGCAGCACCGATTCGCTGCGGATCTGGCGCGGTCCGAAACGCGCGCCGGTACGGTTCGACGTGCCGAGATCGAACGGTACGCCGACGAAGCACGCATCGAAGCCGGCGGGCGAGCCGACGTTCGGCAGACGCATCATCGTCGCGATGCCGCCGCAACGCGGCATCGCGTTGCCGGATAGCGGCTGCGGCCGTTCGCCGGCTTCCGGGAAAACGAAGGAGGAGGTAGTCATCGTGGCTCGGCAGGCAAGGAAGCAGCGCGATTTCCGCACAAACCGGCTGGACGGCGCTGCAACGCGCACCGTCGCCGGGCGAACCTCGATTCTTCCTCAAATATTGCGTTGTGTTGCCGGTTTTTTTCGAGCCTGCGTACGGCTCTGAAAAAACGCATTCTGGTCGCAATTCCAGAGCGACTTATCGCCTATTTTCTCGTCGCTTTACGCCTGCGGGATTCGACTTTCCGGCAAAGATCCGTAAGCAGCCAGCGCGCGACGATTTCCGGCCGATTCGGCGCGTACGAAGCAAATTTGGATTCGTTCTCGAAATGAACGACGACGGTGCCCGTCATCACACGGTAGGTTCCGGCGTAGTTCACGCCGTCCAGCTCCACGCTCAGGGGGCGCGTGGTTTCGTATTCTGCAAAAGTCAAGGTAAAAGCGAATCTCAAAAAGACCGGCACATTACCGCCACGATCTCCTCGAAGTCAAAACAATATGCAAATTGTTGCATATTGGATAAGTACTCGCCTTTTATTGGTGCTCGAACGCCATCGCCGGCGCCTCGGCGAAACGCGCGAGCGCGCGATTGCCTTCCCGATGTGCCTCTGCCTCGTCGACAAAGGTTTTCTCGCTGTAAGCGACGACCTTGAACCCGCTGCCCACCCGCCGCGGAACCGTGATACCCCAATGCCAGCCGCCTTCCTGCTCGAAAACATGCAGCGAGGGGGAAAAACGTAAATCTTGTGAAGAAGACAGGTTCATGACATGCCTCACCTTTCCAAACATCCGAAGCAATTGCTGACTTCGACCAGTGTAGGCGTTATCTTGTTGCGTCGCAGCAAAAAAATTGTCAAATAGTGTCGACGAAAGCCTCGAAAGTCCGGAACGCTTACACACACACTGATGATGCCGTGCGTTCCAGTCTCCCACTAAACAATGACATCTGCTGAAACAGGCAGGCATCCGTTGCAGCGCACACTTTCGAACGATTCGCGCGCTCGTATCCGCGCAAATCACGCGCAAATAAAAAAGCCGCGCTCAAAAGCGCGGCTTGACAGCCGTCCACATCGCGCGAATTTCCGCGCCGCCGACGACGTTTATCCGTTGATCACATCCGCGCCCTTCGGCACCGTGAACCTGAACGTGTCGGCCGGCAACTGCGGATTCTTCTGGATGTTCGAGAACGTCAGCAGCGTCACGTTGCCGAACACGTCGTGCAATTCCATCGCTTCGAGATTGCCGTCCTTGAAGCCGATGCCGACGCGCTCGAATTGCGTGTCCTTCGCTTTCGGCGTCAGCTCGAGCCAGTCGATGCCGGCCTTCACGCCGGCGTCGCGCAACGTGAAGTTCCTGTCGAGATCGTTGCTGCCGAACAGGATCGCCGCCGGGCTCGCGCCAAGCGCATTGCCGAGCGCGCGCACCGTCACCTGGTCCAGGTCCTTGTCGTACACGTAGAGCTTGTCGCCGTCCGCCTGCAATAGCTGCGCGTAGGGCTTCTCGTACTGCCAGATGAACTTGCCGGGCCGAGCGAACGTGAACGAACCGCTCGACGTGGTCGGCTTGTTCGCGCCGCCGGTGGGCAGTGCGCCGCTCGCGCCTTGCGCCTTGCTCGGCGCGCGCACTTCCTGCTGCACGAAGGTGCCGCGCGCCGAATGAACCTGCGCGATGAACGCCTTCAGTTGCTCGGTGCCGCTCGCGAATGCCTGCGAGGCGACGAGCAGCGACGCGCCGATCGCCACGCTGCCCGCGCCGCGCACGAGACGGCGCACGAACTGATCGACACGTCCGGACTGACGCTCTCGGGCATCCTGCTGCGCGAATGCTTGCATAGGTTTTTTTCTCCGTTGATTGGATTCGGTGAAGGGCTGCGTTGGCAAGCGCGCCGTGGGAACAGTGAACAGTGAGCGGCTTATCCGGCGTGGAGCCGTGGCGGCGCAACGCAGTGGCTAAAGGTATGCGGCTTATTCCGCTTCGCGCGCCGGCGCCAGGATCTCGCGATTGCCGTTCGACGACATCGCCGACACCACGCCCGAATTCTCCATCTGTTCGAGCAGGCGCGCCGCCCGGTTGTAGCCGATGCGCAAGTGCCGCTGCACCAGCGAGATCGACGCGCGGCGGTTCTTCAGCACCACGTCGACCGCCTGGTCGTATAGCGGGTCCGACTCGCCGTCGGTCGCGCCGGTTCCCACGGAGCCTTCGTCGCCCTCGCCGGCGACGCCGCCCTCGAGAATGCCCTCGATGTAGTTCGGCTCGCCCTGCTCCTTGAGCTTGTCGACGACGCGGTGCACCTCGTCATCCGACACGAACGCGCCATGTACGCGCACCGGCAGCCCGGTGCCCGGCGGCAGATACAGCATGTCGCCCATGCCGAGCAGCGACTCCGCGCCCTGCTGGTCGAGAATCGTGCGCGAGTCGATTTTCGACGACACCTGGAACGCCATGCGCGTCGGCACGTTGGCCTTGATGAGGCCGGTAATCACGTCGACCGACGGACGCTGCGTCGCGAGAATCAGGTGGATGCCCGCCGCGCGCGCCTTCTGCGCGATCCGCGCGATCAGCTCCTCGACCTTCTTGCCGACGACCATCATCAGGTCGGCCAGCTCGTCGATCACGATCACGATGTTCGGCAGACGCGTGAGCGGCTCCGGATCGTCCGGCGTGAGGCTGAACGGATTCGGCAGCTTCTCGTCGCGCCTGGCCGCATCGTCGATCTTGTTGTTGTAGCCGGCGAGGTTGCGCACGCCGAGCTTGCTCATCAGCTTGTAGCGGCGCTCCATTTCGGCGACTGCCCAGTTCAGCGCGTGGCCCGCCTGGCGCATGTCGGTGACGACCGGACACAGCAGATGCGGAATGCCTTCGTAGACGCTCATTTCGAGCATCTTCGGATCGATCAGGATCATGCGCACCTGCTCGGCGCTCGCCTTGTACAGCAGCGACAGGATCATCGCGTTGATACCGACCGACTTGCCCGACCCGGTCGTGCCGGCGACGAGCAAATGCGGCATCTTCGCGAGGTCGGCGCACACCGGCTTGCCGCCGATGTCCTTGCCGAGACCCATCGTGAGCGGCGACGCGGCATCCGCATACACGGCCGAGCCGAGAATCTCGGAGAGGCTCACCGTCTGACGGCGCTGGTTCGGCAGCTCGAGCGCCATGTAGTTCTTGCCCGGAATCGTTTCGACCACGCGGATCGACACGAGCGACAACGAACGCGCGAGGTCCTTCGCGAGATTGACGATCTGGCTGCCCTTCACGCCGGTGGCCGGCTCGATTTCATAGCGCGTGACGACCGGCCCCGGATAGGCGGCGACCACGCTCACCTCGACACCGAAGTCCTTCAGCTTCTTCTCGATCAGACGCGACGTGAATTCGAGCGTGTCCGCAGAGATGGTTTCCTGCGCGGCGGGCGCGGGGTCGAGCAGCGAAATGGGCGGCAGCGTGGAGTCGCCCGGCAGATCGGTGAAGAGCGGCACCTGCCGCTCCTTCTCGACGCGCTCCGACTTCGCCGGTGTGACGATGGGCGGCACGATCACCACGGGCTCGTGTTCCTCGATGCGCACGCGGCCCTTCTCGACCTTGCCCTCGCGCTTGACCGCGGCCGCTTCGCCGAGCTTGCGGTCGCGCCCGGCCTCGCGGCGCAGCTTCGCGAACGTCACCGCGGAAATGATCGACTCGCCGACCTTCTCGGCGACCGACAGCCACGAAAAGCGGAAATACAACGACAGCCCGATCGCGAGTCCGAGCAGCAGCGCGAGCGTGCCGCCGGTGAAGCCGAGCGCGTGCGATACGCCGCGCGCGACGGCCTCGCCGATCACGCCGCCGGGCGCGCGCGGCAACTGCACCTTCAGCGACCACATGCGCAGCGCCTCGATACCGTTGCACGACAGCAGCACGAGCAGGAACGCGAACACGTCCGCGAGCCAGCTCACGCCGCGCGGTGCTTCGTCGTCTTCCTGCTCTTCGTGACGGGTGATGCGTTTGTAGTTCGCGGAGATATGGCGGCCGAGCAGCACGATCCACCAGTAGGCGGACAGGCCGAACAGCAGCAGCAGGATATCGGACGTCCACGCGCCGACGCGGCCCGCCCAGTTCGAGATATGGTCGACCTGCGCGGCGTGGGTCCAGCTCGGATCGTGCCTGCTGTAGCTGACGAGCGACATCAGCAGGAATACGCCGAGCGCGACCTGCAGAATCCAGCGGATTTCGGTGAAAAGGCGCGACATGCGGTGCGGCAATGCCTGCGCGCTCGCGGAATAAGGAGCTTTTGCCATTGATCCTGTTGCCTGGGGTAGCCGGTTCAGGCTGAACTGCCGCCGGGAGCGGGACCGCGAGCCTCGCCGCGCGCGGCTGCTGGCCCGATCCCGGCTACCGGAAACGTCGATCCGGCCTATTGTAAACGCTGTGCCTCGCGCAAGGCTGTAAATGACGGTAACTTGGCTGTTTGGCCACAGAACACAAAAGCGTCCGGGCGCGCGCGGGTTCGATCGCGTTGCTCCGCGCCCGCGCGCCGCCATGCTATCGCGGCGATCGTAAAGCTTGATGGCGCAGCCGCGCGCCCCGCCCTTTATAATGCCGCACTGATACCCATCTACAGTTTCAGCTCAAAAACGCACGGCCTCGCAGCGGCGAGCCGCGCGCCGTACAAGGATTCGATCATGCCCGCAACTGCAACGAAACACGCCAAGGTTCTGATTCTCGGTTCCGGTCCCGCCGGCTACACGGCGGCGGTCTACGCGGCGCGCGCCAACCTGTCGCCGGTACTCATCACGGGCCTCGCGCAGGGTGGCCAACTGATGACCACGACCGACGTCGAAAACTGGCCCGCCGACGCCAACGGCGTGCAGGGCCCGGAGCTGATGACGCGCTTTCTCGAGCATGCCGAGCGCTTCAACACCGAAATCATCTTCGACCACATCCACACAGCGAAGCTCGCCGAAAAGCCGATCCGCCTGATCGGCGATTCGGGCGAATACACGTGTGATTCGCTGATCATCTCGACCGGCGCGTCGGCGCAATACCTCGGCCTGCCGTCGGAAGAAGCGTTCATGGGCAAGGGCGTGTCAGCCTGCGCGACCTGCGACGGCTTCTTCTACAAGCAGCAGCACGTGGCCGTGATCGGCGGCGGCAATACCGCGGTCGAAGAGGCGCTGTACCTCGCCGGCATCGCGAAGAAAGTGACCGTGATCCATCGCCGTGACAAGTTCCGCGCCGAGCCGATCCTGATCGACCGTTTGCTCGCGAAGGAGAAGGAAGGCGTCGTCGAAATCAGGTGGAACCACGTGCTCGACGAAGTGACCGGCGATCAGTCCGGCGTGACCGGCGTGCGCATCAAGAACACGCAGACCGGCGAAACTACCGACATCGCGCTGCAAGGCCTGTTCGTCGCGATCGGCCACAAGCCGAACACGGACATCTTCGAAGGCCAGCTCGAGATGAAGAACGGCTACATCATCACGAAGGGCGGCCTGAACGGTTTCGCGACCGCGACCAGCGTGCCGGGCGTATTCGCCGCGGGCGACGTGCAGGACCACGTGTACCGCCAGGCGATCACGAGCGCGGGCACCGGCTGCATGGCCGCGCTCGACGCGCAGCGCTATCTCGAGACCATCGATGAGATGGCCGGCGAGCACGCGATGAGCCAGGAAGCGGAGCGCTGATCCGCGACGCGCGCTCGCGACGTGAGGTCGCCACACCGGGCGCGACGGTAAAATGACGGCGGGGCGAAGCCCGGCCGTCTGCTTCACGGGAAGGCCGCGGCTGAAAAGCCGGCGGCCTTTTTTGCGCCCGTCTCGCTCATCTCTTTTACGCTGCGTGTTTGAGTTGTGCTTCCAGCTTGCGTGCTTTTACCGCGCTTTCGCGGCTGGCATCGGTGCCCGATTCCGCGCGTCGGATCACCCGCGAGCCGATGCACACGATGCGCCGCCGCGCCAGCCCCGCACGACCCGTTGCCCTTTCCGCGTGTATTGCCGATATGCCGAAGAATCAGCCCCATCCGAACGAACCGAGACGTCCGCAAGCCGCCACGCGGTCCGCGCCTGCGCCGGCCGCGCCCGCCGTTGCGCCGAAGCTCGAGCGCGCGAGCGGGCTCGCTGGCCTCGGCGCGTTGCGTGACGCATTGAAGAGCGACGCGCAACGGCGCGAGCGCGAGCAGGCGGCGGCAAAGGCGGCCCAGCGCGAAGCGGCGGCCGATGCCGATCTGTTCCGCCGCGAAATCGGCGAAGTCGCGCCGCTCGCGATTCCGCCGCGCGCGACGCTCACGCGCAACCCCCCGCCGCCGCTGCCGGTGCAAACGCTGCTCGACGAAGAAGCGGTGCTGCACGAAGCGATCTCCGACGAATTCGACCCCGAGGTGCTGCTCGAAACCGACGAAACGCTGTCGTATTGCCGCCCCGGCGTGAGCCGCGACGTCGTGCGCAAACTGCGGCGCGGCGACTGGATCGTGCAGGCGCAGATCGACCTGCACGGCATGCGGCGCGAGGAAGCGCGCGAAGCGCTCGCGGAATTCATCCGCGAATCGGTGAAGCGCGGCTTGCGGTGTTTGCGCGTGATCCACGGCAAGGGGTTGGGCTCGATCGGCAAGGAACCGGTGTTGAAGGGCAAGGTGCGCGCGTGGCTCGTGCAGAAGTCCGAGGTCATCGCGTTCTGTCAGGCGCGCCCGCACGACGGTGGCGCCGGCGCGGTGGTCGTGCTGTTGCAACCGGGGGCGTTGCCGGCTCATGGGGTGCAGGCGAAGTCCTGAGCGGGTCAACAGCGGTGCGCCACGCGCAGGCTGTCGATTTTCGCGACCGCCGTTCGTCGTCGGATAAACGGCCACGGTGGCCGTCGCGCGGCGGCCATCGTGGTCACCGCGCCCTCCCCAAACGTCAAAGGTGATCGCGATGCCCCTGCAGCTCTATGCCCACCCGTTCTCTTCCTACTGCCAGAAGGTCCTGACCGCGCTCTACGAAAACGGCACACCGTTCGAGATGCGCATGCTCGCGCACGACAACCCGCAAATCATGGCCGAATTCGCCGCGCTGTGGCCGATCAGGCGCTTCCCGGTGCTCGTCGACGGCAGCCGCACCGTGGTCGAGGCGAGCATCATCATCGAGTACCTGGGCCTGCATCATCCGGGGCCCGTCGCGCTGTTGCCGGCCGACGCGCGCGCCGCGCTCGACGTGCGCATGCTGGACCGCTTCTTCGACAACTACATTTCGACACCGCAACAGCGCATCGTCTACGACAGCCTGCGCGCCGCCACCGAACGCGACCCGCGCGGCGTCGCCGATGCGCGCGCGATGCTCGATACCTCGTACGCGTGGCTCGACAAGCTGATGGCCGGGCGCGAATGGGCCGCCGGCGACACCTTCAGCCTCGCGGACTGCGCCGCCGCCCCGTCGCTGTTCTACGCCGACTGGACGCATCCGATCGGGCCGGCCTTCGCGCACGTGCGCGCGTACCGGCAGCGGCTGCTCGCGCGGCCGTCGTTCGCGCGCGCGGTCGATGAAGCGCGGCCGTACCGGCCGCTCTTTCCGCTCGGCGCGCCGGATCGGGATTGAACGGCGAGCGAACCGCGCCCGCCTTGAGACAAGCGGTTTTCCTCGCTGTAGACTTCATCCCGCAAGCCTGCTTCTCTCCCCGGCTCACCACCCACAAGGCACACCATGGACCGTTTCGAAGCGATGGAGATATTTACGCGTGTGGTCGAAGCGAACAGCTTCACCAAAGTATCCGAATCGCTCGACCTGCCGCGCGCCAAGGTCAGCCGCACGATCCAGGCGCTCGAGGAACACGTCGGCGTGCGGCTTCTGAACCGCTCCACGCGCCAGGTCAGCGTGACCGAAGACGGCGCGGCGTTCTACGAGCGCTGCGTGAGCATTCTCGCCGACGTCGCCGAAGCCGAATCGTCGCTGTCGAACAAGCGCGAGAATCCGGCCGGCACGATTCGCGTCGATACGTCCGGCACGCTCGCCCGCTCGCTGCTCCTGCCCGCGCTCGACGACTTCTACCGCCGGTACCCGCAAATCGACGTGCGCCTCGGTCTCGCGGACCGCAACATCGACCTGATCCAGGACGGCGTCGATTGCGTGATCCGCATGGGCACGCCGGAGGAATCGAGCCTCGTCGCGCGGCGCATCGGCCTCGCGCGCATCGTCACGTGCGCGTCGCCCGCGTATCTGGAGAAGTTCGGCACGCCGACCACGCTCGAAGAACTCGCCGATCATCGCGCGGTGAACTACGTGTCCGCGCGCAGCGGCAAAACCTTCCCGTTCGAATACGAGGTGAACGGCGCAATCGAGCGGGTGCAGATGAAGAGCACGCTCGCGGTCAACGACGGCTCGGTGTACATCAGCGCGGGCGTGCTCGGGCACGGCATCATCCAGCCGTCGCGCTTCATGGTCGCCGAGCTGATCGGGCAAGGCGCGTTGCGGGAAATTCTCGGCAACTACACGAGCCCCGGCACGCCGCTGTCGGTCCTGTACGCGCACCGCCGCAATCTGAGCTCGCGGCTGCGCGCGTTCATCGAATGGGTCAGCGAGCTCGCGCGCAACAATCCGGACCTGCGTCCGGCCGAGGCGGCGTAACGCCCATCTCTTTCCACACGCCGCGGCAAAACAAAGCCCCATGCGCGGTTCAACGCATGGGGCTTTTCCCTTCTGAAGCGACCGATCTGACGCTTACGCGATCCGCTCTTCATTGGCCGGATCGAACAGCACCGCCTTCGACGTATCGAACAGCAGCGTCGTGTTCATCGTCGGCTGCGGGTTCGACGCCGGGTGCACGCGGCTCACCACGCGCTTGCCGTTGATCTGCGCGAACACCAGCGTGTCCGGACCGGTCGGCTCGATCACATCGACCTTCACTTCGATCGGCTGCAGCTTCGAATCGTCGCCGTGCGCGCCGCGCGCGTCGGTGATGCGCTCCGGGCGCAGGCCGAGAATCACGTTGGCGCCGATATGCGAGCGCACCTTCGACGACTCGAACGGCAGCACCAGCACCTTGCGCGTGACGCCCGTATCGAGCTCGACGCCGACGCCCGTACCCTGCTCGACCAGCTTGCCCTCGATGAAGTTCATCGGCGGCGCGCCGATGAAGCCCGCGACGAACAGGTTCGACGGCGAATCGTAGATATCCTGCGGCGCGCCGAACTGCTGCACGATGCCGTCCTTCATCACCGCGATGCGGTCGCCGAGCGTCATCGCTTCGATCTGGTCGTGCGTCACGTAGACGATCGTCGTGCCGAGGCGCTGATGCAGCAGCTTGATTTCCGAACGCATCTCGATACGCAGCTTCGCGTCGAGGTTCGACAGCGGTTCGTCGAACAGGAACATCACCGGATCGCGCGCCAGCGCACGGCCCATCGCGACGCGCTGACGCTGGCCACCGGACAGCTGGCCCGGCTTGCGGTCGAGCAGATGCTTGATCTGCAGCGTGTTCGACACGCGCTCGACGATCTGCGTCTGCTCCTGCTTCGGCACCTTGCGGATGTTCAGGCCGAACGAAATGTTCTCGCGCACCGTCATCGACGGATAGAGCGCATACGACTGGAACACCATCGCGATGTCGCGATCTTTCGGCGACAGGTTGTTCACCGTCTTGCCGTCGATCTGGATCTCGCCCTTGGTCACGGTTTCGAGACCGGCGATCATGTTGAGCAGCGTCGACTTACCGCAGCCCGAGCCGCCGACCAGAATCAGGAACTGACCGTCTTCGATGTCGATGTTGACACCCTTCAGAACCGGCACCCCGTTCGGGTAGGTCTTGTACACGTCACGGATGGAAAGGCTTGCCATGCTGTGAATCCTCTTCTCTGGTACTGCCTGAAAACGTCTTGTCGGGTGACGGCGGCGCGGGTACGCCGCGACGCCGTCGCTCTACGATGATTTAGCCCTTCACCGCGCCCGCGGTCAGGCCGCGCACGAAGTAACGTCCGGCGATGATGTAGACGAGCAAGGTGGGCAGCGCCGCGATGATCGCGCCGGCCATGTCCACGTTGTATTCCTTCACGCCGGTCGAGGTGTTCACGAGGTTGTTCAGCGCCACCGTGATCGGCATCGAATCGACGCCGGAGAACACGATACCGAACAGGAAGTCGTTCCAGATCTGCGTGAATTGCCAGATCAGGCACACCATGAAGATCGGCAGCGACACCGGCAGCAGGATCTTCGTGAAGATCGTGAAGAAACCCGCGCCGTCGATCCGCGCGGCCTTCACGAGTTCAGCCGGCACGCTCACGTAGAAGTTGCGGAAGAACATCGTCGTGAACGCGATACCGTAGATCACGTGCACCAGCACCAGACCGCTCGTCGTGTTCGACAGGCCGAGCATGCCCTCGAGGCGCGCCATCGGCAGCAGGATCGCCTGGAACGGAATGAAACAGCCGACCAGCAGCATCGTGAAGATCGGATCGGCGCCGCGGAACCGCCAGTGCGTGAGCACGTAGCCGTTGAACGCGCCGATGATCGACGAGATCAGCACGGCCGGAATCACCATGCGCACCGAGTTCATGAAGAACGGCTGCATGCCGTCGCAGCGCACGCCGGTACACGCGCCGCTCCACGCCTTGAGCCACGGCGCGAAGGTCCAGTGCGTCGGCGGCGTCAGCAGGTTGCCGGTGCGCAACTGGTCGATGTCCTTGAACGATGTGGACAGCATCACGTACAGCGGAAACAGGAAATACAGGGCGAACAGGATCAGGGCCGCGTAAATGACGGCACGGCTGATCGTCATCTTAGGCTGCATTGCGCGTGCTCCTCGATTCCAGATACATCAGCGGCACGAGCACGGCCACAACGGTGGCGAGCATCATGATCGACGATGCCGCGCCGACGCCGAGCTGCCCGCGATTGAACGAAAACGTGTACATGAAGATAGCCGGCAGCGACGACGACGTGCCCGGGCCGCCCGCGGTCAACGCGACGACGAGGTCGAACGTCTTGATGGTGATGTGGCAGAGAATCAGCAGCACGGAAAAGAACACCGGCCGCATGCTCGGAATCACGATCTTGCGGTAGATGGTCGGCAGGTTCGCGCCGTCGATCTGCGCGGCCTTGAAGATTTCGCCGTCGACACCACGCAGGCCCGCGAGGAAAAGCGCCATCACGAAACCGGTGGATTGCCAGACCGCCGCGATCACGATACAGAAGATAGCCTTGTCCGGGTCGCCGAGCCAGTTGAACGAGAAGCTCGTCCAGCCCCAGTCGTGAAACACCTTCTCGATGCCGATGCTCGGCGTGAGAATCCACTGCCATGCGGTGCCGGTCACGATGAACGACAGCGCCATCGGGTACAGGAACACGGCGCGCAGCGCGCCTTCGTTGCGGATCTGCTGATCGAGCAGGATCGCAAGCAGCAGACCCAGGCCGATGCAGATGCCGATGAACGGAATGCCGAACCAGCCGAGATTCGCGGCCGAGGTCCAGAACACGTCGTTGTCGAACAGTTCGCGATAACGGTCGAGACCGGCGAACTCGAAGCGGGGCATCAGCCGCGAAGTAGACAGCGACAGATAGCCGGTGATTGCGATAAAGCCATACACGAAGATCAGGCTGATCACGACGCTGGGCGCGAGCACCAGCTTCGGAATCCAGCGATCGGCGAGGGCCGCCGTGGGCGACGCGCGGCGGGTGGCGGCAGCCGTTTTCCCGTTTCCGCTGATAGAAGCAGTCACTACTCGACTCCTGCTGAAACTGTGCCGTGCGGCTTCCCGCCCATGCATGGTGGGGAACCGCGACGGCCTGGGTGTGACTCGATGAAACCAGGGTGAAGCCGCCTCGCGCCTCGCGTCACACTCGATGCAGCGCGACGTCCGGCACGAGGCGGCCCGAAGGACACACCCGGCGTTTCGCTGGAAGCCGCCGGGCGCACCGCTTCGCTTACTTCACTTACCTGGTCTTCGCCGCCTTCGCGAGCGCCTGAACCGCGGTCTTCGAATCTTCCTGCGAGTTCATGAACTTCGTGACGACGTCGGAGATCGCGCCGGCTGCCGCGTCGGGCTGAGCCATGCCGTGAGCGAGCGACGGCACATAGCCGCCTGCCTTGATCGCGGTCTGCTCATCCGCGTACGACTTCTTCGCGCAGTCGTCGAACTTGTCCATCGGCACGCCGAGGCGCACCGGGATCGAGCCCTTGTACAGGCTGAACTGCTCCTGGAAGTCCGGCGACATGATCGTCTTCGCGAGCGCGAGCTGGCCCGGCGTCGCGGCCTTCTGGCCCTTCTGCTGGAAGAACACGAACGAGTCGACGTTGAACGTGTAGGCCTTTTCGGTACCCGGCACGGCGGCGCAGACGAAGTCGGTGCCCGACTTCTTGCCGGCGTTGGTGAATTCGCCCTTCGCCCAGTCGCCCATGAACTGCATGCCGGCCTTGCCGTTGATGACCATCGCCGTCGCGAGGTTCCAGTCACGGCCCGTGCGGCCGGCGTCGAAGTAGCCCTGGATCTTGCGGACCGTGTCGAACACCTGGACCATCTTGTCCGAGGTCAGCGTCTTCTGGTCGAGGTCGACGAGCGCCTTCTTGTAGAAGTCCGCGCCCTGCGACAGCACGACGTCTTCCCACAGCGTCAGGTCCTGCCACGGCTGGCCGCCCATCGCGATCGGCTGGATGCCCGCGGCTTTCATCTTGTCAGCCACCGCGAAGAACTCGGGCCACGTGGTCGGCACCTTGCCGCCCGCCTTGTCGAGCGCCGCCTTGTTGATGTACAGCCAGTTCACGCGGTGCACCGAGAACGGCGCCGCGACGTAGTGGCCGTCCGCGTGCATGATCTTGTCGATTTCCGGCGGCAGGTTCTTCTTCCAGTCGCCCGCCACGGAATCGATCGGCACCAGCACGCCCTGCGAAGCCCAGTCCTGGATCAGCGGCCCCTTGATCTGCGCGGCACTCGGCGCGTTGCCCGAGATCACCTGGGTCTTGAGTGCCGTCATGGCCGCCGCGCCGGCGCCGCCCGCGACCGCGAAGTCCTTCCACGTGTAACCCTGCTTCGTCATGTCGTCCTTGAGGACGCCGACGGCCTTGGATTCGCCGCCCGAAGTCCACCAGTGCAGCACTTCGACCGACTCGGCGGCCTGCACGGCCGACACGCCACACATCAGACCCGCAGCGCACAGAGCGCCCATGATCGCGCGAAATTTCATTGCTTATCTCCTCCAGACACCTGAACAAAAAAACGAATGGCCCCTGATGTCGCCAGGGTGCTGTGGTTGGTTCAAACAGGCAAAACACTGGGCGATCGAGCACGGTCGGGCGCATGCGCGAGGGCATGTGCCGGCGGACCGATGTCCGGCCGCTGGACGCTCAAGAGGTGAGTGGTTCGGGATGCAACTGACTGTCTCCTCTTTTGATTTTTGCCTGCCCGCGTCGCGCGGCAGACTCGAGGTACTTCATACACCGATCCGACGCCTGTCGTTACACAGGCAGCAGGCAACGACCCTGCAGGATGGCCGGCAAGCGCGGCCCCTGTCCGATAACATGCGGGGACGCCCGCCGATTCGCAAAAACGCGCATCCCGCCGGAACAACGCACGCTTTTTTCATCGAATTAGCGCTACCTCTTGATTTGGATTGTAGTTAAACTACAATTCAGTGTCAAAAAATATTTTATCGGACTACGGTCGCTCTTCCCCGCTCGCCGTGCAATCACTGCGCGGTCGGTATCGGATCGGCGCGGCGACCCCACAGGACATCGACGGAGACTCATGCAAACCGATTCAAGCTTCACCTTCGTTCTCTTCGGCGGAACCGGCGATCTGTCGATGCGCAAGATCCTGCCCGCGCTGTTCGAGGCGCACCGCGCCGGCGGCATGCTCGCCGACAGCGGCAAGATCGTGGCGGTGGCGCGGCACGTGGCGGATCGCGGCGAGTACCTGCAATGGGTAGACGAACACGTCAAGCCCTACGTGTCGAAGAACGGAGTGGACGACGGCGTGTGGACGAGCTTCCTCGCGCGCATCGAGTTCGTGAAGATCGACCTCGGCAAGCCGGAAGACTTCGTGCATCTGCGCGACGCGATCCAGGACCGGCCCGGCATCCGCGTGTTCTATCTGGCGACCGGTCCGTCGCTGTTCGTGCCGATCTGTCATGCGCTCGCGTCGGTCGGGCTCAATACCAACGCGCGCATCGTGCTCGAAAAGCCGCTCGGCTACGATCTCAAGTCGTCGAATGCGATTAACGACGCGGTCGGCGAGATCTTCGCGGAAGAGCAGATCTACCGGATCGACCATTACCTCGGCAAGGAGCCGGTGCAGAACCTGCTCGCGCTGCGCTTCGGCAACGCGCTCTTCGAGCCGCTGTGGCGCCGCGAATGGGTCGAGAGCATCCAGATCACGATCGCCGAGGAGCTCGGCGTCGAAGGGCGCGGCGATTTCTATGACAATACCGGCGCGCTGCGCGACATGGTGCAGAACCACCTGCTGCAATTGCTGTCGATCGTCGCGATGGAACCGCCGCATTCGATGGATTCGGATTCGGTGCGCGACGAAAAACTGCGCGTGCTGCGCGCGTTGAAACCGGTCGATCCGCAGGAAATCGGCAAGGTCGCGGTGCGCGGCCAGTATCATTCTGGCGTGATCCGCGGCAGCACGGTGCCGGCCTATGCGACCGAGCACGGCGTGAAGCCCGACAGCTCCACCGAAACTTTCGTCGCGCTGAAGGTCGAGATCGAAAACTGGCGCTGGGCCGGCGTGCCGTTTTTCCTGCGCACCGGCAAGCGGCTCGCGGATCGCGTCGCCGAGATCGTCGTGAATTTCCGCCCGGTGCCGCATTCGGCGCTCGGCATATCGGCGCTGCGCGCCGGCGCGAACCGCCTCGTGATCCGCCTGCAGCCGAACGAGACGATTCGTCTGTACTGTCTCGCGAAGCAGCCCGGCGAGGGCATGAATCTCGCGAGCGTGCACCTCGACCTCGCGTTCGACCAGTTCTTCCGCGAAGGGCAGATGGAAGCGTATCAGCGGCTGCTGCTCGACGTGATCCACGGCCGGCTCGCCCTCTTCGTGCGGCGCGACGAGCAGGAAGCCGCGTGGCGCTGGGTCGAACCGATCCTGAACGAATGGCATGCGTCGCACAAGCCACCCAAGCCGTACGCGGCGGGCACGTGGGGACCGGCCGCGGCGAGCGCGATGCTCGCGCAGCACGGCACCTGCTGGCTCGAGGAAGAGAATTGAGGTAAATGAATTGATGGACGGCGCCGCGCGCAAGCAGCAACGCTGATTCCGCAGACCTAACAAGAAAGCAGCACGGAGGAGAAGTGATCGAGCTTCACGCTTTCGACGACCAGCGCGCCCAATCCGACGCGCTGGCGAAAGCGGTGGGCGACGCGTTACATGCGTCGCTTGCCGCACCGGCGGCCGCCACCGGCACGTCAAGCCCGGGCGCGCGCCCGGCCATGCTGGCCGTCTCCGGCGGCAGCAGTCCGCGTCCGTTCCTCGAGACGCTGTCCACTCAGGCATTCGACTGGGCCCGCATCGCGGTGACGCTGGTCGACGACCGCTGGGTGCCGGAAACCGACAGCGCGAGCAACGCGCAGTTCGCGCACGCGACGCTGCTGCGGAACGCCGCGCGCAACGCGACGTTCTGGCCGCTCGTCGACACCACGCAGGATCTGAACGCGCACGTCGCCGCGCTGAACGCGGACGCGCGCTTCGCCACGGTGCCCGACGTCGCGGTGCTCGGCATGGGCGAGGACGGCCACACCGCGTCGATCTTCGCCGACGCGCCCGAATGGGATCACGCGATCACCACGACCGAACGTTTCGTCGCCGTGCATCCGGGCGCCGCGCCCCATGCGCGCGTGAGCTGGTCGCTCGCCGCGCTCAAGGAAGTGAAGCATCTGTTTCTGCTGATCGCTGGACCGCGCAAGATGGACGTGCTCAACGCCGCCGCCGCTTCGCTACAAAAAAATGCCATCTCGCAGTTGGCAAATGACAAGGGAGTGAGACTCGATGTCTACTGGTGTGCAAACTAAAGCTATGCCGGGCGCGGGCCAGCACGCCGACGGACCGAGACTGCTCGCCGACATCGGCGGCACCAACGCGCGTTTCGCGCTCGAGACCGGCCCCGGCGAAATCGGCTCGGTGCAGGTCTATCCGTGCGCGGACTATCCGGGCGTCGCCGACGTCATCAGAAAGTATCTGAAAGACACGAAAATCGGCCGCGTCAATCACGCGGCGATCGCCATCGCGAACCCGGTCGACGGCGACCAGGTGAGCATGACCAATCACGACTGGACCTTTTCGATCGAAGCGACGCGACGCGCGCTCGGCTTCGACACGCTGCTGGTCGTCAACGACTTCACCGCGCTCGCGATGGCGCTGCCGGGCCTCACCGACGCGCAGCGCGTGCAGGTGGGCGGCGGCGCGCGCCGCCCGAACAGCGTGATCGGCCTGCTCGGCCCCGGCACCGGCATGGGCGTGTCCGGCCTGATTCCCGCCGACGACCGCTGGATCGCGCTCGGCAGCGAAGGCGGCCACGCGAGCTTCGCGCCGGCCGACGAGCGCGAGGACATCGTGCTGCAGTACGCGCGCAAGAAGTGGTCGCACGTATCGTTCGAACGCGTGGCCGCGGGTCCGGGCATCGAGGTGATCTACCGCGCGCTCGCGGGCCGCGACAAGAAGCGCGTGGCGGCCAACATCGACACGGTCGAGATCGTCAGGCGCGCGCTCGAGGGCGAGCCGCTCGCGGCCGAATCGGTCGACGTGTTCTGCGGCATTCTCGGCACCTTTGCCGGCAATATCGCGGTGACGCTCGGCGCGCTCGGCGGCATCTATATCGGCGGCGGCGTGGTGCCGCGCCTCGGCGAATTCTTCGCGCGCTCGTCGTTTCGCAAGCGCTTCGAGGCGAAGGGCCGCTTCGAGGCGTATCTGCAAAGCGTGCCGACCTACGTGATCACCGCCGAATATCCGGCCTTCCTCGGCGTGTCGGCGATTCTCGCCGAACAGTTGTCGAACCGCGCGGGCGGCAGCTCGTCGGCGGTGTTCGAGCGGATCCGCCAGATGCGCGACGCGCTGACGCCGGCCGAGCGCCGCGTCGCCGATCTCGCGCTGAACCATCCGCGCTCGATCATCAACGATCCGATCGTCGACATCGCGCGCAAGGCCGACGTAAGCCAGCCGACCGTAATCCGCTTCTGCCGCTCGCTCGGCTGCCAGGGGCTGTCGG
Source organism: Paraburkholderia sp. (assembly GCF_047605525.1). Classification (GTDB taxonomy): domain Bacteria; phylum Pseudomonadota; class Gammaproteobacteria; order Burkholderiales; family Burkholderiaceae; genus Paraburkholderia. The sequence continues at coordinate 13,834 of NZ_JASGFN010000018.1, read as the reverse complement.
ACTTCAAGCTGAAGCTCGCGACCGGTTTGACCGGCACGATTCCGGTGAGCCACAGCCAGGTGCATCTCGGCGACACCGCGACCGACTTCGGCGCGAAGGTGCTCGACAACACCGTGTCGGCGATCCTGCAGTTGCGCGAGCATCTGAACTTCGAGCACGTCGAGCACGCGATCGATCTGCTGAACGGCGCGCGGCGCATCGAGTTCTACGGGCTCGGCAACTCGAACATCGTCGCGCAGGACGCGCACTACAAGTTCTTCCGTTTCGGCATTCCGACCATCGCATACGGCGACCTGTACATGCAGGCGGCCTCCGCCGCGTTGCTCGGCAAGGGCGACGTGATCGTCGCGGTGTCGAAGTCGGGGCGCGCGCCCGAGCTGCTGCGCGTGCTCGACGTCGCGATGCAGGCCGGCGCGAAGGTGATCGCGATCACGTCGAGCAACACGCCGCTCGCGAAGCGCGCGACCGTTGCGCTCGAAACCGATCACATCGAGATTCGCGAGTCGCAGTTGTCGATGATCTCGCGCATCCTGCACCTCGTGATGATCGATATTCTCGCGGTCGGCGTGGCGATTCGCCGCGCGGTGCCGAGCGACGACGTCGCGGAGACGGTCGAGCGGACCCGCGAAGGCGCGGACGACGACGCGACCGCGGTACTCGACTGGCTGAGCCACGGCGCGGCTTCGTCGGCGCGGGACTGAGACGGCGGCTGGCCCTGCTCCGCTTGCAGTGAGGCAACCCGCGGCATAGGTATCGCATTCGATGCCTATGCCGCGGGTTTTCTTTTATGTGCGAGCTTTTATATGCGAGGCAAAAAGCGATCGATAATAGGTGCTTTATCGCCTGACGCATCGCGCGCTGCCCCATGATCATCCGCCCGCATCTCAACTGGTTCCGCATGCTGCTCGCGTGGCGCGGCTCGGTGCTGCCGCAGTTGCTGCCGCGCCTGTTCCTGATCTTCTGCATCTCGGTCGTCGCGCTCGCCGCGCACGATCATCTTTTGCCCGTCAATCTGAACCTCAACACGACCGCGCCGTTTTCGCTGGTCGGCATCGCGCTCGCGGTGTTTCTCGGCTTTCGCAACAACGCGAGCTACGACCGCTGGTGGGAAGCGCGCAAGCTGTGGGGGCAGTTGCTCAACGAATCGCGCTCGCTGACGCGTCAGGTGCTGACGCTGCCCTCGCGCGAGTTGCCGAAAGAGGATGCCGCCGAATTTCTCGCGGTGTTGAGCGCGCTGCCGCATGCGCTGCGCCATCAGCTGCGCCGGACCGACCCGCGCGAAGATCTCGCCGCGCGTCTGCCCGCAGCGCTGTTCGAGCGCGCGATGGCCGCGCGCTACAAGCCGGCCGCGCTGATGCTCTGCCTCGGCGAGTGGGTGCAGCGCCAGGCGCGCGCGGGCGCGCTCGATTCGATGGCGGTGCTCGCGTTCGACCGGAATCTGAATGGCTTGTCGGATGTGATCGGCGGCTGCGAGCGCATCGCGTCGACACCGCTGCCGTTCGCATATTCGGTGATGATTCACCGCACCGTGTATTTCTTCTGCGCGTCGTTGCCGTTCGGTCTCGTCGACAGCATCGGCATTTTCACGCCGGTGTTCGCGGTGTTCGTCGCGTACACGTTCATGGCGCACGAGGCGATCGCGTCGCAGCTCGAGGAGCCCTTCGGCACCGACGACAACGACCTCGCGCTCAACACGATGTCCTCGGCGATCGAGGACGCGATGCGCGATCTGCGCGGCGAACCGGCGCTGACGCCGCCGCAGCCGCAAGGCGAGAGTTATCTGCTGGATTGATGGCGCGCGCCGTCGGCGGTTACCGGCGCATCAGTCGTTGCCGACCGTTTCGGAGAGCCGCTTGATCGTCGCGACACGCGCGCCGATGATATCGATGCGCCCGCGTTCGTCGACGAGCGGCGTCGACGCTGTCAGATACGCGCTCCACGCGCGTTGCGCGCGCACGAGGGTCGGCCGCGATTGCGGCGGCATCTTCGAATTGAGCACGCGGTAGTAACGGTTCAGATCGAACATTGCGTGTTCGCAGCGCGCATCCGCCTTGCACGTGCGTGGCCGGCGCGGCAGCGGCCCGCTTGCATTGGCGACCGCGCTGCGCAGCACGAGCGCGCGGTCGCGCACCGGCTGCAACTGCATGTCCGCCTCGGAGAGCACGTATGTCGAGCCTCGGGTCGTCGCGAATACGGCGGCGAGCAGTTGCTTTTCCGCGTCACGCGACGTGAGCCAGCTCGACTGACTCTTCTGCCACGACCTGCGCCGCGCGGGCGGCAGCTTCGACAGCAGTTGCTGGTACGCGCTGTCGACCGCGGCCTTCCAGCCGATCCGCGCGTTGTCCATGCACTGCACCTGCCCCATCGTCGTCGACATGTCGGCGCGCGCGAGGCACGCGCGCATCGACGCGTCGATCGGATCAGCGGCGGCAACTTCGGCACGCGCCGCCGGACTCACCACGCCGCCGAGCACCACCGTGCCGGCCACCAGTGCGAAGGCCAACGCACCGGCCCCACGCCGCCAGCCATCGACGCCCGCCAGGAACTTCATCCGCTGCATCGTCAAACGCGAACGCAATCGACGAAATATTCGATGCGCCCGTTGATCATTTCGCCGACGAGCCCGTGGATATCCGTATGGAAACCCGGGAAACGCTCGTTGAACTCGCGCGCGAAACGCAGATAGTTGACGATGGTCCTGTTGAAGCGCTCGCCCGGGATCAGCAGCGGAATGCCCGGCGGATACGGCGTCAACAGGATCGACGTGACGCGGCCTTCGAGCTCGTCGATCGGCACCCGGTCGATCTCGCGATGCGCGAGCTTCGCGAATGCGTCGGACGGCTTCATCGCCGGCTCCATGCTCGACAGGTACATCTCGGTCGTCAGGCGCGCGATGTCGTTCGCGCGATAGACGCTGTGGATCTGCTGGCACAGGTCACGCAGCCCAACGCGCTCGTACATCGGATGATGCGACACGAACTCGGGCAGCACGCGCCACAGCGGCTGGTTGTTGTCGTAGTCGTCCTTGAACTGCTGGAGCTCGGTCACCATCGAGTTCCAGCGGCCCTTCGTGATGCCGATCGTGAACATGATGAAGAACGAGTACAGACCGGTCTTCTCTACGATGATGCCGTGCTCGGCGAGGTACTTCGTGACGATCGCGGCCGGAATGCCGGTTTCGCCGAAGCCGCCGTCCATGTCGAGACCCGGCGTGACGATCGTCGCCTTGATCGGGTCGAGCATGTTGAAGCCTTCGGCGAGCGGGCCGAAGCCATGCCACGGATCGTTCGGGCGCAGCATCCAGTCGTCGCGCGAGCCGATGCCTTCCTCAGCGAACCGGTCCGGGCCCCAGACCTTGAAGAACCAGTCGTCGCCGTATTCGGCGTCGACCTTGCTCATCGCGCGGCGGAAGTCGAGCGCTTCGGCAATCGATTCTTCGACGAGCGCGGTGCCGCCCGGCGCTTCCATCATCGCCGCGGCCACGTCGCACGACGCGATGATCGCGTACTGCGGGCTCGTCGACGTGTGCATCAGATACGCTTCATTGAAGCGATGCTTGTCGAAGCGGCTGTTCTTCGAATCCTGCACGACGATCTGCGACGCCTGCGAAATGCCGGCGAGCAGCTTGTGCGTGGAGTGCGTCGCGTACACCATCGCGCCGATGCGCGGACGGCCCGCGCCGATCGCGTGCATGTCCTGGTAGAACGCGTGGAATTCGGCGTGCGGCAGCCACGCTTCGTCGAAATGCAGCGTGTCGAGCCATTCGCCCAGCATGTCCTTGATCATCTCGACGTTGTAGATCACGCCGTCGTACGTGCTTTGCGTGATCGTCAGGATGCGCGGCTTCAGGTCCGGGTTCTTCGCGAGCGTTTCGCGCGCGAACGGATTCGCCTCGATCTTCTTGCGAATGTTTTCCGGCTCGAACTCGCTGCGCGGAATCGGGCCGATGATGCCGAAGTTGTTGCGCGTCGGCGTGAGGAACACCGGAATCGCGCCGGTCATCGTGATCGCGTGCAGGATCGACTTGTGGCAGTTGCGGTCCACCAGCACGATGTCGCCGGGCGCGACCGTGCCGTGCCAGACGATCTTGTTCGACGTCGACGTGCCGTTGGTCACGAAGAACACATGGTCGGCGCTGAAGATGCGCGCGGCGTTGCGCTCCGAGGCCGCCACCGGGCCGGTGTGGTCGAGCAACTGGCCGAGCTCGTCGACCGCATTGCAGACGTCGGCGCGCAGCATGTTCTCGCCGAAGAACTGGTGGAACATCTGGCCGAGCGGGCTCTTCAGGAACGCGACGCCGCCCGAGTGGCCCGGGCAATGCCACGAGTAAGAACCTTCTTCCGCGTACTGCACCAGCTCCTTGAAGAACGGCGGCGCGAGCGAGTCGAGATAGACCTTGGCCTCGCGGATGATGTGGCGCGCGACGAACTCCGGCGTGTCCTCGAACATGTGGATGAAGCCGTGCAGCTCGCGCAGGATGTCGTTCGGCAGATGGCGCGAGGTGCGCGTCTCGCCGTACAGGAAGATCGGGATGTCCGCGTTGCGGCGGCGCACTTCGGTCACGAACGCGCGCAGCGCGACGATCGCGGCCGCGAGTTCCGGCGTCTCGCCTTCGACGACCACGTTGTCGACGTACGGCAGCAGTTCGTCGTCGTCGATCGACAGGATGAAGCACGATGCGCGGCTCGATTGCTGCGCGAAAGAAGTCAGATCGCCGTAGCTCGTCAACCCGAGCACTTCCGCGCCTTCTTTCTCGATGGCTTCGGCGAGCGCCCGGATGCCGGAACCCGAGATGTTCTCGGAGCGGAAATCTTCGTCGATGATGACGACGGGAAAACGGAACTTCATGGGCGATTCTCCAAAAAGAAAACGACCGCTGCGTTATCGAAGTAGCGCAGCGGTCACCCGGATAGCTGATGGGTCAATACGCTGCCGGCGTCACGTTTTCGGCAACGTGACGCCGTGCTGACCTTGATATTTGCCGCCGCGATCCGCGTACGACGTCTCACAAATTTCGTCGCTTTCGAAAAACAGCACCTGGGCGACGCCTTCGTTCGCGTAGATTTTCGCAGGCAAAGGTGTCGTATTCGAGAATTCGAGCGTGACGTGCCCTTCCCACTCCGGCTCGAACGGCGTCACGTTGACGATGATCCCGCAGCGCGCGTAGGTCGACTTGCCCAGACACACGGTCAGCACGCTGCGCGGAATGCGGAAATATTCGACCGTGCGCGCGAGCGCGAACGAGTTCGGCGGGATGATGCAGACGTCACCCTTGAAATCGACAAACGATTTCTCGTCGAAGTTCTTCGGATCGACGATCGTCGAATTGATGTTCGTGAAGATCTTGAATTCGTCGGCGCAGCGGATGTCGTAGCCGTAGCTCGAGGTGCCGTAGCTGACAATCTTCCGGCCTTCGTTGGAGACGCGAACCTGATCGGGCACGAACGGCTCGATCATCTTGTGCGACTCGGCCATGCGCCGGATCCACTTGTCGGATTTGATGGTCATAGGTGAACGCTGTTCGACGTGAATGACAGGTGTGACGAAAGGTAGGTGAAAACGGCTGGCCGACGCTTCGAGGTCCGGCGCGCAGCCGGCGGGCCGGCAAAGGCGCTTATTTTACGCGATCACGGCAACGTTGCCGCCGATGGCGCGCAGCGGCCAAAGGACATCGAGGACGCTGAAGGCTCACTGCTGAACGCTCACTGCTGGCGGATCACGCCGCAGGCGAGCGCGGTGCCCGCGCCGTGCTGCGGATACGCATAGGGATCGGTCGCGTCGTGGTGCAGCACGACCGCGCGCTGCAGCACCGAGCGGATGCCGTCGAGCGATACGTCCGGCGCGACGATGAAGCCGGTGGCGACACCGTTCGCATCCGCATGGATGTTGCCGAGATCGCCCTCGACGCGCGCGCCCGCCTTCAACCGCTCGGCGGCCGGCGAAAACACCGGGCCGGTGCTCGAGCCGTCGGCGGCATTGCAGTCGCCGCGCTCGTGGACTTGCAGTGCGTGATCGCTATTGGGCGGCAAGCCCGCGAGATTGTAGGTGACCTGGACGCCGTCCGAGCGCTCGATAAACGTCACGAGGCCGTGCGCCTGATTGCCTACGGTAGGCAGTAGCTGCGCGTCGGCGCGCTTTTCCTGTGGTCTCAGGAACACGCCGCAGCCGCTCAACAGCACGCAGCCGGCAGTCAGAACGATGAACGCATGTACCGCCTGCCCGTCGATTCGTTTTCCCATGCGATCCTCTTGCCGGCCCGGCGACCACCCCCTGCGGCCGCCGGGCCGAACCCGTGAAGCCGACATGATACCGCGAGACCACGCGCGAATAGCGGCCTCGAACGCCGGACTCGTTGCCGGAACGGCCGCCCGGAATCCGTCCGGGGTCACGCTCAGGTGTTCTGCACGACGATGTTCGGAAACTTCGAGCTCATGTCGCGCGCGCGCTCGGCAATATGGACCGCGACCTTGCGCGCGATCGAGCGATAGATCTCCGCGATACGCCCGCTCGGGTCGGCGACGACGGTCGGTTTGCCCGAGTCGGCCTGCTCGCGGATCGTGATATCGAGCGGCAGGCTGCCGAGCACGTCGACGCCGTATTCCTTGCCCATGCGCTCGCCGCCGCCGGCGCCGAAGATATGCTCTTCGTGGCCGCAGTTCGAGCAGATGTGCAGCCCCATGTTCTCGACGATGCCGAGGATCGGAATGCCGACCTTCTCGAACATCTTGAGGCCCTTCTTCGCGTCGAGCAGCGCGATGTCCTGCGGTGTCGTGACGATCACCGCGCCCGTGACCGGCACGCGCTGCGCGAGCGTCAACTGGATATCGCCGGTGCCGGGCGGCATGTCGACGATCAGGTAGTCGAGGTCGTGCCAGTTGGTCTGCCGCAGGAGCTGCTCGAGCGCCGAGGTCGCCATCGGGCCGCGCCACACCATCGGGTTGTCCTGCTCGATCAGAAAGCCGATCGAGTTGGCCTGCAAGCCGTGGCCGGTCATCGGGTTCATCGATTTATCGTCGGGCGACTCGGGACGGCCGACGATGCCGAGCATGGTCGGCAGCGACGGGCCGTAGATGTCGGCGTCGAGAATGCCGACCGACGCGCCCTCGCTCTCGAGCGCGAGCGCGAGGTTCACCGCGGTCGTGCTCTTGCCGACACCGCCCTTGCCGGACGCGACCGCAACGATGTTCTTCACGTTCGGCAACAGCTTCACACCGCGCTGCACGGTATGCGCGGCGATCTGCTGCGAGACCTCGACGCGCGCCTTCGCGACGCCCGGCACCGCGCCGAGCGCGTCGGCGAATTGCTTGCGGATCGTGTCGAACTGGCTCATCGCCGGATAGCCGAGGATCACCTGAACGCTCACGGTGTCGCCTTCCACGGCCACGTTGCGGATGTTTTTCGCGGCCGCGTACGGCGCGCCGGTGTTGGGGTCTGTGACGGCCGCGATGGCGGTGTCGACCAAAGCCCGATCGATGCTCATGGGTACTCCGTGGGGAAGACATGCGGCGCGGCGGGAGCGACGGGGCGGCCACGCGCCGGAATTTGAAAGAAATTGTTAGCCGGGATTGCGAAAACCGGACGTGCCCGGCACCCTTCGGGGCGGGCGGGACGCCATAGGGTCGCATCGCTGCGTGTTTCAGGCATTATTGTAGTGTCTGGACGGCAAGCGTTGCCCGAAGACCCTTCTTCGCTGTCGGACCGCGTGAAGAATGGCGTAGGATTTCCATCGTCCCAATGTTTCGGAATTATCTGCTGTACCGGCGGAATGTTCGCCGGATAGATTGACTGCTACCCGCTGGTTTATTCGCTTCACTCAAGAGGAACCGAAAATGAATGCAAAAATCATGACTCGCATGGCCGTCTTCGCCGTCGCCGGCTCGCTGCTGGCAGGCTGCGCGACCCAACAGGGCACGAATACGGCGGTCGGCACCGGCGTCGGTGCCGGCACCGGCGCGGCGCTGGGCGCCATCTTCGGCGGCGGCAAGGGCGCGGCGATCGGCGCAGGCGTCGGCGCGGCGGTGGGCGGCGTCACCGGCTACAACTGGGAAGCAATTCGCAACCGCATGTCGGGCGCCACCAAGGGCACCGGCACGCAGATCACCGAGCAGCCCGATGGCTCGCTCAAGCTGAACATCCCGAGCTCGGTGACGTTCGACACCAGCAGCTACGCGATCAAGCCGTCGTTTGCACCGGTCCTCGACCAGCTCGCGCAAACGATGCAGCAGAACCCGGAAATCGTCGCATCGGTCGTCGGTCACACGGACAGCACCGGCTCGCTGCAATATAACCAGACGCTGTCGGTCAACCGCGCGCAGAGCGTGACCGGCTATCTGGCGCAACGCGGCATCGCGCCGCAACGCCTGTCCGCAACCGGCATGGGCCCGAACCAGCCGATCGCCGACAACAACACCGAAGCGGGCCGAGCGGCTAACCGCCGGGTGGAAATCTACCTGCGTGCCACTGCCCAGCACGCCACGCAATAAGGACAGGTCCCGAGGAGCAAGAACAGCCGTGCTGCCGTGGCCTCCTCCGGCGCGGCAAGCCCGGCTGGCCGCGCCGGACACGGCGCAAGACCCGCGCAAACGGCTTTCCGGCGACGACGAAAAAAATTTCGAACTCTGCGGAAAATCCGCGGTCTCTCTTTACGGTACGTGGTTGGCGAAGCCGCCGCGTCACCATTCTCCTCTTGTCGTTGTTGCTCCGGGGTTTATTAACCCCGGTTTTTTTTGCGCGCACGGTTTGTAAGACATTCGCGTGTGCCGCCCCGCCGCTCCTGCAATTTCTACATCCGCGATCCGGTTGTGCCGCGTTTCGCCGCGTACGCCCAGCCGGCCCGTCCAGCCTGGCCCAGCCGTCCCGCTCGAAGCGTGCGCCCTGCTAGAATCATCGTTTCGTCCCACCGCAGGCTCCCACGATCCTTATGTCAGCACCCGCCACCGATCCCACCGCAGGCGCGCCGTCCGGCCGCCGCCAGATTCTCGTCACGTCGGCCCTTCCTTATGCGAACGGGCAGATCCATATCGGCCATCTGGTCGAATATATCCAGACGGACATCTGGGTCCGGACGATGCGGATGCACGGCCACGAGGTCTATTACGTGGGCGCCGACGACACGCACGGCACACCGGTCATGCTGCGCGCGGAAAAAGAAGGTCTGACGCCGAAACAACTGATCGACCGTGTCTGGCAGGAGCACAAGCGCGATTTCGACAGCTTCGGCATTTCGTTCGACAATTACTACTCGACCGATTCCGAAGAGAACCGCGTTCTCAGCGAAAATGTCTACCTGGCGCTGAAGGAAGCGGGCCTGATCGAGGCGCGCGATATCGAGCAGGCCTACGACCCGGTCAAGGAAATGTTCCTGCCGGACCGCTTCATCAAGGGCGAATGCCCGAAATGCGGCGCGAAGGACCAGTACGGCGACAGTTGCGAAGTCTGCGGCTCGACCTATCAGCCCACCGAGCTCGTCAATCCCTACTCGGTCGTCTCGGGCGCCACGCCGGTGCGCAAGACTTCGACGCACTACTTCTTCTGCCTGTCCGATCCGCGCTGCGAAAACTTCCTGCGCGAATGGGTCGGCGGCCTCGCGCAGCCGGAAGCAACCAACAAGATGCGCGAGTGGCTCGGCGACGCCGGCGAAGCCAGACTTGCCGACTGGGACATCTCGCGCGACGCGCCGTACTTCGGCTTCGAAATTCCCGGCGCGCCCGGCAAGTACTTCTACGTATGGCTCGACGCGCCGGTCGGCTACTACGCGAGCTTCAAAAACCTCGCCGAGAAGCGCGGCCTCGACTTCGACGCGTGGGTGCGCAAGGGCTCGAAGGCCGAGCAGTACCACTTTATCGGCAAGGACATCCTGTATTTCCACACGCTGTTCTGGCCGGCGATGCTCGAGTTCTCGGGCCATCGCACGCCGACCAACGTGTTCGCGCACGGCTTTCTGACCGTCGACGGCGCGAAGATGTCGAAGTCGCGCGGCACCTTCATCACCGCGCAGAGCGTGATCGACACCGGCCTGAACCCGGAATGGCTGCGCTACTACTTCGCAGCCAAGCTCAACAGCACGATGGAAGACCTCGACCTGAACCTCGACGACTTCCAGGCGCGCGTGAACAGCGATCTGGTCGGCAAGTACGTGAACATCGCGAGCCGCGCGGCCGGCTTCCTGATCAAGCGCTTCGACGGCCGCGTGCAGGACAGCGCGATGCATCATCCGCTGCTCGCCACGCTGCGCGCCGCGCTTCCGCAGATCGCCGCGAATTACGAAGCGCGCGAGTACAACCGCGCGCTGCGTCAGACGATGGAGCTGGCCGACGCGGTCAACGCGTACGTCGATACCGCGAAGCCGTGGGATCAGGCGAAAGACCCGGCCAACGCGGTCGCGCTGCACGAAACCTGCTCCGTCAGCATCGAGGCGTTCCGCCTGCTGTCGATCGCGCTGAAGCCGGTGCTGCCGAAGCTTGCCGAAGCGGTCGAAGCGTTCCTCGGCATCGAGCCGCTGAAATGGGCCGACGCGAACGTGCCGCTCAGCTCGGCGCGCCCGATCAACGCGTACAAACATCTGATGACACGCGTTGACCCGAAGCAGATCGAAGCGTTGCTCGCGGCCAACCGCGAATCGCTGCAAGCCACGCCGGAAGCGGCCGCAGCCGCTGCGAAGGGTGGCGCGAAGAACAGCGCGAAGGCCGACGCGAAAGCCGCCGCCGACAAGGACGAAGCGTCCGGCATCATCTCGATCGACGACTTCGCGAAGGTCGATCTGCGTATCGCGAAAATCGTCGACTGCAAGGCGGTGGAAGGCTCGGACAAGCTGCTGCAACTCACGCTCGACATCGGCGAGGAAAAGACCCGCAACGTGTTCTCGGGCATCAAGTCCGCGTATCAGCCGGAGCAGTTGATCGGCAAGCTGACCGTGATGGTCGCGAACCTCGCGCCGCGCAAGATGAAGTTCGGCATGTCCGAGGGCATGGTGCTCGCGGCATCGGCGGCGAACGAAAAAGCCGAACCGGGCCTCTACGTGCTCGAGCCGCATAGCGGCGCGAAGCCGGGCATGCGCGTGAAGTAACGCGCGGCGCGTGGGTAGAGCTGTCTGGCGCTCGCTGTCTGGCGCTATCTGACACGCATGAAAAAACGGCACGCTCGAAAGCGTGCCGTTTTTCTTTTTAGGCCCCCGCCTACGCGCTCCTCACCACCTGATCCGATCAAAGCGCCGCGTATACAACACATCGGCGCCATAGAACGTCCCGCCATACACCACCAGCGACCAGTACCGCGACAGATTGATCGTCGCCTTGATCGCGTTGCTCGCCGACTGCAGCCCCTGCTCGTAGCCGATCACGAGCCACTCGTTGATCGCCTTCGACACCATCACGACCTGCGGATCGGTGAGGCCGACATCGCTGCGGCCGACCGAGAACTCGTCGAGCCCGACGGTCTGCGCGATCCGCTTGCCGGTCGCGCTGCCGAGCAGCGCGAGCGCCGTCGTCATCGTGCTCTGCTGACCGAGGTTATTGCCCTGGTCGGTGCCGTGGCCGAACAGCAGCCACGAGAGCTTTTCGTTGTCCGTCACGCTCGGCTCCGACACCAGCCGCGCCACCGGCGACTGCAGCGTGCCCGTGACCTGCACGCCCGCTTCGACCTGCTGGTTGCGGCGCATCGCGAGAATGTTGATGCCCGGATTCGTCACCGGACCGTTGAACGTGAAGAAGCCGTTTTCGATCGCCAGCTTGCGGCCGAACGCGGTATAGGTCGACCCCGGCAGGACGCGCACGTTGCCGACCGCGCGCAGCGGCGTGTTCGGCGCGCTCATCGCGGTGATCGTGCCGGCGAGGCCGAGATCCGCGCCCTGGCCGCGGAAGCGGAAGTTGTTGCCGAGGCCGATCTCGATGTTGGCGCGCGGCGCGAACGGACTGGCCGGCCGGGCGCCGCCCTCGCCCGGCGGGGGCTGACCGCCCGAGCGCGTGCCGTCCGGACGGATGATCACGACGTCGTCGCCGAGGCTCGGCGCGGCCTGCTCGGGCATATCGAACAGCGCGCTGTCGACGACGAACTTGCCGTTGATCGCGAGGCCGCTCTCCACACCGCCGTTCGCGATGCTCGCGCTGCCCGACAGCGACAGATGGCGGTCCGGCGACGCGAACACATCCAGCTTGTCCGCGACGATGCTCGCCGTCAGATCCGGCTCCGAGCCGTCGAGGCGGATGCGGCCGGTCGCGCGCAGCGTGCCGCTCGCGCCGCGGAACTCGACCTGCTGGAAGTCCACCATGTTCTCCGACAACGCGATGCGCACCACGCCGTCCTTCAACTGCACACCCTGGCTGACCACGGTCGCGGACAGGCCGTCGCCGGTGAGCGAGCCGGTCACGGTCGGCTTCGCGACCGTGCCGTTGAGCGCGAGCTTCAGCGCGAGGCGTCCGTCGAGCAGATAGCTCGGGCCGAGCAGGCCGCCGGTGGTACGCAGCGACGGCACGTTCGCGTTCACGTTGCCTGACAGCGCGCCCTGCGGATCGACGCTCAGGAGGCCGTCGCGCATCACGAGCATCGTGTGCGCGTCGGCGTCGATCACGCCGATCCTGCTCGCCTGCGCGTGCACGGTCGCATTGAGCCGGTTGCCGCCGGTGAATTCGGCGCGCGCGCTGATGTCCGTGATGCCCATCGACGCGAGCCCGCGGCCGATCTCGACCGTCACGTCGCCGCTGCGCCGGCGCAACTGGACGTGGCCGCTCGCCGTCGCGCCGAGCGAAAAGTCCCAGTCGCCGTCGAACACGAGATCGGTTCTGACGTGCGGCGGCTCGCCGGTGATCTCGTGCCGCAGCTCCTGCAAGCGCGCGACCGAAACGTCTGTGAGGCTGCCGGCCGACTGGATCCGGCCGTGATCGAACGCGAACGATTTGAGGCTCAACACCGCCCCTTCGATCGTCAGGCGCGTTGCGCCGAGCGTGAGCCGGCCCGCGCCGGCGCTCACCGCGAGCGGCGATTCGAGATTGAGCGCGGGCGTGCCGCGGTTCTGCAAACGCGTGACGGTGCCGTCCCAGCGGCTGCCGTCGCGCGTGTCGGTCAGCTTGCCGTTGGCGGCGAGCGTCAGATCGAGCGGACGATCCTGCAGCTTGCCGGTGGCCGCGGCTTCGAGCGTATGGTTCGCGCGCGTGCCCGAGAGACGCGCCGTCAGCGTATTCAGCTCGACGCCGCCCGCGCTCAGGTTGCGCGCGTCGGTCGTGAACGCAAGCGCGCCGTTCGCGCCGTCGCGCAATTCGGCGTGGCCTTCCGCGTGGCCGACCCGGTTGCTGCCGAACGCGACGCTGTCGGCCTTGTAGTTCAGCGTGACGTTCGGGTGCGCGAACGAGCCGGTAACGTCGCCGTCGGCGGCAATCTGACCGGCGAGACCGAAGCCGAGCCGATCTAGCTGCGGCGCGTCGACGCGGAAACGCAGCCGGTCGCCGGGCGCGCCGAAGCTGCCTTGCAGATCGACCTGATTGCCCGCCACCGAAAGGTTCGCGCGGCTCGGCAGAATCCTCGAGCCGGCAAGCTGGATCGTGCCGCCGCCGGTGAGCGGCAGGTCGTCGCAGACGCTCGGGCCGAGCTTGAACTCGGCGCGGGTCGTGAAGACCGGGGCGAGCACGCCGGCCGCGCTCAACGTGGCATTCACGCGCGCTTCGATCCGGCGCGGCGGTGCCGCCGCGCGTGTCGCGCGATGCGTGGGCGGCGGCGGCCTGCGTTCGAGCACTTCGGTCCGCACCGCCGCTTTCGCGGTGTTCTTCGCGACGGCGGCGGCCTGATCGCCGGGCGCCGCGCTTTTCGCGCCGGCGGCGCTGCCGGCCAGTGCCGCCGCCTGCGC
>NZ_JASGFN010000017.1:0-193703 GCF_047605525.1 Paraburkholderia sp. | reverse complement strand
ATCAACAAGGACGAAGAAGCGCCGATTTTCAGCGTGGCGGATTACGGTCTCGTCGACGATCTCTTCACCGTCGTACCGGCACTTGTCGAAGCACTCTGACAGGGCGGCTGCAAGGGCTAACTCCTGTAAGCGCCTGCAGCCTGCCTGACTTTTCAATCATCGAGCGCGAAACGACATGAATCCCGAGACTCCCGAATCCTTCGATGCCTGGGTCGGCCGCAGCGAGGACAGCGCGGACCGGATTACCCACGCTCCCATCCGTCTGCTGCAGGCCACGCTGGACTACGCGCAGGCGTCCGCGCTGCCCACTACGCTGCCGCCGCTGTGGCACTGGCTGTACTTTCTGCCCGGCGAGCGCCTGTCCAACCTCGGCGTCGACGGCCACCCCAGGCGTGGCGGCTTCCTGCCGCCCGTCACGTTGCCGCGCCGCATGTGGGCCGGCGGGCGGCTGCGGTTCCTGCGTCCCGTGGACGTGGATGCGCCCGTGCAGCGCCGCTCCACGATCAGCAGCGTACAGGGCAAGTCCGGCCGCAGTGGCCAACTGGTCTTCGTGACCGTGCTGCATGAAATCAGCGACGCTCGAGGCGTCGCGATCCGCGAAGAGCAGGACATCGTGTATCGCGACGCGCCGCCGCCCGGCGCAGCCGGCGCACCGGCGTCCCAGCCGGCACCGGCCGACGAGCAGTACTCCCGGCTCATCACCCCCGATCCGGTACTGCTGATGCGCTTCTCCGCACTCACCTTCAACGGCCACCGGATCCACTACGACCGGCCCTACGCGATGCAGGAAGAAGGCTATCCTGGCCTGGTGGTGCATGGTCCGCTGATCGCCATGCTGCTCATGGAAGAACTGCGCCGCGCGCATCCCGACAGGATCATTCGCGGCTTCGAGTTCAAGGCGGCCAGTCCGTTGTTCGACACCGCGCCGTTCACGGTGAACGGCAGGCTCGAAAGTCATACCGCGCGCCTGTGGGCACGCGGCCCGCAAGGCCAGTTGGCCATGCAGGCCAGCGCCGAACTGGCATAGCGGCGTAAGCCTGCACGCCGCGCGCGTGATCGCGCGCATCGAGGCCGATATCCCACCATTGCGCGCCGCCGGCGCGATCCGAACCATGTCCATACTCCTCTCCCCGGTACATCACGCACGCAGTTTTCTGTTCACGCCTGCCAGCAGGCCCGAGCGGTTTGCCAAAGCGCTGGCTTCGGAAGCCGATTGCATCATCATCGACCTCGAAGACGCTGTCGGCGTCGATAGCAAGGACAGCGCTCGCGCGCAACTCGCGCAGCATCTCCCGCTAATGACGCCCGGGCAACGCGCGCGCACCGTCGTGCGCGTGAACGCGATCGGCACACCGTGGCACGAAGCGGACATCGCGCTGCTGCGCGACTGGACCCACCAGGACGTCACCGTGATGCTGCCCAAATCCGAGGATGCGGACGCGTTGCGCCACGTCGCGGACCAGCTCGGCCGGCACGCGCGCCTGATCGCGCTGATCGAATCGCTGGCCGGGCTGGATGCGGCCAACGCGCTGGCGAGCGCCCCTCAGGTGGTGCGGCTCGCCTTCGGTCATCTCGACTTCCAGCTCGACCTGGGCATGCGCGCTTCACCCGATGAACCGGAGCTGGCCTTTGCGCGCAATGCCCTGGTGGCCGCCTCGCGGCGCGCCGGGTTGCCTGCGCCGATCGACGGCGTGACCACCCGCACCGACGACGCCGAGCGCCTCGCGGCCGACACCCGGCGCGCGCGCGCGTTCGGTTTTGGCGGCAAGCTCTGCATCCATCCGAATCAGGTCGTCGGCGTGAACGAGGTCATGGGCGATACCGAGGACGAGAAGGCCTGGGCACACCGGGTGATCGAAGAAGCCGCGAAACACGGCGGCGCGGCTTTCCGCCTGGACGGCCGCATGGTGGATCTCCCGGTCATTCGCGCAGCCGAGGCGATTGTCGAACGCACGCGACGATGATCGCGTTGCGCTGCCCGACTGCCGCTGGTTCACCCGGCTCGCGTGAATTCATCTAGACCGGCGGCACGTCCGGCGAAGTCGAGAAATGATGCTGGCGGATCTTCCATTCGCCATGCCGCGCCGCGATCACGAGGGTCGTGCGCAAACGCGAGCGGGACGTTTTGCCGTCACCGAGCACGAACAGGAATTCACCGTAGCCCTGCGCGAGAAAGCAGTCGTCGCCGAGCGGGATGAAATGCTGCTCCACCAGGTCCAGCGTAGCGGACCTGATCACATCGTCGTACGACGCAAAGTATTCGCGAATCGCATCATGTCCGGCGGCGTGGCCCGGCCTGCCGCCGAAGAACAGCGCATTCTCCGTGTACACGTCGGCCAGCGCATCCGGATTCCAGTCTCGCGCGGCCGCATTCCACGCGGCCTGCACGACGGCCAGCGCGGGGCCGCAAATGTCGCTCGCTGCAGACATCCTGTTCTTCTCCTCGTTTCTCAAACCGCAAGCTATCGTTGCCGGTTTCGTGACCGATCGATCCATGCGTCGATTGCGCGACCCGGCGCTCAAGGCTCGCAATCGACGTCGCTCAGGATAGCGGACAGCGTCCGCGCGGCAGCTTTCAATTGAGGAGCCACGCGCCGACGGATTGCGGTCATGTCCGGCTCCAGTTCCACCGCTCCGCAATTGAGCGCCATCAACGTGCGGGTTCGGCCGACTTCGATCGGCAATGCAATGCCATACGCGTTGCGTTGATATTCGCCGACCGACATGCATACCCCCGATTGCGTCAGATCGTCGAACGCCGCGTCGAGGTTTTCGCGGACCGTCTCCGCTTCGTCACCGGCCGCTTCGAGCAACTCGGCGATCAATGGCTCGCGCACCGCATCCGGCAGCGCATGCAGATAGGCGCGCCCCACCGCGGTCGACGCCATCGGCAACAGCGAACCGACGCCGAGGCGCAGCGTGGCGATCTTCGAACTCGCTCGCCACGCGATATACACCATGTCGAGTCGATGCGGCACCGCCAGCGCAACCGACAGATGCAGCTTGTCCGCGAGCTCCTGCATCACGGGCGCGGCCAGCCGCGTGACGGGATTCGCCTCCAGATACGCGTGACCGATGCTCAATGCACCGGCGCTGAGTTCGAACTGGCTCCCTCCGGCGACCCTGCGCAGATAGCCGATCGAGATCAGGGTCGTCGTCAGACGCGATACCGTCGCCTTCGCGAGACCGGTGCGCCGCACCAGCTCCGCGTTGGACAATGGCGCGCGGGCCGCGCGGAACGCATGGAGTACCTTCAGTCCACGTTCGACGGTCAGCGTCACGCCGTTTTGCTTGCCGGTCCTGTTCATGTTCGCGTCAGTCGATAATGGCTGCCTGCTCCTGCAGGTGCTGTGCCGCCGCGACCAGCCTCGGCCCGAGTTCCCGTTCGACCCGCGCCCGCCCCAGCCGGGCGCTGCGCCCAACACAGGCAAGCACGAGCGGCGTGTGATCCGCAACGACCAGCGGCACCGCGAGAATCGTCAGGTCCGGCTCCCATTCGCCGAGCGACATGCAATAGCCGACGTTATGCAACTGGGAAATGCCTTCGCCGATACGGCGGCGCAGCGCGGGCCAGTCGCGTCCCGCCTTGCGTTCGATGTTGCCGAGCAGATAGAAGCGTTCGAGTTCCGGCAATGCGGCAAGCAGCGCCCAACCCATCGGCGACGACGCGATGCGCAGGCGCGTGCCCGCATACAGACGAAGATCGACCGAGGCCGGCTTGCTCGCGCACGTTTCCAGCACGATCACGTCGAGACGGTCGCGCGTGCCGAGCATCACATAGGTTTCGTTGGCGTTCGCAAACGCCTGCATTTCGAGCCGCGCAAGCATCTGCACGTTGGAATGCGCGATCGCGGCGTAGCCGAGCGACAGCACGGGCGCGGCAAGCCGATACTTGCGGCGCTGCGGGCAATGATGAAGATAGCCGAGCGCAACGAGCGAGCGGAGCATCCGCGACATCGTCGGCGCGGGGATGCCGGTTTCGATCACGAGTTCCTGATTGCCGAGCCACGGCTCGTGCGGCGAAAACGCGGACAGTATCTCGAGGCTCCGCGCCAACGGAACGACCATCGCGCGAGATGCGGGCCGGCCGTCCGCACGCTCGCTGTCCGCGCTCGACGCACCCCGCCAGCTCGCGCCTGCCTGCGCTGACAAGGGCGGCGCTGTCCGATTTGACTGTGGCGACATCGACTGCTCCGTTTGTCTCGATTTAGCCCTGAAAGAGGCGATGACTCGCATCACCGGTACTTCCGATGTCTGGCATTACACGAGCGCGGTGGAAACGAGTCAATTCGCAGCGTGGACTCCTTCCGTACTTTGAAATGATGGCGGCAACGGAATCAGTGCCCCGATCGGTACGGTCTCGGGCATTCCGGGAAAGAACACCTGCCCCCGATCAGTCAAGGTACGGAACGTCGGATCGAGTACATGGCAACACGACAGCTTATCGGGCGTCGCGTATCAGATTGCGGGCGATCACCAGTTGCTGAATCTGGGTCGTGCCTTCGTAGATACGGAACAGGCGTACATCGCGATAGAAGCGCTCGATACCGTATTCGGCCATGTAGCCCGCGCCACCGAAAATCTGCACCGCGCGATCGGCCACGCGACCACACATTTCCGACGCGAACAGCTTCGCGCAAGATGCCTCGGTACTGACGGGCAGTTTGTCGTCGCGCCGGCGCGCGGCATCCACCACCATGCAGCGGGCCGCATAGATTTCCGCCTTGCTGTCGGCCAGCATGGCCTGGACGAGCTGAAAATCGGCGATCGGCTTGCCGAACTGCTTGCGCTCCATCGCATACGACAACGCCATCGACAACATGCGCTCGGCCACGGCCACGCATACCGCGGCGACGTGGATGCGTCCCTTGTCCAGCACTTTCATCGCCGTCTTGAAGCCCTGGCCTTCCTTGCCGCCGATCAGATTGGCAGCCGGCACGCGCACGCCCTCGAAGATCACGTCGCAGGTATGCGCGCCTCTCTGCCCCATCTTCCTGTCGCGCTTGCCGAAGCTGATGCCGGGCGTATCGGCGTCGACGATAAAAGCGGAAATGCCGCCCGAGCCCTTGTCGTCCGGATTGGTGCGGGCCATCAGCGTGAAGATGCCCGCCTGAGGCGCATTCGTGATGAAGCGCTTGGTGCCGTTGACCACGTAGTCGTCGCCGTCCCTGACGGCGGTGGTGCGAAGCGATGCCGCGTCGGAACCGGCTTCCGGTTCGGTCAGCGCAAAGGAGGCGATCAGTTCGCCGGTCGCGAGGCGCGGCAGGTACTTCTCCTGCTGCTCGGGGGTGCCGTCGAACAGGATGCCCTGCGAGCCGATGCCCACGGTGGTGCCCAGCAGCGAACGAAATACGGGTGAAGCGCGGCACAGCTCGAACACCGCCAGCACCTCTTCCTCCATGGTCAGCTCGAGACCTCCGAAGCGCTCGGGAATGGTGAGGCCGAACAGACCCATTGCCTTCATGTCGGCGACGATGTCCGCGGGAATCTCGTCGGTTTCGGCAACCCGTTCCTCGTTGGGCACGAGGCGCTCGCGCACGAAGCGGGCAATGGAATCGAGCAGGCCGTTGAGCGTTTCTTGATCGCGAATCATGTCGGTACGCCTGAAAAGGTAAAGAAAAGAAAACGACCCGATGCTGCCCCCGGCAGCCGCTGCAACGCAATCGCTTCGCCGCCCTTGTTCCGAAGGATGAAATCGCGCCGGCGAGGCTGATGCCGGCGCCGGCGAACGGAGCGTCCCATGCATCTGCCAAGGTACGGAACAGTGTTCGTCGATCCGTTGACCTGCTATCGCCGCGGTTCCATCGTACGAACTCGAACCCACCGCCGACACGTTTGCCATGCCGCTGCAACCCGATTACCTGCTGTCCCGCTTCTTTCCGCCCATCGAGCATGCGTACTCGCCGCGCGATACCCAGCTTTACGCCCTCGGCGTGGGTCTCGGAACCGATCCGCTCGACGCGGGGCAATTGCGTTACGTCTACGAAGGCAAGGATGGTCAGTCGCTGCGCGCGCTGCCGACCATGGCGAACGTGCTCGCGTATCCGGGCTTCTGGGCGCGCGAAGCGGACACGGGCATCAACTGGCAAAAGATCCTGCACGCCGAGCAGGAGATCAGGATTCACGCGCCCTTGCCGGCCAGCGGCCGCGTCAAGGGCACGACGCGTATCACCGGCCTGTGGGACAAGGGCGAAAGCAAGGGTGCGTTTCTCCAGCAGACGCGCGACATCACCGATGCCGAAACAGGCCGCCTGCTGGCTACCGTGGTGCAACTGAGCCTGTTGCGCGGCGACGGCGGCTTTGGCGCGGGCGGCAGCGCAGGCGCGCCGCCCGCGCCCCATGCGATGCCCGAGGGCGAGCCGGACCAGGTATGCGATCTGGCCACGCCCGCGCAACTGGCGCTGATCTATCGCCTGAGCGGCGACCTGAATCCCCTGCATGCGGACCCGTCCGTCGCGGCGGCCGCGGGCTTTGCGCGCCCCATTCTGCACGGCATGGCCCTGATGGGCGTGGCCGCGCACGCCGTGCTGCGCACGGTGCTGGACTACGACGACACGCGCTTTGCGGGCATGCGCGTGCGCTTTACCGCGCCGGCATGGCCCGGCGACACATTGCGCACCGAGATGTGGGTGCGCGACGGCACGGTTTCGCTGCGGGTCACGGCCGTGGAGCGCAACGTGGTGGTTTTGACTAACGCGCGGGTCGATCTGCGCTGATCGCAATTCTTCAGGAGACACACATGGATCTGGGTTTGACCGGCAAAGTCGCCATCGTCACCGGTTCGGCACGCGGCCTGGGCGCCGCCACGGCGCGCCGGCTCGCGCAGGAAGGCGCGCAGGTCGTCATCACCGACATCAACGCCGAACTGGCGCAAGCCACCGCCGCCTCGCTACAGAACGACGGCCTCGCGGCGCATTGCATCGTGGGCGACATCACCCGCGAAGCCGACGTGCGGCGCCTCGTCGATGAAACCGTCGCCCACTTCGGCGGCGTGCACATTCTGGTGAACAACGCCGGCGCGCCGCGCGACAAGTACCTGGTGAAGATGAGCGAAGACGACTGGGACTTCGTCATGACGGTGATGCTCAAGGGCGCGTTTCTGGCCGCGCGGGCCGTGATGCCGCACTTCATCGAGCAGGGCTGGGGCCGCCTCATCAACATCAGCTCGCGCGCGTATCTGGGCAACCCCACCCAGGCCAACTACTCGGCCGCCAAGGCCGGCCTGATCGGCATGGCCAAAGCGCTGTCGATGGAAGAAGGCCGCTACGGCATCACCGCGAACTGCGTGGCGCCCGGCTTCATGGAAACGGAAATGGTGCAGGCCCTGCCGACCTACGAAACGATCAAGGAACGCGCGGTGGCCGCCCAGCCGATCAAGCGCGTGGGGCGACCCGACGACATTGCCGACGCGGTGGCCTTCCTCGCCAGCGAACGCGCCGGCTTCATCAGCGGTGAAGTGCTGCACGTCACCGGCGGACGCTACGGCTGATCCGGCGGCGGCACGACGAGTAACGATAGCTGCCAGCGCGTGACAGACGAGCGATGGCGGCGGCATATTCATGACAGTCAAGAGGCATTCGAAATGAAACGAGCAGCCATCGTCTCCCCGCTGCGCACCCCCGTGGGCGCGTTCGGCGGAGCGTTGAAGGGTGTTCCCGTCGAGGAACTCGGCGCCACCGTCGCGCGCGCCGTGGTGGAGCGCAGCGGGCTCGACCCCGCGCGCATCGACGACGTGGTCTTCGCGCAGAGCTACGCGAGCGGCGAGACGCCGTGCACCGGGCGCTGGGTGGCGTTGCAGGCGGGCTTTCCGATCGAGGTGGCGGGCATGCAGTTGGACCGGCGCTGCGGCGGCGGCGTGCAGGCGCTGGCCACGGCCGCGATGATGGTGCAGACCGGCGCGGCCGACGTGGTGATGGCCGGCGGCGTCGAAAGCATGAGCAACGTCGAGTTCTATACCACCGACATGCGCTGGGGCAAGCGCGCGGGCTCGGTCACGATGCACGACCGGCTCGACCGGGGCCGTGAGCGCTCGCAGCCGGAAAGCCGCTTCGGCCGCATCAGCGGCATGATCGAAACCGCCGAGACGCTGGCGCGCGAATATCGCATCACGCGCGACGCCTCCGATCGTTTCGCCGCGCGCAGCCACCAGCGCGCCGCCGCCGCGCAGCAAGCCGGCTATTTCGATGCCGAGATCGTTCCCGTTTCCGTCCCGCAGCGCAAGGGCGATGCGCTGGTGGTCAGGCAGGATGAAGGCGTGCGCGGCGAGACGACGCCCGAGAGCCTGGCGCGGCTGCGCACCATCATGAAAGACGGCGTCGTCACCGCGGGCAATGCGTGCCAGCAGAACGACGCCGCCGCGGCCTGCCTGATCGTGGCCGAGGACAAGCTCGACGAACTGGGTCTCACGCCGATCGGTTGGCTGGTCGGCTGGGCTGCGGCCGGCTGCGACCCCGCGCGCATGGGCATCGGTCCCGTGCCCGCCGTGCGCAAGGTGCTGGCGCGCACCGGCCTGAAGTTCGACCAGATGGACCTGATCGAGCTCAACGAAGCCTTCGCGTGCCAGGCGCTGGCCTGCGTCGCGGGCTGGGGCAGCTCGCTGGAAGCGCTCGACGACAGGCTCAACGTGAACGGCTCGGGCATCTCGCTCGGCCACCCGGTGGGCGCGACGGGCGTACGCATCATGAGTACGCTGCTGCATGAAATGCAGCGCCGCAAGGCCCGCTATGGACTCGAGACGATGTGCATCGGCGGCGGCCAGGGCATCGCGATGATCGTCGAACGCGCCGCATGACAGACAAGGCAGGAGACCGAAGATGAGCAACCATGAATCCGGCAATGCGTGGCAACCGGGCCAGCGCGAGCTGCAAAACGCCGGCGTCGTGAAGCTGATGCGCGCGCTGGACGTGCCGTCGTATGACGAGCTGCTGCGCGTGTCGATCGCGGAGCCCGAGCGCTACTGGAACACCGTGATGCGCGAATGCGCGATCGCCTGGGACGAGCCGCCGCGCGGCTATGTGAACCTGTCGCGCGGTCCGCAGTTTCCCGGCTGGTTCCCCGGTGGCAGGCTCAACTGGGTCAACACCATCTATGCGTGGGCCCGGCGTCCCGCCACGGCGGGGCAAAAGGCCGTGGTGGCCGAACGCGAGGACGGCAGCGTCAACACGCTGACCTATGCGGAACTGGAGCAGCGCGTCGGCGATTTCACCGCGGGACTCGCGCGGCACGGCGTCGGACAGGGCGACCGCATCGGCCTCCTGATGGAAAACGGCATCGAGGCGACCATCTCGCTGCTGGCCATCGTGCATCTCGGCGCGCTGGTCGTGCCACTGTTCAGCGGCTTCGGCGTCGATGCGATCGTGGCCCGTCTCGCGGCCGCCGAAGCGCGCATGGTGATCGCTTCCACCGGCTTTTCGCGCCGGACTAAACGCGTGGACGTACAGGGCGCGCTGCGCGACGCATGGCGCCAGTTGCCGCTGCTCGAACACGTGATCTGGAAGCGCGGCGAAGGCGACACCGTGCAGGATGCGCGCGATCTCGACTGGCAGGAAACCGCGACCGCGGCCCAGGGCCACGGCAGCGCCGCCGTGTCGGTCACGCCCGATACGCCTTTCATGGTGATCTTTACGTCGGGCACCACGGGCAAGCCCAAGGGCGTCGTGCATACGCACGGCAGCTTCCCGATCAAGATCGCGCACGACTCGCTGATCCACTTCGACGTGCATCCCGGCGACGTCTATTGCTGGCCCGCCGACATGGGCTGGATCGCCGGCACGCTGGTGCTGGGCTGCGCGCTGCTGCGCGGCGCGACGCTGGTGTGCTACGACGGCGCGCCCGATTATCCCGACTGGTCGCGCATGTCGCGCGTGGTCGAACGGCACCGCGTCACGCACTTCGGCTCGGCCCCCACGTTGATCCGCGGGATGGCCAGCCACGAGGAACTGGCGCTCGAGGGCGACCGCTCCACAGTGCGTCTGCTGATCACGGCGGGCGAAGGCATCGCGCCCGAGCATTTCAACTGGTTCCTGCAGCGCTTCGGCGACGGCACGGCACCCGTCATCAATTACACGGGCGGCACCGAGGCATCGGGCGCGCTGCTCGCGAGCGTGCCGATCCGTCCGATTCCGCCGAGCGGCTTCAACACCGTGTCGCCGGGCGTCGCCGCGGACGTGGTCGACGCCGATGGCCGCAGCGTAACCGGCGAAGTGGGTGAACTGGCGATCCGGGCGCCCTTCGTGGGCATGACGCAATCGTTCTGGCGCGACGACAAACGCTATCTGGAGACCTACTGGCAGACCATTCCGGGCGTCTGGGTGCATGGCGACCTGGCGCTGCGCACGCGCGACGGCAACTACTTCATGATGGGCCGCTCCGACGACACGCTCAAGGTCGCCGGCAAGCGCCTCGGGCCGGCCGAGGTCGAAGAGGTCGTGCTGGAGTTGCCCGCGGTGGCCGAAGCGGCCGCGATCGGCGTGGCGGATGCCGACAAGGGCCAGAAGCTGGTGGTCTTCGTCGTCCCCAAGCCCGATGCGCACGTCGCGGGCGCGGATCTGGAGGCCATCGTTTCCGGTCACGTCGACCAGCGCCTCGGACGCCCGTTCCGGCCCGGCCGCGTGCATGTGGTCGAGCAACTGCCGAAAACGCGCAGCTCCAAGATCATGCGGCGCGTGATTCGCAGCGTGTATTGCGGGCTGCCGCCAGGCGACCTGTCGTCGCTGGACAATCCCGCCGCCATCGACGAAGTGCGCGCGGCGGCAACCGCCACCTGAGTCGCATGGAGTCCTGCCCCGGGCCGGCACCGATCGGCTCGAGCCATACAACGGGTGCGCTCGCGTGAAGCGCAATCGGAATGGCCGCATGAGTGCTCATCGATCTCGCATGCGGCCGACTTATACGCAAACAAACATGAAAGTACTCGAAGGCATCAAGGTTCTCGATTTCGGCCGCTTCATCGCCGGGCCGTTCTGCTCCGCGCTGCTGGCCGACTATGGCGCCGACGTCATCCGCATCGACCGTGTCGGCGGCGGCGAAGACCGCTTCATCGTGCCCGTGACCGAACAGGGCGAAGGCGCGCTGTTCCTGCAGGTCAACCGCAACAAGCGCTCGATAACGCTGGATCTGGACAGTCCCGAGGGTCGCGACATCGTGCGCAAGCTGGTCCGCGGCGCCGACGTGGTGATCGCCAACATGCCGCCGCGCACGCTCAAAAGCCTGGGGCTGGATTACGAAAGCCTGCGCGAAATCAGGCCCGACATCATCCTCGTCGCGTCCAATGCTTTCGGCAACAGCGAGGCGGTGCGCGACCGCGTGGGTTTCGACGGTGTCGGCCAGGCCCTGAGCGGCGCCGTGCATATCGCGGGTACGCCGGACCGGCCGCAAAAGGCGATGGTACCGGTGGTGGACTTCGCCACGGCCTTCTCCTGCGCGCTCGGTGTGATGCTGGCGCTGTACGAACGCCAGCGCAGCGGCATGGGTCAGGAAGTCAGCGCCTCGCTGCTTTGCACCGGCCTCAACCTCGCCAGTGGCGCATTGATCGAAGAAGCATTGCTGGGACTCGATCGCGAGGCGACGCTGAACCGCGCGTCCGGCTACGCGCCCTCCGATATCTTCAAGGCCAAAGATGGCTGGTTCATCACCCAGGTCATCGGCCGCCCCATGTTCAAGCGCTGGACGCAACTCGTGGGCCGGCCGGAATTGCTCGACGATCCGCGTTTCGCCGACGATACGCTGCGTGGCGAGAATGGCGAGTTCCTGAGCAATCTCATGAGCGAATGGTGCGCGGACAAAACCCTGGCCGAGGCATTGGCCACCCTGGAGCAGGCGCGGATTCCGGCGAGCCCCGTCAACTCGCCGCGCCAGGCGCTCGAGGACGAAACCATCAAGGCGTCCGACGTGATCCGCTGGATGGACTACCCCGGCGCGCCGAAGAAGGTGCCTATTTTCGCGACGCCGGTTTCACTGTCGCGTACGCCGCCGGAAATCCGCACCCGGCCGCCGCTGACGGGAGAACACACGGATGAAATCCTGGCAGGCCTCGGTTTCGATGCCGCGACGATCGCCGATCTGAGAGCACGGAAGATCGTCTGAGCGGGCCGCGCTACAGATCGTAGCGAACCTCGCTCAGGCGCTCCGTCAATTCGACCGCCGCCGCCTTGAGCATCGGTATCACGCGGTCTCTGATCGCTGCGATATCCGGCTGCAACTCGGCCCCGCCACAGCTCAGCGACATCAGCGTCCCGGTTCGCCCTATCCTGACCGGCAACGCGATACCGTAGACGTTGCGCTGATACTCGCCGAACGACATGCAAACGCCGGATTGGCGTAAATCCTCGAACGCCGCGGCAATGCCGGTTTTCATCTGCCCGGCGCGCGGCCCGGCCGCGTCCGCCAGCAACTGAACGTACCTGTGCCGCTCGTCGCCCGGCAGCCCCCAGAGCCATGCCCGCCCGATCGCCGTGACACCCATCGGCAGCAGCTTTCCGACGCCCATGCGCAACGTCGCGATCCGCGCACTGGCGCAATGGGCGATATACAGCATGTCGAGATGGTCCGGCACCGCCAGCGCGATCGACACGTCGAGCCGGTCGGCCATGCGCTGCATGACCGGATGCGCGCGGTGCGCAACCGGATTGGTCGCAAGAAACGCCTGCCCGATGCCGAACGCGCCCGAAGCGAGCTCGAACTGTCGCCCGCCCGCGACCCGTCGAATGAAGCCCGCGTGAATCAACGTCGTCGTAAGACGCGAGACGGTCGCGCGGGACAGCCCGGTCATGCGGGCCAGCTCGCCGTTGGTCAATGCCGCGCGCTCGGCCCGGAAGGCTCGAAGCACCTGCAAGCCGCGCTCGAGGGTCATCGTGACCGGGACGCATTCTGACATGTCGACTCCTGACGGACGGTGCAATGCAAACTGCCGGAACGGCAACGCCCGCTATGCGGCCTCGGTCCCGGTGGACAGGGACCGGCGCAACGCCCGCGTCGTCGCGACCAGCCGCAGCCCCAGCTCGCGCTCGATGTGCGTCGGGGTCTTGCACGTCGCACGCGTGACGCAGGCGAGCACGAACGGCGGATGTTCGGGTATGCAAACCGGCGCGGCCACGCAGGCCAGCCCCGGCTCCCATTCACCGCGCAGCATGCAGAATCCGAGGTCGTGCACCTGCGCGATCTTCTCGGTCATGCGCCGCCGCACCAGGGTCCAGTTGTGGACCGCGCGCCGCTCGATGCCGGTCTGCAGGTAACAGCGCTCTGCTTCCGGCAGCGCCGCCAGCAGCGCCCAGCCCATCAGCGACGACGCGATCTGCATGCGCGTACCCGGCGGAAAGCGCAGATCCAGCACCGTGCGGCGCGCGACGCGCGTCTCGAGGACGATCACGTCGAGTTGCTCGCGCGTGCCGAGCAACACGTAGGTATCGGTGGCCTCGGCCAGTTCTTCCATCGCGGCGCCCGCGACCTGCTGGACGTCGGAATCGGCGGCCGCCGCATAACCGAGCGACAGCGCGGCGGCCGCGAGGCAATACTTGCGGCGCGCCTCGTCGTGCCATAGATAGCCGAGCGCCACCAGCGAATGCAGCAGCCTGGACACGGTCGGCATCGGAATGCCGGTCGCGAGCGCAATGTCCTGATTGCCGAGCCACGCCTTCTGCTGGCCGAACGCCGACAGTATCGACAAGCCTCGCGCGAGCGGCATCACCATTACGTCGGGTTCGACGGCGGCGTCGCGAGCCGCGGGGCGCGTGCCTGCCGCAACGGCTGCGCTTCGACGCAGCGCGGGCGCGTCGCCCTGGTGTTGCGCGTCGCGGCTAAGCGCGGTTTGCATGGAGTCCTCCTTTGGCGCGATGCCTTTGGTCCGATGGGCAACGCGATCACTCGCGTCATGACCACGCAGCCGCCATGAAAGACGGCCGCCCGACCGCGATGGCGCGTGCGCGGCTCATGCCCGAGGTGACGAGCGCTTCGTCCGTCGTGATTCTTTCGTGTGGGATATCGCGTGATCGCGGGACTTCGCGGGATTCAAGCTCCCGTTCCAATGGCTCGCCATAGGGAACAGATATGTCTCCTGAGATCATCTTCGTTTTGCTGGATATTGAATGGCGAAATCACCCGAATGGCAATTGGAAACGGCAGCCTGTTCCGTGCTTCGGAATAGGCCCGTGTTCGTCGGGTCAGTCCTCGAGATGACGCAACGGATGCGCGTGCGCCGGCCACGGGCTGACGAACATGTGCTCGACGTCGGCCACGCTCACGTCCTCGATGCGGCCGATCCGCCATACCGGCGCATCGTCCTTGTCGATGATCCGCGCGCGCACGCCTTCGACGACATCGCCGCGCGCGAACGTCGAATGGGTCAGGTCGAGATCGCGCCGCAGGCAGTCCGCCATCGTGCCGCCGCCTCGCGCGACGACTTCGAGCGACACCGCCATCGACAGCGGCGAGCGCCCCCGCATCACGCCGATCGTCTCGTCGGCCCATGCCTTCGCGGCGGGGTCCGATTCCGCCTCGAGCGACGCGACGATCGACGCGACGTCGCGTTGGCCGAAATGCCGGTCGATCCACGGTCGCGCGACCGGCAGCGCGACGAAGCCAAGGCCAGCGTTGAGGTCGGCGCCCGCGATACGATCCGGCCGGTCCGCCAGCCGGCGCACGAACGCCACCACGTCCGCGCCGTCCCTGAATGTTTCGGCCCGCAACCGGTCGAGCAGTACCGGCACCTCGTCGGCGTCGATGCGGATGTCCGCGAGTCCCGCGTACAGCGCATCGCGAGCGCCGATGGTCACGCCGGTCACCGCCAGATAGCGGCCGATGGCACCGGGCGTGCGCGACAGGAACCATCCCGCGCCGACGTCGACGAACAGGCCGATGCGCGTTTCGGGCATCGCCATCCGCGTGGCGCCGGTCACGACCCGCAGCCCGCCCGTGCAACGCGCGCCCTGCGCAATGCCCATGCCGCCGCCCATCACGACGCCGTTCATCAGCGCGATGTAGGGCTTCGGGTAGCGGAATATCGTGTGGTCGAGCGCGTACTCTTCGGTGAAGTAGGCGCCGATTGCGGCTACGTCTCCGCGCATCGACGCGTCGTACAGAAACCGCACGTCCGCGCCCGCGCAGAATGCGCGGGCGGCCGAACTGGACACCACGACGGCCCGCACATCCGTACGTTCCCGCCATTGATCGAGTGCGGCACGCATCGCGCGGATCATCGGCAGCGACAGCGCGTTGAGTACCTTCGGCCGATTCAGCACGATGAATCCAATGCCGTTTTCGACCACCGCATGCAGCGGTTCATCGTCGGGTTCAAAGACAGACATATTCGGATCGCTCTGTTGTCGGGAACATGGATCGATGCGCGGAAGCTGGGTCATACGGCGTCGAGCAGATCCCGCATGTCGGCATAGAACGGCTGATGCGCACTCATCCCGCCGTCGACGACCAGCAGTTGCCCGGTAATGAACCGCGCCTCGTCGCTGACGAGAAACGCAACCGCATTCGCAACGTCGTCCGCGCGCCCCGGCTCCGGTGTCAGTTGATGTCGCTTGAGCGACTCGCGCAGCGCCGCCGGCAAGCCGCGGCCGGCGGGCCGCTCGCCATCGAACTGGATCAGGCCGGGCAGCACCGCATTGCAGCGAATCCGCCGCGCGCCGTACTGGGTAGCGACCGCGCGCGTCAACTGGTTGATCGCGGCCTTCGACGCGCCGTAAGCGGTCGACGTCAGCTCCCCGGCGATGCCCGACAGCGAAGACGTATTGACGATGCTGCCGCCGCCGCTCGCGAGCATCGGCCCGATCGCATGCTTGCATGCGATCATCTGGCCGCGTGCGTTCACCTGCATCGTCTGATCCCAGAGTTCCGCCGTCAGCGAGCAGACGTCCTTGTCGCTGGAGACCAGGTGCATCGCGGCCGCGTTGTTGTGGACGATGTCGAGGCGGCCGAAGCGGTCGACCGCCATGCGGATCGCGGCCGCGATCCGCGCCTCGTCACGAACGTCGCAGCACACGGGCACTGCCTCTCCGCCCGCCCGCGCGATATGCGCGGCCGTATCCGTCACGCGGGCCTCGTCGATATCTGCCAGCACGACGCGCGCGCCGCGTTCGGCAAGCCGGCGCGCCGACGCGGCGCCGATTCCGGTCGCGCAGCCGAACACCACCGCGACCCGGCCCTCCAGATTGCAGAACGATCGAAGCTCTTTTGACATGAACCAGCCCTCAATGCCGCGACAGCGCCTCTGACGTCGCCGGATGTTCCCGTCCGGCGCCGCGCACGCGCGAGCGGCCGACGATGCCCTGCGGGCGCACCGCCATCAGCACGATCGCGACCGCGCCGAACAGCACCAGCCGCCACGTGCTCGCGAATCTCAGCAACTCCGGCAACAGCGTCCACAGGATCGCGCCCAGCACGGGGCCGCGCCACGATCGCGTACCGCCGATCACGACCATCAACAGCAGCGCGAGGCTGATTTCGAAGCTGCCGTCCTGCGGCGTGATGATCGTGGTGCTGCCGACGTAGAGCGCACCGGCGACACCGACCGTCCCCGCGCCGAGCGCGAACGTCGCGCGGCGGATCGCCCGCACGTCGATGCCGAGCACCAGCGCGACGTCGGGATCGAAGCGCGTGGCGGCGGCCAGCGGATAGTTGAGCGACCGGTCCCAGCGCCACACCATGAAGACGGCGCACGCCAACGTCCCGAGCGCGAGCGGCAGCGTGGTGTACATCGCGACGCCGCCGAGCCCGAACTGCCCGTTGAAGAAATCCAGATGGCCGATCAGCTCGACGACCGCGCCGCCGAAACCGAACGTGGCGACCGCGAAGTAGATATCGCGCAAACGAAGCGTGACGAGCGAAAGCAGGTAGCCGGGCACCGCGCCGCCGAGCCCTCCGGCAAGCAGGTACACGACGGCGGGCGCGTCGCAGTGCAGCGCGGTGAGCGCCGCGACATAGCCGCCGAGGGCGAACAATGCGCCATGCCCGATGGACAGTTGTCCGGAAGACAGCGTCACGTAGTAACCGAGCGCGGCAACGCCGTTGATCGCGATCAGGATCAGCAAATGATTCCAGTCGATGAAAAGCATCTCAGCCCGCCCTCCGGTATGTCCGCCTGAAGATGCCTTCCGGCAACGCCAGAAGGATCACGAAGAAGAACGTGAACTGCACCAGCATCACGTAATCGGCGCCGAGGTAGGCGGTCGTCATCGTTTCGAGGATCCCGAGCGCGAACGACACGAGCACGGCGCCCTCGACACGGCTCGCCCCGCCGATGATCGCGGCCGTCAGCGCGGTCAGGCTGAAGGTCGCGCCGAGACTGGGCGTCAGGTTGCCGTATTTGAGGCCGAGCAGCACGGCGGCGAGGCCGGCCAGCGCGCAGCCGCCCGCAAATGTCGCCGAACGCACGCGGCGCACGTTCACGCCCATCGCCGACGCCGTTTCCGCGTCCTCCGCGACCGCCCGCACCAGCGAGCCGGCGCGGGTTCGCTCCGTGAAGTACTTCAGCAACAGGAAGCCGATCGCGAGCACCCCGACCGACGCAGCCGAAATCACGCTGACGTCCACGTTGCCGACGTGGAACAGCGACGCCGCCGCCGCATCGTTGGCGACCGGTTGCGCGTCCGGACCCGCGAGAATCTGCACGCCGTTCGACAGAATCAGCCCGACACCGATGGTCGTGATCAGCGTCGCGCGGTGCCCGCCGTGCAACGCCGGGCGAATCGCCACGCGCTCCACCACGACGCCGATCACGATCGACACCAGAATCACGAAGGCCGCGCACAACAGCAGGTCGGGCGACACCGCGCGATGGAACCACACGAAGCCCGCATACGCGGCCGCGATGAAGATCTGTCCTTGCGCGATACTCAACACGTCGAGGACCGAAAAAATCAGCACGATGCCGAGCGCGACGAGCGCGTAGGTGGAGCCGATCGTCAAACCGTTCACCAGTTGACCGAGAAGGAGTTCCAAGGCGTTTCTCCCGATTCGTGGGGGTATAGGCAGACCCTAGATCACACCCAGATACGCGTCGGCCACGGTCGACGCGTGCCTCAGCCCGGCGGCCGTGCCGCTCGCCACCAGTTTGCCGGTTTGCAGCACGTACGCGCGATCCGCGATATCGAGCGCCATCGTCGCGTTCTGCTCGACGAGCAGAATCGTCACGCCCGACTCGCGCAACTCGCCGATCACGCGAAAGACCTCGTCGATCATCATCGGCGCGAGCCCGAGCGAGGGTTCGTCCATCAACAGCACTTTCGGCGTCGTCATCAATGCGCGGCCCAGCGCGACCATCTGCTGCTCGCCGCCGCTCAGCAGCGCGCCGGATTCGTTCATGCGAGTACGCAGCGCCGGAAACCGCCCGAGCACCTGTTCGAGCCGCGCGTGCTCCGGCACCGTCGAGCGCGAAAGCCGGCTGCCCATCAGCAGGTTCTCGCGCACGCTCAGGCGCGCATAGACCTTGCGCCCTTCCGGCACCACGCCGATTCCCTCGCGCGCGATCCGGTGCGGCGCCAGTCCGTCGAGGCGCCGGCCGTCGAGATGAATCTCGCCGCCGACGAGCGGTACCAGCCCGGTAATCGCTCGCATCAGGGTGGTCTTGCCGGCGCCGTTCGCGCCCAGAATCGTCACGATCTCGCCACGCCGTACCTCGATCGACACGGCATCGAGCGCGGCCACGGCCCCATATCGCACGCTCACGTTCGACAGGCGCAGGTCAAGCGGGCTGCTGTTCATACGTGCGTCGCTCCCTTCGCTTCCCGCCGCGCGCCCAGATAGGCTTCGATCACGGCCGGATCGTTTCGAACCTCGTCGGTCGTGCCGCATGCGATCCGCGCGCCGCGATTGATCACCGTGATGCGCTCGACCATGCGCATCACGAAATCCATGTTGTGCTCGATCAGCACGATCGCGACACCGAAGCGGCGATTGGCCGCCGTCAGCAGCGTCGCGAACTCGTCGACCTCGGCCGGATTCATGCCGGCCGCCGGTTCGTCGAGCAGCACGAGTTTCGGTGACGCGACCAGCGCCCGCGCGATTTCCGTGCGGCGCTGCATGGAAAACGGCACCGCCTTCGGCAAGCTCGCGCGCAACGATTCGGGCACCTTCATCAGGTCGAGCACTTCGTCGGCAGCCGCGCACGCGGCGTGGTTCGACGCGCGCGCATCGAACCACAGACGCGTCAGCGCACCGAACCGGCGCTGATAGCGGAACAGCATGCCGGCGGCGGCGTTTTCGCGAAGGGTCAGTTCCTCGGTCAGGCGCACGCGCTGATAAGTGCGGCCGATACCACGGTCCGCGACGCGATACGGCCGCACGTGCGTGATATCCGCACCGTCGAATGTCACGCGCCCGGCGTCCGGATCGACCATGCGCGTGATCACGTTGACGAGCGTGCTCTTGCCCGAGCCGTTCGGCCCGAGCAAGCCGACGATCTCGCCCGCCCTGACGTCGAAATCCACGCCGGCCAGCGCCTTCACGCCGCCGAAACTGAGCCGGACCTGCTCGACGCTGAGAAGCGGGCCGCGTCCGGGTGCGTCGCTGGTGGTAGTCGATGCGCTCATGAATGCATCACTCCAGCGGAATGTCCGCGATCTTCTTCAGCGCGCCGCCGTCCATCACCTCCACGAGCGGCACGGTCTTGCGGATCGCGTCGCCCCGGCCGGCGTAGGTGATCGCGCCCGTCACGCCCTGATAGTCCTTCGTCGCGCCGAGCCCGTCGCGCACCGCCTGGCGGCTCACCTCGTTGCGGGTCTTCATCGCGTTCACCATCAGCCTGATTGCTTCATAGCCGTACGACGCGAGCGCGCTCGGCGCGGCCCCGAAGGATTTCCTGAACGCGGCAGCGAACGCCGACGCGGCGCCACCCGAGCCGTCGACATAGCTGCTGTACGAGTACACCCCTTTGCTCGCCCCTTTCGACACCACGTACACCGACGACGTCACGATGCTCGCGTCGCCGACGATGGGAGTCGTGAGGCCGGCCTGCCGGATCGCGCGAACCAGCGGGCCGTCCGTTGCGGACAGCGCCCCGATCACGAGCAGATCCGACGAGCGCTGGATCTGCGTGACGATCGCGGCATAGTCCTGGGTCGACGACGGAAACGCAATGCGCTGGACCTTCACCCCCTTCGTTTCGGCGGCCTTCTGCCACAGGTTGCCGGCGTCCACGTAGGCCGCGTTGTCGCTGTAGGTGAGAATCGACACCGACTTCGCGCCTTTCGCCGCGACGACCGAATCGAGCAGCGGCCCGAGCACGGTCGGCATCGCCTGATTCAGGCGGAAGGTCCAGTCGTTGAATTTCAGGTTCGGCACGCCCGGAACCGAGCCGCTCGATGCCGGCGCGAGGATGACGAGCTTGCTGGCCGCCGCGAGATTCGTGACCGCGCCGAGTTCCGCCGCGTTGATCGGCCCGAGGATCGCGACCACGTCCGGATTGCGCGCGTAGCCGCCGAACAGTTGAACCGCCTGCGCGGGCGCGCCGGTCGTGTCCTGCACGTCGAGCCTGAGCTTGCGGCCGAGCACGCCGCCCGCGGCGTTGACCTCGTCGACGGCAACCTGCGCGCCGTGCTGGACGTCGACACCGATCCCACCGGCCGGGCCGGTCAGCGAAAGCGGACAGCCGATGACGATGTCGGCCGCCGTCGCGCCGGCCGAATAGAGGAAGGCGGCGGCCACGACCGCCATGACGGACAGTCGGCGGCGTGCCTGGCGAATCGGAAAAGTCATCCTGTTCATGCGTGTCTCCTGTCTGCGTGTTTGCGTGCCGGCGCTTTCGTCCGGCATCGTGTCCACGTTGCCCGCTGGTTCAGCGCGCGTGATTCAGCCTGAGCCCGGGCCGCGGCCAGCGCGCCGCGACGATCTTGCCGAGCGACGACAGCACGATGAAGGCGGTCCGCAGGTCCGCGCCGCCGAACGCGAGATTGGTCGTGAACCTGTCGGGCATCGCATGGTGCTCGATCTGCCTGCCGTCGGGCGAGATCGCGGTGATGCCGCCATTGAACAGCGTGGCGACGCAGACCCAGCCTTCGGCGTCGACTTTCATCGAGTCGAGCCATTGCCAGCCGCCGAGCCCGGCCAGCAGATGGCCGCGACTGCCGAGCACGGCCTCGGGTGAGCGCGCGATCTCGCCGGGACCCGCCAGATCGAAGCGCCACACCCGCGCGGTCGGCGTCTCGGCGACGTAGACGCGCGCTCCGTCGGGCGACAACGCAACACCGTTCGGGCCGAGCAGCGGCGCGATCATGCGCCTGATCAGCGAACCGTCCGTCTTCGCGTAATACAGTGCGCCGTGATCGCGATCGTCGCGGCGAACCTTGCCGTGATCGGTGAACCAGATCCCGCCGTGCGCGTCGATCACGAGATCGTTCGGCGCAATCAGCGGCCGCCCGTCGCATTCCGTATAGAGCGGCTCGATCTTTCCGGTTTCCACGTCGAGTCGCTGGATACTGCCTCTCGGCGGCACCGCCGGTGCGAAGTGCGGCAGCAGGCGGCCGTTCTGCTGCTGGAAATCGCCGATGCCGCCGTTGCAGACGTAGCAGTAGCCGTCCGGGCCGAATGCGAGCCCGCTCGGCGCGCCGCCCGGTTCCGCGAGCAGCGACACCTTGCCGTCCCGGCCGACACGGCGGATCGTGCCGCCCGCCACCTCGCAGATCAGGAAATCGCCGTTCTCCATCGCCAGCGGCCCTTCGGGAAACTTCAGGTCACTCGCAATTTCTTTCAATTCCATCGTCCTGCTCTCCTGGTCGATTGGATGTCACCGTCGAACCTCAGCGCTTCACGACGAAACCGACGCGCTCGCGATCCCAGGTGCCGGCCGTCGGGCCGCGTTGTTTGAGCACCGCGATCTGAACTTTCTGCGTGCTCGTTTTCGGAAGCGCGTCGACGATGTCGATGAAGCGCGGCATCGCGTAGTACGCCACCCGTCCCTGGCAGAAATCCATGATTTCCTCGGGAGTCGGCATCTCGCCGGACTGCGGCACGATCGCCGCCATCACCTCTTCCTCGCCATACTCGGACGGCACGCCGAACACCGCGCTCTCCTGAACTTTCGGATGCTGGTCGATCACGCTCGCGACCTCCCATGCGGTGATGTTCTCGCCGCGCCGCCGGATCGCCTCCTTCAGCCGGCCGGCAAAATACAGGTAGCCTTCGGCATCGATCTTGCCGAGATCCCCGGTGTGGAACCAGCCGCCGCGATACGCGTGGGCCGTCACCTCCGGCAAGTTGTTGTAGTGCGTGAGTTGGCCGGCGGGATGACGGAACACGATTTCTCCGAACTCGTCGGGCGGCAGCACGTTGTCGTCCGCATCGACGATGCGGAACTCCGCGCCGGCCGCCGGGCGCCCGGCCGAGCCGACCCGGCCGTCGGTATTGACCGACCAGCCGACCGCATCCGACATCCCGTAGAACTCCGCGATATGCACGTCGAAGCGCTTCTCGAACTCGCGCCAGATCGACGTCGGGCAGCCGACCGACAGCACGGTGCGTATCGGGTTATCCGCATCCGCCGATTTCAACGGCTGCTTGAGCAGAATCGAAAACATCGAACTGAACAGTTGCGTGGCGACCGCACCGTGTCGTCGGATCTCGTCCCAGAACTGGCTCGCGCTGAATGCGTCGCCCATCGCAAACACGCCATCCGTGCGAATCGTGGCGACCGCGCCGAGGAACAGCCCGCTGCCATGAAACAGCGGCATGCACGAATAGAACGTCTCGCCGGCCCGCAAACCGATCGCGTCCCGCAAAGGCGCCAGGTGCTGTTCATAGTCGGTCGACGCGACGCCCTTCGGCGCGCCGGTCGTGCCGGACGTATAAAGCAGGTCGACCGGCGCGCTCGGCGTGACGACCTCGACGTCGGGTTCGACGTCAGGCGCGCGCATCAGATCGTCGAAGCCGATCTCGCCGTCGACCGCTTCGCCGAACACGATCGCGGTCGTCAACTTCGGACATGCGCCGGCGAGCCCGGCGACGGTTTCACGCAAATCCTCGTCATAGACGATCACCTTGACGCCGGAGTCGTTGACCATGTGCGTGAGCGCCGCACCGCGCTGCCACCGGTTCATCGGCACGAACCCCGCGCCGATGAACAGGCTGCCGAAATAGGCCCACAGGAACTCCGGCCGGTTGCGTGCCATGATCGCCACGCGATCGCCCGGCCGCACACCGGCCTTCAACAGTCCGTTGGCCGCCCGCTGCATCAGCGACAGCGCCTGCCGCCACGCATACCGGTCGTCCTTGAACTTCAGCCAGACCGTGTCGGGATGCACTCGCACCCGCTCACGAATCAACTGTTCGATTTCGCATTGCACTCGCATTTAATCGTCCTCGTCCGAGATCGCGCCGACCGCGCCGATTGCGGCGCCGCGCGACCTGTCAGCCAGATTCCATCGATCCGCGCCAGCGGCTTCAGGCGCGCGGCACGTTCACGTCATCGACAGCGTGAATTTCTGCGTCGCGCAACGCGCATGCGAGTCCGTTCTCACGTTGACCACTGCGGTGATGCCCGCATCGACTTTCGCCTGCGCGCGTCGCAATGCCGGCCCGATATCCTCGACGCGCTCGACAAACTCACCGTAACAACCGAGCGACTCCGCGAGCTTGTCGAAGCGCGTATAACCCAGATCGCGCCCCGGCTTGCCGCGCGGCTCGTCGGCCGACCAGCCGCCGTTGAGGCTGATCACGACGAGCACCGGAATATTCAGTCGCACCGCGGTATCGAGTTCCAGCCCGTTCATCCCGAAGGCGCCGTCGCCGTGGACGACGATCACCTGCGTATCCGGTTTCGCGATCTTCGCGCCGAGCCCGAACGGCAGCCCCACGCCCATCGTTCCGAACACGCCGGAATTCAGCCGGTGACCCGGCATGAAGGTCGGCATGATCTGGCGTCCATAGTTGAGAATCTCCTGGCCGTCGACCGCGAGGATGGCGTCGCGCCGCGCGATTGCGTTGATCTCCTGCAGCAACCGGATCGGATGGATCGGCTCCGCGTCGTATTTCTCTTCCGCGTTGGTTGCCTTGCGCGCGCGATCCTGTGATTCCAGGGTCTTTCGCCACTCCGCATAGCGGGCCGCATCGACGCTTGCGTCGATCGCGGATGTCAACTGTTCGAGCACCGAGCGGCAATCGCCGACGATGCCGATTTCCACTTCGCGCGCCGACGTCGCGATTTCATCCGCGTCGATGTCGATGCGCGCGATCACCGCATTCTTCGAGAAGCGCGGCGACAACCCGTGTCCGATCACGTAGTTCATCCGCGTGCCGACGATCAGCACGAAATCGGCCTCGGCGAATGCCTGCGAACGCGCGCCCGCATACGCGTATTCGTGATCGTCCGGGATCACGCCGCGCCCCTGCGGGGTCGGAAAGAACGGCATGCCGGTGCGCTCGACGAAGGCCTGAAGCTGCGACCATGCCTTCGACCAGATCACACCGCTGCCGGACACGACGATCGGACGACGCGCCGCGCGCAGTGCCTCGACGAGGCTGCCGATTTTCGCCGGATCGCCCATCGGACGGGCTTCCAGCAACGGGCGTCGCGCGAAGCTCCAGTCGATTGCATCCTCGTCCATCGTTTCGAACAGCAGATCCGCCGGGAAGTCCAGATAGACGGGGCCGGGTTTGCCGCTCATCGCGCGCTGGAACGCGACGTTGATCTTCTCCGGAATGCGATCGAGGTGCTCGATGCGCTCGGCCCACTTCGTGATCGGCTTCATGATCGCGACCTGATCGATTTCCTGGAACGCCTGGCGGCCGACCAGATTGGACGGGCTCGAGCCGCCGATCGCGACGACCGGCGCGCAGTCGATCAGCGCATGCGCAATCCCGGTCGTCAGATTGATGACACCCGGGCCGCTCGCGGCCATGCAGACGCCCGGTTTCTGCCGCAGGCGCGCGTAGGCATTGGCCATCATCGCGGCGGCCTGCTCGTGCCGTACGTCGATCCCGCGAATGCCCTCCCGCATGCATGAGTTCTCGGCCTTCAGCATCGGACCGCCCATCAGATAGAAAAAGTGTTCCGTTCCTTCCGCACGCAGTGCTTTCGCCAGGATCTCCGATCCGGTGAGTTCAGCCATTTGGTTACTCCTTCGTTAGAGGACTGGATCACGTGCGCCCAGCGTTCGCCGGCAATCTCCATTTCGGGCCGCCGGCTACGCGATTTGCGCGCGTGAAGATTCAGGGAAGCTGCCTTGATGACGCGTCGATCTGTTTCGATGCAGCTTATGAACCTCGCACAGGCACGGCAACGGCGGCGACGGGCCATTTCCGTACGTTGAAAATCATGCGCGTAAACAGGGATTCGCCTGTGTAAACGCCAGGTGAATACACGTAGGAAAAGGGCGTACGCCACGGGCGGGAATGGAAGCCGGCGGCGGGACTGGAGGAGACGGGGATAAAGGCGAGTTGCGATTACATCGCCGTTGGTGTGGGTTCGGCTGGTTGTGCCGTCGTCGACCTGCGGCCGATGCGACGCAGTCAGTGATTCGATGCCGGAAGAAGAAGCGCGCGATGCGCGTGGACTAAGCCACGCGCATCGTCACATGGCGCGGCAGCGGCGGGAACACGTGCCACGCGCCGTCGTCGTGCTGGAAGAAGCAGATCGCGACGTCGCCGGTCGGCACTTTGGCGTCGATCCTCACGCATCGTCTGTACTTCGCGCGACGCAGCGGGCGGACACGAAACGGAATCGCTCCGTTCGGTATCAGCCAGCGCTCCATCGCATCGCGCAATGACTGTCGTGTCACATTCATTTTCGCCTCCCGCCCGATATTCGTACCGCGCCATGCGTTCATCGTCCGACCCGTGCAATCGGGCGTCAACGGCACTGGCAAGCGTGTTCCGTACTTTGAAGGAGTCGTCGCGCCGTTCATCGAACGTATTCGCCCCCTACCGGCCGCCTCGATCAAGGCCGGTCGGGTATGCGTAACGCGGCCTTGTCGGCCATGAGCGCCTGCGGTACGAATTCCCGCAGAAAATCAACGAACGTCCTGATCTTCGCATCGAGATATTGGCGCGACGCATACAGTACGTAGGCAGTCAGTTTCTGTAACTGATAGTCGGGCAGCACGCGAACCAGTTCTCCGCTGCGCAGCGCGGACAGCGCGGTCGCCATCGGCAGCGCGCCGATTCCGACCCCCTCGCGCAACGCGACCGCAAGCGCATCTATCGTATTCACCTGAAAGTCCGCCGGCGCAAATTCGAACATCTCCCGGCCGTCGGGTCCATCCAGATGCCAGCGATCGCGCGCGAAGATGGACGAGACAATCTGCAGACACGCGTGTCCGCGCAGTTCCTGCACCGCGCGCGGCGTTCCACGCTGACGCAGATAGGCGGGCGCCGCGCAGAGCACGCTATGCACATCGCCGAGCCGGTGCGACACGAGCCCCGAATCGGGCAGATCCGACATGCTCAATTGAAGCGACACGTCATAGCCTTCGTCGAGGATGTCCGGCACGTGCTGCGACAACGTCAGCTCGACGGCAACCGAGGGATTGCGTTCCCGATAGCGCAGGACGGCCGGCAGCACGTACGTTTGACCGAAACTGGACGTGGCATGCACCTGCAATTTTCCGGACGGCCGTGCCTGCGCATCCGCCGCTTCCGCTTCGGCCTCGTCGATATACGCGAGAACCCGCTCGCAACGCACCAGATAGCGTTTGCCTGCTTCGGTCAGCGCGACATGCCGCGTGCTGCGGTTGAGCAGTCGCGTACGCAGATGCGTCTCCAGTTGCGTGATCGCCCGCGACGCATTGCCGTTGGTGATGTCCAACCGTCGAGCCGCGGCCGTAAAACTTCCTTCCTCTGCGATGCGAACGAATATCCGCATCATTTGTAGCGTATCCATTGAACCTTCCCGGCGATGAATTTTCTTGTCCGTCGCAACCTGCTGGCAACGTAGTCCGGATGATGCCTGTTTTTTCTGGTTGCAGGGACACATGACGCGATCCGAACCTCGATCAACGAACTTCGCCCGTCGTTCAATCTACGGAACATTCCGACCGATAGCGTTGACACGATTGCCGCCACGAGCCAAGCATCCCATGTCGATCCAGTCATGAGGCCCCCATGAAATCAGCAAGCCGCCTTCCGGGCACACCGGAACCCATGCGCACATGGCAAGTCGCGGACGGAGTCCGGCTTGCAGGCGATACATGGGGCCCGCCCAGCGGACCGCTCGTCGTGCTGCTGCACGGCGGTGGCCAGACACGCCACGCGTGGGGCGCAACGGGCGAACTGCTCGGCAAAACGGGATATTTTGCCGTCGCCTATGACGCGCGCGGACACGGCGATTCCGACTGGAGTCCCGACGGCGACTATAGCCAGGACGCACTGGTGCGGGATCTCAAGTGTGTCGTCGACTCGCTCGGCGCATCGCAACCGGTGCTCGTCGGCGCCTCACTGGGCGGCGGCACGAGCCTCGTTGCGACCGGCGAACGGCACCTCGACGCGCGCGCATTGATCCTCGTGGACATCGTGCCGTATGCCGAGCCCGCTGGTGTCGCGCGCATTCATACGTTCATGCAGCAATACTCCAACGGCTTCGGCTCGCTCGCGGAAGTCGCCGACGCGATCAGCCAATACCGTCCGACGCAACCTCGCCCGCGCAATCTTCACGGCCTCGCCAAGAACGTGCGCTTGCGCGAGGACGGACGCTATCGTTGGCATTGGGACCCGCAATTCCTCGCCACGCCCCCCGATCTGCGCACGTCTCACGCACGATTCTCGGCGTGCGCACGCAATCTGGACCGGCCCACGCTGCTGGTGCGCGGCGGGAGTTCCGACGTCGTCAGCGAAGCGGGTGTCCGCGAATTTCTCGAACTCTGCCCGCATTCGGAATACGTGAACGTCGCCGACGCCGGACATATGGTGGCGGGCGACCGCAATGATGTGTTCGGCCAGGCGGCCATTCAGTTCCTCGCGCGCAATGCGCCGGTCGCGCTCACCGGCGATACCGCCGGCAAGCGTCGCCTCGGCGCGACGGGTTACGGGCGTTGTCCGTAACCCGTCGCGCGTTGCGTGTGCTTCATGCGGTCCCGCTTCGCACACGGGTGCCGTTCTGCTCCGCGATGAACGTCAGGATCGACGTGAAATCGTCCCTGCCGCGCCCCGCCTCGTAAGCCGCGTGCCAGACGTCACGCGCGCGCTGGATCGTCGGCGCCGCGACATCCAGCAGGCGTGCTTCGTCAAATCCAAGCGCCATGTCCTTGTCGATGATCGCCAGCGCCGCGCCGTAGTCGAATCGTCCCGCCACGGCCCGGCTGAGTATCTTCGAGCACGCGAAGCTCTGCCCCGTTCCCGCATCGAGCAGGCGCATCATCATGTCGGGATCGAGACCCGCCTTCGCGCCCATCGCGAGCCCTTCCGAGCACACCACGAGATTGGTCGCCATGATGATGTTGTTCACGATCTTCATGATTTGCGCCATGCCGGCGCGCTCGCCCATCACGAACACCTCCTTGCCGATCAGCGACAGCAGCGGCGCAACCTGATCGACGAGCGCCGGCTCACCGGCTGCAAGCATTGCGAGCGTCCCGGCGCGCGCGGCGGGCGCGCCGCCCGAAATCGGCGCATCGACGATGCCGATCCCCTTCGCCGCGAGCCCGTCGCCGATCCGCGCGATCATGTCCTGGCCGATCGTCGACATCTCCACGTACACGCGAATCGCCGATCCATGCACGACGCCGTCCGGCCCCAGACCGACCGCAAGCGACACTTCGCGATTTGGCAGGCACGCGAAAACGATGCTCGCCACATCCGCAACCGCTCGCGGTGACTCGTGCACGACAGCGCCGCCTTCGACGAGCGGTTGCAGTGCCGCCGCCGACGGGTCGTATACGTGCACGCGGAACGCTTGTCCCAGCAACCGCTCGGCCATCGGGCCGCCCATCTGGCCGAGGCCAAGAAAACCGATATGTTTCACTGTTTCCATTCGAGTCCCGAATCCGTTTATCAATCAGATCATCATGCATCCGCGGACAGATGCTTCATCGTTCCATTGCGCGGCGTATCCAGGCAGCGCATCGTATCAACGCTTCATTTACCGCCGTGCATGCCGGCCCCATCCGGAAGAAGCCATGAACCATGTGGTCGTAGTGCCATAGCGTGACGGGCACGCCGGCATCGAACAGGCGATTCGCATAGGCTTCTCCTTCGTCGCGCAGCGGGTCGAATCCCGCGGTGACGACCAACGCGCGGGGCAGGCCCGCCAGTGACCTGGCGCGCAGAGGACAGGCATGCGGATGAATCGCATCCCGCTCGTTCGCGACATAGTCGTTCCAGAACCGGATCATCGCCGCACGTGTGAGCGGATATCCCGACTGGTTCTCGATGTATGAACGGGTCGGCGGCGTATGATAGTTGGTCACCGGATAAACCAGTACCTGCGCTCGCAATGATGGGCCGCCTTCTTCGCGGATTCTCAGCGCGGTCACGGCGGCCAGGTTGCCACCCGTGCTGTCACCGGCCACGACGATGCGCGAGGGATCGAGCGACAGCGATCGGGCATGCCGCGCAATCCAGTGCACCGCATCGAAACAATCGTCGACCGCGGCGGGAAACCGATGCTCGGGCGCAAGCCGATAATCGACGGCGATTACGGCGGCGCCGCTTCCGGCGCACAGATCGCGACAGACGTGATCGTGCGTGTCGAGATTTCCGATCACGAAGCCGCCGCCGTGAAAGAACACGGTTACGCCGTCGCTCTGCGTGACTTGCGGCCGGTACAGGCGGGCCGCGAGCACACGTCCCTCAAGCGGCAGATCGAAATCGACGATCTCGCCGACAGCCGTGCGCCGGTCGAGGGGCGGGTACGCCAGGGCCTTCCTGAGCGCGTCGACTGATAGAGTCTCCATTGGGGGCGCGTATTCAAGGTCTTTCAGAACCGCGGCAATTTCCGGATCGAGCGGCATGGACACTATTGCGCGGCACGTCGAGTCGTTGCGGGATTCGGTCTGGCGCGATACCCGGCATGAGCGCGGAAATCGTCATGACGATTCGATATTGCGGTATTGAAACGGGGTATCACCTGTCTCTCTCCCTATTGGCGATTGGTTCGCTTCATGTGTGCGCTCGGTCTGCCTGTTCGCACTCGAACCTGTGCCGTCACGTTCAGTTGAAGCGTGCCCCTGTGTCATTGAGCGGTCAATTCTGGAGAGTGACGAGTTCCGTACAACGGAATTGCGTGCGGTGGGTGTTCGGGTAACGGGTCTTCGGCCTCGAATCATGTTCGACCGGTTATCGGCCAATGCCGACAGTGACGCATGCTGCACTCTACGTCAGCAACGTAGCG
Source organism: Paraburkholderia sp. (assembly GCF_047605525.1). Taxonomy (GTDB): domain Bacteria; phylum Pseudomonadota; class Gammaproteobacteria; order Burkholderiales; family Burkholderiaceae; genus Paraburkholderia. The sequence goes on along the minus strand of NZ_JASGFN010000017.1, from coordinate 163,447 downwards.
GATTGCTGACGGTGGCGGAATCTCGTCATCCCTTGCCGAGCGGCGGCCGACTCGGAAATCCCGCCATATTGCTCAGTTGGGCCAGTTCATTCGCCGCCTCACGCAGCAGTATCGAGTACTCGTGAATCTTCCCGGCCGTCAGTCGGACTCGCGGACCGGCCAAACTGATGACGCCGACGCAGCGCGAGCCGCTCACGACGGGGGCCGCCACCGCCGACATGCGCGGGGCAAACACTTCGTCGATCATTGCATAGCCACGCACGCGTGCTGCGTGCAAGAAACCCAGCAGCGCTTTGAGCGTCGTCGGCGCATTGGGTCCAAACTCATTCGGCTGTCCAAAACCCTGCTTCAAAACCAGCGCGGCCGCCTGTTCGTCAGTCATGGTCATCAGCCATGCGTGTCCGGTCGACGTGCATGAAAGTCGTGCTGCGTGGCCCATGTCGGGATCGTAGCGAAAGCCGATGCGCTGTCCGTCCGCCTTCCCCACCCAGATGATTGCTTCGCCGTCCACCAGCGACAGTCGCGCCAGCTCACCTGTCTGCGCGGCGACGCGTTCGATGATCGGCTGGGCGATATCCGCGATGCCCGTCAGGCTCAGGAATTCCAGCCCGTTCGACGTCATGCGCATCGTCAGGATGTAGCGGCTGTGATCGACCAGTTGCCTGACATAGCCGCCTTCGATGAGATCGGCAAGCAAACGGTGGCACGTGCTGCGGGGCAGCGACAAAGCGTCGGCAATGGCCAGAAGGCCCGCGCCTTCGGCTTGCGACGCCAGGAAGTCAAGAATTCTCAGGCCGTTTTTGAGCGACATTTCGCTCTATCTCCATTATGTGAAATCCAGTTCCGGCTCGGAACGCGTCGCTTTCCGAGCGCAAACAATAGCACCTGTTCGTCGCCAGAAACGAACGTTTCAACATACGGAGCATTCAGGAGACAACATGTCATTTTTTGCTGATTCAGACCTTGCCGCCGAAGAACAGTCCGCGCAGGCTCACTTGATGGCGCGTCGGGCGGTGGCGGGCGCCACCGTCGGAACGGCGCTCGAGTGGTTCGACTTCGCGCTGTATGGCGTGGTCGCGGCCACGATCTTTCCGAAGCTGTTTTTCCCGTCGCTGGACCCGACCGCGTCGCTGCTCGCGTCGCTGGCCAGTTTCTGGGCAGGGCTGGCCGCACGCCCGCTAGGCGCGGTGATCTGCGGGATGCTCGGCGACCGTTGGGGACGCCGCAAGCTGATGCTTGTCACCGTGTCGGTGATGGGAGCTTCATCGTTCCTGATGGGGTTGCTGCCCACTTACCACCAGGTCGGAATCCTCGCGCCGATGTTGCTGGTGACGCTGCGCATCATCCAGGGTTTCGCGCTTGGTGGCGAGTCGACGGGCGCGCAACTGATGGCGGTCGAGCATGCGTCCGCCAACCGACGTGGTTGGTATTCGGGCCTGCTTGGCATCTGCTCGCCACTGAGCCAGATTCTCGCCAACTTCTCGCTCTTTACGCTGGCCGCGTTGCTTTCATCGGACGACTTCGATTCCTGGGGATGGAGAGTCCCGTTCCTCGCAAGCTTTGTCCTGGTGCTGCTGGGCATCTACATCCGCAGGAAGGTGAGCGAGACACCCGCCTTCGAGGCGCTCAGAAAGACTGGCGCTCCCACGCGCGCCGCCAATCCGCTAGGCACCGTCTTCAAATATCACTGGCGTACCGCGCTTCGCCTGACGCTGTTCTTCTGTGGCCCGGCCGCGCTGTTTTATCTGATCGTGGTTTTCTCACTCAGCTATCTGACGAAACATCTCGGCGTACCGAAGCAGACCGGTTTCATGCTGTTGATGGTTGCGAATGTCTGTGCCATCGTGGGCGCGCTGGCGGGCGGTTATCTGAGCGACAGGATCGGACGCAAACGCGCGCTGATGATCGGCTCGTTCTGCACGCTGATCTGCTGCCTGATCTACTTTCCGATCCTCAACCAGAACTCGATCGTCATGACGATGGCCGTGATGGGCGCCTTCCTCGGCTTCACACAGTTCCAGAGCGGCATCCAGCCGGTCTGGTTCGCCGAGTCATTTCCGACCGAGGCGCGCTACACGGGGTCCGCACTGTCGTACTCGGCAGCCAACCTGCTCACCGGCGGCCCGATGCCGATCGTCGCCGTGGCGCTGCTCACTGCCTTTAACGGTTCGCCGTGGGCCATCGTCGCGGTTTGCGGATCGCTGAACCTGATCTCCTTCCTGATGATCGCAATATCCCGGGAAACCCGAGACACGCCCCTGGAACACTCTTCCGCACATTGACACCATGACTCGCAAACTCTACATCCTCAATGGCTCCAACCTGAACATGCTGGGCGCGAGGGAGCCTCATCTTTATGGCAATACCACGCTAAAGGACATCGAACAGAACTGCCTCACGCTGGCCGACGCCCTCGAGTTCGACTGCGTATTTCGTCAAACGAACAGCGAAAGCCAGCTGATCGACTGGATCCAGGAAGCGTTCCTGCAGGACGCCGCGCTGATCATCAATCCGGCCGGCTTTTCATTCGGCCGGATTCCGGTGCTCGACGCGGTCAAGCTCATCCGCCGGCCGGTGGTGGAATTGCATATCACCAACATCCATCGGCGCTCGGAGGAATATCGTCATTCGACGATTTCGGTGGCGGCTACCGCGGTAATTTGCGGGGCTGGCGCAAACGGATACCTGCTGGCGATCCGCGCCATCGACGATCTGTGGGGCAACCAGACCTGAGCCGGTTCCCCCTTTACGAAGCACGCGGGCTCAGCGGAATGGCGACACCTACGTGAGCAGCACCGTTGAGATCCGCTTTTCAGCTATCTCGATACAACCCAGCGCAACGGGCAAGACGGGATTCGCCGACGCATGGTTATAGAAGAGTTGCACCGTCTCCAGAAAACGTGTTCCTTCTAACGGAAGGATGGCGAGCTTTTCGCGATTCACGCCTCGCCGCGCGACTGCGAGCGGCATCAGCGCGAGAAACGGATACGACGCGATCATCGCTTCGTTCGCCTGCAAGGAGATGGATTGCACGCAGCCATCGGGAAACTCGAGTTCGCGTTCCTGCATCCAGGCTTGCAGCGCGAGAAACGTCGGTGCTTCGCGCGGCGGCAGTATCCACGGCAGGCCCGCGAGATCAGGAGCGCCGATCGTGCGGCGCGCTGCGAGCGGATGCTCGCGCCCGCAGACCACGACGATCGGATCATCCAGAACAGCATGCGAGGCAAATGCCGCCGCTTCGGCGCGCGGCGGCCCCGTGCGGCTGAGAACGAAATCGAGCGCGCCCGCGGCGAGCATCGGAAACAGGCGGTCGCTGGTGGCCTCGTAGAAACTCAGGTTCACATGCGGCGCGCGTTTTTTCAGTTCGACCACGAGTTCGGGCGCGAAGACGGGCATCACGGTCGCGACTGCGCCGACAGCAATCTTTCCCGAGATACCGCTCGTCAACGCGTCGACTTCGAAACGCGCCTGTTCAAGCTGATGAAACACCTCGCGGGCCCGCTTCATCAGCGTCTCGCCGACGGGCGTGAAGAACAGGCGGTTACCGACGCGCGTCAGCACGGGCACGCCGAGTCCCGCTTCCAGCTCCGCCAGCTGCTTCGACACGGCGGGCTGCGTGACATTGAGCTTCTCGGCGACGAGCCGGATTTGCCCGAGGCTGTCGAACATCGTGAGCAGGCGCAGATGACTGAGCTTCAGCCCAGCCTGAAAAAATCGCTCGATCGGATCCATAAGCGTGTCGAACTGGTGGATAGCGAATAACCAATCGTTATGCGCTTCTCAAAAAAAGTCAATTGTAAGTCATGCGCGCTTCCACCACTATGGTTCGCAGGAGACGCGGCAATCAGGCATGAGCCGCACAGACAACGCCGATGAAACCCACCAACGTCCTCTTCATCCTGTCCGACGAGCATCAGCACAACCTGATGGGCTGCGCCGGACACCCGATCATCAAGACTCCCGCGCTCGACACGCTCGCGCAACGCGGCACGCGCTTCAGCAACGCCTATACGCCATCGCCGATCTGCGTGCCGGCACGCGCGAGTCTCGCGACCGGCCGGTATGTCCACGACATCCGCTGCTGGGACAACGCGATCGCCTACGACGGCAGTTCTCCGGGCTGGGCGCAGCATCTGTCGGCGAGCGGCGTACTCACGGAATCGATCGGCAAGCTGCACTACAAGTCGGCAGCGTCGCCAGTCGGCTTTCGGCAGCAGCATCACGCGGTGCATATTCTCGACGGCATCGGCCAGGTGTGGGGCTCGGTGCGCAATCCGATGCCCGAAACGATGGGCCGCTCGCCGCTCTACGACAAGATCGGACCCGGCACGTCCGACTACAACCGCTTCGACATGCGCGTCGCCGATACGGCATGCGACTGGCTACGCGAGCACGCTGGCGACGTCGAGCCGTGGGTGCTGTTCGTCGGACTCGTCGCGCCTCATTTTCCGCTGGTCGTGCCGCGGGAATTTCTCGACCTCTATGACCCACGCGAGCTCGACCTGCCGATGCTGCATCCGTCGACCGGCTATGTACGGCACCCGTGGGTCGAGCGTCAGGCGCGGCATATGGATCACGACGCCGCGATCGGCAGCGATGAACGCCGGCGTCTTGCCGTTGCATGCTATTACGCGCTGGTGTCGTTCCTCGACGCCCAGGTGGGAAAGGTGCTCGCGGCACTGCGCGAGAGCGGACTCGACGACTCGACGACGGTCATCTACAGCAGCGACCACGGCGACAATCTCGGCAAGCGCGGCATGTGGAACAAGTGTTTGATGTACCGCGAATCGACGGGCGTGCCGATGCTCGTCTCCGGCCCCGGCATTCCGGCAGGCAAGGTGAGCGAAACGCCCGTGTCGCTGGTCGATATCCAGAACACGCTGCTCGAACGCACGGGTTGCGATGAATCGCTGATCGAAGGTCCGGGCGAGTCGCTGGCACGCCTTGCATGCGAAAACGATGCGCGTGAGCGGCTTGCATTCAGCGAATATCACGCGGTCGGTTCGGAGAGTGCCGCATATATGCTCGCGGATGGCCACTACAAGTATCACCATTACCTCGGCATGAAGCCGGAGCTGTTCGACGTGCGGAACGACCCCGAGGAATTGCACGATCTTGCGCCACTTGCCGACTACGCCGAGGTGCTGGCCGGGTTCGAAAAGCGTCTGCGCGCGCTGGTCGACCCCGAGGCCGCCGACGCCGCCGCCAAGGCCGATCAGGACAGACTGGTCGAATCATTCGGCGGCAGAGACGCGGCGCTGAGAACGGGCACCCCGGCCGCGACGCCGGTGCCCGTCGAATAGCGCGCGTTGCGTGGGACAGAAAGACAACAACGATCACGGAGACAATTCGATGGCCTCAGCAGACATTGCGGCAGTTCCTCGCCGCCCAGCCATCAGACAGAAGTGGAAGACGGTGATACTCGCGAGCCTCGGCGGCTCGCTGGAAATCTACGACTTCATCATCTACGGCGTGTTTGCGCGTGAAATCGCGCGGCAATTCTTCCCCGCCGCCGATCCGCTCGCGTCGCTGATCAGCACGTTCAGCGTGTTCGCAATCGGCTACGTGTCGCGGCCGTTGGGCGGCATCGTGCTGAGCAGTCTCGGCGACCGCTTCGGGCGACGCGTGATCTTTCTGGTGTCCGTGCTCGCGATGTCGGCGGCGACGATCGGCATCGGTCTGATTCCAGGCTACGCGTCGATTGGTGTGATGGCGCCTGTGCTGCTCGTTATGCTGCGTCTCGCGCAGGGTTTTTTCCTCGCGGGCGAATTACCGTGTTCAATTACTTACGTCGTTGAAGAGATTCCGGCGCGTGCGAGCCTCGTCAGCGGACTCGTGATCTTCTGCCTGAATTCCGGCGTGTTGACGGCGACATTGATCAGCCTCGCGCTGCACTCGCTGCTCAACGCCGCCGAGGTACTCACGTACGGCTGGCGTATTGCGTTCATCTTCGGCGGCGTGATCGGACTGGTCTCGTACTGGCTGCGCACGTCGCTTGAAGAATCGAACGAGTATCAGCGGCTCAAGAGTCACAAGGTCAAGCGCCCGTTCAGGAAGGTGCTGACCGATTACCCGAAGCAGGTCGCGATCGGGGTCGGCGTGGCGGGCATTGTGAATGCATCGAACAGCCTGCTTTTCGTGGTGCTGCCGTCGTACCTGACGACCGTCCTGCACTACGCTCCCACGGCAATCAGCGCCGGACAGAACCTCGGTATCGCGACGATGTCGGCTTCGCTGCTGCTCTTTGCATGGCTCGGCGATCGGATGCCTCCGCGGCATTGGCATCGCATCGGCTCGCTCGTCATGCTGTTCGGAAGCTATCCGTTCTATCGACTCGTCGCAGCGCATGGAATTGATCCGTTTGTCGCGTTCATGATGATCGGTTTTGTCGGCGGGTTCGTGAATGGCGCATACGCGTATCTGCTCGCCGATCTCTTTCCGACCAACGTCCGCTTCAGCGGCATTGCGCTGTCGCTCAATCTCGCGACGGTCGTTTTCACCGGCATTACGCCGCTGGTCGTCACGCAACTGCTGCATCACACCGGCTCGACGACAGCGCCTGGCATCTTCCTGACGGGCGTCGCGCTGATCGCGTTGATTGCGGGTCTCTTCGTCGGCCGCTTTGGCGGGCAGATCGAACGCGTGACGGAATGAACAGGGGACCGGAGACATGAATTCACAGGATACGGACGCGCTCCACCTCGCGCTCGTCGAAACACTGGGCGCGGATTGTGTGTCGCTCGACGCGTCCGTTGCCGATGCGCACGCTGGAGACTGGAGCGACGCACCGCGTATGCGGCCACGGATGACGTTGCTGCCGCGCACGCCGGAAGACGTTGCACGCGCGTTGCGCGTGCTGGGGAAGCATCGGCAGCCCGTCGTCGTGCAGGGCGGCCTGACGGGACTTGCGGGCGGGGCGACGCCGCAGGTGGGAGAAGTAGCGTTGTCGCTTGCGCGCGTCAATGCGATCGAATCGTTCGACCGGATCGGCGGAACACTGACCGTGCAGGCCGGTGTACCGCTCGAACAGTTGCAGACGTTCGTCGAAGCGGAAGGCTGGTTCTTTCCGCTCGATCTCGGCGCGCGCGGCACTTGCCAGATCGGCGGCAACGCGGCGACGAATGCCGGAGGCAATCGGGTGATCCGCTTCGGCACGATGCGCGAGCTGATCCTCGGACTCGAAGTCGCGCTGTCCGACGGCACGATGCTGTCGATGATGAACCGCGTCACGAAGAACACGACGGGCGTCGATCTCAAGCAGCTTTTTATCGGCTCCGAAGGCACGCTGGGCGTGATTACGCGCGTCGTGCTCAAGCTTGAACCGAAGCCGTCGGCGGTGAATACCGCCTTGTGCGCGGTTGCGACGTTCGACGACGCGACGCGCCTTCTGAAGTCCATGCGTGCCCGGCTTCCGGGTCTCTCTTCGTTCGAACTGATGTGGCGGGACTTCATGAACGCGGCCACGGACATTGCGCATCTGAAAGCGCCGTTCGGCGAGTCGTATCCGGTATATGTGCTGATCGAAACGCTGGGCGAATCCGATGAGGACGACCGGCGCGTGCTCGAGCAAGCGCTTGAACGTATGCTCGACGAGGGCATTGTTCAGGACGTAATCGTTGCGCAAACCATCGAGCACGCAAAGCAACTGTGGGCGTACCGCGAGACGGTCGGTGAATTGCTGTCGAAGCTCAAGCCTCACGCGGCGTTCGACATCGGCATATCGATGGACCGGATGGACGGCTTTGTAGAAGATGTGAGAACTGCCTTGAGCGAACGCTTCCCACATCAAACGCATTTGTTCTTCGGCCATCTCGGCGACGGAAATCTGCATCTGCTTTCCGGTCCCTACGCGGATGCGGCGGACCTGCATCGCGTCGAGGAACTCATTTACGCGGCCGTTGGCGATGCACGAGGATGCATTTCCGCGGAACATGGGATCGGCGTGATCAAGGAGCCGTTCCTGCATTACAGCCGCTCGGAGCCGGAAATCGAATTGATGAAGAAGCTCAAGACGCTGTTGGACCCGATCGGGATTCTTAACGTAGGGCGTGTGATGATGTGACGTGTCGGCGGCGGCACCGGATTTTCTCGCGCGCAATGGATCGGCGCGCGGCCACAGGGCGGGCTTGCCATGCATCACGACCCCGGTGACGGGTATGCGCGAAACCCGGTGATCCTTAGCAGAATTGCTTCGTTGTAAGCGTCGGCGCTCGAACCTACGATGGCGGATTAGGCCATTCATCGGATACGGATTCGACATGTTCTCTCGCACACGCCGCCAGTTGCTCATCCGCGCGGCGCTAGTCGGCGTCGCGGCAACGGCGCCACGGTTCGCTCCCGCCGCGGCCACCGGGACAAATCTGCGTATCGGCTACCAGAAGTCATCGACGCTGATCACGGTCCTGAAAATACGGGGGACGCTCGAATCCGCGCTTGCGCCCTTGGGCGTCCGCATCAGTTGGAGCGAATTCGCCAGCGGACTGCCGTTGACCGAGGCGCTCAACGCCGAAGCCGTCGACTTCAGTGCCGACGTCGCCGACACCGTGCCCATTTTTGCGCAGGCAGCCAACGCCAGCTTCGTCTACGTTGCGCAGGAGGCGCCCTCCCCTGGCGCGCAGGCCATCCTCGTGAAGCGCGACGGTCCACTGCACACGCTTCGCGATCTGCGCGGCAAAAACATCGCGGTGACCAAGGCCGCGGGGAGCCACTATCTGCTGCTCGCAGCGCTCGCGCAGGCCGGGGTGCCGCCTGCCGATACACGCATTCACTACCTCGCGCCCGCCGACGGACGCGCGGCATTCGAGCGCGGCAGCGTAGACGCCTGGGTCACGTGGGATCCGTACGTCGCATCGGTCGACCAGGATCCGGATGTGAGAGTACTGGCAGATGGCAACGGTCTCGCTTCCTACCAGCGCTATTACCTGGCCTCGCGCCGCTTCGCCGCCGAACGTCCGGATGTGCTGGCGGTGCTGTTCGAGCAGTTGCGCGGCGCTGGTGCCTGGGTGCGGTCGTCTCCACGGGATGCCGCGCATCTGCTTGCACCGGTGTGGGGGCTCGACGCCCCGACGATCGAACGCGCCAACGCGCGCCGCAGCTACGAGGTTCGCGCTGTCGACGCGGCGAACTTTGGCGAACAGCAAAAGATTGCCGACATCTTCCTGCGTGCGGGTCTTTTGCCGGCGCCCGTCGATACGGCGCTGGCGCAACGCTGGGATTTCGGGAAAAAGCAGGCCGTCGCGATCGGCGTATAACCTGCGGACGGATGCACGGAACAAGTCGAGGCCCCTGCCGCATCGGCTGCGCGGTACGGCGGCCAGCGAATGGATATGACAATCGCTTCGTTGCCGCACGCGCGGCACCCGGGGTGCCGCGCGTCGTGCCACGTCCCAGGGCCTGCTCAGACCCGGCGCGCGGAAAGATGCCGGATCACCAACACCATCGCGTCGACTTCATCGCACGTGTTGTAGAACGCGAGCGATGGCCGCACCGTCGCTTCGAGCCCGAAGCGGCGCAGGATCGGTTGAGCGCAGTGATGCCCCGCGCGCACCGCGATGCCCTCTTCGCTGAGCGCACGTCCCACTTCTTCCGTCTGATAGCCCTTCAGCACGAAAGACAGCACGCTCGCCTTGTCACGCGCCGTGCCGATGAGCCGCACGCCGGGCACCGGCGCAAGCACGTTCGTCGCGTATTCGAGCAGGTCGTGTTCGTAGCGTGCGATGTTTTCGATGCCGATCCGGCCGACATAGTCGAGCGCGGCCGCGAGACCCACGGCATCCGCGATGTTGCCCGTGCCCGCCTCGAAACGGCTGGGCGGCGGCTGAAACACCGTACGCTCGAACGTCACGTCGGCGATCATGTTGCCGCCGCCTTGCCACGGCGGCATGTCTTCGAGCAGCACCTGCTTGCCGTAGACGACGCCGATTCCCGTAGGTCCGAAAATCTTGTGGCCGGAGAACACGAAGAAATCGGCATCCATCGCCTGCACGTCGACCCGCATGTGCGATACCGACTGCGCGCCGTCGATCAGTGCCTTCGCGCCCGCGCGATGCGCGAGCTCGACGATCTCATGAACCGGCACCACCGTGCCGAGCGCGTTCGACACCTGGGTGACGGACACGATCTTCGTGCGGTCGGAGAGCAGCTTGCGATATTCGTCGAGCAGAACCTGGCCTGAATCGTCGACCGGAATCACGCGCAGCTTCGCGCCCGTCTGCGCAGCGAGCTGTTGCCACGGCACGATGTTGGCGTGGTGCTCGAGATGCGACACGATGATCTCGTCGCCTTCGCCGACATTGCGCGCGCCCCACGTCTTCGCAATCAGGTTGATGGCTTCCGTCGTGCCTCGCACGAAGATGATTTCATCGGGCGAAGCTGCGCCGATAAAACGCTGCGCCTTGCTGCGCGCATCTTCGTAAGCATCGGTGGCGCGGCCCGCCAGGGTATGCGCGGCGCGATGGATGTTCGAATTCTCGTGCTGGTAGAAATACGCGAGACGGTCGATGACCGACTGCGGTTTCTGTGTCGTCGCCGCGTTGTCGAACCAGATCAGTTGCCTGCCGTTGACGCGCTCCTGGAGAATCGGAAAATCGCGGCGAATCGCGTTGACATCGAAGGGTGGGTGGCCCGCCGGCACCGCTGCGCCGATTGCGCGCGGATCGGTTCCCGCGTGCGCGCCGTCGACGAAATACGGCGCGCCGCCGCGCGGCAGGCCATAAGGATCGACAACAGGCGCGAAGCGATGGATCGTCAGCAGTTCACGCAAGTCGTCTTCGCCCGGCAGTCCAAACGACGCCGGCGCGGCGGCGCCCTGCCCGGGTATCGCGACCTGCTCGACCGGACGCGACCAGCCGAGTCCGGGTATGTCCATGAAATAGTAAGGCGAACCGGCGGTTGCCGTATCCGCCGGCGCAGACACCTTGCGATCGGGTTGCGTCCCCGTAGCAGACGCACGCGCCGCGTTTGCAGCCGATGCGCGCTCGACGCCCTGCATAGGCGGCACACCCAGCGCCGCACTGCCTCCGCGGGGTTCCAGCGCCGGCGCGATCATCACCGCGTTATCGGGCAGGCCGTTCTGCGCGGCGGCGTGCGGCGCGAGCGCCGGCGCGCGATTGCCGGGCGACAGGATATGAGTCGGCGCGGACGGCAACAGGTTCGCACCCGGCATCTTGCCTTGCGGTACGGTAAGACCCGGCACGCCGGTGCCCGTGCCACCAGGCCCGGCGAGAGGCGAGCCTGCCGGCGCGGGATTGCTGACCGACGACAGGATCGGCGCGGCAGCCGGCAGCGCCGACGCGACTCCACCGACCGCGCCGCTGCCCGCCGATACATCCGGTGCGGGCGCGCCGCCCGGCAACGCGCTGAAGAACTCTGTCGCGAGCCGTGCAAGCTGCGCCGGATCGGGCAGCCCGGCGGGCAGCACGGGCGCCTGAACGTCGGGCAGCGGGCTCGCGCCAGGCGGACTACCGATAGGTGTCTGCATAGTCATGGTATTTGCCGATTTCCACGTCATCGAGCACCGCGAGCGCGTCGGGCGAATGAACCGCGAGCGAGCAATACAGCGAGACCAGGTACGAGGCGATCGCCTGGTTGTTGATGCCCATGAAGCGCACCGACAACCCAGGACCCTGCTCGCCGGCGACGCCCGGCTGATAGAGGCCGACCACACCCTGACGCTTGTCGCCGACGCGCAGAAGCAGGATCTTCGTCTTGCCGTCTGCGACCGGCACCTTGTCCGACGGAATCAGCGGAATGCCGCGCCACGTGATGAATTGCGAGCCGAACAGGCTGACCGTCGGCGGCGGCACGCCGCGACGCGTGCATTCGCGGCCGAACGCCGCGATCGCGAGCGGATGCGTGAGGAAAAACGCGGGCTCCTTCCAGACTTTCGTCAGCAGTTCGTCGAGATCGTCGGGCGTCGGCGCGCCCGTCAACGGAAACAGAACCTGATCTTCGTCGACATTCGCCAGCAGGCCATAGTCCGGGTTGTTGATGAGCTGGCTCTCCTGCACTTCCTTGATCGTCTCGATCGTCAGGCGAAGCTGTTCCTTGATCTGGTCGTGCGGGCTGCTGTAGAGATCGGAGATGCGCGTGTGCACGTCGAGCACCGTACTGACCGCGTTGAGGAAATACTCGCGCGGATTTTCTTCGTACGGAACGTACGTGGTGGGCAGCGTGCTTTCGTCTTCGCGCGCGGTGCAGGCGGCCTGAACGGCCTCCGGATCCTTCACCCGGTTGAGCCGGTAAATGCCCGCCTCGACGGGCACCCATTGAAGCAGATGGGTCAGCCAGCGCGGCGTGATGGTCGAAAGTTGCGGGACGGTCTTGGTGGCATTGGCTAGTTGCCGTGCTGCATTATCGCCGAGCGCGGTCTGGCCGCTCGCTGACGTCGACATACGAAGGCTCCAGGTCGATAGAAGAAAAGCGGAAATGCTTATTACGGCTCGGAATTATGAGAAACGGAAAAAAAGCGCTCAACATGCTATAGCCACCATCCCGAAATTACCGGCACGGCGGCGTACGTCACAACTGGAATGTTCAGACGGGATGTTGCGGCGGCGCGGGATCGCGGTCCTGCGGTGGGACAGCGGCTCGCGATGACGGACACAGCAAGGTCGAGATCGGCACGTCGAGGGCTCGCGCGAGTTTTTCCGCGGTGACGATCGATGCGATCACGCTGCCCCGCTCGATCTCCCCGACATACGAACGGTTCAGTCCCGCGTGCTCGGCGAGCTGTTCCTGCGACCATCCATGCGCTTCGCGCAGCGCGCGCACCGCCGCCCCGAAGTGATGGACGAGTCCCGTCGTCATAGCGCACCCGCCGATACTTCCACCGATACTGCGCCGGCGACCGGTCCCGATCGTCCTGCCTCGCTGCGCAGCATCGCCTGCGTCACATTCGAGCCGGCGGCGACATCATGCGTGATCCACACGTTTCCGCCGATGGTCGCGCCGCGCCCGATCGTCACCCTGCCGAGAATCGTCGCGCCCGCATAGATAACGACGTCGTCTTCGACGATGGGGTGGCGCGCCAATCCCTTTTCCGGATGGCCGTGCTCGTTGAGTGGAAAGCGCTTTGCGCCGAGTGTCACGGCCTGATAAACGCGCACGCGCTCACCGATGATGGACGTCTCGCCGATCACGACGCCTGTGCCGTGGTCGATGAAGAAGCCCGAGCCGATCCGCGCGCCCGGATGGATGTCGATGCCCGTTTGCGCATGCGCGAGTTCGGCAACGATCCGCGCGAGCAATGGCAGACCGAGGCCATACAGTTCGTGCGCGAGCCGATGGTGAATCATCGCGAGCACGCCGGGGTAACACAGCAACACTTCATCCACGCTGCCCGCGGCGGGATCGCCGTGATAAGCCGCGATCACGTCGCTGTCGAGCAACGAGCGGATCGCGGGCAAGCGCTCCGAGAATGCGCGTACAGCCGTCAGTGCACGGCTTTCGATCGCCTCGCTTTCCGTCTGTTCGCGTCGCGCCGCATACTGGAGCTCGAGCCGCGCCTGGAGAAGGAGTCCATGCAGCGCGGCGTCGAGCGCGTGAGCGACGTAGAAGTTTTCGCTTTCCTGACGCAGATCAGGCGGCCCGAGCCGCATGGGAAACAATGCGCCTTTCAGCGCATCGATCACCAGGGCCAGCGCGTCGCGCGATGGCAGATCCCGTCCGCCGGGCTCCAGCGCGCGACGCTGCGCATCGCGCCACTGCTGCCGAACCGTCTGAAGCGATCCGGCGATACCGTCGATATCGAATGCCGCCATGGCCCCTGCTCCCTTTATTTCGTACCGGCAAAAGCGGCCCGCTACGCTTGCCTGCTAGTCCTGTACCCACGGCAAGTCATGAAAGCGCCAGCCATTCAACGTGCCACGATGCCGGCCTGAGTTCAGATCTCCTTCGAAACCTTCGAGAACGTTGAACACCTGCGTAAAACCCGCCTTCGTGGCCGCCTCGGCGGCAAGCGCCGACCGATTGCCGCTGCGGCACAGCAGCAGGACCACCGCATCCTTGCCGGTCTTCGCTTCGAGTTCACGCACGAAGCGTGGATTGCGCGTCAGGCTCGTGCCCGTCGCCCAGGGCACATGCACCGAGTCCGGTACATAGCCGACGAACTTGCGCTCTTCAGACGTGCGCACGTCGACCAGCACCGCTTCGCCGCTGGAACAGAGCGCCCATGCATCCTGCGGCGTCACACCGCCGGGATAGGTCAGACCAGCCGTCGCCGCCTTATCGCGTGCCGTCCCGAGCACTGCGTGGATCGGTCGTTCTTCGAGTACTGCGGTCATTTCGCCTCCTTGCTGATGGAATGTGCCGCGGCAGCGCGGCGAACCGTCTATAGCCATCAAGGAAGATGATCTTTCAGCTCGACCCGAAAACAGAACCAATCAAATTTCATTTCCTAAGAAGGGCAAGTGGAATGTCGCTGATGCAGCCGATCTGCTTTCGAATCATCGCGCACCCTCACCCGCAACCATTTGAATAAAGATAGCGCTCGATGTTATTTGCGTTGCCACAGGCAACTCTCTACGATCCCACGATCTTTACTTCGATCAATTCAAAAACATGAAAGCTGCAAAGACGCTCAAGGCCGCATTGTTCTCCGTTCTTCTGACCTGCGGCATCGTGAGCGTGCAACCCGCGCTAGCGGCCGGTCAAACCGTGCGCGTGGGCATCATGTCCGGCGAGGATGAAGACGTGTGGCGAGCGGTCGCGGCCAATGCGGCTAAACACGGCATCACCGTCAAGGTCACAACCTTCTCCGACTACACGCAGCCGAACGAAGCGCTCGCGCAGCACGACCTCGACGCGAATTCATTCCAGCACAAGCCTTATCTCGACGCGCAGATCGCCGCGCGCCACTATGACATCGTGCCTGTGGGCTTTACCTACGTGCAGCCGATCGGCCTTTATTCACGCAAGGTGAAGTCGGTCGCGGCGCTGCCACAGAACGCGACGATCGGCGTGCCGAACGATCCGAGCAACGAGGGACGCGCGCTTCTGTTATTGCAAGCCAACGGCCTGATCAGGCTACGCCCGGGCGTGGGGCTGCTGCCGACCGCGCGCGACATCGCCGATAATCCGAAGCATGTCCAGATCAAGGAACTCGACGCGGGTATCGTCGGCCGTGCGATCGGCGATCTCGATGCGGCCGTGGTCAATACCGACTGGGCAATCAAGGCCGGCATCCAGATTCCGCAGGAACGCATCGCGCAGGAGACCGTGCCGGGTAATCCTTATCGCAACTTCATCGCGGTCAATGCGAAAGATGAGAACGCGCCATGGGTGAAGACGCTGGTGGACAGCTATCAGCAGGCCAATGTGGCTTCGGTGATCCTGAAGGTCTATCACGGCGCAACGTTGCCGGCATGGGACGGCGCCCCGCAGCATTGACCCCGATTCGATTCGGGATCGCCAGCCACACTCAAGACCCCGTTACACGGATAGCGCCGCCACCTGATGCGCAACGAGCCGGGCGTATGCGCCCTGCCGTGCCAATAGTTCCGTGTGGCGTCCCGCCTCGACAATCCTCCCATGTTCGACGACGAGAATCGTATCGGCGTTGCGAATGGTCGAGAGCCGGTGCGCGATGACGATCGACGTGCGTCGCACCATCAGATCCTCCAGCGCATCGCGGATCTGCTGCTCGCTGATCGTGTCGAGATGGGAAGTGGCCTCGTCGAGAATCAGGATGGGCGCGTCCTTCAGGAACGCGCGCGCGATCGCCACCCGCTGACGCTGGCCGCCCGATAGCTGCACGCCCCGCTCGCCGACGCGCGTCGCGAGCCCTTCCGGTAGCCGCGCGACGAACTCGCCGAGCGCCGCGCGTTCCAGCGCGCGCCGCACGTCCGCCTCGGATGCATCGCCCGCGGCGAGCCGGATGTTGGCTTCGAGCGTGTCGTTGAACAGATAGGTATCTTGCGCAACCAGCGCGATATGCCGGCGCAGATCGTCGAGCCGCAGACGGCGCAGATCCACGCCGCCGAGCGTGATACGGCCTTGCTGCGGATCCCAGAAGCGCAGCAGCAGGCTCGCCACCGTCGACTTGCCCGCGCCCGACGCGCCGACCAGCGCGATCGTGCTGCCAGGCGGCACGTCGAAGCTCACGCGGTCGATCGCGGGCACGCTGCGGCCCGGATAGGTGAAGCTCGCTTCCTCGAAGCGCACCGCCGGAATCGCGGGCACCGCGAGTTCGCCGTCGACGGCCGGCACCGGCTCCTTCTCGATCGCCCGCAAGCGCCGGGTCGAAGCAATCGTGTCCGCGAGCTGGCGCGCCACCTGGGCAATCTCGCCCACCGGCATGAACGCGGCCACCGCGACCAGCACCAGCAGCGGCAACGACTCGTGCGCGAACCAGCCGCGCGCGCACAGCAGCGCGCCGAGCGCCGCGACCGCGAGGCCGCCCAGCCCGCTTGCCGCTTCGAGCCCGGCGCTCTGCCCCGCCAGGTCATCGAGCAGCAACGCGCGGCGACGCCGGTACGCATCGACGTCGGCGACGAACGCCGCGCGGCGGCGCGTGATCGCCTGGAACGCGGTCAGCTCCGCGAGCCCCTGGATGGTCTCCGTCAGATGCGCGCCGAGCTGGCCGAGCGCTTCGCGCGCCTCGCTGCCGAGCCGGTCGATGCCGCGGCGCGCGAGCACCGGCGCGAGCCCCGCCCACAGCAGGAACGGCAGCAGCACCAGCGCGAGCGGCCACGCCACCGTGGCGAGCAGCACCAGCACGCCGGCCGGCACGAGCACCGCGACGAAAGCCGGCGCCAGGGTGTGCGCGTAGAAATATTCGACGGTCTCGACGTCCTGCGTCGCGAGCGCCACCAGATCGCCGGAACGCCTGCGCAACAGGCCCGCCGGCGCGAGACGTTCGAGCGTCGCATAGAGCGCAATGCGCATCTCCGCAAGCAGCCGGTACGCCATGTCGTGCGCGAGCCACGATTCGAGCCAGTGCAGCACCGCGGCGAGCGGCGCGAGGCCGAGCAGCGCCACCAGCAGCGCGGCGAACCCATGCCCGCGCGACACCGCCCCCACCACCAGCGCCCCGACCACGCCGACGCCGATAAAGCCGAGCACGCGGCCGATCCCGCACAGCACCGTCAGCACCACCTTGCCCCGCCACGGACGCACGAAGCGCAGCAGCGTTTGCAGCGTCTCGCCCCAGCCGATCGCCGCGGCATCGTCGTTCAGCGGCTTCACGGGCGGCCCCGACGACGCGCGCGCGGGCGCGCCGGTCGCGGCCGACGCCCCCACGGATTCCGACGCGCTCTCGATCTGCGGCGCCATCAGCCGCCGATACGGGCCGTCGCGCGCGATCAGTCCGGCGTGCGTGCCCTCGTCGACGAGCCGCCCCTGATCCAGCACGAGGATGCGGTCGGCGCCGATCACGCTGGAGAGCCGGTGCGCGAGAATCAACGTCGTGCGCCCGCGCGTCAGGCGGTCGAGCGCCTGCTGGATCAGCGCTTCGTTCTCCGCGTCGACCGACGACAGCGCTTCGTCGAGCAGCAGGATCGGCGCATCGCGCAGCAGCGCGCGGGCAATCGCGATGCGCTGGCGCTGGCCGCCCGACAGCATGACCCCGCGCTCGCCGATGCGCGTCGCGTACCCGTCGGGCAGCGCCGCGATGAAATCGTGCGCATTGGCGGCGCGCGCGGCCTCGATCATCTCCGTGTCGCTGGCGTCGGGCCGGCCGAGCCGCAGGTTGTCGGCCACGCTGCCGTCGAACAGCGTCGCATCCTGCGAGACCACCGCGATCATCTCGCGCACCTGATCCGGGTCCAGCCCGCGAACGTCATGCCCGCCGATGCGGATCGCGCCCGCCTCCACGTCGTGCTGGCGCAGCAGCAGGCGTACGATCGTCGACTTCCCCGCGCCGCTCGGGCCGACCACCGCCACCGTCTCGCCCTCGCGGATCGTGAAGCTCAAGCCCGTGTGCGCATCGGCGCGCCGCCCCGGATACGCGAAGCTGACGGCGTCGAACGCGACCTCCGGCCGCAGCGCCGCCACCCGCGGCGCTGCGCCGCCGGGCGTATCGCTGCGCGCCTCGAGCAGCGCGTGGACCGCGGCCGCCGCGGACTGCCCGATCATCCCCTGATGCAGCACCGCGCGCAGATCGCGCAGCGGCCGGAAGATCTCGCTGCCCGCCATCAGCACGATCAACAGCGCCTCGAGGCTCATCTCGCCATGCCGCACCCGCCACGCGCCGACCGCGATTGCGGCGGCCGCGCCGAGCCCGCTGCCGAGATCGGTGAAGAGGCGCGTCAGCAAGCCGAGCGCGAGCACCCAGAAGGTGCTGCCGGACAGCGCGCGCGCCTTGCCGGCCAGCTTCTCGCCGAACGCGCGGCTCTGCCCGAACGCCTTCAGCGTGGGCAGGCCCTGCACCGCATCGAGAAACTCCTCGCCGAACGCCTTGAACGCCGCGGAGCGCGCCAGCGCCGCGCGCCGGTCCGCGCGATGGATCAACTGCGGCAGCGCGAGCGTGACAAGCGCCGCGGCGAGCAGCACGGCGGCGGTCGGCACGTCCCACCAGGCGAGCACCGCGAAGATCATCACCGGCGCGCAGGCGGCGATCGCGACCTGCGGCAGATAGGCGCCGAAGAAAGTCTGCAGATGCTCGACGCCGTCGATGACCGCCAGCATCACGCCGCCGGTGCGCTCGCCGCTGAACCACGCGGGGCCGAGCGCGGCGATCCGGTCGAACAGGCGCGCGCGAAGCTCCGCCTGCACCTGGCCCGCCGTGCGCTGCGCGAGCACCGTGCGGCGATGCTCGAGCCACGCGCGCAGCACCACGCACACGGCGGTCGCCGCGACGGCCGCCGCGATGCTGCGTGCCGGCGCGCCCCGGAATACCAGCGCCAGCACGCGGCCGAGAAATACGAACCGCAGGATGCCGACACCCATCGCCACGAGTCCGAGCGCGACGGCCGCGCCGACCCGCCAGCGCAATCCCGCCATCATCGCCCACAACCGTCGGTCGAAATACATGCCTGCCCTCCGCTTCGTTCGTCGCGCGCGTGTCGTCTTCGTTTGCGCAGTAGAGGCTACCTGCTCCGTCCCCAACCTACAAAAGATGTTTTTTCAACGGGTGTTGAGCAATCTACAATACCCCGCATGACCCATCTCCCTCCCCTGAACGCACTGCGGGCTTTCGAGGCGGCCGTCCGCCTCGGCGGGTTCGCGCGCGCGGCGGCGGAGCTCAACGTCTCGACGAGCGCGGTCAGCCACCAGATTCGCGCGCTCGAGGAGCTACTGGGTGCGCGCCTGCTCGAGCGCAGCACCGGTGTCGGCGGCATCCGGGTCACGCCGGCCGGCGCGCGTCTGCTGCCGGCTGTGAGCGAAGCGCTGTCGCGCCTCGGCGAAGCGTGCGCGGACATTCGCGGCACGGCGAAGCGGCTGACGGTGTCCGCCAATGCGCCGTTTTCGTCGATGTGGCTCGCGCGCCGCCTCGCGGAGTTTTCGTCACTGCACCCGGATACGCCGTTGAACGCCGTCGTGGTGGACAACGAGCCCGACTTCGCACGCCATGACATCGACCTGGCGATCGTGCATGTGCCGCAGCAGCGCCTCGCACCCGACGACGACGTGCTGCTGCGGGAAAGCGTGTTCCCGGTCTGCAGCCCCGAACTCTATCCGTTCGCGTCGCGGGCGGTTTGCCGCTGCCGGCTGCTGCAGGAGGCGCACGAGAATAGTCCGGAGATCGACTGGCACAGTTGGACAGCGCAGTTCGGGCTGCCCGACGACTTCGAGACGAAGATCGTCCGTTACAGCAGCTTTAGCCAGGTGATCGGCGCGGCTGTCGGCGGCGCGGGCATCGCGCTCGGCCGTGTGCCGCTCATCGAACCCGAGCTGAGCAGCGGACGCCTCGTGCCGCTGTTTCCGGGCCTGTCGCGAGCCGCGTCGTGGCGCTTCGTCCTCCGTCGCAATCCAGCCGAGCGGCACCGCCTCCTCGAAGCGCTGATCACTTACCTGCATGAAGAGGCGAATGTACCGCCACGCACTGAATTCATCGCGGCGCAGCCGACGAAACGCCGCACCATGGCCGATGATGCTCCAGCCTGATGCATGGCATGGACGATTCTTCAACGAGTGAGATCGGGGAACAGACTTCGCCCCCAAAGAGCACCGCACGCGCGAAGTAGCGTGACTGCGCCTGTCGCATGGCAAAAAAATGGAAAACGGGGCACGGCGAAAGAACGCTGCCGCAAATAGCGAAAGGATCTTCCCGTTCTGCCCTTCAGTACGCGCGACCCGTCTCGACACGCGAATTTATCGAGCCGCCCGCGCTCGCGACGGCTCCTGCATCGACTTGTCCGGCGGCGCGGCGCTGCTAGCGGATTCGTGAGGCGGCCATTGACCCGGAGCGGTCCTTTCGCTTACCCGAAAGCAGCTGTTCAACTGTCTGAGGCTGCGGATCAAGATACGATGTTCACGCGAGAGTCTTCCACAGCCCGAAGTCACGGAACATGCACTGGTCGCTGTTCCATGTCGAGACGCAGGATACGCCGGAGCTGGGCGTTCCTTTCGTTCAGCGGATCAGGCCGCGGGTTGAACGCGCCAGGAAATCGTAAAACGGCTGGACTTCGCAATGCAACGTCGCGATATGGGCGATCTCGGGCCTGGCTTCCTCCAACGTTTTCCCACTCCGATATAGGACCCTGTAGGCCTCGCGGATAGCCTGAATGGCATCCTTGCTGAAACCACGTCGTTCAAGGCCGATCGTGTTTACGCCTTTTGGTGAGGCATGGTTTCCTTGGGCGATCACATAAGGAGGCACATCCTGTGCAATGCCCGAACATCCGCCGACCATGACATGTGCTCCAACCGAACAAAATTGGTGGATTGCGCACAATCCGCCCACGACGACATATTCGTCGAGTGTGACATGCCCGGCGAGCGTCGCGTTATTCGCCAGGACGCAATGGTCAGCAACGACACAGTCGTGTGCGATATGCGCGTTGACCATTAGAAGGTTATCGCTTCCAACCTTTGTGGTCCCGCCGCCCTGAACGGTTCCCCTATGGATCGTCACGCTCTCACGTATTTTGTTCCGGTCGCCTATTTCGACGAACGTAGCCTCACCGGCATATTTGAGGTCCTGATTTTCCTCTCCGATGGTGGCAAAGGGAAAGATTTTGTTGTCGCGACCGATTCGAGTGTGCCCGCTCACGACAACATGTGATTTGAGAATGGTGCCTTCGCCAATCTCAACGCTGCCTTCTACGTGACAAAACGGACCGACCCGGACTTGGGCACCAATCGTTGCACCTTCCTCGACTACAGCACTTGGATGAATGATTGCAGTTTCGTGAATCACAGATCGAATCCTTGGTTAGGCTCACACGGACAACGACGGTCGAACGCACGTCGCATCGGATTGGATATATTACCTGGGTGTTCCGGGCCGCTGCATTTCGCTCGATTCGCTCCGGAATTGAGTTGATAACAGAGCACGTAAGAGCAGTCGTTGACCGACCATTTCCATTGATGCATGGCGCATACATTCAAGGCAGGCATCGTTTGATAATCACGCCCCGGCGCAGACGTTCGAATTTACGGAGGGCTGGCATCGATGGGGCGTCTCATCGCTTGTCGTCGTTCAGCCACCCCTCGGCTCTCATTCGTACACGAACCGTGTCCGCGTTCCAATGTGCCAAGACCTCCTGTGCCGTGTGATACGCACCCTTGGAAAGCCACAGGCGGACCGACTCGAACCGCTCCAACCAGAACCGTCCCGCGGCAGGTGGAGCGTCCGGTTGATGCAGCGCTCCATCAACGATGTTTGCTGCTTCCAGTTCGATAAGCGCTGTGAACGTGGGTTCATCGAGGTCTACGCAGATCCCAGCAGACGGTAGAGGAACAGAATATGGTGCATCCGTCCGACCGGAGAAGAGCGCGCGGCGGTCTGTCAGACAAAAAAGATAGACGAGATCCTCAGCTTCTTTGCCGATGATTTTCTGTATCTCGGAGCGTCGTTCCACGGAGACGGCTTTCCCACGAAACTCCTCCGTCCCGTAAATGCTGTGAAAGGCACCAGCCGCAACAAGCATGGGCTGATTGCCCCACCTCTCAAGCCACCTTCCAGTCTCAATGAGGTGTGCCGTCAAAGGTCTTCCGAAATGCACGATATCATCAGTTCCGACCTGCGGACTTCGGTTTGCAACTGCTCTAGCACGGGCACACCTCATGGTAGGCGGTGATCAATCGTCAACAATTTAGCTCAAGTCGCCGAATGGCTCGTTGTGGCCGCCTCCTACCGAACGCGAATCACCAAAGCATCGAAGATAGAACAAAACGCTTTATTCGACCGCAATCCGATAATCCGCCCATTCCCGCGTCGATTCGATCAACCGCGCATTCACCTCGTCGGTCCGTTCGACCCACTCCGCCGCCGCATCCGCCGAACGGCCGAACTGCATGTGTCGTGCGATCAGCCGCCGGCGGCGCAGATCGCCATCCACGTCGACGAACCAGATTTCGTCGATCAGGCCGCGCACATGCCGCCAGTGTCCGCACTGAAGCAGCAGATAGTTGCCCTCGGTAATGACGACGGGCGTGTCGGGCGGCACCGGAATCGCATTTGCAATCGGCTCCTCGATCTCACGCCGAAAGAGCGGCGCATAGACGATTTCGTCCGGCGCCTGCGCGCGAAGACGCCGCAGCAGCGCGACATAACCGGCACTGTCGAAGGTGTCTTCCGCGCCCTTGCGGTCCGCGTTGCCGAGCTGCGCCAGCACGAGGTTGGCGAGGTGATAGCCGTCCATCGGCACGACCACCGCCTGACCCGCAAGGCGTTGCATCAGCTCTTGCGCGAGCGTCGACTTGCCCGCGCCGGGTGCACCCGTCAAGCCGACGATGATGCGCTCGCCGTGCGCGATCTTTGCCCGGATTCGCGCCACGTGCGAATCGATCGTGATGGCCTGCGTGCCGCTGTTGATTATCGGGCGAGACATCACGCCGCCACCGCCGCGCCCATCGCCGCGGCCTTCATCTGCGCGGCGATGAAACCGTGCGCGTGGCGTGCGAGGTCCATCCCGTCGCCCCACAGGTTGCGCCACACAGCGAGATCGTTCGACAGTCCCTGCGCGACGACCGCCGACGAGAAGCTCTCGAACGTCACCGGCCCGCGGTAACCGATGCTGGCGAGCGCATGGAAAAAGCTCGTGAAATCGATCGTGCCGGAACCCAGATAGCCGCGATGGCTTTCGCCGATGTGCACATAGCCGAGGCGATCGGCGCATTGCAGAACCGGCTGCACGAAATCCACTTCCTCGATGTTCATGTGATAGGTATCGAGGTGCACGACGAGATTGTCCGCACCAACGTCGTCGATCAGCTTCAGCGCCTGCTGCGCGGTGTTGATCACGTTGCTCTCGTAGCGGTTCACCACTTCGATGCCGATCGTGACGCCGCGCTCCTTCGCGAAATCCGCGAGCTGGCGCAGCGATTCGACGACATTGCGGCGCCCCGCCGGCGTTACCGGCCGGTTGTACTTGCCAAGCGCGCTGTACGGCACGCCGCCGAAGTACGAACCGCCGAGCGCCTGTGTGATCGACACCGCTTCCTGCAACAGGCCGACGCCTCGCGCGACCACCGCCGGATCTTCGCTCGACACGTCCGCGTTGAACGCGAGGCCGCGGGAACAGGCAACCTGAAGGCCGTTTTCTTCGAGCAGCGCGCGTGTCAGCTTCGCGTCGACCGTCGACGGATCATGCAGCGACAGTTCGACGAGATCGAAGCCCGCGTCTTTTGTGCTGCTGATCACTTTGCGCGCGGAGTCCGGCGTGAGGTCGCCGGCCCAGACCAGCGCATGGATACCTAGCTTGTTCATTCGCATTCCCTATCTCGTCAAGGTAAGCCGGGGCGCGTCCGGAAAGCGCCCGGCGATTGGCGGCACGGCGCGACGCCATGCTGCGTATGCAATTCATTCGATGACCCGCATACAGCGGATCAGAGCGTGAGCAGCCGCTCGAGGATCAGATTCGCGGCGCGCTCGCCGTCGACGTCCACGCAGACGTTGATGTTCGGCTCGCCGTCGCGCACCGGCACGGTCTGCCCTACCGTGTACTCGCCCTTCTGCTCGACCGCGATACGCATCGGCGCCAGTGTGACGAGCGTCGCGTCCGCGCAGACCGCGACCGCGAGCGGGTCGTACAGCACGCAGCCGCGCCGCTCGCCCAGTTCGAACATCGGACTGTCCAGATAGGTGTTGCAGATCGATGCGAGCAGCTTCGACGTGTTGCCGCGCGTCGCGTCGATGCGCTGTAACTGGTCTTCGTAGAGCACCGTCTGCTTTGCAGGGCTCGTCACGTCCAGCCCGACCATCGTGAGCGGAATGCCCGATTCGAACACGATCGCGGCGGCCTGCGGATCGAACCAGATATTGCACTCGGCCACCGGCGTGATGTTGCCGCGCCCATAGACCGGTTCGATGCCCAGCGCGCCGCCCATGAACGTGATGCCGCGCAGCTTCGTGCAGATCGACGGGTCTTTGAGTATCGCGGTTGCGACATTGGTCTGCGGACCGATGGCGACGATTTCCAGTTCACCCGGATAACGGTGCGCCTGCTCGATGATGAAATCGCTCGCATGACGCGGATCGAGATGGCCTTCCAGTTCCGGAAGCGCGATGCTGCCCGGCGAGCCGCGTGTGCGTTGCCATGCGTCGAGCAAACGGGTGTGGTGACGCCCGCAAAGCGGCAGGGTGAGACCCGCGCAGACCGGAATCTCCGGGCGTCCGGCGGCCTGCAGTACGGCCAGCGCGCAGCGCGCCGTGAGCAGCGTCGGGCAATTGCCGAAGGTCGTCGTCACACCGATCAGATCGAGCTCCGGCGACGCGAGCGCCAGCAGGATCGCGAGCGGATCGTCCGCGTCGGTGCCGCGAATACCCACCGCGGGATCGGTGTCGATGATGATCTTGCGCTTCGCGCCGGATACCGGTTGTGTCATGGTGACGTGACCTTCGTACGTGCCGGATCGGAAAAGGTGTGAACCGTGCGGCTACTGCGCCGACAGGTATTGCTTGAGGAACGACTGCGCCTGCGGCGAATCGATGTTCCGCGGCGTGATGATGAAGAACTTCGTATCGACCGATTTCGGCACCGGCTGCCCCTTGCCCAGATTGACGAGCGATTCCACCGCGCGATAACCCATGTCATACGGGCTTTGCAGCACCGACGCGGAAATCACGCCTTGACGGATCAGGTCGACCACGCCCAGTTCGGCATCGGAACCGGCCACCAGCACCTTGCCCTTGTTGCCCGTTTCCCTGACCGCCTGCGCGATGCCGAGCGTGCAGCGGTCATCGGCGCCGTAGATCATCTTGATGCCGGGATTGCTTTGAATCATCGCCTCGGTCTGCGCCTTCGCCTTCGCCACATCGTCACCGCAGATCTGCGTGCCGACGAGTTTCATGTCGGGAAATGCCGCCATGCCCTGCCTGAAACCCTTCGGGCGGCTGATGCCGACATCGGCCGTTTCATTGAAGTTGATGATGCCGTAGCTGCCCTTGCCGCCCGCTTCCTTCGCGACGAAGGTCGCAAGCGCGGCCGCGGCGGCGGCGTTGTCGGTCGCCAGATTGGAGTCGGCGACGCCCGGCTCGATGCCGGAGTCGACCGTGACGACGTGCACGCCCGCGCTCTTCGCATGGCGCACCGGCTGCGTCAGCGCGTCCGGCTGCTGCGCGGCGAGGATGATGCCGTTCGCGTGGCTCGTTACCGCGTTGTTGACCATGCCGATCTGCGTTTGCAGATCGGTATCGGTGGCCGGTGCCTGGTAATCGAGTTGCACGCCGTACTTCTTCGCCGCGTCTTGCGCGCCGGCCTTCACGGCAAGCCAGTATGGAGACGCATTCGACTTCGTGATCAACACGAAGCGCTGCGCCGTTTCCGCCGCGACGCCCGACGTGGCGGCAAGCGTCGTGGCAGCCATCAGCGCCACCGCCGACAGCGCCGTCATGATCCATCCGCGGCAAGCGCCGCGCGCGCGTGCCGCGCCGCTTGCGTCAGTAGAACCGTTCATCATCGTCTCCTTGATGGTGTACTTCGTTGTAGGAATCCGCATGTCCCCGATGCAACGCATCGCACGTTCGTCGCCTGTTCAGCGAACCACGCGCGCCGAACGGCGCAGGTTGTCGATCACGACGGCGGCAAGCACGACGAAACCGAGCAGCACCGTCTGCAGGTTGCTCGACAGGCCGAGCAGTTGCGTGCCGTTCGACAGCACCGTCAGCAGCAGCGCGCCCGCCACCGAGCAGCCGATCGTGCCTTCGCCACCGAGCAGGCTGCCGCCGCCGATCACGACCGCGGCAATCGCCTGTAGTTGCAGGTCCATGTTGCCGGTCGGCTGAGCGGTGTTGACGTAGGCAGTCAGCAGCACGGCGCCCGTGCCGGCCGCGAGCCCGCTCAGACCGTACGCGATCATGACGATGCGGCCGACGGCGATACCCGCGATCCGCGCGCCGTTTTCGTTGCTGCCGACGGCGTAGATGTAGCGGCCGGTGCGCGTCTGTCCCATGCCGAACGCGAACAGCAGCGCGAATGCGGCTGCGATCAACGCGATCCACGGAAACACGCCGATGCCGCTCGAACCAAAGTCGCCGAACGCCTGGGGCATCCCGAACACTGGCTGGCCATCGGTGATGAGCAGCGCGCAGCCGCCGACGATGCTGAGCATCGCGAGCGTCGCGATGAATGGCACGACCTTGGCACGCACGATCAGCAAGCCGTTCGCGACGCCCGCGATGACCCCGATCGCCAGCATCACCGCGACGCCAGCCGCGATGCCGTGCTGACTGCGCATCACCATCGCCCCGCACACCGACGCGAGACCGACGATCGAACCCTGCGACACGTCGATACCTTTCGCGAACACCACGAGGCTCTGTCCGGCGCACAGAACCACGACGACCGCGGCCTGCTCCAGCAAGCGATAGAAATTGTCGCGCGACAGGAAGTACGGCGAACTCACGCTGAAAATCACGACGAGCGCGATCAGCGCGCCGACCACGCTCAGCGAATTGAGCGCATTGCGCCACGCGCCGCCCGTGCGCGGCGCGCCGGGATTGGGTTGATTGCCGGACACGACGGGCTGGGCGGAAGGAGAGGAAGAACGGATACTCATGCGGCGGCTCCCAGGCTGCTGCCGGTAATCAGCGCGACGACCTGATCCGTGCTGCTGTCGGCGGTTTCGATCTGCGCGACACAACGCGCGCGGCGCATCACGGCAATGCGGTCGCTCACGCGGAACACCTGCTCGAGATCGTGGCTGACGAGAATGACGGCAAGACCCGCCTCCTTCAGCCGGAGGATGGTGCGCTCGACGCGCGCGGTCTCGGCCGGTCCGAGCGCGGCCGTCGGTTCGTCGAGCACCACGATGCGGCTCCCCCAGGCAGTGGCGCGCGCAATCGCTACCCCCTGCTGCTGGCCGCCCGACATGTTGAACACGCGGTCCGACATGTCGGGAATATGGATGCCGAAGCTCGTCACGAGCTCTTCGGCGCGCGCCCGCATCGCACGCTTGTCGAGAATCCGGAACGGGCCGAAACCGCGCGTGATCTCGCGACCGAGAAAGATGTTGGCGGCCACGCTCAGGTGGCCCGCCAGCGCGAGTTCCTGTGGCACCGATTCGATGCCGCGCTCGCGTGCGTCGCGCGGCCCCCTGAAGCGGACCGGCTCGCCGTCGAGCACCACCGTGCCGTCGTCCGGCGCATGCAGCCCGAAGATCAACCGCATGATCGACGACTTGCCGGCGCCGTTGTTGCCGACGAGCGCCACGACCTCGCCGGCATACAGATCGAGAGAAACGTCATTGACCGCGACGACACCGCCAAAGCGCTTCGACACGTTGCGCAACTGCAGGAGCGGCCTCGCACCCTGCTCTCTTGCCGCCGGCCGTTGCGCGGCTGACGGCGCGCCGGCCGTGCGGGATGCACCCTGCGTGTTCATGACTCCTCCTGGTACGTTGGCGCCGCCGCGCGGCACCCGTCCTCTTGCATCGATTTGCGTGACTTCATTTCGACTATTGCTTAACAATAATGCAAAAGATGATTGTGTTCAAGCAAATGTCGATGGCTACGTTACAATGGCGTGTCGAGACATCACGAGAGCGCTGCAATGCCCGATCCCAAAGGCGGCGGTTCCTACGGACCCGGCGCGATCCTTGGCCTGATTCGTGGAGGTCAGGCCGTCACGCGCGCGCAAATCATGGAGGCCACGGGTCTGTCGCGTTCGACGGTCGCGCAGCGGCTCGAACTGCTGCTGGCAGCGAAGCTGATTTCCGCTGCGGGTGCCGAGAACTCGACGGGCGGCAGACCGCCCGGCGCGTTCCAGATCAATCCCGACGCCGGCGTCGTGCTGATCGCAGCGATCGGCGCGGCGTCGATGCAGATCGCGCTCGCCGACATGCAAGGCCGCGTGCTCGCGCACGACGAGACCGAGATGGCGGTCGCGCAGGGCCCCGAACGGGTGCTCGGCGAGGTCGCGCGGCGTTTCGAGGACTTGCTGCACGAGACGCGACACACGTCGATGGAGGTCAAGGGTATCGGGATCGGCGTGCCCGGTCCGGTGGAGTTTGCGCAGGGTCGTGTCGTGCGCCCGCCGATCATGACGGGCTGGGACAACTACCGGGTACCCGATTTCTTTGCGGACAGATACGCGTGCCCGGTCGTCGTCGACAAGGACGTGAACCTGATGACGCTCGGCGAACACCGCGCCGCGTGGCCCGAGGTCCAGCATCTGCTGTTCGTGAAAGTGAGCACCGGGATCGGTTCGAGCATCATCATGGACGGCGTCCTGCAACGCGGCGCACAGGGCGCGGCGGGCGATCTGGGCCACCTTTACGTCGGCAACATGCAGCCGGGCGAACCACCGCTTTGCCGGTGCGGCAACTATGGATGCCTCGAGGCTTACGCGGCGGGCTGGGCGATCTGCCGCAGGCTCGGCGAGCGCCATCATCGTGTGGAGAGCGTGCGCGACGTCGTCGCGTTGCTGAACCGGGGTGAAGCCGACGCGCTCGAAGAAATGCGCCGCGCGGGGCGTCTGATCGGCGAAACGATCGCAATGGCCGTGAGCCTGCTGAATCCGTCGCTCGTGATTCTGGGAGGAGATCTCGCGCTCGGCCAGAGTCACATGCTGGCGGCCGTTCGCGAGACGGTTTACCGCCGCTCGTTGCCGCTTGCCACGCGCAACGTGCAGATCATCAACAGCACGCTTGGCCGCGAGGCCAGCCTGATCGGCGCGGTACAACTGGTCAGTGACGCGCTGTTCGCGCCGTCGGCAGTCGATCGGTTGGTCGGCGTGTCAACGGAGGTCAGCCGCGACTGATCGCGTATGCCCGTATGCCGTCGGATGTAACCGATGACGAAGTTCGGCGAATCACTCCGTGAACGTGATATTGAACCAGCGCGTTTAGCCATCTACCTCCGCGAGCAAGGCCTTTACGGCCGTCCTCGCCTCGCGCCCTAACTGCGCGAGGTCCACACCGTCGATCTGGTCATTGCTGACCACCTGCCGCCCCGCGGAAAAAAGTGCGGCCAAAGAGGGCCGCCCGCCCGAGGCCACCGGTCCGATGGCCGGATCATGCAGACCGAAGTAACGTGGGTCGTCGAGACGATAGATGGCGATATCCGCGGAATACCCCGGCGCAATTTTGCCCACTTCGTCGAAGCCCATAATCTGCGCGCCACCTGCCGTGCCCCAATGAATGACGTCTTCGACGCTCGCCGCATGCGCGCCGCCTTCGAAGC
The DNA here is from genome assembly GCF_047605525.1 of Paraburkholderia sp. GTDB lineage: Bacteria > Pseudomonadota > Gammaproteobacteria > Burkholderiales > Burkholderiaceae > Paraburkholderia. The sequence goes on along the minus strand of NZ_JASGFN010000017.1, from coordinate 133,722 downwards.
TGCCGCCGCGAAATCGCGGCATGGCCGCCATCCCGAGCCGGGCACGTTGCGCAAGCCACGTCATGTGTACTTCGGAAATCATGTCGGCGGCTTCGTTGGACGCGGCGCCATCGACGCCGATCGACACCGGCACGCCCGCATCCGCCATATCCCGAACCGGACAGATGCCGCTGCCGAGGCGGCCGTTGCTCTGCGGACAATGCGCGACACCGGTACCGGTTTGCGCGAGCATGGCGATTTCGTCTGCATCGACCTTTACCAGATGGGCGTACCAGACGTCGCTGCCGAGCCAGTCGTGTTGGCCGCAGAACGCAACCGGCGAACGCTGATACAGGTCCTGCGCGCTGTCCTGGTAACCTACCGTCTCCGAAAGATGGCTATGCAGACGCAGTCCGAGACGGCGCGCCACCGCCGCGGTCTCGCGCATCTGCGAAGGCGAAATGGAATACAGCACGGTCGTAGGCGCCATCACCACGCGTCGCATTGCCCGCGGAGAAGCGTCGTGATACCTGGCGGCCAATCGTTCGACATCGCTGACATACGCATCCAGCGTTTCAGGACGTAGCGCGGTGGGCAAATCCGCCTCGAGTTGCCGCGTTTGGGTGGCGCCGCCACGCAGGAGAACAAAACGCAGACCGAGCTTTTCCGCTTCTTCGAACAGGATGGCCGAGCTGTCGAACGGCATGTCCGGGTAATAAACGTAATTGTGGTCGGCGACCGTCGCGCAACCGGACCGCGCCAGTTCGATCAGGCCGATGCGCGCCGCGAGACGAAAGCGGTGCTCGTCGAAGAGCGCGCGAAAGCGGTACGGCGTAGCCGCGAGCCAAGGTGTGAGGGTGGCGTCCAGACCGACCCTGTCGCCTTTGAGCAGAGACTGGAAGAGATGATGATGCGTGTTGACCCACGCCGGATAGATCACGCAATCGGTTGCATCGAGAACCGTCTCGCCGGGATACGGCAACAATGCGCCGATTGCTTCGATAGTCTCGCCGCGAATGCGGATGTCCGGGCCTCTCACGCGCGTGCGATCATTCGCTCCGCCGCGGCCGCCGGTCATGATGGCAGCAGCATTGCGGATCAGGGTGGAGCCTTGCGTTCCAGCAGTCTGCATAGGTTTGAATGACAAGAGAACGAAGAGCGAAGCCGAATCAAAGTTGACTATCGTGCCACCCGCGCAAGCCGATACGCGAGACCCACGCGGTGATGCCGAACAGTACGACGCCCGTTACCGTTATCAGCAGCAAAGCGGCAAAGAGCCGCGGAATGTTGAGCTGAAAGCCTGCCTGCAGAATCTGATAAGCCAGCCCCGCGCCGCTGCCGCCTGTGCCGGCGACAAATTCCGCCACCACCGCGCCGATCAGCGACAGGCCACTGGAAATGCGCAGGCCGCCGAAGAAATATGGCAACGCGCTGGGTATACGCAGTCGCACCAGCGTTTGCCAACGCGTCGCGCGGTTGATCCTGAACAGGTTGATGAGGCCGGGATTCACGCTGCGCAGTCCGAGCGCCGTGTTCGAGATGATCGGAAACAATGCGACCAGCGTGGCGCACACCACGAGGGCGACGGTCGTATTCTTTACCCAGATAATGATCAACGGTGCGATTGCCACCACGGGCGTGACCTGAAGCAGGATGGCATACGGGAACAGACTCGCTTCTATCAACGGGCTTTGCACGAACAGCAGCGCAATCACCACGCCCAACACCGTGGCGAGTGCGAATGCCAGCAACGTGATTTTCAACGTCATCAGCAGGCTGCCGAACAGTAACGGGGCATCCTGGATCAGTTGCCCGACAACGGCCACCGGCGATGGCACCAGATAGGCAGGTACCTTCGACAGCACACACCAGACCTGCCACAGCGCCAGAAATACGATGCCGACCAGCCACGGCGCAATCGCCCTTGCCACACCCGGTCGCTGCAGGATCGGCGTGCGTATGGCGGCATTCGTAGCCGCCGCGCGTTGAGTCGGATGAGCCCGCAGTACTTCGCCAGTCATGATTGCACCTCTGTTTCCTCGGTCGAAATCGATGCGCCATGCGCATCGATGATCAGCTCGGAGAGCGTCCTGCAGTCTTGCATGAAGGGGGTGGACACGCGGTACGCATCGTCCCGTTCGAGCGGTCCCTCGATCGGCACTTCGGCGATGATGCGTCCTGGTCGCGCCTGCATTACGACAACGCGACTCGACAGATACACGGCCTCGTAGATGCTGTGCGTGACGAACACCACCGTCATCCCGCACCGTTGCCACAATGCGCGCAGGTCGGAGTCGAGGCGGTTGCGCGTGAACTCGTCGAGCGCGCCAAACGGCTCGTCGAGCAGCAGCAGATCCGGCTCGGTCACGAGCGCGCGTGCCAGCGAAGCGCGCATCTGCATGCCGCCCGACAGCTCGCGCGGCAGCACCTTGCCGAATCTGGCGAGCCCGACGCCTGCCAGGGCATCGGCCACGCGCGCGTCCGCTTCCCGGCGCGGAACGCGCGCGAGGTCGAGCGGCAAGCGCACGTTGTCCGCAACGGTTGCCCAAGGCATCAGGGTGGCCTCCTGGAAAACCATCGACATGCGGCGTCCCGGCGAGCCGACCGTTTCGAACGGCTGTCCCCACCAGCGCAGATGTCCATGCGTGGGCGACTCAATGCCGGCGAACATCTTCAGTAGCGTGCTCTTGCCGCATCCCGATGGTCCGAGCAGGGAGACGAATTCGCCAGGCGCGATGGTGAGCCGCACGTCTTCGAGCGCGACGGTGCCATTCGGATAGCGCTTGTCGACTCGCTGGACGGCAAGCAACGGCGCTTTGATCCCCTGCATGGTGTCTGGTTGGCCAGGCTGGCCAGATTGAGCGGAACCCTCCGCGATGCTTTCCATGATCACGCCTCCGTTTCGATACCAAATACTTCGCTTTCACCGTGATCGTTCAGCAGCTTCAGCAGCATCCGCCGCATCAGCAGACCGGGTTGATCCGATTGCATGTGGCATTCCTGCTGACGCCGGACATCAATGCAGGCGTCGTAGTCCGTGGCTTCGAGAATATCGCGGTCTTCGTCGGTAATGGGACGGTCCCAGTCGATCAGCTCCTGCGTCGAACAGGCCTCCTCGCTGTCGTTGCGATAGAGCCACTGCGACAGCATCAGCGTGCGATCGTCGATCGGCGTTGCGCAGTTGTAGATAATGTGATGCACGCCGCTTGCCGGATACACGCAACCAAAACGCCGCGCAAACGGCATGAACCAGCGGTTGGTCAGATGCCGTTCGGTGACTTCCTCCGTCGTGCCCGTCACGCGATAACTGGCAGGCGGATTGCGCACGGGCACGTGCGTCTCCGCTTCGAAGCCCCAGTCGTTCGGACGAAACTCGTATTTCGACGGCTTGGGATTGTCGAAGAGACCAAAATTCGCCTTGTGCACGAAGCTGAAATGCGAATTGTCGAACGAGTTTTCCATCATCCGCAGCGGGCTGGTTTCCCAGCGCTCGTAGAACTGCAGAATGCGGCGGTAACCCGGCAACGTTTCCTCGGGGAACTCGGGAATAGGCTGCAGCGGTTCGTCGAGCGCGACCCACACATAGCCATAGCGCTCTTCACTGCGGTAGGCGGGAACCACTGCGCGCGTCGGAATCGCCGTACCGTCGTTCTGCGGAATCTTCACGCATCGACCGGAGCAGTCATAGGTCCAGCCGTGATAGCCGCATGCAATATTGCCATCGCCGTCGACAAAACCCTTCGACAATCTTGCCGTGCGATGACAGCAGCGATCCCGCAACGCATGAGGCCTGCCGCCCGCGCCTTTCCAAAGCACGATCGGCTCACCGAGCAGCGTGAACGGTTGTGGACCTTTATCGAGTTCTGCCATGGGCATAATCGCGTACCAGAAACGGCGCAACACCTTCTGACGGGTGACGAGCATCGTGAATCTCCTTCAACTACACGTTTTGAGTGTCTGTATGCGTGGGTGAACCGCTCTTATGGCATCACCCTGGCGCTCTGAATGAATTGCAGGGTGTACGCACTGTGATAGTCCGTGGCGGGCTTGATCAGCTTCGCACCGACCATGTAATCGAACGTCTTCTTCCAGCGCGCGTCGGTCATCGTGCCTATGCCCAATGCCGCTGCGTCGCCGCCCGTGACCAGCTTCAGTTTCTTCAATTGCGCGACGCCATACGCGAGTTGCGCGTCCGTCATCTGGGGATTGTCTTTCTTGATCAGCGCATTCCCCGCTGCCGGATCGTTCAGATAGCTTTTCCAGCCTTCCATCGACGCTTTCACGAAGCGCGCCACTACATCGGGCTTGTTCTTCAGCGTGTCGCGCATCGTCACGATGGTCGTGTTGTACGGCGGATAGCCGTCGTCCGCGAACAGGAAGAAATGCGCGGGAACATGTGCCTGCTCGACCTGGTAAGTCTCCGACGACGGATAGGCCTGCATGGCGACATTCGGATCCGCGAAGAACGGTTGCAGGTTGAAGGTGTACGGGCGCGATTGCGCATCCGTGTAGCCGTACTTCGCTTTCAGCCACGGCCACCAGCTCGTCCGCCCGGAGGCGGCGACCAGAATGGTTTTACCTTTTAGTCCCGCGAGACTCGATACGTCCGCGTGCGTGAGGATGCCTTGTGGGTCGTATTGAAACGCCGCGGCAACGGTCGTGACCGGAATGCCTGCCTCGACGCTCGATAGCGTCTGAAAGTCATAACCGAGCATGAAATCGGCTTGGCCGCCGGCAAGCAACTGCATGCTGTTCACTTGCGGTCCACCCATCCTGATCGTGACATCAAGGCCGTATTTCTGATAGATACCGGTCGCGACTGCCTGATAGAAACCGCCATGCTCAGCCTGTGCATACCAGTTGGTGAGCAAGGTGACATGATCCGTCGCATGCGCAAACGGTGCGGCGGCGAGACCACCGGTCAGCGTCGCCGTAGACACGGCCCGCGCAATGAAAGAACGATGCGAAGCAAGAAAGCGGGACACGCGGGACAGCAAATGCAAAAGGCTCAGAACACGCATGACAAAACTCCGTGTGAGGACACACAACATGTGGATGGTTTGAATGGTGTGGAACAGAATCGCGGAGGGAGAGCCAGCCGGGGAGCGTCGCGCGATGCACGACGAACGCACACGCCGTTGCGCAATCGCACAGGCAGTGAGGTACATCGTTCGTGAGAAATCGGGGCAACACATCGCGCGCTCCTTGTTGGCGAAACCGGACGGTTCCGTTCAAACGCCGACCCACAGGTCGACGTGGGCGCAAGGTGCGCCCCAAGAGCAATGCCCCACGTTGCCGGCAAGATCCGCCGGTCGCTAGCCGCTTCTACTCTGACTGTGGGTTAAGCGAACTGCGTGCCAGGTGTGAGACGAATTGCGCATGATGAAGCAGGGCGGGCTTTGCAGCGGCAATGCTGTATGGCCCAGTGCGGCGACAGCCATGAGAAGGTGCACGTCGACAATGCGCTCCGGCACCGAGTCAGTGCATCTTTCCTTCCGGGCGTGGTGCAAAACCATGACAAGCGATCTGGGACACGCAGCACATCATTGCCGTAACGGGTTTGGCCCGTTGCCATGGTCTTGTGATAGCCGTTCCAATGTCGGCCGCGCAAGCGCTCTGGAATGATCAGATCCAGCGACTTGCCGAGCGCCTCGCTTTGCGTTCCGGAAGGTGATGCTGCCTCCGACATCAGAGATGATGATCACGTCGCCGATTGCGTTGGCAAGCTGCTGGAAGTCGATCACAGTTTGCACGGCGCTCCTCCAAGAAAAAACGGCGACTTGAATCGGATGCGGCATCGTCAGAGGCGCCGCATCTGTACTTCAAAGCCAGATCCTGGCCCGCGTGACGCCGTTAAACTGCGTTGATTTCGCGTAGATTGAAGATCTCATGATTGCTGTAGCCAAGGCCCGCCAGCACTTCGTCCGTATGTTCCCCGAGCAGCGGCGATGCAGTGACCTCCGGCTTCATGTCCGAGAATTTGATCGGGCTGCCGACGGTCAGATACGAGCCGCGTTTCTTGTGTGGTACCTCGACGATCGTTCCGCTCGCGCGCAATGAAGGATCGTTGGCCAGTTCCTTCATCGTCAACACTGGTGCACACGGAATGTCGAACTTACGCAAGATGTCGACCGCTTCGAATTTGGTCTTGTCCGCAAGTGACATCGCCCGAACCCGGCCTTTCGATCTTGATAACGTCAGCACCGAACCAGGCGAGCAACTGGGTGCACGCAGGACCGGCCTGAACATGAGTGAAGTCGATGATCTTGATGCCGGCTTGCCTGTCGTTACCGACGCGCCGATGGCGAAACCCATACCGATACCCATAACTCCCCACGTGCCCGAATCGACGCGCTTACGTGGCTCGAGCATGTCGATAATGCGGCGCGCGTAGTCGAGCGTATTGGTACCTTCGTAGACGACGTTGATATCCGGGCGCGTCTTCAGTACGCCACGGATCGCACGCGCCACGCCAATGCCGATGTCCTCCGCATGCAGCACCCGATATGTGGCCTTGGCGTAAGCCTGGCCGCATTCAACTGATCCATTTCTTCGTAATCGCCCTGCTGAAGATCGACGATTTCACGTTCGCTCGAACCGCTGATCAGGAGCATCGGGAAACAGTTCGTGGTCGCGTTGGCGAGCGCGGTCAAGCCGTTGAGAAAGCCCGGCGCCGACACGATCAGGCAGATGCCCGGCTTCTGCGTGATATAGCCGGAAATCGCTGCCGCGTTGCCCGCACGCTGTTCATTTCGGTCTCCCGCTACCTAGGTCGCGTAATAGAAACCTTTTGCCTGGAACTCGGGAAGCAGTCCAGCTACGCCCGGCGTCACTATCGCTTCGCGGAGCACGTGATTTGTCAGGTCCGCGGTCAGTTCTTCGCGATTCAATTTGTCCGGGTTACAGCCGGCGTCCAGCAGATCTTCTGCAAATTCCCATAAGGCGTAGTGACAAGCGAGAAAAACGACGCCCTTCTTCGTGAGCGATGCGATTGTGTCCCCGCTTTGATCGGTCGACGTTTGCCAATTCGCCAGGTCTTTTGCACGATGACCAGCAAGCCAGTTGCGCGCTTTTTCACGGCCAAGCAGACGCTCGAGCTCATACGCGAGTTCGACGCTGGTGATATCGCTGCCCGTGAATCTCGCGACTTCATACTTCTCCCAGGTACTGTCGTCGAGCAGCGCGAGTTGTGCACTACCGTGCGTCGCTGACACAATGAGGAAATTGGGGTGGCCGAGCGCATGGACCTGCGCGTTCAGCGAGTTGTTCATCCGCCGCAGCCATCCGCTGCGATAACTGCCGTTGTCCCATATCTGCCGGTCACCGCCGCGATAGGCAATGATCTCTCCAAGCGCCTCGTCGTCCCATTGTGACCTCGCGGTCAGATCTTGCGGGAGCGATGTAAAGTTCCGTCGTCGAGGGGCCTCATTCAGTCGCGCGACAAGTTGCTTCAACGAATCGGCGCCTTGCATTGAATATCCTGATTCCGCAGCGGTAGCCTGGACAGGCCGTGCCGATGCCAATAGCCCGACTGCGGCAACGGTGCCCAGATATCCCATTGCTTGACGGCGTTGAGTTTTCATGTCGATTCCAGAGGGCCCACGCAGAGTGACCGTATTGACATCAGTGTCGCGCGGAATTGCGGGCGCAATTGAATCGCCGCTGAAGTTGCTCGTGGCCTGATTCCAGCAAGGGCCCGTGATTGCCGGGAAGATGCCTCGCAAGGCTATCCTGGCGCGAGACGTTCGTTTCCGCAGTTGAGCACAAGCGTACGAGAAAAGATGCAATCGCAAACGAATGGGCACAAAGTGTGGAATGAATGGCCGAATGCGGCGATCGGCGCACCGCCAGAAAACTCTCGAAGGAAACGGAGGAGAAGCTCTTTCGTCCGGCCGCCGAGCGATGGTACAAGCGCAAAGAGGTTGCTGGTCGAGCAAGCTCAACGCCTGGCAAGATGCGCACCTACCTCGACAAGGACATCCTGCCCGAGATCGGTTCGATGATGCTCCAAAACATCACTCGCTCAGACTGCGCCCGCCTCCAGGCGCGCTTCGAGAAACGGGATGCTTTGAACGTGTCGAAGAAAGCCCGGGGCTGGCTGCGTGAGATTTTCAGCCAGGTAATCGCAGAGGGCCGTTGTGAATTCAACCCAGCCTCCGAATTCAAGACCATCGCCAGGGCGGCGCCAAAGTCGGGCCGTACCCTCACCTTCTCGAACCCGAATTACCCGAATTCCTTCGTGCGCTCGGGAAATCAACGAGTCGCCGTCACAACTCGTCAGCGCACTCACGAACTCAGGAAACTGACCGGCCGCCATACCTTATCGAAAAGCGGTCGGCAGGCCAAAGCGACCTCAGAGAGAACGGCGACCTCCATTTTCGACTTTGAAGATGGCAAGAAAACGTTGGTAGAAGTCGAGAACTACAACTAGAAGTTATGCGTCATCCCCAAGCCGACATAGACCGATGAACGGGCTCCGGTCGCGAGCGGCGTACCTGTATCGAGTGCAGCACCTGTTTCGTTGAATCGCTCGTAGACGCTAACGAGTTGCACGGTGGTGCGCTTGCTCAGGAGGTAGCTGGGAACGATGTAGAACTTGTTGGCAACCTGCTCAGGGAGGCCGTCTTGCGTACGGCTGCCCCGATAGTAGGCAAGAAACAGATCGACAGCGGGTGTAATGAGCCAATCTCCGCCACCAGAGATGACTTGCGTCTTCATACTCCGGTATGGCATTGCCGTGGTATTGAGCGAGCTGTCGATTTTGTTCTGCGTGAATGTACCGCGCAGCGTAACGGCCCCCAGCTTGTATGAAATCCCCCCGGCAAACGCGTAGAACGGTGTGCCGATCGAATCCTTATACTGCATGTATGACGCCCGCAGTGTTGCTGCTCCGCCGTCGTAACCCACCATTGCGCCTGCCGCGCTGTTGTTCGAAAACTGTCCGGCCACTCCGCCGAATGCATAGAGTGCCATGCCGGTGAAACCGTGTGCCTTGATCTGGTATTTGACGGCATTGTCCACACGGTCGAGACTCGCACCTGCGACCCCGGGATTCGGCCCAAAGTTATTCTGGATCGCTGTCCCCGGCCCGCCCAGATAGCCGAGCCGCACGTTCATATTCGTTGCGGAGTTATTGGCGTAAAGAGGATCGGTAACGTAGAAAAGTTCAGCCAGCGTATTGACCTGCCTACCGAAGGTAATCGATCCCCAGTTGTTGCTGGCAATGCCGACGTAGGCCTGGCGATCGAAAAGCTTCTGAGCGCTTGCCTGTGATCCCGTGTTCACGATGATGGTCGAGGCGAGATTGAAGACAGTCCGCAATCCACCGCCGAGATCTTCCTGACCCGCGATACCCCACAGCGATGGAAGCCACATGTTCGCGGCCATGCCAAGAACCGCCCCTCCATTTCGGCCGGTCTGATTGACGATGCCCTCGTCCAGTCTTCCGTACAAGGTCACACTCGACGCCGACGACTGCGCAAATGCGGAACACGATCCAAAAGCCAGAACAGCGAACGCGATCGCTGAATTTATTCTCTTCATGCCTGTCTCCTTTTTTTCAGTGATAGGTGATGCCCTGATACACGATCCCTTAAAGCGTGGCGGGACTTGTGCGTTCGCCGCGCACATGACACTGCCCGGCAGGAATTCGCCACAGATTTCTTTAATTGATTGTCTGCAATTGACTTCGGTGTACCGTGTATTTGGATAAATCGAATTAAAAAAACTCATGGTCTCTTATTGCGAAAACCAGCCTGGAAGAGGCGAATCCGCCCGTTCGAAGATTCCCCGTCCCGCCTGCTGGCGCGAATAGTTCCCCCGATTCCTTATGAAATTGCCGCCTGTCTACGCGACGCGATTACCGCATCAAGACTGAAAGCGCCTGCGCCGAGCACGACGACTTGCAGGAAACCGCCAGAAATCGCGATGTTCTTCATAAAGCTGATCAACTGCTTCGGATCGGCGAAGTTATCGTGGAACGTCAGGGCAGTGACAAGGGTGTAGATAGCCATGACGAGCTCGACAATGCGTGTCCGGTAACCAATCCTCGCTCCATGATCGAGAAAGCTACGATCCAGGATCGGCGTCCTGCATCTACAGTGCAACGTCCGCTTCGGGCGAAATCAACGGCGTCCTCGCGCGGCATGCGCCGGCGCAGAAGATGCCTGCGGCCGAGAGCGCCGCAGGCAGCGCCAGAACGAGATAGAGCGCGGCGTTGGACCAACCCGCCGACAACATCACGGCGCCGCCGAACGATCCCGCGATCGCGCCGATCCGCCCGACGCCGAGCGCCCACGCCACGCCCGTGGCCCGGCTCGATGTCGGATAAAACCCCGACGCGATGACGTTCGCGCAGACCTGCGAGCCACTCACGCAGAAACCGGTGACGAAGATGCCCGCGGCGAGCCACCAGGCCGAATTGGCGACCGCCAGCGATGCGACCGCCGCCGCGCCGACGAGATAAGCCGCGCTCACGACCCGGTACGCGTCGAACCGGTCGATCATCACACCGAGCACGATTGCGCCGAGCACGCCGCCGCCCTGCAGCAAGCCCGCGAACACGGACGCCTGCTTGAGCGACAGACCCGCTCGCGCGCCGAGAATCGGCAGCCAGTTGATCAGCATGTACAGCAGCAGCAGGCTCATGAAGAACGCGAGCCACAGCAGCAGCGTGCCGCGCCGGTTGTGCGGATCGAAGAGCCGCGCGACGGGCGACGAACTCGCGCGGTCCTCGGCCACGACATAGCGTCGACCGGTCCCGGCGCGATCCGGCGCGACACGCTTCAGAATGGCGGCGATGCGCGCGTCGTTGCCGCTTCGCAGCGCGAGGAAGCGCACGGATTCGGGCAACGCGAACCACAGGACCGGCAACAGCATCAGCGGAAGCAGGCCGCCGATGGCGAGCACGCCGCGCCAGCCGAATTCGGCGACGAGATACGCCGTGACCACGCCGCCGAGCGCGGAGCCCAGCGAAAAGCCGCAGAACATCAAGGTCAGCAAGGTGCCGCGCCGCCGCTCGGGACTGAATTCGGCCGTGAGCGTGATGGCGTTCGGCATCGCGCCGCCGAGCCCGAACCCGGTCAGGAATCGCAGCGCGACCAGCCACACGATGTCCGGCGCCGCCGCCGATCCGAGACATGCCGCGCCGAACCACGCGACCGACAAAATCAGCGTGCCACGCCGTCCGATCCGGTCCGCGAGCGGGCCGCTCAGGAAGGCGCCCATCATGAGACCTAGCAGACCGGCGCTGAAGAGCGGCCCGAGCGCAATCACCGACAGGTTCCAGTCGCTGCGCACGTGCGGCGCGATAAAGCCGATGATGGCGATGTCGAACCCGTCCAGCGCGACGATGAAAAAGCACAGCACGCCGATCATCACCTGATAGCGCGACACGCGTGCGCGATCGATGATGTCGCGCACGTCGAGCGGCTCGCGCCGCGATTCGTAAGCGTCCATGAAGTCTCCCTGAAGTGATGCTCACGCGTGCGCGGATTGCGCCTTGTTGCCGGCAATGGCCTCGACCTGTTCGATGAATGCCGGATCGCGTTCGCGGAGATCGTCATGACTGACTCGCCCGGTGCGCCGCATATAGTCGTACGCGAAGCTGACGGGATCGAGATTCATGCGCGTATCGACGGACTCGTACCAGTCGAGACTCTTGCGCGCCGCGTCCTGAAAGCGGTTCGACGCGTCTTTCCGGCTTGCCTCGAAGGCGGCGAAGGCGGCGGGCACGTCATCGCGATGAACCGAGAGCGCCTCGGCGAGCGCGATGGCGTCCTGCATCGCCATGCGCGTGCCCGAGCCGAGCGAGAAATGCACGCTGCGCAGCGCATCGCCGAGCAGCACCACGTTGCCGTGCGACCAGCGCGCATTGCTCACGACTTTCGCCTGGAACCATTGCGAGCGGTTGGTCAGTAACGCTTCGCCTTGCAGGTCTTCGGCGAAGACGTTTTCGCAGAATGCGCGGCTCTCGTCTTCGGTCGCGTGATCCAGACCGCAGCGCTGCCACGTCTGTGGATCGACTTCGACGAGAAACGTCGAATGCGTCTTGCTGTACTGGTACGCATGCGCGATCAATACGCCCTGCGGCGTCTCGCGGAAGATCAGCGACACCGGATGAAACAGGCGCGTCGTGCCGTACCACGCGAACTTGTTGCGCCGCTCGTCGAAACTCGGCTGGAAGTGTTCGGCCAGACGCGCGCGCACTTCGCTGTTCACGCCGTCAGCGGCGACGACGACGTCATAGCCTTCCAGCGCGGCCGGATCGGTCACGCTGCTGTTGTAGCGCAGGTCGACACCCGCATCGCGGCAAGCCTGCTGCAACACGTTCAGCAAATCGATGCGCGATGTGCGCGAGAAATGATTGTTCGAAAGCCGCACCGGCACGCCGCGATGCACGATCTCCATATAGTCGCAGCGCTCGTGATGCGCCGTGAACTTGCGGAAGAACGCTTCGTCCGCCTCCTTCAGAAAGCTCAGCGCGACGTCGGAGAACACCACGCCCCAGCCATATGTCGCGCCCGCCTCGTTGCGTTCGTGGACAACGATCTCGTCGCCGGGATGACGCTGCTTCATCAGCATCGAAAAATACAGTCCGGCGGGACCGCCGCCGATCACCGCGATCTTCATGATGTCTTCCTTAGTGTTACGTAGTACGTTGCACAGATTCACCGAGCAGCGTCCCGGCGTCCGGCACGATCGGCGCGAGGCGCAGATGATCGAGCATCTGCCGCGTGGTACAGACGGCCGTCGACGTGACCGGTACGCCGAGCCTGTCCTGTGCGATCTGGATCGCGGCGAGCGAGGGCATCTGCACGCACGCGGACAACACGACCGCATCCGCATTGGCGATATGGAGCCGCTTCACGTCGTCGAGCAATTGCAGCGGATCGCGGCGGCCGACTTCCAGGTTGTCCGGAATCTCGAAAGAGAGCGCATCCAGCACTTCGATGCCTTCCTCCTCGATATACGTGACCACAGCCGCCGTCAGCGGCTTCATGTACGGCGCCATGAGCGCGATCCGGCGCGCACCCATCGCCTTCAGACCGGCGACGAGCGCACCCGCCGAGGTCATTACGGGCGCCTCGCAACGGTTCTCGCGCGCGATGCGCCGCAGGTCTTCCTCGACCTGCCGGTGATAGCCCGGCCCCATCGCCATGATCGCGACGAGACATGCGGTGCTCATCACGTCGACGCGCGCATCGGCGAGTTCCGCCGCGCAGCGCAGGCCTTCGCGATTCATCGCCTCCAGTTCCTCCTTGACGACGCGATGCATGCGCATGCGGCTCGAATGGAACGTGAAGCGCTCGGGCAGAATCGCTTCCCGCGCGCGCAGCATCGCGGGGATTTCGGTTTCCATCGTCGTGTTCGAACTCGGCACGATCTGGCCGATTCGATATGTTCGGGACATCGCCTGCATCATTGCTTTTCTCCTGCGTGGTGGTGTTCGGCGCAGCGCGACTGATACCGTTCCAGCACGTCGCGCAATACGTCGGGCATTTCGATCGATTCGCGCGCGTCGCGGCGAATGCAAACCGGCGTGAGACGCGCGATGAACGCAACCTCGCCATCGTCCATGCGCGCGGTGATGACGAGCGTGAACGTGCGCGTGCGGATCGCGTCGACTTGCACGGTGGCGTCGAAGATTTCGTCGGGTTTGAGCGAGCGGCGAAAATCGAATTCGAGCGCGCGTGTCGGCGTGCCGAAGCCGTGATGGTTCTTGACCGCCTGCGGCGCGCCATCGAAGAGAAAGCCGTAGAAAAGTTCGGCAAACGAGATGACGTAATCGGAAAACGACGCCGTGTAGACCACCCCCGCCGGATCGCATTCGCCCCAGCGCACGCGGCGGCGCACTACGAACGGCAGCGTGCCCGCGACGTGTTCGGTGCTGATCATGCGCCCTCCTTCGCGATGCCCGGCGCATCGACATGCGCGGCATGCTCGTGCGCGAGATGCGCGGCGACGTCCTGGCGCAGAGCCGCCTTGTCGACCTTGCCGACGCGCGTCACCGGAAACTCGTCGACGATCTCGATGCGCTCCGGACACTTGAACTTCGCCAGTCCCTGCTCGACGAGGAAATCGGCGAGCTGCCGCACCGTCGGCGCAGCATGGCCCGTGCGCAGGATCAGATAGACGCAGGCCTTCTCGCCATACAGCGCATCGGGCATCGCGACGAGCTTCGCATCGGCGACCGCCGGATGACGGCTTACGTACGCTTCGACTTCCTCGCAGCCGATCTTCTCGCCGCCGCGATTGATGTTGTCGCGCAACCGACCTTCGAACGCGAAGCAGCGCACGCCGTCGATGAGCCTTTGCGTCACCATGTCGCCGGTGCGCACGAAGCCATCGGGCGTCAGCGTCTGCGCGCTCGCCTCGGGCGCGCGAAAGTAACCGCGCAGGCTCGACGGCCCGCGAAAGCACAGCTCGCCCGCCTCGCCGTCCGGCGCGGGTTCGTCGGTGCCCGGCACGAGCACGCGGATCTCATCGGCCGCGCTGCCCGACAGCCCTTGCGTGAAATGCCGCAACTGGGCCGCATACGCCGGTCCCGCCCCGAGCAGCAGCCCTTCGGTCGTGCCGTACAGGTTGGAGCACGGCACGCCGAGATGCGCCTCGAGCGAATCGGCACGGCTCATCGTGCCGAACAGTTGCAGCGACGACAGATCGTGACGCGCGATCTCCTGGTACGCGATCATCTGCGGCGCGACGGGACCGATGGAAAGCCCGTGCGTCACGCGATGCGTCTCGATGAGTTCCAGCATCCGCGCGATATCCACGCGCGGCATCAGCACCGTCGTCGTGCCTGCCGCGACCGTCGAGACGAGCGCATACAGTTGCCCCGCGTTATGCAGCAGCGGCAGTGACCAGATCATGCGGCTCGCCTCGCTCATGCCGATATGCCGCATCCAGTCGAGCGCCTGACCGATGTACTCCGCATGAAAGCGCGGGATGATCTTCGGCACGCCGGTCGTGCCGCCGGAAAGCTGGAAGCTCAACACGTCCTCGCTGCCGATGCGGATGTCGGCGAGCATGGCCCGGGCACGCGTCAGCGGCATCGACTCGATGAGCGCGTCGATCGTGCGATGTCCGTCGCCGCCCTCGCCGCGCGCGACGAACAGATGTTCGAGCGATGCGATCCGGCCGAACATCTGCCGCGCGAAGCCGACGAGATCGAAAGCGGAAAAATCCGCCTGCACGAAGTAGCCGCGCGGCTCGGACTGCGCCGCGAGCTGGCCGATCTCGACCTCGCGATACTGCGGCACCGCGCACACCGGCACGATGCCAGCCTTGTAGGCGCCCATCAGCGCGACGGCAGTGTCGAGCGTCGTGCCCATCTGGAAGATCGCGCGATCGCCCGGCACGAGGCCGGTTTCGAGCAGCGCCGCGCCGAGCCGCTCGCTGCGTGCGTCGAGTTCCGCGAAGGTGATGGTGGCTTCGTCGGAAATGTAAGCGGACCGCTCGGGCACGCGCGCGGCGGTGGCACGCAGCGCGTCGCCGAGCGTCGTGTCGGTCCATGCGCCCGATGCGAAATAGCGTTGCGCAAGCGCGGGCGGACAATAGATCACGCCGTCGATCGGATGAAAGATGCCTCTCATGTATGGTGTCTCCTGCATGTCCACGTGCCGTTTCAGTCGCGCGGCGCGATGCGCACGACATCGCGGTCGTAACACTCGATGCGTCCGTTCAGTCCGCCGGTGAAAAGCCCGTACCAGACCGCGGGCTTCATGCCCAGCGCGCGACGCTCGAACGAAACCGGCTCCGTGGCGCTGATCACCGTGTAATCGCCCTGATCTTCGACGCGACACGCTTCGAGCTTGCGCGCGGCATCGATCAGCGTCGAAAACTCCGGCACGTTCAGCACGAATATCTGAAGTTCCTTTCCGTCCGTCTCACGACTTTCACCCAGGCGCGCCGCCTTGCGCGCCCACACTTCATCGATACATGTCGCGCCACGCGATTGCGTCTGCAGCTCGATCGCCGCTTCGAGTGTCGCGGCGGCGTCGCGGGCATCGAGCGGCGCGAGCGAGCGCAGCTTGCGCGTGATCTCGATGAAATAGCCGTTGGGATCGCGAAAGTAGATCGATTCGATCACCTCGTGTGCCGTCTCCACCGACACGTCCACGCCGCGCGCCTCCAGCCGCGACTTCCACGCTTGCAGTTCGTCCTGGGTGTCGACGAGCCAGGCCGTGTGCGTCGCGTCGAATACGTGGTCGTCGGGACGCGGCGGATGCGTCGCTCTTCCGTTCAGCGTCTCGGGCTCCGGGCTTCCGAGGTAATGAAAGAACGCGATCGTGCTGCCGTTGCCGCTATCGAAAAAGAAGTGAAGGAAATCCGGATGCGTGGCGGGGCCCCATCCGCGCGCGGAAATCGTGTGAATCAGAGGCAGGCCGAGCACGTCGCGATAAAACTCGACGGTCTCCTTCAGCCTCCAGGTCGGCCGCGCCGTGTGGTCTACGCCGCGCAGGCGCAAGCTCAGATCGGCGGCGGGTATGTCGCTTATCTTCATGTCCGTACTCCGTGATTGATCAGGTGGATGTCATTGGGGAAAGGTTTCGCGCAGCCAGTCGCGCACGATGCGCCCGGCGACATAGCGCCCTGCCTCTTCGCCCGCGGCGAGCGCGCGGCCGTGGTGATCGCCGCGCACGCGTCGATGCAATTTCTCCGCTGAGCCGAGACTCGCGTAGATGTCCGCGATGACGGTCGGAAAGCACGCCTGATCGCCGGTGTATTCGACGACGAGCGACGGTTGCGCGATCGCGGGCGCGGTCTTCGACAACAGCGCGTTCGACGACACGCCCGACCACGTCGAGAGCCACGCTTCCGGCGAACAGCATCGGGCGAAGCCGACCGAGCCGTAGTTCGACGCGAACGGGTCCGCGCCCCACAGCGAGCCGTATCGACGATCGGACGGATCGAGCGAAAGATCGAAGCAGCGCAGATCGGCATCGGTGCGCCAGATGGTCATCAGCGGCGTGTGCGCGGCCACGCGGCGGACGCGCGGATCGGCTGCATCGCCCGCTGACTTGACGCGCGCCCGGGCATCGAGGCGCTCGGCGATCAGATCGCGCGCGATGGCGTCGAGCCGTTCCACACGCGCGATTTGCGCCGCGCGATAGCGCGCGACGAAAGCCGCGTCATAGCGCGACGAATGGGGCGGTGCGTTGAAGCCGTTGGATGGCGCGAACGGATCGAGCGCTTCGTCGACGCTCAGCGCATCGTTCTCGTCCGTCACCGACGGATCGATGCAGCCCTGCAGCAGCGCGCCCTGTCCCGGATGCGGCGCCACGAAGATCACGCCATCCACCATCGGCATGTCGAGCGACGCGAGTTTCGTCGGGCGGCCGCCCGGCGTGCGCTCGATACGCTTCTGCGGCGCGAGATTCGATTGCTGCGCATAGAGCGCGTAAAGCCCGCTGCCGCCCGAGTTGCCGAGCAGCACGATTCGCCTGAAACCCGCGTCGCGCAGAAAGCGCATGCCAGCGGCCACGTCGTAGAGCGCGAATTCGTGTTCGAGGCGCATGTCGTTGCCGACCGAGCGCGGCGCTTGCGTCCAAGCGGCGAAGCCCGCGCCTGTGATATCCGGAATCAGGTAGTGGCACGTCATGAACTCGCGCGGATGCATGATGCACACGACGGTATCCGTCGCTCCGGGCGAATACAGCGAGCCGCTCGTCGCGGCGCCGTCTTGCGTGCGCAGCACGACGTTGCGAGTGCCCACGCCGGCAG
Source organism: Paraburkholderia sp. (assembly GCF_047605525.1). Lineage (GTDB taxonomy): Bacteria > Pseudomonadota > Gammaproteobacteria > Burkholderiales > Burkholderiaceae > Paraburkholderia. The sequence goes on along the minus strand of NZ_JASGFN010000017.1, from coordinate 116,019 downwards.
GCAGGTCGCGCGGGTTCCAGTCCGTGTTGAGAAATCCTGCGGTCGCGCCGCCGGAGCCGGCGCGCATTTGCTCAGATCGATTCATCGGGTCATCTCCTTTTTTTACATCTTAGTCGAATTTTTTTACGTATACGTAGATTTTTAGTTATGGTTTTTACGGATGTGTCGATTCATCGCCGAGCAAAAGCCCGCCGGGGAGGTCGGTTTGGGTTATCGTGTGATCTTTCTGACACAGCCGTCGAAAACGCCGTATGACCCGAACCCAGACCAAGAGCGACGCCTTGCGCGAAAACATCCTCGAAGTGGCGACGCGCCTTTTCATCGATCGCGGCTTCGACGGTACGAGCTTCAACGACATCGCCGACGCGATCGGCGTGAGTCGGCCCGCGCTCTACTACTACTTCAGGAGCAAGGAAGCGATTCTCGAAGTGCTCACGGAGACGGTCACGCGCGCGGCCGGACAACTGGCGTCGGAAGCCGTGCCCGGGCACATGCAGCATCCCGCCGGCATGCTGAGGCATCTGGTGCTGCGGCATGCGCAGTTGATCCTCACGCATCCGCTGCAGTTTCGGGTCGTCGAGCGAAACGAAGGCAACCTGCCGCCCAGGCAACGCAAGCTCGCGGAACAGGCGCGGCGCGCCGTGCTGGAACAGTTTCAGCACGCGATCGAATTCGGCATTCAGCAAGGGCAGTTTCGCGCGCTGGATGCGAAGGTCGCGGCGTTCTCGATCATCGGCATGTGCAACTGGAGCGCGTGGTGGTACTCGCCCGCCGGACCGCGCTCGCTCGAACAGATCTCCGAGCAGATCGCCGACATGGCCTTGCATTCCGTGCAGATGGAAAACGAACGGCAGTTGCGCGAGCCGAGCGTCGGCGCGGTGATCCAGTTGCTGCGCGACGATATCGACATGCTGGAGCGGCGTCTCGCGCCGGGGCAGTGACTTCCGGTTGCGCTACCCAAGGCAATTGCTGACGCGTTCATGCGCACCGAGGAGCGAGTGCCGCTCGTGCTTCTCCGTCATTCAGGCGGTGCGAGGTTCCGGTCCGACCTGCCATGCGATTTGCGTCAGAGGACGTATCGCAGATACGCTTCAGGATCGATGCCGTTTAGTTTTGAAGCTTGTGCTTGCAAGCGCCAATCGCCACGTGCAGGAAGCGCGGCGACGCATCGCGATTTCAGCTTCCCTCTTGCAAGATCAACGTGCAGAAAAGATCGACACGCCTGAAGGAATGGAGATGGCCATGCCGTCTCCGGTCTCGTTTCCACTCAAGAGTTGGCCGCTCGCACCGCGCGCTTGCAGGGTGCCGACGGGCAACCTGCGGTGATCGATCACCTGAAGGACGCATTCGATAAGGTCGTGAGCGGCAGCGTCGGCAACGATCAGCATTACGCGGAGCAAATGTCCGCGCCTGCGAAACCTGACCCGCTCGCTTCTGCGCGTGCCCGAGGTCGCCGCTTCGCCCTGGATGAGTATCGCGATGCCGCGAATCTCACCAAATTAACTCGACAACTTGCGCAATAGCAGGTCGTTTGTTCTCGCGTCCACTCCCTGAATCAGCAAGGAAAGCACGACAGGAACGATGACGATACTCCCGGTCCTCCTTTATCGTATCGTTGTGAGCCGCCGATTGAGCCAGCCAGTAGTTTTTGCACCGCCGCCGTGCCCGTGGACCTGTCGGTCCCGCACACGGCGGCGGTAATCTTTCTGGAAAGCGGTCTGACTCAGACGGCCGCGCCAGCGTACGGTACGTCCTTGTGGCCGTAACGCCGTACGCGAAGGTTGGCCTGCTCGCCGTGACCCGCGAATCCCTCCAACGCGCAAAGGCGCGATGTGTACTCGCCCACCATCGCCGACGCCTCGTCGGTCAGCACTTTCTGATATGTGCAGGTCTTCAGGAACTTGCCAACCCACAATCCACCGGTGTAACGCGCGGACTTCTTGGTCGGCAAAGTGTGGTTAGTGCCGATCGCCTTGTCCCCGTATGCAACGTTCGTACGCGAGCCCAGGAACAGCGCGCCGTAGTTCGTCATGTTCTTCAGGAAGTAGTCGGGATCCCTCGTCATCACCTGCACATGTTCGGAAGCGATCTCATCGGCGATCGTGACCATCTCCTCGTCGCTGGCGGCAACGATCACTTCGCCGAACTTCTCCCACGATTTGCGCGCGATGTCAGCAGTCGGCAGGATTTCCAGCAGCCGTTCAATTTCGAGCATCGTCTCGCGCGCGAGTGTTTCCGACGTGGTCAGCAGAATGGCCGGCGAATCGGGACCATGTTCGGCCTGACCAAGCAGGTCAGTCGCACACATCTCGCCGTCCGCGCTCTCGTCGGCGATCACGAGCGTTTCAGTCGGCCCCGCAAACAGGTCTATGCCGACGCGGCCAAATAACTGGCGTTTTGCCTCCGCGACGAAGGCATTCCCCGGGCCGACCAGGATGTCGACGGGCGCGATGCTTTGCGTGCCGATCGCCATCGCGCCGACTGCCTGAATGCCGCCGAGGCAGTAGATCTCAGTGGCCCCGGCCATATGTTGCGCAGCGACGATCGCAGGCGCCGGCCTGCCGTTGAACGGTGGCGCGCAGGTGATGATCCGCTTTACGCCCGCCACCCGAGCGGTAATTACCGACATGTGCGCGGACGCAAGGAGCGGATACTTGCCACCCGGCACGTAGCAGCCGGCCGCGTTGACAGGAATGTTGGTATGGCCAAGCACAACGCCAGGCAACGTCTCGACCTCAACGTCGCGCATCGATTCGCGCTGGTGTCTGGCGAAGTTCTCGACCTGCGTCTGGGCAAATTCGATATCCGCGATGTCGCGTTTCGAAAGTTGCGCCAGGCAGTCGTCGATCTCGTTCTGCGATAGACGGTAGTCGTCGCGGTCGAGTCTGTCGAACCGGATCGACAGGTCGCGCACAGCGGCATCGCCCCGCGCTTCGATATCGGCGAGCGTCGCTTCGACGGTTTCACGCACTTCCTTCGCGGCGGATTTGATCACTTCTGCTTCCGCGCCCTGCTTGAGCCACACAGCCATGAAAACACCTTTTCAGTAGATTGACGATGGTTTGCATACGTATGCAACAAAGCGAAGGATACGGGAAGTTGATGAGTCGCTACAAGCGACGGAGAGCTATCGTTAACCCTACGGACGAGCGGAACGACAGTACTCCCCCATTAGCGCCGAGGCAGTCCCGGCGCACCAGAAACGCACCTATCCCGCCCAGACGGCTTCGCCGTCGCGCTCGACAACGCCACTCGCAGGGCGCCGCGCCGACGTGCGGACAACGAGTTCTCCCGGAACGACCTCCTGCACGCTCGACGATATCTCGCCGGACAACTGCCGGAAAACCATCCGCGCGGCACGTGCGACCATCTCGTCGAGCGGCTGGCTATAGGTTGTCAGCCCGAATATCGGCCAGCGCGCCATCTCAATGTTGTCGAATCCAACGATCGATACGTCGTCGCCGACGGTCAAGCCGAATTCGGTGCGCGCCACGCTCAGCGCGACCAGCGCCATGTGGTCGTTCGCGCAGAAAATCGCGTCGGGGGGGCGCCTCGCGCCAAGCAATGCGCGCGCCGCCCGCTCGGCGCCTTCAGCCGAATACTCACCCGCTTCGCTCTGAATTCGCCGCACGCCATGGCGGGCAAGGCCTGCAACGAAGCCATCCTCTCGATCGCGACTGGTAGACGAGTGCGCGAGGCCGGCGAGATACGCAAATCGCTTATGACCGCCTGCGACGAGAAAGTCAGCGATCCGTTGTGCTCCCGCGCGGTTTTCGCCCGTCACACTGGAGGCGGCCGTACTATCCGCCTTGCGGTTGAACATCACGACGGGCAGTCCGATTTGCAGACATTCGTCGGCGAAGCGCGACGAGAAGCTGGTTGAGATCAGCACCAGCGCGTCGACGCGATATCGCAGCACGTCTTCGAGGATCGGATCGGCACCGGCGGGCGGCTCCGTCGTGAACAGCAGTGCGCGGTAGCCGGCAGCCGCGAACGCGGCGGACAAGCGCTCGACCACGCGTTGGTAGAACGGGTTGCCATTCGCCGGCACGACGACACCGATCACGTTCGATCGTCGTGTAATGAGGGAACGTGCGACAAGGTTCGGGCGATAGCCGAGCTGCTCGGCGGCGGCGAGTACGCGCTCCCGAGTGGCTGGCGCGACACTCGCACCCGGCGTAAACACGCGCGACACCGCCGACTGCGAGACCCCGGCGAGCCGCGCAACCTCATGAGCGGTTGCGGGACGACGGGGAGAGCTTGTCTCGGCCATACCTGCTTTACCTCCGGACAGAAATCTTGTGGTGAGATCGATTGGCTTTGGTCGGGTAGTGCGAGCCGGGACAGCCGGCAGCGCGCGGCGGCAAGCCGGCGACTGCGTCCGCCATGCACCGCGCCAATCAAGCGATGCAGACCGACGTTTTCGATTGATGCCATAGCTGGATCGAATGAACCTCGGGCACAATGAAACGCCCGCACCCGCACACCGGGAAATCGAAGCGCGAAATGCCCGCGCACAGTAATGGACGTGCGCCGGTATTGTCAATTGCCCGGCTAGATCAGATCGCGATCGCCAACCGTACGCGCGCAGACAGTGAGGTTTTCGATTCCCTGGATTGAATTCACGCCCTCTTTGCTCGTGTGGCTATCGACGCTCAGTTTTCCTGTGTTTGTGTCCTCAAGTTATTGGTGACACCGACCACTCCCTGAACACGCTGCGCCACCTCGGCTGCCTGACTGACTTCAGTGGTCGTCGGCACGGCCCCGACGAGGGTCACGATTCCGTTTTTCGCGCGGACTGCCATGTCCGCCATGTAGATTCCACCTGATTGCTGAATAGCGCGTTGCACGGTTTTTGCCAGTTGCCGGTCCGACATCCTCCGCATGGGCGGGGGCCCTGACACGTGCTCCGCCTCGTTTGCATGAGCCATGCTCGCTGATCCCTGCGCCAGGGTTGCCCAACAGATCATGGCCGAAAACACAAATAATCCTTTCCTGCCAATATGCATTCTCATGATGACCCTCCAAGGATTCGTGGGGCGAACGCACACAACCATTATCCGCAAAAAACTATTGGCTCGAAGGGTAGCCCCGCCTATGCATCGACGGAGGCGGCTCGATAAACATACTAGTGCTTTTCCATCTCACGGGGACGTGGGCGCAGAACGCAGGCAGTTCCCGGCAACGCTCCTGCCCTGGATGTTTTCGCGAGGTCGTTCAGTGCATGACCGTCCGATCATCCAGTGCGCGCAGATACGCAGAGGGATTCGTTCGAAGCGAAACGAAGCGGCAATCGGGGAAAAACGCAACGAGCAGGCGTGCTGGAGCTGGCCGGCGCCCGCCCCTCGAAACACGAGGCAGCAGGCGCCGATCGCGGTGAAGAGCGGGATTCAGTGCAACGATTGCTATTCGTGGTCTACGCGCGCTCAGCCGGGCTGCTGCCGTTTGCAGGCAACCCGAGGTTGGCGTCTTCGGATATTTCGCGCCGGCTCATCGCCATCGCCCGCTCGGGAACGACGAAAATGGTCAGATAGCAACCGACGGCGAGCAGGAACGCGAACAGTGCAATAGCTGGCGAAACGCTACCTGTCATTGTCTTGACGAAGCCGAGAATCGACGGGCAGAAAAAACCCGCGCTGATACCTAGCGTGTTGATCACTGCGATGCCCAGCGCCGCCTGCGAGCGCGGCAGGTAGCTGGAAGGCAGCGACCAGAACAGCGCCATACTGCCGAAGATGCCGACGCTCGCGAACGAAAACGCCACCAGCAAAGCGGTAGGACCGCCTTTCCAGAGCAGTGTCCCGACGAGCCCCAACGCGCCTGCCGCCAGACAGCCGGCCAGGTGGTAGCGCCGCTCGAGGCGCAGGTCGGAGCTGTAGCTCAGCACCAACGCCCCTACGATTCCCGCGACCGCGGGAATCGCGGCCAACCAGCCGATGGTCGTGGTCGACGTCACGCCCGTATCGCGAATCATTGCGGGCAACCAGAAATTCATCGTGAAGCCGCCGCATGAACCGGCGAAGTAGATCAGCGTCAACGCGTAGATCATCGGATCGCGGATCACGGCGAAGGGCCTCGCGGCCGCCTCGCCACGCGCAGCATCTGTTGCATGCAGCGCGAGGTGATCCGCGCGATGGGCTTCCTCGAGCATCGCCTTATCCTGCGCAGAGAGCCAGCGGGCGTCCTGCGGCCGGTCGTCGAGCCAGAAATAGCAGATGACGCCTAGCATGCATGCGGGCGCGCCGGCGAGCAGGAATACCCACTGCCAGCCTTGAAGGCCCGCTACGCCGTCGAGCCCGGTCATGATGCTGCCGAACAGCGGTCCGCTGACTGCGCCGGCCGCCACGCTGCCGACCCAGAACGCACTGGTCGTGCGCGCCCGATAGCGGCTCGGAAACCAGTAGGACAGGTAGAGAATGACGCCGGGAAAGAAGCCGGCTTCGAACGCCCCCAGCAGCATGCGCAGCGCGAAGAACTGGGCCGGCCCTCTGACGAACATCGTGGCAGAGGCCGTCAGCCCCCACAGCACCATGATGCGCAGCAACGTGAGCCGCGCGCCGATCCGCTCGAACCAGAGGTTGCTGGGGATTTCGAGCAACGCGTAGGGCAAGAAGAACAATCCCGCCGCGAGCCCGTACTGTGCCGCGCTCAAACCGAGCGACTGCGACATCTGCAACTGCGCGATGCCGACGTTGACCCGATCGAGAAACGCGACCAGGTAGCAAGTGAACAGCAACGGCACGATGCGGCGGGCGATACGCCGGAACAATAGGTCTTCGGCCTGCACCGGCAGGACAGGTTTCATCGCGGGGTCTCCTCGATATCGGTACGAAACGACGCGCCCGTGCCGCGTAGCCAGCCCGTGGCGCGCCCGTGGTCAGTCGGCCCTGGCGTCCACCAGCACGAAGGCCATGCGCGCCGGGCACTCGGTGCGGTTGCTCCACGCGTGGCGCGTGCCGCGCTGGATCACCACGTCGCCTGGCGACAGGCGGGTCTCGCCGTCGTCGAGCACCAGCCACACTTCGCCCTCCAGCAGGATGCCGTAGTCGACGGTCCGGGTCTGATGCATCAGCGCGTGCGGATCGGCATCGACCGGCGCCCCGGATTTGCTCAGGCCCATTTCGGCGAAATGCGCATCGATATCCGCGCCCGGTTGGTGATGCGCGGCGTCGGGCGGAATGTCGCAAATCCGGATCACGGTCCCTCCCGGTTCCGGCGTCAGACGCAATGGTGCCGCCGGATCGGCCAGCGCGGCCACCGGCGACGGCGCGTGCGCCGTACGCCAGAGCTCGTGGAAGACGAGCCCCGGCAGTCCCTTGACGGGCTTGACCGGCGCCGTGGCATCCTGGAGCAGATACGAGCGTCCTTGCGGATCGCTGCCCGTCACGAGTCGCCTTACCTGATGCTTCACGCAAGCCTCCTTCCTGTCCTGGTCCGGTTCGTCCGACTCAATTGCCATCGCTGATCGTCGTGCCGCCGTCGACTATCAGGTTCTGGCCGGTGATGAATGCGCCACCCGGCGCCGCAAGCAGCAGCGCCACGCCGGCGATTTCTTCGGGCGTGCCAGGCCTGCGCAGCGGGGTGGCCCGCATCCGGCGGTCGCGCACTTCGGGGTCGTCGAGCAGCGGCCGTGCGAACTCAGTCGCGATCATGCCGGGCGAAATCGCGTTGGCACGCACGTTCCGCGGCCCCCACTCCACGGCCAGATTGCGCGCCAGCGCAGCGAGCGCGGCCTTCGACACGCCATACACGCCAAGCGCCTTATTGCCGCGCACACCGGCAATGCTCGACGTCAGGATGATGCTGCCGCCGCCACGCTCTGCCATCGCCGGTGCCGCGAGATTCGTCAGCCACACCGCGCCGTGCAGATTCACGTTCATCGTGGTTGCCCATTGATCGTCGTTCGCGCTGGCGAGCGAACCCATGTGCGGCGCGACGCCGGCATTGCAGACGACGATGTCGATCGCGCCACGCGTTTGCAGCGCCTGCCGCCACATCGCCTCGACGCTTTCGCGTTCGCCGGCGTCGACGAAGACGAAGCTCGCATCGAGGCGATCGAGCTTGCGCAATGCGTCAGCCTGCGTCTCGCCTTCATCGGCATCGTTACTCGCGATAATGACGCTCGCCCCTGCCTGACCCAGTGCGCGCGCGATCGCGAGCCCCATGCCGCGCGATGCTCCCGTAACGAGCGCATGTTTGCCATGCAGGTCGTACAACGGATGACTCATGGAATGTGCTCCTGCCGGGAAAGGTCCCGGCCGATGACTGGTTGAATGTCAGTTCAGAATCAGGCGGTTGAGGTCGGGCGAATTGCGCAACATCCCCTGCTCTCGCATGATGTCCACCCAGAGCGCGTACTGCGCCTGGGTTTGGGTCGCGCCGAGCGTCGCGATCCTGACGGTGGCCAGCACATCCGGCGGCAGACCGAGATATTTGCCGACGATCTGCTTCGTCTCTTCAGGATTGGCCGCGATCCAGCTGACGCCCTGCGCGATTGCGTCACGGAACGCGCGCGCTGCCTGCGGATGGGCGCTCACCCAGCGCGACGCGGCCACGTAGCTGAGCGACGGCAGGCCATCGGGAAGATCCGCCGCGAAGTAGGACACCACTTCGCCCGTACCAGTCTGCACGATGCGCGTCAGGAACGGGTCGGGCGCGATCACGGCGTCGACCAGCCCGCCCTTGAGTGCATCGCGCATCTGCGGGATCTGCACTTCGACGAAGGTCACTTTGTGGAAGTCGACGCCGTGCGCCGTCAGATACTTGCGAAATGCGACATGCAGAAAGGCACCGAGCCCCGGTACGCCGACCTTCTTGCCGATGAAATCCGCGGCGTTGTGAATCGGTGCGCCCGGACGCCGTACCACGGCGAAGTTGCGGTCGGTGTGCATCGTAACGGTGTCGCCGGCGATCACCGTCAGGTCCAGCCCGCTGTCCACGGCCTGCAAGACGTTGGTGCCGGGCGTGCCGCCCACCTGCAGCGAATCCGACACCAGCGCCGACGGAATCGTCGAGGTCAGCGTCATGCGCTTGATCTCGACGTCGAGCCCGCGCTGCGCGAAGAAACCCTTGTCCTTCGCGACGAAGAGTGGAGCGAACTCCGACACGCCCGTGTAGCCGACCACGATCGGCAAGCCTTGCGCATGTGCCGCCGCGTGGTCGAACATCAGCACGCACGCGAGCGCGCCCACCAGCATTCTCAATACCCGCATCGAAACTCCTCCTGAATGATTGCAATGCAGGCGGAAACACGCCACGCGAGTGTCGCGTCCCGCCCCGAGGCCGCCGTTGGATCAGAAGCTGTGCACGAGACCCACGGCCACCGAAGTGGCGTTCTCGCCGGCCTTGACCGCTACGCCCGCGGCCGAGGCGTCACCGACGGTGAAGCTCGCCGAACTGCCGTTGCGAACGTAACCGGCACCCGCATACAAGACGGTGGCCTTGCTGAGCGGATGGTCATAACGGATGTGATAGCCCGTCGCATCACCGCTGCTGTCGCCGAGCTTCGCGTAATGGCCGACCGACAGCGTGACCATGTCGCGGCCCACGGGGATGGTGTCGTCGAGCTCGTAAATGTTGTGCTTCGGCGTGACCGCTCCCGCGGCATAGGAAGTACTGACGTTCGGTCCTCCGCGATGCATCTGGAACACCGCGCGCGGTCGCATGAAGCCGAAGTCGTAGCCGAGCGTGAAGAGCGAGAAGTTGCCGCGCGCGGTCGGGCTGCTACTGGTGATCGGATTGGCCGTCGTGCCGACCTGATCGAGCCAGGCGGCTTCGAACAGCAGCGCGCCATTGGCGTACTCGAGCCCCGCGCTGCGGATATCCCCCAGCGACCCCGGCTGGCCCGTCGTGCCGTTCGTTCCGCGCGCATACATTGCTCGCAACGTGAAGCCCGCGATGACCGGCGATTCGTAACGCACCGAATTGTTCGGCCGCACGGTGGGTCCGAACGTGAAATCGGTCATCGCCACGCCCCAGGACATGCCGTCGCCCAACACGGTCGCACCGAACTTCACGCGCGCGGTATGAAACGGCGTGTATTGCACGCCGAACTTGACGGTCCCATAGTTGCTCTGCAGGCCAACCCACGACTCGCGGTTGAACAACACACTGGACGACGCCAGCGCGCCCGTCGCGCTGTTGAAACCGTTCTCGAGCCGGAATATCACTCTGGTGCCGCCACCGATATCCTCTTGCCCTTGCATGCCGAAGCGCGACGAGACAACCTTGCCGCTCGCCATCCGCACCACCTGGTTCGCGCCGGTATTCGCCATTTCCAGTGAGGTATCCACAACGCCGTAAAGCGTGACGCTCGATTGCGCGCTGGCCATAACCGGGATGGTCAAACCCACCAATACTACTAATTTCTTGATCTCCAATTCGGGTCTCCGTGTTGTTATCGTTTCGCCTTCATGCCTGCGGGAGCGCCGGGCTTTCGCGGCCGCCTCCGCGGACGGGTCAGGACATCGTCAATGCGTCGTACGTTTCCACGGCAACGCAAAGTGCTGCACCGTCAGCAACAGGAAATTGCTGACAAAACCTATCAAGCTCAGTAGCGCGACGCCGGCGAACAGATCGCTCGCCCGGAAACTGCGCGCCGCCAACAGAATCGCCGTCCCCAAACCGTCCTGCGAGGCCAGCATCTCGCCCACTACCGCGAGGATCAGCGAGATCGTCAGCGAGAGCCGCATGCCAGCCAGCGCGTCGGGCAGCGCGTTGGGCAACCCTATCTTGAAGATGAACGCGGCACGCGAGAGGCGCAGCACGCTCGCCACTTCGCGCAGCCGCGGTTCGACCGACTGGAAGCCGTGCATCGTCGAGAGCAGGACGGGCCATACTGCGCCGAACGCGATGACGAACAGCACCATCGAGGGCGACAGACCGAGAAAGCCGATCGCCAACGGTACGATGGCCGAGGCCGGCAGCGGCCGCATGAATTCGAGCGACGGCTGCAGCCAGCGCCGGCACGCGCCCGACATGCTCAGCACCGCCCCTGCCGCGATGCCCAGCACCGACGCCACGAGCCATCCGAGGAACATCCGTTCGACCGTGCCGGCCGCAAGCTTGCCCAGATCGCCGTCGAGCATGCCGTCGCGCAAGGTCGTCCACACGTCGAACGGTGCCGGCAGGAACACCGGCGAAACCCAATGGCGCGACGTGCACAGCGCCCATGCGCCGATGATCGCCGCCGTCACCGCGACGCTGCCGGCCGACCACAACAGACGTTCGCCTGCCTTGATTTCCGCTCTCATGGGCGCACTCCCGAGAATCTTCGCAAGCCGTGCCGCTCCACGGCGCTCATCAACGCATTGCATGACCAGCCGAGCAGTCCCACCCAGACAAGCAGCGCGAGCGTCAACGCCGGTTGCAGATTCTGCGACGCATTCATCATTTCGTATCCCAAACCGAATGGGTTCGTTGCAATCTCAACGGTGACCGCCACCACCAGCGCCACGCCCGTTGCGAGCCGGAACGCCACGAGGATGCGCGGCAACGCTGCGGGCAGCACGATCGACCAGACACGTCGCCACGGACTCAGGCTCAGCACCCTGGCGACTTCGAGCAGCCGGGGCTCGACGTTCGCGACAGCCGCCTGGGTGAGCAGCAGCACCGGCCAGAAGCAGGCAAAGCCGACCGTGGCGATCTCCATCCGGTAGCCGAAGCCGAACACGAGCATCGCGATCGGCATCAGCGCGACAGCCGGGATCGGCCTGAAAATCTCGATCGACATTGCCCCCAGCCGCGCGGCGCTGCGCGAGAGACCGAACCAGATGCCGAGTGCGAGGCCGCTCAGGCCGCCGAGCAGCACGCCGCCCAACGCCGCGCCGAGCGTTTCGAAGGTGGCGCGCCGCAGCGTGCCGTCCTTGAGCGCGTCCCACGCCGCAACGACGACGGCCGAAGGCGGCGCGATCACGTCGCTCTGCACGTGTGCGGTGCGCATCGCCAGCTCGGCCAGCACGACAAGCGACGCCGGCAATGCGAGGGCCTGCCATGTGGCGCGACTCATACCTCATGCCCCTGAATGAAGTCGAAGAGCTCGCGGCGCAGCCGCAGGAAAGCGGGATGCTCGCGCGAGCCGAGCTGGTCGCGCGGCCGCGGCAGGCCGACCTCGATGACGCTGGCAAGCCGCCCGGGGTTCGCCTGCAGCGCGATCACGCGGTCGCCCAGGTAGATGGCTTCTTCGAGATCGTGGGTGACGAACAGCACGGTCGTGCCCGCCTCCTGTGAGAGTTCGGCCAACTGGTCCTGCAGGCTTTGGCGCGTCATCGCGTCGAGAGCCCCGAAGGGCTCGTCCATCAGCAGTACTGCCGGCCGCTGTGCGAGGCAACGCGCGATCTGCACGCGCTGCTGCATGCCGCCGGAAAGTTGCGCGGGAAACTTGTCGGCATGCGCGCTCAAGCCGACCTTGTGCAGCAACTCGTCGATACGCGCTGGACGCTCGGCGCGCGCCACGCCGAGCGCTTCCAGCGCGAGACCGATGTTGGCTCTGACCGTACGCCACGGCAGCAAGGCGCGCGCGTAGTCCTGGAACACGATCGCCACGTCGGGCGCCGGGCCTTTGACAGGTACTCCATCGCGCAGGATCACGCCCGAGCTCGGCGCCGCAAGTCCCGTCAACAGGCGCAACAAGGTCGTCTTGCCGCAGCCGGAAGGGCCGATCACGCAGGCGAACTCGCCGCGCCGCAAATCGAGGCTCAGACGCTCGAGGATCTGCCGGCCGCCCAGCGTCAGCGAAACGTCGCGAAACGAGATGAAAGACGTGGTCTGCGTCGGTGTGGTGTCAGGCGAAAGATCCGGCACGGCGCGGACGCTGCGTAGCGATTTCAATGATGAATTCATGGTGTGAAGAAGAGCTTCGAAACGTCGACGGGGGCCTTCAGCAGATGCTGATCGCGCATGATGCCGTTCCACATGTCGAGCTGGGCAGGCGTGATCTGCGCATTCAGGCGCGCCCATTGGATCTTGGCGAGCACGGGAGGCGGGACCTTGATGAACGCGCCGATATCCGCGCGCGTGGCGTCCGGGTGGCTGCGCGTGAACGCGATTCCCTGTTCGAGCGCTGCGCGGAACGCGGCGACTTCCTTGCGGTGCGCGTCGGCCCACGTTCGCGTCGACACGTACACCATGGACGGCATGCCTTCGGGCAAATCCGCCGAGTAGTAGGCGCCGACAAAACCATTGCCGGCGTCGACGATGCGTTGCATGAACGGGTTCGGCACCACCACCGCATCAACCGAGCCGCCCTTCAGCACGTCGTTCATCTGCGGGATCTTGACTTCGACGAAGTGCACCTTGTTGCTATCGACGCCCTTGTCCTGCAACCACTTCCGGAACGTCACGTGGAGAAAGGCGCCCATCGCCTGCACGCCGACGGTCTTGCCTTCGAAGTCCTTCGGTTGGTGAATGTCGCGACCGGTGCGCACGACCACGCCGAAGCTGCGATCGGCGTGCGTGGTCTGCGAGCCGCCGGCGATCACCACGAGGTCGAGGCCGCTGTCGATCGCCTGAAGCAGCACGGTCGGCGTGACGCCGCCGATCTGCGCCGAATTGGACGCCACGGCCGACGCGACCTGGGACATCATCCTCAGCGACGGATCGATGCCCTGCGCGTTGAACATGCCTTGCTGTTTCGCGACGAAGATCGGCGCATAGTCGCCCATGCCGGTAAAGCCGACGATGAATTCGTCCGCCGCCGCCGGGGACGAGATGCTCGCCGCGGCCAGTAGCGCCACCAGGATGCACGCGCGGATGTGCGCCAGCGCATCGAATAGTTTCTTCACGATTGTCTCCTTCATCCTGCTTTTGTTATGGCTCGCATCATCCGTTGCCTGCCGCGACGGATTGCGATCGTTGTTTCGACAGAGGCTAGCCAGTCATGCCCCCGAATTCGAATCGTTTCTCGCGATGGGCCCCATTCGCGCGCTCGATGCCCAGATGGGCGTCCGCCGCACGCACGGCGCTTCAGCCCAACGGTCGGCCGCCGTCGACAGCGATGACGCAGCCGGTCGAAAAACTCAGCGCCACGCTGGCCGCCACGACGGCAGCCGCGACCTCGGCGGGCGCCGCGAAGCGCTGCAACGGCGTGCGCTGCGCCTGCTCGTCGCGCCAGCCGCGGTCGAGTCCTTTGACGAACGAGGTATCGACGAGCCCCGGCGAGACCGACAGCACGCGGATCCACGGCGCGAGAGCACGCGCGAGCGAAGCCGTGATGTTGTCGAGCGCCGCCTTCGACGCGCAGTACATGACGTTGCTGCCCATCGCCGTGCGCGCCGCAATCGAGGACAGGTTGACGACGACCCCACCGCCGGGCTGCCCGCTTTGCGCCAGCAACGGACGAAACGCGCGCACCGCGGCAAACGGGCCGCGCACATTGGTCGCGAGAATCGCATCGATCAATTCGTCGTCGAGCCCTTCCAGATCGGCGTGCGGTATGAAGCCGGTAGTACCCGCACAGTTGACCAGCACATCGCAGCGTCCGAAGCGCCCGGCCACTGCCTGCGACAGCTTCGCCAGCGAGGCGCTGTCGGCCACGTCGACCTGCATCGCGACATGACCTGCCATGCCGCCGAGGCTGTCGACCAACGCCTGGGCCGGTCCCGCGGAGCTGCGATACCCCGCTACCACGATAAATCCGGCGTCGGCGAAAGCCTTGCAGATGGCCGCGCCGATGCCGCCCGCGGCGCCGGTCACCACCGATACGGGCGCCGGCGCCTTGATTGAAGTCGTGTTCATACCGCTCCGTTGTTTGCTGCCCGCTCTCAGTCCGCGCAATGTGACTTCCAGGGCGATAGCCCTGCCGTGTCGGCAGCCGTATCCACGTCGCTGAAAAAAGTCAGCGAAGGCGAGAGGCGATGAAAAGGTTCGAGCAGCGCACGCACCTGAGCGAGGCGCCCCGAATCGCGAAAGCTGGCGGCGCCGCCACCGCCGTCACGCCAGTCGACGATCAGCACGTACCGCTCGCAGTCGTTCATGTCGCGCAGCAGACGGTGTCCGGCGTAGCCTTGCGAACTCGCGAGCAGCCGTCCCACCGCGCCGAACACGGTCTCGAACCGCTCCGCTTCCCCAGCCATCACCTCGAAAGTTGCCATCTCGACCATCGCCGGCTACGCCGCCGTATCGCGGATCGCCGCCTGCTGCGGCGGCACGAAGCGCTGCTCCAGCGCGCCAAACACCGATTGGCCGTCCAGCCCGAACATCTCGAAGCGCAGACGTTCGCCATAGGCGAGCCACGGCGTGCGGCTCTCGCCATACCGGAGCCGTTCGAGCGCACGAATTTCAGCGAGGCACGCCGAGCCTACGGCGGCATGGTCTTCGTTAGAGAAGGTGCCGGAGCCGAGTACCGTGCCCGCTGTCAGATTGCGGTTATAGGCCAGTTGCTCGATCAGGCGCCCGAACGGGAACGACATCTCGCGGCCATTGGGCTTGCCCACCCGCTCATCGTTGCGATACACGTGCAGTGACAGGTTGACCCGGCCGTCCGCCCATCCGTCGCCCAGTTCGTCCGGCGTCACCGCCACTGCCGCAAAGGCCGGCGCGGGCTTCGCCTGAATGAAGCCGAAGCCGAGTTTGAGCTCTTGCACCAGCTTGCCGCGCATGCTCACGTCGTTGAACAGCAGCACGAGGCGAACGTGCGAGAGCGCGGCTTCATGCGACACGCCCTGCGCCACGTCGTCGAGCACGACCGCCACCTCGCCCTCGAAGTCGCATTGATCGCCGGGATCCGGGAAGCTGTAGTCCTCGCGCGCGCCGCGAAAGTCGTCGCCCTGGCGCTGGATCATCACCGAACGGTCCGTCGGCGGCGGGTCGAGCTCGTAGGCGCGGCTCATGATCTGGCCATGATTGAGAAACGCGGATGCATCGACGAACTGATGCGTGCGAGGCAACGGCGCCATGCATGCCGCCGGCTCAAAGGCAAAGGCGCCCGCCGCCGTTCCTGCGTTCAGCGCCGCGTAGCGCTCGAGCAGCGCCGGCTCGACCGAGCGCCAGTCTTCGAGTGCGCGTTGCAGCGTAGGCGCGATGTCGTCTGACTTCACGGCGCGCGACAGGTCGCGCGATACCAGCAACAGGCAGCCGTCGCGGGTGCCGTCACGCAAGGTAGCGAATTTCATGCAGTCTCCTTCAGGTCGAATTGACGATGCCAGTGCGGCAGGGGCAGGCCGGCGACCGGGGCGCGGAAGCACGGCAAGCGGTTGCCGAGCAGGCTGCCCAGGTAGACGGTTCGCAGGTCCGGGCCACCGAACGTGACGCTGGCCATCCACGGCGCAACCGTCCCCTGGCATGCCGCGAGAATTTCCGGCGTCACCGTGCCCTCCCGATAGTGCCGCTCGACCGCGGCCACGGCCGGCGGCACGCCGTCGTCGAACAGTTCGAGCAGGTCGCCTTCGGGCGTGAGCGCGATCAGGCGCTCGGCCATGATCATCGTGATCCACAGGTTGCCGAAGGCGTCGAACGCAAAGCCGTCCGGGAAGCCGGTGCCCAGATTCGAGGGCCCGAAGATCTCGCGCTCACCGAGCGTGCCGTCCTCGCGCACGCGCAGGCGCGAGATGCGCTTGCCGTTGCTCTCCACGACGTAGAGCCACTCTTCGTTCGCGTCAAAGCGGATTTCGTTGGTGCCGACGAAGCCATCGGCAACGATGCGAATGCCCTTCCCGTCGATCAGCGCGATATAGCCGTCGGGGGTTTTTTCATTGATCGAGCGCGTCCATGGCTGCAGTCGCGTCGTCACGGTCATATAAATGCGGCCCTTCGAATCGGTCAGTACGAAGTTGGCCTTGCCGATGGGCTCGCCGTCGATGTTGTCGTGCAGAACGGTCGAGCTGCCATCGCGACGCATCAATTCGAGCCGGTCGGTGCCGAAGTTGGCGATCAGGAAGTCGCCGTTGCTGTCGAATGCCACGCCGTTGGGGAGCGTGCCTTCGAGGATGACCCGTTCCACGCCCGGCTTCTCGTCGAGTTGCGCGTGAGTCTGCACCTCCGCGATCAGAGTCTGTTGGCCGTCCGCAGCGATGCGCATGATTCCGCCGCGCGCATCCGCGGTCCATAACGTGCCGTCGGACTGCGCGAGGATGCATTCCGGGCGACGCAGATCATGGCCTACGTAGCTAATGTCGCTGCGCTGGAGTTGCCAGCCTTTCAGCGGGTTTTGGATGGATGGCATGGATCAGGCGTCCGCGGGGAGGGAATCGATATGCGAGGGGTCGAGCGAGCGCGCCACGAGCCGCGCTAGCGTGCCGTCGTGACGGAAGCCCAGCGCGTCGGCGGCCGGGGTCTCCAACGGCGGGTAGTTGCCGAAGCTGGCTTCGAGCGCTGCATTGGGGCGATAGCTCACCAGCGACTCGACCGGACGGCGCGCATGAATGCCGACCGCTTCGACCAGCTCGTGCATCGAGCAATGCAGCGCGGGCAACGTCCAGCTGCGTTTGCGCACGTCGGGAGGAATGTCGGCAAGCGCCGCATGGATCAGGTTGTCGACGATGGTCGCGCCGGACATCAGCCACATGGTCGCGTCGCCCGAGACGGGGCACGCGTAGGGGCGCCCGGCCGCGAGTTCGCGGATCACATCGCTCATGAAGATCGACAGCGCGCCGGTCGGCTGCGGCGGACGCGCGACGATACCGGGCAGGCGGATGCTGCGTCCGTCGATCCAGCCACGCCGGTGGCAGTCGTCGACGAGGATTTCGCCGATCCATTTGTGCGCGCCGTAGCTCATGTTCGGACGCGGCTCGGTGGTGTCGTCGACGGGCTCGGACAGCGGTGCGCCCAGCACCGAAATGGAACTGGCGAACACGAACCGCGGCGCCCGCGGTAGTCGTGCGCAAGCGTCGAGCAGCGCGTGGGTGCCGTTCAGATTGACTTCACGGCCCATCGCGTAGTCGAGCTCGGCGAGGCCCCCGGGCACGCTCGCGAGGTGGAACACGATATCGGGCGCGCTCTCGAATGCGCGCGCGACCACATCGCCGTCGGCGATGCTGCCTTCGACGAATTCGACGCGTGGATCGTTGCATTCACGGCAAGCAGTGTTGAACGTCCGGTCCAGCAACACCAGTTTCGTGAAAGGGATGGGAAGAATTGCGCCGCCTGCGAGGCGGGCAACGAGCAGCCGTCCAACGAATCCGTTGGCACCGGTCACCAGCAGGTTCATGGTTGTCCCGAAGTGTTATTGTCGATGTAGGCTTTTCGCCTGACGCTGGGGCATACTAGCCACCTCGCCATTGCCCGAAAAATCGAATTTCACGATCTACGGCATCACGTTTATCGATACTGGCGGGTCCAGCACCACGGCCACGCCAGGCCTTCGCGCGACTCGCGCCATTTCCCCATATCCGCAATCAGGCTTCAGGCAGGAGATAGCAGTGCGTTACAACCGGCTGGACTTGAACCTACTGGTCGCTCTCAAGGCCCTTCTACAGGAAAAGAACGTGACGCGTGCGGGCGAGAGCCTTCATATGACGCAATCGGCGATGAGCGGCGTGCTGGGCCGCCTGCGCGAGTTCTTCGACGATCCGCTGCTGGTCCAGGTCGGCCGCAGAACCGAGCTCACCCAACTGGCGGAAAGCCTCATCGAGCCCATCAACGACGTCATCGTGCGCATCGACGCAGCCCTCGCCTCGCGTCCCATGTTCGATCCCGCGCACACACGCAGGCATTTTTCCTTCGTCGCCTCGGACTACGTGCAGAGCATCCTGCTGTTCGACGTTCTCGCCGAATTGCATCGCGAAGCGCCGGGACTCACGGTCGAACTGCGTCAGCCCAGCGTGAATTCGGCTGCGGAACTCGAAGCCGGCGAAGTGGACTTCGTGATCAATCACGAGTTGTTCGCTTCGCCGCACCATTCGAGCGAAGTGCTGTTCGAAGATACCTACACGATCGTCGCCGCGCGGGAAAACGACAGTTTCGGCGACGAGATCTCGCTGGACGACTACCTCGACTCGGGCCACATCGGGTTCCAGAACGGCAGCCGCAGCCTGCCGATGTTCGAGATGTGGTTTGCGCATCAGCACAAGCGCGCACGCCGCGTCGAAGTCGCCGCGCACACGTTCAACCTGCTGCCGCATATGGTCGTCGGCACACAACGGCTCGCGACCATGCACACGCGGCTTGCATACCGCTGCGCCGACAGCCTGCCAGTACGCCTCGTCAAGCCGACGTTCGAAACGCCGAGACTGGTCGAAGTACTGCAATGGCACAGCTCGCGCGATTCCGACGCGGCCACGGTCTGGTTGCGCGACAGGATCATCGCCGCGGCCAAACGTCTGCCGCCCGTCTGAATCCTGCTCGGTGGCGCGGGCGACGTGGCGCGCGTTCAGGCGGCCGTGGTGCGGCCGCCGAGCCGCTCCGCGATCCAGTCGGCGATGTACGCGCCGGCATTCGACATGTTGTCGAGACTGACGTGTTCGACGCCGCCCGTCTCGCTCGTGAAGATCTTCAACTCGCGGTCGGGGCTATTGACGAGTTGCTCGTAAGTACGATGCGCATACGAGAGCGGAATTTGCCGGTCATTTGCGCCGTGCGTCACGAGGAACGGCACTTTCACGCGATCCAGCACGCCCTCCAGGGTGACGGACGCGGCCTTGCGCATGAAGTCGTCGACGTTCTGCGCGTCCCACACCCACATCACGTGCTGCCAGTAATGCGGTACGGGGTTCTCGCCCTCGCGCTGACGCCGCCGTAACTGGATTTCCCCCCAATCGTGATTCGCGCCCCATACGGCGCCGAGCGCGAAGCGCGGCTCGCACGCGACCGCGCGCGGACAGTAGTAGCCGCCCAACGAGACCCCTGCCAGGCCGATACGTTGCGGATCGACGTCCGCTCGCGTCTCGAGGTAGTCGACGACGACACTCGCCCACGCTTCGGTGTCCGCCACCGCGGGCAGGTCGTGCAAGCGCAGCGCCTCGCCCGATCCCGGTTGATCGAGATATAGAACGGAAACGCCCCGCTCGGTGATCTGCCGCGTGAACGGATTGGGATAAAGCATCTCCTTCGTGCAATCGAGTCCGTTCAGCATCACAAGCAACGGCGGGCGCGAGTCGGCAGATGCTCCGCGTGCCCGCACCAGCAGACCGGCCAGATGCACGTCGCGGTACGGAATCTCGATGCGCGTGCAGTTCGAGCGCAACAGCCGCTGCGCCTGCGCGAACGTGTCGAGCATCTTGCGATAGAGCGCGTGACGCGGAGCGAAATCGTGCGCCTGCATGCGCTCCGCGGTGATGAAGTACAGCGCCGCGCGGTCGAGCTTTTCACCGGCGCTCAGTTCACGGCCGGCTTCGAGGTCGGCTCGGGCGAGCGCAATCAGCTTGTCGCCCATTACGACCCATGCGGCAAAAAAGGCTTCGGTGCCGGCGTCGTCGCCCTGCTCCGCTGCCTTGCGCAGCGATCCGCAGATTTCTTCGATCTCACCGATCTTCGCGCCGGCTTCCAGCGCGCCGGCGACGGCAAGACTCCATACGTAATTGGTCGGAAAATACTGGAACAGCGACATCGTTGACGGTCTCCCTCATGGTAGGCGCGCCGCCGCCTGTTCTGTTATCGCAAAGCTTGCCCCTGCTCGCGCCGACGCGCTGCAATTGTAGTCACCGCTGCGACTACACCCGGCATCGCATTTTTCGATGCCAGGCATCGCGCTCATGCATGCGGCGGCGGTATCACGTCAGCAATGCCGCGATGACGTCACCGTCCTCCCAGTCAGGAAGGCAACACCGCAAACCGCTCACGCCCGGTTTCAGTGGTCGGTCAAGCCCAGCATCTTGTCGAAGAACACACTCGCGAGAACGCCCGCGACAAAACCGTTTCTCGGCGTACCGGCATACGCGGGATTGCCCCAGGTGTTCGTATTCCACGTGCGCATCACGTAGGGACTCACGATGATGCTGCGAGTGACCGCAATATTGGCATCCAGTTTCAGTCCCAACTGGGTGCGTCCCACCGTGTAGCCGGTTCCGCCCGCGGCAAGATTCTGCTGTTTCAGATACTCCTGCTCGTGAGGTGTCAGCGTCGCCCAGTTGAAACTCAGCGAGTAACTATCATGTGGCCGGCTCTGAAACGGCGCTTCCAGGATCAGGCCCGTGCTGCCCGTCATTGCGAGCCCCGTGCTCGAGCGCGAATCGAACGTGGCCGTCGAAGTCGCGAATACCGACAGCGCGGTCGGACTGCTCGCGCCGGCCTTGCCGCCATCGGGCCGGTACACCACCTGGCGGCCGCCGAAATAAACGCCTGACGTGCCCTTGTGCGTTCCCAGCGTGAACGGATCGGTCTGCGTCGCCGTGTTGTAGTAGAGCATCAGCTCATAGCTCTTCGGGTAAGGGTCGGTCTGATACGTGGTCCGGTACACGACGTTCGCAAGCCAGACGTTGCTGGAAGGCACGCTGTCCGTCCATTCCCACCCATTGGTAAACGGGAACGCCGGGTTGGATCGCCAGACGCCCGCCTGCACGGACCACGCAGGCGTCAGGTTATAGCGGACACGTCCGCCCCAGTTCACATAGATGGGCGGGTTCATGCCTGCGTTGTCCTGCAGGATCGCGCTCTGACAACCGAAGCCCTGATTGCATACCGGAGCGGCGAAGTACAGCCCCGGATTGCTCTTGCCGACTTCGAAGTCGAGTTTGTCATGGAACGCCTTCTGCTCCCATGTGAAGAGCGCGAGATGGGAAACCTTCGGCACGTAAGGCCCCGGTTGACCGGCCAGTACGTCGCCGACCTGTTTGCCCCAGTCGAGGTTGTAGGTGAACGGCACGAACAATTGCTGGAAGTGGATGGTCGCGCCGTTCAGGCCCGCGATCTTCTGCATATCGAAATCGCCGCCGACCGAAATAAACGTCAGCGCCTCGTGGTTGCCGGTCTGCTGGCCGACACCCGGATTGGCGAGATACATCTGCACGAGGTTAAACACGGGCGTAAAGCCCCAGTCGTTCATCTTCTTGCCGATCGAGGACAACGGTCCCTGCCGCGGATTTTCCGGCGGCTCCGGCGTCGCGTTGCCGACGTGCGATACGCCGAGCTGGTCAGTGGACGGTATGCCCTGTTGAACGGTTGGGCGGTCAGTGAAGGCCTGCCTCAAGGTATCGCTGTTCTGCGCGAGCGTGGCCGCTGCCGGCGTGCTCGCCGCCGTGGTACCGGCGGCATGCAGGTCCGCTTTCTGCCCGTGCACGCGGGCGTCACCACCGCGCGTTGCGTCGGCTCCCTTCGTGGGCCGGGCCGGCTGCGCATCGGCCGGCTTCGCCGTTGCGTCCGGGGCGGCCGCATCGTTCGTCGCCTGAGCGAACGCCGTGCCCGCCGCCAGCATCGCAGCGATCGTGATCGCCGACAGACGCAGGGCGGCAGGATGCCGAAAGCCAATGATTCCAGACCTGTTCGATGTCATGTGGTGTCTCCGTTATTTTTGCGGGCAAAGAGGGGCCCACCGCGCCTCTCGAGGGAGCGGTCTGCTACAGGAAGTTGGAAATGGATGAGCGGTGCTGCGCTACCAGGCCGTAGCGCCGCCGTCTATCGGAAAGTTCGCGGCCGTGACCCAGCTCGACTCGTCGGAGGCGAGATAGAGCGCGCACCAGGCGATGTCCTCCGGCTGACCGGTTCGCTTGACCATCGCCTTTGCGAGTGCCCGTTCGAGAAACTCGGGCTGAGCTGCCATGTGCGCGCGCGTAGCGGCCGTTTCGACGAGCGCCGGCGAGATGCTGTTCACGCGTATGCCGTGCAGTCCGCCTTCCATTGCGAGTTGACGCGTCATCGCGAGCACGCCCCCTTTGCCGGCGCAATGCGCGACCGCCGGCGAGCCGTCGAGTGCGACCGACGCATTCGCGGACGCGAAGTTGATCACCGAGCCGCCGCCCCGTGCAATCAGCACGGGCCACGCGGCCTTGCATAGCAGGAACACGATATCGAGCTCGCCGGTCAGCGTCGCGCGCCACTGGGTCTGATAGTCCATCTCCTGCAGCCACGCGAATGCGCCGAACGCCGCCGCGTTGACAACGACGTCGAAGCCACCGTGCCGCGCGCACGCGAATTCGACGAGCTTCGCCGCGCCCTCGGGATCGGTCAGATCGCAAGGCTGCAAGCTGTCCATTTCGAAGCCGTTCGCACGAACCGCATCGACGGTGCGGCCGGCGGAATCGGCATCTATATCGCAACCGACCACGCGCGCGCCCTGCGCCGCGAACAACATCGCACATGCACGGCCTATGCCGCTGCCGATGCCCGTCACGACAGCCACCTTGCCGCGCAGGCGCTCACCTGCCTGAATCGCGAGAGCGGGTTTGAAAACAGGTTTCATCGGGTTCTCCACTGGTTCAGCTGAGCTTGAGGCGTTGCGCGCCGATCAGCGCGACGGCGAAGCCAAGCGCCGCGAGCAGCAGCAGCGCGACGCCCCATGCCTGCACCACGACGAAACGCGAGCCCCAATGCGCGACCATCGGCATCACCACCAGCGGACTGCAGAAGTAGCCGACGAATTGCGCCGCGGTGAACGCACCCGTGCCGAAACCCCGGCGCGAGAACGGCAGCGAGCGCAGCCCCCAACTGACGAGCGCGGGCAGGATCACGCCGCAACCGAAGCCGTTGAGCGCGCCGCCCAGAGTCAGCGTCGGAAAGTCATGAGCCGAACCCATGCAAACGAAGCCTGCGCCGCAGAGCGCGGTACCCAGCGCAAACTGCTGCGGCACCGTGAGCCGGGCGGCGATAAACCAGCCGAACGCGAGCGTGCCCACGATGATCCCGACGCTGTTCGTCGCGTAAGCGAGGCCGATCTCGTTGGTCGACTGCACGCCGAGTTGAACCACCATGAACGACAGATGCACCGGCACGACCATGAAGACCATCCCGACACCGAACGCCGCCACGCAGATGAGCGCGAGCAGCCACGGGTTGAAGGCCGGTTCGTCGACGCCGGCATGGCTGACCGCGGCCGCGGTGCCCGTTTCGCGGCGCGTGTCCCAGATGAAGATCTGCACCAGCGGCGCAAGCAACAGCGGCAACGCGTACGCGATGAACGGCGTACGCCAGCCGTGCGCGCCCAGCGCGCCGCCGAGCAGGTTGAAAACGAACGCCGAGGTAGACGCGACCGTGACCTGCAGCGACGCGTAGCGGTCGCGCTGCGTGCCGCTGAAGTAGTCGCCGATGAACGACGTGCTGACCGTCATCACCGCCGCCTCGGCGAGCCCCACGAGCGCCCGGCTTGCGAGAATCGCATGAATCGAATCGAGGTAGAGCGGCGCGGTGCCCGCCACGGCATAGGCGACGAGCGAAAAGACCAGCACGCGTTTGCGGCCGATGCGGTCGCTGATCGCACCGATCACCATCGCCAGCGCGCCGAGCACCAGCATCGGCATCGTGACGACGACGGGCACCAGCGTTTCGATGTCGGGTACGTTCGCGAAGTGCTTCTGCATCGCGGGCAGCACCGGGCCGATCACGGTCGGCGCGAGCGTGCCGCAAATGACCGTACTGAGCAGAATCAGCGCGTGAAACAGGTTTGCTTCACGGGCAGCGGGCGCGCCGCGGCGCCCATCCGTCTGGACATGCATGAGGTCGTCTCCGTTTATCGAGGTCCGCGCTGCCCGTTCTGCCGGCGGATGCCGGCGTCGTTCTAACAACGCTTGCCGTTTTGTGTGAGACGAATGATTCCCGCAGACACCGTACGACACAATCAGATTGCGTCGACACGACCATTTGACTGCATCGAACGAACGGCCATCCCGCGCCGCCCGATCAGTCGAATGTTTTCGTGGCCGCGCCCACGTACAACTGCGCCTGCTCCTGCAAAACTCGGCGCATCCACACGTGCGCGGGATCGCTGTTGTTGATCGCGTGCCACTGCATCACCTCGACGAGCGGGGGCAGCTTCATCGGCAGCGGCAACAGCCGTAAGGGAAGGTAATGCGCATACAGCCGCGCAAGCCTTGTCATCACCGTGGCGACGCGTGTCGTGCCGATCACGAGCTGCGGCAGCGTGTTGAAATTGGTCGTGGTGACTTCGACGGTACGCGACATCCCCAGGTTGGCCATCATCAGGCTGTCGAAGCTCACGCTGCGGCTGTCGCCGAAAGTTGCCGCGACGTGGCCCATCTCCCTGTACTGATCGAGGGTCAGTTCCTCGCCGACGAGCGGATTGCCGTTCCACACGACGCAACTGAGGCTGTCTTCGAACAGCACCTGCGAAGGATGATTCGGATTGACCGAGATGCTCGGGTAAATCACGAAGTCGACTTCGCCGCGATCGAGCTGGTCGGGCACGTCGTCGGCCATGTTCGCGATGTGCAGCGTGATGCCGGGCGCCTCGCGCTGCAGCCGCTGCACGACGTCGGTCAGCAGCACCGTGGTCAGATAGTCCGACGCGCGAATCACGAAGTTGCGCCGCGCCTGCGCCGGATCGAATTCGAGCCGCGCGACGACCGTCGATTGCACGCTCAGCAGGATCTCGCGGACCGGCTGCGCGAGACTCCTGCCGAGCGGCGTCAATTCCATGCGCCTGCCGACCTGCATCAGCAGCGGATCGCCGAAATACTCGCGCAGCCGCCCGAGCGCGCTGCTCGTGGCCGACGCGCCGATATGCAGCCGTTCGCTCGCGCGCGTGACGCTGCGCGTGTCGAGCAACGCGTCGAGCGCGACGAGCAGATTCATGTCGAAGTGGCCTAGTCTCATGGACGGCACTATCCGGTAAGCATCCGATGCCATCAATGCGTGTTTCCACTAGGAATTGATGGTCTCGATAGATGAAGCGCTTTACAGTACCGGCAAGCAAAACAGAATGGCGTGCCGCAAAGCGCGCCAGCCAAGCCGGAGACATGCACCATGACAACAGCGCCGCTCACGCCGGCGAAACACGCGCCCCGCTCCGACGAGGCGCGCGAGGCCGCCGCTCATTCCCACATCATCGAGACGAAATCGGCGCTGCTACCCGTGCTGCGACCACATCACTTCGGCGTCAGCGTGCCCGATCTCGACGCCGCGATCGACTGGTACGGCCGCATGCTCGGCTTTGCGCTCGAGTCGTGCATGACGATCGACAAGATTCCCGCCCGGATCGCGTTCATGCGCCGCGAAGGCTTTCGCATCGAACTGTTCGAGGTACCCGGCGCCGCACCGCTGCCCGACGAGCGCCGCGTGCCGAACCTCGATCTGCGCACTCACGGCAACAAGCATATGTGCTTCGAAGTCCCCGACGTGCGCGCGGCTGTCGCCGCGTTGCGAGCCGAGGGCGCCGACATCGCGTTCGAGCTCGTCGTGGACGGCAATCCGACCGCATTCGTGCGGGACCCGTGCGGCAATCTGATCGAATTGCTCGAACCTTTCGCCGTCGACCGGCCCGCCGCGTGACACGCGGCAAGCCGCTCTTTCCCATTCAACCCACAACGTGGTTTCCGATGACGACTTCGTTGAATCCCTTGCGTGGCTGGCAGGTCAACCGCGACGACATCCGCATGGTTGGCCGCGACCTGTTGCGCCCCGAATGCATTCTTGCCGAGCGTGACGGCACGCTGTGGACCGCCGACGCCCGTGGCGGCGTGATGCGCATCGCGCCCGACGGCTCGCAGACGCTGATCGCGCAACAGCGCGAGCCGGTTCGCGCGCCCGCTTCCGACGATGCGCAGCAACTGATGCTGGGCGGCACGCTTCCCAACGGCCTCGCGTTCGATCGCGACGGCCGGATCGTGATCGCGAACTTCGGCACCGATGCGATCGAACTGATGACGCGCGACGGCGCCTCACGCACGCTGTACGACAGCATCGACGGAATGCCGCTCGGCAAGACGAACTTCGTGCTGACCGATTCGAAAGGCCGTATCTGGTTCACGGTCACGACGCGCCAGCTGCCCTGGACCCGCTCGATCAACGAGAAGACGGCCGACGGCTACGTGGGCCTGATCGACGAGCACGGCATCCGCATCGTCGCGGACGGCTTCGTCGGCACCAACGAGATCCGGCTCGATGCCGACGAAGAATGGCTGTACGTGGTCGAGACCAACGCGCGCCGCATTTCGCGCTTGCGCGTCGCGCCGGACGGCTCGCTGGGCAGGCGCGAGATCTACGGCCCGCACGACCTCGGCGGCTTTCCCGACGGCTTCGCGTTCGACGCGCACGGCAACCTGTGGATCACGCTGATCCTGACGGAGAAGCTCATCGCGCTGACGCCGGACGGCGACGTGCTGACGCTGCTCGACGACGGCAATCCCGAGGCGCTGGCGCGCTACGAAGAACACTACCGGCTGGGCACGACGACGCCCGAACTGATGGGCGCCTGCCGCGGCACGCTTGCGCCGCTGATGGCAAGCGTCACGTTCGGTGGCGAGGACCTGCGCACCGTGTACCTCGGCAGCCTCGGCGGCACGGCGCTCGCGAGTTTCCGTTCGCCGGTACCGGGCCTCGCGCTGTCCCACTGGAGCACGCGATGATCCTCGAACTCGCGCAGGCGGGACCGACATGACGACGCTCACCACCGCGCACGGCGCGCGCCCCGTCGCCGTCGTCACCGGGGCGACGGGCGGACTCGGCGCCCAGATCTGCCGCACGCTTGCGCAAGCGGGCTTCGCGATCGTCGCGGGCTATCGTAGTTCGGCCAACGCGGCGCACGCGCTGGTCGGAGAACTTGCCGGCGACGGGCACTGCGCGCTCTGCGCGCCCGTCGCCGACAGCGCCGCGCTCGCCCGCCTCGCCGACGCAGTGGCGACGCGTTACGGCCGCTGCGACGTGCTCGTCAATTGTGCGGGCACCACCCGCTTCGTCGCGCACGCAGACCTGGACGCACTCGACGATGCACTGATCGACGACGTGCTCGCGACCAACGTGCGCGGTCCGTTCGCGATGGTGCGCGCGCTGCGGGCCCTGCTCGCCGGCAGCCGCCTTGCGGGCGGCGGCGTGGTAATCAACGTCTCGTCGATCGCCGCGCAGACCGCGATGGGCAGCAACGTGATGTATTGCGCGTCGAAAGCCGCGCTCGACAACCTCACGCGTTCGCTCGCCCGCGCGCTCGCACCGACGATACGCGTGGTATCGGTGGCGCCGGGACTCGTCGATACGGAGTTCGTCAAATCAATGGACAGCGCGTGGCGTGACGAACAGGCGGCCCGCACACCGCTTGGCCGCCTCGCATACCCCGAGGAAATCGCGCGCGCGGTGCTCGCCGCCGTGCGTGAACTGCGTTTCACCACCGGATGCGTGCTGCCCGTGGACGGCGGCCGGCCGCTCAGCTAATGCGCCGGTCGCGCTCGCCACGGAGCGCTCAGTCAACACAACGAAGGAGACAGGCATCATGAAACTCGCGTCGCTCAAAAACGGCGGTCCCGACGGGACGCTGATCGTCGTGTCGCGCGACTTAAGCCGCGCGCTCGACGCCACCCCGGTCGCACCGAGCTTGCGTGCCGCACTGGACGACTGGGCGCGCGCGCAGCCCGCGTTGCAGGCGCTCTACGATGCCCTGAACCGCGACGCCGCCCCGCACGCGTTCGCTTTCGACCCGCATGCGTGCACGGCTCCGCTGCCGCGTACCAGCCAGTTCATCGACGCCTCCGCGTTCCTGAACCACGGCCGCATCATGACGCAGGCGTATCACCCGGAAAAGAAAACGGACGGCTCGGTGCCGGTCCTGATCCAGCGCCAGGGCGACGATTTCGCCGGCCCGCACGACGACTACCCGTTCCCCGACGAAGCGGACAACTGCGACTTCGAAGGCGAAGTCGGCGTCGTGCTCGGCGACGTGCCGATGGGCACGCCCGCGCGGAACGCGCTCGCGCAGGTGCGGCTGCTGGTGCTTTTCAACGATGTCAGCATGCGCAAGCATCTGTTCCGCGAACTGGGCATGGGCTTCGGCTTCATTCTCGCGAAGCCGGCAACCGCGTTCGCGCCGGTCGCCGTCACGCCAGAAGAACTCGGCGACGCATGGCGGGACGGCCGCGTGCACCTCGACATGCGGGTGCATCGCAACGGCGAGCCGTTCGGCCATCCGAACGGCCGGGAGATGAGTTTCGGCTTCCACGAGCTGATCGAATACATCGCGTACAACCGCAACCTGCGCGCGGGGATGATCCTCGGCTCGGGCACGTTCTCCAACGTCGATTACCGCGCGAGCGGCTCCGCGTGTCTCGCCGAGCAGCGTGCGATCGAGGCGATCGAACGCGGCGAGTCGTCGACGCCGTGGCTGCGCTTCGGCGAGCGCCTGCGCTTCGAGATGTTCGGCGACGACGGCCGGTCGGTATTCGGCGCCATCGAGCATCGCTTCGTCCGGTCAGGAGCGCGAGCATGAGCCAGCAATACGACATCGTCGCGATGGGCGCGGGGCACAACGGCCTCGTTGCCGCGGCCTATCTCGCGAAGGCCGGCAAAAAGGTGCTGGTGCTCGAACGCAAGGCGTGGCCGGGCGGGGGCGTGAGCACGCGCGAGCTGAACACGCCGGGTTACTGGCACGACGAGCATTCGAGCGTGCACATCATGATCCAGGGCAATCCGATGCTGCGCCAGGACGAGCTCGGGCTGCTGTCCAGGCACGGGCTGGACTACCACTACTCGCCCGTGCCGCACGCGACGATCTTCCCGGACCAGTCGGCGCTCTTCACGTACAAGGACATCGACAAGACCTGCGAATGCTTCGCCCGGATCTCGCCGAAGGACGCCGAGACCTACCGCGGCTTCGTCAGGATGAGCCAGCAGGTGCTGCAGACCTTCATGCCGGGACTCTACGCGCCGCCGCCGCCGCTGGGCGAACTCGTCGCGATGCTCGATCGCAGCGACGAAGGCCGCCTGATGCTCGACTACATGCAGCGCGACTGCCTCGACCTGGTGAACCGGCTGTACGAGAGCGACAAGATCAAGATCCACCTGCTGCGCCTCGTCAGCGAGAACCTGCAGGCCCCCGGCGAACTCGGCACCGGCATGGGCGTGCTGCTGATGCCCGGCATCATCCACACCTACGGCGTGTCGCAGCCGATCGGCGGCAGCGGCAAGCTGACCGAGTCGCTGGTGCGCTGCATCGAATCCCACGGCGGCGAGGTGCGCTGCAACGCCGAGGTGCAGAAGATCCTGACGCGCGAAGGCCGCGCCACCGGCGTCGAGCTGGCCGACGGCGAGCGCATCGACGCGCGCGACGCGGTGATCGGCGCGATCCACCCGCACGTGGTGCGCAAGTTCGTCGAGGGCGTGCCCGAGCCGGTGCTCAAGAAGGCCGAGCGCACCCAGCTCGCGCCCTTCTCGATCATGGTCAGCCACTACGACCTCAAGCGCAACTGCGAGTACTACGCCGGCGAGGAAGTGGGCTACGCGACCATGCTCGAATTCATGGCCACCGACCGCCTCGACGAGATGCTGGCCGACTTCGACGACCTCAAGCGCGGCCTGATCACCGAGCGGCGCCTGTGCGCCGGCGGCGACGAAAGCATCGGCGACAAGACGCGCGTGCCGGCGGGCGCGGGCATGTTCCACGGCATCACCTTCGCCCCCTACGACGTGAAGGACCGGCGCTGGGCCGGCCGCCACTGGGACGACTTCAAGGAAGAGATCGGCGACCTGTCGCTCGCGCACTACCGCCGGTTCGTGTCGAACCTGACGAGCGACAACATCGTCGCGCGCAGCATCGTCAGCCCCGTCGACCTCGAACGCTCGAGCCCCAACAGCATGATGCGCGGCGACGTCCACGGCGTGGCGCCCTACTTCTATCAGAGCGCGGGGCATCGGCCGACTCCCGACCTCGGGCAATTCACCGTGCCCGGCGTCGAGCGCCTCTATCTTGCCGGCCCGTTCCAGCATCCGGGCGGCGGCGTCTACGGCGCGGGCCGCGCGACGGCGATCCGCATGTTCGAACAGCTCGGCATGGATTTCAGCCGGATCGCGAAGGGCGTGCGCGAGGACACCGGCGTGCCGGCCACGGCCGGCGGCTCGAAGTCGGTGGCGAACCTTCCCGCGAGGGAAGGCATGGTCCTGCGCGGCCCCGCCGACGAAGAGCTGATGCACGTCGAGTCGCTGGAGCGGGTAGGCAACGAACTCGTCATCAAGGGCAAGAGCTTCGGCACGATGCCCATGGAAGCGCGCCTTGACGCCGCATCGGCGCGTGCCGGGCTGAAGATGCTCGGCGCGTCGCGCCTCGCTTTCCTCGCTTCGCTGCCGTTCCGCAAAGGAGGCGCGCGATGACGCACGTCGTCGTGACCGGCGCGCAAGGCTTCGTCGGCCGCGCGCTGGTCGAACGTCTACTGGCCGACGGACTCGGGGCGCGGCGCGTGTCGCGGCTCACGCTGCTGGATATCGCGTTCGACGCGCCGCATGGCGACCCGCGCGTCGTCCAGCTCGCGGGCAGCATCGCGGACGCGGAGTTGCGAGCGCGAGCCTATGGCAGCCCCGTCGACGCGGTGTTTCATCTCGCGAGCATTCCCGGCGGCGCCGCCGAAAGAAACTACACGCTGGGCCGCTCGATCAACCTCGACGCGACGCTGGGCCTGCTCGAAGACCTGCGCGCGCAAACCCACCCGCCGCGTTTCGTGTTCGCGAGCACGGTCGCGGTGTACGGCGAGCAGTTACCCGCGAGCGTCGACGAACACACGCTGCCGGCGCCCGCGCTGAGCTACGGCGCGCATAAGCTTATCGGCGAAACGCTGGTTGCGGATGCGACCCGCCTTGGCTGGGTACAGGGCTGCTCGCTGCGGCTGCCGGGCGTGGTCGCGCGTCCGGGCGACGGCGCGGGACTGATGTCCGCGTTCATGAGCCAGTTGTTCTGGAAGCTCGCCGCGGATCAGTCGCTCACCGTGCCGGTATCGCCGCAGGGCGTCGCATGGTGGATATCCGTCGGCGCATGCGTGGACAACCTGCTGCATGCCGCGACGGTCGATGCCGAGCGCTTCAACGCGCGCCGCTCGTATCAGATGCCGGTGTTGCGGCTCACCATGGCCGAGGTCGTCGACGCACTGGGCGCGCGTTTCGGCGCCGATCGCAAGGCACTCGTCACGTACGAGCCGGATCCGTTGATCGAGCGGCTGTTTGCCGCCTACCCGCCGCTTCTCACGCCCGAATCCGAGCGTCTCGGGCTGCGCTCCGACGGCGGCGTCGAGCAACTCATCACGCGCGCGATGGCCGGCTGAGCGCCGCTCTTCGCCAGCGCAACTTCAGATAAAAGGAATCCAGCACATGAATATCGTGGGACTCGAATTTCTCGTCTTCGGTATCGACGACATGGCGGGCGCGCGCCAGTACCTGCTCGACTATGGTCTCGACGAAGCCGAATACGATCCGCAACGAGGTGGCGTATTCACCGCGCTCGACGGCACCGGCCTCGTGATGCGCGCCGCGGACGATCCGCGTTTGCCACCGCTGCCGCCGAAGGCGGCGACGCCGAGCCTGCGCGAGACCGTCTACGGCGTCGACAACGCCGACACGCTCGCGTCGGTCCGCGCGCACCTGGAAGCGGAGCGCGACGTGCGCGTCGACCCCGACGGCACGGTGCATTGCATCGACGACGCCGGCTTCGGCGTCGCCTTCATGGTGACGCGGCGGCATGCGTACGAGGCGCGCCATCTCGGCTTCAACGTGCCCGGCCAGCCCGCCGGCCGCGCGCCGAACGACTGCGCGGCCAATCCCGACGAAGTCATCAGGCCGCGCACGCTGTCGCACGTCGTGTACTTCGTCGAAGATGCGCAGAAAGCCGAAGCGTTCTATGCGCGCCTCGGCTTCGTCGTCACGGACCGCTTTAACCGTCTCGGACCGTTCATGCGTCCGGCCGGCACGCTCGATCACCACACGCTCTTCATGATCGAAAGCCAGAACGATCACATGATCGGCTGCAATCACTTCACGTTCCATCTGGGCTCCGCCGCGGAAGTGCTGCAACACGGCTGGAATTTCGTGAAGAAAGGCTACAGGAGCTTCTGGGGACCGGGCCGGCATATTCTCGGCAGCAACTTCTTCTGGTACTTCAACAGCCCCTTCGGCGCGACCATCGAGTTCGATGCGGACATGGACCAGCACGACGCCAGCTGGCTGCCGCGCGCCTGCGATCCCGGCTCCGACAACTCGCAGATCTTTCTGTTCGACGCCCGCAGCAAGTGGGCGCCAGGCGAGTGACGCGGGAGGCGCGGCAATGAGCGATGAACGCAAGCTCTGCGCACTCGACGACCTGCCGGACGGCGGCTCGCGCGGCATGCTGCGCGAAGGGCTCGACGACCGCCTGTGCGTGGTGCGCCGGGGCGAGGAAGTGTTCGTATGGCTCAACGATTGTCCGCACGAACACCGGCCGATGGAGTACCGCCAGGACCGCTTCCTGTCCGGCGACGCGCAGCACATCGTCTGTTACGCGCATTCGGCGCACTTCGACATTCGCACCGGCTACTGCTTCGCCGGTCCCTGCACCGGCCGGCACCTGACGAAAGTGCCGGCGCGGGTCGAGAACGGCATCGTCTGGATACCCGCCGCGCTGCCCTCGATCTTCGACCGATAACCGATCACGACATACCGACACGACATCATGTTCCAGTATTTCCCAACCAACTACGTCTGGAGCCTCTCGACGATGATCGCCCTCACGCACGGCGGCAATATCGGAGAGGTCGACGCGATGTGCGCGCCGTTGCGCGAAGCCGCGCTCGCCGGCGACGATCCGGGCACGCTCGCATTTTATGACGCGTGGAAGGCGGGCGCCGACAGGCTCGTCTCGCTCGCCGAAGAAGACCTCGCGCGCGGTCACAAGCTCTCCGCTGGAGAGAAATACGGGCGCGCCGGGCTTTATTACGGCATCGCCGAACGTATGCAGGCGCACGGCTTCGACGCGCGTCTCGCGATTTATCGCCGCTCGCTGGAACTGTTCGATCTCGGCCGCACGCTCGGCCGCGAGAATTGCGCGCGCGTCGAAATCCCTTACCGCGATACGCATCTTTCCGCGCTCTACGTGCGTGCGGAAGGATTGCGGCAAGGCGGGCGGGCGCCCGTCGTCGTCGTGATGAACGGCCTCGACTCGACCAAGGAGATGCTGCAAAAGAGCGTGATGGGCACGATGTTCGCGCGGCGCGGGCTGTCCGCGCTGTTCGTCGATCAGCCGGGCACCGGCGAGGCACTGCGTCTGGCGAACCTGCCCGCCGTGCACGACACCGAGACGTGGGCCACGCCGATCGTCGACTGGCTCGAACGGCATGAAGAGGTGGACCCGCGGCGGATCGGCGCGCTCGGTGTGTCGCTGGGCGGCTACTACTGCCCGCGCGCCGTCGCATTCGAACCGCGCTTCGCGTGCGGCGCCGTGTGGGGCGCCAATCACGACTGGCGCGAAGTCCAGCAGGCGCGTTTGAGGCGCGAAGGGGAAAACCCCGTGCCGCACTACTGGAAACACGTGCAATGGGTATTCGGCGCGAAGGACATGGACGAGTTCTTCGAGAAGGCGTCGCGCATGCATCTGAACGGCGTGCTCGAGCGCATCCGCGTGCCGTTCCTGATCACGCACGGCGAGAACGACCGGCAGATCCCGCTGAAATATGCCTACGCGAGCTTCGAGCAACTCGTCAACAGCCCGCGGAAGGATCTGTTCATTTTCACGGCGCGCGAAGGCGGCGTCGAGCATAGCTCGCTCGACAATCCGCTGAACGCCGGCAACCGGATCGCGGACTGGCTCGCGCAACAGCTCGGAGGCACGCTCGGGTGAGCGTCGCCGACACACAACGACATCGAGACACACCATGGCACTGGTCAACAAGGTTCTGATCATCGGCGGCGGCATCGGCGGCATGAGCGCCGCGATTCTGCTCAGCAGGCAAGGTATCGCCGTCGATCTCGTCGAAGTCAATCCGCACTGGGCGGCAGATGGCGCAGGTATCACGATCAGCGGCCCGACGCTGCGCGCGCTGCGCGAAGTCGGCGTGGTCGAGCAGGTATTGCGGCTGGGCGGCGTGTGGAACGCCGTCGATATCTGCGATGCGAACGGCAAACGCAATGCGACGGTTCCCGTTGCGCCCGCCGTCGGCGCCGACGAGCTGCCCGGCTGCGCCGGCATCATGCGCACCACGCTCGCGGATATTCTGGCCGACGCGACGCGCGCAGCGGGCGTCGAGGTCCGGCTCGGGCTCAGCTTCGAAACGCTCGCGCAGGACGATCACGGCGTCGACGTGCTGTTCACCGACGGCAGCCGCGGCCGCTACGATCTCGTGATAGGAGCGGACGGCGTGAACTCCGCCGTGCGCAGGCACATCCTGCCGGAGCACCCCGGGCCCCGCTTCACCGGCCAGGGGTCATGGCGCGCGGTGGTGCCGCGCCGCCACGAAAACTCGACGATCTACATGGGCGCGACCACGAAGGCCGGCATGAATCCGATCAGCGCGACGGAATCCTATCTGTTCGTGCTGGACCGGCGCGACGACATGGATTTCATCGCACCCGAGCGGTGGCCGCATATGCTCGCGGAGCTGCTGCGGGAGTTCGGCGGAACCGTCGGCGAGTTCCGGGACGGCTTGCTCGACGGCTCGCTCTCCGACGCGCGCGTTCTGTACCGGCCGCTAATGGGTCACATCGTCGCTGCGCCGTGGCACAACGGACGTATCGCGCTGCTCGGCGACGCGGTGCACGCGACCACCCCGCACCTGGCGTCCGGCGCGGGTATCGCGGTCGAAGGCGCAATCGTCCTTGCCCGCGAGCTGGCGCGGCGTCATTCGCTCGAAGGCGCGCTCGTCGCCTATACGGGACGCCACTACGACCGCGCGCGGCTGGTGGTCAGCGCTTCGGGACGCCTCGGCGAGATCGAACGCGCAAGCGGCTCGCGCGACGAACATACGCGTGTAATGATCGCGGCCCAACAGGCGCTGCGCGAGCCGCTCTAAAGCAGCGAAAAGCGCGATCAGGACCGGCACATTCCAGGAGACAGAGATGAAAAAACCGGCGACTACGACGCAACGTACAGCCGTCGTGACAGGTGCGGCGGGCGGCCTCGGCGAGGCGTTCGCATTGCGTCTCGCGGCAAGTGGGCACGCCCTCGTGCTGACTGACCGCGAGCCGTGCGACGCACTCGCCGCGCGGATCGTCGCGAGCGGCGGCTCGGCTACGTCGTTGGCATGCGACCTTGCGGAACCCGCCGGGATCGCGCGCTTTGCCGCGCACGTTCTCGAACGCGTGGGCAATGTGGACGTGCTCGTGAATAATGCGGCGTTCATGCCACTGGCGCCGCTCGCGTCGATCACGGCCGCGCTCTGGCGCAAGATCATGACGGTCAACGTCGACGCGCCCTTCCTGCTCGCTCAGGCGTTCTCGGTCGCGATGATCGAGCGGCGCTGGGGACGTATCGTCAATCTCGCGTCCAGCACGGTATGGGGACCGCCGCCCGGCATGAGCGCCTATGCGAGCAGCAAGATGGCCGTGATCGGCCTGACCCGCGCGCTCGCGGCGGAACTCGGCGGCCACGGCATCACGGTCAACGCGATCTCGCCGGGGCTCACGCGGCATCCGGGCAGCGCCGCGAATCTGCCGGCGCAGGCGTTCGAAGCGGTCCGCGCGCGCCAGTTCATCCCGCGCACCGAGCTGCCGGACGACCTGACGGGCGCGCTGGCGTTTCTGGTGTCCGACGACGCGCGCTTCATCACCGGCCAGGTGCTGAACGTCGACGGCGGCGGGTTTGGCTTCTAGGCGGATCACGCCGGCCTGCCGTTCGGGCCGGTGTCCACGCGGCGCCGCGCGTTCGGCAAGCGCCGAAGCAACGCGCTTCGGCGGCGAGCGCGACGACCGTTCACGCAACCGCAAGCCCATCCCAACACAGGTATTTGACTTCGGTGAACTCGTCGATCCCGAGATGCGATCCTTCGCGTCCGAGACCGCTCTGCTTGACGCCGCCGAACGGCGCGACTTCGTTTGAAATCAGGCCGCAGTTGATCCCGACCATCCCCGCCTCGATATGCGCGGCATTGCGCCAGATGCGCGCGGCGTCGCGGCTGTACAGATAGGCCGCGAGGCCGTACTCGGTATCGTTCGCCATCGCGATGGCGTCGTCGTCGGTTTCAAAGCGGAATAACGCAGCGACAGGACCGAAGGTCTCCTCATGCGCGATTCGCATTCCGGCAGTCATGTCAGCGAGTACGGTCGGCTGATAGAAACCGCCGCCCAGCCCGGAGCGCCGGCCGCCGTGCAACAGCGTCGCGCCCTTGCCGACGGCGTCGGCCACGTGCTCTTCCACCTTGCAGACCGCTGCCGCGTCGATCAGCGGACCCAGTTGCACGCCCGGCTCCAGACCGTTGCCGAGGCGCAGCCCCGCGACGCGTTCGACCACCCGCCGCGAGATCTCGTCGTACACGCGCGATTGCACGAGAATGCGGTTCGCGCTGATGCACGCCTGGCCGGTGTTGCGGAACTTGGCGGCCACGATGCCGTCCGCGGCGGCGTCGAGGTCGGCGTCGTCGAAGACGATAAAGGGCGCGTTGCCGCCCAGTTCCATCGAGCATTTCGTGACGGTTCCGGCAGCCTGTCCGAGCAGCAGGCGACCCACCTCGGTCGAGCCGGTGAACGTCAGCTTGCGCACCAGCGGATGGCTCGTGAGTTCGCCGCCGATCGCCCGCGTGTCATTGCCGGTGACGACGCTGAATACACCCGCCGGCACCCCGGCGCGCTGCGCAAGCTCTGCCAGCGCCAATGCGGAGAGCGGCGTCTGGCTCGCGGGCTTGACGACCATCGTGCAGCCCGCTGCCAGCGCGGGGCCAGCTTTGCGGGTAATCATCGCCGCCGGAAAATTCCAGGGCGTGATGGCCGCGCACACGCCGATCGGCTCGCGCAACGTCAAGATGCGCTGTCCATCGCGCGCCGCGGGAATCACGTCGCCGCGAACCCGGGTCGCCTCTTCGGAGAACCAGCGCAGAAACGACGCGGCATAATCCACTTCCGCGCGTGCCTCCGCGAGCGGCTTGCCCTCTTCGAGCGTGATCAGTATCGCGAGATTTTCCCGGTTCGCGATCATCAGCTCGTACCAGCGTCGCAGCACGTCGCCCCGATGTCTCGCGGTCGTCGAACGCCACGTGTGAAATGCCCGGTGAGCCGCTTCGATCGCCGACTTCACCTCTCCTTCACGACAGCGCGGCAATTCGACGAGCACGGACTGGTCCGCGGGATTGCGCACCGCATAGCTGCCGTGCGGCGTGGTGCTCACCCATTCGCCGCCGATAAAAGCTGCTTCGCGCCACAGTGACGGATCGCTGAGAAGATGTTTCATCGCGGGCCTCAGCAACGATAGCGGCCGGCCATGAACTCGGCGTCGGCGTCGGACGTGACCGGCAGACCGGAAGCAACGAGCCCCTGGCGAAGCATCTTCATGAAACGGTCCGGCACGCGCATCGCGGGTCCGCGCAGCGGACCGCCATTGAAGCCCGCGAGCCAGTCCTGATACTTCCACATGGTGCGGTTCAGCACACCGGTCCCGCCCGCATACGATTGCGCGGCCGCACCGTTGGCGCTCCGAGCGGGATTGACTTTCCAGTACAGCGCCATCGCTTCTTCCCACTTTCCCTCGCGAGCCAGTTCGAATGCCTTCGGGTAGTAGTCGCTCATCCACGCCGTGTTGCTCGTTCCGGAGAACCGCAGGTCCATCAGGCTCATCAGCGGAATTGCATCGCCTTCGATCGGGCAGCTGATCACCACCTCGTCACGGAAATGGTGATACATCTCGCAAATGCCGGCCGGCAGCGGGAAACCCTGCTCCGACTTGATCGCGGCGATGTTCGGGCAGGCTTCCAGAAGCTGGCGCACGAGCGGCACCGGCATGCCCGCGGGATGAATCCGCTCGAAGCCCCACAGCGGAATCGGGAATAGCATGACGGCCAGATCCGTCGCATCGCAAAAGGCCTTCGTATAGTCGAAGATTTCCTTTTCCGTGGTCGGCCAGAATTGCGACGGATAGGCAAGCAGCACGATATCCGCGCCAGCCTTTTCGGCGAGCTTCACCGCTTCGATGTTTTCGGCGAGCGTGCCGAAGGCCGCATGGAAAAACAGCCCGAGATTCTGGCCGGCACTCTCGCGCGCCCACGCGGTGAATTGCGCGTTTTCCTGCGGCGTGATCGCGACTTCGCTGCACAGCAGCGTAAAGCTGTAGCCGAGCTTGCTGGTCAGTTCGATGTCGTGCCGGATGCCGCGCTCGTTCAAGCGCTTCAGATCGGTGCTGTAGCTCGGGATGGTCACCGCGGAGCAGCCGGTCAGATGTTCGCGCGCCCATGCGCGCGCATCGCGCTTCTGATAATTTGCCATGTGTTTATTTCCGAAGATTGAAGGGTGTTATTTCGCGACCGGTTCGATCGTCGACGCGAGCGGAATGCCCACGCCGGCTTCCCGAGCCCGCGCATAGAGCATCTCCGCGATGACGACGTCCTGCAGCGCCGAGCCGACGGATTTGTAGAGCACGATGTCGTCGTTCGTCTGCCGCGGGACGATCGAGCCGGCCGCGAGCGAAGCAAGCGGCACGAGCTTGCTCGCGAGGTCGACGCCGGCCTGCGCCGCCGCAAGGCCGTCGCCGGTGTCGTGGGCGACTTCGTCCGCGACGTCGGCCACGATGCATGCCGCGCGGCGCATCGTTTCCTCGTCGACCTCACGCTGTTCCGGCAATGTCGAGCCGAGCGACACGACGCTCGCGCCGGCGGGCAACCATGCGCCCTTGAGCACCGGCGTCTCGTCGCGGCTGCGGGTCGCGCAAATCACGACGTCGGCCGCGCTTACGGCGCTTTGCGGATCCTCGGCCACGCCGACGTCGATCACGTTGCGGAACGAATCGGCGAAGCGCGTGCGGCTGGACGGGGTGGGACTGAAAACCGTCGCCTGCGCAACTTCACGGATCGCGAGCAGACAATCGAGCGCGCCACGCGCCTCGAAGCCCGAGCCGATCACGGCGACGCGCAACGGCCTGGGCGGAGCGAGAAGATCGACCGCGGCCGCGGCTGTCCCGGCGGTGCGCAAAGCCGTCACGCGGTTGCCGTCGATCAGCGCGCTGAGCGCCATCGTGTCCTTGTCGAACAAGGCGATCAGGTAGCTCGCGCGGCGTGCGCGCGTGCTCGCCGCGATGAGCTTGCAACCCATGTGTTGTCCGGAGCTGGAAACGGCGGTCAGACTGCGCAACCAGATGCCGTCGCCGCGCGCCATCGAACGCGGTGGCACCGCGTTGGCCGGCACGGGCGAGGCATAGGCGCGCGCGAGCGCCGCGACAGCCGACGGCCAGTCGGCCAGCGCTGCGACGTCCGCGTCGCTGAGAAATACGGTGGATGGTGGCCGGCACTCCGGCAGAGCGTCGTTCATGGGGCTGGTGTCGAAGTGGATGACCAGCGAACTATAGGGACGAACCCATGCACGAGACAGACCGCCGGATCGAAAGCAGATATCCGGCCGATGGATGGATTCAGTCCTCGGCGCGAAGGGTCTCGGCGACGCGGTGGAGCAGCCGCTTGATCGCCTCCGTTGCGCGCGTGCCCGGACGTCTGGGCGATTCGGCCAGTACCACGAAGCGCTCGAGCTCGGGCTGCACGATCCGCGCGGACGCGAGCTCGTCGCCCAGTTGGCCACTGACTACCGACGCGATTGCAAAGCCGCCGCCCGCCGCCACGACCGCATATTGCAGGTCGACCGAATCGGCTTCCACCGCAACGTCCAGCGTCAGCGCATATTCCTCCGCAAGGCGATCGAGACGCGCGCGCAGCAGATGCGGCCGGCTCGGCACGACCAGCGGCAAGCCCGAGAGCATCGCGAGCGACACCTCCGGCGCGGCGAGCGGCGCTTCGCCGCGTAGGCCGACCAGATGCAACGGAACCCGCGCGATTACATGGTCATCGCGCACTGCCCGTTCTTCTTCGCGAAGCACCAAGGCCATATCGAGGCGCCCTTCGCGCAGATGCTCTTCGAGCTGCGCACTCGCGCCTTCGGTGAAATGCAAGCGCACGCCCGGCAGCTGCTTGCGAGCCGCCGCATAAAGCGGACCGGCAAAGCGCTTGACCGCGGAAGGCAATAAGCCGATCCGCACTTCGCCAAGCGGCTGGCCTCTGGCACTGCGAATGTCGTCCGCCAATGCCTCGGCATCGGCGCTCAGGCAGGCAACCCGCGGCAGCGTTTGCTCACCGAACTCCGTCAACACTACGCCGCGCCCGGTCCGTCTGAATAGCCGCTCGCCGCACTGCATCTCGAGTTGCGCGATGCTGCGGCTGACCATCGATTGCGGCATATTCAAGGCCGAGGCTGCGCGGCTGAAGCTACCCGACAGCGCAACCGAAAGAAAAACCGACCAGCGCGGGTCCAGAATCGTCAGCGCGAGCGGCTTGCGCGCGGCGGACTCCTGATTCTGTAGCGCCGGCCGAGGCATGGCGTTCGCCTCAACTCGATGAATGGATAACGAATCAGCGCTGCGCGGCATGGCGGTATCGGCTTTCAGCGGCTTCGATCCGGCACGCGGCTCCGCGGCGGTTCGGCTCCGCGCTTCCGATGCTCCAGCATTCAATTGATGCACGAGCCGCATACATGTATCGATCACGGCTGCCGGAGGATTCGCTCTGCCGCTTTCATAGCGGCTCACGGAACTCTGCCTGACGCCGAGCAGATCCGCGAACGCCTTCTGGCTACGGCCATTGCGCGCGGTTCGAACAATTTCGCCAATCGTCATGGGGGGCATTTCATCGACGTCCCGTTGGAGGCACGCCACGCGTGGCAGGCATCATTGGCTGAGCGAGAATGGCCGCGCGAAAACGGCGGACGCAGCGCGATGGCGACGGTGGTGTGCGAAGTGCGCGGGGACGCGTCGCGCAAAAAAGCAAGGAATGCGTCCCCCGGTGATTGTGGCAAACCACGGCCGGTTCAGAAATTATGACGAATCCCTACGTCGAGCGCGAACCGAGGGCCGCGGGATGCCGCGCGCCCTATATGAGTATGCGGGCACGGCGAGCACCCGATACGGGTTCTATGCCGGAGCGATGAAAATGTCCGTGCGCTTCGAGAACCGATAGTCGGGCAACGGGCCGAACATCATCCGCCGGTTGAAGATCGCGGGGGCTCCGCCACGGTCCTCATTGCCTTTGAAGCCGCCCCCTGCCGACCGCGAATCTTCACCGAACCTGCTGCTCCATACCACGCTCGCCATTTACGTGTTCCCCCGGGGGCAGCGAGTTGTCTATTTTCGTTTCGAGGATCGACAGCAGCTCCGCGCGGATGCGGTGATAGTGCGACTGACCCAGCCAGCACGCAATAAACCCAACGACCGAGAGAGGCGCGATCACGACTAGCAGCGACACGCCCACCCTGGTCGGGTCGTGAAGGACGTAATCCGTCACCATCGCTACCGCCGTGGGCCCGAGCGACAGTCCAAACAGCCCCGCGAAAATGAAGTGCAACGCGGCGGCCTGGCCGCGCAGCTGATTGGGCACCACATCCTGGATCACCGCGGGCGCGCTCGACAGCCCCAGCGCGCTACCGAACGTCAGTAGGCCCAGAAAAACGAGGCTCGCCGCCGCATTCGGACTTTGTGTCATGCCGATGATCGACATCAGCGCGATGGGCCACCACAGCAGCGGGATGCGGAAGCGGCCACCGTGAGCGCCCGAGGCGATCAGGCGATCGCTGATATAGCCGCTGGAGAGGCACCCGCCGACTCCCGCGATGATCGCCAGTACACCCATCGAGAGCCCGACGTCCGCGGGACGCATGTGAAAATGCCGCATATAGAAGGACGGTGCCCACGCGACGATCATGTAACCGACCATCGCAGTCAGCGCATAGACCGTGTAGATGCTGACGAACGCGCGCTTTCGGGCTCGGAAGAAGGCCCACAAGCCGACCACGCGGGATGTCGCGCCCGCGCGTGAGCGCATCAACTCGGTGCGCGCCGGTTCTTTGAGCGCCAGAACCACGAACGCGAGCACGACGCCAGGCAACGCGGAGCCGACGAACGCGATACGCCACCCGCTCAGACTGTCACCATGCCAGAAACCGGCTACATCCCCATGCGACAGCAACGAGATGATGAGCCCGCCGAACAGCAGCGAAGCGCCGACACCCACATAGTTCGACATGTTGTAGGTGGCGAGCGCGCGGCCGCGCCGTTCGTGCGGAAAGCAGTCGGCAATCATGGAAAACGCCGCGGGTCCGAGACACGCCTCGCCGATGCCCACTCCCATACGGGCGAAGAACAGCTGCCAGAAACCGGTGCTGAGACCGCATAGCATCGTCATCCCGCTCCAGACCAGAATGCCCACGACGATCAGGTTCTTTCTCGTATAACGATCGACGAGACGTCCGAAGGGCAGACCCATCACCGCATAAAACAACGCGAAGGCGACACCTTGAAGCAGACTCACCTGAGTGTCCGAGAGCGCCAGCTCCGCGCGGATCGGCCCCACGAACAGCGAGAGAATATAGCGATCGAGATATGAAACGACGCTTGCGCACAACAGCACGAACACGAGCGTCCACGCGTATCGCGGCGACGGAAAGCGCTTCTCCAAAACCATAGTGTCCCCATCGGTTCTTTTCTGACTGGCGGGCACGGCATGGCGGTACATCGATTTGCCGGGCACCCGGGCAATATACGCAGAAGCGTGCCGTCGAAAAACCTCACGAAAGCGAAATCAGATATCGATTGATTCGATGGATCCGGCTGGAAATGCCCCAGCCGCGGGCGCGGCTCAAATCCGGAGATGCATCAGGAGCATAGATGTTCGACCGGTTGCCGCCGCTTCAGGCCGCCAGCCGCCATGCCTGGGTCGCGAAGAATTTAACCGGTCGCTTGCGTTTCAGCCTGAGGTGACGATCTCTTCCCTCGCTGGGTCGACGCAAACCTCCTCGCAATGCGGCACATGTCTTAGGAGCATTCACGGTCAAGTCGATCACGCTGACGTGGCCAATGCCGCGCGCCGCCCATCCGCCCGAAGCCCGCCGATGAGCTCGGACACCGGCCACCCGGAAGTCGCGCATCTGTCGATCGGCTTCGAAGGACGTCGCGCCGGGCGAGTATTGGAATTATTCCTACCTCATAGCGGCTTCAATTTCCGCTAACTGCTGTCAGCAGTTCGGCCAACGGTGAAGCTGATTCGCCGACGCGTGCGCTGCGCTCGTGCGGCTACTGACCGCCATCGACAACGGCCCCCCTCAGAACGACGTGCCGATCTGAAACTGGAACACCTGGTACTTGTCGGTCGCGTGTCTGACGAACGGGAAGCCGAGCGACAGCTTGAGAGGCCCGATCGGCGAAATCCATTCGAGGCCCGCGCCATAGCTGTAGCGCAAGCCGTTCGCGCCGTTGCTGTTGCCTTCGCTGCCCCAGACATTCCCCGCGTCGACGAACGTGAAGACGCGCAGCGTCCGGTCCCAGCCACTACCCGGCAGCGGGACCGTCATTTCGATGTTGCCCACCACCATGCGCGAGCCGCCGATCGGGTCGCCCGTCGTCTTGTCGGTCGGGCCGAGCGAGCCAGATTCGTAGCCCCGCACCGAGCCGATACC
The DNA here is from genome assembly GCF_047605525.1 of Paraburkholderia sp. Lineage (GTDB taxonomy): Bacteria > Pseudomonadota > Gammaproteobacteria > Burkholderiales > Burkholderiaceae > Paraburkholderia. The sequence goes on along the minus strand of NZ_JASGFN010000017.1, from coordinate 71,643 downwards.
GCCCGCATAGTAATTCTTGAAGATCGGATAGGCCTTGCCGGCAAAGCCATTGCCGTAACCGCCCTGCAGATTCAGGCCGAGAATGAAGCCCCGCGCGAACGAATAGAAGTACTGTGCCTGCACGTCCGTCTTGTAGTACTCGGTGGCGCCCGCGGGAGTGCCGACTTCGCCATTGGCCTGAAGATAGTAGCCGCGGCTCGGCACCAATGCGCTGTCACGATTGTCGCGCGCCCAGCCCGTCGTCAGCGGCACGTTGTTGACCACGTGGCCGAATTCATTCACGAAGTCCAGATAGCTCTGCGGCGTCTTCGAATCCGTATTCAGGCGATTCTGTTCGAGCCCGACGCCGAAATAGACCGTGTCGGCCTCTGAAAAGGGAATGCCGAACTTCAGGTCGGCACCCATCGTGATGATCCGGAAGCTTGTATCGGTGTAGTAGTAGAGCGGATAGTTGGTTCGATAGTAGACGTCGGTGATCCGTTTGATCCCGTCCACCGTGAAGTACGGATCGGTCTGAGTGACGGTCAGCGTGCGGTACGTCTTCGCGGTATTGACGTTCACCGCGAGGCTCGTGCCCGAGCCGAACACATTGTCCTGCGAAATCCCGGCCGACAGCACCACCTTGTCCGTCGATGAAAAGCCCGCGCCAAGTGTGATCGCGCCGGTCGGTTTTTCAGCGACCTTCACGTCGATGTCAACCTCGTCGGGCATGCCCTCCACCGGCACCGTGGTCACGTCGACGTCGGTGAAATAGCCCAATCGGTTGACCCGATCTTTCGATAGCGCAAGCCGGTTCGAATCGAACCACGAACTTTCGAGCTGGCGCATTTCGCGGCGCACCACTTCGTCGCGCGTGCGCGTGTTGCCGACCACGTTGATACGGCGCACATAGACGCGCCGGTTCGGATCGACCTGCAGCGAGATATCGACCGTATGACGTTGCTGATCGATCTTCGGCACCGCGTTGACGGTGGCGAACGCATAGCCATATTCGCCGAGCTTGTCGACGATCGCCTTCGTGGTGGCCTGCAGCTTTTCGGCCGAGAAACGCTCGCCCGGCTTGATGTCGATGAGTCTCGTCAACTGCGCCTCGCGATTGAGCAGATTGCCCGCGAGTCCGATCGACGAGATCGTGTACGGCTCGCCCTCATGCAGCGTGACCGTCAGGTACATGTCCTTCTTGTCCGGCGAGATCGACACCTGGGTCGACTCGATGCTGAACTCGAGATAGCCGCGGTTCAGGTAGTACGAGCGCACGCGCTCCAGATCGCCGGTCAGCTTGTCTTTCGCATACAGGTCGTTCTTCGTGTACCACGAGAACCAGTTCGGCGTGGACAACTGCATCTCGTCGCGCAACGTGTTGCTGCTGAATACCTGATTGCCGATGAAATTGATCTGGCGGATCTTCGCGCTCGGGCCTTCGGCGACCGAGAACAGCAGCCCGACGCGATTGCGGTCGATCGGCGTGATCGTCGTGGTGACCCCGGCAGCGTAGTAGCCGCGCGTCAGATATTGGCGCTTGAGTTCCTGCTCCGCCTTGTCCACCAGCGACTTGTCATAATAGCGGCCCTGCGACAGCCCGACGGAAGCAAGCGCCTTGGTCAGATTATCCTTGTCGAACTCGTGGATGCCCGCGAAATCGATCGTGCCGATCGCCGGACGCTCCTGCACGTGGACCACGACGACATTGCCCTCGGTCGAGATCCGCACCTCGTTGAAAAAGCCGGTCGCGTACAGCGCGCGAATCGCTTCAGATGCCTTATCGTCGGTGAATGTGTCGCCCTGCCTGATCGGCAGATAGGCGAACAGCGTCCCGGATTCGATGCGTCTCAGACCGTCGATGCGGATGTCCTGCACCACGAACGGCTGCACCGCATGGGCAGGCCCGCTGGTCAGCGTGATGCCGGCGAACGACAGCGCGCTGGCTAAACGGCTCGTTGAAACTTTGAAGTTCATCTTGGGTTTTCAGTCCTGATACATCGCGCGGGACGCGCGGAGCAATGAGCGACGCATTCGAGGCGACGTGTCTTGACTCCTGGAAAGCGCGAAGTATAGGGACTGCGCGTAGGATCGATCGTTACCGAAAACTTTCCGCAAATTTGCCGCGGACGGGGTTGGCGATCGCCTGAATTGCGTCGGGACGCGGATTTGGCCGACGCGCGCTGAAATACAGCGTTACAGAACGGAAGCAAGAGAAGGACACGTGTAACCCGGCGCGCGGCGCACGCTGCTATTGTCAGAAACGTCGATTTCGCTCCCCGCGAAACGCGTTTCGGAGAAGCGCCCATGATCAAATATCTGTCACCCCAAGTCCTTGCGGCCGTTCTGCGTGCGAGTTCCACACCGGTCTTTTCGATCCAGTCGGCGCTCACGTCGCTGCCGACGCCGCGCGAAACGCGCTTCAACGCCGCGCGCACCGCAACCTGCACGCAGGAGGGCACGAGTCGTGACTGATCCGCTCCTCGTGCTGAATGCGATTACCAACATGCAATTGACCGCGGACGGTCAATATCTGCTGCTACACGGCGCCGAGTCGAGCGCGGCGCTGCACCGCTCGGTGCTCAACGACCTGCTCGTCGCGTTGCCGAACGCGATCGAACACGCCGATCGCGTGCTGCACAACAATCAGGAGATGGGTTTCGCATTGCACTGTCAGGGCTGGGAAGTCGGGCGGCTCAACGGCATGGGGATGGTGGTGATTCGCTTCCGGCTCTCCGGCAACGCTGGCCTGTCGTTTTCCCTGCCGGCCGGGCAGATTCCCTATCTGCTGCAGGCGCTCGGGGGCGTCGCGGGAATGGACGCGGCGGCCGCGAGCGCCGTTGCGAGCGCACCGCGCCCCGACGACGCGACGCTGCAATGACCCGTCATTCGAGCGTGCGCGCATGGTCCACATGGCGCGCACGACACTTCTGGCAAGCGCGCAAGCCCTGCTCTTCTCTTCTTCGCGCGTCATTGCGCCCCTGATCCTTCCCGAGTTTTACCTGACTTGATACTACGCAGTGTTTTCAGGCGTCTGCGCATGCGCCCGCTGGTTCCGCTCGTGCTGTGCGCGGTGGGATGCGCGCCGCTGCTCGTGCCGCTGTCCGCTTTCGCGCAACTGGCCGGCGCCGCCGCGGAGCCCGAAGCGCTCGATGGCATCTGGGGCTTGCGCCTCGAGCCCCAATTGGGCGAGCATCCGCTGCGGCCGGGCGATCGACCCGGCACGTCGGCAATCGCCGATTCGATGACCGGCACCGCCGACACGGACGTCTCGCTGAAAGGGCATGCGCAATTGCGGCAGGCGGCGTCGGTCGTCGCGGGCGACGCGCTGCATTACGACGTCGATCGCGACAAGGCGGACGCGTATGGCCACGCGCGCCTCGTCGACAATGGCGACGTGTTTGAGGGGCCGGACGCGCATTTCTACGTCGAAGCGAGCCAGGGCTATATCAGCGTGCCGAAATACCGGTTCTATCCGAGCGGCGGGCGTGGGAGTGCCGAGCGCGCCGATGTGCTGGATAACGAACGCACCGTCGTTCATCACGGCACCTATACGACCTGCCAATGCGATGCGCAGCCGGACTGGTATCTGAAAGCATCCGAGTTCGAGATCGACAACGGCAACGACGAAGGCATTGCGCACAACGGCGTGCTGTTCTTCCAGGGCGTGCCGCTGCTGGCGAGCCCGTGGCTGTCGTTTCCTCTATCCGGCGCGCGGCGCAGCGGTTTTCTGCCGCCGACGTTTTCGCTCAGCTCGACCAATGGCGTCGACCTCGCGCTGCCGTACTACTTCAATCTCGCGCCGAACTACGATCTCACGGTGACGCCGCGCATCATGACGCGCCGAGGCGAGATGCTGACCGCGGACTACCGCTATCTGCAACCGAACGATTCGGGAACGATGTCGTTTGCGTGGTTGCCACACGACATGATCACCGGCACGCAGCGCTACTCGATCGCACTGAATCAGGTCTGGAATCCCGGTTCGGGTTTCGGCGCATACGTGCACTACAACCGCGTGTCCGACTCGACGGTAACGACCGATCTGGCGTCGGGCATCGCGTTTCCAACCGGCTCGACCACGCTGTATCAACAGGAAGCGGGTCTCACGTACAACAACGGGCCGTGGAGCGTTCTGGCCCGCGAGCAGCGCTGGCAGGCTTTCACGAGCGACTCGACATATAACCGCGAGCCGCAGGTCAACGTGCGCTATGCACGTTACGCGGTGGGCGGTTTCGACTTCGGCGCGGAAGCGGACGCAACGCGCTTCACGATCTCGTCGGCGGATATGACCGAGGGTAACCGCTTCGTTTTCAATCCGTATGTCAGCTATCCGATCGAGCGCCCGGGATGGTTCATCACACCGAAGCTGGCATGGCACTTCGCCGCCTACGATCTGACTTCGATCGGCACCGATGTACCGGCCGGCGAGCCGAAGACGTTTTCCGTCAACGTGCCCACTTTCACGCTCGACTCGGGCATGCGCTTCGAGCGCAGCGTTCGGCTCTTCGGGCAATCGTACATCCAGACCCTCGAACCGCGGCTCTTTTACGTGTACACGCCGTATCGCAACCAGTCGTTCGCGCCGCTCTTCGATACGGCGGCAGCCGACTTCGGGCTCACCGAACTGTTCATGCCCAACAGCTTCGTCGGCAACGACAGGGTGTCCGACGCGAATCGCGTCACCGCCGCGTTGACTACGCGATTCATCGATGCGGCCAGCGGCGACGAGCGAGCCCGTTTCATCCTCGCGCAGCAGTACGACTTCCGCACGCCGCGCGTGACGCTGCAAACGGACGATGCGATCAGCACGGTCGCGCGCACCGGGGTCATCGCCGGGGCATCGTACAAGCTCGGGACGGATCTCACCGCCGAACAGGCGGTGGAATATAGCCAGGCGAACAATTACCTGTCGAATGCGGAGGCTGGTTTGGGATGGGCGCCGGGTCCGCAGCGGGTACTGAACTTTGCTTATCGCTATACCCGCGCGAACAGTACGCTCGACTACCAGCCGATCAATCAGTTCATCGTGTCGGAGCAATGGCCGCTCGCGCATAACGTGGTGAGCGTCGGACGGGTGAATTACGACATGAGCACGCACCGTCTTATCGCGGGCTTGCTGGGACTTCAGTACGACGCGGATTGCTGGTCGCTGGGAATCGCGTTCGAGAAGTACACCAATGCGACCAGTTCGACGACGTCGCCCAGCACCGGCACGCGCGTATTGATGCAGCTTCAGCTCAAGGGTTTTTCGCAGGTGGATAACGGCTTGCTGAATCAGTTTCGCGCGAACGTGCCGGGCTATACGCCGAGTTCGACGATCACTGAACCGACGTCCCGGTTCAGCGATTATCAGTAGACGATGGCTGAAATGAGAAGGAACCCATTCACACGGCTTTGTTACGCGGCACCAGACGAGTGCGGTACCTGAACCGATCCTTGCGGGCCACCGGGCCCGCCTGGTCCACCTCCACCTGGTGCACCGCCGCCGGGGCCGCCAGCCGGGCCGGGACCGCCGGGAGGCGGTCCCCACCAGCATCCTCCGAGCACAGCAGCCAGGACAACCAATCCTGCAAACATCGTTACTTTTTTCATGCATTTCTCCTTCGGTAAAAGACGAATTTGTCTGGAAGTCGACTCCGTGGTTGCGACTTCGACCATGAAACCGATCACCGGACCGGCAAGCCGCTGCCCCGGCAAACGGCGGTGCCGGCAGGGAAAATTTATCGATGGGGCGCCGCGAGGATGCTCGTGATGACACCTGTCGTTACGGCAGCGAGCACGAAATCGCCATTCACGCGCAGCCATTGATAGCCGGCGGGCGGCGGTTGCAGTTCGTAAGCGCGCCAGTCATCGACCACATAGTGTGGTCCGCGGTAGGATGGGGGCACCGGTTCGCCGGGATGCCAGTCGTGATGTGGCACAGGTCCATCATGGCGATCCGGACGCAGCGCATAGGGACCGCCGTCATCCGGGCCGCCCGGCCCCGGCCCTTGCTGCGCAGATCCAGACGCCGATAACCCGAGCAGACTTGCTGCCACAGCAAAAAAGATTGCCTGTTTTTTCATGAACTATCCTCAGTTGCAATTGACCATCAAATGTTCGCACCCAGTTGGCGTGCGTTTTTTACCGCCGTATTACGGAATGGTGGCGTCCGTGTCGTTTTGTAACTGCTCTCCCGTTCCTATGTAACGAGTGGATGAGGAAACCTGTTGTTGCACACCTTGAACCTGCAAACGGTATCGAATTAGTGGAGGCTGTGAGGTACGCTGGTTTGATAGCTCACCAGTTAGCCCCGAACCAGATAGACGGACAATTGGCACACCTCGGGCGCTCAGGAGCCGTCGTGTACCGCGATCGAAGAACTGCCTCCACTCGTCTCAGACCACCCACCACCCAGCACCTTGTAAAGCGTCACGAGATTCGAGAGCTTCGACAACTGGTCGGTCACAAGCTGCTCCTGCGCCGTGTACAAGGTGCGCTGCGCGGTGAGCAGTGTCAGGAAACTGTCGGTACCGGTCCTGTAGCGGGATTGCGCCAGATTGTAGTAGTCCTGGGCAGCGTTCACGTAGTCACGGTCGGCGTCGACCTGCTGCACGTAGGTCAGGCGCCCAGCCAGTGCGTTCGATACTTCCTTGAACGCGGTCTGGATGGTCTTCTCGTAATCGGCGACGTCGATGTCCTTTTCGATCTTCGCGACATCCAGCGATGCCTTGTTGCTGCCATAGTCGAAGATCGGCATCGTGATTGACGGCGCGAAAGTCCATGCGCCGGTTCCCGCCTTGAATAGCGTCGACAGGCTCGTGCTTGCGGTGCCGGCCGCTGCGGTCAGCTCGATCTTCGGAAAGAATGCGGCGCGTGCTGCACCGATGTTTGCGTTCGCGCCCTTCAGCGTGTGCTCGGCCGCGATGATGTCGGGACGCCGGATCAGCAGGTCGGACGGCACACCCGCACCGATGTCAGCCAGCATGGCATCGCTATCGAGGAGCGTGGCGCCACCGTCCAGGCCGTCAGGCAACGGGCAGCCAATCTCCGCAACCAGATTGTTCCGGTCCTGTGCCACTGCCCGGGTGTAGGCCGCCACGCTCGCGCGAGCACTCGCGAGCGACGTCTGTGCCTCGCGTACATCCTGCAGTGACGAACTGCCGATCTTCATCATGCTAACCGTCAGGTCATACGTTCCCTGATCTGCTTTCACCGTATCGGTGGAGATTTTCAGCATCGCCTCGTCGGACCGCAGTTGCAGATAGTCAGTCGCAACGGTCGCGACCAGCGACAGCTGTGTACTCGCGCGCGACGCGTCGGTCGCCAGATAGTTCTCGAGCGCCTGACGGGTCAGGCTGCGCAGACGGCCGAAGAAGTCGATTTCCCACGACGTCGTGCCGATGGATACACTATCGGACCGGGTAGTTATTCCATCGCTGCGCGCATTGCTTATCGAACCCGTCGCGTCTATCGTCGGCGCAAGCTGTGCTCGCGTGACCCGGTATTGCGCCTCATACTCGGCCACCTGCAACGCGGCGACCCGCATGTCGCGGTTGTTTTGCAATGCCAGCGAAATCAGGGACTGCAGCCGTGCATCCCTGAAGAAATCCCGCCAGCCCACGTCTGCGGCAAGCGGCGCCGCCGGGGCGCTGGTGTCGGTAGCCGCGGCGGCCGTGACGTTCGATCCTGGTGTCGCCGTCGCTGCCAGACTTGCGGAAGAAGTCGAAGCAGGTGTCGCGGCGGCCGCACTCTGGTCGCGCGTACCATACGCATCGCCCGTCGGCCAGGTGGCGTCCACCGGCGCGGACGGCCGCTGGTAAACCGGGTCAAACGAGCATGCGCACATCGCCGCTGCGCAAAGCAGCGACAGGAGTTTGAGTTTCATGCTTCATCCTCCTGTCTGCGTGCGGCCTCACTATCGGACCGCTCTTCCCTGAACAGTCCGCGCACAACGACGAAAAACACGGGCACGAGGAAAATCGCCAGGACTGTCGCGGCGATCATTCCGCCTGCCACCCCTGTCCCGATGGCTCGTCGCGCGGCCGAACCCGCTCCGCTACTGACGACGAGAGGCAGCACCCCGAACACGAACGCGAGCGACGTCATGAGGATCGGCCGCAGCCGCAGGTGCGCTGCCTCGAGCGTCGCCGCGATGAGTCCACGCCCCTGTGTCTGCAGGTCCTTCGCGAATTCGACGATCAGGATGGCGTTCTTGGTCGACAGTCCGATTGTGGTCAGGAGACCCACCTTGAAATAGACGTCGTTCGACAGTCCGCGCAGATGGGCGCCGAGCAGCGCACCGAGCACGCCGACCGGTACCACGAGGATGACCGCGAGGGGTACCGACCAGCTTTCGTACAGTCCGGCCAGGCACAAAAAAACGACAATCAGCGAAATGGCGTACAGGTAGCTCGCCTGCGAGCCGGCAAGCACCTCCTGGTACGACTCACCCGTCCATTCGATACCGAACCCGGACGGCAACTGGCGGGCGATCTTCTCGACGGCGGCCATCGCCTGACCGGTGCTGATGCCGGACGCCGGCTGGGCACTCATCTCCATTGCAAGCGCGCGGTTGTAACGTTCAATCTGCGGGGGGCCGAACGTCCAGCGCGTCGTCGCGAATGCGGAAAACGGTACCATCTGCCCGTCGTAGCTTGAGCTCGTCGAGGTCGAAGTGGAAGAGGTGCCCGACGACGATGACGAAGAATCCGACGAGGAACTGGAGGAATCCGCCCTCACGTACCACTGACCGATATCTGCCGGCATCATGCGGTAAGGCGCATCGGCCTGCACGTACACCTTCTGGATGCGGCCAGTATCGATATAGTTGTTCACGTACGTCGAGCCAAACGCCGTGGACAGCGTCGAATTCAGGTCCGATATGGACAGGCCGAGCGCGCTCGCCTTTTCGCGATCAATGTTGACGTAAAGCTGGGGCGTATCCTCAAGACCCGCGGCACGCGTTATGCCGAGCGACGGGTCCTTCGCCGCAAGCGCGATGAACTGGTTGCGCGCCTTGAGCAGACTGTCATGGCCGTGGCCAGCACTGTCCTCAATCTCGAAGTCGAGGCCGCTCTGCGTGCCGAGTCCCTGGATTGCCGGCATATTCATCACGAAAACCTGCGCGTCACGGCTCTTCGCAAACGCTCCATTCGCGCGACTGATGAGGGCCTGCGCGCTCTCATCCGACCCACGCTGGCCCCAGTCCTTCAACTGGACGAACGCGAGCGCGTTGTTCTGCCCCTGGCCATTGAAGCTGAAGCCGTTCACCGCCATCACATGGGTCACGGCCGGCTGCTTCAGAAAATACTGCTCGACCGCCTCGACGGTTTTCAGCGTCACGGCCGCTGGCGTGCCAACGGGCGCCGAAATGGATACCATGAACGAGCCTTGGTCCTCCTCCGGCAGGTACGACGAGGGGAGCGTCACGTAAAGAATGGCGACCACTCCGGTGATCAGCGCATACACGAGCATCCAGCGTGCAGGCTTCGCGACGACCCGGGCGAGTGACGAACTGTAGCCTGCGTTGGCCCTGCTGAACAGCCGGTTGAACCCGCCGAGCACGCCGCGGCGTGTCTCATGTCCGACCGCCGACGGGGTCAGCAGGGTTGCGCACAGGGCAGGCGTCAGCGTCAGCGCGAGCAGCACCGAGAGCACCATCGCCGAGACAATGGTCACGGAGAACTGGCGGTAGATCGCGCCAGTCGATCCCGAGAAAAACGCCATCGGGATGAACACCGCGGTCAGCACCGTCGTCACACCGACGAGCGCGCCCGTGATCTGCCCCATTGCCTTCTTCGTCGCCGTCCTGGGCCCAAGTTTTTCCTCGGCCATGATCCGCTCGACATTCTCGACCACGACGATCGCATCGTCGACGAGCAACCCGATCGCCAGCACCATCGCAAACATCGACAGCACATTGATCGAAAACCCGATCGCCGACATCACGCCGAAGGTTCCGAGCAGCGCGACTGGCACAACAATCGTCGGAATCAGGGTTGCGCGCAGATTCTGCAGAAACAGGTACATCACGAGAAACACGAGGATGACTGCTTCAACGAGTGTCTTGACGACCTCCACGATCGAGATCCTGACGAACGGTGTCGAGTCGTATGGATAGGCAATGGCGATGTCCTTCGGCAGCTGTGGCTGCAGCTCGGTGAGCTTGGCACGGACAGCTTTCGCGACCGCCATCGCGTTGGCACCGGTCGACAGCTTGATCGCCAGGGCGGCCGCGGGTTTGCCGTCCAGCCGCGACGACGTGTCGTACGAATCACCGCCGATCTCGACGCGCGCCACGTCCTTGAGCCGAACCTTCGAGCCATCCGTGTTCACACGCAGCAGAATGTCTCCAAACTGGTCGGGTGTGTTCAGCAGACTCGATGACGAAATCGTCGCGTTGATCGCCTGGGAGTCCGTCGCTGGCGCGCCACCGAGCTCGCCGACCGATAACTGGACGTTCTGGTTTGTCACGGCGGTCGTCACATCGGAGGCCGTGAGACCGACACCACGCAGCTTGACCGGGTCCAGCCAGATCCGCATCGCGTGCTGTGCGCCAAAGAGCGTGACATCGCCAACGCCGTTCAGCTGGGTGAGTGGGTCTTCAAGCTGGGTGGCAATCACGTTTCCCAGGTCAGTCGAATTGAGCGATCCCCCGGGTGACCAGAGCGCCACGATCATGAGGAAGTTGCTCGAGGCTTTCGCGACCTGTACGCCCTGTTCCTGCACGGTCTCGGGCAGCGAGGCACTGGCCTGGCTGACCTTGTTCTGGACCTGCACCTGGGCGATGTCCGGGTCGGTGCCAGGGCTGAACGTCAGGTTGATCGTCGCCTGGCCGGAGCCGCTGCTCGTTGACGACATGTACAGCAGATTGTCGATCCCGGAGAGCTTCTGCTCGATGACCTGCGTCACCGTTCTGGCCACCGTATCGGCGGAGGCGCCCGGATAGGTCGCGCTGACCTGGACCGACGGCGGAGCGATCGTCGGGTACTGTTCGATCGGCAGCCGCGTGGTTGCCGCGCCGCCTATCAGCATGATCACAATTGCGATGACCCACGCGAGGATGGGCCGCTGGATGAAAAAGCCTGCCATGCGCCCTCCTCACCCTGCCACTGCGGACGACACGACGCCCCGAAGCGCGCTGGATGGTACGGCTGAGGCCGCGCTACCCACGTTCGTGGCGTTGGCCCCGCCAGCAACATTCGCCGATGCGTTCGCGACGACGTGAACTGCAACGCCCGCCTGCACTTTCTGCAGCCCACTGACGATCACGCGGTCACCGGCCTTCAGGCCGCTCGTGACGATCCAACTGTCCCGATACGCGTTATCAGCGCGAACCACGACCTGCTTCGCATGGTCCGTCGCGTCGACGACCCACACCGTCGCGCTACCATCCGATGCACGGGTGACCGCGAGCTGTGGAACGAGCAGTGCGCCCGCGTCCTCGCCCTCATCGAGTTGCGCCCGCACGAACATCCCCGGCAACAGTTCGCCGTCCGGATTCGGGAAAATCATCCGCAGCGTGACCGAACCCGTAGTCTGATCGACGGCTATGCCAGAGAACTGCAGTACACCCGGCTGCGCATACGGCGTACCGTCCTCCATGACCAGGCGCACCGTCGCGCCGCCAGTGGCAAGCTGAAGCCGTCCGGACGCATACGCTTTGCGCAGCCGCAGCCATTCAGCGCTCGAGCGGGTCACATCGAGGTACATCTGGTTGTAGGCGTGGATCGTGGCGAGCGCGGTTGTCTGGTCGGAGGTGACCAGGGCACCCTCGGTCACCGACGAAGCGCCGATCCGACCGGAAATCGGAGCCGTGATTCGCGTATAGCCGAGATTGATCCGTGCCGACTCGAGCGATGCGCGGTCGGCGATGACGTCGGCCTCGTCTTCGCGGACCGCGGCGACTGCATCGTCGTTGTCCTGCGCACTGACCGCGTTGATTTTCACTAGCTGGGCATAGCGGTCGGCCTTGCTCCTCGCGGACGCAAGGGTTGCCTGCGCCTTGGCGAGTGTGCCGCGCGCCTGATCGTAGGTTGCCTGGTAAGTTGCGGGATCGATCTGGTAAAGGATCTGGCCGACCTTCACGTCCGCGCCTTCGGTGAAAAGCCGCTTCTGGACGATTCCGCTGATCTGCGGGCGTACGTCGGAAACCTTGAGCGCCGACAGTCTGCCTGACAGCTCCGTGGTGAGCACGATCCGCTGCGGCGAGACGGTTTCGACACCGACTTCGACGGCCGCGGCGGCCGGCGGCGGCGAAGCTGCATTCTGATGGCGCGTACAGGCCGCGATGCCGAGCGCCACCAGCAAGGCCAGTGCGAACGACCATCCGGCCCTCCGGCAGCCCGGATGGACACCTGGAATTCCCTGTGACGTCGAAAGTCGCCGCGACGATCCGCGACGCACAGTCTGCCTTTTCATGGTCATGACCATCAGTTCGGATGAAGTCATGCACAATAAGGCAATCACGCCGCAGCCTGTTGGTACTTTGAAGCATTCACATATTGTGTCTGGATTGACACATTACAGAATGCTCGGGGCGGATCGCTTTGCTGGAGAATACGGAATCGTTGACGGGGCTGCACCCGTCGCGGCCATCGAGTCCATGGCCACATTCCATGTGGAAGGTGGCTCCTGCTTGCGGAAAACACTTGAACGATATCCATATCCTCATCGTCGATGACGACCCCGACATCAGTGCCCCGCTGGCCACCTTTCTTGCGGACAAGGGCTACGCCGCGTATGTGGCGGCAAGCGCCGAAGCGGCCGAAGACATGCTCGAGAAGGTCAACATCGATCTGATCCTGCTCGATATCATGCTGCCGGGCGCCGACGGACTGGACCTCTGCCGACGCCTGCGTGCAAAGGGGGGCCCTCGCATCATCATGGTCACCGCGCTGGACGACCCGACCGACACGGTCGTTGGCCTTGAGATGGGTGCAGATGACTATGTGTCGAAGCCGTTTGACCTGCGCGCACTGCTTGCCCGCATCCGTGCCGTACTGCGACGGCCGGCGGGAGCGGAAAACGCACGGCGCGCGCCAGCGGTGGAACTGGTCATGCAGTTTTCGGGGTTCACGTTCTATCCTTACCGGCGCTTCGTGCGTTCCCCCGCGGGCCTGCGCGTGCCGCTCACCGGCGCGGAAACGGACCTGCTGCTCGTGCTGTGCCAGCATGCGCGTGAAGTGCTCTCACGCGAGGAACTCATCAGCCTGACGCGCGGCAGAGACTTTCCAATCTCAGAGCGCTCGATCGACCTGCTCGTGAGCCGGCTGCGCCGCAAACTCGCCGGCGATGATCCGTTCGCGGAAACGATCCGTACCGTGCGCGCCGACGGGTACGCCTTTGAGCCCGAGGTCAGGGTTATCTGATGCGGCGCCTTCTTTCCACCACTCTCGGACAGATACTGGCCATCATCGGATGCTCATCGGTTGCGACGTTCCTGCTCTTCATCGTCCTGCTGTCTTACTTCGGCTCGCCACCGGCTCCGCCGTGGCCCTGGCAGAATGCCTATCGCGTCGCGGGCCTCGTGGAAAGTCTCCGGGGCGCGCCGCAAGACGTACGCAACACCATCGTCGCCGCCGTCAGGCGCCCCGACCTGTCCGTCCGGCTGACATCGTCGCCTTCGGCGTGCTCCCGACAGACACTGGATACGCATGACTTCGACGCTGCACTCAGGGCCGAACTTCCCGGCATCACAGATCTGGCCGTGCGCGCCTGCACTTCCCACAAGCCCGGCGAGACCATCCAGGTTCTTGTTCCGCTGGACGGCCAGACCCTCGAGATATTGACGGACCGTACTTCGGGAGAGCCGGGCAGGTTCACCGGTCCCTTCTACAGCGCGTTGATCTTCCTGTGCGTAGGCGTTGCGGCGATGTCCGCCTGGGCGATTTCGCGCGTCATCCGCCCTTTGCGGCAGCTCTCGGAACAGGCCGATGCGTTCGGACGGGAGATGTCGATCGCGCCGATCGAAGAGCATGGTCCGCTCGAAGTACGGCGCGCCGCCCATGCGTTCAACCTGATGCAGGAGCGCATCATGCATTCGGTCCAGAACCGGACCCGCATGCTCGCGGCCATCAGCCACGACCTGCGCACGCCCCTCACCCGCATGCGTTTGCATATCGAAACCCACCGCACAGACATCGTGCCCGACAAGCTGATCCAGAACATCGACATCATGCAGTCGATGATCACGTCAGCGCTGGCGTTCCTCGCCAGCGACACAGACCGTGAAACACGGGAATGGCTCGATCTCGGCGCACTGATTTCCACGCTGTGCGACGAATATGCGGAAGGGGGAGCCGCCATCCGCTACGACGGTCCGGAACAGATACGCTTTTTTTGCAGGCCGGAGGCAATTCGACGGGTCCTGACAAATCTCGTCGACAACGCACTCCATTTCGGCCGGACAGTCACGGTCAGCGCAAAGGTGCTGGACGGCGCGATCCAGGTTGACGTAAGCGATGATGGTCCAGGCATTCCCGAAGACCGCCTGCGCGACGTGATTGAACCGTTCGTACGACTCGATCACGCACGCAATGACCGGCCCGGCAGCATGGGACTGGGTCTGTCGATCGTCAAGGAAATTGTGCAGGCCCATAACGGGACACTTCGACTGATCAACCGACACCCGTCTGGACTGACAGCACGAGTCAGTTTTTCGTAGCAAACCATGAAAGAGCGCCAGCCAGGCCACGAGCCAGATCATCCCGAGCATGGCCGTTGCGACGAAAGCGATCCGCCAGCCCCCAGATCGCCGCATAAAATCCAATCACCGGAGCGGCAAGAACAAGAACCGCTCCCAGCGGCTGGCCGGTCGCGATGATGCCTACCGCCCAGTCGGCCTCTTGCCGTGGGAAGCCCCCGACACGTTCTCTCCTGCGGCAATCGGCACGCCGGATCGCTTCAGCCGCGCGAGTACCGGGTAGTCGTCGACGGGCCAAAGCGCTTCCTCGACGAACACCACGTCGAGCTCTTCCCATCGCGCAAGGACGTCTTGCGCCTCATCTTCCGTCCACGCGCAATTCACGTCGACCATCAGCGGCACATTGACTGGCAGCGCAGCGCGTGCGGCGGCTACCGCGTCGTCGTCCGTCTCGTGCAGCTTGATAGCCCCGAAACCTTCGCTGTGGGCTTTTGCACCTCCTGCGCGACACGTTGCGCATCGTTGCCATAGCTGACGAGGCTCGCGTATGCGTCGACCAGACCATCACCCTTTCCACCTGGAAGTCGATACAGTGGCTGCCCTGCAGCTTGCGCCGCCAGGTCCCAGAACGCGATGTCCATCGCGGACAACGCATAGATGAATGCGCCGCTCTGCCCGTACGAGTGAAAGACACGTCGCGCAAGGCCGTTCAATGCCGCTCGCCAAGTTGCTGGGTGCTCATCGCGATTCGGTGCAGTGTTACAACGCCTCAGGTGGCTATCTGTCGATGCCGCTCGAGCGCGTGCTCGAAAACGTCGAGCGCTCGCGCAAGAACGGCATTGGCAGCATCAAGCTGAAGGTCGGCCAGCCCGACATGCGTGAAGACTTCCGACGGGTTTCCGCCGTGCGCGAGCTGCTCGGTCCAGATTTTCCGCTGATGGTCGATGCCAATCAGCAATGGGACCGACTGAAGGCGCAGCGAGCCTGCCGCGGGCTTGAAGAAGTCGACCTGACGTGGATCGAAGAACCACTGGACGCCTATGATTTCGAGGGCCACGCCGCGCTTGTGGCATCGCTCGACACCGCGATCGCCACCGGTGAAATGCTGACCAGCTTCGGCGAACATGCTTCGCTGATCGAAGCACGGGGAGCGGACTTCGTTCAACCGGATGCACCGCGAGTCGGCGGCATCACGCCGTTTCTTCAGATCATGCAGTTCGCCAACTTGCGGGGTCTGAAGCTCGCGCCGCATTTCGCGATGGAGATCCATCTACATCTCGCCGCCGCGTTCGAAAGCGAACCGTGGCTCGAGCACTTCGAATGGCTGGAGTCGCTGTTCAACGAACGGCTCGAGCTGCGTGGCGGACGAATGCACGTCCCTAACCGTCCGGGACTCGGCTTCAGTCTGAGCGAGCAAGCTATCGCATGCACGACGGGCAACGAAGAGTTCGGCAAGCATCGATAAAACCTGCTGCCTCCGACCGTTCCGTGCATCGATTCAAGCATGGAGGCGAAAGCGTGCAGCCAGCGGATCGGCCGGATGTCGACTGACTTTGAGAGGGGTTCGATATGAGCAAAAAACGACCCGTTCTAGGGTTTATCGGCTTGGGCATCATGGGAAAGCCGATGGTGCGCAATCTGATCGAAGGAGGTCACGCTGCTCATGTGTATTCGAATCAGCGTGCCGACATCGAGGAACTCGTGCGGGACGGTGCACATGGGCAAGATAGTCCGGCAGCCGTGGCGCGCGAAGCCGAAATCATCATCACGATGGTTCCGGATACGCCTCATGTGCGCGAAGTGGTGCTCGGCGACAACGGCGTAATCCACTCGCTTCATGAGGAGAAGGTGTTGATCGACATGAGCACCATCTCCACCATCGCCACGCGGGAGCTTACCGAAGCAGTACGCGCTTCGGGAGCCCGTATGCTCGACGCGCCCGTCAGCGGCGGAGAGAAAGGAGCGATCGAGGGCATGTTGTCCATCATGGTTGGCGGGGACAAGAAGGTGTTCGAACGCTGCATGTCGGTGCTGCGTTTGCTAGGCCAGCGCGTGACGCACGTCGGTGGCAATTCAGCAGGCCAGTTCGTCAAGTCGTGCAATCAGATGCTCGCCGCAGCCACCGTGCTTGCCATGGGCAAGGCGCTCGCGCTGGGTACCAAGGCCGGAGTGAATTCGCAAAAGATTGTCGAAGTACTGCCCAAGGGCGCCGCACGCTGCTGGGCACTCGAGGTTCGTGCACCTGAAGTGTTGAAAGGCAACTTCCAGCCCGGATTCAAGAGCAAGCTGCAGTACAAGGACTTGGACCTCGCGATGGAACTAAGTCACAGCATCAACGCACCGATGCCCATCGCCAGTGTTGTGCACGAGTTCTACAAGAGTACGCTCGCTCAAGGCTGCGGTGAGGAAGACCACATGGCAGTCATCCGCATCATCGAACAGATGACAAGGGTCGAAATTCGCTCGGAGTAAAGTCCTACGGTGCCCGTCGCGACGAGATCGTTATCGAACCAGTCTTCAAACGCACTGATGTATTCGAGCGATGTTTCCGCTGGTGTTTCGGCCGCAGCTCCTGTATAGCTTCGAGAGAGAAAACCGTGCCGACGTCGAAGTCACACACGTATCGTTTTCGCAAGAAATGCCCGTGCAGCGTGGGCTCATGTCCGGTTCAATCAGCGCGATGTCGTGTTGCGTGGCAAGGCGCTGCGAGCGCCTTGATTGGAAACGTCTCTTCGAGGAAGGTCAGCCCGGCGAGGTAGAACAGAGCTGGGACCTTCCTGTGCGATGCGTCTTCAGGAACATCGAGAAGCGCATCGGCAGACCGATCGTGCGCGACCCGTGCCTGTAGATGCGCCACTCGCCGCCGTGGCAGGCGTGCGACGATAGTAGTTCGAGCATCGCGGCGCTCCTTTCTTAGTACAGCACGACCAAGCGGATCGACTCGCCATTCTTTACCAGGTCGAAGCAAAGCGGTTCAGCCTCGTTACGGTGCCCTTGTTGGTCCGTGTGAGCGCGTTATAGCCGAGCACGGCCGGAATCGCGACGAACAGGCCAAAGGCCGTCATGATCAGCGACTCTCCGACCGGCCCGGCCACGTTATCGATGGTCGTCTCGCCGGTCGTACCGATCATGACCGGTGCGTGGTAGATGCCCCATACCGTGCCGAACAGACCAACGAACGGCGCCGTGCTGCCGATCGACGCGAGGATCGCGAGGCCGGACTACAGTCGCGCAACGATGTCTTCCATCGTGTCCTTCAGACGGCGCGTCACCCAGTCGGAAATGTCCATGCGGTCGTGCAGTTGAGGCTGCGTCTGGCGATGGTGCTCGGTGGCTTCCCTGCCCGACAGCGCGAGTGCGAGCAGCGGATTGCTGGCGTACGACGAACCGCTGTCACCGAGCTTGTGAAGGCCGGCTTCGAAATCGTCCGAATGCCAGAATGAACGCTCGGTATTGCGCACGACACGTCGCAGGCGCACGACGTTCCAGAGCTTCAGGATAATGACGGTCCACGACGCCAGCGACATCAGGGTCAGGGCGATCAGGATGCCCCGTGTCACGAAATCGCCTTGCTGCCAGACGTTGGCGAGGCCATAGTGCTCCATGCTGATTCCCTTTCTTCAGGTGGGTTGGCTCAGTCGTCCAGACTGAAGGTGAACGGTTGCGAATAGGCGGCTCGGATCGGCTTGATGTTTTCGAGATACGGGCGGCAGGCGCTGGCGTGCATCGCATCGAGCGCCGCGCTGTCGAGCCTCGGGTAGCCGCTACTTTTCTGAAGCCGGATGTCCTCGATGGCGCCGATCAGTCCCATGACGAACCGGACCACTGCGGTACCGGTCTCGTTCATGCGCTTCGACAGACACGGGTACTCCGGCTTCGCGATATTGCAGTCCAGGTGCGCCACGTCCTTCGGCGTGCTGACAGCCAGCGTTTCCCGACCGATTGCGGTGGCCGCCGGCGCCACCGCAGCTGGAGTGACTTGCGTGGCCGGGGCCGGCGTGGGTTCTGCCGCTGCCGCGGGGATCGGCGATGGCTCGTCGCCCGGTCTGGTCAGAACCGACGCGGGCTTTGCCGTCACTACGTGGTGCTCGACGGGACGCTGCTTCGGGTGAGGCTTGGGCGGAACCGGCTGCGGGGTGCCGACGACTGAAGCGCCGCAGACATCGACACGGGCGCAGGTGCCGCGCTGATCAGCTCGGCGGTGATCGTCTGCGACTCGAGGGGCTTCTCAACCAGCTTGTCCTGCATGCTCAGCTCCGGTGCAAGCAGACCGACGCGGGCAGCGAGAACGAATCCGGCAACCACGGCGATGCGGCGCGCGGATGTTTCGGACACGCGATTGGGTAATGCGTCCATTTGAACACTCATATCCACTGACAAACTTTCTTTGCGTAGTCACATCGGTGAGATATGTGCGCGAGAGGTCAGCGATATGGTGTTCTTCTGTCGCGCTTCAAAAACAATTCGTCAGAAATTAGTCCGCACCGTCAATACTGCATTCCGCAGATCACCAAACTGACCATAGAAGGTGCCCGGCGTTCGCGCATAATATCCTCTGTTGAAGATATTATTCAGCGCCAGAGATGCAGTTACATGCTTGTTGAACTGATATCCAACCTGGGCATTAAATATGGCGTAACCGCCCTGCTCATATTTTGAGTTTAACCGGCTAGTCGCGCTTTGCGCATACATACCGACACCCACCATCCACCCATGCAGTATCCCTTGCTGGAATCGATATGTCGTATAGAGCTTGAAGAGATTTCGCGGTGACTCAAGGCCAGCTCCATTGCCGAGACTCGTAGCAGTCAATCCTGACTCAAAGTCGGCATTAAGCAATGTATATCCAGCGTAGATATTCCAGCCGCTCAGCGGTTCACCACTGACCTCAAATTCCCATCCCTGGCTACGTACCTTGCCAGCGTCAAGATAAAATCCCGTGTGGATCGGATCACCGACTTGATAGTGATCGTTGTCGATCCGGAACGCGGCGACATTAGCATTGAGTCGCCCGTTTATGAATGTTCCCTTCAAACCCGCCTCGTACTGCTTGCCGGAAGCGGGCGCCAGCCCTTGCCCGCCAAAACTCGTTCCTGTCTGTGGCGCGAAGACCGCCGAGTAGCTCACATAGGCTGAGATATTCGGCACGATGTTGTAAACGATCGCAGCATATGGAACAAATTTTCCATTCATACGGGAAGTGACTTTCCAGTCCCCCGTTGTCTGCGTTTCTGACTGATACCAGATTTCTCGAGCGCCCAAGGTCACGGAAAGAGGATCCGTAATCCTGATGCGGGCCTGTCCATACACTCCGCCCTGTTGGAAACGGAAGTTGGTATTGGAGCCGGAGGCAAAATCTGGTTTCGGAATACTCGCCGCATCGAGAACATTGAATGTCCCGATATTTTGACTAACGAAAGGGTTGGTTTCAGAGAGCTGGCTATAGGTCGCCCCAAACGTCAGCGTATGATTACGGCCAAAGAGACGCACCGGCCCGGATACATTCGTATCCATCGCAAACCAGTTATAGGTTCCGCTTTGCTTTTGAGCATAATACGTCTGGTCATACGGATTAGTACCAGTGGCCCCAAACGGGTAAGCATAAGTACTGCTGAAGCTGTACCGGCGATAGAGCACCGTCGTCGACGAGTTCCAGCCGTTATCGAACCGGTGCGTCAAGTTAACGTTTGCCTCATCCAGCGTATTACGCTGGTAGTTCCAGCTCGCACCGAAGTTCTGCGACCATGAAGTGGGTAGGCGCTGTCCGTTGTTAATCCCACCAACGCCGAAGTCAAATCCGGTATCCGCATTAACCTGGTGGGCAGTTGATAGGGCAACGGTGGTACGCGGAGTGATGTCGTATTCAAGGATGCCGTAAAAGCCTGCCTCCTTTTGCCGGTAGCGATCGATGGACTGATGTTCGTCGGACCCTACGATAACAGCCCGTCCCCGCAGTGTGCCCTCCTTGTTCAGCGGCCCAGTCACATCGACCATCTGCCGCGCACCGCCGAAGGACGACACCTGCGTTTCCGTCGTGACGTGGAACGTATCCAGCGGGCGCTTGCGCACCATGTTCACCGTGCCACCCGGGTTGCCCGTTCCATCCATCACCCCGGCCGGCCCCCGAAAAACCTCGATGCGGTCATAAAAAGCGAGATCCAGTTGCGGCTCATACTGGACGCCGCTCATGAGCGATACACCATCGAACTCAATGCCGAGCAGGTAGCCGCGCGCCGAATAGTAAGCGGTGTCACCATAAGACACCGCTTGAATACCAGTGGTGTACCGCAACGCATCTTCCAGCGTCGTCATATTCTGATCGTCCATGCGCTGACGCGTGATAACCGAAACCGAATTCGGGATCTCCTGAAGTTTCCGCGGCACCTTCCCGGCGATCGTTGCCGCCTGCGCGCCGTACGATCCCGAACCCTCCGTTGTTGCATCGACTTCGCGCGTCGCGCTGACCGTCACTGCCGGCAGGACATTCGCCGTTGCGGAACTGTTATCCGTCGAACCGGCAGTCGGTACATCCTGGGCGTAAGCACTTCCTGCCCACGCAACAATAGCGGCCAATGCGAATACATTCAATCTGAAACTATTTGCAATACTAATTGAATATGTAGCGTGTTTCTTTTTCATATGCTTTTCCTCTCATCAGGAGTCTGAGAAATCAAAATCTGAACTCGACGCATCCGGGTTCTGGCCTCCTCGCCCGGCCATGATCACCATCGATCACAGATCAATACAAATGCGTCTTATTTACATTTATGCTGCCAGTATCGTTCCATGTCCCGTAGCACAGATGGCTAGACCGCTCGCCCTATCCTCGTCGGCGGATGAACATGACCGCCAGATAGCTACCGCCCACTAGCGTGGCAATAAGGCCAGTCGGCATCGTTTCTGGAAACATGACCTGACGACCAAGCCATTCCGAGAAACCCATGAGTGCGCTGCCGAACAGCGCTGCAATCCACGCTTGAGCGGACGGCCGGCGCGCACCCGAAAACCTGGCCAGATGCGGAGCGATCAACCCCACGAATGTCAACGGACCGGCGACCACTGTGGACACCGCAGTCAGAATCGAAGCGAACAGCAGGACGCAACCGCGCGCCGGAACGACATGCACGCCGACACCGCTCGCGAATTGCGCACCCAGCCCCAGCGTCTGCAGCCAGCGGGCGAAGAGCGGGACAAGACTCACCGCCAGGAGCGTAATCGCTGCCGCCACGTAGGCCGTCACGGGCTGCACGTAATAGGTATTGCCGAACATCAGGTTAAGCAATAGCGCTGCCCGCGAGTCTCCACTCGCCGTTACTGCTCCAACAAACGACTGGAAAAGGGCACTGAGCGCTATTCCGACCAGCAGCATCCGTTCGGGGGCAAAACCCGTCCGCCTACCCATCCACAGGAGTGCCATAAGAGTCACGAAGGCACCTCCAAGGCATCCAGCAAGTAGCGCCATCGGAAAAATCTGTTTAGCCGCAAAGAGGGCAACGGCCATGCCCAGCGCACCACCAGAACTGACACCAAGCAGATCGGGGCTGGCCATCGGATTTGCGGTCATGCGTTGAAACAGCGTCCCGGACAGTCCGAGCAGCGCGCCCGCCGTCATCACCGCGACGGTATGCGGAAGCCACCACGCGACGAGCAGCCCAGCAGGGGAATACGTCTGAATCCGCCACCCATGCAGGCTACGCGTCACGAGCAACGATGTGCCAAACGTCCCCAGTACCATGAAGGTGCCGAATGGGATATACCATCGCGACAGGTGCTTCGGCATATGTACGGCGTCGGCTGATTCGACGTCTGGTATGGCACGCAGTCGTGGAAGCAGTGCGATCAGAAGCGGCACGCCCAGCAACGAAGTCACTGTGCCGGTCGGGATCAGATGGCCAGAAAGAAACCCGCTGTACGAGATCGTCTGGATAACTTCGTCGGTCGCCCATAGCAGTAGGGCGCCCAGTAATGGCGCGCACACGAGCCGCTGACCGATGCGCCGTGCGCCCGCGAGCCGAGCGATGACAGGTGCGGCAAGGCCGACGAACCCGATGACGCCCACTGAAGCTACAACGCAAGCGGCAAGCGCCACCGTCACCAGCAATGCAACAAGGCGCAGATGCTGCACACCGATACCGAGGCTGTGGACAGTCGAGTCTCCAGCCGAGAACGCGGCCAACGGGTGACGCAACCACCAGACGGGAAGCAGCGCGAGCCCGAGCCGGAGCGCCAACCATGTGCAGGTCCCCCAACCGCTCTGATCAAGCGCACCGCCACCCCAGATCATGACGCCGTGCAGGATCTCGTAGTGAGTCCAGGCGATCGCCATGCTAATCGCGCCGCACAGCAGATTGACCACCATCCCGGCGAGGATGACCGCCAGTGAGGACATGCGCTGTGACGAGGCGAGCAGGAATACAGCGAGCATCGCGACCCCGCCTCCGGCAAGCGCGACCAGTTCTTTTTGCATGTCCAGTAATGCGGGCGCCCAGATCGCCGCTGCCGAGACAGCGAGATATGCGCCGGGCAGCACGCCCAGCGTCATGGGCTCGGCAAGAGGATTACGCAGGACCTGCTGGGCCAGTGTCCCCGCCAGCCCTAAGGCCGCGCCGCAGAGCAGCGCGACGGCAACACGGGGCAGGATATCGTTGCGCACAATCAGCAGATGAAAATCCCCGGTTTCCACGGAACCGATTGCCGCCAAGAGCCTTGCACCATGCAGTTCGTCGTGGACGCGCATCGCCGTCAAGGCTGCCGCGGCGATCGCAAGCAGGCACAGCATCGGCACACAGTAATTGCGCATTGGACGGACGTGGCCGGATGAAATGAACTCAGCCAAGGCCACCTCTCCCTCCGGCGATATCAGCAAGGGCCTGCTCTACAGCCAGAGCAAAACGCTGCATCGAGAAAAGCCCTCCGTCCGAGGCGATGACCGGGAGGACCGCGACATGCCGTGACTTCAATGACGGAAGCGCCTGCCACATCACATCCTTCTCAAGCGCGGTACGCTGAGATGATCGGAGTTCTCCCGTCAGCAGCAGGGTTGCCTGTGGCAAGTCGAAAAGACGCTGCATAGGGACCACGGTAAAACCACCCTGGCCGGTTGACCAGGTGGGTTGCCGCCCTCCCTGATTCACTGCATTGGTCACCCCGATCCTGGACGTCATCGCATCAAACAGGCTGCCCGCCCCATAGACACGCACATGCCTGTCATCGACAAGTTCCGCGACGACCACCGGGCGATGAAGCAACTCCGGGCGCTGCGCCAGACGCGCCCCTACCCCGTCCAGTACGCTGTCCGTTCTCTCCAGGAGCCTGTGACCCTCGCTGTTCCGTCCCACAGCCTGTGCCATCTGCAATGTCTCGGCGCGCAATGCGGGGTATGGCTGCGCATTCGACGTGTACCGCCCCAACGTCAATGTCGGTGCCAGTCGTTCAAGCATGGGACGCGCAGGGGCATGTCCTGGCGTGATGATCAGCAGGTCGGGGGCCAGTTCTTCCAGAACCTCGTAGTTCGGCGAATACAACAACCCCACATCGACCACCCTGGATGGCAATGTCGGCTCCACCACATTGCGCCGATACCACTCAGGCGCGGATACGCCGACAGGCACAACGCCGACGTCCAGCAACGTCTCAGTCAACGGCCAGTTCATCACCACTATCCGACGCGGGATCTCCGGAGATGCCATCGCCCGGCCCACAGACACCCCCACGCTCGACGCCCACAGCGCCATCTGGCCAGCCCGTCCCAGGAAAAGGCGGCGTACCCTGTCGATTACCTGCCCCATGCTGCGTCCCGCGCCGTTCATTTTGGAAACCCGATCACGTCGCCGCTGTCCGGTTTCCTGAATACGCCCATGGGAACCCCGTAGATACTCCTGAGACAGTCCGGCCTCATCACCGCGTCAGGCGATGACTTCATCAGCACCTGGCCGCCGCGCAATGCCACCAGTTCATTGCAGAACCGTGCAGCCATGTTTATGTCATGCAGCACGACGATGGCCGTCACGCCGCGTTCGTCGGCGAGTTTCCGGATCAGCCCCAGGATCTCAAGCTGGTGCCCGACGTCGAGGGCAGAGGTGGGCTCGTCAAGCAGTAAGCAACGGCTGCCCTGGGCGATCAGCATTGCCACCCAGACGCGCTGACGCTCACCACCGGACAGGCTATCCACGGCCCGGTCCGCGTAGCGCATTACGTCCGTCACGTGCATCGCGTCATTCACTCGGTCACGATCCTCGGCCGAGAAGCGGCCCAGCGCGCCGTGCCAGGGATACCGGCCAAGCGCAACCAGTTCGCGAACCAGCAGTCCATCAGTCGCGGGCGTGTACTGGGGCAGATGCGCCACCTGCTGCGCAAAGGTCCGGTGCGGCCAGTCGGCAAGCGGGCGCTCGCCGAACGTGATGCTTCCACTGGTGGGGCGGTGAATACGCGCAAGCAGCTTGATGAGCGACGTTTTGCCGGAGCCGTTATGGCCTACAAGCCCCGTTACCAATCCGGCATTGAACCTCAGGTCGATAGCGCGTAGCAGTTCCCGGCCGGCTACAGCAAAGCTCACCTGCTCCAGGTCGTATGCCGCTGACAAGGGGATGCCGGATCGGGATGTCGAATCCGACCGGGATGTCGTGACGTCTGGCGTATTCATCGCGCCGCCACCTGGTATGGATGTACTGCCCGCGCCGTGTCGTCGACCAGTTGTCCGCTCTCCAGCTTGATTGTGCGATCCGCGAGATCGAAATAGCGGTCGTCATGCGTGATGACCAGCACGGCCTTGCCCCGGGACTTCAGCGCCGGCAGCATCTTCCGGTAGAACACGTCCTTGAACACCGCGTCCTGATCAGCGGCCCATTCGTCGAAAACATAGAATGGCCGGTCTTCCAGATAGGCGACCAGCAGCGCGAGACGCTTGCGCTGCCCTTGAGAAAGATCCAGGGTAGAGAAATTTCCGTTTTCGACACGCACCTTGTGGTCGAGCTGGAGTTCGGCCAGGAGTGTCCGTGCCATGCGTTCGCTGTCTGCCGACAGGCCGAACAATGACTCGAACAGATAGAAATCGCTGAACACGACGGAAAATAGATGTCGGTACGTATCCCGCGTACCTGCATCGACCGGCCTGCCGTCGAGCAATACGCGGCCATCTTCGGGCACATACAGCCCAACCAGCAGCTTGGCAAACGTCGTCTTCCCGCTGCCGTTTCCACCAATCAGGTACACGATCTCCCCCGGACGGAACTCGAAATTGACTGGGCCGAGCAGGAAGACGCCGTTTTCTTTTTCGCGGAAATAACGGTGCGTGACACCCCCAAGCACGATGCTCAAAAATGTCCGACCCGCTGCAGCTTGAGACGGAACATCCGGGGGCAATGCGTCATGCAGTTGCCCGATGCGCTCAAGTGCGACGCGTACCGAACTGATCGTCGGCAACGCGGAAAGCAGCGCCTCCACTGGCATGATCAGGTAGAGCAAGACAAGCGTGAAGCCCGACATGACATGCGTATCTGCGCCGAAGCGGCGGGCCAGCACGAAGATCGTCAGCCCCACAAAGGCAAACAGAACTAGATTGCCCCAGCTTGCCGCTGCCGCGTTCAGCACATAGCCGCGCGTGCGCTGCATGCGGACTGCCTCGACGTGCGGGGCCAGTTCTTCGTCAACGAATGCCTCGCGCCGGGCACGGTGCAGTTTCAGTTCCTTGGCACCATCAAAGAGTGCGCGGAATTGCCGGACCAGATCGTCTTCGCGACGACGCGACCCCCGCAGATGGAGGAGTGCAGGTCCGTTGGCCATACGAAAACCTAGCGCCCCAATTCCGATCGCAACCAGCGCCGACAAGAGGACCGGCCACGACAGCATACCGAGATAAATCAGGCAACCGGCAATGACTGCGCCCTGCGTGGCAATCGATGGAAGGCTGACGAAGAACACGACGATCGTATCCAGGTCCTGTGTCAGCACGCCAAGCGGCCGCGCAGCGCCACATCGCTCTATATCGGGATAGGACGTTGCGACGATGCGCCGGATTATCTGCATGCGCAGTGTTGCCTTTGTACGCTGTCCCAGATACATGAAAAGCGTCTGTGAGGACACTCGCGTAACAAGAACCAGCAGTCCAAGCAGGACGAAGCGCATACCGAGATCTGCCAGCCGGGCAGCAGGTGCACCGAGAGCCTGATTGATCAGCGCAACGAGAGCAGCATTGCCGAAGCCACTAACGAGGCTGGTCAGTATGGCTATAGGCAGCAGCCAGCGTGCGCTGCGTACGAGTGTCACGATCAGACGCATGACCGGTTCCAGAAAGGCTTATTCAAGGCAGTAAGGAGGTTTGGCTGGGTGGCCGGAAACCGACTGACCACACAAAAAATGGAGCAAGTTAAATAATGAGAATCATTAATAATGAAACATGGAAAATTCTCAACTCTTTGTTCCAGATGAGAATATCTGCTTCGACTTCCGAATGGGAGACAGCATATACTGAGTTTTGGACATTCTCTGTACGCTTACGCGGTACAATACCGACTTTATGACAACACCTGCCGTCAGCCCATGAAGAACCAGATATTCAGACGTTATGGGATCAAGGAAAGGAGACTTGCCCGTCCCATTTCGGCGTCAATCACTCACCACCAGCACGGCGAAGGATTTGGATGGCACGTCCATCATTTTGGCCAGCTTTCTTTCGCGGTCTCCGGCGTCCTGCGAGTGCTAACGCCGTCACTCACCTGGATAATTCCGCCGAGCCGTGCGGTATGGTTACCCCCCCATGTCGAACACGCAGTCATCGCTGTTGGCGAAACCGATGTGGTCGGGGTCCATATCGAGCCGGACAGGCTTCCCTGGTCCTGGCGCGATCCCACGCTGATTGCCATTTCGACATTCGCACGTGAGCTGGTCATAAATTTGGCCGAAGGTGGCCTAACATACGAACCCGACAGTGATGCCGCGTTATCGGCGGCTTTGCTGCTAAAGGTGCTCCCGCGTGCAGAGCCTATGCATCAGGGCAGTCTGCCAGTGCCGCGTGATGGACGGCTTGTCAGGATATGCGAGCATCTGCTGAATGACCCGACCTGCGAAGATTCTCTCGATATCTGGGGGGAAAAACTCGGAGCGAGTGGACGAACTCTGGCGCGCCATTTCAAGGAAGAAACTGGTATGACGTTCAGAGCGTGGCGTCAACAGTCGAGGGTGATCGAGGCCATCACCCGGCTTGCGCAGGGCCAATCAGTTACACGTGTTTCTGCGGATCTTGGTTACGGTAGAGCCAGTGCGTTCATTGCCATGTTCCGGCAGATCACCGGGGAGTCACCTCAACGCTATCTCGCATCGAAATGAATCTGCCGGCCTGAATGTACTGGAACCGTCACACAGACGCTATCGACGAAGGAGATGGCCCAGAACAGAACTTTCTCGAAGTCGATCGATTGCCTTGATACCGGCGCGCATCCGCTTACCGCGGCTGGATTCGCTGAATGCGCCGTAATTCTCGGCGGAACGAAGCGACTCAGCGCGACAGCCACCTCAATCCACGCAATCACGTCTTAGCCGGTCCCACTACTGTCATCGCCGAGATCATTGTCCAAGCTGAGGTCAGTTACGTACCCAGTCCCGAGCAATGTGGTGACACTCGTCCGGTGGCTACCGTCATGCGCTCATCGTCAAGAAACACTTTCCTCGTTCGGAGCACCCGGTTTGTTGACCAACTCCGTCGATGCAGGCAACCAGAAGCAGTCGGACTGCCTCATCTTTGGCTACACAAGAAATGTTGCGCATCGGCAAAGCAGCGTTTCGCTGACCATTTCATTTCCTTACCTGCCATTCAATCAGCCAGCGGAACATCAGCGCGTAGTCCTGATATCCGCGACCGATGCCCCCCAGTTCCCAGCACGCTGCGGCCTGTTCTCGTAGGCAAACGATGCCCCTGCCGACGACTGAACGATCTTTCCGTTCTCGAGGCGGATCACCCTGTCAGCCACGTCGAAATACCGATCATCGTGCGACACAACGATCAACGTCTTGCCCTGCCGTTTCAACTCAGGCAGGAATTCCGGGTAGAACACGCGCCGGAAGGTCGGATCCTGATCGGCAGCCCATTCGTCGAACATCATGATTGGCCGTTGTTCCAGCATCGCGTGGATCAGCGCGAGCCGCTTGCGCTGTCCGGTCGAAAGATCGATGGTCGAGAAGGTGCCGTCGGTAATCTGAACCTTGTGGGCAATCTCTAGCTGTTCCAGATATGTTCCGGCACGCGCCAGCAATGCCGGATCCCGTACCACCAGATCGTCGAACAGGTAGTAGTCGGAAAACACGGCTGAGAAGAGCTGCCAGTAGTCGTCCATCGCGTCGGCGTTCACCCGATCGCCATTCAGGAGCAATTCGCCGCGATCGGGAATGTACAGGCCCAGAAGCAGTTTGATGAGCGTGGTTTTGCCGCTGCCGTTCTCGCCGATCACGAACAGGGTCTCGCCCTTCTCAATGCGCAGATTTAGCGGCCCCAACTGGAACGGAGGCTGATCGCACACTCGCGGAAACGTCCACACGGCTGACCTCAGCTCGATGCTGCGTACATCAGGCAGTCGGTTCGACGCCTCATCCTCAAGCAGGCGCGTCTCGCGATTAGTAAACTGTGCGGACAATTCCGCTATACGCTGAAATGAAATCCTGGCCTGAGTCCAGGCCGGCAGGCCGCCCGCCAGCGTTTCGACTGGTCCTCTGACATACAACAACACGATTACGAAGCCGCTAACGACCTCGCCACGCACGCCCAGGCGTTGCTGAAATAAAAGAATCAGGCCAATCACAATGAAAAACAATGTGGTGCCCGCGGCGCCCGCGCCATAAAACAGGCGCATGGCCCTGATCTTCAGGTCGGCGACCTGATCAGCCGCGCCGGACAGATGCGTCCGGTATACCCGGAAGCGCCGCTCGCGATTGATGCGCAGTTCCTTTGCTCCCTCCGTAATCGCGCGGTATTGCTTTTGCAACTCATCCTGCGCACCACGCACCCCTTTGTAATGTCGCTGCCACTGCAACAAGGCGTACTGGTTGATCAGGACACCAAGAACGATTGCAACGGCGGCAACAATAAACAGCAGCGGCGACAGCACGACCATATACACGACGCACCCCGCCGTCACTGCAAAGGCGACGGCATAGCTCGGGAAGCTGAATGTAAAGGCACTCACGGTATCGACGTCACTGTTCAACGTCGACAACAGCCGATGGATGCGATAGCGCTCGATCGCGTTCATTGGTGCACAAACTATCCGCGCGGAGATGTCCTTGCGCAACGCGGCAATGATCTTTTGCCCGATGACGCTGTTTCCGATCCCGGTAATCGCGTTGCACGCGAGTGTCACGAAGCACAAGGCAGCGTATATAGCGATCATCGTTGCCGTAATACCGCCCACCGCATGCAATCCCTCGTTGATGACGGCGAGCAGCCAAGCGGTACAAAGGCCGCCGACCACGCCTAACGCGGTCGCCAGCAGCATGACCGGCCAGAAGGGGCGCAACAGCCGAAACATCTCGCCCGCAAACCGGGGTTCGGGCGATGAAGCCTGATCCTGTTTCATCCAGATTCCTGCCAATTCAGTCGTTGATGTGTTGTTCCTGGCGAACGAAGCTCAATGGCTCGCCCGTATCCGGATGCGGCATTACGCCCATCGTCACACCGTAGATTTCCTGAAGCTGCTCCGGCGTGACGATCTGTTGGGGCGAGCCTTGTGCCACTAGCCGTCCGCCACGCAATGCCACAAGTTCGTCGCAGTAGCGCGCGGCCATGTTGATGTCGTGAAGCACGACGACCACGCCCAGCCCTCGCTCCGTCGCCAGTTGCCGGACGAGGGACAGCACCTCAACCTGATGCGAGACGTCGAGCGCCGAGATCGGCTCGTCGAGCAAGAGGCAGTCGGCATCCTGAGCAATGAGCATCGCGATCCAGACGCGCTGACGCTCACCGCCCGATAAAGTCTCCACCTGCTGGTCAGCAAATCGGATCACGTCGGTCGACGCCATCGCTTGCTCAATCGCCCGGTGGTCGGCGGGACCGAGCCGACCAAGCGCGCCGCGCCAGGGGTATCGGCCAAATGCCACCAGTTCACACACCAGCAATCCGGCTGCCGACGGTGGTGTCTGCGGAAGGTACGCGAGATTGCGGGCAAATTCCCGAATCGGCCAATCCTTGATCGCGCGTCGGCGAAATTCGACCGTTCCGTGCGATGGTCGCAACTGCCGGGCAAGGAGTTTGATGAGCGTGGATTTACCGGAGCCGTTATGCCCGATCAAACCTGTCACTTGATGCGAGCGCAACACCACTGAAACATCATCGAGCAATGTTCTACCAGGAACGGAAAAACCGAGGCCCCGCAGCTCGAACAATACCTCGCTTCTGGATGGAGAAATTCAAACGCGCGTCACAACTCGAAGCGCTCGCGCGTCGAAATGTAGTCACTTGCGCCAAACCGCCCTACGGGAAAGTAGTGCTGCAAACGCACGCGCCATGCATCGAGATCGATGAGCTCATCGCGCGCGTGCAGCATCAGCACCTTGCCGATGAAGATGTGCCGGCTCGTGGTCTCCAGCGTCTCCCACAGCACGCATTCGAACGCGACCGGCGCTTCAGCGATACGCGGCGGCTTCACGCGCGACGACGCCAGCGCGGTGAACCCGACCTCATCGAGTTCGGAGACATCGGCGGAGAAACGTTCTCCGCAACGATGCATCTGCTGAGCAATTGCTTCGTCGGCGAGATGCACGACAAACTCTTTCTCGCGCGGAATGTTCACCGCGGTGTCCTTGAGCGTGCCGTCCGCCAGCCGGTTGATGCTGATCATCACGATGGGCGGCTCTTCGCCCAGCATGTTGAACATCGAGAACGGCGCTGCGTTGACGGTCCCATCCGCGCCGAGCGTCGTCACGAGCGCGATCGGACGCGGTACGATCAGGCTCGCCATCAGCTTGTAGCGCTGATACTCGGTGATCGCTTCGAAGTCGATTTCCATATCAGTCCACCAGGGTTCGTTGGACAGGTTCGATACCGAGCAGTTGCGCGAGCCCCTTCGCGCCCGGCATCCGCGATGTCTCTATGCGCGCCTCCAGTTCGCGCAAATGCGCGCTCATGTGCGCGTTTGCGCCTTCGGCATCGCGCGCTTCGAGGCAATCGAGAATGGCCGTGTGTTCGTCATGCTCGCATGGGGCGTTGCCCTCCGGCTCATACGCGCCGACGATCAGCGAGCAGCGCGATATCAGTTCGGTCAGATACTGTTCGAGGATCGCATTGCCCGCCAACGCCGCGATGCGCAGATGAAACGCGCTTGCGAGCCGCGCCCACGACGGCTGATCGAAACGGTGCATCGCCTCGTGCTCCTTGGCGAGCTGTTCGCGCAGCGCGGCGATGTCGGTGCGGCTCGCGCGCTGTGCGGCGAGTTCGACCAGCGAGCGTTCGACCGCGCGCCGCGCTTCGAAGATCATGCGCGTTTCCTCGCGCGTCGGCTGCGCGATCATCGCGCCTTTGTTCGGACGCAGCACGACGATACCATCGTACGCGAGCTTTTCGAGCGCGCGCCGCACCACCGCGCGGCTCGCGCCGAACAGCGCGCACAGTTCAGGCTCCGGCAGCTTCGTGCCGGGTGTGAGCTTGCGGCTCAGCACGCCTTCAAAGATCGATCGATAGATGCGCGCGTCCGCGCTTTCCTGTTCCTGCTTCATGCGGCATCAGCCGGAAGCGGCACGGCCTCGTCGACATGCCGCACGATTGCTCCAGGTGTCGTGAGCCAGATGTTCTCGCGGGCCGCGGCGATATGCCCGAGCGCGCGCCGAAGATGCCGCAACCGATAAGGCTGTCCGACGATATACGGATGCAGCGCGATGCCCATCACGAGCGCCTGCGGTTCGCGCGTGCGTTGTATCTGCTCGAGCATCTCGTCGAACTGGTCGATGATCATGTCGGCAAAGTCGCGCATATCCATCTGACGGCCCATGATCATCGGCAGATCGTTCAACTCCTGCGGATACGGGATCGACCAGAGCGGTCCGCCGCGCGTGTTCATGCGCACGGGACGGTCGTCGTGACACCAATTGAGCGTGTAGCGATATCCGGTTTCGGCAAGCAGGTCCGGCGTGTGATGCGACTCCGAGATCCACGGCGACAGCCACCCCGAAGGCGCCGCGCCGGAGCACTCCGTTATCCGCGCGCGGCAATGCGCGAGCAGCGCGCGTTCGGCTGCTTCGTCGAGATCGCTCTGACGCGCCGCGTTGGTGTGGCCATGCGCGATCAGTTCGTCGCCGCGCGCCGCGCAAGCTTCGATCAGTTCCGGGCAATGGTCGTAAAGCGACGTATTGGTCAGCGTGGCCGCGGACATATCGAGCGCGTCGAACAACTCGATGCAGCGCCACGCACCCACGCGATTGCCGTATTCGCGCCAACTGTAGTTGAGCACGTCGGGCTGCGGCGACAGCGGCCCGAGCGCCGCGCCGAGTCCCTCGCCGAAAGCGAAGTGCTCCAGATTGAAGCCCAGATAAACCGCGAGGCCAGCGCCGTTGGGCCAGCGGTATCCATCGCCACAGTGTATTGACCGGTAGGCGAAGCGTCCATGCGTCTTCAACGGATCGAAGTTGTTCATTGTCGAGTGTGGATGAACTGGTTTGATCAGGTCATGCCCCAACGCGGACGTTATCCGCACCTGGATCGCGCACGTTACGCCTGCGCAAGCGCTGACGATCGGGCCGCGAGATCGTGTGCAATATGTGCGCCAAGTCGTCGACATGCGCGTGCAGGTTGATTTGGCGCACGCTATGCCGGGTCTGTGAACGTGAATGGCATATGTCTTGCAATGGCTTCGCCCGCTGCATTCCATCCGCGCCAACACAGGACAGTCCTTCATGGTTCAGCCGGCATCCACGGTGGTTCACGCGCGCCCAGCCGACATCGAGCTGGTGCATGTTTCGAAGCGGTATGGCGAGGCGCTCGCCGTCGATGCGATCGACCTGCGCATTCCCGGCGGTGCGTACTGCTGTCTGCTCGGGCCGTCCGGCTGCGGCAAGACTTCGACACTGCGCATGATCGCAGGTCACGAATGGGTCTCCGAAGGCGACGTGCTGATCGGCGGACGCAACGTCACGCGCGAGCAGCCGGTCGCGCGCGGCACCGCGATGGTGTTCCAGAGCTACGCGCTCTTCCCGCATCTCTCCGCGCTCGACAACGTCGCGTTCAGCCTCAAGGTACGCGGCGTCGCCAAGGACGCACGCCGCAAGCGCGCGGGCGAACTGCTCGAACTCGTCGCGATGTCGGCCTACGCGGAGCGCAAGCCCGCGCAACTTTCCGGCGGCCAGCAGCAGCGCGTCGCGCTCGCGCGTGCGCTGCTCAACGAGCCGCGTTGCCTGCTTCTCGACGAACCGCTGTCCGCGCTCGATCCTTTCCTGCGCGTGCAGATGCGCGCCGAACTCAAGCGCTGGCAGAAGGAACTCGGCATCACCTTCGTGCACGTCACGCACTCGCAGGAAGAAGCGATGGCGCTCGCCGATCTCGTCGTGGTAATGAGTCACGGCCGGATCGAGCAAAGCGGCACGCCATTCGAAATCTTCAACCGTCCGCGCACGGAGTTCGTCGCGCGCTTTCTCGGCGGCCACAACGTGCTCGGCGCGAGCGACCGGCTCTTCACGGTGCGCGCGGATCATCTGCGCGTCGCCCCACAAGGTGTCACGCCCGGAACGAGCGGAGGCGACGGCGGTCTTTCGCGCATTGGCGGAGTCGCATGCACGGTGCGCGAAGCCGAATACCAGGGCACGCATCTGCGGATGACGCTCGATCCGCTGGACGGCTCGCCGGCACTCGTCTCCGTGATAAGCGACGCCGACTACGACCCCCAACGCGCAGGCCCAGGCGCACGCGTCGCGGTATGGTGGGACGAAAAGAACGCGCATCCGCTCGCCGCGTGAACCAGGCATTCACCACTTCAAATTCGAGGAGAGTCCAGTGAACGACGAAAACGACAACGCACGCGACGAAGCATCGGTAGACAAGGGCCTTTCACGCCGCACCTTCATCAAGGGCGCGGTGGCGGCAGCCGGCATCGCCGGATTTCCCTATGTCCATGCACAGGAGAAGATCACGTTGCGCTATCTGGGCACCGCGGTCAACCAGAGCGCCGACATCGCGAAGAAGTTCAAGGAAGACACGGGCATCGAGATTCAATACATTCCCGTCACGACTGATGACGTCACCAAGCGGATCATCACGCAGCCGAATTCGTTCGATATCGTCGATACCGAGTATTTCTCGCTCAAGAAGCTGATTCCGGCGGGCACGCTCGCGGGCATGGACGTGAAGCGCATCAAGCTCGCCGACAAGATCACGCCCGTGCTGACCAAGGGCGAGGTGGACGGCAAGAAGATCGGCGATCAAGGCACTGCGCCGAAGAAGGTAATGTTCCTCAAAGGCGCGCGCTCGACCGAATTCAGCGCGGCGCCCACCGAATGGATGACGCTGATCCCGACCACTTACAACGCGGATACGCTCGGCATCCGTCCCGATCTGATCTCACGCCCGGTCGACACATGGGCTGATCTGCTGAATCCGCAATTCAAGGGCAAGGCCGCGCTGTTGAACATTCCGGCGATCGGCATCATGGATGCGGCAATGGCGATCGAAGCGATGGGCCACGTGAAATACGGCGACAAGGGCAACATGACGAAGGCCGAGATCGACCAGACCATCAAGATTCTGATCGACGCGAAACGCGCCGGGCAATTCCGCGCGTTCTGGCGCGACTTCAACGAAAGCGTGAACCTGATGGCGTCGGGCGAAGTCGTCATTCAGTCCATGTGGTCGCCCGCCGTCACGAAGGTCCGCACGATGGGTATCGCGTGCAAGTTTCAGCCGCTCAAGGAAGGCTACCGCTCGTGGGCGTCCGGCTTCGGCTTTCCTCGTTCGCTGCAAGGCAAGAAGCTCGATGCGGGATATGAGTTCGTCAACTGGTTCCAGGACGGTTGGGCGGGCGCGTATCTGATGCGTCAGGGTTACTACCCCGGCGTCACGGAAACCGCGCGGTCGCATATGCAGGCCTACGAGTGGGACTACTGGATGGAAGGCAAGCCCGCCGCGCAGGACATCAAGGCGCCCGACGGGCAGTTGCTCGAAAAGGCCGGCACCGTGCGCGACGGCGGCTCGTACAATCAGCGCATGGGCGCCATTGCGTGCTGGAACGCGGTGATGGACGAGAACATCTACATGGTCCAGAAGTGGAACGAGTTCATCGCCGCCTGATGAGGCCTGAACCCACCCGCGGTAATCTGAAGGAGCGTGCCCGACGATGGCTTCCGTCGAATATCTGCAACAGGCCAAGGAAACGCCGGTGCGTCACCGGCGTGTGAGCGCGGGGCTTCAGGCGACGCCGCTTACGCTGACCTTCGTGCTGTTTTTCATCGTGCCGCTCGTGATCACGCTGATCGTGAGCTTCTGGGATTTCAACGAATACCAGATCATCCCGGCGTTCACGCTGAAGAACTATGTGGCGATATTCGACGGATGCGGCTCCGTCACCGATGTCTGCGTGACCTTCAAGACGTACTGGTCGACGCTGAAGTTCTGCGCGATCGTCTGGGCTGTGACGCTCGTGATCGGCTTCACGATCGCGTACTTCCTCGCCTTTCATGTGCGAACCACCGCGATGCAGACAGTGCTGTTCCTCGTCTGCACGATTCCGTTCTGGACCTCGAACGTGATCCGTATGATCTCGTGGATTCCGCTGCTCGGCCGCAACGGGCTCGTGAATCAGGCGCTGATGTCGACGCATCTCGTCGAGCATCCGGTCGAATGGCTGCTGTATTCGAACTTCTCCGTGGTGCTCGCATTCGTGCATCTGTACACGTTCTTCATGATCGTGCCGATCTTCAACGCGATGATGCGCATCGACCGGTCGCTGCTCGAAGCCGCGCGAGACGGCGGCGCGAGCGGCTGGCAGGTGACCCGCGACGTGGTGCTGCCGCTGTCGAGAACCGGCATCGTGATCGGCTCAATTTTCGTCGTCACCATCGTGATGGGCGATTTTCTGACCGTCGGCGTGATGGGCGGGCAGCAGATCGCCTCGGTCGGCAAGATCATCCAGGTGCAGACCGGCTACCTGCAATTCCCCGCCGCCGCGGCCAACGCGATCATCCTCCTCGCCGTCGTGCTGACGATCGTCTGGGCGCTGACGCGCGTCGTCGATATCAGAAAGGAACTGTGACATGCCCCGCGCAATCACGCATCGCGAGCATCGGCCCGCGAGCTTTTACTGGCTCGCGCTCGTCTTCGGGCTATTCGTGCTCTTTCTGTACGGCCCCGTCATCACGATCTTCGTTTTGTCCTTCCAGGGTCCCGAAGGCGGCCTCACTTTTCCGATGCGCGGCGTTTCGCTGCACTGGTTCGCGGCATTGCGCGATAGCGTCGGCGATGTCGATATCTGGGCCGCGTTCGGCCGCTCGGTGAAGCTCGCGCTCGCCGTGACCTTGCTGACCGTGCTGTTCTCCGTCACGGCCGGCCTCGCGTTCAGGCGTCGTTTTCGCGGGGATACAGCGGTGTTCTATGTGTCGGTCGCGAGTCTCATCATGCCGTCGATCATCGTTTCGCTCGGCATCGGCCTGACGTTCCGCCTGCTCGATACGCTCGTCAAATATCTCGCGAACGCATGGGGTTTCGAGTCGTTCGCGGATAGCTGGACCACGTCGATGGGACTGTACACGTCGGCGCTCGGCGCGCATCTCACGTGGACGCTGCCGTTCGGCCTGCTCGTCATGTTCGCCGTGTTCAACCGTTTCAATCCGGCCTACGAAGAAGCCGCGCGCGATCTCGGCGCATCGCCGTGGCAGTCGTTCAAGCACGTCGTGCTGCCTATCATCGGGCCATCGGTGATCGGCGTCGGCATGTTCGGCTTCACGCTGTCGTGGGACGAAATCGCGCGCACGTCGCAAGCGATCGGCGACCAGAACACGCTGCCGCTCGAATTGCAGGGCCTGACGACATCGGTCACGACGCCCGTGATCTACGCACTCGGCACGATGACCACGCTGATGTCGCTCGCGGTGATGATCGGCGGCTTGCTGATCGTGCGAGCCATCGCGCGCAAGCGCAAGAGCGCGCCCTGAGCTAGCTCGTCTCCAGCAGTTCGCCTTCGAGAAACGCGCGCACGAGCTTGTGCGCCTGGGCCTTGTGATCGGCCTGCCACGACGGCGCGAGCATGTCGGTGTCGAACATTTGCGAAATCGTGTAGGCGTTCGACTTGTGAAAGTAAGCAAGGCTCACCAAAGTCACGTACAGATGCAGCGGATCGATCCCCCCGCGTAGACTGCCCGCCGCTTCGCCACGCTGGATCAGCGTGCGCAGCTTGTCGAGCACCGGCGATGACATCGCCTGAATCACCTTCGAGCGCTTCAGATAACGCGCGCGGTTCAGGTTCTCCCACGACAGCAGGCACAGCAGCTCCGGATGCGCGGCGAAATGGCCTTCGGTGAAGTCGTACAGTTGCAGGATGCCGTCTGCGGGATCGATGCTGCGCTCGTCGAGCGTCACCGCCAGTTCCGCTTCACGCAGCCGCGCGAGCACATGTTCCAGCACTTCGACATATAGCGCTTCCTTGCCGCCGAAGTAGTGGTAGATCATCCGTATGTTGACTTTCGCCCGGGTCGTGATGGTCTCGACACGCGCGCCGCTGAAGCCCTTGTCCGCGAACTCCTTGATCGCGATCCTGAAGATGCGCTCGCGCGTTTTCTCGGCGAGTTGTTGACGGCGAGTGGGCTCGCCCTTTCCGGCTTTTATGGATGCGGCAGTACGTGGCATGAATTCGATCGAAGCCTGGATACAACGGTTGAAAACCATGATTGAACGCGGCGCGACGAAACGCAATGGTACTCGGTCGCGCCGGTGTCTTTAGCGCTTGAACGGCTGCGTGAGCGCGGGCGGCGCGGTCTGCCGGCCGATCAGTCCGGCCACCGCGACCAGCGCGAGCAGATACGGCAGCATGATGAGCAGCGCGGTCGGCACGTGCAACCCGAACATCGGCAACTGAAACTGCATGGCGGTGGCCGCGCCGAATAGCAGGCACGCAAGCACCGTGCGGCCGATCTTCCAGTTGCCGAAGATGATCGCCGCGATCGCGAGATAACCCGAGCCGTTGGTCATGCCTTCGGTGAAGGTATGAATGTCGCCAATCGAAATGAAGCAGCCCGCCGCCGCCGACATCACGCCCGAGAACAACACCGCGCCGTAGCGAAGACGCGCGACGGGCAGGCCCGACTGATCGACCGCGCGCGGCGCGACGCCTGTTGCATGCAGCGCGATGCCGAGCGACGTGCGCCGCATCACCACGGAAGTCGCGATCAGCACGGCAAGCCCCGCATACAGCAGCCACACCTGGCCGAATACCGGCTCGCCGATCAGCGGCAGCTTGCCGAGCACGGGCGGCGACCAATGCGCGAGTCCCGGAATGACCGCGCTCGACCGTTCGCCGAAGATCTCGCGATATGCGAGCGTGGTACCGCCAAGCGCGAGAATGTTGATGCCGATGCCCGTCACGATCTGATTCGCGCGCAGCGTCACGCTCAAGAATGCCTGTAGCAGCGCGAGCGGAATCACGCCGAGCATCCCGCACAGCAGACCGATCGACGGATTGCCGGTGAGCCACGAAAACGTCGCGCCGAGAAACGCGCCCGTGAGCATCATGCCTTCGACGCTCATGTTGAGCACGCCCGCGCGCTCGCTGACGAGTTCACCGCTGGCGGCAAGCATCAGCGGCGCCGAAAGACGAATGGATGCGCCGGCAAATACCGCGAGTAGTTCGAGATTCATCGCCGTACGTCTCCTTTGTCGAGCCACAACGCGCCGCCCGCCAGCGCGATCGTGACGATGCCCTGCACGATCAGAACGAGCGCCGACGGCACCTGCGCGACCATCTCCATATTGATGCCGCCCGAGCGCAGAAAGCCGAACAGCAACGCCGCGGCGAACACGCCGGTGATCGAGCCGCGCGCGAGCAGGCCGACGACGAGTCCGTCGAAACCGTAGCCCGAAGAGAAGCCCGCCTTCAGCGAGTATTGATCGCCTTGCAGCATCAGCGCGCCCGCCAGTCCGCTGAACGCACCCGCCAGGGCGAGCGCGCCGACGAGCGACGAGGTGATCGGCAAGCCCGCGCGTTTCGCGGCCACCGCGTTCAGTCCCGCCGCGCGCAGCGCGAGCCCGAAGCGCGTGCGCGTGAGCAGTATCGCGGACGCGATCGCGAGCACGATCGTCACCGGCAGGCCGATATTCAGGTTCATGCCGCTCGCCGCGAAAATCGCGGGCAGCTTCGTGAGATCGGGAATTTCCAGCGATTCGGGTAGCGTCGCGCCGCTCGTCATCGGCTGGCGTAGTAACGCCTCGCTTTGCACGCACCAGTACAGCAGCCACACCGCGATGAACGACAGCAGCAGCGTGCTGATCACCTCGTTCGTGCCCGCCTTCGCTTTCAGCATGCCCGGCACCCCACCCCACACCGCGCCCGCGGCAGCAGCGCACAGCATCGGCACGACGAAGGACAGGCCGAACGGTAGATGCGCGCAGCCGCCGTAGAGGCTCATTGCGGTCGCGACGATGCCACCGATCACAAGCTGCCCTTCCCCACCCACGTTCGTCAGCTTCGCGCGATTCGCGATCACGAAGCCGGTGCCGACCAGCGCGAACGCGAGGCTCCGGTTGATCGACGCACCGATCGAATACGGCGAACCCCACGCGCCGTCGGCGAACGCGGCGAGCGCATCGGCGATCGACACATGCATCAGCGCGATCAACGCGAGCGCGGCGAGCATCGCGAACGCGACGGCCGCCACGATCACGCCCGCCACGCGCAATTGCGGCAGACGGGTGCGCCAGCCTGGCGCGCCATACGCGGGCGCGAGCGTGCCTCGCAGCTTCATATGCGGATTCATTCGGAGTCTCCCGCGCCAGCCATCCACGCGCCGATACGGTCGCGGTTGCTCGCACCCGGCGTGCATGTGCCCATGATGCGGCCGCGATACAGCACGACGATACGATCGGCGACGCTCATCAGTTCGTCGAGTTCGGAGGAAATCAAAAGCACGCTCACACCGCGGTCGCGCGCCGCGCGGATATGCGAGTACACCGAGGCGACCGCGCCGACATCGAGACCGCGCGTCGGCTGTGCGGCTAACAGGAACAGCAGCGGATCGAGCGTGAGTTCGCGCGCGAGCACCGCCTTCTGCTGATTGCCCCCGGAAAGACCGCCGAACAGCGCATCGGGACCGCTCGCGCGCACGTCGAAGCGTTGCATCAGTTCAAGCGCGGTGGCGCGCATCGCGCGGCGCTTTAGAAAACCGCCACGCGTATAGCGGTCAAGACGATTGATCAGGAGGTTGTCGGTGAGACTCATGCCGGTTACGCAACCCACCGCGTGACGGTCTTCCGGCACGATGCCCACGCCCGCCTGCGTCAGTTCGCGCGGGCTCGCGTTGGTC
The DNA here is from genome assembly GCF_047605525.1 of Paraburkholderia sp. GTDB lineage: Bacteria > Pseudomonadota > Gammaproteobacteria > Burkholderiales > Burkholderiaceae > Paraburkholderia. Next base: position 30,563 of record NZ_JASGFN010000017.1, on the reverse strand, counting down.
ATGTCGCGTCCCGCGATAAAGAAGCGCCCCGCCGACGCGCCCAGCATGCCCGCGAGCACCGCGCCGAGTTCGCTCTGACCGTTGCCCTCGACGCCCGCGATACCGACGATCTCGCCGCGATTCACGACGAGTGTGCAGTCCTGCAGGCGCGTAACGCCCTCGGCGTCGCACGCGCTCAAACCGTCGATCTGCAGCACTTCATCATGCAGCGGCCGCGAGTAAGGCGACGCGCCCTTCGTGAGCGACAGACGCTCGGCCAGATCGTCGTGTGTGTCGTCGCCGTCGCGATGGATCATCGCGTGCACGAGCCGGTCGATCTCCGTCGCGGGCGACGCCGAACGCGCCACCACACGTCCCGATTGCAGCACCGTCGCGTGAGTGGCGATGCGGCTGATCTCCTTCAGCTTGTGCGTGACCAGCACCACCGCGCAACCCCGCTGCGCGACGCGCTCGCACGTATCGAGCAACGCGTCGATTTCGGCGGGCAGCAGCACGGCTGTCGGTTCGTCGAGCAGCAGCAGACTCGGCTCGCGCATCAGACACTTCACGATCTCCACGCGTTGCCGCTCGCCGACCGACAGATCCGCGACCTTCGCGCCGAGCGGCAATTCGAGGCCGACGCTCGCGAGCACATCGCGCACCCGCTGTGCTTCACGCTCGCGATCGAGCCAGCCGCGTGCCTGCCCGAGCAGCAGATTGTCGAGCACGTTGGCGTCATCGACGAGACTGAAATGCTGATGCACCATCGCGATACCGTGCGCGAGCGCCTCGCGTGGATTGCGCGGACGATATGGCGCGCCGTGCACGCGCATCGCGCCGGCGTCGGGCTGATGCACGCCGAAGATCACGTTACACAGCGTCGACTTGCCGGCGCCGTTTTCACCAAGCAGGCAGTGCACGTCGCCTGGCATCAGATCGAGCGACACGCTTTCGAGCGCGGTGAACGTGCCGAAGCGCTTGCCGATGCCGTCCAGCGAGAGAATCGGTGCGGCATCGGGCGATGGTGAGGGCAGCGTGCTCATCCTTCGGATACCTTGATCTTGCCGCTCAGAATGTCGTCTTCGATCTGCTTGAGCTTCGCGTCCATCGCGGGCGTGGACTTGCAGATCACCATGCCGGAAGCGCTCGGTCCCATTGCGAGACCGAACGCTTTATAACCCGGCTGCCATTGGCCTTTTTCAAGCTGCTCGATCGCGTATTGCGCCTGATAGCCGACGCCCGTGATGCTGTACGCGATATAGAGCGGATTGCTGCCGCATCGGTCCGTATAGCTGCCGATGATGTGCGTGTTCTTTTCCTTCGCCGCCTGTTCGAGTCCGCGCAGGCCGAGGTTCAGGATGTGATAGTGGACGTCGGCGCCCTGCGCGATCGCGGCCGCCGTCGCTTCGCGCGACTTGGCGACGTCGTCGAAGTCGCCTGTGTAACTTTCGAAGTACTTGATCTTCGGATTGATGTAGCGCGCGCCGTTGCCGAATTCCTTGCCCGCGTTCACGATGGACGGAATCTCCATCCCGCCGACATAGCTCACCGCGCCGTTCTTCGACAGCATCGCGGCCGCCGCGCCCGCGACGAACGCGATCTCGGCCTGCTTCACGTCATAGCCCGCGACGTTCGGCGGCATGCTCTCGCCCTTGTTGCCGCCCACGATCGAGAACTTCACGTTCGGAAAGCGCTTTGCGATCTTCAGAACGGCAGCCTGCGTCTGTCCGCCGATGCCGATCACCAGTTGGTTTTTGGTCGCGAGATTGGTGAGCGCCTGCTCCATGTCCGCGTAGTTGATGTTCTCGATGATCTGCGTCTTGAGCTTCGGCCCGAACTCCTTCTCCGCGGCCACGACGCCGTCGTAGCCCGACTCCATCCAGCCTTTGTCCGTCTTCGAGCCGGGAATCAGCACGCCGACCCGCATCGCGTCATCGGCGGCGTGCGCGTCGAAAAAGAACGCGGGAGCGGCGAGCGCGACGATGCCCGCCATCAAGACGACTCGGGAGACGCGACGGGAGACGCGGCGGGACACGGCACCGCTGCGCACTTCTTCGCGTGAAGCTTGTTGTTTGCTGACCATCACTGGCACTCCTTTTGCGTTGGCTTTCGGTAAGTAGGTTATTCATGACTGAAACGCACTTTGCAACTTCGATGCCAATCCGCGTTCGGTCGATGACAAGCCGCTGACGCATGACTTGAAGAAGGCCGGTGCAACGCGCCGTTCCGATGCGCGTGCGGCCCGCTCGAACCTCACTGATCCAACGCTTCGGAGAACTCGATGGACCACGCCTCAAACCCAAGCCGGACAACGCCTGGCGGCATGCTGGGCGCCTTCGCGCAAAGCCGCTGGCATGCGACGGAATCGCTCGTCGATATGGCCGTTCAGACGCCCGCGCCGCGTATCGCGACGCTCGATTCGGAGCCGCAGAAAGTGCGCTTCGACATCGAAAAATCGGCGCTCGTGATCATCGACATGCAGAACGACTTCTGCACCAAGGGCGGGTGGGTTGACCACCTCGGGGGCGATTACGGTGCGGACCGCGCGCCGATTGCACCACTGCAGCGCCTGCTGCCGATCGCGCGGCAAAACGGCGTGCCGGTCATCTGGGTGAATTGGGGCAACCGTCCCGATCTTGCGAACATGCCGCCGAACCAGCTTCACCTGTATAAGCCGAAGGGCACTGGCATCGGTCTCGGCGAAGCGTTGCCGGGGCATGGTGCGCACGTGCTGGAGAAAGACTCGTGGGCTGCGGCGGTGGTCGATGAACTAAAGATCGAGCCGCAGGATATTTGCGTGGACAAATACCGCATCAGCGGCTTCTGGGACACGCCGCTCGACAGCATCTTGCGCAACCTCGGCGCGCGCACGCTCTTCTTCGCGGGCGTGAACACCGATCAATGCGTGATGCACACGCTGACCGACGCCAACTTTCTCGGCTACGGCTGCGTGATGCTGACCGACTGCTGCGCGACGTCGTCGCCCGCGTTCTGCACGGAAGCGAGCATCTGGAACGTGAAGAAATGCTATGGCTTCGTCGCGAACTCGCTGCAATTCGCCACCGCGTTGAATGGAGCCGCGAAATGAGCGCCTTCGTTCCGGGTCCGCGTCTGCATGTCGCCGCGACGGGCAGTGGGACGCTCGACGGTTTGCGCTTCGCGGTGAAGGATCTGATCGACGTGGCCGGCGTCACGACGGGCGGCGGCAATCCGGACTGGCTGGCCACGCACGCAAGCGCCGAGCACCACGCGCCCTGTGTCGCGAAGCTGCTTGCCACGGGCGCGAGCGTGGACGGCAAGACGATCACCGACGAACTCGCCTATAGCCTCGAAGGTGTGAACGCGCACTACGGCACGCCGCTCAACCCGCGCTGGCCGCATGCGCTGCCGGGCGGTTCGTCGAGCGGATCGGCGTCGGCGGTGGCAAGCGGTGACGTGGACTTCGCGCTCGGCACCGACACGGGCGGCTCGGTGCGCGTGCCCGCCGCGTTTTGCGGACTATGGGGCATCCGCCCGACGCACGAAGACGCCGCGCTCGACGGCGTGCTGCGCTTCGCGCCCTGCTTCGATACGGTCGGCTGGTTCGCGCGTTCGGGCGAGATGCTCGCGCGCATCGCGGATGTGCTGCTGGATGACTCGCCCGCCGCCGACGTGCCCGCATCGCTCGTGCTTTTCAAGGAAGCGTTCGACGCGCGCGCCGCCGCCGAGCCGGACGACGCGCAGCGTCTTCGTGAACTTTCGCGCGTGGAGAATGAAGTCGAGATCTTCACGGGCGATGCTCCAGGCTGGCTGCATGTGTACCAGCAATTGCAGGACGACGATATCCGCGCCACCCTCGGCGCGTGGATCGATGCGGCTTCGCCGCGCTTCGGCGACGACATCGCGGCGCGTTTCGCGCGACTGAAGTCGCTCGACGCGGCGGAAGCAACGCGTTGCCGCGAGCGACGCGAGACCTTGGCCAGGCGCGTAGAAAGCGTCGTGAATCAGGCGCTGATCGTTCTGCCGACCACGCCGCGCGCGCTGCTACCCAAAGACGAAATCCCCGAGCGCATCAGTGCGTTCTATCGCGATGCGCTCACGATGAACAGCGTCGCCGCCATAGCGGGGTTGCCGCAAGTCACGGTCCCCGTGCTGAGCGAGACGTCGCGGCCGCTCGCGCTGTCGTTCGTCGGGCCACGCCACAGCGACCGTGCGTTGATCGCACGGGTGCGCGAACTCTTTCCTCATCTCTCGTGAGCATGCAACCTATGTCTACCCGTGCCAACGAAGCGCTCGATGCCTACGCCGATGCCGCGCTCGCGCTGCATTTCCCCGCGCTGCGCGCCGAAGCCGCGACGCGCGTGAAAGCGCAGTTCGCGCGCATCGCGCAACTCGCCACGCCGGTGCTCGCCTATCCCGTCGATGCGAACGACGAACCCGCGCCGGTATATCGCCCATGACGACACATTGCGACTTCCCCATCGAGGCGCTCGCGATCGCACGCGCTTATGCCGAAGGCAGCTTCAGCGCGCGCGAGCTGATCGGTGCGACGCTCGCGCGTATCGATGCCTTCAACCCGCAGGTCAACGCCTTCACCGCAATCACTCGCGAACGCGCATTCGCCGAAGCGGAAGCGCTCGATGCGCGGCGCGCGCGCGGCGAGTCATTGCCGCCGCTCGCGGGCGTCCCGTTCGCCGCGAAGAATCTGTTCGATATCGAGGGCATCCCGACGATCGCCGGTTCGCGCGTGCTTGCCGACGCAGCGCCCGCCATGCGCGACGCGACGCTCGTGAATTGCCTCGTGGACCAGGGCGCGATTCTCGTCGGCGCGCTCAATATGGACGAGTTCGCGTACGGCTTCACGACCGAGAACCATCACGCCGGACCGTGCCGCAATCCGCACGACCCGACGCGCTCGGCTGGCGGCTCTTCGGGCGGCAGCGCGGCGGCGGTCGCGGCGGGATTCGTGCCCGTCACGCTCGGCACCGACACGAACGGCTCGGTGCGCGTACCGGCGTCACTGTGCGGTGTGTTTGGGGTGAAGCCGACGTTCGGACGTCTGTCGCGACACGGCACGTATCCGTTCGTCGCGAGTCTGGATCACATGGGTGCGTTCGCGCGAAACGTCGGCGACCTCGCGGCGATCTACGACGCGCTGCAATGCGCCGATCCGCTCGATCACGCGTGCGCGCAGCGCCCCTTCGAATCCGCGAATACGGCGCATGGCGCACTGCGCGTCGCGCGGCTGGGCGGATATTTCGACGAACACGCTAACGAGGAAGCGCGCGCTGCATCGCAAGCTGCGGCCGACGCGCTGGGCGCTTCGCAGACCGTGGAGTATCCGGATGCCGACGCGGCACGCGGCGCGGCGTTTCTGATCACGGCGGCCGAAGGCGGGCAATTGCATATGGAGAATCTGCGTTCGCGTTATGACGACCGCGAGCCTTTGTCGCGCGACCGGCTGATCGCAGGCGCGCTGTTGCCCGCCGCGTGGATCGTGCAGGCGCAGCGTGTGCGCGCGGCGTTGCGCAAACGCGTAGGCGAGCTGTTCGAGCACTACGACGTGCTGATCGCGCCCGCGACACCGATGGTTGCGCCGACGCTGGGCGAGGAGTTCATGGAGATCAACGGCGAGCAGCTTGCGGTGCGGCCCAACCTCGGCTTGCTGACGCAGCCGGTGTCGTGTCTCGGCCTGCCGGTCGTCGCCGTGCCGATGCGCACGAAAAGCGGCTTGCCGATCGCCGTGCAGCTGATCGCGCCGCCTTGGCGCGAGGACCTCGCGTTCGAAGCGGCGCGCCGGCTCGAGGCGGCGCAGGTCGCGTATTGTCCGCCGCCGTCGTTCGATACGGCGCTGGCCTCATCGGGAGCGGATGCATGAGCGAGATCAACCGACCCGACGTGCTCGCCGAAGTGGAAGCGCTCTTCGATGCATACGAGCAGGCGCTCGTCACCAACGACGTCGCCGTGCTCGATACGCTTTTCTTCGATTCCCCGCACACGCTGCGCTACGGCGCGACGGAAAACCTCTACGGCTACGAAGCGATTCGCGCGTTCCGTGCGGCGCGTCCAGGCAAGGGGCTCGCGCGCACGGTGACGGCGCGCGTCGTCACGACCTATGGCGCCGCATGCGCGGTCACGAACATCGAGTTCCGGCGCGAAGGCGAGCCGCGCGTCGGCAGACAGAGCCAGACATGGGTGAAGATGGCCGACGGATGGCGGGTGGTAAGCGCGCACGTGAGCTGGATGGCTGCATGAGATAACGCGGCAAAACGGTCACGGTGTATACGCGTTCATTCAGAGCGCCGCGTACACACCGGTCATCGTCGTGAAACCTTCCAGACGTTTGAGTCGAAGCATCCAGCGCGCAAGCGCCGGGTAGTCGATCGATTCTATCCGCGCTTCGTCGAGCAGCGCAACCGGCACGAAGCATGCGATATCGGCGATAGTCGGCTTCGGCGACGCGCAGACGAACGGTATGCCGGCCGCAAACCGACGCCCGCGCGCGCGGTGCCGACGGGCATTGTGTTCGTGCTGCGCTCGGGCATTGCATGGAATCTGCTCCGCAAGAAATGGGATACGGTTCAGGCACGGCTTGCTGGCCTGCCCGGCACGCTGAACTTCGGCACCGACGCTCCCGATCTGATGAAAGTGCAGGCAGGCCCATGCCGCATCCGCCTCGAACGCAGCGACGAATGGAAGACGTATGGCGCGGGCGAACCCTTCTCGGTGGCCGGCAAGAGCCGCTTCGACATCGACGTGATCGAAACGCTCGATTACGTGTGCAGCTACCTGTAACGGCTTGAACGCCGCGTTGCCGCGATACCCCGACGGGTCCGCGGCAACGTTATTGAACAGCGCGTTTCCCGCTTCGCTTGCGGGTTTTCTTCGGCGCCGAGTCCGGCACGATCCGCGCCATCTTCTCCATCAACTCGTCGTGCTCCTCGCGCAGCACTTCGATGAACGCCGACGCCAGCCGCTCGCGCGGCCGGTGCGGCGGAAACAGCAGATACATCGGGAACATGACCGCCGGTGAGAACGGCCGGATCGCGATGTCCAGCCCTGCGAAGTCCAGCGCCACGCCCGGATGCGCGAGTGTCACGCCCATGCCGCAGCGCACCAGCTCGCAACAGATCGCCGTGTATTGCGCCTCGATCGCCAGCTTGCGTTCGACGCCCGCACGCAGGAACACCTCGTCCATCTGCGCGCGCGTGCCGTCGCCGTGACACAGCGAGATAAACGACTCGCCTTCGAGATCAGCGGGCTTGATGACAGCCTTTGAAGCAAGCCGGTGCACCGCCGGCATCACGCACACAGCGGCCACTTTGGACAGCATCTCAACTTCGCAATTCGACGCCTCGCTGATGTACACCGCCACACCCAGATCACAGAACTGCGACGCCGTCCAGTGATTCACCGTGCCCGACGTGTTGACGTGCAGCGACACGGTTACATCGGGATGCAGCGCCTGAAAACGCTTGATCGCATGCGGCACGAGCGTGAGGCCCGCTGAAGGCATCGCCGCGATGCGCAGACGCCCGCTGCCCAGATTGCGGATCTGCGCGGCGGCGTTCGTGAGCCCCTGCAAGCCGACATACGCGCGCTCCACCTCGCGGAAAAACGCCGTGCCCTCGCTGGTCGGGATCAGCCTCACGCCGCTGCGCTGAAACAGCAGCAAGCCCGTCTCGCGTTCGAGCTGCGAGATCAGACGGCTCACGTTCGGTTGCGACGTGAAGAGCGCCTTGGCCGCCGCCGTCATCGACCCGGCCATCATCACCGCACGAAATGCCTCGACATGTTTCAGGTTCATCGGTTTCCACCCATATCAACCATGTATGGATTGCTATTTTATTCGTATTGGACCATATGACCATTGCGGCACAGACTGTGATGTATGGACACGCCACCAGAGCGTCCATTCCCACACTGACTGGAGATCGCCGTCATGCAAGAATCGCTGCGCCGCCGTTGCCGTTCTACGCTCCACGCTCTCGCCTCCGCACTGTCCGTCGTCTGTCTGGCCGCTCCCTTGCACGCCCACGCCGAAACCACGCTATATGTCGCGAACGTCGGCGGCTCGAACGAGCAGCTGTATCGCCAGAAAGTCATTCCGCCGTTCGAAAAAGCGCATGACGTGAAGATCGTCTATGTGGCGGGCAATTCGAGCGATACGCTCGCGAAGCTGCAGGCGCAGAAAGGGCATCAGCAGATCAACGTCGCGGTAATGGACGACGGCCCGATGTATCAGGCGATGCAGCTAGGCCTATGCGCGAAGGTCGACGACGCGCCCGTGATGAAAGACCTCTACCCGCTGGCGCGGCTCGGCCCGACGGCCGTCGGGGTCGGTATGGTGGCAACGGGCATCGGCTACAACGAAGAGGCGTTCAGGAAGCTCGGCCTGCCCGCGCCCGATTCGTGGCAGGCGCTCACCGACAAGCGCCTGAAGGGCAAACTCGGCGTGCCGCCCATCACCAACACGTATGGACTGCATACCCTCGTGATGCTCGCGCGTCTGAACGGCGGCGGTGAAAAGAATATCGATCCCGGCTTCAACGCGATGATGAAGCAGGTCGCACCCGACGTGCTGTCGTGGGCGCCGACGCCCGGCGAAATGGACGGCCTGATGCAGGCGGGCGACGTAATCATGGCGCCGTATGGCAGCGGCCGCGCCGTCGCGTTGCAAAACACGGGCTTTCCGCTCAAGTTCGTGTATCCGAAGGAAGGGGGCGTCGCGCTGCAGGTAGCGGCCTGCGCGCTCGCCGAGAACGCACAGCCCAAGCTCTCGCAGGAGTTCATCCAGTATCTGCTGAGCCCCGAAGTGCAGGCGATGCAGGCGCAAGCAATCGGACTTGGCCCCGTCAACAAGACCGTCAAGCTGACGCCCGAGGTCGCGGCGCGCGTGCCGTATGGTCCGGAACAGGTGAGCAAGCTCACGGCGATGGACTGGACCACGATCAACCAGCATCGCACGGAATGGACGGAGCGCTGGAACCGCTCGGTCGAACGCTGAGCGGCGCAGCCGCTTCATAGCCGCTCCACAGTCCCTACGCCCGACTCCGCACAGGACCGACGCCATGACCTTTCTCACCCTGCAAGGCATCTCGAAGCGCTACGGCGATTTCACTGCCGTCGAGCATCTCGATCTGTCCGTCGAGCGCGGCGAGTTTCTGTCGCTGCTCGGGCCGTCCGGATGCGGCAAGACGACCACGCTGCAGATGATCGCCGGCTTCGTCACGCCGAGCGCGGGCCGCATCACGCTCGGCGGACGCGACATCACGCACGAGCGCCCCGAAAAGCGCGGCATGGGTGTCGTGTTCCAGAGCTACGCGCTGTTTCCGCATATGACGGTGGCGGGCAACGTCGGCTTCGGCCTCGAAATGCGCAACATGAAGCGCGACGAGCGCGCGGTGCGCATCGCCGAAGCGCTCGATCTCGTGCGGCTCAACGGCTTGGACGCGCGTTATCCGAAGGAACTGTCGGGCGGCCAGCGCCAGCGCGTCGCGATCGCGCGGGCGCTGGCGATGCGCCCCGACCTGCTGCTGCTCGACGAACCGATGTCGAATCTCGACGCGAAGCTGCGCGAGGAAATGCATATTGAACTGCGCTCGATCCAGAAGCGCCTCGGCATCACGACGATCCTCGTCACGCACGACCAGGTCGAAGCGATGACGATGAGCGACCGCATCGCCGTGCTGCACAAGGGTCGCATCGCGCAGCTGAGCACGCCGTTCGATGCGTATGAGCGCCCTGCCACGCCGTTCGCGTCGACCTTCCTCGGCCGCACCAATACGTTGCCGGGCGAAGTGCGCGCGCGCAATCCGCGTTGCGCGGTGGTCGATGTAGCGGGCACCACGCTGCATGTGCCGCACGAAGGCCGCGATGTGGACGGCGCGGTGCACGTCTATATTCGGCCCGAGAAAGTGCGGCTCGCCAATGGCGATGCACGCATGCAAGGACGCGTGGCGAACCGCGTGTTCATCGGCAACCAGTGGCTGCTCGAAGTCGATACGGCGCTTGGCAAGCTGCATATCGCACAGCCGAATTACGGCGCGCCGCCGCCCGACGAAGGCCACGAAGTCGGCCTCTCGTTCACCGACGACGATCTTCGCGTATTGACGCGGGAGAGCACCCATGGCAACGCTTGACGACTCGCGCGCAGGCGCCGCGCCGTGGTTGCTGTCGTCGCCCGCGCTGCTGCTGTTCGGCGCCCTGCTGTTCGTGCCGCTCGTGCTGACGCTGCTGCTGTCGTTCCGCGTATTCAGCGACGTGGCGGGCGTCGAGGCCGCATATACGCTGAAGAACTACGCCGAAGTGCTGAGCGATCGGTACTACGGCGAAATCTTCCTGCGCACGGCGGGCCTCGCGCTGGCCGTGACATTGCTGAGCGTGCTGCTCGGTGTGCCCGAGACGATCGTGCTCGCGCGCATGAAACGGCCCTGGCAGTCGTTGTGTCTGTTGATCGTGCTCGGCCCGCTGCTGATATCGGTGGTCGTGCGCACGCTCGGCTGGCAAATTCTGCTCGGCAACAACGGCGTGCTGAACGACACCCTGCAAGCCTTCCACATTACATCCGAGCCGATCCGCCTCGTCTTCACGATGACAGGCATGATCATCGCGCTCACGCATGTGCTGGTGCCGTTCATGGTGATGTCGGTGTGGGCGACGCTGCAAAAGCTCGATCCGCAGGTCGAATGGGCGGGGCTGTCGATGGGCGGTTCGCCGCTGCGCGTGTTCCGCCGCGTGGTGCTCCCGCAGATCATGCCCGGTGTGCTGTCGGGTTCGATCATCGTGTTCGCGCTATCCGCCTCGGCTTTCGCGACGCCGGCGCTGATCGGCGGGCGCCGTCTGAAGGTGGTCGCCACCGCCGCCTACGACGAATTTCTCGGCACGCTCAACTGGCCGCTCGGCGCGAGCATCGCCGTGCTGCTGCTGATCGCGAACGTCGCGATCGTGATGGGTTGCAGCCGTCTCGCCGAACGCCGTTTCAAGCATATTTTCGAGTGACGCCATGAAACAGAACGGATTCTGGGGCCTGCTGTTCAACGCGCTGTTTCTCACTTTCATTCTCGCGCCGCTCGTCGTCGTGATGCTGGTCGCGTTCACCGACAAGGGCTTCATTTCGATGCCCTTCGACGGCGCGTCGCTGCGCTGGTTTCGCGCGATTCTCGAGAACGACGACATCGTGTCGGCGTTCTGGCTTTCCGTGCGGCTGGCGTTCGCCGCGGCGACCATCGGCGTCGCGCTCGCCGTGCCCGCCGCGCTGGCGATTGCGCGGTACCGCTTCACGGGCCGCGCCGCGCTGACAAGCTTCTTTCTCTCGCCGATGATGATTCCCGCCGTCGTGCTCGGCATCGCGTTCCTGCGCTTTCTGTCGCTGCTGCATCTGAGCGGTTCGTTCTGGGCGCTGGTGGCGACGCACGTGATCATCGTGCTGCCGTATGCGCTGCGCCTCGCGCTGTCGTCGGCCGTCGGGCTCGATCGCGATGCCGAGCGCGCGGCGCTGTCGTGCGGCGCGAGCCGCTTCACCGCGTTCCGCCGCGTCGTACTGCCGATGATCCGCACGGGCGTCGCGGGGGGCTGGGTGCTGTCATTCATCCAGAGCTTCGACGAACTGACGATGACCATTTTCGTCGCGACACCCGGCACGACCACACTGCCCGTCGCCATGTACAACCAGATCGCGCAGACCATCGATCCCCTCGTCGCTTCCGTGTCGGCGGTTCTGATCGTCGGTACGGTTCTGCTGATGGCGCTGCTCGACCGCATGGTCGGACTCGACCGCATCCTGATTGGAGAAGCTCGATGATTCGCAATGCTTGCGCCACACCCGACGTGCTCGTGCTGGGCGGCGGACTGGTCGGTTCCGCCGTTGCCTGGGGCCTCGCGCGCGGAGGCGCGAACGTAACCGTGCTCGACCAGGACGACGGCGCGTTCCGCGCGTCGCGCGGCAACTTCGGGCTGGTCTGGATTCAGGGCAAGGGCTATGGCTTGTCGCCGTATGCACGCTGGTCGCGCAGTTCGGCTTCGCGCTGGCCGTCGCTCGCTGCGGCGCTGCTCGACGAAACCGGTATCGATGTCGCGCTGCGCCAGCCGGGCGGCTTCCACTTCTTTTTCTCCGAAGATGAAATCGCCGAACGCGCGAAGCGTCTCGGCGCCTTGCAGCGTGAACTGGGCGACTACCCGTATCAGTTGCTCGATGCGCGCGAAGTGCGCGAGCGTATTCCCGAAATCGGCCCGGACGTGATCGGCGCGAGCTACACGCCGATGGACGGTCACGTCAATCCGCTCAAGCTGCTGCGCGCACTCCACGCGGGCATGCAGCGGCGCGGCGTGAAGCTCGTGAACAACGAGGAAGCGCTGCGCATCACACCGGAAAACGACGGCTTCGCGGTGCAAGGCAGGCGCGGCATCTATCGCGCGGCGCGCGTCGTGCTCGCCGCCGGGCTCGGCAATCGCGTGCTCGCGCCGCACGTCGGGCTGCATGCGCCCGTCGCGCCGAACCGTGGCCAGGTGCTGATCAGCGAACGCGTCGCGCCGTTCCTGCCTTACCCGACCCTCAACGTGCGCCAAACCGACGAAGGCACGCTCCAATTCGGCGATTCGATGGAAGAAGTCGGTTTCGACGATTTCACGACGACGCCCGTGTTGTCCGAGATTGCGCGGCGCGGCGTGCGCGCCTTTCCGCTGCTGAAGAACGTGCGGCTGGTGCGCACGTGGGCCGCGTTGCGCGTCTACAGCCCCGATGGTTTTCCGATCTACGACGAATCCGCACGCCATCCAGGCGCGTTCGTCGTCACCTGCCACAGCGGCGTGACGCTCGCAGCCGCGCACGCGCTGCGTATCGCGCCGTGGATCGCAGGCGGCGCGATGCCCGAAGAAATCCCCGCGTTATCCGGCACGCGCTTTCTCGAATCCCCTGCACTCACCCCCGCTCACTGATTCCGACATGACCTCCACACCGCTCTTCAAGGCCTTGCCCGGCGCCGATGCACCGGTCGACATCTGGTTCAACGATCAGCCGCTGCGCGTGCCGAGCGGCCGGTCGGTGGCGGCGGCGCTCCTCGCTGCCGGCATCGCACGGTTTCGTGCGACACCTGTCTCGGGGGCGCCGCGCGCGCCGTATTGCATGATGGGCGCGTGCTTCGAGTGTCTCGTCGAGATCGACGGCGTGCCGAGCCGACAAAGCTGCATGGTGACGGTGCGCGCCGGCATGCGCATCCGCTCGCAGGAAGGCGCGCGCGATCTGCCGCCCGTCGATGTTTCACTGGAGGATGCTCATGCCCGCTGATTACGCAGCAGAAACCGTGTCGAGTTTCCCTTCGGTAGCCGTCGATGTCGTCGTGGTCGGTGCTGGTCCCGCCGGCATGAGCGCGGCGACGCGCGCCGCGCGCGCGGGTCTGTCCGTGGTGCTGCTGGACGAACAGGACGCCGTCGGCGGGCAGATCTATCGCGCGATCAGCCGCGCCGACGCGCGCCGCAAGGAGATTCTCGGCCTCGACTATGCAGCGGGCGCATCGCTCGCCGACGGCTTCGCGCGCTCCGGCGCACGGCATGTCGCGCATGCGTCCGTGTGGCAGGTGACGCGCGAGCATGCCGTGCACTATCTGAAGGACGGCAAGGTCGGCAGCTTCGACGCACGCCGCGTCATTCTGGCCACCGGCGCGCTGGAAAGGCCGTTCCCCATTCCCGGCTGGACGCTGCCCGGCGTACTGACCGCGGGCGCCGCGCAGATCCTGCTGAAAAGCGCGGGCGAGGTACCCGCCGAGCCGCCCGTGCTGGCGGGCTGCGGCCCACTGCTCTATCTGCTCGGTTGGCAATACGTGCGTGCCGGCGTGCCGATCCGCGCACTGGTCGACACTACGCGTCACGAAGACCGCTGGCGCGCGAAGAAACATCTGCTGTCGGCGTTGCGCGCCTGGCCGTTCCTGAGCAAGGGCCTGCAACTGATCCGCACGCTGCGCGCCGCGGGCGTGCCCATCTACGAAGCCGCCGACGATCTGCGCGTCGAGTCGAAGCAAGACGCGCAAGGCGTCGAGCGCGCCGCCGCGCTGAGCTTCACGACGCAAGGCCATGCGCACCGGATCGACGCGAACGTGATCCTGCTGCATCAGGGCGTCGTGCCGAATACGCAGTTCTCGCTGTCGTTGCGCGCGCAACACCATTGGGACGCCGCGCAGCTATGCTTCGCACCCACCACTGACGCATGGGGCGAACTCGACGTGCCGGGCATCTTCGTCGCAGGCGACGGCGGCGGTATCGGCGGTGCGCTGGCGGCGGCCGAACAGGGCGCGCTCGCCGCGCTGCAGGCGGCCAGTCAACTCGGTGCAATCGATGCTGCCACCTGCGAGCGCGAAGCCGCCCCGCACCGCCGCGCGCTGGAGAACGTGATGCGCATCCGTCCGTTTCTGGACAGCCTGTACCGCCCGCGCGACGCGAACCGCATTCCGCGCGACGACGTGGTCGTGTGCCGCTGCGAGGAAGTGACGGCGGGCGACGTGCGCGGGTTCGTCGAACTGGGCTGCCTCGGCCCGAACCAGGCGAAGTCGTTCGGACGCTGCGGGATGGGGCCGTGTCAGGGGCGCATGTGCGGGCTGACCGTCACCGAAATCATCGCCGACGCGCGCAAGGTGCCGCCGTGCGAAGTCGGCTATTACCGCATCCGTCCGCCCATCAAGCCGCTGACGCTCGGAGAACTCGCCGGTGAATGACGCTGCCCTGTCCTCTTCCAGCGCCGTGCGCGAAGCCGACGTGCTCGTGATCGGCGGCGGGCTGCACGGATCGAGCAGCGCGTTCCATCTGGCCGCGCGCGGCGCGAGCGTGATCGTGCTCGAAGCCGACTACGTCGCGCGACATTCGTCGGGCGTCAATGCGGGCGGCGTGCGCACGCTCGGCCGGCCGCTGCCCGAGATTCCGCTCGCGCTGATGTCGCGCGAAATCTGGCACAGCCTGAGCGAAACGATCGGCGACGACGGCGGCTTCGTGCCGTCCGGCCAACTGAAGATCGCGGAGACGAACGCCGAACTCGATGAGTGCCGCGCCCGCGTCGCGCAACTCGAAGCGCACGGCTTCACGCACGAAAAACTGATCGACCGCGCGAGCGTGCTCGAACTCGAGCCGGCGCTCGCGCGACACGTGACGGGCGGCATCTGGGCCGAGCGCGACGGCTATGCGCTGCCGTTCCGGACCACCACCGCCTTCCGGCTCGCCGCGCAGCGGCATGGTGCGGCGTTTTTCGAAGACACGCCCGTCACCCGCATCGAGCAGCGCGGCGCGCGCTGGTTCGCGCAGACGCCGCGCGGCGAATTCAGCGCGGAAAAACTCGTCGTCACGGCGGGCGCGTGGGCGGGACAACTGGCCGAACAGGCGGGCGAACGCGTGCCCGTGCATCCCGAAGGGCTGATGCTGATGGTCACGCATCGCGTCGCGCCGTTCTGCCGCGCGACGCTGGGTGCAACGGGGCGTCCGTTGTCGTTCAAGCAGTTCGACAACGGCACCGTCGTGATCGGCGGCAAGCTGATCGGTATCGCCGATCTGCACGGCCGGCATGGCGAGGTCGATTTCGCGCGGCTCGTGCGCAGCGCCAATACCGTCGTCGATCTCTTCCCGCATTTGCGGCATCTCGGCGTGAACCGCGCGTGGGCGGGCGTCGAAGCGTTCACCGACGATGCACTGCCCGTGATCTCGCCAAGCCGCCGCGCGTCGAATCTCGTCTATTCGTTCGGCTATTGCGGCAGCGGTTTCCAGCTCGGACCGGCCTGCGGGCGGCTCGTGTCCGAACTCGTGCTCGACGGCAACGCTTCGCTGCCGCTCGACGACTTCGCAATCGACCGCTTCACGCGCCAGCCCGCGCCGCAGCAGATGGCCAGCGCCGCCGCGCACTGATCACGCCCGCGCGCCGCCCGGCGCGCTTTCCTGTACTCAAACCAAGGAGCAAAACAAGGTATGTCCGACATTGTGA
This sequence comes from Paraburkholderia sp., assembly GCF_047605525.1. GTDB lineage: Bacteria > Pseudomonadota > Gammaproteobacteria > Burkholderiales > Burkholderiaceae > Paraburkholderia. The sequence goes on along the minus strand of NZ_JASGFN010000017.1, from coordinate 14,650 downwards.
GAATCGAAACGAACCAGCGTATGAGCCGCGTCGTGAAGGCAGCGGGACTCGTGTTCATCGGCGGCCAGACGTCGAATGATCGTGCGCCCGATGTGAAAACCCAGACCGCGAGCGTGCTGGCGAAGATCGACGGCTTTCTGGAAAAGGCGGGCATCGACAAGACGCGTCTCGTGTCGGCCCAGGTGTGGCTCGCGAATATCGAGCGCGATTTTGCGGGCATGAACAGCGTGTGGGACGCGTGGCTTGCGCCGGGCTGCGCGCCCACTCGCGCGACCGTCGAGGCGAAGCTCGCCGCGCCGGAACTGCTGGTCGAGATTGCCGTCGTCGCGCTGGCGTAACGGCAGCTTCGCGGCAGGCAGAAGCCGCTGCGCTTACGCGTTCACCACGCGGTACGTGCCGCGGCCCGTCACCTCTTTCGCGACCCGCAGCGCGCTGAGTCGATGCAACTGTCGTCCCGCCATGTCGCCCTCCCTACCCACAAACCACTTTGAAATCAGCGATCTGGGGGACGTCAGCGGAAGAGGTCGGAACAGGCCGGAAGCCCCATGTGGCGGAAGGCAGCAGGAGTCGAACCTACCTGAGAGCGTCTGACGCCCTCAACTGGGTTTGAAGCCCAGCCGCACCACCGGATACGAATGCCTTCCTACGGTGATTGAATGACGATTGAATAACGCGAGTCCGATCAAAACGGACTGACAGCAGATCAAAGCAGATCGAGCCAACGGCTATCCGTGCGCACGAGGTGCAGGCCACGGTGGAAGCGAGTATACCCAACCCGGTCGAAGAACTCCAAAAGCTGGATCGCGCGTTTTCTGCCGAGTCCGGTGGCATCGCGAAACGGCGCGGCCGCCACGGTGCCGGCGTTTTTCTGCGCTTCCACCGCCGCGATCGACGCGAGTTCGCGAATCGCGCGCGGGTGATAGAAGAGATCGTGCACGACCTGAAACAACTCACCCCGGCGCGCGAGTTTGCGCAGCAATTGACGCACCCGCTCCTCGGCCACACCGTGCGCGTTCGCGAGATCGCGAACCCACGGCGGATCGAAACGCCTCGCTTCGATCTCCGGCAGCAGCGTCGCGGCTAGCGCCTGGTCGGCGGCGTCGAGCGTCACGCTGTGGCCGGGCAGATGCAGCCACGGGCCGCGCCTGACGATCTCGCCGCGCGCGGCGGCATCGTCGACCAACGCACGCCACAGCGCATCGTCGACGAGCGGCGCCGCGATCCGCCGCAAGCGCGAGACATCGGGGCCGAGCTCATCCGGCGAGCGCTCGTGATATTGCGCGAGCGCAGTCATCAACCGTTCGGCAAGCGCCTGCCATGCTGCGCCCGCAACCAGCAGCGCATCGTGGCGCGACAACTCGATTACGCGCGTATCCGGCGGCAACGTGAGCGCGGTCGCCGGCAAGCCCGTCAGCCGCTCCAGCAACGCGCGCGACAAACCGTGCGGCGCGCGCGCGAACATCGCGTCGAGCGCACCGCTATCGAGCATCGTTTGAATCGCGTCGAGCCACGCGAGCCGTTCCGGCGAGCGACGCCTGCGCGCGGGCGCAAACGGATCGAGCACATGGCCACCGCCGACCGTGCGCGTGGCCTGCGCGTTGCGCACGACGAAGCGGTCGCCCGGCACCGCGCACAGCGGCCGTTCGAAGACGAGCTGCACGCGCGCGCACTGACCCGGCCCGAGCGTATCGCCTTCGAGCAATGCGACGTGCGCGACCTGATGCTGCGTGCCGAGATGCACGTGCAGCGGCGTCCAATGCTCGATCGCATGCGGCGCGTCGGCAAGCAGCGTCAGCTCTACGTCGATCCGCTCGCTCGCTTGGGATAGACGCGGATCGACGATCCAGTCGCCGCGCTCGATCGCGTCCTTCTCGATACCGGCCAGATTCAGCGCGCAACGCTGACCAGCACGGCCGGTTTCGACGGGACGGTTCTGCGCATGGATGCTGCGCACGCGCACGGACTGATTTTTCGGCGCGAGCAGCATCGTGTCGCCGACACTCACGCTGCCCGCGACCACGGTCCCTGTGACGATCGTGCCCTGCCCGGCGAGCGTGAAAACGCGGTCGACCGCGAGACGAAACAGGCCGTCGTCGCGCCTCATTCGCCACGCCCCGGCCTGCTCGCGCAGATGCGCGTTCAACGCGGCAACGCCCGGATCGTCGGCGCGCGTCGCGCAGGTGTCGAACACCGGTGCATCGCGCAGCACGCCGTCGGCGACGAGTGCGGCCACTTCGTCGCGCACCTCGCGCAGACGCTGCGCATCGACGCGATCGATCTTCGTCAATGCAATCGCGCCGCGCCGGATGCCGAGCAGTTCGACAATCGCCAGATGCTCGCGCGTTTGCGGCATCACGCCGTCGTCGGCGGCAATCACGAGCAACGCGAAGTCGATGCCGCTCGCGCCCGCGGTCATCGTGTGCACGAGCTTTTCGTGGCCCGGCACGTCGATCAGGCCGAGCACGTCGCCGTTCTCGAGGGGCACGTACGCGTAGCCGAGTTCGATCGAAATGCCGCGCGCTTTCTCTTCCTTGAGCCGGTCCGTGTCGACGCCGGTCAGCGCTTTCACCAGGCTCGTTTTGCCGTGGTCGATATGCCCGGCTGTACCGACGATCATGCGCGCGTGTCCTTCACTTGCGCCGTCAACTGCGCGATCAGCTGCGCTTCGTCGGCGGCTTCGAGGCAGCGCAGGTCGAGGCGCAGCGCGTCGTCCGCGATCCGGCCGATCACCGGCCGCGCCATCTCGCGCAACCGCTTTTCGAGCGCGAGCAGATGACGGCCGCCGCGCTTGCCGTCGGCCATCCTGACGGCGAGACCGTAGCTCGGCAGCACGTCGACCGGCAATGCGCCGCTGCCGATCTGGCTGAACATCGGCTCCGCCGCGACCGTGTAACGCTCGCCGATCGCCTGCTGCAGCACCGGCTGCACGCGCTGTGCGGCGCCGTGAATCTCATCGGCGCCCCGCGTCAACAGACGCAGCGTGGTTAGCCGTTCCGTCAGCTTTTCCGGCGCGCGATACAACTGCAACACCGGCTCGAGCGCCGCGAGCGTCAGCTTGCCGACGCGCAGCGCGCGCTTCAACGGATGCTTCTTGATCTTCGCGATCAGGTCGCGCCGCCCGACGATCAAGCCCGCCTGCGGGCCGCCGAGCAGCTTGTCGCCGCTGAAAGTGACGAGATCGGCGCCGGCCTCGACGGTCTCGCGCACGGTCGGCTCGCGCGGCAAGCCCCATTGGCTCAGATCGACGAGCGTGCCGCTGCCGAGATCGACGGCGACCGCGAGCCCACGCGCATGCGCGAGCGGCGCGATCTCACCGATGCCGATTTCCTTCGTGAAGCCGTTGATCGCGTAGTTGCTCGCGTGGACCTTCATCAGCAGCGCGGTGCGCGCGTTGATCGCTTCGTCGTAATCCTTCAAATGCGTGCGGTTCGTCGTGCCGACTTCGCGCAGTTTGGCGCCCGCGCGGCTCATGATGTCCGGAATGCGAAACGCGCCGCCGATTTCGACGAGTTCGCCGCGCGACACCACGACTTCCTTTTTCGCCGCCAGCGCCGACAGCGTGAGCAGCACCGCGGCGGCATTGTTGTTGACGACGGTCGCGGCTTCCGCGCCGGTCAGTTCGCAAATCAGATCGTCGATCAGATCGTCGCGGTCGCCGCGCTTGCCGGTAGCGAGATCGAACTCGAGGTTCGCCGGTTGCTTCAGCGCCGTCATCACGGCCCGCACCGCCTCGTCGGGCAACAACGCGCGGCCGAGGTTCGTATGCAGCACGGTGCCGGTCAGATTGAAGACGCTGCGCAGGCGCGACTCGTTGCGTTTGTGCAGCGCTGCTTCGACCGTCGCGCGCAGCCGCGCGTTGTCGAGCGCGCTGACCGACGCATCGCCCGATTGCGCGCTGACTCGCCACGCGTCGAGCGCCTCGCGCACCGCGTTCAGCACCTGGGTGCGTCCGTAGTCGTTCACGAGCGCCGCGAACTCCGCCGACGCCATGACCTTTTCCACCGACGGCACGCGCGTCATCAACGCGCGCAATTCCGAGCCGCTCACATCGCTCACGAAAGCATCCCCCTGGGGCTATTCCTGTCAGGCCAACCCTGTTTCGAACCCGCGTCCGGCCGCCGTTATGCGGGTTCGTCGTCCGCTTGCGCCGCGCCGCTCGTCTGCTCCGGCCACAGCCACGGATGCGGCGACGCGCGCCGGTAACCTTCCTCGCCCATCAGCAGGTCGAGCGTGAGGCTCGCGAGGTCGTCCGCGAACGGCTCGAAGTCGAAGTCTTTCGCCTGAATGCCGATCTTGCGGTAAGTATGGCATTCGTCGCACGACTCCGCCTTCAGCGCGGCATTTTTCGATTCGGCTTCGCGCGCGGCCGCGTCGGCATCCGGCGAGCCGGCCACGTGATACGCGATGCCCTTCGTCGAATCGCAGTTCGAGCATTTGCTGCGGACCATATGCCACTCGGTCGCGCACAGCCCGCATTGCAGATAGCGGTAATTGTCGTACGCGCCGCCCACCCGCACGATGCTCGCGACCGGATGCGAACCGCACACCGGGCACAGGCCGGGTGTGTCGAGATACGGCACATCGCGCTTGTCGACATCGGCGGCGAGGTCGGTCCACACGACTTGCAGCGCGGCCATGATGAACGGCGCGCTCGCCGGATCGACTTCGTCGAAACGCTGCGCGAAGATCGCGTCGGCCTGAGCTTCGAGCGTAGCGATATCGAACGCGCGCAGACGCGTGAACAGCGCCGCGAGCGGCGGCGAAAGCGGCCCCGCGGCCGCGACCTTGTCGAGCAGTTGCAGCAGCACGTCGTGCCATGCCGGATCGCGCGCGCCGGAGAGCGCCGGAATCAGCGGCATCGAATATTGCTGCGCGCTCGCGATCAGCTCGGGGCTCGGCGGCTGCGCTTTGAAGTTCGCGATCACCGCCTGCTGCGCGTCGGCGAGCGCCGCCATCAAACGCAGATAGCCGGCGATCGGATTGTTGAGGGACGCCAGTTGGCGCAGACGCGCGGCGCGCGGCGCGAACACCGCGAGCCGTTCCGGCGTGCGGATGCGGGGGATCGCCGAGGGATCGAGCGATTCGATGTCGGCGGCGTCGAGAATGCGTTGAATCAAGGTATCGACCTCTGAAAACTGAAGAGCCGCCGCCCGTCATCGACGGGGAGCGGCGGCCCGGTGCGCGGTGCGCGCGGCGAATGACGCGATGAAACCGCGCCAGCAAAGCGTACTCTACTTGCCGATGATTTCCCTGAACCAGTTCGGATGATGCTTGCGCGCCCAGCCATACGTCACGGTGCCGCGCGTCATCGCGCCGATCGAGCCCTTGATCCACAGCGCCGCATAGATATGCACGATGATACCGACGATCAGCACGAACGCGGCCGCCGCATGCACGACCGCCGCGAGCCGGATCACTCCGATCGGGAAATAGAACGAGAAGTAGCGCCGCCAGATCACGATGCCGCTCAACAGCAACAGCAGCAGACAGATCACCATCGTGAAGAACAGCAGCTTCTGGCCGGCGTTGTACTTGCCGATCGCGGGGAGCTTTTCCTCGCGATTGTTCAGCACGTCGTCGATCTGCCTCATCCACTGGATGTCGGCGCGGTCCAGATAGTTGTGATGCCAGAAGCGCAGCGCAAGTATCAAAAACGAAATGAACATCACGCAGCCGATGAACGGATGCAGGATCCGCGTCCACTGGCCGCCGCCGAGCACGAAGTACAGGAACGCCATCGCCGGATGAAACATCGCGAGACCGGACAGCGCGAGCAGCACGAAGCTGATCGCGGTAATCCAGTGATTCGTGCGCTCATTCGCCGTATAGCGCACGATCAGGCGGTTGCCCTTCACGTCGGTGAGGCCGGTATGCTCAGTGTGATTCATGATGCCTCCCGCGAGCGGCGTGCTTCCTCGGCTTCCTGCAGGGCCGCGGCCTCGTCGGCCTCGGTCACCTCGTTCGGGCCCACGCGCGTGTAGTGGAAGAAACCGGCCACGGCCGCGAGCGCCATACCCGCCAGCGCAAGCGGCTTGGCCACCCCCTTCCACAGCGCAACCAGCGGACTGATACGCGGATTGTCCGGCAGACCGTGATACAGCGACGGCCGGTCGGCATGGTGCAGCACGTACATCACATGCGTGCCGCCGACGCCTTCCGGGTTGTACAAACCGGCGTTCTGGAACCCGCGGTCCTTCAGATCGACGATGCGGTCCTCGGCCTGCTGCTTCATGTCCTCCTTGGTGCCGAACATGATCGCGCCGGTCGGGCAGGTCTTCACGCAGGCCGGCTCCTGGCCGACCGCCACGCGATCCGAGCACAGCGTGCACTTGTACACGCGGTGATCCTTCTGCGACAGACGCGGCACGTTGAACGGACAGCCGGTGATGCAATACCCGCAGCCGATGCAGTTTTCCTCGTGGAAATCCACGATGCCGTTCGTGTACTGCACGATCGCGCCCGGCGACGGGCAGGCCTTCAGACAGCCCGGATCCTCGCAGTGCATGCAGCCGTCCTTGCGGATCAGCCATTCGAGATCGCCGGCGGAATTCTCGTACTCAGAAAAGCGCATGACGGTCCACGAATGCTCGGTCAGGTCGTGCGGATTGTCGTAGACGCCGGTGTTGTGGCCGATTTCGTCGCGCAGGTCGTTCCACTCCATGCAGGCCGTCTGACACGCCTTGCAGCCGATGCACTTCGACACGTCGATGAGCTTGGCGACCGAGCCCGTGACCGGCTCGCGCACCTGCGGCGCGGGCACGGTCGTGGCCGAGATACGTCTGATGTCCAGTGATTGCAGTGCCATCTCTATTCCTTATGCCTTTTCGACCTTGACGAGGAACGACTTGAATTCCGGTGTCTGCGAATTCCCGTCGCCCACGGAGGGCGTCAGCGTATTGACGAGATAGCCCGGCCTGGTGAGCCCCTTGAAGCCCCAATGCAGCGGCAGCCCGACTGTCTGTACCTTTTTCCCCTCGATCATCAACGGTTTGATCCGCTTCGTGACGAGCGCCACCGCAATCACATGCCCGCGGTTGGAGCTCACCTTGATGCGGTCGCCGGCCACCACGCCGACTTCCTTCGCGAGGTCCTCGCCGATTTCCACGAACTGCTCCGGCTGGATGATCGCGTTCAGACGCGCGTGCTTGGTCCAGTAGTGGAAATGCTCGGTCAGACGATAGGTGGTCGCCGTATGCGGGAAGTTCTCGTGCGTGCCGAACGCGGCCTTGTCGTCCAGGAACACGCGCGCCGCCGGATTGCTGACGACCGCCTTGTTGTCCGGATGCAGCGGGTTGTAGCCGAGCGGCGTTTCGAACGGCTCGTAGTGCTCGGGGAACGGCCCTTCGACCAACCCGTCGCGCGCGAAGAACCGCGCGACGCCTTCCGGATTCATGATGAACGGATTCATGCCGTTTTCAGGCGGCTCGTCGATCTTGAAGTCCGGCACGTCGGCGCCCGACCACGTGCTGCCGTTCCATGCGATCAGCTTGCGGGTCGGATCGAACGGCTTGCCGCTCACGTCGCACGACGCGCGGTTGTACAGCACGCGCCGGTTCGCGGGCCACGCCCACGCCCAGTTCAGCGTATTGCCGATGCCGGTCGGGTCGGAGTTGTCGCGGCGGCCCATCTGGTTGCCCGCCTGGGTCCACGAGCCGCAGAAGATCCAGCAGCCGCTCGCGGTACTGCCGTCGTCGCGCAGCAGCGCGAAGCCCGCGAGCTGCTCGCCCTTCTTCGCGAGCACCTTGGTCGAGTCTTTCGGATCGGTGACGTCGGCGAGCGCCTTGCCGTTGAACTCCATCGCGATCTCTTCGGGCGTCGGGCTTTCCGGGTTCGCGTACGGCCAGCTCATGTTCAGGATCGGATCGGGATACTTGCCGCCGTCCTTGCGATACGCCGCGCGGATACGCAGCCACAGTGCCGACATGATCTCGAGGTCGCTCCTCGCTTCGCCCGGGCCGTCCGCGCCCTGCCAGTGCCACTGCAGCACCCGGCTCGAGCTGACCAGCGAACCACGCTCTTCCGCGAAGCAGGTGGTCGGCAGACGGAACACCTCGGTCTGGATCGAAGCTGGATCGACGTCGTTGAACGGGCCGTGGTTCTTCCAGAACTCGGACGTTTCGGTCGCGAGCGGATCCATGATGACGAGCCACTTCAGCCTGGCGAGGCTCGCGCCGATCTTCGCCTTGAACGGCGCCGCGGCGAGCGGGTTGAAGCCCTGCGCGATATAGCCGGTCATCTTGCCCTGGTTCATCAGCTCGAAGACCTGCAGCATGTCGTACGACTTGTCGAGCTTCGGCAGATAGTCGAAACCGAAGTTGTTCCCGGCATTCGCGTTGTCGCCCCACCACGACTTCATGAAGCTCACGTGGAACGCGCGGTAGTTGCGCCAGTAGCTCAACTGGTTCGGCCGCAGCGGCTGCGTTGCGCGCTTCGCGATGTAGGCGTCGAAGTCCTGCTCCGCTTCCATCGGCAGCGTCATGTAGCCCGGCAGCAGGTTCGACATCAGGCCGAGGTCCGTCAGCCCCTGGATGTTCGAGTGCCCGCGCAGCGCGTTCATGCCGCCGCCCGCGATGCCGATGTTGCCCAGCAGCAATTGCACCATCGCGCCGGTGCGGATGATCTGCGAGCCGATCGAGTGATGGGTCCAGCCGAGCGCGTACATGATCGTGCCCGCGCGTCCGGGCACCGCCGTCGACGCGAGCATCTCGCACACGTGCAGGAACTTCTCCTTCGGCGTGCCGCAGATTTTCTCGACCTGCTCGGGCGTGTAGCGCGAGTAGTGCAGTTTCAGCAGTTGATAGACGCAGCGCGGGTTCTGCAGCGTCGGGTCGACCTTGACGAAGCCGTCGTCGCCGCGTTCGTAGTCCCACGAGGTCTTGTCGTAGCTGCGCTTATCAGGGTTGTAGCCGGAATAGAGGCCGTCGTTGAATGCAAAGTCCTCCCGGACGATGAACGACATGTCCGTGTAGTTCTTCACGTACTCGTGCTGGATCTTGTCGTTCGTCAGCAGGTAATTGATCACCCCGCCGAGGAAGGCAATGTCCGAGCCGGTGCGGATCTGCGCGTAGTAGTCCGCGACCGAGGCCGTGCGCGTAAAGCGCGGGTCGACCACGATCAGGCGCGCCTTGCGGTGCGCCTTGGCTTCGGTGACCCACTTGAAACCGCATGGGTGCGCCTCGGCCGCATTGCCGCCCATCACGAGAATCACGTCCGCGTTTCTGATGTCGACCCAATGGTTCGTCATCGCTCCACGGCCAAACGTCGGGGCAAGACCTGCCACCGTCGGGCCATGTCAGACACGCGCCTGATTGTCGAATGCGAGCATCCCAAGGCTGCGGACAGCCTTGTGCGTCAGATAACCGACTTCGTTGCTGCCGGCCGACGCCGCGAGCATGCCGGTGGTCAGCCAGCGGTTGACCTTCTTGCCGTCCGCGGTGGTCTCGACGAAGTTCGCGTCGCGGTCTTCCTTCATCAGCTTCGCGATACGGTCGAGCGCGTCGTCCCACGAAATGCGCTTCCATTCGTTCGACCCGGCGGCGCGATATTCGGGATACTTCAGACGGCTTTCGCTATGAATGAAGTCGATCAGGCTCGCCCCCTTCGGGCACAACGTGCCGCGATTGACCGGATGGTCGGGGTCGCCTTCGATGTGGATGATGCTCGCTTTCGCGTTCTTGGCGCCGTCGCCAAGCCCGTACATGAGGATGCCGCAACCGACCGAGCAGTACGGACAGGTGTTGCGGGTTTCGGTTGTGCGCGACAACTTGTACTGACGGACTTCGGCCAGCGCGGGTGTCGGTGAGAAGCCCATCAGGGCAAGACTCGATCCGGCGAGCGTGGTGGCGGAGACCTTCAGGAATTGTCGCCGGGACATTTGGGTCATTGAATGGCCTCGGCTGTATTGGGGGACACAATTGATTATAGATGCCGATTTCGCGGCATGCAGCGAGATCGTAGTACATCGACTGCACACGTAAATATGAAATGCGACAACCGATCTGGAAAAAAACGGCGGCGTAATCGCCTGCTTGTTTCTGAAGCTGGCGCAGCACTAAATAGTGCGGAATAAACGTTGACGCATGTGAATTTCCGATCACGCCGGACTGCGTTTTATCGGGCGAATGCATTCATTCGTCATCTCATTTTTTACCGCTATTTTCGAAGTCGGTAATTTTCGGATAAAGCCGATTTGCATCCGCTCCGGGCGTAAGGCGCTCTTTGCTCAGACGAGACTTCCCGCGGCATTCCCCGTGCGCCGACCCTGCGCGGTATGACAACAAGCTTCATAATGCGGTCATTCGACGAACCAGACCTCCCGCTCTCATGACCCAAGCCCAAGCAAGCCAGCCGCCCCGCCTCACGAGCCTGTCGCACGGCGGGGGCTGCGGCTGCAAGATCGCACCCGGCCTGCTCGCCGACCTGCTCGAGCGCAGCGCGCCGCTGCCGTTCTTCCCCGATCTGCTGGTCGGCAACGATACCGCCGACGATGCCGCCGTCTACAGGCTCAACGACGAGCAGGCGATCGTCGCGACCACCGATTTCTTCATGCCGATCGTCGACGATCCGTTCGACTTCGGCCGCATCGCCGCGACCAACGCGCTGTCGGACGTCTACGCGATGGGCGGCAAGCCGATCATGGCGCTCGCGCTTGTCGGCATGCCGATCAACGTGCTGCCGCACGACGTGATCGCGGCGGTGCTCAAGGGCGGCGAATCGATCTGCGCCGAAGCCGGCATTCCGATCGCGGGCGGCCATTCGATCGATTCGGTCGAGCCGATCTACGGTCTCGTCGCGCTCGGCGTCGTCGACCCGAGGCACGTGAAGCGCAATGCGGGCGGCCGGGCCGGCGACGTGCTGATTCTCGGCAAGCCGCTCGGCGTCGGCATTCTGTCCGCGGCGCTGAAGAAAGACCGCCTCGACGCCGCCGGCTACGCCGCGATGATCGGCGCGACCACCCGACTGAACAGTCCGGGCACCGGGCTCGCGCGGCTCGACGGGGTACATGCGCTCACCGATATCACCGGCTTCGGCCTGCTCGGCCATACGCTCGAGCTGGCGCGCGGCTCTAAGCTGACCGCGCGCGTGCGCTATGCGGATCTGCCGTGGCTGCCGAACGTCGCGAGCCTTGCGGAAGCCGGCATCTTTACCGGCGCATCGGGCCGTAACTGGGATGCGTACGGGCACGACGTCGTGCTGCCCGCGACGCTGCCGCGGGTCGCTCGCACGCTGCTGACCGATCCGCAGACGTCCGGCGGGCTGCTGGTGTCGTGCGCGCCGGAAGCGGTCGATGACGTGCTCGCGCTATTCCGTGCCGACGGGTTCGACGATGCGTGTGTGATCGGGGAAATGGTTAGCGGGGACGCGCGCCTCGAGGTGGTCTGAGGCGGCGGCGAGAGAAGCCGGCGCGAAGCCTGACCCGAACCGCGGCAGAAAAGCTCGCGCGAAGGCCGAGGCGGCGGTAGCCGCGCGCGGGATGGGCCGCCACCGACGCGCGCCCATAAGGACCCGGACCGCGCAACCGGCCCGTGCCGGCCGCCCATGCGATAATTTCACCCTTCCGCCGTTCTTTTCGTCCTTACTTCCTTGAAAAGTCTTCTGGTCAGCCTCGACAAAGCCGGCGATTTCGATGAAATCGTCGATGTACGCACACCGCTCGAGTTTGCGGAAGACCATATTCCAGGCGCGATCAACGCTCCCGTGCTGAGCAACGAGGAGCGCGCGCTGGTCGGCACGACCTACAAGCAGGTGTCGCCGTTCGAGGGCACGCGGATCGGCGCGGCGTTCGTCGCGCGCAACATCGCGCATCACCTGGAAACCACGTTTGCTGACCGGCCGCGCAACTGGCGCCCGCTGATCTACTGCTGGCGCGGCGGCAAACGCTCGGGCTCGGTCACGACGCTGTTCAACATGATCGGCTGGCCGGCGCGGCAACTGGACGGCGGCTACAAGAGCTACCGGCGCGCGACGCTCGATACGCTCGAAACCCTGCCGCGCATATTCAACTACATCGTGCTCATCGGTCCGACCGGCAGCGGCAAGACGCGCCTGCTGTCGGCGCTGAACGAGGCCGGCGCGCAGACGCTCGACCTCGAAGCGCTCGCCGCGCATCGCGGCTCGCTGCTCGGTGCATGGGCAGGCGTGCCACAGCCGTCGCAGAAGCGTTTCGACACGCTGCTCGTGAGCGCGCTGCGCGGCTTCGACCGGCAACGGCCGGTATTCATCGAGGCGGAAAGCCGGCGCATCGGCTCGATCTCGCTGCCGCTCGCGCTGCTGGAAACGTTCCATCGCGGTGCCTGCGTCGAGGTGCGCTCGACCCGCGAGGATCGCGCGGCCTTCCTGCTGCAGGATTACACGCATCTGTTCGACCATCCCGAATACCTGAAGGGGCAACTGCAGAAGCTGATCGGCCTGCATAGCCGCGAGCGGGTCACGGGCTGGCAACGGCTCGTCGATGAAAACCGGCGCGCCGAACTCGCGGGCGAGCTGATCGAACGGCATTACGACCCCGCCTACGCGCGCAGCAGCGGCCAGCATTTCGAGCAGTTGCCGGGCGCGCTGCAACTCGATTTCCGCCCGAACGACGCCGATGTCGTCGAACAGGCGAAGATGCTGCTCGCGCGGCTCGACAGCCGGATGCTCGTCGCCGGCTAACAAAAACAACTTCAGGACCATCATGCAATCAACCCTTCGGCAACCCCGCGTCACGCTTGGCTGGATTGTCTTTTTGCTGATCGCCGTCGTCGGCCTTTTCTATGTGAAGTGGTTTCCGTATTACAACCGCGCGTTCGTCGCCGCGAGCCAGCATTCGATCGGCAAGTCGATCCTGATGGGCACGTCCGCGAGCGCGCCGGCGGCCTCCTGGCAAGCCGCCGTCGATTACGCCATCGCCTACGGCAAGGCGATCTGGCAGGCGATGGTGCTCGGCTTGCTGCTCGGCTCCGCGGTACAGGCGCTGATTCCGCCGCAGTGGGTCGCGCGCGCGCTCGGCAAGAGCGATTTCAGCAGCGTCGTGAAGGGCGGCCTGATGTCGCTGCCGGGCATGATGTGCACCTGCTGCGCGGCGCCGGTCGTCGCCGGTCTGCGGGCACGCGAGGCGGCGCCGGGCGCGGCGATTGCTTTCTGGCTGGGTAACACCGCGCTGAATCCGGCCACGCTGATCTTTATGGGCTTCGTGCTCGGCTGGCAGTGGATGGGCCTGCGGCTCGCGCTCGGCATCGTGATGGTGTTCGGCCTCGGCTATCTGGTGAACCGCATGGTCACGCCGAAGGAAGCCGAAGCGTCGCGCGCGGCCGTCGCGCAGCTGATCAGCGCCGACGATCCGGGCACCGCGTTCTCGCGCTGGGTCAAGATTCTCGGCCGCATGACGCTGCGGCTTGTGCCGGAATACATCGTGCTCGTGCTGATTCTCGGCGCGGCGCGCGCGTGGCTGTTTCCGCACATCGGTCCGGACATCGACAACAGCCTGCTGTGGATCATCGCGTTGTCGATTGCAGGCACGCTGTTCGTGATTCCGACCGCGGGCGAAGTGCCGATTATCCAGGCGATGCTGTCGTTCGGCATGGCAGCGGGCCCCGCCGGCGCGCTGCTGATGACGCTGCCGCTCGTCAGCGTGCCGTCGCTCGCGATGCTCGCGCGCTCGTTCCCGCGGCGCGTGCTGACGATGGTGGCGCTGGCCGTGGCGGTATGCGGTGTCGTCAGTGGTTTGCTCGCGGTTGCGCTGGGGTTCTGAAACCGGATCGCCGCGTTTCCGGGTTCTGATCGGTTTTTGAGTTCGAGTTGTAGAAGAAGCATGAAACGTATCGCCGCATTCGCCGTGACGTGCTGGTCCGCTGCCGGGTTGCTGTATGTCGGCCAGCACTCGGTTGCGCTGATCGCGTTGAGCGGAGTCGTCGCGCTCGCCGGTTTCGATCTGTTCCGGCCTTGAAGGCGGCAGTGCCGGCGCTGGCGTTGCGGACCGACGATGGTCTGCCCCCCAGGCTCTAACCTGCCAGCGCCTCGCGAATCGCCGCGAGCCACAATGCCACCGCGTGCGCGCCCGGGTCCGCGTGACCGAGCGCGCGGTCGCCCACATAGCTCGAGCGTCCGCGGCGCGGATGCATCGACGCGGTACGCGACGCGCCTTCGCTCGCCGCATCGACGGCTGCTTGCAACGCGGCAGCCGGCGTCGCCGATTGAGCGAGCGCGTCCTGCAACGCGTCGGCGGCCGGCTTCAGCGCATCGACCATCGTGCGATCGCCGGGCCTTGCGCCACCGAGCTCCATCAACGCATCGACGCCCGCGCTGAATGCCGCCGCCCATTGCCGCGCGGTGATGCCGCCCGATTGTTCGAGCGTGACCCCCGCGCGCAGCAGCATCACCGCGTACAACGGCCCCGAGGTGCCGCCCACGACGCGCCGCAGCGTCGCCGAGATGCCGCGCAAGACCGCACCCGGCGTCGTCTCGCTTGCATACGTATCGAGTTCGTGCAACACGGCGCGCGCGCCGCGCGCCAGACTGATGCCGAGATCGCCATCGCCGACGCGCTGGTCCATCGCGGTCAGCGTCGGTTCCGCTTCCAGCAGACACGCGCACACGGCTTCGATCACGCGCCGCAGCGTCGCTTCACGCGCGAGCGTCGCGCGGCTCGCGCGCGGCGGCGCGGCGGGCGCGG
>NZ_JASGFN010000016.1:0-200595 GCF_047605525.1 Paraburkholderia sp. | reverse complement strand
GCCGACCGCCGGCCGCCGCTGCGGGTCGCCGCACTCGGCATCGCGCTGACCGCGCTGTCGGCCGCCTCCGCGCACGCATCGACCTGCGGCAGCGGGGCCACGGTCGCGAGCGGCGGCACCTGCGCGCTCGGCAGCTACGCCGCCACCACGAATGACAATCTGTCCGGCGCCGCGACGGTAACGGGCGGCAACACGGTCGGCGTGACGGGCAACTGGACAGGCGACACCGGCGACGCCGGCTACACGCTCGTGCCGCTCGCCAGCACGTCGGTCATATCGGGCAACCCGAACCAGCCGCTGCTGTCGCTCGGGGGCAAGACGCAAAGCATCAGCACCCCCGACATGATCACGGGCACCGCCACGTCCGTCGCCACCTACAGTTCGTCTGCGTTCACCGCGTCGAGTGCCGGCACGACCGAAGTGCCGGTCTTCCATGACGTGAACGGCAACCAGTACGTGAACACGCGGATCGGCACCGTCGACAGTTCCGGCGGCACGCTCGACGTGTCGATCGGCAACCCGGCAAACGCACCGTCGGCAGCCGGCAACGCGATCACGATGGCAGCGAAGCAGACCGACCTGACCTACGCGGACGGCACGGGTGCTACCCCGAGCACCATCAACTGGAATTCGCGCAACCAGATCCTGTTCAACACCGGCGACTATCTTGCGGTTGGCGGCCCCGTCGGCAACATCCAGCTCGACGTGCCAGCCTACTCCGGCACCTTCACCGCGTTCGACGGCAGCAAGTGGACCGTTACCGACGCCGCGTCGCTCGCCGCGTACAACGATTTTCTCGTTCGCTCGCTCCAGAGCGGCGCGCTCGGTTCGCAGGCAGCCTACGACAACGCGTTCGCACAGGCCGTCACGTTCTCGACGGAAGCCTTCCAGTATGCGAACAACGTGTCGCCGGGCGACAAGAACGCGCTGCCGATGAACTATCTGACGGCGATGCACGGCACCGGCGCAAACACGACGCTGCACATCGGCAAGGACGGTCAGATCGACTTCCGCGGCACCAATACGATCGATTCGAGCTCGGCCGTCCTCGCGGAGAACGGTGCGCACTTCGTCAACGACGGCCAACTGTCGGGCGACTTCACGCTGGTGCGCCTGCTGACAGGCGCGAGCGGCGTCAACAACGGCGTGATCTCGTTCGGCTACGCATCCGGCGACAACTTCAACACCGGTGGCGCCGCGCAACCCGACAATTTCGGCTTCAACGCGTACACGGAAGGCAACGGCGTGTACGCGAACGGCACGGGCACGACGTTCGTCAACAACGGTGTGATGAACGTCGGCGCATGGACCCTCGACGGCAACCGGCCCGATCTGCAGAACTACGCAGTGGCCGCGACGGATGGCGCACTCGCGTCGAACGCCGGCACGATCAACGTGGGCGTCAACGCGACGACACTCGACAGTCAGGTGATCGGCGGCCTCGTCGCCGGCGGCAGCTTCACGAACGCGGCCGGCGGCACAATCTATCTCGGGCGCGCAGCCCAGTACGACGCCGCGTCGCCGGAGGCCGCGAACGACGTCGCGCTGTCAGCGCACGCGTACGGGATCCTGCTCGGCGCGTCGGGCACCGCGAGCAACCTCGGCACGATCGTGATCGGCTCGCAGACGCAGAACGGTGCCGCAATGGCAAGCATCGGCTCGTCGTCGGGCACGCTCGCGAATGCCGGCTCGATCGTCGTCAACGGTGCGGCGCCCGGCACGCCGCTCGCCAACGTCGGCATGCTTGCGGCCGATACCGCCGCGACCGTGACCAACACCGGCACGATCACGCTGAACGGCGTGAATGGCATCGGCATCATGGTCGTCGGGACCGGCACAACAGCGACGGCCGCGACGTCGACCGGCACGATCAACGTGGCCGGCGGCCTCGATCCCGCTTCGGGCACGCGCAACTACGGCGTCTGGGCCGAAGGGCCGCTCGCGAAGGCCACGCTCGACGGCGCGCTCAACCTGACGGGCTCCGGCGCGATCGGCGTGCACGCGCGCTCGGGCGCGACGATCGACGTCGGCGCCAACGCGGTGCCTGCCTTCATGTCGGGCACGAACCAGATCGGCTTCTATGCGTATGGCACGGGCTCGAAGATCAACGTCGCCGCGCAGCACCTCAGCGTCGACACCGACGATTCGACGCTGTTCCGCATAGCGGGCGGCGCGGCCTACACGGGCGCATCGACGGCCGGCGCACTGACGACTGACGTTAACGGCCAGCGTGCGCGCGGCGTGCTCGCGACCGATGCCGGCACCACGCTGTCGACCGGCAACGCGATCTACAACGTCAACGGCGCGAACGGCATCGCGATCGCGGTCGAAGGCGGCGCGGCAGGCACGATCGATGCGCGCGCGACGATCAACCTGAATGCGGCCGGCGCAATCGCTGGCGTCGTCGACGGCCAGGCGCACGACCTCGCTGGCGCGAATGCCGGCGCGCCGGTCGCGACGACGCTGACCAACGACGCCGCCGTCACGTCGTCGACCGGCGGCGTGACGGGTTTCGTCGCGCAAAACCTTGGCACGCTCGAGAACCGCGACACGGTGCTGTTGACCGGCGCCGGCTCGACGGGCGTCGTCATCGGCACGCAAGGCACGGTGAACAACGCATCGACGATCCGCGTCTCGAACGGCACCGGCGCGCTCGTGCAGGGTGCATCGGCTACGCTCGCCAACGCGGGTTCGATCGAAGCCGACGACGGCATCGCGGGCGTGCGCCTGACGGGCGCCGGCGCATCGGTCGCGCTGTCGGGCGCGGGCACCGTCGTCGCGAACGGCAGCGCCGACGGCGTGCTGATCGACTCGACCGTGTCGGGCGGCGGAATCGCGGCCGGCGCGACGTCGATCGCGGTCGGCGGATCGGGCAAGGGGATCGACAATCTCGGCATGAACGCGACCGTCGGACTGGCCGGCACGCAGATCAACACGACCGGCAGCGGTGCCGACGGCCTGTCGTCGACGGGCGCCGGCGCGACCATCACGACCGATGCGGCCACCGTCGTCCGAACCACCGGCAGCGACGCGCGCGGCCTGTTCGTGTCCGGCGCGGATTCGACGCTCGCGGCCAACGGCACGACCGTCGCGACGACCGGCACCGGCTCGGCCGCGATCGCGACGGACAACGGCGCGATGGCGCTGCTGTCGGGCGCGAAGGTGAGCGCCTCCGGCAACGCGGCCGACGGCCTCGTCGCGCGGAACGGCGGGCGCATCGCCGATACGGGTTCGTCGATCGCCAGCACGGCCGGCAACGGTGCGACCGCGGACAGCGGCGGCGTGCTCGCGCTGACCGGCACGACGCTCAAGGGCGCGACGGCCGGCGTGCTGACGTCGGACACGCTCGCGAACGGCGCGACGAGTTCGGTGCTGGTCGACGGCGGCAGCGTGACGTCCGTCGCGGGGCCGGCCTTCGCCGCGCGCGGCGGCACGGCCGACATCGCCGTGCGCAACGGCACCGTCGTGACAGCTGGCAACGGCACGCTGCTTGACCTCTCGAACGGCAGCAACGCAACCTTCAACGCATCGGCCGTGAACCTGACCGGCGACATCGTCTCCGACGCATCGAGCACGGGCAACGTGTTCCTGGCGAACGGCGCGACGCTGACCGGCAAGATCGATCCGGTCGCACTGACGGTCGACAACACGAGCACGTGGCACATGACGGGCAGCTCGGTGCTGAGCAGCCTGAACAACGCGGGCCTGGTCGCGTTCGCCGCGCCGACTGGCGCGCCGACGCTCGCGAGCAGCTACAGGACGCTGACGACGGGCAGCTATGTCGGCAACGGCGGCACGATCGCGCTCAACACGTTCCTCGGCGCCGATTCGTCGCCGACCGATCAGGTGATCGTGAACGGCGGCGCCGCGAGCGGCTCGACCGGCCTGAAGATCCTGAACACGGCCGGCACCGGCGCGAAAACGACGGGCGACGGGATTCCCGTGGTCGTCACGGCCAACGGCGGCACGACCACGGCGTCCGCATTCCAGCTCGCGGGACCGGTGCAGGCCGGTGCGTACGAGTACCGGCTCTTCCGCGGCGCGCAGAGCGGCGGCCAGAACGGTGCGAACAACTGGTACCTGCGTTCGCAGCTCGACTCGACAGACCCCGACGATCCGGTTGGCTCGGTCGGTTCGGTCGGTCCGGTCATCAAGCCGCACGACGGCGGCGACAACGGCACGCTCTCGTACCGGCCGGGCGTAGCCGGCTATACGCTGACGCCGCTGCTTAACCTCGACTACGGATTCTCGACGCTCGGCAAACTGCACGAACGCGTCGGCGACATCTACAACCTCGAGAAGCAGCAGGCCGGCAACCACGACGGCGTGTGGGGACGCATCGGCGGCCAAAGCCTCGACGCGAACGCGGGCCGCTTCGCGGCCGACGAGCGCACCTTCTTCGCGCAGTTCGGCAAGGACTGGACGCTCAGCCAGACGCCCAACGGCGGCAGCACGCATGCCGGCGTGACGGCGACCATCGGCGTGGCGAACGCGAGCTTCGACGACATGGCGCGCGCCGGCACGCCGGGCATGTCGACGTCGACGGGCACGGTCGAGATGCACGCGCAAAGCCTGGGCGGCTACTGGACGAAGTATCTGTCCGACGGCACGTACTTCGACAGCGTCGGGCAGGTCACCCATTACGGCAACCGCTATCGCGACAGCTACGGCAACGAGGCGTCGCAGAACGGCTTCGGCGTCGCGCTGTCGCAGGAAATCGGCAAGCCGTTCGGGATCGGCAACACGCCGATCGCGATCGAGCCGCAGGCGCAATTGATGTACCAGTACCTGAAACTGAACGGGTTCAACGACAACGTGTCGGCCGTATCGGGCACGGCGACGAACGCGCTGCGCGGTCGCGCCGGGGTGCGCATCTTCCGGCCGAACCTCGCATCGGATTCGGGCGGCGGCGCCGCGACGCCGTACTTCACGGCCGACGTGCTGCACGACTTCCTGTCGCCGGGCCAGACCGTCGTCGGCGGCACGCCGTTCGCGACGAGCCTGGGCCGCACGTGGTACGAACTCGGCGTCGGCGTGACCACGGGCATGGGCAAGTCGGGCGAACTGTACGCGAACGTGAAATATGCGCGCAACATCGGCGGCGACTATCGACGCGGCGTGACGGGTCAGGTCGGCTACCGCTATAGCTGGTAACGCCCGATGCGGCAACCTGTCCACCGGCGGCAGCCGGCGGGCGACCGGGAGCCGACGAAAAAAACCGCCCAGCGTTCGGCCGGGCGGTTTTTTTTATGGGCGCGCATGACGCGCGCGCCGTGCATGGACGCTCAGTGCAGGATCTTCGCGAGGAAATCCTTCGCGCGCTCCGACGTCGGATTCTCGAAGAAATCTTCCTTGTGGTCATCCTCGACGATCGCGCCCTGATCCATGAAGATCATGTGATGGATGACTTTCTTCGCGAAACTCATCTCGTGCGTGACGACCATCATCGTCATCCCCTCCTTCGCGGGCTGCACCATCACGTCGAGCACCTCGTTGATCATCTCGGGGGCGAGCGCGGAGGTCGGTTCGTCGAACAGCATCGCGATCGGATCCTTCGACAGCGCACGCGCGATCGCGACATGCTGCTGCTGGCCGCCCGACAACTGGCCCGGAAACTTGTGCGCGTGCGCCTTCAGGCCGACGCGATCGAGCAGCTTCAGGCCCTTCTCGGTCGCCTCGTCCTTGCCGCGACCGAGCACCTTGACCTGCGCGAGCGTCAGGTTCTCGGTGATCGACAGGTGCGGGAACAGTTCGAAATGCTGGAACACCATCCCGACCTTCGAGCGCAGCTTCGACAGGTTCGTCTTCTTGTCGCCGACCGACTGGCCATTCACGAGGATTTCGCCCTGCTGAAACGGCTCGAGGCCGTTCACGGTCTTGATCAGCGTCGACTTGCGGGAACCGGACGGGCCACAGACGACCACCACCTCGCCTTTCTTGACTTCCGTCGTGCAATCGGTGAGGACCTGAAACTGGCCGTACCACTTCTGAAGTAGGTCGGAAATGATGGACATCACTATGATGTCTTCCATCGGCCACCGTCTACAACGGCCGGCACGAGCCGCTTACAGTAGGGCGGCCTATGAACGCTCTGAATCACCAATCACAGGAAAACGTTGCATGTAACATCAGACAGGTGTACAGTGTTGCATGTAACGAATCTGAGACACCGTGGGAGGCCACAATGGACGTGAACGCCCGCGTACAGAAGCACCGTGACGCTCTGCGTCAGGCAGGGCTGCGACCGGTGCAGATTTGGGTTCCCGACACCCGCCGGCCGGACTTCGAGCTGGAATGCCATCGCCAGGCCAAGCTGGTGGCCCAGGCCGACCGGGCTGATGCCGACCTTCTGCCGTGGATGGACGACGCTCTAGCTGACGTGGACGGCTGGACCGAATGATGCGTGGCGATTTCGTGACCATCGCCATGCAGGGCGATTTCGGCAAACCGCGACCAGCGCTGGTGATTCAGTCCAACCATTTCAGCGAGAGCGCGACCGTCACGGTGCTACCCGTGACCAGCACGCTGGTGCCGGCGCCACTGCTGCGGATCAAGGTTCAGCCGGACGCGGAAAACGGCTTGCAGAAGCCGTCGCAGGTCATGATCGACAAGATCATGACGGTCAAGCGCGAAAAGCTCGGCCCCACCTTCGGACGGCTCGGTGCCGACGCGCTGGTCGAAGTGGAACGGTGCCTGGCGCTGTTCCTCGGAATTGCAAAGTAAGGGATATAGACTGGCAGCGAATCAGGCCTATCCGATCAAGAAGTACGAAGGGGTCATGCGCCTTTTGCGTTTTACCTTTTGCAGGTAGGCCCATTGCCCCTTACCCCCATTCCCTGGGCCTTTTGCCCTTGAACACAAGACAACGGAAGCAAGGCGCAGCGTGCAAGATTCGTCAATGAATTGCAGTTGATTCGCAAAGACTGATTCCCGATCACTTAGGTGACGCCAAGGGGTCAGGGCAACTTCGCTGCGCCCTGATGCTGCCGAAGGCTGTCAGCCCAGAGGGCCAAGGCATCAATCTCCTCCGTCAGTGCTTCTGGCCTCGGCAGAGGGCGGTTCAACGCAGCCACCGACGCGCCGGGCTGCTCGCAAGTTCGTCGCTGGGTATTGCCGCACATGAATCCCTCAAACGGGCTGTATTGGATCACGAGCTATCGCGTAGCGTGACGGCCGTGTGGTCCTCCTCACCGCGGCCCGGAAAACCAGTATCGTCACGAGGGCCCGTTGGCGAACTCGAACCAACCAAATACTGGCTCTGCACATTGCCAGAAGACCGTGCTCACTTGTTCATGTCCTATTCGTTGTTATTTGTCGTGGTCTCGCCGCACCGAAGACACCAGCAACTTGCTCTATAGCGCTGCTGCTACGGGTCTGCCGTCCGCCAAATTTTTCGAGCATCGTTGCCGGATACAGGCCGATGTGCTTATCTCGTCTGAGATTGTGCATCGGTTGCGAACATGAATGCTCAGGTTTAAACATGTCTCTTAAACTACAGTACAAATGAAAAATCGTCAGGCGTCTCGTCGTGCCACTTCATATAGCTCTCGGGCTTCTGCAAGCCGTAGAGGGTCCTATTAATTTCGATGGTCTGTGTTAAAAGCCCTTGGGGCGGATTTTCCCGACTAGCTATGATTGACTGCCCCGGGTGACCGATGCTTGTAGCCGCGTGATAGCCCCAATGTTATAAGGCGCGTAGGAAAAGGCAGACTTGGTTTGGCAAGCCTTGGTTCTTTTCGATAACGAAAGCTCTGGTCTTTGGCCTCGTGCACTATATCGCAATGACGAATATCGGACGTCGGTCAGGCGTTCAGCCATTCGTCCATGCAGTTCCCAAGCTGGGGAGCGCTTCTGTCGAACATCGACAGAAGCGTCGTTCGTGTATAGCAACCGTTCCGATATATCTACGGCGTCAGCATTGCGGGCGCCAGCTCCATTAAGCTGTTGCTTGTCTGCGAGCTGCGCCTGGCGGGCCTGTCAGTCCCGGCTGTTCGAAGCTTTGCTTGCTACTTACCGTCAATGGCCACGGCAGCCTACGCGAAGCGCTTTAGCTCGCGGCACGTCATGAAGCGATGGCACATGTTGTGGATGCGTTCTCCGTTGCCTCGGCTGAATTTAGCATCGATTCTTCCCGTCATGCGACACTTCATCGCCGCATGACGCAGGCGAAAGTCGGAGGTTGGCATGAATACGTCCTGACTTTCGCGCACACGCTCCGACAATGGCGTGGGCGTGGTGATTCCCATTTCGCTCACGTGGCCGGCCTTGGCATCCGGCGCTATGGTCCGCCTAGGCTCGCGGTCACGATGCTCTCATGTGACTCTAAGCCCGAGGGGGTATAGCTTCAGGAAAGACCAGACTTACCTTTTTGCACCGTGCAGCCTTTCAGCGTCAAGCTCGCCCGCACGGGAGAATTGAAGTCGCCCCTTTTTTTTGCGGCAGCTACATCAAGAGCGAGTTGTCTCTTGATCTGCAAGCCCAAATACTTGGAATATATGCGGCACTGTCCGAGACCTCCACCTGTAAACCAGAGCCCCTTTTGTGCGGTAGGGCGCCACATGTTGCGCAATTCGTCGGTTTTATCCAGATCCCAAACCGGTCCTACCTTGTCGGCGACTTCGTCGCCGAGAATTGCTCGAACGGTGTCTTGCTGGCTTCGATATCCTGTGGCGAGAATCATCAGGTCGGCCGGCAATATGCTACCGTCTTTAAAGTGCAATCCGTCAGGCCCATAGCTGGAGATATCCGACGCGTTGACCACGCCAATCGTTCCGTCAACAATCAGGTCAGAGCAGCCTACGTTAAAACAGTATCCTCCGGCCTTCCGAAGAATCATGGGCTGGAAACCACCGCCTTCCTCTCCGTAGTTGAGCCGGAAGCCACGCGCTTCGAGGCCGTCAAGAAGTGGCTTGTCGGCAATGCGTGCATCTGCTGTGAGTTGCTGGCAAGCTTTCAGGAGCATCCGGAATGGCGTGCCCGAAGCGATCATATCCGCGTCTTCGACCGGCAGGCCTTCATTGTAGAGCGTGAAAAGCTTCTGCGCTTCTTCAAGGCTGATGATGTATGTGGCGCTTCGCTGGACCATGGTGACTTTCGCACCATGTGATGCGAGATCCTGAGCAACATCATGGGCACTGTTGCCCGTACCGACGACAACGGCCGTTTTTCCAGCCCAGCCGGCACCGGTCTTGTGCTGGCTCGAGTGGAGATGGCTACCCTTGAACTGGTCGAGGCCCGGAAGTTCTGGCACGACAGGGATACTGCTCGTGCCTGTCGCAAAGATCACGTGTTTGGGCCGGATATGATGCTGATTTTCACCCGCGACTGTTAGCGTGATGGCCCAGGAATTACCTGCTTCATCGTAGGAGCCGTAGGAGACCTGGGTCGAAGTCCAGACGTTCAGCTCCATGGCTTCTTCGTAGATTTCGAACCAGTTTGCCAGCTTGTCTTTCGGCAGAAAGTTCGGCCATGAATCGGGGAAATTCATGTGCGGCAGGTGGTTCATGTTCGTCTGGTTGTGAAGGACCAGAGCGTCATACCGCTCTCGCCAGTTGTCACCGGTGCGGGCCTGGCGATCGATCACGAGCGTATCGATTCCCATATGAGTCAGCCGGGAGGCGATGGCAAGTCCAGCCTGGCTGCCACCGATAACGAGGACGGCAGGGTCGTGGTCTACGTAGCTGCGCATGCGGTCGCGATGCGCTTTCCAGTTCTCGTCACCAAACTTCCGGGCGAAGTCGGGAATGGCATATCGCCCGATATCCTGATATCTGCGGTCGAGTTCCTGTAGTGCGATCATGCAGGTGTAACCCATATAGCCTGCGCCATCGGGCGATTCGACAAGGCGACCGAGCCCAGCTGCTGGTCCCCATTCTGAATCACATTCAAACAGAAATTCGATAACCTCCACGCCTGAACGGACAAGCTGGCGAGGGGGAGTGCGTCCCTGAGCAAGACGAAAGTTTGACGGGCGTTTCCGCTCGGGATCTCGGGCGAATAAAGCCTTGATCTCGTCAACTCCGTTTGCGGTCATGATATCGGAGTCAAGCACAAGAATGTCCCGCCAGTGACACTCTGCAGCGAACAGATGTTCTATCGCAGGCACGCCTGGCTTTTTCAGTGCCTCTTCAAGCAGCGACAGCCAACGCTCGGCCTCAGTCTGAATTTCGTTGTTACCTGACATCATTGAACCCTCAGCCAAATCTAGATAGACAAAAACTTGAGCAGGTGCTGAATCAAAGCCTCGTCTGCTCTTTTCCAGAAAAATGCATCAAGTCTTTTTTGGGGCGAAAGGAGCCCTTGCAAAATCGTTCGCGAGACGGGGGGGCGTCTCGAAATCAGTTGCGCAGAAGCGGTCTTTCGGCTGGATAACAATTGCAGCGCTGATCCATGATCGGGTCAGGATGTACCAGTTTGATAACCGGATGGACAGTCTTGGATTACGGTTTCAGCCCGTGCGCTACATTAAGCCGGGGTGTTAAAAATTGGTCAACAAAAATTACGTATGGAAATTTAATATCACATATATGATAAAGTGACAGTCCTATGAACAGGAGAGGTGATGAGCGGCGAATCAGTCAAGTCGGCGGAGCGTGTGATCGAAGTCCTGAAGGTGTTTGCAAAGTTTCAGACGCCGCTATCGCAGAAGGCGTTGGTGGACGAGACCGGCTACCCACAGTCCAGCCTTGTTGCATTGTTGAAGACCATGACCAGCAACGGCCTGCTGCACTACAACAGTGCGAGCAGGCTTTACTACCCGACGACCGTTGTGAAGCATCTGGGAAGCTGGATCGACGACCAGAGTCATGAGGCGGCGTGGATCACTAGCCTGATGAAGGCGTTGAACGAGTTCAGTGGCGAGACTGTGGCGCTGGCGGTTCAAAACGACACGATCCTGATGTACATCCGTGCCATTGAATCTGACCATCTCGTCAGATACCACGTCCGTGAAGGAGAGCAGCGTCCGCTCCTGGACAGCAGCATGGGTTGGCTGCTTATGAGCCGCATGGATCCTGTGCAGATTGAGCGAATCTATCGGCGATCTCCGCTCGCTCACCGGCAGATGGCGGGGGATCTCGACGTTTTCCAGAAGTCGATGGCAGAAATCAGAGGCCAGGACTACTGTTACCTGGCCAACGTTCCACCCAACGCCGGTACGGTTTCGATGATGTTGCCAGCGACATTCAACGACTCTCCAATAGTGATCGGCGTCGGTGGCTTCATAGAGAGAATAGCGCCAAGGGTCGACGAACTCATCAACGAAATCCGTAACCAGGTCAACCTGCACGCGCGATCAGCGAACCTCCCGTCTCTACGGTCGCGAGCAGGTCGAACGTAAGCGGCAACGGCCGTGAAGTAGGGCGAGTCACGAGTTCAGGAACGCTCGCTCGCCAAAAAACTGTCAATTCATGATATCCCTGGTCATCGTTAATATCAAGAATGTAATTTTCAAAATACATAGCCGATTTTGTTGGTCTGCGAGTTTTTTTCTCGGTAGTCTGTTCATCATCAACTGGACTGCAGTCTGAACGGTGAGATTTAACGGGGGTCTCCTCGTCGATTAACCGGCGTTCGTGCGTTCGATATGCCAATCTCGCCAGTGCTTACTTTAGTTGTGGATTCATATTCCTGAATCCCGATGGAAGCGTTTGCCTGAAAAAATCTGATTTTGAAATCACCGGAAGGATATTGTGCATGCGGTATTTCATAAACTGCGTGTCGGCCTTGATACTAATTAACCGTAGATCTCTTGGTTATTAACGAGCAGTGGAATTGTGACTATGACTTATCGGGTTGGAGTTGACATCGGTGGAACATTCACGGATTTCTGCGCATTCAACGAGCAATCGGGAGAGATCTCGACGTTGAAAGTGTTTTCCCGTCCAGACTCACCGGGTTCGGAGATCATTGAAGGGATCCGTGGCCTCGAGCGCAAGTATGGCATCTCACCTGGCGAGATTTCGCACTTCACCCACGGTACAACTGTCGGGATCAACGCGATCATTCAACGCAAGGGCATTCGGCTGTGCCTGCTGACGACAGAGTCGTTTTCCGATGTCCTGGAGATCGCGCGACTGAAAATGCCCGATCCTTACGATCTCTACTCACGGCGGCCGGCTCCTCTCGTGTCCCGGGACTGCGTGTTTGGTATCAGGGAGCGGATCCGTGCCGATGGCAGCGTAGACTTTCCCCTGGACCTCGACAGTGTTCAGCGTGCCGTCGAGGCCGCGCAGTCGGCTGGTGCGAACGGAGTGCTCATCTCCTTCCTGCATTCGTACCGCAACAGCGCGCATGAGACTGCCGCAAAGAAGTTCATCCGGGAGATTGCCCCGGAACTGCCGGTCTTCTGTTCAAACGAGGTCTGGCCCATCATCCGTGAATACGAACGCACGATCACTGCGGCGCTTCACGCCTATGTGCAGCCTCGCGTGAGCTACTACATATCCTCGCTTCAGAAGGCGCTCAGGGAAGCAGGTGTAACGTGCGAGCCGATGCTGACCAAGTCCAATGGCGGCGTCATGACGGCGGAGAATGGAAAGACCGCCTGTGCGCAAATGCTGCTGTCGGGAACAGCATCTGGTGTGATCGGCGCCACTCTTGTGGCAAAGCAATGCGACATGCCGCTCGTGATGAGCGTGGACATTGGTGGTACCAGTGCCGATGTTGCCATCATCGTCAACGGCGAAGCCCAGTATGGTGTCGGCGAAATCGTCGGCGACTTCCCGATCTATATTCCGTCGGTGTCTGTCAGCTCTATTGGCGCAGGCGGCGGATCGATAGCATGCGTCGACCAGTTTGGCATGCTCACGGTCGGTCCGGAAAGTGCTGGTTCGACACCTGGGCCTGCATGTTTCCGTCGGGGTGGCACCGAGCCGACAATTACTGATGCATTCGGCGTTTGTGGTTTTCTTGGGCTCGCCGATATGGGTTACGACACCGTTTCGCCGGATATCGATGCTGCACGCGAGGCCGTTGGCAAAGTTGCGGCTCAGCTAAGTCGCTCCGTGGAGGAAGCCGCGGCAGCAATCATCAATGTCGCGGTTTCGGGCATGTACGTTGAAATCAGCAAACTATTGTCGAAAGAGGGTGTTGATCCTCGTGACATGGCACTGATGGCATTCGGTGGTGCCGGACCGATGATGACCTGTTTCCTTGCACGCGAGCTCAACGCGCAACACGTCATCATCCCGCGCACTCCTGGCGTTCTCGCCGCACTCGGTGGACTTATCGCCGATGTCCGGAACGACTTCATTGCGACCACCTATAGCGATGTCGACGATGACACCTGTGCTGTCCTCGCACCGATCGCGCAGGATCTTAAGTCGTGTGCACTCGCGTGGCTGAGGGACGAACAACAGTTTCGTGACGGTGAGGTCGTCCTGGCATACTCGGCAGACATGCGGTACCGGGGCCAATCGTTCGAGATCGAGGTGAAGCTGGACGAGAGCATGTTGCGAGAGGGAGCTGACTCGAATCTTCTTGTCAGGGCATTCAACGATCGCCATCGACAGCTGTACGAATTCTCCGACGAGAATGCAAGAGTGCAAATTGTCAGCCTTCGACTGGTTGTAATTGGCGTCAAGCCAAAGCCTTTCTTCCCGAAAGGCGTTATCTCAGAACGCGAGGCGTTGCCCGTCAGCCAGGCCACGGTGTTTTTGGACGGCCAGTATCGGGAGATTCCGCTGTTCAAGCGCGTCGAGCTGTTGCCGGGCGAAACGTTCTCCAGTCCGGCGGTTGTGGTTCAGGAAGACACAACTGTCTGTATCCCCGAGGGATTCGACGCCAAAGTCGACGCGTTCGCTAACATCATTCTGACTCGCACGGCGGGGTAAAAAATGAAGATGGATTCAGTAGGGCTGCGTATTTTCTCGGACCACTGCCGGGCAGCAGCTGAAAGTATGGCGTATACGCTTTACAGGACAGCGCATTCTACATTTGTGAAGGAAACCGAGGACTTCACTACGGGGATCGCAACACCTGAAGGCCTAACCTTTGCGTCGCCGAAAGAACTCGGAGCAACCTGGTTCACTGGTCTGGATTACGGTGCTGCGATCAGGCTGATTGATAACTACGAAGAAGGGGACATCTGCATCACCAACGATCCGTACAACGGTTCGGTGTCGACTCATGTCCCAGACGTGCATCTGTGGAAACCGGTTTTTTACAAGGGAGAGATCGCGTGCTTCGTTGTCGGTCACGTTCATAACACCGACATTGGTGGAGCAATCCCCGGCAGTCTTTCACGGACCCTGACAGATATTCATCAGGAAGGTCTTCGCATCCCACCGACAAAGCTGGTGAGCAAGGGCAGTCTGAACGACAGTCTCGTGAAGATCATTACGAACAACGTTCGCGCGCCTTCGCAAAACTATGGTGACCTGATGGCACAGATTGGCGCCATGAACACCGGCACGCGCCATGCGTTGGCGATCATCGAAAAATTTGGATTCGATTCGTTTAAAGCTGGCGTGGATGGTCTTTTTGACCTCGCCGAAGCACAATCGCGTGAAATCATCCGTTCCATCCCGGATGGCAGCTATAGCTTTAGTGACTTCATTGATGAAGACTCTGTCAATGGTTTGCCTTGCCGTTTGCATCTGAACATGATCGTGAAGGGCGATTCACTTACGCTCGACTTCTCGGGATCAGATCCGCAGACGCAGTCTTCCCTGAACATGCCTACAGGTGGACATGATCGTCACGCCCTGCTGATGATTGGCCTTATCTATGTACTTTACGCGCTGAACCCCAAAATCCAGCTGAACGCCGGCCTGTTGCGTCCCTGCAGCGCAATTGCACCACTCGGCTCAATTCTGAATCCTGTATTTCCTGCAGCCGTCGGCCTGCGGAGTATCACCACCGTTCGACTGATGGGTGTCATTCTCGGCGCCTGCGGACTTGCATTGCCAGGTCGTTTGCCCGCAGCGCCGTCAAGCGGAGGTCCGATCGTAAGTGTAGCTGCACAGGATCCATTGACGGGCAGGCGGTTTATGGCATCGTTGGGGCCGGTCACCGGTGGTTCGGGGGGCACGCCGTACATTGACGGCCCGGAGGCGTCCGGCGGCAACAATGCCTTCCTGAAAAATACCCCAGTCGAGATCAATGAGTCCGAGTTGCCAATCAAGATCCGGCGATACAGTCTGACACCAGATTCTTCCGGCCCCGGAAAACACCGGGGTGGTCTCGCGACAACCCTGGAGTTCGAAGTGTTCGCACCCGACACTTCAGTGGCAGCCCGCAATCGGGACAGGTCGAAATTCTGTGGTTGGGGGATCCAGGGCGGACGGGCAGGTAAGCCCTCGCGATTCATCCTGAATCCTGGTACTGACAAAGAAGTCGATCTTGGAAATACCGATGTTCTCAAACTGCAGCCTGGCGATGTACTTAGCGTAACAGCCGGTGGGTCCGGTGGATGGGGTGATCCGTTCGATCGGGATCCAAACTTGGTCGCGCAGGACGTGCGCTACGGATTTGTCTCCGTACAAGCTGCGGAAGACGACTATGGAGTGGCATTGAGCAACGGCGAGTTGGATCAAGCAAAGACAGCAAAATTTCGCGAGGCAGTAAGAAACCGCGCCAGGCCCATAGGAGTGGATTTCGGAGAAGGTCGGCGATCGTACGAGCGGATGTGGGATGAAGAGGCATACCAGGAACTGATGGAACGGTTGTATCGCCTGCCAGTCAACTGGAGATTTTTTATCAAGCATCGAGTGTTCGAGCAACTGGCAAACTCATCTGCTTCTGGTGCCCGAGGTGCTGTTGCAGTGGCGCAGGCATTCGATGTCGTCTTGAAAGATCACCCGCAATTGACAGCTTGAACCTATGAACACTCCAAAAAACGATACAGAACTCGCGGTGGGCGATGGAAAGATAGCCGCACGTAATGGCAACACGATTGCGTACTCGATTCGTGGAAACGGTCCGTGGATTACGTTCCTGCACGCGCTGATGGGAAATGGCAATTTCTGGCGTGATCAGGTTTCTCAACTCTCGCACCACTTTACCGTCCTGACCATCGACTTGCGTGGTCATGGCGACAGTGACGCACCGGCGGGGCCGTACACCATGGATGCCATGGCGGACGATGTTGTTGATGTGCTTGACGGTCTTGGCGTTATGAGAACCCATCTTGTTGGTGCTTCAATGGGTGGGCTGGTTGCACAAAGCGTCGCCGCGCGGTACGCGGATCGAATCGGCCAGCTTGTACTGGCGAATACAACGTACCGTTACGGCCCGGAACATCACGCCGGTTGGGAAGCTCGCATTACCACAGTTATGCAGTCGGGACTTGCCGCCGTTATTCCCGGCACGCTGGCGCGATTCCTGACGGATGTCTTCCGCGATGTACATCCGGAAGCTGTGTCAGCGCTGGGCAAGCAGATGGAACGCACGTCAGCAGCCGGTTTCATCTCATGCTGCAAGGCGCTGGATGGTGCCGACATTGGTGCCTATCACGGCATGATTAAGGCGCCAACGCTATTGATTGCAGGAAAGAAGGATCCGGCGACCACAGTTGAGGTAATGGCTGATCTGCAATCTCGAATTATAGGTGCAAACCTGGTGACACTCGACTCAGCTCATCTTTCTAATGTAGAGCAGCCTGAGAAGTTCACCGAGGCGTTGAAGGAGTTTTTTCTGCAGTAGCAAATTGTTGGCTGCGCGCTCAGCGCGAATCAATGCAGTGACGTTCAGTCACCTCATCGACCGGATTTATCGTAGATCTACTTGGGAAATATGAAAACTACTTTTGTTGGTTCGCGATGGACTATCGTGCTGGCGGGGTTGCTTTCCGCCTTTCTCTTTCTGCCACCTTCGTCGTTCGCGCAGTCTCGCCTTCCGCAGATACAGCAACAAAAAGAGGTTCGCTTTGGGTGGGGAGAGTTCCGCCCCTACGAGTCCCGCGACGTGGTATCAGGTCAGCTGCAAGGCCCGTTGATTGACATGGCCGATGAGCTTGCGAAAAGTCTAGGAGCCAACCCGAAATTCGTGCTCGATAGCTGGCCGACCTTGCCGGCTGGGATTGCTGCAAACCGGTTTGACCTTGTCATCATGGGCTACTCGGATGGCCGGGCTCAGACCATCGACTTTTCCCGCCCTCTGTACACGGCTCAGTTCACGGCCCTGTCGCGTGCCGACAGTGGGGTGGCATCGTGGGATCAGTTAAACGTGGCAGGAAGGAAGATCGCAGTCACAACCGGGTCATCGTCCGATGAGCAGTTGATGAAACTGGAGAAACAGGGTGGACTGAAAGCCGAAGTCGTCCGTATCCGGGACGTAGGTGCGGCCATACTCGCTCTCCAGAGCCACAACGTTGACGGCTATGTAAATCAGCGTGATGTGCTGTCGTTGATGGCAAAAGCTCGCGGTGGTGAGTTGAAAGTTCTGGCCGGCTCATTCGGTGACACGTGGTTCGGCGTCGCCCTGCCGAAGGGCGACCCTGCGTTGCGCCAGGCGGTCAACAAGGCGATTGGCGAAATGATTGGCGCTAACTACATTGCCCAGGTGCTTGCGAAGTACAACATCGATGGTGCTCAGCAGGCCAAGTAACACCAATCGTTAGGGTAGGTACACGACATCAGGCAGCAGGAGAAGATATGTACAGTTTTGACTGGAACGTGATGTCCACTGCCGTGAAGTATATAGGTGGTGGATTGGTGACGACACTCGGAATTTCGGTAAGTGCGTTAGTTTTTGGGGTCATCGTTGGGCTTCCGGTCGGGATCATGCGAAGTGCGGAACATGCCAATTCCTTCGTGAAGTCCGTCCTGTCGACATACGTGGAGGTTTTCCGGAACATCCCTGTACTGGTTTTGATCGTCTGGATCTACTACGTCCTGCCCATCCTGGTTGGACTTAATCTTTCGCCAATTGTTGCCGGAACTCTAGCCCTGGCGTTGAATACCGGTGCGTTCCTGTCCGAAGTTTTTCGGGGTGGCATTAAAGGTATTCCTGTTGGCCAGCAGGAGGCATCCGTGAGCCTGGGGCTTACTAGGTCGCTCACGCTACGATACGTTACTCTGCCACAAGTACTCCGCAAGATGCTCGCGCCGCTGCTGAACCAGTTCATCGTTCTGATCAAGGAGTCAGCGCTTGTGGCCTATATCGGCGTGCTTGATGTCATGCACCGCGGCGACATGATTTCCACGGAGTATTCCCGACCGCTTGAAGCATTCACGGTAGTTGCGGGCTTCTACCTTGTCATCTGTTTTTGTGTCTCGCGCCTGACCCGCTGGATTGAAGTGCGTGTCGCCATTCCTGAATAACCAGTTTTTGTGAGTATGGTCATGTACATTTCCCAGAAAATCCGGCTTGTCAACGGGATCGAAGTAGAAACCGAAGGCACTTCAATGGAAGCGGTGGTTCGATTTTCATCAGTTTGCAAGGCTTTTGGCGGCGTGCCTGTCCTCGACAGGCTATCGCTGGACATTAGGAAGGGCGAGGTGGTTGTATTTATCGGTCCTTCAGGTTCAGGCAAGACGACTCTTTTGCGTTGCATCAACGGATTGACACCTGTCGATGCGGGGACCATCGCAGTCGGCGGCCAATTGATGACGCAGGTTGAGCATGGCGTCGAGCGGATCGCTTTGAGCGACAAGGAGATGAGCGCCCGTCGTTCGAAGATCGGCTTTGTGTTCCAGCACTTCAATTTGTTTCCGCATTTGACGGTGCTCGACAACATTACGCTCGCACCCCGCAAGGTGAAAGGTCTCAGCAAAGCAGCAACTGAGGCGAGAGCGAAAGAGTTGCTTGCAACCGTGGGTCTTGCCGACAAGGCAGCGACATTGCCTGGGTATCTTTCAGGTGGCCAGAAGCAACGGGTCGCTATTGCACGAACGCTGGCAATGGATCCGGAGGTCGTACTTCTCGACGAGATCACGTCAGCACTCGATCCAGAACGAGTGAGTGAAGTGCTGGACGTCGTTGCCAGGCTTGCACAGTCTGGGATGACCATCATGATGGTTACACACGAAATGGCGTTTGCGCGAAAGGTGGCAACCCGTGTGGTATTTATGGAAAAAGGCAAGCTCGTCGAGCAGGGCACTCCAAAGGATATTTTTGAGGATTCACAGAATCTTCGAGTGCGCGGTTTCCTTAATCGCACAAGCCATGGTTAGACAGGGCTAGTAGTTCGACAACTGTCGAAGTACGCCGGACGCACAACGAAGCATGCGGTGTATTTCAACTTGGCAAAAAATATTTGATTAGTTGTACTGCTTGTTTAAACAAAACCCGGAGTCTAACTATGAAGAAACAGGTTTGGAGAGTGGGAAAACGCGGAGCTCTTGCGTTATCAGCCGGAACGATCGGTTTTTTATCACTGCCGGTACATGCTCAAAGCAGCGTTACGCTGTACGGTATTATTTCGACGGCTGTCGGCTACGTTTCCAACCAGAACGGCAAATCGCTGGTGGGAATGTTCAGTGGCCCGTTGCAGCCGCCGCGGTGGGGACTGAAAGGCCGTGAAGATCTTGGCGGTGGTACGGCGGCAATATTCACACTGGAAAACGGATTCTCCATCGCGAACGGCGCGTTGGGTCAGGGCGGAAAAGAATTTGGACGCCAGGCGTACGTCGGTCTGGACAACGAGCGTTTTGGCTCGATCACGCTTGGTCGTCAGTATGACGAGATGTCGCAGCAGTTGTACTGGTCGGAGGCCGCGACCGTGTTTGCGACGTATTTTGCTGCTCATGTCGGCGATTTCGACAATATCTTCAACAATACGCGGTTCAACAACTCGGTGCGGTATGCGTCTTCCAGCATTGATGGTCTCACATTTGCTGGCCAGTATGCGTTCTCAAATTCTACGACCGGCTTTTCCGACAATAGCGGCTACAGTTTTGGTGTAAATTATGCTCGTGGTCCACTCAAAGTTGGTGCGGCCATGGTGGAAATGCTTCGTCCGGCATCGACGAATGCATCTGGTGCCATCAACGACTCTTACGGATACACCTCTCCGTTCACGAAAAGCCTCGGGCAAGCCAACGTGGACAGCCAGCGCAACATCTCCGTCGCGGCGAGCTACGATTTCGGTTGGATCAATGCGAACCTGAGCTATTCCAATGCGTTGTTCAATTATGTCGACAGAACAGGTCTGCGTTTGCAGAATGTTGAGGCAATGGTCTACCACCGATTCGCACCGGTACTTCTCGCAGGGGTCGGATACGACTACACGTTCGGCGAGTATTCTGCCGGACGTGCCATTCATTACAACCAGGTAAACGCTGGCATCGTCTACTCGCTGAGCAAGCGGACGGATCTCCTCGCCGCTGCGGTTTTTCAGAGGGCCGGCGGTGGAGCGCAGTACGCTCAACTTTACAATAGCTCGCCGTCCTCGTCCAAAAGCGTGACCGCGGTGGTAGCGGGAATTCGAGTAAAGTTCTGATGTAGGGGGCGGTGGCCATATGGCGGACTGCCCTGAGACTTTGTGAATGCACGTTCTAGGAGCAGCGACGGGGTGGACAAAAAAGCTGCCAACTGCTCCGGCCCATGTTGACGGCAAGCTGGCGCGTTGTCAGTGATCCGGCGAGGACCGGAAAGCGGCAATAGCGTTCCCAACGGCACGCCGTACGAGATGCAGTAGCAGATAGAACACGAACTGAATCTGATTGCCGGGCTTGAAATACAAGCCATACTTTCTGACGGTGTACGACATCGTCCGCTTCGCACGCAACCAGCACATCCTGTGTCAGGCTCGGAGCTCGGCCGCGAATTCGGCGCTCTGCTACTGCCGCGGCATCACCGAAGTGGGTCCTGCACTCGGGAACATGCTGTTCGGGCGGTTCATTTCGGAGGAGCGCGGCGAGTCGCCGGACATCGACGTGGACTTCGAGCACCAGCGGCGCGAGGAGGTTGCGCGGTATATCTATGAGAAATATGGGCGGGACCGCGCGGCGATCGCGGCGGCTGTCTCGACTTACCGCCCACGCGGCGCGTTGCGCGAAACCGGGAAGGCACTGGGCGTCGATCCGCAGATCGTGGATCACGTCGCCAAAACCCATCACTGGTTCGATAGCAGTGCGGACCTGCTGGCACGTTTCCCGAGGCTGGCCTTAACCCTGAAACACTACTGATCCAGGCGTGGGTATCGCAGTTACTCGGTTTTCTGCGGCATCTATCGCAGCACTTGGGCGGGTTCGTTGTCAGCCGCGGTAAGCTCATGCGGCTCGTGCCGGTCGAGAATACCGCGATGGCCGGGCGCAGCGTGATCGAATGGGACAAGGATGACCTGGAATTGCTGGACCTCCTCAAGGTCGACGTACTCGCGCTCGGCATGCTGTCGGCGATTCGCCGCGTACTGGACTTCGTGTCCGAGCGCCGTGGCGAGTGCTTTGAGCTGCAGGACATGATCTGGGACGCTTGGTCGGCCGAGCGGCTACACCTAATTACGGCGAGCGAGGCCTGGCGCCGGTAGACGGGGGAACGCGCATCGAAATTCGTTTGAAAACCGATCCGCGAGCCAAGGGTGGGATGCTCCATGTCAGTAAGTATTTTGACGGCGTCCTAACGCTTCAACAGCTGGTTGCTTCAATCGCACCGAGCGTCGCGGTATCCATCGAGGTGAATGAAAATGGGACATCGTCGCCAGCGGTCGGATCGGGCGATTGGCTCAAGCTGTCCGACGATGCCTTGCTCTCCCGGTTGGATCCTTTTGCCAAGGGTGCCGTGGATAAAGAGCGGAGGGTCGGGCATCACGCCGCAATCCGTACAATCTCGGGAGACGAAGGGAATCCTCTTGGACGCGCATACATTAAGCCCAGCGGCTACTTCGGGCAAGATGGCGGCTGGGTTACCGTCGGCGGACTACGCGCGGCGAGGCTTTCGAATGTTCAGGGGTTGCTGGTTGGCGAAACCTTGACGGCCGCTCGCAATTCCGCATTCCCGACAGTACCCAAGGACCGTCTCGCTGAGTGGGCTACTGAACAAGCCCGCATTATCGCCGCCTCCAAGGCCGACGAATCGGTCAAGGCGAACTGCGCTGAGATTGTGTTGGAGTGTGGTGGTGAGTTGGAAGGTTTGCCGATTGTCTGTTGGGGCGGAGATGCATGGTTGAGCGCCCACGAGCTTCGTGATCGGCTCGCTCGATCGGATGAGCTGATGGTCTGTTTCGATGGCGAATTCACCTACGATGAGGATGAGGATGACGTGCATCCACGAGAGTTCAAGAACGAATTTGTGATAGGCGAAAACATCATCACCGTTCCCCAACATGACGGATCCGTCCTGAAGGTAGGCCGGCAGTCATGGCCGCGCTCGATTATCGATCGGCCGAAGACGAGGGAATCTAACCTTGCTGGTGAGGTGGTACGGCATCTCACGGATGTCTGGAGCGAACAGTTCGAAGAAGATTCGGAGAACAGAGAGGTCGGTTCGGTAGGAGGAACATCCATCAAGCGATCGGTGACGATCTTCGGGATCAGTCGATGAAGAGTGACCGAACGGGAAACCACGCTTTCCGCATTCGCGCCGGGCTTCGTGAACGTCATCGTCACAGTGTCGGCCGTTTCCTGCAGCACCAGTCCGGGCGCGGCGATTGCCGTGCGGTTCTCTTTCTACTTTATTCCGATCTCTTTATCCTTGTGTAACGTCCACTGGCGTTCCCATAACGACAAGCGGTAAAACCGGCATCCGTGGTTGAGGCCAGGATGACGCCACCGTTTTTGATCGGTCCGAATCTGCGGCAATCACGGTGGCGTCGGATCGCGTGAGGCGCACCATGGGTAAGTCCCGTGAGCGCTGGGCCACTACCGTCTACGTCGGCGTTGGCGGCGCCGGTCGCGGACGGCCGGGTAGCGTAGCACGCATTAAAGGTGTCAACGTTGCGACTATAAAGTTGTCAACTCAGCACTCCCGAGCAACCCCATCACGCGGCGAGCCATACTGAGTATAGGTTTGCCGGACGCGAAATAAAATCGTCACTTCGCTATAGAGATGCGGCCTACGATACACGGACCGCCGACGGTGGCCGAGAAACAGTGTGGTCGGATACTTCCGAGGTCGTTGAGGGTTGTTGATGCCTGCCGGCACGCGCGGCCGCATGCTCTCAGCCATGGCGGCCATGGCAGGCATCAACAACCCTCAACGATCAGCGTCATTCGAAGCGCTCACGTGAAAGCTTGGAAAAAAGGCCGAATCTCGATGTAACGGTTAAATGCACCCTCGTCGTCTAAAGTGACCGCGAAAGCGTGTCGTCGGTTCAGTCGATCAGGCGCTCGATCACCGCGCGCCGGGACAGGTCAAAGTGCGCGACAAGCCGCTCCAGCGCGAAAAACTGGGTGCCAGTCATCGTCAGGTGCAGACGCCGCTCGCCAGAATCGGCATAACGGAAATGTGCACAAGCTGCCATACACAGGATGGGGTGATCTCAAAGTCCCGTCGTGTGCGTTCGACGCACTGCGCACGACGCGCGCGCAGCCAAAACGAGTGATCATTCGGCCACCAGGGTAATTGTCTAATTGCTATCAATTGACAATCTGAACCCAGTGCCCTATCTTGCAGGTACCGGATGCACGTGTTGAAACCAGAATTGGAAAATTGTTAGCAATTGGACAACTATCAATGCGGTGATATCGAGGCGATTGCAATGTTAAGAGATTTAACCGAGCGACCGTTCGCGGTCGAACCAATGTCGTATGCCGCGGGATGTGCGTTCATCGACGATGACTATGTTTCTCTGCGAGACGCCAAGTTGCCGCTTATGGACTGGGGGTTCACACGCGGTGACGCGTGTCAGGACACCATCTCCGTGCGAGGGGGAAACTTCTTCCGGCTTCACGATCATGTGGTGCGCTTCGAAGATTCATGTCGCACCCTCCGCTATGCCTGTCCTTTCACAAGAGAGCAAATTGTCAGCGTCATGCGTGAATGTGTCCGTCGGACGGGACTGACCGAGGCGACGGTTCAGATCATCATGACACGTGGCGCAGGACCAACGGGCTCTCGCGATCCCCGGGAATGCCGCCATCGATTCATGGCGTACTGTGTACCGTTCATCACAGTCGCAAAGGCTGAACAGTTGGCGCAGGGGCTGTCTGTCCACATCAGCAACAGGTGGCGACTGCCATCCGAAACCGTACCGTCAGAAATCAAAAACTACCACTGGATCGACTTCACCCTCGCCTTATTCGACGCGTATGAACACGATTGCGATTCCGCGCTCCTGCTTGGCAAGCACGGCTTGATCACCGAGGGGCCCGGATTCAACGTTTTCGCGCTATTCGACGACCGTCTTGTCACACCAGGCGAAAACGTTCTCGCTGGAATCACCCGACGCACCGTCTTCGAGTTGTGCGTCGAACTCGGCATCCGCCATCGTGAAGGGCCTCTGCTTCCCGAAGACCTTGCACGAGCCAGCGAAATCTTCGCTTCAACGACAGCGGGTGGCTTGGTGCCCATCGTCAGAATCGATGAAACCACTATCGGCGACGGTGGCCCTGGGCCGCTGACTTCGCGCCTCCGAGACTTGTATTGGCGCAAACGCGACGCTGGCTGGTATGCAACGCCCGTGTATGAAGAACTGGAGAACGGAGAATGACTGCTTGTATGGTGGGCTGGGCCCACACACGTTTTGGAAAATTCGATGCACGCGACGTAGAGAGCCTCGTTGCTGAAGTGGTCCGCGACGCAATGGCTGATGCATGCGTCGAGGCACGCGATATTGATGAAGTCTATTTGGGGACCTTCAACGCCGGCTTTGTCCAACAGGACTTTCCGTCCTCCCTGGTTCTGCAGTGCGATCCAGGGTTTCGCTTCAAGCCCGCGACACGCGTTGAAAACGCTTGTGCCACTGGCTCGGCGGCAATCCAGCAAGGATTGAAGAGTCTCAAGGCGGCCACGGCTCGGCACGTTCTGGTGGTTGGCGTGGAGAAAATGAGCGAAGTCAGCAGTGCCATTGCGGGCGAGAATCTTCTCAAGGCAAGTTATGTCAAGGAATCCGGTGGTACACCCGGCGGGTTTGCGGGAGTATTTGGGACGATTGCCGAAACCTATTTTCACAGGTACGGTGATCAGCTTGATGCGCTCGCCCAGATTGCGGCAAAAAACCATCGTAACGGAGCCCGCAACCCCTATGCACATATGCAGAAGGATCTTGGATTTGAATTCTGCCGGGAGGTGTCCGAGCGCAACCCCATCGTAGCCGGCCCGCTGAAGCGCACGGATTGCGCGCTCATCACCGATGGCGCCGCGGCGGTGGTATTGGCTGACACAAGCGTCGCCGATACGAAGTCCCACGCTGTGGCCTTTCGCGCGACAAGTCACATCAACGATTTTCTGTCGTTGAGTGAACGGGACGTGACTTTTTTCGACGGAGCAGCCCTTGCATGGCGGCTGGCACTCGAGAAAGCGGGCGTCGGAATCGACGATCTTGATTTCGCAGAAATCCACGATTGTTTCACGATTTCGGAACTGATCCAGTACGAAACGATGGGACTGTTCCCGCGCGGTGAAGGCGCGCGGGCGATTCTCGAGGGAATGACTGACATCGACGGAAAGCTGCCGATCAATCCATCTGGCGGCCTCAAGGCGCGAGGACACCCCGTCGGTGCGACGGGCGTATCAATGCACGTGATGGCCGCGATGCAATTGACGCAGACCGCTGGCCCAATGCAGTTGAAAAACGCCCAGCTGGCTGGTGTCTTCAACATGGGCGGCTGCGCGGTTGCGAATTACGCCAGCGTCCTTGAACGTGTTCGGTGAGGATGTCATGCCCATAATGAACCTTGGACATCTTGTCACACAGGCGTCGGTTAGATATCCGGAACGGATGGCCGTGATATTCGGCGACGTCCGGCTGACCTGGAGCGCGGTGAATCAGCGGATCGACTTGTTGGTGGCAGCCTTGCGCGATCTCGGAGTCCAGAAGGGCGACCGGGTTCTCGTTCAGGCACGCAACAGCCATCGCATGTTCGAAACAAAATGGGCATGCTTCAAAGCGGGCGCCGTCTGGGTGCCTGTCAATTTCCGGTTGACTGAGTCTGAGGTCGCGTACATAACCAATCATAGCGGCGCCAGTCTGATGTTCCACGATGCGGAGTTTGATGCACACGCGGCCGCAGCCGCATCCGCGAGCACCCGCTTGAAGAGGAGCATCTGCTACGACCGTCCGGGCAGCGGCACGGACGCATATGAAGCGTTGCTGGAAAGCAGTGCATTTGCCGCGCCATTTGAGGCGGTTGTAGAACACGACGATCCGGCCTGGTTTTTCTACACTTCAGGAACGACGGGGCGCCCAAAGGCGGCCGTGCTAACCCATGGGCAACTGGCATTCGTGACGGTCAGCCATCTTGCTGACATGTTCCCGGGTACAACGGTCGAGGACACCTCGCTCGTGATCGCGCCGCTGTCCCACGGTGCGGGCGTGCACGCTCTGGCCCACGTCGCCAGAGCAACCACCCAGGTGCTCTACCCGAATACGGAGATTACGCCGGAGCGTGTCTGGGAAATTGTGCAAACACATATGGTGACCAATTTTTTCGCGGTCCCGACGCTCCTCAAGAAGCTGGTCGAACATCACAGCGTGGATATGTACGATCACTCCACACTCCGGCGCGTCAACTATGGCGGCGCACCAATGTATCGGGCTGACCAAAAGTTGGCGTTAACGAAACTCGGATCGGTACTTGTTCAGCACTTCGGTCTCGGAGAATTCACGGCCAACATTACGGTGCTGGCGCCGGAGCATCATTCGCCGAGCGATGATGACGCCGCATGCCTAACGGGCTCGTGCGGGGTGCCGAGGACAGGCATCGAGGTCGCGATCCTTGCCGCGGATGCCAGGCAGCTTCCCTCAGGCGTGGAAGGCGAAATATGTGCGCGGGGCCCCGCTGCTTTCGCCGGTTACTTTCGTGACGAGGATGCGTCGCGCAAGGCGTTCCGTGATGGGTGGTTCCATACCGGAGACATCGGCCATGTGGACGAGCGGGGATTCGTGTACGTGACCGGACGCCAGTCGGACATGTATATCTCCGGTGGACTCAACGTATATCCACGAGAGGTGGAGGAAATTCTCCTAACCCATCCACAAGTTAGCGAGGTTGCGGTAGTGGGGATGCCAGACCCCCAATGGGGCGAAAGCGGCGTTGCCGTGCTGGTCACTGCTGATGGTCAGGCGGTCCCGACCCACGAGTTTTCAGAATTATTTGCCAACCAGCTGGCAAAGTACAAATGGCCAAAGCGGTACGAGTTCTGGGCAGAATTACCCAAATCAGCGTACGGCAAAATCCTTAAGAGAGAAATCCGGAGCAGGCTGAGCACTACCGCAACGGGTGTAGCCTGCGAACCTGATGGGAGGATCGCATGAATATCACGCATCTCGACCATCTTGTTCTGACAGTCAGAGACTTCTCGCGAACTATCGAGTTTTATGAGGGCGTGCTCGGCATGAAGCATGCCGTGTTCGACAGCGACTTCCACGCCCTGCACTTCGGGAATCAGAAGATAAACCTTCATCCGTACCGCAATGAATACAGTCCTCACGCCGAGCACACGCTGCCCGGGACTGGAGATCTATGTTTCATCAGCGAAGGGAGCATGGAAAGTATCGTCTCTGAACTCGGCCGTCGCGGGGTCAAAATTGAGGTCGGTCCGGTTCCACAGACCGGTGCTCGTGGTCCAATGCAATCCGTTTATTTCAGAGACCCGGACGGCAATCTCATCGAGATTGCCATCTACGATTAACGCTTTTGTCCGTTTTACACAGCGATCAAATGCAAACAAGCAAACGAAACAAGGGCGCGACAGCGAACCCGCGCGCAAAGATGGAAGTGGTACGTCGCAGCCTGGACGTGCTCGCCGCGGACAAACTCCGGGATGCGATCACTTCCGGAGGATTTGAACCCGGTGAGCGTCTGACGGAAGAAGATCTGGCCGCCTCTGTGGGGCTTAGCCGCGGAACCGTGCGACTGGCACTTCGGCAACTGATGCACGAAGGTTTGGTGACGCAGGAGCCGTTCAAGGGGTATGCCGTTCCCTCGCTCAGCGCGAATGATGCGACGGAACTCTACACGCTGCGAAATTCACTGGAAGGCTTCGCCGCCCGGCTCCTTGCAGAGCAGATCGATCTGAAGAAAGCGCAGGCGCTTGACAAGGCCTTTAACGAGGTCGTGACCGCCGTTCAGGAAGGTGATCGGCGGCGTGCGGTGGCCGCTGACTTCGAACTGCACATGGTGATCGTCCGGCTGACCGGACACTCACGACTGGAGACCCATTACGGGCTGATTTCGCAGCAGATGCGTCTATATCAGAAGATGGTCAGTCAATTCCTTACGCTCGACGACTATGTCGAACTTCACGCTCCGCTGATTCAGGCAATCAAGGAGGGACGGTCGGTCGACGCGCAACGCATTGCGTCAGAACACAATACCGAAGATGGAGAGAAACTGGTCAAGGAGTTGACGCAGCGCGAGGAGGTCGCGAGAAAGGCCGGGTA
Organism: Paraburkholderia sp.; assembly: GCF_047605525.1. Lineage (GTDB taxonomy): Bacteria > Pseudomonadota > Gammaproteobacteria > Burkholderiales > Burkholderiaceae > Paraburkholderia. The sequence continues at coordinate 172,169 of NZ_JASGFN010000016.1, read as the reverse complement.
GAAGAATAGACGAGCAGTACGACACACAACGACAGAAGATGGTGCATTTAGTGCGCCATTTTTGCCAATTTATTTGCATTCCTAACCATCTTAGGGAGAATCACGATGAAGGTGTTTCTATGTGGTGTGGTGCTGGCACTCCTTTCGTTTGCCGACTATCAAAACGCGATTGCGGCAGACGGTGGCACTCTGAGCCGTGTCCAGCAGGCGAAGAAGGTCATTATTTGTACCTCCAATGATGTCCCCTACGCATATCGGGATCCGAAAACTCAGCAAGTCACGGGAACCGACATTGACATGGATCGGGCAATCCTAGGGAAGATGGGCGTCACATCTATCGATATCTTCGAAGTTCCGATCTCGGGGATTATCTCGGCTCTCAACACAGGCCGTTGTGACATGATATCGGACAATATCGCGATTACAGTGAAGCGCTCCGAGCAGGTGTCGTTCTCGACCCCCATGTACAAAGCAGGTCAGGCGCTGATCGTGCCGAAGGGAAACCCGGCCAATATTCATAGCGAGCGGGATTTCCACCGCCATACGGTAGGCTCATACCTTGGGACGATCCAGCTTGACTGGTTAAATTCCCTAGCCCAGAAAGACCCGTCGATTCAGGTCAAGCCGTACAAAAACATTCCAGAGATCTTGGCGGAATTGCGCGCGGGCCGTCTTGATGCGGGGGCCTTCGACGACATGGTTGCAGCAGATGCGCTTCGCACCGATCCCACTTTGCCAATTCAGATTCTCGATTACAAGATGCCAATCGGAGACTATGCGGTAGGTGCTGCATTCAGAAAGGACGATGTGGCATTCCGTCAGGCATTTGACGAGGCAAATCGCCAGTTTCAGCTCGACGGCGGATTGACCAAGGTACTCGCACAGTGGCGGCTGACCCCAGTCGAACGCTACTACCCATTTCCAAACTGCTGCCAGTAGGGGCTATCGTGGAAACCATTCTTGCCTATCTCCCGGCGCTGTTAAGCGGTGCGGTTGCGACCATCTATATCACCTTTCTGTCGATGGCGATCGCACTCGTCCTCGGTTTGTTCATCGCGTTGGGCCGGAGGTCGCACCTTCGGCCTGTTCGGTGGGCACTACGTGCGTACGTCGATTTCATGCGAGGTACGCCTCTGCTTCTACAACTGTTCTACATCTACTACGTGTTTCCGTACATTGGCATCAGGATGCCCGCGTTGCTAGCGGGGGTGTTAGGCCTGTCTCTCAACTACGCGGCATACCTGTCTGAGGTGTATCGGACTTCGATCGATGCGATCGGCATTGGGCAGATCGAGGCGGCACGGGCATTGGGCCTTCGTCCCCGACACGCCTTTTCCAAAGTGGTCTTTCCGCAGGCGCTGCGCATCGCTGTTCCGCCCATCGGCAATTACTTCATTGCGATGTTCAAAGATACCGCTTTGGTCGCCGTCATTTCGGTTAAAGAATTGATGTTCACCGCCGACCAACTCAGTTCAACCACCTATCAATACCTGATCATCTATTCGACTACGTTCGTTATCTATTACCTCATCAGCTATCCGGCCTCGATGCTGGTTGCGCATCTGGAGCGAAGAATGAGGCGAAACGACAGGGTATTGAAACCGGAGGCTGGACAACTGCTCGGTGGGCACGTTTAGCGCCCACTGAGACGACATCCAAGCAACTGATTTCAAGCTTATTATAAAGGATTCCTAATGTGTGAGCCTGTTATATATGTAAATGGTAAATTCGTGCCAGAAAGCAAGGCGACAATTTCCGTGCTTGATCATGCGGTTCTTTACGGCGACGGCGTGTTCGAGACCGCTCTCGCTTGGGAAGGAAGCGTTTTCAAGCTTGACGATCATCTGGATCGCTTTTACAGATCCATGCATGCGCTATCTCTTACGTGCTCTGTTTCTCGTGAACAATTGATCTCTCTCATACTTGAAGCCATACGCCTGAACAATGTGCGTAATGCGTACATCAAATGGATCGTGACGCGTGGCACGAACGGGAAGCCACTCATGGAGCCTGCGGGTTGCGTACCGAACCTGATCATTTTGGTTCAACCCTATCTGTACATGGCGGCAAAGGAGCGCATCGAGGGTGGACTGCGCGTCAAGACGGCTGCAGTGCGTCGCCCTTCGGGCCAGGTTTTGGACGCTCACATCAAGAGCCTCAACTACCTGAACCTGATTCTCGCGAAGCTTGAAGCAAAGGCGGCCGGCGCAGACGAAGCGCTGTTGCTTGACTCGTACGGCCGGATCTGCGAGGCGCCGGGATATAACGTCTTTGTGGTCCGGGGACAGCAATTGTTGACACCCTGTCATGACATTCTGGCCGGCATCACCCGGCAAACTGTCATGGAGTTGGCCGGAAGTCTCGAATTGTCTGTCGAGTCTTTCGATCTGGAACTTTACGATGCCTATACCGCCGACGAAGTGTTCTTCTGCAGTACGGCGGGTGGGCTGCTACCGGTGGTCGAACTGGACGGCAGGACAATTGGCTCAGGCAAACCGGGGCCCATCTTCGGCAAGCTGTCGAAGGCGTATCTGGAGCTGATTGCTTCCGGGCGTTACGGAATACCGATCGACAGAGTCGTTCGGATTGGAGACTGAGATGCGTACACAAGCACTACGCGCACGACATGCACAACCGTCCGCAGGAGTCGCAGGGGCTGACGCTACTGGCGATGCCTTGGCGAAGGTGATTGGAGTGGCTAACAGTGACGCCGCCAAACGACGCCTGCTGAGCACGTCGGGCCATGCAGCCATCGAGATGAACGGCGTCAGCAAGTGGTTCTGGCACCATAAAGTGCTCAATAACGTCTCCCTGAAAGTGAACGAGGGGGAGCGGGTTGTGGTCTGTGGCCCCTCGGGCTCGGGCAAGTCAACACTCATTCGATGCATCAACCAGCTCGAAGCACACCAGCAAGGCCGTATTGCGGTGAACGGAAGCGATCTCACCGATGATGGTCGCGCGCATGACAGCTTGCGCGGTGAGGTAGGAATGGTCTTTCAATCATTCAATCTTTTTCCGCACTTGACCGTTATCGAGAATTGCATGCTTGCGCCCATGCTCGTTCGACAGATGAAGCGGTGTGAAGCGGAGGCGCTAGCAGTCAGCCTGCTGCAACGTGTCGGCATCGAAAGTCAGGCAGCGAAGTATCCCCCGCAGCTATCTGGTGGCCAGCAGCAGCGGGTAGCAATCGCTCGGGCTCTCTGCATGAAGCCGAGAATCATGTTGTTCGATGAGCCCACATCTGCACTGGACCCTGAAATGATCAGAGAGGTGCTCGACACGATGATCGAACTGGCCAACACAGGAATGACCATGGTGTGTGTGACTCATGAGATGGGTTTCGCCCGGCAGGTTGCCGATCGAATCGTCTTCATGGATGCGGGGGAAATCGTCGAAGTTGGATCGCCCGCGCAGTTCTTCGAAAATCCAGAAAGCGCGCGACTAAAGGTATTTCTAAGCCAGATCCTGCACAGAGAATAAATACTGCAATCGGATCAGGCGCATTTTTCGCCGAACCGAGCCGTAGAAGGGGTCGCTTTAGAAAAGCGGAAATAATGCACGTTAAGCAGGCGACGCCCATCTGGCCCGGGCTTCGAGCTATCTTGCGACGAAGGCTTCAGTCATCTGGCGGGCACGCTTGACCTCGTCACTTTGCAGGTAGATGGAGGTAGTCGCGATTGAGGCATGGCGGAGGTTATCCCGCACGGTTGTCAGTTCGGCTCCGCGAGCCAGCGCATGAGTGGCATGGGTGTGATGCATCCAGTGCGGGCTGGCGCGTCGCAGCTTTTCGGCAAGTGTGGGGTGGTCGGCTGTAATGACATCAGCGACCTGAGCAAAGAAGCGCCGCATCACATTCCACAGACGGGTACCGGTGATGCTGGTCGTGCTGTCCTGTTCGAGGCTCGCGAGCAACGGGGTCCTTGGGTCCCAGCGCGCCGGCGTGATCGGACGGCGACGCTGCACGAGATACTGGTCGAGCGCTGTACGTGCCAGTGGCGGCAACGCTACCTTGCCGGGCTTGCTTCCTTTGCCGACCAGATGGCCGTCGAGACAGGTAGCCACGTCCTCCGCGTCGCGTATACCGTAGAAAGACAGCTCGTCGACCATCAGTCGCGCGACGATCTGCGTCTTTCCGGCGATCTGCAGGCCGGTCTTCTGTGCCAGAAGCTCCTGCTGACCAACCAGCAACGTGAAAAGCTTGATCTGCTGACGGTCCAGTGCATCGTGGACATCGCGCAGCCACTCATATTCGTTCTCGTTGTAGCGTTGCGCCTCGTCGCAAAAAAGCAGTACGGTTCCGCTGCCCGCGCGGGCGGCGGCCTCGCGTATTCTCAGCGAGAGTCGCATCCGCTTCGACGGGTTCGAACCCGCGTTGGGATCGGGGTCCCCGACGGCCTCGAGCAGGTTTGCAAAGAATGGACCTTCGGCATGCCTGGGCTTATGCTCACACTGCGCGTGGTAGCTGGTCATCTTCGGATAGTTGCGCGCCAGCAGCAGTCTCACGTACTCGATCGCCCGCGTCTTGCCGATGCGGGATGGCCCGTAGATCAGCGCCCCCATGATCCTGTAGTGCAGACACCGGACCACGAGCTCGTAGAATGCCTGGATCGCCGGAGTCGCAATGCGGTAGTTGCCGGTCGCAAGCGGATGCAGCGATGGATCGATCGGTCTCGGTACGTCAACTGACATGATGCACCTCCAGTTTGTGATTACGGGTTAGAACACCTGGCCTGAGCCGATCGAGAGCTTACGCACGCGAACCCCAGTGCGAGGGGTCGGTGCCGGGGCTACGCCCGCGGGCTTCTGAACGACGGACACAACGGCCGGTGCCGCAGGGGGCGCCGCGGCGCGCAGTGGCCCGGCTGGCGTGCGAACGGTCGGCGCACCTGCCAGTACCCGGACGGTCTGCGCCAGGTCATTCGCCGCTCGGCGGCTCTTCTTCGCCTGCGCGAGCTTGGCCTGGACGTACGCTTCGATTGGATTCGAGTCGATTCCGGCGCGGGGTCGCCGTCTGCCACGCAACTTGAGGATTTCCTGCCGCAGCTTCAGGTTATGTGGCATCACGCCCCATGCACCTTGCGCATTCAGGACACCCAGCTCGGTGCCGTCTGGCAGGAACGCACGCACGCTACGCAGATCGTCCGCGTTCAGGTACAGCAGCAGTTTTCTGCCTATCAACTGGGTGCTGGAAGCCAGAACGTCGTTCGTATATCGCGCCCCGTACAGGTTGATGTGCGGTCGTACTCCTTGCGGCAGATACGCTCGAACGCTGCAATGGCGCGCGGATTGCATCAGGCACAACGTACGCCGGTGAAATTCGGCGAGCCATGTCACCATCACCTGCTTACCACGGATGAAATACTCCATCGCCTCAAGCGGAGTGACATTGTTCAGGCCGGCATGCGGGGTGCCATGATAGCTTGCGATCGCATATTCAACCAGTTCCTCCAGCTCATGGAGCGATACGCAGAGGCTCAGGTCGCCCTTCGGATCGGCCAGTTCACGCCGCAGGTCGCGCGGATGGGATCCGGTATAGCCAGGCAACCGCGAAGAAAACCGGCTGGCGACCGTTCCGAAAAATCGCTCGACGTACGGACGCTCGTCCGGGCTGTACTTCGGCCCCGCATCAACACAGCAGCCAACGAACTCGCAGAGCGCTGTGAGCGTTTCATTCGCCAGATTCGCCTTCGCGTTGTCAAGCCTGATCCACTCCCATGTCGCCCACGCCAGTTCAGGAAAACGATGGGACGCAAAGCCCTCATGCGGACCATAATCAAGCCCGGGTATCGAAAATGAACGCTTCAGATGTGGCTCAAGCGCCTTCTCTACAGTCTTGATCACGTCGTAACGGCTGTATTCGCGGGCGAGGACGATGTGGTGGCCCAACACCATCCGCGTGCAAACGTCGATGATCACCAGCAGCCATACCCGTTCGATCTCGAATTCGTGCTCAAAGCCCAGCGGATCGCGCACGAGCACCTTCAGACGGATGTCGAGTCGATGCCCGTCAAACTCGACAACCTGATACGGCCGCGTCGCGGCTGGAGTCGCATTCTCGTCGTGCCGTGGCAAACCTTTCAGATGCGATGCGCCCGCCGAATGCGCAGCGGTCCCGAAACTGCGCAGCATCTCCGCTTTCAGTCTCTGCGATAACGACCGGATCGCGTTCCCCGCCGTGTTGAAGGGATAGTCCGCCGCCGTAAGTCCAACCGCGCGACATTGCCGCAGGAACTCGTCATGCAGCGATCGCAGGCCACGCAGGCGCGTACGAAGACGGCCGTCCGTGCCGACCTGTTGCAGCAGTACCCGGCGTTGTTTCACCTGCAATAGTAACCAGGCTGCCAGCTTCGGATATCGCTCGAAGAGCAGCGACAAGGCACCTACGGCACCACGGCTACCGCGGTCACCGTGAATTGTCACCGGACTTGTCCTGACATAATCCGAAATCCGCACGTGTTTCAAACACGCGCGAAATCTGAATATGCGTCCGTCCGGATGCTGCGCCAATCCCCGGTCCAGCAAACGATAGAGTTGTCGCCTGTTCACTCCCGTCGCCAGCTCGATGTCGCTGATGCATTCTCCGCGCACGTATCTCTCGACTGCTTCCATACGACGCTGGAAAGCGCATCGCTCTTCGTCACCAAATTCCGTATACGCGACGCCGGGCCATGCCGCAACGTCCAGCGCCTGAAAATCAGTGCGCCGCCGGTTCACGACTGTTCTCCAACGGCGACAAACTCCGTGAGCAGCGACAATTCGTGCGCGCGTAGCTCGGGGGCCTGCACGCGGCCGGCATGCAGCAAGCCGAAAACCGCGGCACGCACGAGAACTGGATCCCCAGTTGTGAACTCGCGCTCAATCGAAAGTAGCCGATGCGGACGAGCAACAAACCGCTCAATCGCGCCACTGAGCGACGGAGGGACGAGGCCACGCGTGGCGACGAGGCAAGGGAGCATCCGCTTCCAGTTCGCGATCCACGCACGAGAGGCGGCGATTTCAGGTGACTGGACCGACCTGACCGTCAGCCCTGCATTGTCGAGAACCACGTCTGGTTTTACAGATGGCTCGGACGCCGAATCGAAAAGGATAACTAACTCTTGACGATCAAAGTAACGCACCCAAAAATCCGCGAGATAGCGTTTCCCTTCAGATTGGATAAAACCTGGTCGCTCACAGAACGCGGTGACCGCTGGATCTGCCTCAAGCATGACCCACTGCTCGAGCGCGGACTGGCGGTACAGCGTCAGTCGTCGGTCCGCCTTCAGGCTGAACACTTCAAGGCGATGGGCGCCGCGGGGACGGTCGAGCGCGATCGGCTGACAATCGAGAATATTGTCCATAAGATCAGTGGCTTACGGAGAAAATTCGAAGTCTAGGACGCAAATTGACGAATTTAATGCGGACTTATGCGAATTGACGACTTTATTTCGTACGGACTGAAATTAAAGTCGTCAATTCCCACCCGTAGATCACCGCTGGCGCCTCGATTCCGGATTGACAGATTTATTGCGTTCTACGGCCGCCGGCCGTCATGCCTCCGCCAATACGCAGCGTCTCGATGCTGCCGTGCATTTCCAGCGCGTTGACGCCCTGGCCGTGCGTAACCAGACCGCCCGTGATCTCCACTTCGCGAACCGAGCCCCCCGGCTTGACGCTGAACGCGATGGCTGACAGCGTAATGACCACGCCCTTGACCAGCGAGTCGCCCGTGCCACCGTAGGTCTCGATGCCACGACGCACCACAATCCGACCCACTGGCTGGCTGATCTGGATGCCCACGGCACCATCGGCATGCGTGACCACGCGGTCGAACTCGGCCGACTGCACCGTGCCCGTATAAACGTTGAACCCGCGCGCACCCTGGCCAAAGGTTTCGATGGCGGCGTTCACCTTCAGCACGTTGACCGTGCCGAAGTTCACGAAGCCGATGCCGCTCGGACCGTAAGAAGTGATTTTGTCCACCGCCACCCAGCGGTCCACGGTGCCCCAGTTGTCCAGCACCATGTCGTTGGGGCCGTAGGTGGTCACGGGGCCGACGTTGCGCACGCTGTCCACAAACGCACCGTACACCGTGAACACCCCGCCGGTGATACGATCCGGCGTGCCTTTGGCAATGCCGCCGTCGCTGTAGACCGCGCCGGTTTCCAGGCGGCGCGCCATCAACCAGCCGCCCACGTCACCCGCGCCGCTGACGAAGATGCCACTGCCGCGCACCGGCGCGCCGGCACGGCCCGCCGACAAACCGGTGAGGTCCGCGGTGATGGTGACGGCAGGGTCGGTCTGCTGGTTCCAGAGCGTGAAGGCACCCGGGATGACTTCCACGCCATAGCCCTTGGGTCGTTCCTCGTAACCGCGCGCATCGGCTGCCTCGATGTCGATGTCATGGGCTTCGATATGGCCGCCACGCACCTTCTCACGTGCGAGCAATTGCACCACACCGGTTACGTCCAGATCGCGCATTACCAGGCGACCAAGACTCTCAACGGTCGTGTCGTTGAAGATCGCGCGTCGATCCAGGTCGGTGACCAGTCGCAGATTTTCGACCTGGTTGTCGGTTGAAAGCTGAAGGCCGTCCTGACCCGACACAAAATGCATCGATGTTCCTGGATTGCCTCCGGTCAGACTTTGGCCCGGGCGAAGACGTAGCGTAGGCAGGCCGTCCAGATTGGCTGCCACCGTAATATGCACGACAGCGGCATCAGCCACCGCCGCGAGCAGTTCTTCATTCGTGGAAACTTGACATTGTTCGGTGCCCATGCGTTGTTCCTGGTGAGACCACTGAGAAAGTAACTTCGGACAAGCACGAAGGAGCAACCCGGTACATGGTTCCTCCTCGCCGAAATTTCGCTCAGCCTTCGCCTTGCACCGGATCGGTATTGAACGTGTAGAGGACGATCTTCCAGACCCCGTCGATTTTGTGCAGCACAAAGACCTCGCGGTTCAGATCCAGCACGCTCCTGCCGTTCTCGATTACGGCCGCCCCTTTGTGATGATGCGTGCGCACCACTGCCGTATCGCCGTACACGTTGATCGCGTCATACGAAAATACGGTGGTGAATTTCGCGATCCTGAATAGCGCATCGTACCCATCGATCTTCTGCTGGCGCGTCGCATAGGTACGCTTGTCGTTCCATTCCGCAACGCCGTCTTCCGCGAACAGATTCAGGATCGTGGCGGTATCCCCGGCGTTGAGCGCCGTCTCATAGCGGTGGACGACATCGTAGACCTGTTGTTGTACCGCTCGCACGGCGGGATCCGGAGCATAAGGTAACGCTTCTTCTCCGGCCGCGTGTACGCCGGCAACACCACTGAACGAAAGGGCAAGCACCAAAGCTGCTTTGACAGGCAGGAAACGAAAAACCTTCACGGACCGCTCTCCTGAAAAATTTAAGGAAACGACTGGCGCAGCATAGGGGAAGAGTGCAATACTATAAATAGATAAAATCTTGATGGACTCTGTCTGGGAAACAGATAATGTTGGATTCCCTCAGCCTGGACCAGCTTCGTGTTTTCGTCGCGATCGCCGACCACGGCAGTTTCTCGGCCGCAGCGCGTCGGCTGTACCGTGCGCAGTCGGCAGTGAGCAATGCCGTTCTCAATCTGGAAAGCGTGCTGGGCGTCAAGTTATTCGACCGGAGCGGCTGGAGACCGCAACTGACCGAGCACGGGCAAGCCTTGCTGGTCGATGCACGAGCCATCCTCGCGCGCGCCGATCAACTGAAAGCACGTGCGCTCGGTCTGACGCAGGGGCTTGAAGCCGAGTTGTCCGTTGTCGTGGATGTCATGTTTCCGACGGCACAACTCGTGGATCTGGCGACACGCTTTCAGCAGACATTCCCTGGCGTGCTGCTTCGCCTCTGTGTCGAAGTACTGGGCAGCGTACCCGAGCGTGTTCTATCGGGTGAATACGACCTGGGCATCCAGGGATCGCTGCCCGACATCGCACCGGAACTGTCCAGTCACGTATTGCCGGAGATCACCCTGGTGCCCGTCGTCGCGCCAGACCATCCGCTGGCAGTCCAACGAAAAATCACGATTGATACGCTACGGGAGCATACGCAGATCGTTCTGACAGACCATAGCGGGCGAACCAGAGGACGCACCTTCTCCGTTTTCTCAGACCTCCGGATTCTCACTGCCGATCTGGGCTCGAAGCGTGCGATGCTGCTTGCAAAGCTGGGCTGGGGGTTCATGCCTCGTAGCTTCGTGGAGGACGACCTGAGCAGCGCACGGTTGAGCGAACTCGACCTGGCGGAGCGTCAGCCGCGTAGCAGGAAGATGCCTTTGATCGCCATCTACCGAACCGACGCTCCCCTCGGGCCAGCCGGAAAGTGGGTGCTCGATATGCTGCTGGCCGCCGAGAAAAAGCCGACTTCCCGACATTCCTGAGTTGTTCCTCAACTGCGGTTAGTCCGCGGCGCCTGCTGACAGAGTTGGTTCGAATTCCGGAATGCTGGTGCCTTTAGTGGTGATGGCGACGCCCAGTACGATGATGACCGGTGCGGCGAACGCCTTCTGCCGGCGGTGTTCATGCGCGGAGCGGGGTTCGTCTGGCGAGCGGGCGGCTGCGATGTCCACCAGCGGTGCTGACATGCTCGCTTGTCTTCTAAAGGAAATGCATCGGGCCGCTTCAGAACTTGAACGTAGCTTTGGCGGAATCTCGAGGCTCCTTGAGGTGACAGGTTTCTTCTCAGCCTTATGTTTCAGGTTCACAACTCCTATAACGTGCGAAGTGCTAACAGATCGATATCGCGCTGCTGTTCCCTTGCCCTTGCGAGCAACCAACGATGGAAGGCGCGGCACTGTGGACGATCGAACGTACTTTCGCTCCAGGTAAGAATGTACGGCCACGGCAACGGAATGGTCGAAGCAACGGGCATCGAGAGCCTTCCCGCCGCCAGATCGTCTGCGACCATTGAGCACTGGGCGAGCACGAAACCATGGCCGTCGATCGCTGATTGAATCGCGACGCTCGACAGGGAATGCACCTGATACGGCTCGTGCAGTGTGGATGTCTCGACACCGTTCGCGGCAAACCACTCGCGCCACGACGGAGGCGAAGCAAACTTTGGCAGCCAGTCAACCGCGATCAACTCAAATGCGGCAAGATCAGCAGGCCTGAGCGCAACTTTGCCCTTGCGCGGCAGGATCCGGGGGCTGCATACCGGCACGACGCTATCGCGGAACAGTTCGATTGAGGTGCCTGCGTCGTCGCTACGATCGCCATAGCTGATTCGAAAATCCATCTCGTAGGCATCCGGCGACGGCTCCGAATGCGAGCCATCCAGATAGACGCTGATGTCTGGATGCGTTTTTTGCCAGGCGTTGATGCGCGGTGCAAGCCACTTCGATAGCAGCGAGGGCAAAGCGCTGACATTGAGGCTGCGCACGTTTTTTGATCGTTCGATGTCGTCTTGCGCGATCCGCAAAGTTTCGAGCGCCGCGAGGCAACTTTCGTGATATCGGCGGCCCGTTGCGGTCAAGCGCATCCGTTTCCCTTCCTTAGTGACGAGCTTCACGCCGAGCGCGTTTTCGAGCAGCTTGATCTGCTGACTTACCGCACCAGGAGAGACGTTGAGTCTACGCGCAGACTCGACAAGGCCGTCGCAACGGCCGAGTGTTTCGAAAATCTGGATCGCGCGAAGCGGTGCGAGCGTATTCATATCGAGTTTGGACGCCAAGATCAGTTTAGAAATTCTAAAGCAAATTGCGCTTTCTAACTGCTGTTCTTTTCTATTTTGACTTCCTACAGTCAGTGCATCGGCTGCGAGGAGTGGCGCGCAGGCCCGATGGCATTGAAAACAGAGGAAGCGGCTATGTTCGTCAGAAACGCGTGGTACGTAGCGGCGCGCAGCGCCGAAGTCCAGGAGTGCCTTATGCCGTTGAAACTGCTCGGCGAACGAGTCGTGCTGTTTCGCACGCCGGATGGGGCCGTGGTCGCGCTCGAAGACGCGTGTCCGCATCGCAAGCTGCCGCTGTCGATGGGGCGATTGCGTGGCGACCGAATCGAATGTGGATATCACGGCCTGACCTTCGACTGCTCCGGTGCATGCGTGCGCGCGCCGGCTCTCGCGCGCATTCCACGGGCGGCGCAGGTCCGCAGCTATCCCATCGAAGAGCGTTATGGTCTCGTCTGGATCTGGATGGGCGAGGCCAAAGCCGTCGACATAACCCGGATTTTCGATGTTCCCGAATGGGGCGATCCAGCATGGGGCTTGAACGAGGGCGACGCAATGACCGTGGCTTGTAACTATCTCTATGTGACCGACAACCTGCTTGACCCGTCGCACGTCGCGTGGGTGCATCCGGGTTCGTTCGGCAACGCTGCGTGTGAAGCCGAGCCCTTGAAGACCGTTGCAAGCGATGTCGGCGTGACCGTCTCACGCTGGATGCGCGATGTCGAGGTCGCACCGTTTTATGCGAAGTTCGTCAAATTCTCGGGACGCTGCGACCGCAAGCAACACTATGAGGTTCGGTTTCCCTCACACGCGATCATCAAGGCAGTCTTCACGCCGGCGGGTACGGGTGCCGACGACGGCCCGCAGGACGACCACGTATTCCTGATGAATTCATACAACTTCATGACGCCGATCGATGAATCGCATACGCGTTACTTCTGGTTTCAGATGCGCAATTTCGACCAGCAGGACGACGCGGTGTCGCGACAATTCAACGAGGACGTGCGCAACGCATTCGAGGAGGACCGCGTCATCCTTGAAGCCGTGCATGAAGGCATGGCAAACCGGCGCACGCCGAATATCGACCTCGGGATCGACGCTGGACCACTGAGGTTCCGTCGCGGCGTACAGCGGCTAATCGATGCCGAGCATGCGGCGTCGGAACATGTGCCGCTTGTGCGCTTGTCGACTCCGGCAACGAATCAACCGGTGAGGTGATGGGATGAACCGCTCGACATGCTTTGGCGTGACGAGGCGCTGCCTTGTTGCATGTGGACTTCTGAAGTAGTGACACTTCGTGTGACAAGCGCTGGGTTGTATGCAGCCTCACATCAACAGGTCTGACACGATGAGGGAATGGTAATGAGCGTCACTTTTTTCGACACTTCGAGTTTCGCCAATCAGCGCGAGCACTTTCTCGAGGCCGCTGCACGCGTCAAGGCGACTCACGTCGCGTATCCTCACCCGATGCACGGACCACGTGGCGAGGCGCTTTCCACAGACGTCGCGATCGTCGGCCCCGCCGGCGCGCAAAAGCGCCTCGTGCTGCTGTCGGGAACCCATGGAATAGAGGGTTATTACGGCTCCGACAGCCAAATAGCGTTACTCGATAATCTGCGGGACCACGCCTTACCTGAAGACACCTGTGTCGTGCTCGTGCACCTCGTCAACCCTTGGGGCACGGCGTGGCTGCGTCGGGTGAATGAGGACAACGCCGATGTGAACCGCAACTACATCGACTTTACGCACGCGCCACCGGCGAATACGGCATACGAAACGCTGCACGAGATCTATCTATGCCGCGATCTCGACGGAGCGGAGCGTCGGCGCGCGGATGAGCAACTCGCCATGCACATGCGCAACCGCGGGGAAGTATACGTGCGCAATATCATCGAAGCGGGACAGTACCGGCACCCAGACGGCATCTTCTTCGGCGGCACACAGCAGACGTGGACGAACCGCACGGTGCGTCAGATCATGCAGGCACACGTCGCGGGTGCGCGCACTGCCATCGCCTTCGATTTGCACACCGGCGCGGGCGCGTATGGACATCCGATGCTGATGACAATTGCCGAGCGCAAGGTCCCCGCGCACGATACCGCGCAATCGCTATTTGGTCCCTGGCTATACAGAATCCTCACTGCGGCGGACGCGTCGTCCGACAGCGGTGTCGCAGCGACGGCGACCGGTTATACCTCGCAGGCACTGATCGATCAACTTACCGACGTGGATCTGATACCGCTCGTGATCGAATGTGGCACATACGACGGCGCGCGTGGACACACGTTGTTGCGCGACGATCACTGGTTGCATCTGCACGGCGATCCGTTCGACGCGACGGGGCGGCGGATCAAGGCCGCGCTGCTGGAACACTACTACCCCGCCGATGCCGACTGGCGCGACCTGATCGCTCTGCGCACGCGGCAGATCTGGCAGCGGGCACTCGACGCACTGACGAAGGTGTAGTCCGCGAAGACTCTCGCACGACATGGTTCTTTCACCCCACGCACCGGCGGCAAACGTCCGCGGCGTAACACACGAACGGGAGCGCATATGAAACGCATCATTCTGGGTGCCGTGCTGACAATTGCCGCACTGACCACACAGGCAAAGGATATGACGGAGTTACGCTTTGGCGTCGACCCGACCTACGCACCGTTTGAATCGAAGTCGCCTTCCGGGCAACTGGTCGGTTTTGAGATCGACCTTGGCAGCGAAATCTGCAGGCGCTTACAGATGCATTGCGTATGGGTTGAAACAGGCTTCGACGGCATCATTCCCGCTCTGCAAGGCAGAAAATTCGACGCAATCCTGTCCGCGATGTCGATTACGCCGAAGCGCGAAGAACAGGTTGCATTCTCCCAGCCGCTTTTTAACACGCCGAGTCGCCTGATCTCCAAAGATGGTTCCGGTTTGCAACCAACCGTCCAGTCGTTGCGGGGCAAGTCCATTGGCGTCGCTCAAGGTTCGACACAGGAGGCGTATGCGAAGGCGTACTGGGCGACGGCGGGCATCAACGTGGTGTCGTACGCAAATCAGGAACAGGTATATCCGGATCTGCGCTCCGGTCGCATCGATGCGACGTTCACGGATGCTCTTGCAGGCATCAACGGCTTTTTAAAGACACCGCAGGGCCGCGGTTATGGCTTTACGGGTCAAGATGTCAGCGATCCGGAAACGCTCGGCAAAGGTGCAGGCATTGGCTTTCGAAAGAACGACTCTGCACTGCGCCAGAAGGTCAATCAGGCAATTGATTCGATGCTGAAAGACGGCACGTACAAGCGCATCGAGCAGAAGTACTTCGACATCGACATTCACGGAAGTTGATCGCAACCATTTATGCTCCCTGCATCCAGAATGCAGGAGTATGTTGGGAGCAGCACTGCTGCCATGCGTTTCCGGCAGCCGGATGCGGGAGAGGCCTACGAATGTAAGTCTGCAGATGATCAAAAGCTGGGTGTTTATGCGATCCCGGCGAGGATGGCAAGAGTTGAAGTCTTGCCGGAGCGCCGCCGCCGGTTCAACTCATGCAACTGACGTGTTGAAATGGTCGTCGAAATTTCCTCCGGCCTGCAGAAAAAGCGTATCTGTTCTGGACCGTCGTAGTGGATGGCAGCGTCCCCCTTCCGCATATTCGTCGCACAGCGGGAAATAAGTGCGGTGAGATCGAACCATTCCCGTGTTTCACGGTCTCTGTCGCTGGCGAGGAACGCCAGCGCTGACGTGATTATCGACTGCATGATGTCGGTGTTCTGGATCAGCTTGTCGGGCACGACGTCTGTGCGATGGGTTTCAATACACGAACGAGGACTTCCAGTCGCTACTTCGGCGGGAAGGCATTGCCTGCAGCATGAGCCGTCGCGGCGATTGCTGGGACAACGCCGCGATGGAAAGCTTCTTCAGCACCCTGAAGACGGAATGCGTGAACCGAAACGTCTATCGCACCCGAGACGAGGCACGCGCCGATGTGTTCGATTACATCGAGTGTTTCTACAATCCGCACCGTGGGCATTCAACACTGAACTTCCTTAGCCCAGTTCAAGTTCGAGCAGTGCATTACGGGCTAATGCACCTGTCCGGGAAAGCGGTGGAAGGCCAGTATCAAGCACGGCGGCTCGCCGACTTTGTCTCCTTCATGGAAAGCCATAAAGCCGCGATTACCATGACCAGGCTTGCCGTAGCTTGGGCGATCTTGCCAGTTGGCCGGGACGCCTCCTGGACATTGAGGCTCACCGATGTACGTGGCTTCGCCCGGTATGTCGCGAACATCAATCCGCGAACGGAGGTGCCACCCGTCGGGATCTTACCGCCCTTGAATCGCGCTCAGCCATTTGTTTACAGCGAAGCGGAGATCAACGCGCTATTGACGGCGGCTCTGGCCCTGCCGCCTGCAAACACACTGCGACGATAGACTTACCATCATTTGTTTGGGTTGATCGCAGTAACCGGTATCCGCCCACGTTCCGGCTCTTGCTCAAGTTTGCCCAGACGAAGCTCCGCAAACCGCCTTCAGCCTTGACCGTCGCTGATCTGGATGCGCCGTTCATCAGCACGTTTCTTGCCGACCTGGAGACGGCACGGGGCGCCAGCGTCTAGACGCGCAATTTACGTCTGACGTCCATTCGCTCCTTCTTCCGGTTTCTGTCGTTTGAGGGCCCAGCCCACGGCGCTCTCATTCAGCGGATACTGGCGATACCAATGCAGGCTCCGCCTACCGCAATCGAGTGCGTGCGGTCGGTTGCCTTGAGAATCACTCGGCATAGTTCGGTACACGGCATAAACCGCAAAATTGAACGGTATCGATTCAGAGGCGTCGGTATCGATCCGGAGGCGTATCTGCGCTACGTGCTCGCACGGATCGCCGACCATGCGATTAACCGCATTGACGAACTCGCACCGTGGATCATCGCCGCTCAACTCCGCACCGCAGTCTGAAGATCACGATCTCCAGTCCAGACGTCGCTAATGCTACGCTTACGCGTCATCCGTGCGACGTTGCGTTGATGACACATGGTGCAATGTCCACCAGCGCATCGAGTCCGTCTGGACGCGAATCAGGCACCTGCGTCACAAGTAGTGGGCGATTCCGATGCCCGCGCCAAACTGGTTCGCATCGGGCACGATGTTCGTTTCGTATCCGGTTAGCCCCTGTTGTGAGCGATTGTTGCTCTTGGCGAAGCCGAACTGCATGTAGAGATGGGTGCGCTTGGACAGCCCATAGTCGGCCTTTGCAGCGGCGATGTACGGATGCTGGTCGGCCGATCGGTGTCGACTGGCATCCCGCTCGTCGGCTCGGTATCCCAATATAAGCGCGGCACTGCCATGGTTCACGAGTCGCTGGTGGGTTCCCCACTTGGGCTATCGGTTGTTGGTTATGCGGACACGGTCTGCTCGCATCGACCCTCTCACGCTCTGAATCGTACCTTTCATCTGTGCGTTCCGTGGCCAGCAGGCGTAAGCGCGGCACGCCATTGATCTGCGCATCGAGGCTCGTTTCGAGAGCTGGCCATATGGAGATACGCGAGATTTTGCAGGCGATAAAGTAAGATCGGCATTCGCCGGGAGAGAACGCGCATGAAAAGTCCAGAGCACAGCTATGAAGAGCACGCCGGGCGGACAACCGGGAGTGTGGCCTATGAACACGCAACCTTTGTTCCAGAGAAACTCGGGCCGCTGGTCGCCGAGGCACTTGGGGCGACACGATGCATCGTGTCCACTTCGACCGACGAGCGACTCGCTGAGGTCTGCTCCGGTCACGTTGCGTCGTTCGGCGAAATCCACGCTTCGGCGAAGACACCGATCATTGGATACTGCGAGTTCCGGGACAGGATGTTTTCTGTTCTCACGCGACGCGGCAAGTTCGTCGGTTTTGTGCAGGTTTCAGGACCGGAGGGCAGGTCGCGGTTCAGCGAGCACGACCTGAACGTCCTACGGATTCTCAGCATATTTATTGTGACGGCGATCGAGGCAGACCGTCTGCAAAAGCTCAGTGTCTCGCCGTTCACCCAGATAGCCCTGGGACAGTCGCCCGACCAGACGATCGGCGACATCGTCGCCCACTCAATGGGAGATCCCGGTCAGGTATCGAAAATTCTTGCGAAATCGTTCTATCGGGAGATGACGCGCGCGGGATTCGACTTCAGCCAGATTATCGGTGCGGCTACCGAGATCATCTCCGAGCTGGCCAGCAACGTGCGCAAACATAGTGATCGACAAAAAAGACGCGGAGGGTGAAATCCTGTGCGTCGTCAAGCGGCGCTATTGGCAGGCGGTGCGTTCGGAAGCCCTCCAGTCGGATCCGGCCGCGCGTGCGCGCTATCACGGCAGCGTCTTTCCTGGACGCAGGAGACGGATATGAGTCGGGACGGATACGCGCAACTGGAGGCGATGCGGGGCGGCAAGGACTTCGATGAATTTCTGCGAGTCCTGGCTGAGGCGACGATTCATGCATTCGACGACAACATTCGCGGACACCTCAATCCGGTGCTGGACAGCTGGGACGCCAGGGCGACACTGTCGCGTGCTGAACTGGACCAGCGCCTCGAGGATACGCTCTTCAGACTTGATTCGAGCGTCCGCGGGGACCCGTGTATACGGCACGCTGACAGTTCGCACGGGGCTTTCGCTTGCCGTGCCGGCGTGGTGCGAGCGCCCAGCAATCCCGGCTTGACGATCGAGGTTGGACGGTCGGCCTGGCGATTCATGGCGGGTCTTGCCATAGCGGTGTTGCTCAGCCCCTGACACGCTCCGCAACGCGTCGTCAGACCTATCTTTGCCGCTTTTACGGTTCCATGATCATTGGCTGGGCGACCCGGTCCCCTCGCCAGGCCGACACCGCAAGCGTGGCTGCTGCGACCAGTCCGAAGATGCCGGCCACGGCAACCGCGACAGAGAAACCTCCTGCAAAGGCATCCTGCAGTAATGCCCTGAATTGATCCGGCGAAACGTGGAGCGCAGCCGGCATCGCATGGCGATGGACCGCACTGCTGGCGAGCGAAGCCGCCCCAGTGACTCCCATCTGCGACAGGGCGTGATCCAGCGACGCCACGGCTCGCGCGCTCATGCATGTCCCGAGCAGCGCGATGCCGATGGTCATCCCGCCTTGCCGCAGCGCATTCATCGTGGCTGATGCCGCGCCCGTGCGTTCGCGCGGCGCGCCCGCCATCACGGCCGCTCCTGTCGTCGGCACTGCCAGGCCGAGTGCGATGCCCAGGACCGTAAAGCATGGCGCCAGGACGGAGTAGGGGGTAACGGACGTGAATGCCGTCATGGCCAGCATCGAGAGGCCGAGCAGGGCGTAACCAATGATCATCAGGCGGTTGGTGCCGTAGCGCTTCGACAGTTTCCCGAACAGCGGAGAGACGATCGCCATCGCCACGAAGACAGGCGCCATGCGCCAGCCGGTCTGCGTCGCCGTCCAGCCTTGTGCCTGCTGCAGGAACAGCGAGAACAGGAAGAGGCTGCTGTAGCCCGAAAAACCGAGCACGAAAGAGGCGAAGTTGAAGGCAGCAAAATCGCCTCGCCGGAAGAGATCGATCGGCAGGACCGGGCGATCGGAACGCAACTCGACAGCGACGAACAGAACGAACGCGACGGCTGCGACAAGCAGGGGGATGAGGGTTCGCGCATTGTTCCAGCCGGCCCGGCCGGCACTGATCAGTGCATAGGTCAACGCGCCGAGGAAGAGGGCGCTCAGTGCCTGCCCGGCGGGATCGAGCGCGGCGTGATCGGGGTGGGCACTTTCTTCCACGGCCCACACGCCGAGTCCGACCGTCGCGATGCCGATCGGCAGGTTGATCAGAAAGATGCTGGGCCAGCCGACATGATCGACCAGCAGGCCTCCCGCCATCGGTCCGAGAATCAGCGAAACCGCGCTGAAGGATGACCAGCCTCCAATGACGTGCGCGCGCTCGACAGGGTCCGGGAAGGCCTGCGTGAGGATCGACAGCGCGCCGGGAATCACCAGTGCGCCCGCCATGCCCTGCACGGCGCAGCCGGCGATCAGCGCCGCAAGCGAATGCGCGCACGCGCAGATCGCCGACCCTAGCGTGAACATGGCGACGCCGCCCAGCCAGGTCCGCTTGCGTCCATAACGGTCGGCGAGCGGCCCCGCCGAGAGCATGAACGCCGACAGGCAGAGTGTGTAGGAACCGACTACCCATTGCAGACCGGACAGGCTCGTGCCGAGATCTGCCTGAATGGCCGGAAGCGCGACGCTGACGATGCTGATGGCGAGCGTCGCCATGAAGGTGCCGAGATAGACGGCGGCAACGGCGAAGGGACGGCGGGAAGAGGCCATGGAAGCTCCGGTTTGCGCGACTCCAGAGCCTATTAAACTATTAGACCGACCGTCGGTCAATTGCATTGAGCGTCATGAGAAATGGTGTACCATCCCGAAATCGACTCATGGTCGAATCATGAGAGGAGGACGAGGACGATGGTGAGCCGCGCAGGATCGGGGAAGAGCACGCAGGCTCGCCGCTCCCGGACATGGAAGGTGCTTCCTGCCGAAGTGCGGGTGGACGACCTGATGTCGGCAGCGGCGGAGCTTTTCATCGGCAAGGGCATCGAGGCCACGACGGTTAACGACATCGTGGAGCGCGCGGGTGTCGGCAAGGGCACCTTCTACCACTACTTCGAGACCAAGGAAGACGTGATCCTCGCGCTGCGCGAGCGCTTCTCGCGGGATTTCACGGCGCGGGTCGCGCAGGCGGTCGATGCGTGTCCGGCCGACGATCATCGCGCCCGGTTTGCCGCGTGGCTGCGAGGAACCGTTGAGGCCTACATTGCCAATTACGAACTGCACGACGTGGTGTTCCATGAGTTCCGTCACAGCAACCGCAACGCGAAGGACAAGGAGATCGTCATCGATCAACTGGGTGCGGTGCTGGCCGCCGGCGCCGCGGCGGGGGCCTGGACATTGCTGGATGCGCGCGCTGCTGCAATTGTGATCTACGATGGCATGCACGGCGTGGTCGACGATGCTATTGCGGATGACCAGCGCGACGCAGAGACGATCTGTTGCCGGCTATCTGGGTTATTTGAACGAATGCTCTCGAAATAAATGTCGCGCTTCATCGTCAGGCTCGGCATGAGGTTTGTCGATCCCAGATGGATCGGGACGTAGCAAGCGGAGATCGCGGACATTGGCAATCTGCGTTGATCGCTGCAGAATGATGCCCTTTATGAATTCGGGTAAGAGGACAGGCGGAATGTTGCTTGGGATATCGCGAACCAACTGTGATGGCACTCCCCCGATGTAGTCATCGGGGACCTCGAACACAGGCTGTACTCGTATGCGACGTGATACTCCATGGCGGGACCGACTGACTGTTTCGCAATTATACGGGGCGCTGTGAGGCGGGCGATGTTGGGCTGTCAGGTCGTTCCCGGTGCCAGATACCCAGCGAATCTGCCTTTCCGGTTGAAGATTGTATGCGGCCGCGAGAGTTGAGCGTCTGCTCCACCGGTCAGGGTCTAACCGATACAGATCCCGACGAGAGCACGGCGCTAGCGCGGCTATAGGGCTGAACGGTATCATTTCATCAGTGCGGCTTGTCGGATTGAGACAAGCCGGGACCTCGACATCTCTTAGTTGCTATTGGCAGTCTGTGCAATCGTCGTGCGTAAGCAGTCCAGGTCGCTTACCTTGCATGCATGGGCAAGAGGTGTTTTGCCATCTGGCTTTTCTTCATGCGGGCAGCCTGGTCTGTTGTCGGGCGAAAGTGCCCTGTCACGTGCTGAGTTCGAGTGCCAGACGAGACCACTGGTCAATCTTTGGCCTACTGGAAGCAGACGAGTACACGACTTTCCTCCAAATGTCGGCCTATCGCACGCAGGCTGGCTTGACAGTGGAAGCCCCGATGTGGCGCATTGTTGCAGCGGATGAACAGGCATTTCGCGTCCACAAATGTTAGCCAGATGGTTCAGCCAGGGCGAGATCGACCGCGATCGCAAGCATCATCGCTGCGGCGTTAGCGGGTGGCGGCTTCATCCTTGTGGGACGGTAGATCGCATCGCCTGCGGCGATTCGTTGTCCACTCAGTGCGCATATTCCCGTTCGTCTGGCGGTGGCGAGCCGCCACACCTGCTCGCCGTACTTGCAGCCCTGCGGATCGCTCCATGAGACCGTCGCCGCTTGAGGACTGATCCGATCGAGCAGGGTGATCGCGATGGTTCTGTTGCTGTTCGACACGTGACTTGCATGCGAATCGACTGGATGCGTGACGCTATTCACCAACTGATGCACATATCCGGCATCCAGTTGACCGATAGCGCGCTGCCATGTGGTGCCCTCCGTCGTGTTCCGATCCAAATGTGTACTCCTGTCAACGACGACGTGAACCTTCTCAGCTCAACCGTATTTCCGGCTGCACCAGGCCGTTGAGCCGCTCTGCTGTCCACAGCAGTGTGGCCTTGCGAAAACCATGCAACGCCTGTTGATGACGGCGATAGAGCATGGCGTGGCTCAGTTGCGCGAACCGCCCCTTGATAAATCCGCCACGAAAGAACCCGAACTGCCCGAGCGTGCCGAAAGCGTTGTAGTCGCTCAGCGACACAAGTGCGCCCAGGTCCTTGAACGCGAAGTCTGGCAATGCGGCTCGGGCCGCCAGCCAGTCCGGCAGGTACTTCGCAAGAAACTCCGCCTGTTGTGTGGCAACCTGCGCCGTCGGAGCGAGAGGGCGCTCGTGACCGGCTGGCGTCAGGGTCGAGCAGTCGCCAAGCGCGAAAATCCGGTCGTCGTCCAGTGCCTGCAGCGTGGGCCGAACGCTGATCTGGTTCGAACGGTTCACTGCGATTCCATTCAGCCTGCCGAGAAAATCCGGCGCCTTGACGCCTGCCGCCCATACGATCAGATCGGCCGGCTGCCTGCTGCCGTCGTCAAGCCGGAGTCCATCCGCCTCCGCTGCCGTGACGCGTGTGCCGGTTCGCACAGTGAAGCCGATATCGCGCAACTGCGCCTCGCTGGATTCGGAGATGGCCGGCGGAAATGCCGCCAATATGCGGGGCGCGCTTTCGTAGAGTGTGAGATTCAGCCGCGAGCGAATATCGGGGTCACCATAACCCGCGGCAACTTCGAGCAGGCGACTCAGCTCTGCCGCCAGTTCGACACCGGTCGCCCCAGCCCCGACAATCGATACTCGAAACGCGCGATTCGCCACAACGCTCTGGAATACGCGGATGCGCAGGTTTTCGTTGAAGGCTTCGGCCTGCGCCTGGCTGTCGATGAAATGGCAATGGTCGAGTACACCGGGTGTGCCGAAATCGTTGGCGCGGCTACCCAAAGCGAGAATCAGCACGTCGTAGCCTGCCACACGTGGACCGATCACGACTTCGCCCGAGGGCGCCCTGAGTTCGGCCAGCTTCACCTCGCGGGTGTCCCGATCCAGGTCCTGCATCTCGCCGGGCTCATAGTCGAAACCGTGTTCCCGGGCGTGCGCAAGATAGATGACCTGCTGTTGCCGGACGTCGCGCGTGCCAGCCGCGATGGTGTGCAACATGGGCTTCCAGACGTGCGTCGCGCTCCTGTCGATCAGCGTGATGCGGGCACGCCCGTTACGGCCGAGCGTATCGCCCAGGCGTGTTGCCAGCAGGAGTCCGGCGATGCCGCCGCCCACGATGACGATCCGGGGGACTTGACCCATTGTCCAATATTCTACGAGTGATGAATTAATGTGATACTACGGCGCTGGCGGACGCATGTCAAACGTGGCACGAGGTGGTGTGCGCGTGAGCGTACCGGTTAAACTTCGGAAGTTCCTTCGACCGAGACGTGCTGCTGATGAAACACCCGGACGACAACGCGGCACCTGCTACTGCGATCACCGCCCGCCCGCGTCGACCGCGTGGTCGACCTGCGTGTAGCGATGCTGGTGGCGCCGATGCGTTGCTTCGGAGTGCTCGCCGCGCGTTCGCAAGGAGCGGATACGATGCGACGAGTGTGCGTGAAATTGCCAGGGAGTCCGGCGTCGATCCCGCGCTGGTTGCGCATCACTTTGGTTCGAAGGCCGCGTTGTGGATAGCGGTGGTGGATCAGATCGCTGAAGAAGCCGCGCCCATGATCGCGAAGACGGCGGCGTTGCGTCAGACATCGGGTCTGGGTCCGCGAGCCCGAGTCGAGAATGCCGTATCGATCCTGATTGACCAGGTGTTTATGACGCCGGACGTCGGCATGTTTTTTTCGACTGCCGCTACCGAAACCGGGGAGCGTCTCGACCTGTTGATCGAGCGGGTGGTCCGGCCGTTTCATGATGTTTTTGTGCCCTTGCTCATCGATGCCATTGATGCAGGTGAGGTTCCGGATCAGGATCCCGAGATCATGTTCATGTTGCTGGCCAACGGCATCAGCAAAACCGTCGCCTATAGCCATGTATTGAGCCCGTTCTCATCATTAACGCGATGCCCCAGGGAATTCAAACGTGCCGTCCTGAAGGCTGCGCTGGCCACGCTCGGCTGAATATCACGATCGCCGGGCAGGACGAAGTGTCTGTTTCTTGCGCGAGAAATGTCACCGTGCGAATCCGACGGACACCAGTATCACTGGTCCATTGAATCGTGGTGGCGGCGGGGCGAACCCGACGTTGTCGCCGACGCAGGTAACGCTGCGCCGAAATGCGCGCTGGCAGGCGGTCCATTGGACATTGCGCGCACAGCATGCGCTGTCCGGGTTTCTTCCCGGAACAGGAGTGCGGTTTCCATGTGGTCGACCACAACGTAGGGCGGGTCAGGGCGCCAACGCAGGAGCAACGGTCCGCCCGGCGTATCTGCCAGGATGGCGGGCACGCGTTTCCGGTCATCAAACTGCAGGTAGATCCGCTGGCTGTCGTCGAATACCTGATATGGCCGGACTGCGGTGTCACCGCCCAGATCCCAGTCGAAGTCGTAGACCGGTCCCGTCGCGGTCGGTGGTTCGGCGCAGGCTGATTGAAGCAGACAGGCCGTGAGCAGTACGGTTACAGAAAGCAGGGCGGTGAAGGGTTTCATCGATGGCAACTCCCGTCAGTGGTGCCGGGCGGCAGCAGCATGTCGCGCTGCGTGATGAACGTGATGCGCTGACCCGGCTCCAGCCGCAGCGTGGGCTGGATGTTCATGTTGCGTTGAAGGATCGTCTGCGTGGTCTGGGATAGCGATTGCGCGGCTGCCTCCGACAGATCGGTCGACATGCTGCCGTTGATGTTGATCGTCGTGCCGTTCGACTGGCTCTGGTTGTGGCCGATCCAGGCCGCGACGCCTGCAATCAGGAACGTCGATCCGAAGATCCTGAAGAAGTGATTGTTGACGTCGGCGCTGACACCGGCATCACCATCGGGGTCGTTGCCGGTCAGGCCGTCGAGCCGCATCGAGGCGTGGCGGAAAATCATCCGCGTGGCGGCCATCAGCATCAGGTCCTGACCGATCGCCACATCGTTATTCGTGCGACCCAGGATCCGCGTGCCCTTCGGAATCAGCAGGCAGCTTCCGTCGATGCTGTCGTAGATGTCGCGATCGACCATCGTGCGGAAAGTACCGGGCATGTCGCTCTTCGCGCCTTGCAGGATCACGGTGGGGATCGGTGTGCCCCCCATCACCATGTAGGGCGAACTGACAGGAACCGGGACCAGCGGGACACTGTCGTCGTTTCCTTCGCCCTGCTGCCTGATCCAGTCGGCGTTCCGATGATCGGTCGCACTGGATACGCTCACGGAGGACCGTCCCGATGGGGGTGACTCGCCGCCGCTCGTAGCGGCGCGGCCCGCCGCCGTCTGCTGGTCCGGGTGTTGCGACAGGTTGTCCGCGATGTGATCGAGCGGCGAGACATTGCCGGCGGGCGCGTTGCTCGTGCCGCTGCCAGTGTCTTCGTAGGCGACGAGCGACTGGCTCTGCATGGCCTCGATCTGCCGCTGCAAGGCGAGGCGATCGGCATCGCCCGTTCCCGGTGCCTCACCACCATTCCGGTAGTTTCGGGGGAGTGGTCCGCTGTCGTCTCCGGGCACGCCTTTGGGGATGCCGTCGAGCGGCGTACCGCCGAGCGGGGCGCTCGCGCCCGATGCCGCATCACCCGCACGAGCCAGTGCCAGGTTGCGCTGGTCCTCGAGGCGCTTGCGGATCGCATCGGGCGAAGCCTTGGGCTGCCGGGCGTCCGCCTCGATCTGTTCACGCTCGCGCCGTTCGGCCGCGGTCTCGTGGGGATGGGACAGCGCATGGACGAGCACGATCGCGAGCAGCGCCGAGCACAGGACAATCAGCAGCGTTTTCGCGAGATTGCGGCGAATGCGCGTGAGCTTCGCCGGTTCCTGCGTGAGCGGGGCGCTGCTTTTTTCGGGAGCGGCCATGGTCACGACTTTCCGTAGACGTTCTTCATGCGGGCGGAGTCACAGCCGAACAGGCCACACCCGTGACCGCGACCGTTGAAGACCCGGACTTCCTCCTTGCCGCGTCTGAGCAGCAGACCGTACGTCGTACTGGACTTCGTGTCCGAGCGCCGTGGCGAGTGCTTTGAGCTGCAGGACATGATCTGGGACGCCTGGTCGGCCGAGCGGCTACACCTGATGCTGGTTGGCCAACCGCTCGATGGCTGCGTTGAACCCACCAAACGTGTTTCGTCAACCTGCCTCGTGACCTTCCAGCGCAACCGCTACAGCATGCCAGCGTCGTTCACCAACCGGCCCATCAGCCTGTAGGTATAAATGCTAGTAAGAAAATCACATTGAAAAGCTTGCTAAAGGCTTGCCTCCTCATAATAATGCATACGTTATTGAATTAGTTGTGGAGAGGCCATGACCAAAGCCAGAGTTACTATCGACTCGCTGGCTCGCGTCGGATCAGGACTGGTCCGGCCTGAATGTGTCTTGACGAACTGGCGAGGCGATGTCTTTACGGCCGACTGGCGCGGCGGAGTCGCCCATCGCAAGCCCGATGGGACGGCCGAGCTGTACCTGGCCGAATCCGGAAGCGGGCCGCGCCTGCGCCCGAACGGCATTGCCCTCTGCCGCGACGGCAGCTTTCTGGTTGCCGATCTGGGCGAGCACGATGGCGGCCTTTATCGGCTAACCCGCACGGGGCAGGTCACTCGTCTGCTTGATGAGGTCGACGGGGTGTGTTTGCCCCCTTCCAACTTTCCGTTACTCGACGTGCAGGGGCGTATCTGGCTCACCGTCAGTACACGGCGCCAGCCTCGCGCCGAAGCTTATCGCCGCGATGTCGCGGATGGATTCGTCGTTCTGCTGGATCAGGGGTGCGCACGCATCGTTGCCGATGGACTGGGTTATACCAATGAGGCACAAATTTCCCCGGACGGGCAGTGGCTTTACGTCAACGAAACCTTTGGTCGGCGCCTGAGCCGCTTTCGCATCGGGGGCAACGGTGATCTCGGTCCACGCGAAACCGTGACGGTCTTTGGCGAAGGTGTTTTTCCGGATGGTCTGTGTTTCGACGCGGAAGGCGGCATCTGGATCACGAGCATTGTCAGCAATCGCGTGATCCGGATTGCTCCATCCGGCGAACAGCAACTGATCATCGAAGACTGCGACGAGGCGCACCTGGCCTGGGTGGAAGCAGCCTATTTGAACAATTCGATGTCGCGTGAGCATCTCGATCGATCGGGCGGTGCTTACCTTGGCAATATTTCGAGCCTCGCCTTCGGCGGTTCCGACCTGAAGACCGCGTATCTGGGATGTCTGCTCGACGACTGCGTCTATCGTTTCCGCTCTCCTGTAGCCGGCCTTGCCTCCGTGCATTGGCTGTACTAATCACGGCATTTGCCCCAAGTGGTGAGGTTGGATGCAGATGCGACGTAACTCGTTTCAGGGAAAAAAGAAGATGATTTACATGAATCGTCCTGCCGAGCATCAATTTCACGACGACGCAGTGGCGGCAGAGGCTGAGGAGGTCGCGTTGGAAGCGCAGCTTCAGCGCGTGACCATGCGCAAGGTTGCCTGGCGGATATTGCCGTTTGCCGTACTCTGCTTTTTCGTCTCGCTGGTGGACCGGGTGAACATCGGATTTGCCGCGTTGCAGATGAATCACGATATCAACCTGTCTCCTTCGGAATTCGGGCTGGCGGGTGGTCTTTTCTTCGTGGCGTATTTCCTGTTCGAGATACCCAGCAATCTGGCACTGGAGCGATTCGGGGCGCGCCGATGGCTCGCGCGCATCATGATCAGCTGGGGCATCGTCTCGATGGCGACAGCGTTCGTCACCGGACCGATATCGCTTTATCTGGCGCGTTTCCTTCTGGGGGCGGCAGAGGCGGGATTTTTCCCGGGACTGCTGCTTTACTTTACCTACTGGTTTCCTGCACGCTACAGGGCAATGGCCGTGAGTGTGCTGTTCATGGCGTTGCCGATATCGAGCGTGATCGGCTCGCCCATTTCCTCTGCCTTGCTCGATATCGACGACCGGTTCGGTCTGCATGGCTGGCAATGGCTGTTTCTCGTCGAAGCCTTTCCATCCGTGATGCTCGGCATCCTTACGCTGGTCGTTCTGCGCGATCGGCCGCATCAGGCCAGATGGCTTACCGAGAACGAAAGCAACTGGCTGACCCGGGAACTCGAGAATGAGCGCAGGACCAGTTCGGCCGCCGGGAAAGTGCCCGTCTGGCAGGCGCTATTCGACAAACGGGTCATCATCCTGATATTCGTCTATGCCGGGTCGTCTTCGATCGTGAACGGTCTTGCGCTTTGGCTCCCCCAGATCATCAGCAGTTACCACATTTCGAATGCCCGGGTCGGCGTGCTCAATGCCCTGACGTTTGCACTCGCTTCGCTCGGCATGATCTGGTGGGGGCGGCATTCAGATCGTACGAACGAGCGTATCTGGCATACGACAATTCCGCTTTGTGTGGCGGCCATCTGCCTGTCGTGCTCGACACTGTCTCTTTCATTGCCGCTCTCCATCGGCATCTTTGCCCTGACGCTTGCCTCAACCTACGCCTGCAAGGGACCTTTCTGGGCGCTTGCCAGCGATTGGATGCCGGGCGCCAGCGCGGCGGTGGGCCTTGCCCAGATCAATTCCCTGGCCAATCTCGGAGGGTTTGGCGGCAGCTACATGATCGGTCTCATTCGCGAAAAGACCGGCAGTTTCACGCTCGCGCTTGGTCCACTGGTGCTGCTGCTGGTGGTTTCGGTGTTTGCGATCTTCTGGGGGGCAAGGCATGGACGAAAAACGTCCATCGCCTGACCGGCAGATCCCAGCACACTGCGTATTAAATTCGTTTTGAAGCGTAACCGGGAGATTGGAAAAAGTGACGTCAACCAACCTGAACACGGCATCCGGTGCAGTACAGGCAGGGAATGCGGTGTTGTATGACGGGTCGAATGTCTCGTCATACAGCGAACGTGCCGCTCAGTGGCTTTCCGCGCTGGATTATCGCGACATACCCGACGACGTGCTGGAACAGACGAAACTCCGGATGCTCGACGTCATCGGCGTGACACTGGCTGGTAGCGCGTTGTCTTATGGTCCGATTGCCCACGATGCGGCGCTTGCCCTGGGAGGGAAGGCCGAAAGCACAATTCTGGGATTCGGTGAGCGGACGGGGGCTGCATCGGCAGCCATGGCGAACGGGCTGATGGCGCATGCGCTCGAATACGACGACACACATAACGAGACGCTCATTCATGCGAGTGTCACGTCGGTGACGACGGCGCTTGCATTAGGCGAAAGTCTGCAGGCGCCGGGACCCGCGGTCCTGACTGCAATCGCCGGGGCCAACGAGCTTGCCTGCCGTATCGGCATCGTCGCGCCCGACGTGTTGTTGCCCAATGGATTTCATCCGACGGCGGTGGTTGGCACATTCAGTGCAACCTACCTTGCTTGCCGGTTACTGGGACTCGATGTTGCGACGACGCGAAATGCGGTGGGCATTGCTGGCAGCATGACCTCGGGCAGTATGGAATGCTGGTCTGACAATACTCACGCCAAAACCCTGCATCCCGGTTGGTCGGCACATGCCGGCATCACGGCTGCTTATCTGGCTAGAGCAGGATTGACTGGCCCCGCGAGAATTTTCGAGGGACGCTGGGGTTTCTTTCGTTCGCATGTGCAGCAACCAGACTATGCGTTCCGCTTCGATCGCTTGCTGGACAGAATCGGCGACGAATGGGAGAGCCGCAATCTCTCGTTCAAGCCCTATCCGGTTGGTCACGTTATTCACCCATTTCTCGATGCGATTCTGCATCTGTATCGACAGGAGGGGTTACGTGCCGAGCAGGTTCGGGAAATTCGCTGCCTGGTACATCCGGACTGGCTTACCGTCGTATGCGAACCGGTGGCGGAGAAACTCTCGCCGAAGACCGCATGGCATGGGCGCATCAGCCTGCAATACACGCTTGCCGAAGCCTTGCACACAGGGCACCTTGATGTTCGCAGTTACGCGGACGAGAGTCTGTTCAATCCGGCGATCCTCACCCTGGCAAAAAAAATCGTTTGCGAGGCCGACCCGAATCCGACGGATCGAAAGCAGTTCAAGGGATGGGTCGTGGTCGACGCCGTTGACGGACGCCGTCTCGAACGCGTCGAACCATTCAACCGTGGTAGCCGGGAAAATCCTATGACCGCTTCGGAAATCGTGGAGAAATTCCGGGTGAATCTGCCGGAGAAATTCCACGGTACAAAAGCGGACGCGATCGTGGCCGCCGTCACCGAGTTGAATCGGGCGCCAGCGATCGCCGGACTGATTGCACTTTGTCAGTAAACAGGAAAGGCATCGCGGTACACGGAAAGGAAGCCGTGTCGACGATCGCTTCTCTATTCATATAAACGGAGGAAACGTTATGAAGCAGTCGATTGCCAGAATCTTGAGCTTGTGTGCGATGACGGTGTTGACGGGTGTTACGCAGAACACATTTGCAGCCGAATTGGTAAAAGTAGGGGCGGGGAGCGATGCCGATCTGAAACTTTACGTCATCGATTGCGGTGTCCTTCTCTACAACAATCCCAATAAATTTGGTTATAAGAAAGAGGATCTGAAGGAAACCAATCTGTCGAACGGTTGCTATCTGATCGTGGATCCTGGCAAGGGAACTTTGCTGTGGGACACCGGCGTGATACCCGACAATCTGTGGAAGGGGGACGGTATTTCGCCCAAGAAATTCTATGCCGAAGGGACCAGACCCCTGAAGGAACAGCTCGCCGAAATCGGTTACCAGCCGGACGATATTAAGTATGTGGCGGTCGCCAACCAGTACTGGGACCACATCAGTAACCTTTATCAGTTCGCTAACGATACCTGGCTGACTTCGAAAATCACGCGTGACAAGCTGCTTTCCAGTAATGCCCCTGAGCACACGGATCCAGCTCTTTTTTCCTCGCTGAAGGATACCAAGACCATTACCATTCCGGACGACAAGAACTATGACGTATTCGGCGATGGGTCGATCATCATCATCCCGACGCCAGGCCATACCCCCGATCATCACAGTCTCCTTGTCAATCTGAAAAGAACCGGTCCGATTATCATTTCGGGGGATCTGTGGCACTACACCAAGGATTTCGAGACCAACTTTACCCAAAACAATGACGATCGGCCGACCACTCTCCTGTCGAGAGCCAGGATTTTGCAGTTGGCAAAGAAAATCAACGCAAACATCTGGATACCGCATGATTATATTCAATTTAGTCAGTTGAAGAAGTCGCCCGAATACTACAACTGAATCGTGGGCGATAAAAGTAAATTCGCTATAGAGAAGAAGTGGTATGCGAGGAAAGCGATATCGGAAACGATGATATTAAGTTATAAAATTTAGCAGACTGGTGTTTGTGTTGTAATGAATTGTCGAGTAATCGAGGTATGGATGGTTCAAATATTTCGTCATATTACTAAGGATAACAAAACAAAGCAAAGGAGATGGCGGGATGAAGAAGATCTGCTCGGTGGCGTTTGCCACCTATGCCGGTATGGTGACCACGGTCAATGCGCAGAGCAGTGTCACCCTATACGGTATCGTTGATAACGGCATCAACTACCTCAGCAATGTGGGAGGGCATCGGTCATATGCGATGGGCGGCGGTGTGGGCAGCCGCTTCGGTTTTCAAGGCGTGGAAGATCTCGGTGATGGAAACAAGGCAATTCTGCTACTGGAAAACGGCTTCGATCCGAACAGTGGAAAGTTGGGACAGGGTGGGTTGCTGTTCGGACGACAGGCATATTTTGGACTGTCGAGCCCTTATGGAAAGGTTACGCTGGGTCGCCAATATGACGTTAAGATGGATTTCGTTGGTCCCTTCGAGTTCGGCAGTCAGTGGGCTGGCAGTCTGGCCGCGCATCCGGGCGACCTCGACAGTATGAACCGGTCTTTCCGCGCCAATAACTCGATCAAGTTTGACAGCGTCAGCTATGACGGACTGTCCTTTGGGGTGCAATACGGTCTTGGCGGCGTTGCCGGAGACGTTAGCAGGAATCAGACGTTCTCCCTGGGGGCTGGCTATGCGAATGGGCCCCTGACACTGGGCGTGGGCTACTTGAACGTCCGGAACGCGAACGTCAGCTTTTTCGGCAACGGCACGTCGGGCACCCCACAGGCTACGGTGGCAAACAACAGTTCGCCGGTGTTCAGTGGGTTTCTGTCTGCGCACACCTATCAGGTCGTGAGCGCAGGTGGTGCCTACCGGCTCGGGAAAGCGACGCTCGGGACGACCTACTCGAATATTTCCTTTCGAGGACTCGGCGATCTCAGCAGTGGCCCCAATCCGATCCATTACTCGGGCAACGTGTCATTCAACAATGCCGAGCTGAACATTCAGTATCAGCTGATACCGACGTTGATCGTCGGCGCGGAATACGACTACACGAAGGCCGGGAAAGTGTCGATGCTCGCAGGGAGAGGCGGCGGAGCCACTTATCAGGTGGTGGCGGCGGGCTTGGATTACCTGCTATCGAAGCGCACGGACGCCTACGTACTGGCAGAATACCAGAAGGCATCCGGTACGAACTCGCTCAATCTCCCGGCCGTCGCCGCCATCAATACCGAAACGGCGTCAGGCAGCGACAGACAAACCCTAATTCACCTCGGTATCCGTCACAAATTCTGAAAAGCCGCTCTGTGCCGGAGATCAACGATTCCTCACGTGACGAACGGATGTCCCCGCCGTACCGCGGAATTGACTTTTGTCACTCTCATCATTATTGTATACGTTAACGTATTAATTTCATCGACCCATTTACCTGCTGTGAGGTCTATGTGAACGGAACATCCACGACTCAAACCCTCGACATCGCGGTGTTGCCCGGTGATGGTATCGGTGTCGAAGTCACTCATGCCTGTCTCGACCTTCTGCGGGCTGTTGAGCCTCTATGCGGCGCACCGGCTCTGCATTTTGCCCGGTACGATGCAGGTGCCCAGTTTTATGCGAGGAGCGGCGAGGCATTGCCTGAGCGGACGCTGGAGGCGTGCCGGCGTTCACAGGCGATTCTGTTCGGTGCCATGGGATGGCCGGACATACGTTACCCCGACGGTACGGAGATCATTCCGCAGCTGGATCTGCGTATGGCGCTCGGCTTATATGCAGGGGTGAGGCCCATCCGCTGGTTCCCCGGATTGCCGCGAATCCTCGCGGACGAGCGCGCGCAGGATATCGACTTCGTTCTGGTCCGGGAGCAGACCGAGGGCCTGTTCTATGCACGGGGACGGGGCCAGGTTCTCGACGATCGCGAGGCCTACGACACGATGCAGGTCACACGGTCCGGCACGCAACGCGTGACCGAATTTGCCTTCCGCATCGCAGAACGGCGCAAGGCCAATGGAAGGCGCGCAAGGGTGACCTGTGTCGACAAGGCGAACGTGTTTGCCTCAATGGCCTTTTTTCGCAAGGTGTTCGATGAGGTGGCGGCCCGGCATCCCGAGATTTCGCACGATTATGCCTATGTCGATGCCATGGCGTTGACGATGGTCAAGAAGCCATGGTCTCTGGATGTTCTCGTGACCGAGAACATGTTCGGCGACATTTTGTCGGATCTGGCGGCGGGGCTGATTGGCGGTATGGGGATGGCCCCTTCCAGCGATATCGGTGACGATCATGGACTGTTTCAGCCGGCGCACGGCACCGCGCCGGATATCGCGGGGCAGGGAAAGGCAAATCCTTGCGCCATGTTTCTGTCGGGGGCCATGATGCTCGATTGGCTGGCCGAACGTCACGGCGAGTCGGGTCTGTCGGTGCGTGCCAGGCTGATCGAATGTGCGATCGAACTGACCCTGTCCAGCAAGACCGCCGTACCGATGGAATATGGTGGAAACGCGGATACCGCCGCCATGACCGCGGCAGTCATCGATGCCTTGCCCACTGCTTTGCGGAAGGTTGCGTAATGGATCCGATACTTGCAGGCGGGCTGGTCGTTGCCGTTACATTTCGCGTGAATCCGGTGAAGCGTGATGATTTTCGGCGGGCGGTACTGAACAATGCGCGCGAGTCACTCTCCTTGGAACAACTGTGCCACGTCTTCGACGTCAACGAGCATGCCGACGAGCCATTGTTCTTTTTATACGAGGTGTACGAGAGCGCGGCAGCTTTCGACACACATCTGACCTCATCGCATTTTCTGAAATTCAACGAGGCCACGACACCGTGGGTCACCGAAAAGCACGTCTCGCGTTACGTTCACCTTGGTGAACGGGGATCACCTGTTCCGGATTTTCCGGATCACAACTAGACCGGTGATGAGTCATGTTCCAGCCAAACGCCATGTCTTCGCCGACTCGTTCCAGGTACGGATATTCAAAGCTGATGCAGTCCGGTGTTTTTCAGAATGTGAAGCAACTCGTCTCCCGCGCGTTGCCGATGTTCCCGCTGTATCAGTGCAGCGGCTGGGGCATCGCCCCGTTGCAATGCATCGACGAGCGCCGCGTGTTCGCGCGTGGAATTCGCTGGCCGGGTTCGCAAACGCAGTGTCACCATGCGGGCTCGATGTGCGCGATCCCAGAAATTCAGCACGATATTGCGCAACATCGTATTCCCACACAAATCCAGCAGATGCCGATGAAAACGCTCATCCGCTTGCGCCCATGCATCGAGATCTTCCTGCTGTAATGCGCGATCCATATCGTCGGATGCCGTTCTTAGCGGTTGTAGCGCGGCTGCGCCGAGTCGGCGAGCGGCGACCAGTTCTGCGGCGGTGGCTTCCAGCGACGTCAGGATCGTATAGATCTGCGCCATGTCCTCGGCGGACACCGGTAGCACGCGCATGCCATGGCGCGGTACGACGTTCACCAGACCTTCGTGCTGAAGGCGCATCAATGCCTCGCGTACGGGGGTTCGGCTCATCCCGAGTCGAGTCGCCACTTCTTTCTCGGTTGCCTGCATACCTGCGGGCCATTCGTTATCCATGATCCGTTGGCGTATTTCCTGATAAGCCAGTTGCGTCATCGGGACACTTGCGGTGAGCTTGTCGCCGGATTGGGCGATGTCGTCGCTGGATGCCAAAGAAAACTCCATTCGGTGAAATTGAAGAGATTGATGGGCAGGGCGCGAAGTTAAAGCTTGTCTTCGCCGGACGCTGGAATTGCACGACATTATGTATGCGTTATCTCATACGTCATAGTATATGGGACGGGATACGCATTTGAATATTCTTTGTTCTGGAGCATGCTGACCGCCACCTTCCAGGGTGGGGATACAACGGCCTCGCAGGAGATTGCATGAATGCCGAACCACGACGCCCATTGCTGGGTTGTATTGCAGACGATTTCACGGGAGGTACCGATCTCGCGAGTATGCTCACGCGCGCTGGTATGCGCGTCATTCAGACCATTGGCGTGCCGGCCGCCACTGGAAAGATCGATGCCGACGCTATCGTGGTTGCCTTGAAGTCGCGCACGGTGGGCCGCCGACGAGGCAGTCGGGCAGGCACTCGCCGCGCTCGACTGGCTGCGTGAGCAAGGGTGCCCTCAGTTCTTCTTCAAGTACTGTTCGACGCTCGATTCGACGGACCTGGGCAATATCGACCTGGTCGCGGACGCGTTGCTCGATGCGTTGTGGCCGGAGGCGCGGCAGGCGACGGATTTCACTATCGCGTGTCCGGCGTTGCCGGAAAACCGCCGCACCGTGTATCTCGGCCACCTGTTCGTCGGAGACCGGTTGCTCAACGAGTCGAGTATGGAACACCATCCGCTTACCCCGATGCGCGATCCCAATCTCGTGCGTGTATTGCAGCGGCAGACGAAGTCAAAGGTCGGACTGATTCCGTTCGAGGCGGTCAGGTGCGGGACGGATGGCGTGCGCCACGTCATCGAAAGCTTGCGTGCGGATGGCGTTCGATTCGCGATTGCGGATGTCGTGACCGACGCGGATCTTCACGTACTGGGCGCGGCGTGTGTCGATCTTCGACTGGTGACGGGCGGTGCCGGCGTCGCAGTCGGTTTACCGGACAATTTCCGTCGTGCCGGTCTGCTCGATGCAGCGGTCAGGCCCGCCCGCCTGCCGGTCGTGGACCGGCCAGCCGTCGTGTTGGCCGGGAGCGTATCGAAGGCGACCAATGTTCAGGTCGCTGAGTGGTTGCGCAGCCGTCCGGGCATGCGTATCGATCCTGGAGCATTCGCACGCGGCGAACCGGTCGTCGAAAACGCACTCGCGTTTGCCGAAGCGCATCTCCGGGCGGCGCAACCGCGGCCCGTGCTGCTCTACGCAACAGCCGCACCGGATGAGGTGAAGGCCGTGCAGGGAGAACTCGGTGCTGCTGCGGGGAGACTGGTGGAGGAGATGCTTGCATTGATTGCCCGGAAATTGAAAGCACGCGGCGTGCGCAAGTTTGTCGTTGCGGGTGGCGAAACCTCGGGGGCCGTGGTTCAGGCGCTTGATGTGAAGATGCTGAGGATCGGAGCGAACATTGATCCGGGCGTGCCGCTTACAGTGAGCGTCGGCGAGACACCTCTCGTGCTTGCGCTCAAATCAGGTAACTTCGGGTCGGTTGATTTTTTTGCTCGCGGGTACGGCAAACTCCGCGTTATGGCGCCGCAGATAAACCTGGTCCAGATACGCGTTGGCCTGCTGCATGTCGGTGATGCCCGCCTTGGCCAGCTCGCGCGGCAGCCTCCCCTGATGGGTGCCAAACGCGCGCTCCGAGCGCCCGCGCGCCTCGGGGCGAGTACGCCGCGATATGCTCGATGCCCAGTTGCGCCAGCGCCCGGCCGAACTGTGTCGGGTTGGAGCGGTCGACCTTGCCGCCAGCCTCGGGCGTATGGAAATAATGGCTGCCGCGATCGGTGTACAGCGCGTAGAACAGACCGTGGCGCGCAATCGTCTGGCCCACGCCATGAAAGCTCGACGCGGTGCCTTCCTCCTGGCAGAAGAACATCGACAGGTGTTCACCGGTCGCGTCGTCCAGCGTCACCACCAGGTCCCAGTCGTGCCCGCTCACCCACTCGTGACAGCTCGTATCCTGATGCACCAGCATGCCCGACAGTGGCGCGCGCTCAAGTTTCTTGCGATGTTTGCCGCGGGCCTTTGCCCGTTTGACTTCACCGGCCTGCTGCAACTGGTTCTTCACCCACGTTGTAACTGCGCGCCACTGTGCTCACGCCGGTACCAGCTATGGAAATGCCGCACGTTCCAGCCCGCGTAGTCGCGCCGGTATAGTTCCACCAGCTTGACCACCTCATCGACCGGCGCGCGCCGGTGCGAGATCTGCTCGAGCCGTTTGTCGATCAGCCCGTCCAGCCCGTCGGCTTTATAGCGGTCCGTCTGCCGGCGAAACGTGCGCTCGCAAACCCCTAGCAACCGCGCCGCCTCGGCCTGCGTCAGCCGACTCTCCGCCAGTCCGTGTATGCCTCTTCGAATCTCATCTCCCGGGTTTCCTGTAACCAGCGTGCCCGGCTCAAGGGTGGCTTCATGCCGCACCCAAAAACCGGACACATTCGTGCTACAGAACCAGCAACAGCAACGCGCCCAGCGCCTTGTAGGCGATCACGACGAGCACACCGCCGACGCAGAACGCCAACACGGTGAAACCGTGCAGTCTGAGCTGTTCGACATGTCTGGCGTGGTTGTCCGTGCGCTCTCCGCGCACCAGCATCGCAATCAGCAGACCGATGCCGATATCGGTCGGCATGCCCGATATGTGCGTCGTGCGGACGCGCTAATTCGAGATACGGGTGACCACCGCGTTCTGAAAGCCCATCAACGCGCTCAGCCCGAGCACGAGCACGAGCACGATGCCCTCGCGGTATAGAGCATGTCGACGATCGCGAGCACAAGCAGCAGCATCGCTTCGGACAGGATGCAGAGCGCGAAAATCCGGACGATGCCGCACCGCAGCCCCGCTTCGACGACGACTGTCGCGAGCGTCGCGCCGGCGATGAACGCGAGGCTATAAGCGAGACGGTGATCGAGTCGGGCGGGGCGATCCGTTCCGCGATGAATCAGCATGGGTTCTGGTCTTGTCCTGATTTCTCCCGCTCGTGACCGTTCCATGAACGAGACCCCGTGCGGAGGGACACAGGATATCCGCTCGCTACGTGAGCATGGTCTTCGCGTAGCGTCGGTGAATCAGCCAGTTCGACGCGACTGCGCAGCCGAGCGTGACGATCATCAGGATCAGGGCGAGCGCCGCGCCGAACGGCCAGTTCGACGCCTTGCCGATCTGGTCGTAGATGGCCGGCGTCATCATCGTCAGGCTGGTGCCGCCGAGCAGCACCGGCGTCGCATAGGCATTCATGCACAGGATGAACACGAGCATCGAGCCGGCGGCGATACCGGGCAGCGACATTGGCAGGACCACCGACACGAACGTGCGCATGAAGCCCGCGCCGAGATTGCGGGCGGCTTCCTCGACAGACAGGTCGATGCCTTCGAGCACGCTCTGTAGCGTCAGCACCATGTACGGCAACACGACGCCGGTGGTGCCGAGCACGACCGCGAGCGGCGTGTAGAGCAGCCGGATCGGCTGGCTGACGATGCCGGTATGCACGAGCAGCGCGTTGACGAAGCCGGCGTTGCCGAGGATGACCATCCAGCCCGCCGCGCGCACCACGTTGCCGACCATCAGCGGAAACACCAGCAGCATCATCAGCAGGCTCTTGAAACGACTGCGCGTCTTCGCGAGCAGATACGCGACCGGAAAGCCGAACACGAGCGAGAGCGCCGTACACAGTGCCGAAATCTTCAGCGTCGTGAACAGCACGTCGGAGAAATACGGATCGGTGAA
The DNA here is from genome assembly GCF_047605525.1 of Paraburkholderia sp. GTDB lineage: Bacteria > Pseudomonadota > Gammaproteobacteria > Burkholderiales > Burkholderiaceae > Paraburkholderia. The sequence goes on along the minus strand of NZ_JASGFN010000016.1, from coordinate 133,379 downwards.
GAAACGGACGTAGTTCTCCAGCGTCCACGCCGACTTCATCAGCGTCAGCGGATCGAAGTGATTCAGGCTGTAGCGCACGAGCTGCAGTGCCGGCACCACGATCACGATCAGCACGATCACGCTCGCCGGCAACGCCAGCCATGGGCCCGAACGCTCCCGCGCCGCGTGCTTGCGCGCAGGGGCCGGCAGGGTGGATGATGGGTTCATCGCGGCGCGCTCAGAGGCCGACCTTGAAGTCCTGATTCCAGTAGTCGAGCAGACCGGGCTTCTGCGCGGCGACCTTCGCATAGTCGATCTTGAGCAGCTTCGCGAGTTCCGCGTCGGTGAAGCCGACCTGCTGCTGCAGGGCCGGCGGCAGCGCCGCGTTGCGCACGGTCGGCGCGTAGCCCATCGTCTCGGCGAAGCCGCGCTGCGCGCGCGGGTCGAGCATCGCGTTCAGGTAGTTGAAGCCGCAGGCAGCCGCCTGGCTGTTCTTCGGCACCGCCGCGTCGAATATCGCGGTCACGGCGCCTTCGCGCGGGAACGAGAACGCGACGGGCAGGCCGGCCTTCTTCCACTGGATCGCGCGCGCTTTCCACATGCAGGTGATCCATACCTCGCCGCTTTTCAGCGCGGCGGCGGTGGTCTCGTTCGACGGATACACCTTCGGCTGGTTCTTCTTCAGCTCGCGCAGAAACTTCATGCCGGAATCGAGCGATCCCGTCTTGTCGCCGCTCGCGAGCGCGCCCATCATCGCGTTGTAGTGGAACAAAATGTCCGTCAGACCGATGCGGCCTTTGACCCGCGGATCGAGCACGGCGTTGAACGAGTCGGGCGGCGTCGGGAATTTCTCCGGGTTGTAGATGATCACCATCGCGCTGAAGATGTGCGGGATCGCATACGGCTTGCGAAACTGCTCGAACGTGTTCACCAGATTCGGCACCGCCGCGTCGGTCGCCGGCGCTAGCAGGCCGGCGGCGTTCATGTCGTACATGTCGACGTCGGCCATGCAGGTGACGTCCATCGAGCCATGCCGCGAATTTTTCTCCGCGCGCATTTTCGTCATCCGCGTGATCTGGTCAGCGGTCGCGTAAGTGACGTTGCCGCCTTGGGCCTTGATGAGCCGCCCGACGTTCGCTTCGAGCTGGTTTTCGTAATCGCCGCCCGAGGTGCCGACGATCACGTCGGGACAGGCGGCGGCCGCCAGCGACGGGCGCGTGGCCAGGCCGAGCGACGGCGCGAGCATCAGACCCGAGGCGGTTTTGAGGAAGGTGCGGCGGCTGTGGCGGGTGTTCATCTCGGACGCTCCGGGCGGTAGGTGTGGGCGGTCAATCGAAGAGAACGCAGTCTTCGCTGCGGAAATGGGCAAAGGTCGTGCCGCCAGCGGTGAGGTGGGCCGGGTCGGCGAGCGCGTTGTTCTGCAGATGCGCGATCAGCGGATCGCCGTGCTCGGTCGTCGCGCGCACCTCGAGCGTCGCGCCCATATAGACGAGCGACGATACGACAATCGGCACGCAATGGGCGTGAGCGACCGGTGCGCGCCCGAGCGCGAGCCGCTCGGGACGCAGGCCGATCACGCGCGCGGCCGGGTGCTCATCGCGCAGCGTGCCGAGCGCGATCGGCGTGCCGCGCCGCGTGACGAACCGGCCGTCCTGATCGAACCCGCCTTCGAAGAAATTCATCTTGCCGAGAAAATCCGCGACGAAGTGATTGGCCGGCCGCTCGTACAGCGCGTCGGCGGTGCCGATCTGCTGGACCCGGCCGTCGTGCATCACCGCGAGCCGATCGGCGATCGTCAGCGCTTCTTCCTGGTCGTGCGTGACGAAGATCGTCGTCAGACCGAGCCGCTGCTGCAGCGCGCGGATTTCGTCGCGGACCTCGACGCGTAGCTTCGCGTCGAGATTCGACAGCGGCTCGTCGAGCAGGAACACTTCGGGCCGGACCGCGAGCGCGCGCGCGATCGCGACCCGCTGCTGCTGGCCGCCCGAGAGCTGGCGCGGATAACGATCGCGCAACTGGGTCATGCGCACCATGTCGAGCGCTTCGCGGATTCGTGCGTCACGCTCGGCGGTCTGCAGCTTGCGCATCTTCAGCCCGAACTCGACGTTTTGCGCGACCGTCATGTGCGGAAACAGCGCGTAGCGCTGGAACACCATTCCGGTATTGCGACGATCGGGCGGCAATGACGTGACGTCGCGTCCGCCGATCTCGATCGAGCCGCCGCTCGGCTCGACGAAGCCGGCGATCATGCGCAGCGTGGTGGTCTTGCCGCAGCCGCTCGGGCCGAGGAACGCGACCATTTCGCCATCGGCGATACCGAGCGAGAAGTCGGCGACCGCGACGGCGTTGCCGAATTGCTTGCGAAGATTGCGGAGCGCGACCTGTGCCATGTGAGCGGACTCTAGAGAACCTGACTGAGCTTGACGAAGCGGTCGGTGATGAGCATCACGATGCCGAGCAGAACGATCTGCACCGAGGACACCGCGGCGATGGTGGGATCGAGATTGAACTCGAGATATTCGAGGATCGCAATCGGCAGCGTCGTATGGCCGGGGCCGACCAGCGGCAGCGCGAGTTCGAGGTTTTCGAACGAGATGATGAAACTGAACAGCGCGGACGCGACGATCGCGGGCCGCAGCATCGGCAGCGTGACGCGCCAGAAGGTCTGCCAGGCGCTCGCGCCGAGATTGCGCGCGGCTTCCTCGACACTCGTGTCGAGCCCGCCGAGCGCGGCCGAGACGAGCCGCATCGTCCATGGGATCGTCAGGCACACGTGCGCGAGCAGCAGGCCGCCGAAGGTGCCGACGAGGTCGATGTTCAGCAGGTCTTCCGCGCGAAGATAAAACAAATAGATGGCGATGCCGGCGACGATTCCGGGCACGACGAGCGGCGCGAGCAGCAGCAGATTGATGAGCGCCGCGCCCCGCGTGCGGCGGCGCGAGATGCCGAGTGCGGCGGCGACCCCGACACTCACGCCAATCAGCGCGGCAAGCACCGCGAGTTGCAGGCTGAACACGAAACCGTTCGCGAACGACGCATTGCGCCATGCGTTCATGTACCACGAGGCGGTATAGCCCGATGGCGGGAACGTGAAGATCGCGTCCTTGAAGAAGCTGAGCCAGATGACGAACACGAGCGGGCTCAGAATGAACAGGTAGACGAGCACGACCAGCGTTCGGGCGGCGAACGCCGGCAATTTCCGGCCCGTGGTCCGAAGATCCCGGGCGGACAATGCAGCGATGCCTCCAGGTGACAGAATGCCCAACTTCAACGAACCCATTTGCTTCTCCCGTGCAGCAAAACCGTGATTCTATGGACAGACTGTAACGACTATCACGTACAGCCCACTGTACGTGATTCAGTATATTGCGTCAAGCAACCGGCGAGCGTGTCAGGGTTTCCCGCATGGCGCTTGCTGGAGCGTCAACTTTCCGCGATCAGCATAGGAGGAGATAACAGGCTCGCGGCGCGTTTGAGTTCGTTTATGACGTCGTTTCGCTGCTGGGGCGCGTCATCGGGCGCAAACATCGAGGCGCCGATCGCCAAGGCAGTCCGACTGCTTCTGCAAGGCTGAATGACCACCGCGAGTCCCACAACGTTCGAAAACACCTCGCCCTCATCCAGGGCGTAACCTCTCTCACGTACCTTCGCGAGCTTTTTATGGAGTGCCGATAGCGAGGCCACCGACTTGTCAGTGAAGCGGGGCCAGGCTTCGAGATCGGCATAGAGCGTATCGATCTCGGCAGGCGGTATAAGGGAGAGCAGCGCGTTTCCCACCGCCGTGACAGAGGCAGGGAAGCGGTCGCCTATGCTCGCTGACATCCGCATCGGGCTGTGCCCTTCGTGGCGCGCCAGATACAGTACATCGCGTCCGTCCAGCATGGCGATCTGCAATAGCTGTTTACCTAGCACTGCGGATTCAGAGCAGATTCGGTAAAACTCCCTTACCTGGTCGAACGACCTCAGGTAGGCGCCCCCGAGTTCCACGGTGCGGCGACCGAGCGTGTAACCGAGCTCCTGCCGCTGGATGAGGCCACCGGCCTCCAGCGCCAGGCAGAAATTCAATACTGACGACTTGGCGATTCCAAGAGAAACGGCAATTTCCGTCAGGCTTTGCGGTGCGCCACGTGCAGCCAGGAGATTCAATATGGCAACGGCCCGGGTCACCGCTGGCGCGGCCCCGCGGTCCATGCCGCCTGGCGCCGCCACGACGCTTTCCATTTTCGTTTGACTCGACACTGACGCTCCTTTCGGTTTCCGTGAGTCCATCCGCCGCCCCGCCAAAAATCGAGAGTAAACCAGATCTGCTGTTCGTTTACAACGTCAACGCAGTCCGGATTGGCTGGCTCCCCGTCGCTGCCCCTGCGAGCTTGGCGGGTTATTGACTCAATATACTGAATCACGTACAGTATATTGTACTGGATGACGTAGTTGCAGTCTGTCTCGGAATCATGGTTTTGCTAACTGCAAGGGAGAAGCAAATGGGTTCGTTGAAATGGGGCATTCTGGCACCCGGCGGCATCGCAGCATTGTTTGCGCAGGATCTTCAGTCCGCAGGACGGACATTGCTGGCGGTCGGATCGCGCAGTCAGGAGAGGGCGGATCAATTTGCCGCCAGGTACGGCGCGGCACGGGCGTATGGGAGCTACGAAGCTCTGGTGGAGGACCCCGATATCGAGGCGGTCTATATTGCTTCGCCGCATTCCGAGCATGCGGCGCATGCCGAGCTGGCATTGCGTCATGGCAAGCACGTGCTGCTGGAAAAGCCGTTCACGCTGACCGGAGTGCATGCTCGCCGGGTCCGCGACGTGGCGCGCGAGACGGGACTGTTCGCCATGGAGGCGATGCGTACCCGCTTCATGCCGCACACCGTCCGTATTCATGAACTGATCAAGGAAGGCGCGCTGGGCGAGATCAAGGCGTTTATTGCCGATCACTATCAGAGCCTCAACACCGACCCGGTCGGGCGGCTGTGGAATCCCGCGCTGGGTGGCGGCGCGCTGCTGGACCTGGGCATTTATCCCGTATCTTTCGCGTCCGATATCATGGGGACACCGAAGGACATCACCGCCGTGGCGACGATGACTTCGACCGGCGTGGATCTGTCGACTTCGATGATCTTCAAGTACGACAACGGTGCCATCGCCAGTCTGCAGACGGCCATGAACGCGCGCGGGCCCAACCAGGCAACGATCATCGGTGAGAAGGCTCGCATCGAAGTCGGGTCCGTGTTCTACAAGTCCTCGAAATTCAAGCTCATCAACGGCAAGGACGAGGTCATCGAGGACTTCTCCGAGCCCTATCCGTTCTGGGGCAAGCAGTATGAGGCCCAGGAGGTCGAGCGCTGCATTGCTGCCGGCCTCACCGAAAGTCCGCGTATGACCCTCGACGAATCCGTCGCAATCGCCGAAACCATGGACAAGGTCAGAGAGAAAATCGGTCTCAAATATCCGGCTGAAGCGTAGAGATGAATCCTGGAATTGCACCGGCGATGACCATGGAAAATGAACTTTCGCTTGCGCTACCCAGCCTTTGGGGTGACAAGGACCGACCGCATACTGCGCGCGAATGGGAGTATGCGCGAAAGCCGGAACTGATCGAACTCTATTCCTCGCAGGTGTATGGACGCACGCCCGAGGGCGGGGGCGTAACCGGCATTGAGGTAATGTCCCGGAACGGGAGAGCCTTGAACGGTCTCGCGACGATGACGCAACTAAGGATCACTCTGAGCGGCCCCCGCAAATCGAAGACCGCGGTTCTACTGCTATATACGCCGAACAGCGCGACGGCATCCTCTCCCGCTCCGGTCTTTGTCGGGCTCAACTTCATGGGGAATCATTCGACGACCTCGGACCCCACGATCGAAGTCATCCCGGGTTTTGCAAGTGCGGCGGGGTGGGAGACCGCTGCGGCAGAGCGGGCCGCACAAGCGCGCCGTTGGCCTGTAGGCATTGCACTTGAGCGTGGCTATGCGGTCGCCACGATGCATTGTGCGGACCTGGAAGAGGACGGGCCGGGACTCGCTGCCGGCGGCGTGCGCGGTCTCTTCAACAGCGAGGCGGAACTCGCGTCCCCCACGCCGGACATGTGGGGGGCCATCGGCGCCTGGGCTTGGGGCCTTTCGCGAATTCTCGACGTGCTGGCGACGATACCGGAAATCGACGCAACCGCGGCGATCGTGCATGGCCATTCGCGCCTGGGCAAGACGGCCCTCTGGGCCGCGGCGCAGGACCCCCGTTTTGCGGCGGCCATCAGCAACAATTCCGGTTGCGTGGGCGCATCGCTATTCCGTCATGCTTCGGGCGAGACGATTTCGATGATTACCGAGACGTTCCCGCACTGGTTTGCGAAGAACCTCAATGCCTATGCCGACGATCTGGAAGCGCTGCCTGTCGATCAGCATCATCTGCTGGCATTGATCGCACCCCGGCCCGTGCATGTCAGCAGCGCGACGTTGGATGCCCATGCGGATCCGCGCGGCGAGTTCCTGTCGACCGTGTATGCCAGTCCCGTGATGGAGCTATACGGCTATCACGGCACGCTGCCCCGCGACAAGGCACAGGCCGGATCGGATGTGTCCTGGCAGACCGCGGTCGAGTTGCCCACCCCGGAGCCGGGTAGCCGGGTCGGCGAGCGCTTGTCCTTCCATATGCGTGAGGGCGTTCATGACGTCCTCGCCGAGGATTGGAGGCACTTTGCCGACTTTGCCGATGCAAACGTGCTGTCGTAGCCGCGCGCAAAAGTTCGTGATCGACATGAAGGTCCGGAGAGAAGAGGCGTCCGAATGATTATCCGATATGCGCTTTTCGAGGGGCAGGTTTACCCCGATCAAATGGCCGCGTTTCAGCGCGCGGTGATCGAGGAAGTCCTGCCTCTTTGGAAGAAATTTCCCCACGCGAATGCGGTGCGCGTGAGTTTTGCCCGGTCTCGCGACCCGGGCGCCCAGGAATTTCCGATGATTCTGGCGGTGACCTATCCGAACCTCGAAGCCGTCGACATGGCACTTGGGAGTCCCGTGCGAATCGAGGCGCGGGCCGCAACCGAAAAGGTGTTGTCGCGCTTCTTTACCGGCAAGGTACATCACCACGTTATGGATGCCGAGGAGCAGGAGCTGTAATCGCTATCGCAACAACGTTGCGAGCAATCATATTGTTGTGACTTTGCCGGAGCATATTGTGGCCTTCGAAAGTTTTGACCTCAGCAACCGTTGGGCGCTGATCACTGGGTCGAGTCAGGGTATCGGGTTTGCACTGGCGCGCGGGTTGGCCGAGCATGGCGCGTCGGTTGTTCTGAACGGCCGTGACCGGGCGAAACTCGATGCCGCGGCGAGCGCGTTGCGGGAGACCGGCGCAACGATAGCCGTCGCCGACTTTGACGTAACAGACGCGGACAAGGTGAAGCGTGGCGTGGATGCGATCGAGGCAGAGATCGGCCCGATCGAGATCCTCGTCAACAATGCCGGCATGCAGTACCGCTCTCCGCTAGAGGATTTTCCGGTTGAGCGTTGGGAACAACTGCTGCGGACGAATGTATCGAGCGCCTTCTATGTCGGACAGGCGGTGGCCAGGCATATGATCGCGCGCGGCCGGGGCAAGATCATCAACATCGCCTCGGTACAGAGCGAACTTGCCCGTCCCGGCATCGCCCCCTATACGGCGACCAAGGGCGCGGTGAAGAATCTGACGCAAGGCATGTGCACGGATTGGGCCAAGTATGGCTTGCAGATCAACGCGATCGCTCCCGGCTATTTCAAGACGCCGTTGAACCAGGCGCTGGTCGACAGTGCCGAGTTCTCGTCCTGGCTGGAAAAGCGTACGCCCGCAGGCCGCTGGGGTGACGTCGAGGAACTGGTCGGCGCGGCGGTGTTCCTGTCGGGTAAAGCCTCTTCCTTCGTCAATGGACATACGCTTTATGTCGACGGGGGCATCACCGTCAGCCTCTGAGACGCGATGCCGCGACGCTCGACGTCGAGCAAACGCTGGTGGCCATCGTTGCGATGGCTACGAAGTTTTAGCCGCGTGCAAGCGCCATGGGGCCAGGCACACTCACCAGAGGAAACAATGAGCAAACCCGACATCCTGCTGATGGGACCCTATCCGGAATGGGACCTCGTAGAGCTCGACGAGCGATACACCGTCCACAAGCTCTACGAGGCGCAGGACCGCGACGCCTTCCTGAAACAGCATGCGGCAAGCATCCGCGCCATCGCCACGCGCGGGGAGCTTGGCGCATCGCGTGCTGTGATCGAGGCGCTTCCGAAGCTCGAGGTCATCGCCGTCTATGGTGTCGGTTATGACGCCGTCGATCTCGCGGCCTGCCAGGAACGAGGCATCCGCGTCACCAATACGCCCGACGTGTTGACCAATGACGTCGCCGATCTCGGCATCGGGATGATGCTTTGCCAGTCGCGCGGCATGATCGGTGCCGAGCGCTGGGTAAAGGACGGCAGTTGGACCGCAAAGGGGCTTTATCCGCTGAAGCGCCAGGTCTGGGGCCGTAGCGCCGGCGTACTCGGGCTGGGCCGCGTCGGCTTCGAGGTGACCAAGCGCCTCAGGGGCTTCGATATGGACGTCGCCTACAGTGATGTCGCCGAGAAGCCCTATGCCGGGGGGATGACCTATGTCGCCGATCCGGTGAAGCTTGCGGAGCGTTCGGACTTCCTGTTCGTTACGCTGGCGGCCTCGGCGGCCACGCGTCATATCGTCTCGAAGCAGGTCATCGCGGCTCTGGGTCCGGAGGGAATGCTGATCAATATCTCGCGAGCATCCAATGTCGACGAGGCGGCCCTGCTCGATGCACTGGAAAACGGTGCGCTGGGATCAGCGGCGCTCGACGTCTTCGACGGCGAGCCGCAGCTCAATCCACGCTTTCTGTCGCTCGAGAACGTGCTGGTGCAGCCGCATCACGCATCGGGCACGATCGAAACCCGCAAGGCGATGGGCAAGTTGGTGCGCGACAATCTCGCCGCCCATTTTGCCGGCATCGCACTGCCCACTCCCGTTATTTGAGAGAAAGCCCATGAAAGCCGTCGTCATCCATGCCGCCAAGGATCTGCGCATCGAGGAGCGCGAGGCTGAAAGCCTCGGTCCCGGTCAGGTGGAGGTCGCCGTCGGGGCGGGGGGCATCTGTGGCTCCGACCTGCATTACTACAATCATGGCGGGTTTGGCACGGTGCGCGTCCGCGAGCCGATGATCCTCGGTCACGAAGTTGCCGGCACGGTCCGGGCCCTGGGCGAGGGGGTCGTGGGCCTGGCGATCGGCGATCGCGTGGCGGTTTCGCCGAGCCGCCCCTGCAACGCCTGCGAATACTGCTTGAAGGGGCAGCAGAACCATTGCCTCAACATGCGCTTCTACGGCTCCGCCATGCCGATGCCGCATATCCAGGGCGCGTTCAGCCAGCACCTCGTCGCCGAACAGTGGCAATGCCACAAGATAGCGAAAGGCGTATCGATCGAGGAAGCAGCGATGGCCGAGCCGTTCGCGGTGGCGCTGCATGCGGTCGCACGCTCCGGTGCGCTGACGGGCAAGCGGGTGCTTGTCAGCGGCTGCGGGCCGATCGGCGCGCTGGCGATCATCGCCGCTCGCGCCCACGGCGCCCGCGAGATCGTCGCCACCGATGTCATGGATGCCGTCCTTGACAAGGCGCTCGCAATTGGCGCCGACCGGGCGATCAACGTGGCGAGCCACCCCGAAGCGCTTTCTGCCTATGCGGCCAACAAGGGATACTTCGACGTGCAGTTCGAGGCCTCCGGAAACGAACGTGCCGTTCGCTTCGGTCTCGAAGCGCTCAAACCGCGCGCCACGCTGGTGCAGCTCGGCCTCGGCGGCGACGTCTCGATCCCTCAGAACATGATCGTCTCCAAAGAGATCGAGATGAAGGGCACGTTCCGCTTTCACGAGGAATTCGGCCTCGCGGTCGATCTCATCAACCAGCGCCGCGTCGATCTCAAACCGTTACTGACCGCCACCTTCCCGCTCGAAGATGTCGTCGAGGCGTTTAAAGTCGCCGGTGACAGGAGTAAATCGATGAAGATCCATCTGGCGTTTTAGCGTCTTCGATCGATCGAACTGCGGTAGAAAACATTCGCCACCCTGCGTGTTGCATTTTGACGACGGATTCGGTTACAACTGCGGATCGTTGCATTTTTCGTTGTATTTGCAGGATCGAATTGGGGACGAACCTTTGTTCGGCAGGGCGGGCAGCGGCGCTTTGGAACCCCTCAGCACCACCAGTTTCGAAATTCGCCGTTGTCCAAAGTAGTCTGAAAAAGTTGCTTGCAGTCTCTGAAACCCGCGTGGCTATTGGCTCCGCGGGTTTTTTGTTGCCTGTGGGCGGTACAGGCGCGTCCAAGGGCGGCTATTAGAAAGAACCGCACTTTTATCGTTGTATTTCCCGAGGTATGTTGTATCCGTTGTCAGCCCCAGACACGAAATGAACGGCACGGCTTCCGTGCTACTACTGGCCGCATCCTCATTCGTGAGCGCCAGGGCGACGACGACGAAGTCGTTGAACGACCTCTGGCGCATGGCAGTGAGGATGGCTTCCGGATACCATGTTTTCCCGGCGACCGAAGGCATTCGATTCAGCAACGTTTGCTCTCTGGTCCGACACGGCTACGCTGGAAAAATGCCGGGCAACGATCCGGCTTCGCATCACAGGAAACACCATGAGTACGTTTAGCGTGCAAAGTCTGACGCGCAGGGTCGATCTCTTCACCCTGCGGCTGTTCCTTACCGTGGTGGACGAGCGTCAGATCCGGCGCGCAGCCATTCGTGAGAACATCGCGGCGTCCGCGGCCACGAAGCGTGTGCAGGACCTTGAGAGTGTCGCCGGAGTTCAACTGTTCGAGCGCGTTTCGAATGGCGTAGTCCCCAGTGCGGCCGGTGAAGTTCTGGCGAAGTATTTGCGCCAGTTGTTCGATAACCTCGAGGACATGCGGCGAGAACTTTCCGAATTCTCGCAAGGAGTGCGCGGGCATGTATCGATCGGCGCGACGGGTGCCACGATCATCCAGTATCTGGCCCGCGAGTTCGGTCAATTCACACGCGATTTTCCGCTCGTCGAACTGGACGTGATACAGGACGCCAATATCAACGTCGTTCGGGCCGTCGTATCCGGTAGTCTCGATCTCGGCGTCTATATCATGACTCCGGATCTCAATGACGAACCCCTCGACAGTTTTCCATATCGTACCGATCGGCTCGTGGCCGTCGTGCCGCTCGGGAACTCGCTGGCTGAACAGATGGAGGTCGGAATAGCCGACCTGATTACCCAGCCCTTTATTGCAATGCCGCCGCACACGACGCTGATGTCAGACGTGAATCGGGCCGCGTCGACAATCGATAAAGCAGTACAGGCGAGGTTCACGGTGAGTCATCCCGACGTCGCGCGCAGCCTGGTGGGGGCGGGCCTGGGGATTACCGTTTTGCCGGAGTGCCTGGTGCCGGTTGATACCGCCGCCCAATCAGTCGCGTTACGCATCAACGAGCCGTGGGCAATACGCGCGGTGCGCCTCGGAACTCGCCGCGGCAAGGCAATGACCGCGGCCACCCGTGCGTTGATTCATCAACTCACCGAGCAACCTGAAAATGCATCGTCCACAAACGGTGGTTTCGGGAACAATTGACGCCGCAGAGCCGATTCGCATCGTTATGAGATTTAAGGCGACGGCTCGCTCATTTGATTTGCCGCTGGAAAAACGCAATCGTTGCGCCGAGCAATGCCAGTACGATCATCACCTGAAACCCGTCCAGTACGCTCATGAAATTTGCCTGGTGCGCAGCTAGGCGAGCGAGCTCCGCCAGCGCGAGATTTCGCGCATCTCCGGAATCGTGTCCCGACGCCGTGAACGCGTGCGTCATCGCCTCGAGCGTGTTCTGGAAAACCGGGTTGTAGGGGCTTGCGAATTCAGTCAGCCGGGTTTCGTGGAGTGCCATGCGATGTTGCTCCAGGATCAGAACGGATGCGGTCGACAATGAATAGGAAAGCTGCTTGACGATATTCTTGAAGCGGTAGCCATGTGTGAATTCATCGTTCGAGAAGATCTGCAGAGCGACGCTGGCTGTAGGCAGCGCGATGAACATGAGCAGGAAGCCTCGTATCACGAGCGGCGGCAGCAGCCACGACATGCCGACGTCCGGCGGCAGAAGCACGAACCACATGCTGACGAACGCCGCCATCAGGAATCCCGGCACGATGAGCCATTTCTTGTGCGTGATGCGCTGCGAGTAGCGAAAGTAGGCGAACGCCATTGCGATGGACGAGAACGACGTAAACCCGAGCAGCCGCCCCGTGTTCTCGACCGGATAACCGAGCCCGCCTATTAACAGGCGAGAGACCAGGAAACCGATCGCGTTCGTGATGAAGTAGTAGAAAGCGTACAGCACGATGCCGACCCGATAGCGTCCCTCGCGCAGCGCATTCAGGCGTACAAGCGGTCGCGGATGGTGCCATTGCTGCCATGCGAACCAACCGAGCGCAAGCAGGCCGATTCCGGTCTGGAGCAGTAGCAGCGGTGAGGTCGTGAACAACTCGAAGTGGACCTGCTGCGTGACGATCTGAAGGGCGCCGAGCGCGGATGCAAAGACGAAGTAAGGCCACAAATGAGCCGCGCTGCGGGCTTCGGGTCGACGCTTGCCGATGTGCGGCACGAGCAGGAATGCGAGCATTCCCAGCAACGTTCCGGCGACCGTCGAGCACGTGAAGAGCGCGCGCCAGTCGAAATGCGCGACGAGATAGCCGCCGGTTATCGGCGCCAGCGCGCTGGCGAGAAGGATCATCGTGAGGAAGATCCGCGTGGCCGGTGCACGCTCCTGTGGAGTGAGACCCGTCTGCAGCAGAATGCGGCACGTGCCGAGCATCGGCCCGATAAAGTATCCCTGAAAGCCGCGCGCTATCGAAAGCTCGAGCGCCGACTCGCTCAGCGATGATGCGAGCGAGCCCACGGCGAACATCAGCAGGCAAACGGTGAGATAACGACGAAATCCAAGCCGTTCGATCAGCCACTGTTGCTGAACGATACCGAGCACGGATGCCGTAGCGTAGGCTGTGGATGACCAGACGAGTTCGTCGGACGACGCGTTGATGCCACCGGCAATGTAACTTGTGAAGAACGAAAAGATCGTGTTGTCGAAGTAGTCGATGCCGACGGCCAGGGCGATCACCCACGGGAACAGATCTTTACGCAGATGCCTGAGCGTCAGGATGCGCAGGCGGGAATTCGTCAGCTTCACCAATGGGTCCTTCGGTACACGCCGCGTTCCGTGCATTGAAACGCCTAGTGGCAACTTTCTTTGTGCAGCCATCCTATGGACGCGTACCGGGCATCGCAAGTCGTATTTCGCGAATCCCCAAGTTCCGGATTGCGTATGCGTTTGCGCAACGGTATGGGATACATGCGACCTCGATGCTTTGCAAGCATCGTTTCAGAGACGCACAACTGGCACTCCGCGAAAAACGGATGCCAGTGTTCAAAGGCCATTGACGTGATAGTTGAACGCCGACACGGCGGTGCCGAAATTGTCGGCGACCGATAACAGCACGCTGCCCGGTATGCCGACTCAGTGCCCGAACGGAATGAGAAAATCGGGTGTCAATTCATCGAACGGGAAGCCCAGAGAGTCCAACGGTCTTTTTCAACGATCGGTCCGTTGTCCGGCAGTCTCGTCTGGATATAAGCAATCAGCTTCTGCAGTTCGCTGTCGCTGAGTTCATGCAGGATCGAGCGGCCGGTGCGCGCCGCGAGATCCCGCGCAAGTTCGTCGAAACCTCCATAGGTCTTGCGTGTTTCCCAGACGGTGCGTGTGGTGATCTGCGTGAAGCCTGCTTTACGCAGGGCATTCTCGACCGTGACGGATTCCGGCCGGCGGCCTCGTTCGATTTCCAGCAATCGCGGAAAACACTCGAAGAAATAGCCTCGCAGATGTTCAGTCGATGCAGCGGCCTCGACGTCGGCGGGGGTACGATCCTGGATCAGGAATAGGCCGCCCGGCGCGAGAAGACGTTTTGCTTCAGCGAAACAGCCTTCATAGCTGTCCAGATGGTGGATCAGCGCCCGCTCGAAAACGACGTCCACGCAGTCTGCCGGCAGTCCGGTCGCGCATGCATCCCCCTGGCTGATCGAAGCCTGCGGGTAATCCTTCAGGCGCGCCTTCGCCGCCGCGACCATCTGCGCCGAAAAATCGATACCAAAAACAGCTTGTGCACCCAGATTGAGCCACGCCTCGGAGTAAATTCCGCCTCCGCAGCCTACGTCGGCGATTCGTCGATCGTCCGGTTCGACTAGTTGCGTGACGGCTTGCACCCAGTCCGCGCTGGCATCCCGGCTATCGTAGGTATGGCGGTTCAGTTTGCTGTGGAAATCGATCGACATTTCAACTTCCTCGTTCATTGACCGCTGTATGGTACGGCGCAAGAAAGGAGATATAAAATATCTTATAAATACCGTAAGCAGACGTTTTATATATCTATGGGATATTCAATCGATGGAACTCCGGCACTTGCGTTACTTCGTCGCCGTTGCCGAGGAAGAGCACATGACCCGGGCTGCTGCTCAACTCGGCATTCAGCAGCCGCCGCTGAGCCAGCAGATACGCGATCTGGAACGGGAGCTCGGCGTCGAGCTCTTTGACCGCACGCCGCGCAGCATCAAATTGAACGCAACTGGCAGCGTCTTTCTCGACGATGCAAGAGCGCTCCTCGCGCTGGCTGATGAAGCGAAGATACGTGCACGACAAACGGCACGCGGGGAACTCGGTCATATCGTCGTCGGATATACCAGCTCTGCATCGCTACACGAATACGTCCCGCAAATCATTCGTGCGTTTCGTGCCCGCTATCCGCTTATCAGGCTGGACGTGCGGGAAAACACGACACGTGATCTGCTCGATGCTGTAGCCGATAAAAAAATCGATGTCGCGTTCGTCAGATCGTCGACGTTGCATCGTCCAGAGCTGCTGAACATTCTCCTGTGCGAGGAACCGATGGTGGTTGCGATGCCGGTCGATCACCCGCTCGCCTCAGGCTCGACTCCGCTCTCTCTCGGCACGTTGGCGAATGAGTCTTTCGTCCTGTATCTAAGGGGTGATGGACCGGGCATTCAGGACGTCCTGATTCCCGCATGCCGCAAGGCTGGTTTTACGCCGCACATCGTCGAATCGGTGTCGCGCCTGCTTTCGGCCGTGACGATGGTTGCCGCGGGACGCGGAATCTCGATCGTGCCGGAAGTGCTGCAATCGGTTCATCAGTCGAGTGTCGCCTATCGCGCGCTCGACGCTCAATCGAGCTTTAGCGTGCCATTAAGCCTGGTTTGCCCGCTGGTGCGAGAGGACTCGCCGGTGGGCCGGTTCGTCGCCATTGCAAAATCGCTGCGTTCCGGTGACGCGGCAAGCAAGCGTCGCACGGACTGCATCGGCTAACAGCGCAGTCGGTTCTTCGCAGATTCGTCAGGATAGGGCCATTCTGGCCGACGGCGTTACACTCGACCGCTTCTTTACAGATGGCTTCCGGATCGGCTGGCTGGGAAGATATCGGTTGCCAAGTTGCGGCATCTGCGGCAAAATTTCGCGTTGCTGTATTTTTCGTGGTATCCGCGAACGACAACAGTGTTTCAGCAGCGAACGTAGTAAAAAGCGCAGTATAAGGAGTGGTAGTTCAGTCGGTTAGAATACCGGCCTGTCACGCCGGGGGTCGCGGGTTCGAGTCCCGTCCACTCCGCCAGTATCCACGAAAGGCGAACTCCGGTTCGCCTTTTTTATTGCCCGCTGTTGTAAGATCGGGCGTTCTGTTTTTGGCACCCCTTACGCATGCTCGATTTTTTCCGCAATCACCAGCGCCTGATGATGTTCATGCTCATCCTCGTCATTTTGCCGGGGTTGGGTTTCGTGGGTATTCAGGGTTTCCGCGGCTTCTTTGACGAAAGCGCCAACGTCGCGAGCGTCAACGGTCACAAGATCACCCGCGCGGAGTACGACGACGCGATGCGTCAGCAACTCGACCGCGCGCGTCAGATGCTCGGCGCGCAGTTCGACATGAAGACGTTCGATACGCCGGAGCATCGCCGCGAAATGCTCGACGGCATGATCGAGCAGCGTGTGCTGGCCGACGAAACGCAACGCCTGCATCTGACGGCTTCGGACGACGCGGTGCGCCGTGCACTGATGGCCGATCCGGTGATCTCGTCGCTGAAGAATCCCGACGGTTCGATCGACCTCGATCGATACAAGCAGTTGCTTGCGATGCAGGGCATGACGCCCGATCAGTACGACGAGCGCGTGCGCTACAGCCTCGCGATGCAGCAGTTGCCCGCGAGCATTCAGGCGAGCGCGTTCACGTCGAAGACGCTCGCGCAGCATCTGACCGAACTCGCCGATCAGCAGCGTGAAGTGCAGGGCATCGCGTTCCATCCGCGCGACTATGCGGCGAAGATCCAGCCGACCGACGCGCAACTGAAGGCCTACTACGACGCGCATAGCAATGACTTCGCGACGCCGGCTACCGCGATGATCCAGTATGTCGTGATGTCGCCGGCTACGCTGGGCGCATCGATCCAGCCGGGCGACGCGGACCTCAAGAAGTACTACGACGACAACATTGCCCACTTTCGCACCGACGGTGAAGTGCGCGCCAGCCATATCCTGATCGCGGCGCCGAAGGATGCGAGCGCGGCCGACAAGGCCAAGGCGAAGCAGAAGGCCGAGGAATTGCTCGCGCAGGTCAAGGCGCATCCGGACCAGTTCGCGCAGATCGCTCAACAGAATTCGCAGGATCCGGGCTCGGCGGCGAAGGGCGGCGATCTCGGCTACTTCGGCCGCGGCATGATCGCGGGCGGCCCGGCATTCGACGACGCTGTGTTCGCGCTGAAGAAGGACGAAATCAGCGGCATCGTGCAGACCGATTTCGGTTTCCATATCATCAAGGTCACCGATGTGAAGCCGGCGGTCACGAGGCCGTTCGACGAAGTGAAAGACCAGATCGCGAAAGACCTGAAGACGCAACTCGCCACCAAGGCGTTCACCGACGACTCGGAAGGCTTCACGTCGCTCGTCTATGAAAAGGCGAAGAGCCTGCAACCGGCGGCGGACAAGTACAAGTTGCAGGTGCAGACCGCGACGGTCACGCAGCAGCCGGATCCGAAGCTGCCGCCCGACAGCCCGCTGAACAACGCGAAGTTTCTCGCGGCGGTGTTCGCGAACGACTCGGTGTCGGCGCACAACAATACGCAGGCGATCGATGTCGGCAGCAACACGCTGATCTCGGCGCGCGTGACCGACTACAAGCCCGCCGCGGTGCCGGCGTTCGACGTGGTGAAGGACGCGGTGCGCCAGAAGGTGATCGCCGCGCAGTCGAACGAAGCCGCGCACAAGGACGGTATCGCGCAACTGGCCGCATTCGAGAAGTCGAAGACGACGGCCGGTTTCTCGTCGCCGCTGAAGGTCTCGCGCAACGATTCGCAGGGCGTGCCGCCCGCCGCGCTGAGCGCAATCTACAAGGTGGATGCGCAAAAATTGCCGGCCTATGTCGGTGTCGATCTCGGCGACGACGGTTACGCGATTTATCGTGTGCACCAGGTCGTGGCCGGCACGGCGGTCGATCCGCATCGTCTTGACGCGGCGCAGCAGCAGATCGCGCAGGTCGACGCGCAGTCGCAGGTGGAAGCCTTCGTGAAGGCGCTCCGCGAGCGTTCGAGCGTGAAATTCTACGGCGCGCCCGATAGCGCCGCGCAGACGGTCGACCAGTAAGCATTACCTGCCAGATGAAAAAAAGCCCCGCGACGCGGGGCTTTTTTCATTTGGCGATCAACATGAGATTGGCCAACGCTCCATTACAGACATCCGCTGATCGCGCTGGTGGCCTCGCTGCCGCCGGCGCCGTTCGAGCGGAAGCCGACCCACGTACCCTTGCCGCTATACGACGGACGTACCACCGCGGCGGCGCCGTTAGGCGGCTGCTGGCCCGGCACGTAGACGTCCATGGCCTGGTCGTTCGCGAGGGTGTTTTGCGAGACTACCTGCTGTTGCGACGCGTCCGCCCATTTTTGCGCGATGCAGCGGCCGACGGCGGCCGGTGGTTGCTGGCTCTGACCAACGGATTGGACGCCGGCAGGCGGTTGAGCGGCGCAGGCCGAGAGGGCTACAGTCAAAGCGATTAACGGTAAATATTTCACGTTATCTCCTCAGAAGTCGCTCAGGAATGAGCCGGGTGCACGGGATTGCGAAAACATCTTACAGCTTCGGCGATCCGTGTTCCCCTGGTTCCGGAAACAAGTTGTTAGCAGGCTTTTCAGTGCGGCGAACTTGTGCGAAGGAGTGGCTTGACAGCTGGCCACACGTTGTCCAGTAGCACGGGCTGTGCCTGCTCGGTCGGATGGATCTGATCCGCCTGGAACATGTCCGGTTTGTCCGCGATGCCGGCGAGCAGAAACGGTACGAGCGGCACATGAAATTCCTTCGACAACTGCCCGTAGAGACCGTGGAACTTTTGCGTATAGTCGGGGCCGTAATTCGTCGGTACGTACATACCGACGAGCACGACCTTCGCGTGGCCCTGCTGGGCCTGTTCGATGATCGTGCGCAGGTTGTCCTCGGTCGTGGACAGCGGCACGCCGCGCAACGCATCGTTGGCGCCGAGCTCGACGATCACGATGCGCGGCTTCAGCCGTTGCATCAACGTGGGCAGGCGCGCCCGTCCGCCGCTTGTCGTGTCGCCGCTGATGCTGGCATTCGCGACGCTATAATCGATGCGCTCAGCGGCCAGACGCTGACGCATCAACGCTACCCAGCCCGTATCGCGGGGCAGGCCGTATTCGGCGGAGATGCTGTCGCCGAGCACGACGATTACCGGCTTCGCGGCTTCCGGCGCATTGGCCGCATGCGCCGCCAACGGCAACGAAACCAGCGCGGCGGCCATCATGGCCGCGCCGAATGCCGCGGCCAACGCCGCGGCGCGAGGGGCGATGGCGCGCACTTTCAACCTACGCTTCACCATGCCAAACAGAACTGATCCAGTCATTGAAGTGCGGGGTTTGTGCAAGAGGGTTAAGGATGCAACGGGCGAACTGACGATTCTCGACGACATCGATCTTGCCATCGATGCCGGCAGTAGCGTGGCGATCGTCGGCGCATCCGGGTCGGGCAAGTCTACGCTGCTCGGCTTGCTCGCGGGATTGGACAGCGCGAGCTCGGGCTCGGTTCGGCTGCTCGGCCGCGAACTCGGCGAATTGAGTGAAGACGAGCGCGCCGCATTGCGCAGCGGCTCGGTCGGTTTCGTGTTTCAGTCGTTTCAATTGATGCCGCATCTGACCGCGCTCGAAAACGTCACGTTGCCGCTCGAGCTGCAAGGCGGCATCGGCACGCGCGAGGCGGCGGCGCGCGCACGGGGTCTGCTGGAGCTGGTCGGGCTCGGCAAGCGCACCAGCCACTATCCGAAGCTGCTGTCGGGCGGCGAGCAGCAGCGCGTCGCGTTGGCCCGTGCGTTCGTTACCCATCCGGCCATTCTGTTTGCCGACGAACCGACCGGCAGCCTCGACGCGGCCACGGGTCACGCGGTGATCGATCTGATGTTCGAGATGAATCGCGCGCATGGCGCGACGCTCGTGCTCGTCACGCACGACATCGAACTTGCGCGCCGTTGCGACACGACGGTGACGATCGAAGCGGGGCGGCTCGCGTGACGAACATGTCGCCGATGCAAAAACAAAGCGGGCCGTAGCAGCCCGCTTTTTTCATGACGGTACACTCGACCCGCGCGAGTCGACCTCAGCGCTTCAGCGCGGCGCGGGCCCGCGCAATCAACGCCGACGTCGACGAATCGTGCTTTTTCGCATCGACGCTCGCCGCCGTCAGATCGGCCTCGACCACCTTGCCCAGGATCTTGCCGAGCTCGACGCCCCATTGATCGAACGGATTGATGTTCCATACCGACGCCTGCACGAGCACCTTGTGTTCGTACAGCGCGATCAGCGCGCCGAGCGAACGCGCGGTGAGCGCGTCGAGCAGCAGCGTAGCGGTCGGCCGGTTGCCGGGGAACACGAGGTGCGGCGCGAGTTCGGGCTTGTCCGGGCCGGCCACCTTCTTCGCCTCTTCGAGCGTGCGGCCGAGCATCAACGCCTCGCTTTGCGCGAAGCAGTTCGCGAGCAGCTTCGGATGATGGCCCGCGAGCGGATGCTCGGGCGTGAGCACCGCGATAAAGTCGATCGGCACGATCGTCGGACCTTGATGCAGCATCTGGAAGAACGCGTGCTGGCCGTTCGTGCCCGGCTCGCCCCAGGTGACCGCCGAGGTCGGATAGTCGACCATCGCGCCGTCGAGCCGCGCCGACTTGCCGTTGCTTTCCATCTCCAGTTGCTGCAGATACGACGGCAGGAAATGCAGCGCTTCCGAATACGGCGCGACCAGATAGCTTTGCGAGCCGAAGAAGTTGCGATACCAGATGCCGATCATGCCCAGCAGCACCGGCAGGTTCTTCTCGAGCGGCGCGTCGCGGAAATGCTGGTCCATCGCATTGGCGCCGGCGAGCAGTTCGTCGAACTGTTGCGGGCCGATCGCGATCATGATCGACAGACCGACGGCCGACCACAGCGAATAGCGGCCGCCGACCCAATCCCACATCTCGAAGACGTTTTCTTTCGCGATGCCGAACTTGACGACCTCGGCCGGGTTGGCCGACACGCCGACGAAGTGCTTCGCGAGCGCGCTTTCCGGACAGCCTTTTGCGATGAACCAGTCGCGCAGCGAGCGCGCGTTGGTCATCGTCTCGAGTGTCGTGAACGTCTTCGACACGATGATCGCGAGTGTCTCTTCCGGATCGATCTGCTGCATCACGTTGTACAGATCGGCGCCGTCGACGTTCGACACGAAGTGCATGGCGATCTCCGGCGTGGCCAGATGATGCAGCGCGTGCACGACCATCTTCGGCCCGAGGTCCGAGCCGCCGATGCCGATATTGACGACGTGGCGAATCCGCTTGCCGGTGTAGCCGGTCCACGCGCCGCTGCGAATCTGCTCGGCGAACGCGGCCATCTTCGCGCGCTCGGCCTGCACTTCGGCGAAGAACGGCGCCTTCGGATCGGTCGCGCGCAACGCCGTGTGCAGCGCGGCGCGGCCTTCGGTCGGGTTGACGACCTCGCCCGCGAACATCGCGTCGCGGCGCTTCTCGACGCCGGCTTCGCGCGCGAGCTGCACGAGCAGTTTCAGGGTTTCGTCGGTGATGCGGTGCTTCGAGAAATCGGCGGCGAGACCGCCGCCCTCGAACGTGAAGCGCTCGGAGCGCGTGGGAGCGGGATCGTTCCCGGGGGCGAACCAGTCGCGCAGATGCGCGTCGCGAATCTTGTCGTAATGCGTCTGCAGCGAGGACCAGGAGGGGAGCGAGTTCTGGGTCATAGCGTCCGTCTAACCAAGGGGCACGAAGAAAGGCGCGCGCGAGGCGCGGCCGAGAAATGATGCGGCGATGCAGTCAGAGCGATGCCGCGCGGCCGGATTCGGGTGGGAGTGCTGGCGAAAACTCGCGACTCTCGCAACTCTCGCGAAGCGCAACGCGGTGTACGCGCCCGCCGAAGTTTCGCCACCACCCGCGATCGATCCGACCTCCGACACGCGGCGCAGACAACCAGTATAGCGGGGATGTATGACAGACGGCAGCGCGTTATGTATCCGTGCGGTATCCGTGCGCATGGGGGTCGGCGCCGCCACATACGCACGATGCGCGCGTTTCACGCGGCCGTCGGCGTATAGGGCGGATAGAACAGCCGGTTGAGCAAGGTTCGCACCATCGGCGCGAGTTCGCCCGCCGTCAGACCGGCGGGGCCGTGACCCTGCGCGGTGAGCGTGTCGGCGGCGAGGCCGTGCAGGTAGACGCCCGCGAGCGCCGCCTCGTAGCGCGGCAGATGTTGCGCGAGCAGCGCGCCGATGATGCCGCCGAGCACGTCGCCGGTGCCGCCCGTCGCGAGCGCGGCGTTGCCGCTCGGATTGATCGCGAGGCGGCCGTCGGGCGCGGCGACGATCGTGCCGACCCCCTTCAGCACCACGATGCTCGCAAAGCGGGCCGCGAGCGCGCGCGCGGCCGCCAGCCGGTCGCGCTGCACGCCGGGCGCGTCGCTGCCGAGCAGACGCGCGGCCTCGAGCGGATGCGGCGTCAGGATGCACGGATCGCCTTGCACGCCGCGCGCGGTCAGTTCGGCGGCGAGCGCGGGGTCTTTCGCGATCAGATTCAGCGCGTCGGCGTCGAACAGTTTCGGCACGTCGAGTTGCAGCACGTCGTGCAGCACGCGCGTCGCGATGTCGCGATGTCCCATGCCGCAGCCGATCGCGAGCGCGTCCATTGCATCGAGCGGCAGCGTGTCGATCGCATGCAGCATCAGTTCGGGATGCGGCGGATCGTAGGGCGGCGCGCCTTCGCCGAGCAGCGCGACGTGGACCTTGCCCGCGCCGGTGTGGAGCGCGGCGCGCGCCGCGAGGATCGGCGCGCCGCACATGCCGGTGTCGCCGCCGACCACCGCGAGGCTGCCGAAGGTGCCCTTGTTGGTCGCGAAATCGCGTGGTGGCATGAAGGCGCCGAAGAGTTCGGGGGCGTTCAGTTGAAGAGCAGGGCGTGGCGTGCCGCCGCCCTCGTTGCCGTCGCCGTTGAGCCCTCTGCTTAGTCCGAGCGGCGCGAGCGTCACGCGGCCGGCGAGATCGCGGCCTTGTGCGGTGAAAAGCCCCGGCTTCGCGCCGATGAACGTGATCGTGTGAGTCGCATGGACCGCTGCTGCGCCGTTGCCGCCGACCACCGCGCCGGTGTCGCTGTCGAGCCCGCTCGGCACGTCGAGGGCGAGCACCGCGCCTTGCGCCGGGCGTGCGTTCGTGCGTTGCGACAGCAGTCGGGCGACCCCCGCGAATACGCCGTCGAGCTCACGCGTGAGACCGATGCCGAACATGCCGTCGACGAGCCAGCCATAGCCGTCGAGCGACGCGGGCGGCGCCGCGTTGACCGGTACGCCCGCGGCGCGCGCGGTATCGCGCGCCCAACGCGCGTCGGCAGGCTTGACGTCGACCGGCATGCAGACTTCGACGGCGATGCCGGCCTTATGCAGTTCCGTCGCGACAACCAGCGCGTCGCCGCCGTTGTTGCCGGGGCCGGCGATCAGCCAGACGCGCTGCTGCGATTTCGTCACCGACGTATCGGCGGCGATCCGCTCGAGCAGCCAGCGCGCGGCCGCGTGGCCGGCACGCGCCATCAGCGTGTGTTCGGGCAACGCGGCGGCCGCCTGCGATTCGGCGACGCGCAGATCGGTCAGCGTGAGCAACGGCAGCGCGCGCGGATGCGAGGCATTCAGGGGATCGATAAGCGTGGGCGGCGTGTTTTCGGCGTCTGTCATGGCGAAACCTGGCGGTTTGCCCGCGCTGAGGCGGGCAGGCTTGGAATCGCTATGGTAGTGCCGATGCGCGCGCGGTGCGCGGCTGTTTCGTCGTGTGTGCGGCGCGGATACGATCGATGGAAATGAGGGGACCGCGGGGCCGCGATTGGCGGAGTAATGGACGGCGAAGCCGGGCCGCCGGATCCGGTCAAAGCCGCGCGAAGATTTACAGAAACCGCTCCGGCCGCAACGCGGCAAGCGTCTCCTGCGCAAGCGCCGGCGTCTCCCCCGAAACCAGCCCGGCAACGAGCTTGCCCGCGCCGCACGCGAGCCCCCAGCCCGCCGGGCCGTGGCCGACGTTGACGAACAGCCGCGGATGCAGCGCATTGCCGATCACCGGCAAACCATCCGGCGACAGCAGCTTCACACCTTCCCACGGCAGCGCCGCCGAAATCCGCGCGGCGCCCGGCATCCAGTCGTGCGTCGCCTGGCCGAGCAGCGCGAGCGCTTCTTTCGTCAGCGCGTCGCCGAGCGGCTTGTCGATCTGGTTCGCACTTTGCAGCACCGCGCCGCCCGCGATCCGCAGCCGGTGGTTCATGCGGCTCACCCCGATCCGCTTGACCGCGTCGACGATTGCCACGTGCGGCGCGCATTCCTCGTGCGCGATCGGCGCGACCAGCGTGTGCAGCCGCAGCGGATGCAGCGGCAACCTGAGCCCCACGCGCTCGAGCAGCGCCAGGCTGCCATGGCCGGCCGCGACGACGACCGTGTCGGCGTGAATCACCTCGACTTCGCGCAAACGGGTCGCGTGCTCGCGCGGCGCCAGTTCGACCGACGCGCGCTGGTTTTCGAGACGGATCCCCGACACTTCGCAGCCCAGCATGAATTGCACGCCGCCCTGGGCATCGAGCACCTGTTTGATCAGCTTCGTGAAGAGCGGACAGTTGGCCGTGCGTTCATGCTCGAAGAGCACGCCGCCGGCGAATTCCGGCTCGGTGGGCACCGCGTGCTCGAATCCCGCGCATTCGGCCGGCGTCATCACATGATGCGGGACCTCGAACCGATGCAGCAGATCGAGCGCCGCCGCGCTCTGTTCCCATTCGTGCGCGCTTCGCACGAGGTAGAGCAGCCCGCTCGCCTGTTCGAATTCGAGACCGAAGCGCGCTTCGGCGTCGGCCATCGCCTCGCGCGACGACTCGATCAGCGGCCGCAGCAGCGCGTACTGGCGGGCGAACGCCTCGGGTTCCTGCAACTCGGCGAGCTGCTTGACGAACTGCCGCGCCGGTCCATTGAAACCGGTCTTCGTGATCACACCGTTTTTTGCGTTGTGGCGGCTCGCCATGAAGGTCGGACCGAACCAGACGTCGAGCGGCGTCGGCAGCACGGTGCCACCTTGCCCGTAGGTCGCGCCTTGCGCGACGGTCGCGTGACGCTCGACGACGCACACGCGGTGGCCCGCCGCGCGCAGGTGATAAGCGGTGGCGACGCCCGCTATCCCGCCGCCAATGACGATGACATCCATGCTCTGATTCGATGTGCCGACGGGCGGCTGACGCGCGCCCGTTGGATGTGGCATGCGGCGCGCCGCCGGACGAGGCTCGGGCCGCGCGCGCCGATCTGGTGAAAGGGCGAATGATAGCAGTCAAACCACCCGCGCGGCGATGCGGCGGGCAGGATGCGGCAGCGCCTGGGCGCGAAAGCGGGGCGCGCGCGACGCCACGAAAAGCCCTCCGGACAGCCCTGCCGAGGCCCGTTGGACGCCCGTTCCCGGGGTATAATCCCGGACTTCCTTTCCGCCTCACGTCGCCTGCATGCATGCGCGACTCTCCGGCATCATTGAGCGACGCAACGTCAAGTCCCATGGCCCACTTCTCGTGTTTCCCCGGCGCTTCGGCCCTTTCCGATTTCCGTCAAACCCGCCTGCTCGACACGCTCACGCGCATCGACCCGAATATCACCAGCGTGCGCGGGCAGTATCTGCACTTCGTCAACGCCCAGACCGGACTGTCCGCTGAAGACAGCGCGAAGATCGAGGCGCTGATGCACTACGGCGATCCGTTCGAAGCAGGCAAGGAACGCGGCGCCGCCGAGACCTTCCTCGTGGTGCCGCGCTTCGGCACCGTGTCGCCGTGGGCCAGCAAGGCAACCGATATCGCGCATCTGTGCGGCCTCGCGCAGGTGCGCCGCATCGAGCGCGGCGTCGAGTACACGGTCACGCTGAAAAGCGGCCTGCTCGGCGGCAGGAAGACGCTCTCCGACGAAGCACGCGCGGCCGTCGCCGCGGCGCTGCACGACCGCATGACCGAAAGCGTCGCGATCTCGCGCGACCAGGCAATGCATCTGTTCGACGAACTGCCCGCGAGGCCGCTGCAAACCGTCGATGTGCTCGCGAGCGGCCGTGCCGCGCTGGAAGTCGCGAACACGGAACTGGGCCTCGCGCTCGCCGATGACGAAATCGACTACCTGGTCGACGCATTCACGAAGCTCGGCCGCAACCCGACCGACGTCGAACTGATGATGTTCGCGCAGGCCAACAGCGAGCACTGCCGCCACAAGATCTTCAACGCGGACTGGACGATCGACGGCGAAAAGCAGGACATGTCGCTGTTCAACATGATCCGCAACACCGAGAAGCTGAACCCGCAGGGCACGATCGTCGCGTATTCGGACAATTCGGCGATCATGGTCGGCGGCATGGCCGAGCGCTGGTTCCCGCGCACGCCGGCTGACCTCGGCGCGAACGAATTGCCCGAGCACTATCGCCGCGGCGTCGAGCTCACGCACACGCTGATGAAGGTGGAAACGCATAACCATCCGACCGCGATCTCGCCGTTCCCGGGCGCCGCGACCGGTGCGGGCGGCGAAATCCGCGACGAAGGCGCAACCGGCCGCGGCGCGCGCCCGAAAGCGGGTCTGACGGGCTTCACGGTGTCGAACCTCGAACTGCCGGACGGCGTCGAGGCATGGGAAAACGCGCGCGACACCGCGCAGCCGCTCGCGCATCGCAATCCGCACGATCAGCACGAAGCGTATGGTCGCCCGGACCGCATCGCGTCGCCGCTGCAGATCATGATCGACGGCCCGCTCGGCGGCGCCGCATTCAACAACGAATTCGGCCGTCCGAACCTCGGCGGCTACTTCCGCACCTACGAGCAGAACGTCGCGGGCCTCGTGCGCGGCTACCACAAGCCGATCATGATCGCCGGCGGCATCGGCAATATCTCCGACCAGCACACGCACAAGCACGATCTGCCGGAAGGCTCGCTGCTGATCCAGATCGGCGGCCCGGGCATGCGCATCGGCATGGGCGGCGGCGCCGCGAGTTCGATGGCGACCGGCACCAACACCGCCGAACTCGACTTCGACTCGGTGCAGCGAGGCAACCCGGAAATCGAGCGGCGCGCGCAGGAAGTGATCAACGCGTGCTGGCAGCTCGGCGACAACAACCCGATCCTCAGCATTCACGACGTCGGCGCGGGCGGTCTGTCGAATGCATTCCCGGAAGTGGTGGATGGCGCGGGCAAGGGCGCCGTCTTCGAGTTGCGCAAGATCCAGCTCGAGGAAAGCGGCCTGTCGCCGCGCGAAATCTGGTCGAACGAAGCGCAGGAGCGCTACGTGCTCGCGATCGCGCCGGCCGATCTGCCGGCATTCGAAGCGATGTGCAGGCGCGAGCGCTGCCCGTTCGCGGTGATCGGCATGGCTACCGCCGAGCGTCAACTGAAGCTGATCGACGCCGAACAGAAGGAAGGCTCGCACGAGCCGGTCGACATGCCGATGGAAGTGCTGCTCGGCAAGCCGCCGCGCATGCATCGCGACGTGAAGCGCGTCGCGCATAACCTGGAGCCGGTCGACGTGACCGGCCTCGCGCTCGCCGACGTCGCGCAGAGCGTGCTGCGTCATCCGACGGTGGCGAGCAAGTCGTTCCTGATCACGATCGGCGACCGCTCGGTCGGCGGCACGACCGCGCGCGACCAGATGGTCGGTCCGTGGCAGGTGCCGGTAGCCGACGTCGCGATCACGACGATGGACTACGCGGGCTTTGGTGGCGAAGCGATGACGATGTCCGAGCGCACGCCGCTCGCGGTCATCGACGCGCCGGCGTCGGGCCGCATGGCGGTCGGCGAGGCGATCACGAACATCGCGGCGGCGCCGATCGCGTCGCTCGACAAGCTGAAGCTGTCGGCGAACTGGATGGCCGCGTGCGGCGCGCCGGGCGAAGACGCGGCGCTGTACGACACGGTCAAGGCGATCGGCATGGAACTGTGTCCGGCGCTCGGCATCGGCATTCCGGTCGGCAAGGACTCGCTGTCGATGCGCACGCGCTGGGAAGACCGCGGTGTCGCGAAGGAAGTGGTCGCGCCGGTGTCGCTGATCATCTCGGCGTTCGCGCCGGTCGGCGATGTGCGCAAGCACCTGACGCCGCAACTGCGCCGCGTGAGCGAAGCCGGCGACTCGGTGCTGATCGCGATCGACCTCGGCCGCGGCAAGCAGCGTCTGGGCGGCAGCATTCTCGCGCAGGTCACGCAGCAGGTCGGCGACACGGTGCCGGACGTCGACGATCCGGAAGATCTGAAGCGCTTCTTCAACGCGATCCAGGCGCTGAACCAGGACGGCAGGCTGCTCGCGTATCACGACCGCTCGGATGGCGGCCTGTGGGCAACGGTCTGCGAAATGGCGTTCGCGGGTCACGTCGGCGTGTCGCTGAACGTCGACATGCTGGTGCTCGATCCGAACCACGAATCCGATTACGGCGACGCGAAGGACTGGGCGAAGCAGACCAGCGGCCGCCGCGAAGACCGCACGATTCGCGCGCTCTTCAACGAGGAGCTCGGCGCGGTGGTGCAGGTGCGCGCCGCGGATCGCGACGCGGTGCTCGGCGCGCTGCGCGAGCACGGCTTGTCGGCATGCTCGCACGTGATCGGCAAGATCAACGAGCGCGATGTGATCGAGGTTTATCGCGACGCGAAGAAGATCTACGAAGCGCCGCGCACGGAACTGCATCGCACGTGGAGCGAAGTGAGCTGGCGCATCGCGCGTCTGCGCGATAACCCGGCTTGCGCCGACGCCGAATACGATGCGCTGCTCGACGCCGCCGATCCGGGCATCACGCCGGTGTTGAGCTTCGATCCGGCGGAAGACGTCGCCGCGCCGTTTGTCGGCAGGGGCGCGCGTCCGCGTGTCGCGATCCTGCGCGAACAGGGCGTGAACTCACATCTGGAGACGGCCTATGCGTTCGATCGCGCCGGCTTCGACGCGCACGACGTGCACATGAGCGACCTGCTCACGGGCCGCGCGAATCTGGCGGATTTCGCCGGCGCGGTCGCGTGCGGCGGCTTCTCGTACGGCGACACGTTGGGCGCGGGCGAAGGCTGGGCGAAGACGATCCGCTTCAACGCGCAACTGGCCGACATGTTCGCGGCATTCTTCGGCCGTAACGACACGTTCGCGCTCGGCATCTGCAACGGCTGCCAGATGATGAGCAGCCTCGCGTCGATGATCCCCGGCGCCGAAGCCTGGCCGAAGTTCACGCGCAACAAGTCGGAGAAATTCGAGGCGCGCTTCTCGCTGGTCGAAGTGCAGAGCTCGCCGTCGATCTTCTTCGCCGGCATGGAAGGCTCGCGCATTCCGGTCGCGGTCGCGCACGGCGAAGGCTATGCGGACTTCTCGCAGCAGGGCGATGCGTCGAAGGTCGCGGTGGCGATGCGCTACGTCGATCACCGTGGTCAGGCGACCGA
This sequence comes from Paraburkholderia sp., assembly GCF_047605525.1. GTDB lineage: Bacteria > Pseudomonadota > Gammaproteobacteria > Burkholderiales > Burkholderiaceae > Paraburkholderia. Next base: position 104,335 of record NZ_JASGFN010000016.1, on the reverse strand, counting down.
GCAGTATCCGTTCAACCCGAACGGCTCGCCCGCCGGTATCACGTCGGTCACGACGGCCGACGGCCGCTTCACGGTGCTGATGCCGCACACCGAGCGCGTGCATCGCGCGGTGCAGATGAGCTGGCATCCGGCAGGCTGGGGCGAGGGCGTCACGGACGCGAGCCCGTGGATGCGCGTGTTCCAGAACGCGCGCCGCTGGCTGGGCTGATGGGAAAAGAGGGCTGCCGCTTCGGGCGGTGGCCCTGTGCAGTCCCGCCGCAGCCTACCTCGCAGAAACAGGAAAGCCGCCCACGGGCGGCTTTTTTTGCATTCAGGCTTGCGGAGCCGGGCGGACTGTCAGAAGACAACCCGCTCGCTGACGCTTACTGAATCTTCGCGTTCTTACGCAGACCTTCCTCGAACGCCTGCAGCTTTTCCTGCTGGATCTGCTGCACGATCTGCGCACGCACCTGCTCGAGCGGCGGCGGGGTGACCGCGCGGATGTCGTCGACGCGGATGATGTGCCAGCCGAACTGCGTATGCACCGGCGTGTCGGTCATCTGGCCTTTCTGCAGATGCGTGGCCGCGTCCGCGAATTCAGGCACGTAGGCCTTCGGGTCCGACCAGTCGAGGTCGCCGCCGTTCTTGCCCGATCCCGGGTCCTTCGAGTATTGCTTCGCGAGATCTTCGAAGCTCGCGCCGGCCTTGATCTTCGCGATCAGGTCCTTGGCCTGCTGCTCGTTGTCGACGAGGATGTGATGCAGGTGATATTCCTTGCCGCCCGCGTCCTTGACCAGCGCGTTGTAGCGCGCGGTGATTTCCGCGTCGCTCGGCTGATTGTTTTTCACGAAGTCTTCGATCAGCGCGCGCAGCACCACGGTTTGCTGCGCGACCGCGATTTGGGCCTTGACGTCCGGACGGTTCGGCAGGCCACGGCGCAGCGCTTCCTGCATCAGGATTTCGCGGTTCACGAGTTCTTCGCGCACGGCCTGCTGCAACTGCGGCGTGTCCTGCTGGCCCTGGTGAACCAGTTGCTCGATCAGCGCATCGGCGCGTGCTTTCGGAATCGGCGTGCCGTTCACGACGGCGATGTTCTGCGCGAATGCAGGTGCGGCCGCGAACGCGGCCAGCAATACCCAGAGGCGGGTTTTCTTCAAGGTCATCGAAAGTTCCTAGCGGGGCAACAAAGCAAATTCTTCGGGCGTATACGCCGTGATGGCAAGGGCATGAATGCCGCGCTGCATGGCATCGGCCAGCGCATCATACACCATGCGATGCCGCGCCACGCGGGCCTTGCCGGCAAACGCGGCGGCCACGATCGTGACGCTGAAATGACCACCGGCCGCGGCGCCGGCATGGCCCGCGTGCTGCGCGCTGTCGTCGGTGATGCGGATCGATTCGACGGGCGCGAGCGCGGCCGTGAGGCGCGCCTCGATCAGCGCGGCGCGCTCGGCGGTGGTGGCGTGCATGAACGCATCGCTCATGTCATTCTTCCTTCATGTACTTCGACAGCCACAGGCTTTGTCCGACGATGAACACGAGCAGGCAGCCGGTCGCGCCGAACAGCTTGAAGTTGACCCACTGGTCGGTCGTGTAGTGGTACGCGACGAACAGGTTGAGCAGGCCGAGCAGCACGAAAAACACTGCCCAGATCAGGTTCAGCTTGCCCCAGATCGCGTGCGGCAGCGTGATCTGCTTGCCCATCATCGCTTCGATCAGGTTCTTGTTGAAGACGAGTTGCGAGACGGTCAGCACGACCGAGAACGCCCAGTACAGCACGGTCGGCTTCCATTTGATGAAGGTGTCGTTATGCAGCACGAGCGTCGCGCCGCCGAACACGGTGACGACGCCGAGGCTCACCCACAGCATCGGGTCGACCTTGCGGTGGCGGAACGCCACGAACGCGATCTGCACCAGCGTGGCGACGATCGCCACTGCCGTCGCCGTGAAAATGCCCCAGATCTTGAAGGCGACGAAGAACAGGATGATCGGGAACAGATCGAACAGGAATTTCATTATCTGGCCGGGAAATCGGAGAGTGAGTCGAGCAATGAAGGGCGCCGGGTCAGCGGCGTGTGGGTCGCATCCGCTCGCGCGCAGGCCGCCCTGAAACACCGCGGCGGCACTGCGGCGACGGGCGCATGGCGTGATGCGAAGTTCGCCATTCGCGCGCTGCTCGTGCAAATAGCGTGCAAGCCGGCTGCCGGCTGCGCGCCGCGTTGCCTGGGCTCGCGCGGTGCGTTACTTGGGCTCGAATTGTAACGCAGCCGAATTGATGCAGTACCGCAGACCGGTCGGCGCCGGGCCGTCCTCGAACACATGGCCGAGATGCGCGCCGCAGTTCTTGCATTGCACTTCGATGCGCAGCATGCCGTGCGAGCGGTCGGTCTTCTCGGCGATCACCTCGCCGTTGATCGGCCGGAAGTAGCTCGGCCAGCCGCAGCCGGCGTCGAACTTCGTGTCCGACTCGAAGAGCGGCGTGCCGCAGCACACGCAGTCGTACACGCCACGTTCCCAGTGATCCTCGTAGCGGCCCGAGAACGGCCGCTCGGTGGCCGCATGGCGCGTGACCTGATATTCGATGTCGGAGAGCTGCTTGCGCCACTCGGCGTCGCTTTTCTGCACCGCTGGGGCGTCATGCTTGAGGTCGTCGGGATTGTTCATGGTCGGTTTCCTGTCTCGGTTTGTCTCAGCCCTGGTCCCGGTATGGTCCCGGTTTCGGGCTGTCGGGGATGGCTGCCTCGGGCGAAACGCGGGCAGCGATTGTCCGGTTTTTCAGCCTGGTTGGCGCATTACGACGAACAGCTCACTTCCAGCGAGCTCGCCCAGTCGGGCGGCAGTCCCGCATACGCTTCGTACTCGGGCTGCTCGTCGAACGGGCGGCGCAGCACCGCAGCGAGCCGCTCCAGCTCGGAAAAATCCTTCTCCTTCGCGCGCTGGATCGCCGTTTCCGCCAGATGATTGCGAAGCACGAATTTGGGGTTCACGCGGTTCATTGCAATGGCGCGCGCGGCGTCGTCGCGTGTCTCTTCGGACAGCCGCGCGCGATAGTCGTTCGCCCACGCGTCGAACGCGGCGCGATCGAGAAACAGGTCGCGCACCGGCGCGTCGCCGCTCGCATCGTGTTTCGACATGCGGGCCAGATTGCGGAACGTCAGCGTGAAATCGGCGCGGTTCGCGTGCATCACCTCGAACAGCCGGTTGACCAGCGCGTCGTCGCCGTCGCGCGCGTGTTCGAGGCCGAGCTTCGCGCGCATGCGGTTTTCGAGCGCCGGCGCGAAGCGCTCCTTGAAGCCGCCGAGCACGCGCTGCGCGTCTTCGACCGCCTTGTCGGCGCGCACGCTTTCGTCGTGCCGTTCGCCGAGCAAAGGCAGCAGGCCCTGCGCGAGGCAGAACAGGTTCCAGTAAGCGATCTGCGGCTGCATCCGGTACGCGTAGCGGCCCTGCGTATCGGAATGGTTGCAGATGTGGCCGGCGTCGAAACCATCCATGAAACCGAACGGGCCGTAGTCGATCGTCAGGCCGAGGATCGACATGTTGTCGGTGTTCATCACGCCGTGACAGAAGCCGACCGCCTGCCAGTCGACCATCAGGTCGGCGGTGGATTGCACCGCTTCGGCGAGCAGCGCGAGATACGGATCGTCAGTTTCCCGGCAATGCGGATAGAAGCGTTCGATCACGTGATCGGCGAGCGCGCGCAGCGCGTCGACGTGATCGTTCGCATAGAAATGCTCGAAATGGCCGAAGCGCACGAAGCTCGGCGCCACGCGCGTGACCACCGCGGCGGTTTCGATCGTCTCGCGCCGCACCGGCTGGTCGGAACCGATCACGCATAGCGCGCGCGTGGTCGGAATGCCGAGATGATGCATCGCCTCCGAGCACAGATATTCGCGGATCGACGAGCGCAGCACCGCGCGGCCGTCGCCCATGCGCGAATACGGCGTGCGGCCCGCGCCTTTCAACTGCAATTCGAAACGCTGGCCGTCGTGTTCGAGTTCGCCGAGTCCGAGCGCGCGGCCGTCGCCGAGCTGGCCGGCCCACACGCCGAACTGATGTCCTGAATACACGGATGCATAGGGCAGCGCGCCGGCCGGCCAGTCGCGCGTGGCGTTGCCGCAGAACAGCTCGAGAAAACCCGGATCGCGCTCGATGCCCGGCGGCAGACCGAGCCGGGCGGCGACGTCGGCCGCGAAGCCGACCAGATACGGCGCGCCGAGCGGCGCGGCGGGCAGGCGCGTCAGGAACGTGCCGCCGAGCCGCGCGAACGCATTGTTCGGGGGCGTGACGAGGGTGTTGGAAAGATCCGTCAAAGCCGCGGATAGCCCTGCAATGCTTGGGGAAAACGACATATTGAGCGCCTCTGGATTAACCGATATTGTAAGTCGGCGCCTGCGGCGCTGCTGGCCGGCCGCCCGAACTGCCCGGACCTCTGTTGAAGCGTTTGAACCGTGCCCGACCGTTCGATGCCGCCGCAACGATCTTTCGCCTCGCGCGCCTCATTCGCTCCATGCGCGTCATTGGCCCCGGCCGATTGCCGGCCACGCAACTGCAACCCAACCGAAACCGAACCGCAACCCAACCCAACCGACACTCACGAGCCGAGGAGACCCCGCTTTATGACGACGCCGCTGCTAGGCCAGATGATGGACGTGCCGCTTACCGTGTCATCGCTGCTCGCGCATGCCGCGCGGCATTTCGGCGGCACCGAGATCGTGTCGCGGCGCATCGAAGGCGATCTGCATCGCTACACGTACCGCGATTGCGAAAAGCGCGCGAAACAACTGGCGCAGGCGCTGATCGCGCTCGGTGTCGAACCCGGCGAACGGGTCGCGACGCTCGCGTGGAACGGCTACCGGCATCTCGAGGCATATTACGGCACCACCGGTTTCGGCGCGGTGTGCCACACGATCAACCCGCGGCTCTTTCCGGACCAGATCGCCTACATCGTCAATCACGCGGACGACGCCTACGTGCTGTTCGACACCACCTTCGCCGCGCTCGTCGACGTGCTTGCGCCGCAGTGCCCGCGCGTGCGCGGCTGGATCGCGCTCGCCGACGAAGCGCACCGGCCGTCGCTGCAAACCCCGGTGCTGTGCTACGAAACGCTGATGGACGCGCAGGACGGCAACTTCGACTGGCCCGCGCTCGACGAGCGTCAGGCGTCGTACCTTTGTTATACGTCCGGCACGACCGGCAATCCGAAGGGCGCGCTGTATTCGCATCGCTCGACGGTGCTGCATGCGTTCGGCGCGTCGCTGCCCGACGCGATGTGTCTGTCCGCGCGCGACGCGGTGCTGCCCGTCGTGCCGATGTTCCATGTGAACGCGTGGGGCATTCCGCATGCGGCGCCGCTGACCGGCGCGAAGCTCGTGTTTCCCGGCAAGGACCTCGACGGCAGGTCGCTGTACGAGCTGATGGAGAGCGAGCGCGTCACCTATTCGGCCGGCGTGCCGACCGTGTGGCTCGGTTTGCTGAATTACCTGCGCGAGGCGGGCGTGAAGTTTTCTTCGCTCGAGCGCACGGTGATCGGCGGCTCCGCGTGTCCGCCGGCGATGCTGCGCACGTTCGAGGACGACTACGGCGTGCAGGTGATCCATGCATGGGGCATGACAGAGATGTCGCCGCTCGGCACGCTGTCGAAACTGACGTGGGCGCAGAGCCAGCGTCCGCTCGCCGAGCGGCGCAAGCTGCTGGAAAAGCAGGGGCACGCGCTCTATGGCGTCGACATGAAGATCGTCGGCGAGGACGGCCGCGAGCTGCCGTGGGACGGCGTCGCGTTCGGCGATCTGCATGTGCGCGGACCGTGGGTGATCGACCGGTATTTCCGCAAGGACGACTCGCCGCTCGTGGACGGCTGGTTCCCGACCGGCGACGTCGCGACGATCGACCCCGACAGCTTCCTGCACATCACCGACCGCTCCAAGGACGTGATCAAGTCGGGCGGCGAATGGATCAGCTCGATCGACGTGGAGAACGTCGCGATCGCGCATCCGGCGGTCGCGGAAGCGGCCTGTATTGCCTGCGCGCATCCGAAGTGGACCGAGCGGCCGCTGCTGGTCGTCGTCAGGCGGGCGGACCACGAAGTGACGCGCGACGAGCTGCTTGCGTTCTACGAAGGGAAGGTCGCGAAGTGGTGGATCCCCGACGACGTCGTGTTCGTCGACGAGCTGCCGCACACGGCCACCGGCAAGCTGCAGAAGCTGAAGCTGCGCGATCAGTTCCGCGATCACGTGCTGCCGTCCGCGCTCGAAGACAGCCGGGACCGTCCATCGAATCCCGACGCTTAGGGGAAACCCCGCCCGACGTCAAATTGAACGAGCGTGCTTTTTTGTGTATTCTGCCTGCTGACCCCGGAACCGTCGCTCGAAAAAGCCTGACAATGAGCGGGCTCGATGAACCGGACGAGGCGGCGCATCTTGCGTCGCCTCATTGCATGGATTGCACGGAGGCAGGCAGATGGCAGTGGACTACACGACTCATGACGGCGTGGCCGTCATCACGCTGAACAATCCTCCCGTCAATGGCCTCGGCCTGTCGACGCGAGCGGGCATCGTCGAAGGGCTCGAGCGCGCGCGGAACGATCCGGCCGTGAAGGCCATCGTGCTGACGGGCGCGGGCAAAGCCTTTTCGGGCGGCGCCGACATCACCGAATTCAATACGCCGAAGGCCACCCAGGAGCCGACGCTCGCGACGGTCATCAAGGCCGTCGAAGACAGCGCGAAGCCGGTCGTCGCGGCGATTCACAGCGTCGCGATGGGCGGCGGCCTCGAACTCGCGCTGGGTGCGCATTACCGGGTCGCCGCCCCCGGCGCGCAGATCGCGCTGCCCGAAGTGAAGCTCGGCATCCTGCCGGGCGCGGGCGGCACGCAGCGTCTGCCGCGCGCGATCGGTCTCGAAGCCGCGCTCAATATGATCGTGTCCGGCGCGCCGGTGCCGTCGGAACAGCTCGCCGAATCGGGCCTCTTCGACGAAGTCGTGCAAGGCGATCTCGCCGGGGCGGCGCTCGCGTTCGCGCGCAAGGTCGGCGCGCAAGCCGGCCCGCATCCGAAGCTGCGCGACCGCAAGATCGAGCATCCGAACGCGGCCGGTTTCATTCAGTTCGCGCGCAACAGCGTCGCGGGAATCGCGAAGCATTTCCCGGCGCCGCATAAATGCATCGACGCAGTCGAAGCGGGCGTGCAGAACGGTTTCGACAAGGGCCTCGCGTTCGAGCGCGAATGCTTTCTCGCGCTGGTGCAGACGCCGGAGAGCCGCGCGCTGCGTCACGCGTTCTTCGGCGAACGCGCGGCGAGCAAGATCCCCGATGTGCCGTCCGATACGCCGGTGCGCGATATCGGTCAGGTGGCCGTGATCGGCGCGGGCACGATGGGCGGCGGCATCGCGATGAACTTCATCAACGCGGGCATTCCGGTCACGCTGCTGGAAACGAAACAGGAAGCGCTCGACCGCGGTCTCGCGACGATCCGCAAGAACTACGAGGCGACGGTGAAGAAGGGCAAGCTCAAGCTCGAGGTGCTGGAGCAGCGCATGGCGCTGATCAGACCGACGCTGTCCTATGACGACCTGAAGAACGCCGATCTGATCGTCGAAGCCGTGTTCGAGGAACTCGGCGTGAAGGAGCAGGTGTTCCGCCGTCTCGACGAAATCGCGAAGCCCGGCGCGATCCTCGCCTCGAACACGTCGACGCTCGACGTCGACAGGATCGCCGCGTTCACGAAGCGTCCGCGCGACGTGGTCGGCATGCACTTCTTCAGCCCGGCCAACGTGATGAAGCTGCTCGAAGTGGTGCGCGGCAAGCAAACCGCGAAAGACGTGCTCGCGACCGTGATGAAGCTCGCGAAGAAAATCAAAAAGACCGCGGTGGTGTCGGGCGTGTGCGACGGCTTTATCGGCAACCGGATGATCGAGCAGTACATCCGCCAGGCGCTCTTCATGCTCGAAGAAGGCGCGTTGCCCGCGCAGGTCGACCGCGCGATCGAGAAGTTCGGCTTCGCAATGGGCCCGTTCCGCATGAGCGACCTCGCCGGCAACGACATCGGCTGGGCGATCCGCAAGCGCCGTTATCTGGAACATCCGGACATGCATTATTCGAAGATCGCCGACCGTCTGTGCGAGATGGGGCGCTTCGGCCAGAAGACCGGCGGCGGCTGGTACGACTACAAGGCGGGCGATCGCACCGCGTATCCGTCGGGCGTGGTCGACGGGATGATCGTCGCGTTCTCGCAGGAAACCAGCACGGAGCGCCGCAAGATCAGCGACGAGGAAATCGTCGAGCGTCTGGTGTTCGCGCTCGTCAACGAAGGCGCGAAGATTCTCGAGGAAGGCATTGCGTCGAAGGCGTCGGACATCGACATGGTCTATCTGACCGGCTACGGTTTCCCGCTCTATCGCGGCGGCCCGATGCTGTACGCGGACACGGTCGGGCTCTACAACGTCGAGCGCGCGATTCGCCGCTACGCGGCGCGGCCGAACGGCGACGCGTGGACGCTCGCGCCCAGCATCGCGAAGCTCGCCGCCGAGGGCCGCGGCTTCAACGGCTGAGTGAGCCATATCGACTGGGCGGCCGGGGCGAACCCGCTCCGTCCGCATGAAACGACAGAGGCGGCGCGACCACGCGCGGACGCCGCACGGCAGTTCGCCGCCGCGCCGCCATCGACATCTGGAAGCAGGAGAGACGCATGACTGACGCCGTAATCGTATCCACCGCCCGCACGGGTCTCGCCAAATCGTGGCGCGGCGGTTTCAACATGACGCACGGCGCGACGCTCGGCGGCCACGTGACGCAGGCCGCGGTCGAGCGCGCGAAGCTCGACCCGGCGCGCGTCGAGGATGTCATCATGGGATGCGCGAATCCGGAAGGCGCGACCGGCGCCAATATCGCGCGGCAGATCGCGCTGCGCGCCGGCTTGCCGGTCAGCGTGCCGGGCATGACGGTCAACCGTTTCTGCTCGTCGGGGCTGCAGACGATCGTGCTCGCCGCGCAACGCGTGATCGCCGGTGAAGGCGACGTGTTCGTCGCGGGCGGCGTCGAGTCGATCTCGTGCGTGCAGAACGAGATGAACCGCCACATGATGGCCGAAGGCTGGCTCGTTCGGCACAAGCCGGAAATCTACTGGTCGATGCTGCAGACCGCGGAGAACGTCGCGAAGCGCTACTCGATCTCGAAGGAACGCCAGGACGAATACGGCGTGCGCTCGCAGCAGCGCGCGGCCGCCGCGCTCGAAGCCGGGAAGTTCAAGGACGAGATCGTGCCGCTGACAGTGCTCGCCGGCGTCGCCGACAAGGCCACCGGCCGCCTCTACACGAAGGAAGTGACCGTCAGCGGCGACGAAGGCATTCGCGCCGACACGACGCTCGAAGGCGTGGCGAAGATTCGTACCGCGCTGCCGGGCGGCGTGATCACCGCCGGCAATGCGAGCCAGTTTTCGGACGGCGCGTCGGCGTGCGTCGTGATGAATGCGACGCTGGCCGAGCGCGAAGGCCTGCAGCCGCTCGGCATCTTCCGCGGCTTCGCGGTGGCCGGCTGCGAGCCGGATGAGATGGGCATCGGCCCGGTATTCGCGGTGCCGAAACTGCTGAAGAAGGCCGGGCTGAAGGTCGAGGACGTCGGTCTGTGGGAGCTGAACGAAGCGTTCGCGGTGCAGGTGCTGTACTGCGCTGACACGCTCGGTATTCCGCACGATCGCCTGAATGTGAACGGCGGCGCGATCGCGGTCGGTCATCCGTATGGCGTGTCGGGCGCGCGGCTCGTCGGCCACGCGCTGATCGAAGGCAAGCGGCGCGGCGCGAAGTTCGTCGTGGTGACGATGTGCATCGGCGGCGGCCAGGGCGCGGCCGGGTTGTTCGAAGTGGTATGAGCCGGGCCGCTCGTCACGTATCCGCGCTCCCGCGCGACATCATCGCGACGCGATGCCCGGCACCGGCAGGCTCAGCGTGCCCTGATCGATGAAACGCGTCGAGCCGGTCAGGCCGGTGCCCGCGAGCTTGCCGCGCAGGATGTACGGAATCTGTCCCGACTGCGTGGCGCCCGCGAGCGCCAGTGCCTGGCGGACCGCGGAGAATGCCGGCACGGTCAGCGGCACGGCGATGATGGTTTCGCCGAAGCGCGGCACGCTGCCGCTCTGGTCGCTGACGCCGCTCGCGAACGGCTTGCCGTTCAGTTCGAGGTCGAGCGAGATGCCGTTGAAGCTCACGGCGGTGTCGTTCGGGTTCTGCACGCGCAGCTTGAGATTGAAACGCATCTCGAGACCTTCGCTCCGCAGCGGCTCGATCCCGGCGACGCTGACGCGCAGCGAATCGCCGCCGAGCAGGCCGGCACAGCCGTCGAGCGTCAGCGCGGCGCAAACGGTGCAGACGGCGAGCAGGAAAAGACGCGGAAGAGTGGAGCGGCGCGCGAACGACGGCGTGCGAAAACATGACACGAGCGATGCCACGACCGATGACATAAGCGACGACATGACCGGCACCTCGAAAGAAGCGGGAAGAAAGAAGCGGAAAGAGAGCGGAGTTGGTCATGCATTCTAGCGGGCGAAATTGCCGGCGGTGAAAGATTGGACGGACCCGAATCCGGGCCGGAGATAAAATGCATCGCTCGATGGATTCAATCTGCCTGCCCGGATACAAACCGGATACAAGCGGCGCGCAAGCCACGCACGAGAGCCATGCACAAGGCACCCGCAGGCAGTCTCAACACGCACTCCGAATACCGCGATGACCGACTCGACTCCCTCTCCCAAAGCAGGCAACGCCACGCTGCCCGAAAGCCCGTTCGTCGACCGTCTCGGCGCGCAGTTGCTGAGCGCCGCCGATGGCGTCAGCGAAGTTCTGCTGCCGTTGCGGCACGAACATATGAACACGTGGGACGTCGCGCATGGCGGCGTCACGATGACGCTCGCCGACGTCGCGCTCGCGATGGCCGCGCGCAGTCTCGCGGGTGACGGCATCGGTGTCGTCACCGTCGAGATGAAAGTGAACTTCATGCAGCCGGGCCGCGGCGAGTTGCGCGCGACGGGCCGCGTGCTGCATCGCTCGACCACGATGGCCTATTGCGAAGGCGAAATTCGCGACAGCGAAGGCCACTTCGTCGCGAAGGCGCTCGGCACCTTCAAGTACATGCGCCGCCTCGCGGTGGGCCGCGAGGTCACGCGGCAGCGTCTGCGCAGCGACCCGTCGGCGAAGCCCGGCCCGAGCGACGGCTGATCGCGCGGCCTGCGACGCGCATTCCATTCATCCCGGACGTGGACCCACCCGGTCCAGGTCAACCCCGATCAACCGAAGGAGACGACCCCGTGGCCCAGATCAATCGCCAGCTTCTGCTGGCTTCCCGCCCGCAAGGCGCTGTTACGCCCGATAACTTCAAGCTCGTCGAAACGCCGCTCGCGCCGCTCGCCGACGGCGAGGTGCGCGTGCGCAATCATTTCCTGTCGCTCGATCCGTATATGCGCGGACGCATGAACGACAGCAAGTCGTACGCGGCGCCGCAGCCGCTGAACGAGGTGATGATCGGCGGTACGGTCGGCGAGGTGGTCGAGTCGAGGAATCCGAAATTCGCGGTCGGCGACAAGGTCGTCGCGATGTTCGGCTGGCAGGAGTACGGCACGTCGAACGGCGCGGGCATGCAGAAGGTCGACGACACGCACGTGCCGCTGTCCGCGTATCTCGGCCCGGTCGGCATGCCGGGCGTCACCGCGTGGTACGGGCTGAACCGCATCATCGCGCCGAAGGCCGGCGAGACGGTGGTCGTCAGCGCGGCGAGCGGCGCGGTCGGCAGCGTGGTCGGGCAACTGGCGAAAGCGGCTGGCGCGCGGGCGGTCGGCATCGCGGGCGGCGCGGACAAGTGCCGCTACGTGGTCGAGACGCTGGGCTTCGACGCCTGCGTCGATTACAAGGCCGGCAACCTGTATCAGGACCTGAAGGCCGCGACGCCGAACGGCGTCGACGGCTGCTTCGAGAACGTCGGCGGCGAAGTGCTCGACGCGACGCTCGCGCGCATGAACGCGTTCGGACGGATCGCGCTGTGCGGCTTTATCGCGGGCTACGACGGCCAGCCGTTGCCGCTCAGGCATCCGTCGCTGATGCTCACGCAGCGGCTGCTCGTGCAGGGTTTTATCGTCACCGAACATATGGACGTGTGGCCGGAAGCGCTCAAGCAGCTCGGCACGCTCGTCGCGCAGAAGAAGCTGCATTATCGCGAGACGATCGCGCAAGGGCTCGAAGCCGCGCCCGACGCGTTCATCGGCCTCCTGAAGGGCCGCAACTTCGGCAAGCAACTGGTCAAGCTGATCTGAGCATCGACTTGAGCCATAACGTGGGGCCCAAGCGGCACACCGCCACACAACGAAACACAACCGGGGGAGTCAGACGATGTTCGAATTCGCAGGCAAGGTGGCGGTGATCACCGGCGCGGGCAGCGGCTTCGGCCGCGCGTTCGCGCGGAAGGGCGCGGCGCTCGGCATGAAGCTCGTGCTCGCCGACGTCAATGCCGCCGAGCTCGAACAGACCGTCGACGCATTGCGCGACGCCGGCGCCGACGCGATCGGCGTGCCCACCGACGTGTCGAACCGGGCCGACGTCGAAGCGCTCGCGCAGGCCGCGCTCGCCGCGTTCGGCAAGGTGCATCTGCTGTTCAACAACGCGGGCGTCGGCACCGGCGGCTTCCTGTGGGAAAGCTCGGCGAACGACTGGTCGTGGGTGTTCGCCGTCAACGTGATGGGCGTCGCGCACGGCGTGCGCGTGTTCACGCCGATCATGCTCGCGCAGAACGAGCCCGCGCATATCGTCAACACGGCATCGGTGGCGGGCCTGCTGTCGCCGCCGGCGATGGGCATCTACAACGCGTCGAAGCATGCGGTGGTGTCGCTGACCGAGACGCTTTATCACGACCTGAAGCTCGCGCAAACTGGCACCGCCGGCGAGGTCGGCTGTTCGCTGCTGTGTCCCGCCTTCGTGCCGACCGGCATCGCCGATGCGGAGCGCGCGCGTCCCGAGGAACTGCGCAACGCGAGCCGGCCGACGCGCTCGCAGATCACCGCCGGCAAGCAACTGCATCGCGCGGTGGAGTCGGGCAAGCTGTCGGCCGCCGATGTCGCCGACATCACCTTCGAGGCGATCGCCGCGCGGCGTTTCTATATCATCACGCATCCGGGCATCATGGCGACTGTGAAGCTGCGGCACGAAGACATCGAGCAGTTGCGCGAGCCGACCGATCCGATGTCGCTGAAGCCCGAAGTGAAGAACGCGGGTTAGTGGCCCGCCGTTCGGGGCCGGCGCGCGCAGCGCCGGCGCTTTCCGTTCAACCGGAGTGTAGCGGGCGCGGCGCATGGATTCGCCGGCGCGCCGTGCGACACACCCCAGATCGCATCGAACCATGCCGCTGAATCCGAAGATCGAGCAGGTGCTCGACATGATCGCGCGGGCCAAACGCCCGCAGTATCACCAGATGAGCGCGCAGGCGGCGCGCGCGTCGTACGAGAAAAGCGCGCCGATTCTCGAGATCGCGAGCGCGCCGATGTTTTCGGTCGAAGACCTGCGTGTGCCGACGCGCGACGGCGCGACGATCCGCGCGCGCCTTTATTTTCCCGTCGAGCCGAACTGGGCCGAGCCGATGCCGGCGTTCGTCTATTACCACGGCGGCGGCTTCACGGTCGGCAGCGTCGACACGCACGACGCGCTGTGCCGGATGTTCGCGCGCGACGGCCAGTGCGCGGTGCTGTCGGTCGACTACCGGCTCGCGCCCGAGCACAGGTTTCCGACCGCGGTCGACGATGCATTCGACGCGCTCGGCTGGCTGCATGCGCACGCGGCCGAATTCGGCATCGACGCGGACCGGCTCGCGGTTGGCGGCGATAGCGCGGGCGGCACGCTCGCGACGGTTTGCGCGGTGCTCGCGCGCGACGCCGGCATCGCGCTCGCGCTGCAACTGCTGATCTATCCGGGCACCGCCGGTCATCAGCAGACCGACTCGCACTCGCGTCTCGCCGACGGCTTTCTGCTGTCGGGCAATACGATCCAGTGGTTCTTCGAGCAGTACCTGCGCAACAGCGGCGATCGCGACGACTGGCGTTTCGCGCCGCTCGACGGCACGCGCGGCGCGCCGGATTTTCACGGCGTCGCGCCTGCGTGGATCGCGACCGCTGAATACGATCCGTTGAGCGACGAAGGCGATTCGTATGCGGAAAAACTGCTCACGCTCGGCAACGAGGTCACGCTCAGGCGCTACGCGGGCATGATCCACGAGTTCTTCAAGATGGGCGGCTTCGTGCCCGAGGTCGCGCAAGCGCACGCGGATGCCGCGGCGGCGTTGCGCGCGGCGTTCGGCATCGGGTGAGGGTGGTTTTTTAAAGCGATCGGCAGCCGGTCACGAAAGCGGCTTACGCGTCCGTCAGGCCATCGCCCGCTCGACATTGAACGCAAAACTGCGCTCGAAGTCGCCCGGCCGCACGATCCGGTGCGAGCCGTTGTCGTCGCCGCGCTCGGCGACCGCCACGCCGATCACGTCGCCATACACGGCCACGCGCAGCCCGGTCGTGCTGCGCGTGCCATATTCCGGCGATTCGATGAACGCGGCCGACAGCACCCGTTCGCGTTCGAGCGGAATGCCGGTGGCCGGCAATTCGTCGTCGCGCGCGACACGCGGATCGCGCATCAGATCGATCAGGCGTTCGAGCGGCGGCATCGCGTCGCGCGCGAGCAGCGTGCCGAGTTCCGCGCGCTTTCTGACGAGCTTCGGCCACGCGGTATCGAGCACCGCGTTCGAGATACCGTGGGTGCCCGGCGCGAGCAGCGCGGGGCCGCTGCCTGTGTTGGCTGCGTTGGTTTGGTCGCCGCGATTGCAATACCACGCGAGTTCGCGGCGCGTCCAGTCGCCGACCAGCAGATTGAAACCGTTGTAGATATCGCCGGTGCGCGCGACGTGCTGCAGATACGCCAGCGGTGTTTGATGCGGATTACCGTGCGCATCGCGCGCGGCGCCGGTCAGCCAGTCGCTCACCAGCGTGCCGCGGGTCGGCGCATCGGCGCGCATTTCGCGCGGCGCGCGGTAGTTGGTCAGCGCGGCGAAGCGGCCGTCGCGCGACAGGCCGAGCCACGTGCCGCCGCCGACGAGATCGCGGCCCGCCAGCACACCCGGCGCGTCATGCCACCAGCCGATCGGCTCGGTGGTGCGGTGGAAGAATTCGTCGCGATTCGCGGCGAGCGTGAAGAGCGGGCCATCGACCGCGTCGGGTCGCCAGTCGAAAACGATCAGGCACATCGGGGGACGTCTCCCGGTGAGAATAAGCCGGCCGGACAACGCCGCCCGAAAAGCCAACGAGAATAAGGCAACCGACAGGCAACCAGTCGGCAAAAACAGGCAGCCGATAAAAACGGCGCCTCATCGCGCCGCTTCATATCTTGCCCGACACTCAGACCTCGGCCGGCAACCCGTAGGGCAACGTGAGAAAACGCAGCGCCGGGCCATCGGCCGCGCCCAGATGCACGGTGCCGCTGTCGAGCGCCGCGAGCTTGATCTCGACCAGCAGATCGACACCGCCGCCTTGCGCCGACGCCGCGTTCACGATCATCCCGCACGGCTGGCCCGGATCGTCCGAATGGAACAGCTCCGCGCCGGGCCGCACCATGTCGAGTTCGCCGGCCACGTTGGCAAGCGACGTGCGCCGCTTGATCGTGCCGCGATACTGGCTGCGCGCGACCACTTCCTGGCCCGGATAGCAGCCCTTGCGGAAATTCACCGCGCCGAGCACGTCGTAGTTGACCATTTGCGGCACGAACTGCTCGACGACCGGCTGCGTGATGCGCGGCTCGCCCGCGCGGATGTCGAGCCAGTCCCATACCGCCGGCGACACGCGCTTCAATTTGCCGTCGAGCGACGGCAGCAGCGCGTCGACCCGCGCCTTCGGTCCGATCCACAGATAGCGCAGCCGTTCGAGCGCGTCCGGCACGCGGATCAGCGAGCCCGCCGTGCTGTCGACCTGCACGTGCACGCCATCGGGCAGCGCGTCGAACACGCCCGAGAGCGCGTGGCGCACGTCGCCCGCGAGGCCGACAACCGCGAGTTCGCCGCTCGCGTCCGCGAGCTTCGCCTTCGCGCGCAGCACGAACATCGACAGACGCTTCTGCACCGCGGCCTGTACGTCCTTTGATACCAGCAGGCGGATCGTGTCGCCGCTGCGCCAGCTAAGGAACGACGCGAGCAGCCGGCCCTTCGCCGAGCAGTAGCCGGAAAGCCGCGCGTGGGCGGCGTCGAGATGCTGGACGTCGTTGGTCAACTGGCCGTGCAGGAAGCTCGCGGCGTCGTCGCCGGTCACGTCGATCACGCCGAACTGGGTGAGCGGCATATAGGCGCCGTGCTGGAGGACGGCGTCGAATTCGTCGGCCGATGGGCGCGGCAACACCGGCAGTGCGGTGGGAGCGTGAGCCGAGGCGTTACCAGATGCACTAACGAGCGGTGTGTTCATGGATTCCCGGAACAGTCAGTTCTGACTTTGGCTAGGACAAGTCGTCATTATATTCAGGCCAACCTTGTCATGTTTCGCAATGTCCCTGGCGAATAAAGGCTTTCCGAGCGCCTTGCGCAGCACGGGTTCGCGCGTTATCACCCTGCGGCTGGGCCCATATTGTGACCATGTTGGCGTGTTCTGCGAGATGGTCCGGCGCAAGATTGGCATATCGGAGAACGTGCTCATACTTCGCCGACCTTGGCCTGGCCGCCACAAGAATCGTCAGCGCGGAAGTGGGGCGTGCGGTTCCCAATTGCCGCGGCTCGGCCCCCGGTCTTTTGCGTCGGCGCGTAGATGGCGCCCGAAGCGATCGGTTGCTGTTATTCCGCGGGCGGCTTGGCCGGTGCCCAGTCCATCGGCTGCTCGGTCGTGATTTTCAGGCGTTCGCGCAATTCGGGATGCGCGATTGCCTGAATCAGAATTGCCATTCCCCCAAGCTTTCGGGCGTCCTCGTCTGTCACTGGCAATAGTGAATTTTCAGGAGCATCCGGTGGGATAGTGATTGCCAGCGCTCGATCAATCGCCGCTTGCACGTGAACCCGTGAAACTGTGCACATCTTTAACTGCTGAGTATCGGCGTCGTAAAAAATGATGCTGGCCCGATCCGGGTTAGTCATCTCAATATCCCCTGCATGCCTGGAATTTGTCGAAGGCTCGCTGTGTGCAAAGCGCGTAGGTGCGTGGATCTTGATACATGGCTCGGACTACCTGACATTGCCCCATGTCTGAATGGTAGTCCGCGAAACACTCAGCCTCATCCACCTCACTGACGCCACGCGCGGCCAGTTCCTGCACATCGCCGAACTGCGGATCCCCGGTGTATTCAAACGGCCGAGCATCGCCGAGTGGTGTCGATACCGGCGTAGCGATGGTTCCGTCTGGCAAGACGTCGCCGGGGCGGGCGTACCAGATCGCGAGGCCATCGTCGGCGGCCAGCCGCGGCAATCTGGGGCGCTCGAATGAGCGCGAGGCACGCGCCGCCGGCAGCGCCTTCGGGAATAGCTGCGACGGCGTGACGATTGGATAGTACGGGCGGATCTCCTGCTTGACAGGCAAGCCGCCTCCGCGTGAGGCGCGCGGCGTCGGCACGACTGCGATCACATCGCCGCGCTCGACGGCGGCTCGAAGTTCTCGGGCGATCTGTCCTGGAGCCGCGCCGCTCGCATAGGCGCCGCCGCGCGCATTGCGCATGAACGCGACGAGCGTCGCCAACTGGCGCGTGTTGTGCGTAAGTTCCCATGCACTCGCCGAAACAATGAGCTGGCGGCCGGCACGCGCATCGTCGCTAAATGCGTTGCCGCGGTATTCGCGCCGTGTGTGGAGCATGCAGCCCCGGTGGATTCCGACTGTGAAGTCGATCGCCATGCACCCCCTTTGTCATGCCAACTCAGCCGGGATACCTATGGCGGCGCCCCCGATCCTGCGTTGCGAAAGAATGAATTTCGATGCGAACCCTATTGTTGTTGTCGTATGGCCGTGGCCGCCACAAGAATCCTCGGAGCGGAGCGACGGCGTGCACCCTCCCAATTGCCGCAGTTCCCGCTCCGGTCTTTCGCGTCGGCGTGCAGGTTGCGCCTGAAGCGTCGTTTAAAACTGTCAACAACGGTCAAAGGCGGCAGGAGCCGAAAAAGCGTTTGTCGCCAATCGTCCCAACGCGTGTAACGTCTGACCTATGTCGCGCCAGCGTACGATTCGAATTGCATCAGAGCGATGCAAGCGGATTGCATATCGTTGTCTCGCGCTTCTGACCATCTCGGGCACGCATCTATACAATACAGGTCGCAAAAGGCCGGGAAGCTGCGAGGCGGCACGGTCGCCATGTTGACCGGCGCAAGATCTTTCCGTTAAAAATCAGTTCGTTGCAATCTAAACGCTAATTCTTTCCCGTCGTGTCCCTTCTGAAGAAATGTTTCGTCGCCGGCTCGATTGTCGTCGTGCTGGCCGCGGCGGCCATCGCCGCTGGATATCACTGGGCCACGAGCCCGCTCGAACTGACCCCGGCGCAACTCGACGTCACCGTCAAACCGCATAGCAGCCTGCGCAGCGTCGTGCTGCAACTCAATCGCGGCGGCGTGCCGCTCGAGCCCGAGCTGTTCATCGCGATGACGCGGCTGCTCGGTTTGCAAGGCGAACTGAAATCCGGCAACTACGAATTCAGGAGCGGCATCACGCCGTATGAGGTGCTGCAGAAAATCGCGCGCGGCGACGTCAACGAATATGTGGCGACGATCATCGAAGGCTGGACCTTCAAGCGCATGCGCGCCGAGCTCGACGCGAATCCTGCGCTCAGGCACGACACGCTCGGCATGAGCGACGCGGACCTGATGACCGCGATCGGCGCGCCGGAAGCGTCGATCGGCAACGGCGAAGGGCTGTTCTTCCCCGACACCTATCTGTTCGACAAGGGCACGAGTGATCTCGACATCTACCGCCGCTCGTACCGCCTGATGCGCGTGCGCCTCGACGAAGCGTGGCTCGCGCGCGCGCCGAACCTGCCGTACAAGACGCCGTACGACGCGCTGACGATGGCGTCGATCGTCGAAAAGGAAACCGGCAAGCCGTCCGACCGGCCGATGGTCGCCGCGGTGTTCGCGAACCGTCTGCGCGCCGGCATGCCGTTGCAGACCGACCCCACGGTGATCTACGGCATGGGCGAGAACTACACCGGCCACATCCGCAAGAAAGACCTGCAAACCGACACTCCCTACAATACCTACACCCGCATGGGCCTGCCGCCGACGCCGATTGCGCTGCCCGGCGTCGCGTCGCTGCAGGCGGCGCTGAATCCGGCGCAAAGCAACGCGCTGTACTTCGTGTCGCGCGGCGACGGCAGCAGCATTTTTTCCGACACCCTCGGCGAGCACAACAAGGCCGTGGACAAATACATTCGAGGGCAATGATGGCGCGCGGCAAATTCATTACGTTTGAAGGCATCGACGGCGCGGGCAAGACTACTCATCTCAGCTGGTTCCGCGAGCGGCTCGAAGCGAAGCTCGCGGGCACCGGCCGCGCGGTCGTGATGACGCGCGAGCCGGGCGGCACGCCGCTTGGCGAGCAGATCCGCGAGATCGTGTTGCATCAGAAGATGGACCTCGAAACCGAGGCCTTGCTGATGTTCGCGCTGCGCCGCCAGCATCTGGCCGAAGTGATCGAGCCGGCGCTCGCGCGTGGCGACTGGGTGCTGTCGGACCGTTTCACCGACGCGACCTTCGCGTACCAGGGGGGCGGCCGCGGCTTGCCGCGCGACAAGCTGGAAACGCTCGAGCGCTGGGTGCAGGGCGGTTTTCAGCCGGATCTGACCGTGCTGTTCGACCTCGCGCCCGCCATCGCGAGCGAGCGGCGCAGCGCGGCGCGCGATCCGGACCGTTTCGAAAGCGAGTCGGCGGCGTTTTTCGAACGCACGCGCGCCGAATACATGCGCCGCGCGGAAGAGGCGCCTTATCGTTTCGCTATCATCGACTCTTCGCAGAGTATCGCTCGAATTCAGAAGAAGCTTGAAGAATTGATTGCAACTCTTTGATTTAAAATAAATATAACTTCAACTTATAAAGAACGGCAAAGCTCGTGCTATATCTCAGATAGCATTCTCAACTTATTGATTGCAAAGAAAAACGATGATTTATCCCTGGCAGGCCGATGACTGGAACCGTTTGCAGCAATTGCGCGCCCACTGGCCGCATGCATTGCTCTTGCACGGTCAGGCGGGCATCGGCAAGCTGCGTTTCGCGCAGCACCTCGCGCAGGGGCTGCTGTGCGAGGCGCCGCAGCCCAACGGCGAGCCGTGCGGCGCGTGCGTGGCCTGCAACTGGTTCGCGCAGGGCAATCATCCCGACTACCGGATCGTCGTGCCGGAGGCGCTGGCTGCCGAAGCCGGCCCGGCCAACGCCGCGAACGGTGCCGATGAAAAAGCCGACAAGGCCGACGGCGACGAAGGCAAGAAGACCCGCACCCCCAGCAAGGAAATCAGGATCGAGCAGATTCGCGCGCTGCTCGACTTCGTCGGCGTCGGCTCGCACCGCGGCGGCCTGCGCGTGGTCGTGCTGTATCCGGCCGAGGCGCTCAACGTTGCGGCGGCCAACGCGTTGCTGAAGACGCTCGAAGAGCCGCCCGCGGGCGTCGTGTTCCTGATGGTGTCGGCGCGTATCGATCGCCTGCTGCCCACGATCATCAGCCGCTGCCGTCAATGGCCAATGAGCGTGCCCGCGCCGGAAGCCGCCGCGCCGTGGCTCGCCGCGCAAGGCGTCGAAGATGCGCCGGCGCTGCTCGCCGAGGCCGGCGGCGCGCCGCTCGCGGCGCTCGCGCTCGCCAGCGACGAAAATCGCCCGCTGCGCGACTGGACGCTCAAGCAACTCGCGGCCGGCGCCGCATGCGACGCGTTCGCATGTGGCGAGGCGCTGCAAAAGCTGCCGGTGCCGCTCGTGCTCGGCTGGCTGCAACGCTGGATGTACGATCTGCTCGCGCAACACACCGCCGGCGCGCCGCGTTATTTTCCGCAGGCGTCGGCGGCCCTGGCGCGCTGCGCGTCGCAGGCCGATGCCCATGCATTCGCGCGTTTTCTGCGCGTCGTGACGCGTCAGCGCGCGGTCGAAAATCATCCGCTGAACGCGCGTCTCGTGTTCGAGGAACTGTTTATCGGCTATCGCGCGCTGTTCGCGTAGCCCGGTTTGCTCCGTCTTTTTTCAAGCCACTCCGCCATGAGCCTTTGCTACCGCGATGCCGCGCTCGACGATCTGCCGGCGATCGTTGCCATCTACAACTCGACCATCCCGTCGCGGCAGGTCACCGCCGACCTTGAGCCGGTGAGTGTCGAAAGCCGGCTCGGGTGGTTCCATGCGCACAGTCCGCGCAAGCGTCCGCTGTGGGTCGTCGAAGCTCCGCGCGAGCCCGGCCGCCTCATTGCGTGGCTCAGCTTTTCGGATTTCTACGGCCGTCCGGCTTATCAGCGCACCGCTGAAGTCAGCATCTATCTCGATGAACGCGCGCGCGGCCAGGGCCTCGGCAAGCAACTGCTGGCCGCGTCGCTCGAAGCAGCGCCGGGCCTCGGCATCGACACGCTGCTCGGCTTCGTGTTCGGTCACAATGAGGCGAGCCTGCGGCTGTTCCGCGGCTTCGGCTTCGATACGTGGGGGTCGCTGCCGCGCGTCGCGGTGCTGGACGGCGTCGAGCGCGACCTGGTGATTCTCGGCAAGCGCGTCGCGCACGCCAACTGAGCGCATCGCCTAAGCTGTTCTCTGAGCGGCCGCGCCCACGACATCACCTGGCCCGCCAGCCCATTTTTCGCAGGACCTGATCATGTTTGTCGATTCGCATTGCCATATCAATTTCGAAGGACTCGCGGACCGTCTGCCGCAACTGCTCGAGAACATGCGCAGCCATTCGGTCTCGCACGCGCTGTGCGTGTCGGTGGATCTCGAAACGCTGCCATCCGTGCTGGATATCGCCAGCCGGTACGAGAACGTCTACGCGTCGGTCGGCGTGCATCCGGATCACGAGCACATGCGCGAGCCGACGGTGGCCGAACTGGTCGAACTGGCCGCGCACCCTAAGGTCGTCGCGATCGGTGAGACCGGGCTCGACTACTACCGGCTCGAAGGCCGCGCGATCGCCGACATGGAGTGGCAGCGCGAGCGCTTTCGCACCCACATCCGCGCCGCGCACGCGACGATGAAGCCGCTGATCATTCACACGCGCGCGTCGGCGGAAGATACGCTGCGCATCATGGCCGAGGAGCGCGCGGGCGAGCCGGGCGGCGTCATGCATTGCTTCACCGAGCCGTGGGCGATCGCCGAGCAGGCGCTCGCGCAGAATTTTTACATCTCGCTGTCGGGTATCGTTACGTTCAGGAACGCGACCGACGTGCAGGACGTCGCGCGCCGCGTGCCGCTCGAGCGTTTGCTGATCGAAACCGATTCGCCGTATCTCGCGCCGGTGCCGTATCGCGGCAAGCCTAATGAACCTGCGTACGTGAGTTATGTCGGACGCTTCATCGCGCAGCAGCGCGAGATGCCGGACGAGGCGCTGGCCGCCGCGACCACGCAAAACTTCTTCAGACTGTTCAAGCTTCCCGCGCCAGTTGGCGCATGATGAAAAGTCGATAAACATCAAAGGGATAGGAAAATTTCCTAAAGTAAAATATGAAAAACGTTCCGCTGTCGCTCTTCGCATTCCAACCGTTTTCCGCCGCACGTGGCGCACTGGCTCCGGCCCGGCGCGGCGCGCTGGCGATCACGCTCGCCTGTGCGGCCTTGACCTCGCTCGCCAGCGTGCCCGCGCACGCGGCGCCGATCGATTCGCTGATCAAGTCGGTCAAGTTCGACGACGTCGACGGTGTCAACAAGCTGCTCGCGAAGGGTATGGATCCGAATAGCGTCGACAACCAGGGCATGCCGCTGCTCGTGATCGCCGCGCGCGAGAAATCGGACAAGGTGGCCGCCGCGCTGCTCGCCAATCCGAAGACCGATATCGAGATCCAGGACAAGGCCGGCGAAAACGCGCTGATGATGGCGTCGCTGGTCGGCGATCTGAACCTCGTGAATCTGTTGATCTCGAAAGACGCCGAGGTCAACAAGAAGGGCTGGGCGCCGCTGCACTACGCGGCCGCGAACGGCCACGACGACATCGTCAAGGTGCTGCTCGACCACTCGGCCTATGTCGACGCGGGCTCGCCGAACGGCACCACGCCGCTGATGATGGCCGCGCGCGGCGGTCATGTGTCGACCGTGAAGCTGCTGCTCGACAACGGCGCGGATCTGATGGTGAAGAACCAGATCGGCATGACCGCGCTCGATTTCGCGAAGACCTACAAGGAGCCGGACGTCGTCGAAGGGCTCACCGCGCGCATGCAGCAAATGCAGAAGCAATAAGCCGGGTGGGCCTGGGCGGTGGACGCTCTCCGCGAGGCCTGTTTCGCGGTGCCTCGCCGGCTCGGCGGCCCGGTCCTGATTAGTCTTTGAATTTGTCTAACAACGCGGTAGGCGGCGTGCTGCCGTCGCGTAAAACAGTGCAGAATGACGACTTTGGCGCGCCGCACGGCGCGCCATCCGGACGCGGCGAAAGACCGCGTGATAAACAACCCTGGAAAGGAACACCATGCTGCGGGCTTTGATTTTCGCCGGCGCGCTCGCCTTGCCCCTCTCGGCAGCCGCGTTTACGGGGGGCGACCTCAACAAGCTGTGCACCAAGACGGATGTGGCCTCGCGCGCGGCGTGCGCGGCCTATATCGAAGGCGCGGCCGACGGCATCTTCAACACGATCGACGCGATCGGCGGCACCACCGGGCCGCGCGTCGGCCAGTATTTCTGCCTGCCGCCGGATGCGCGCTCGGCGCAGTTGACCGACGCGGTGCGCAAGTACATCGCCGAGAATCCGAACGTCGCGGGCTACAACGCGAGCACGGCGATCTCGCTGGGGCTCGGCAAGGCATTTCCGTGCAGGAGCGGCGGCTGATCTCCATCCCGCCCGGAATCACGCCCGGGCGCCCGTAGCGGGCGGGCGCGCCGGCTGCCGAGGTCATCGTTCCCAGCCTGGCGGGACGCATACCCGAGCCTGAGATGTCAGAAGTCCCGCAGGCGCGCCGCCGCTCTTCGAGCCCGGAGGAAGATGCCCGTTATGCCTACTTTCTACGACTTCGGCAGTGTGGCCGCCGCGCCGCTGCATTCGTGGTTCGGCGCGCTGATCGTGACGGCCCTGATGACGGTGGTGGCCATCGGCATTCACCGCTTCGGCTCGCGCGTGGTCAGGCGGCTCGCCGAGCCTCACGCGCTCACCAGCGTGGTGCTGCGCTATATCGACAAACCGTCGCTGTTCGTCCTCGTGATCCTCGTACTCGCATGGATCTGGTCCGAGGCACCCGATACCCTCAATTTCATCGAACCCGTGCGCGACGTCACGGGAATCGTGCTGATCGCCGCGCTCACGTGGCTGTCGGTGCGCTCGGCCGCGGCGATCGGCGAGGCGATCATTCGCGCCCATCCGCTCGATACCGTCGATAACCTGCACGCGCGCCGCATTCATACCCAGGCGAGGGTGCTCGCGCGCTCGGTGATGATCGTGATCGTGATCGTCGGCGTGGGCGGCGCGCTGATGACGCTGCCGAACGTCCGCCAGATCGGCGCGAGTCTGCTCGCTTCCGCCGGTGTGGCCGGTCTGGTCGCCGGTATCGCGGCGCGGCCGGTGCTCGGCAACCTGATCGCCGGTTTGCAGATCGCGCTGTCGCAACCGATCCGTCTCGACGACGTCGTCGTGATCCAGAACGAGTGGGGGCGCATCGAGGAAATCACCGGCACCTACGTATCGGTGCGGTTATGGGATCAGCGCCGGCTGATCGTGCCGTTGCAATGGTTCATCGAAAATCCGTTCACGAACTGGACGCGCAGCAGCTCGCAGATCATCGGCACAGTGTTTCTGTTCGTCGATTACCGGATGCCGCTCGCGCCGCTGCGCGAAGAACTCGCGCGGATCGTCGAGGTGGCGCCGGAATGGGATCATCGCGTGCAGGTCCTGCAGGTCGTCGACTGCACCGAGCGCGCGATGCAGTTGCGCGCGCTCGTCAGCGCGCCCGATTCGGGCCTCGCGTGGGATCTGCGTTGCCGCGTGCGCGAAGGGCTGCTCGATTTCGTGCAACGGCACTATCCGGAATACCTGCCGCGCGCCCGCGCCGAGGTGTCGGCGGAGCTCGAGACCGGCGACGGCGAGAGCGTCGACTGGTTGCCGCGCGGCGCGCACGCGCCGGCCGGCAGCACCGCCGCGCATACCGAGGCCGATCCGGTGGCGAGCCGCATCGGCCGGCCGGGAACGGGCGTGGCCGACGCCGCGCGGGAGGCGAAGGAGCGGGCGTAACGGTTCGACGCCGGCACGGTTTTGCATCCGGGCACGTGGTTTGCTAATTCGGGGTGCGCGGCCATGCCCGATGAACCGATGTGCCGCATGAACCACGGAGGATATCCAGCATGGGCCGACTGATCGTCGTGTCGAATCGCGTCGCGACGCCAACGGAGACGAAGGGCTCGGCGGGCGGGCTCGCGGTCGGCGTCTTCGGCGCGCTGAAGGATGCGGGCGGCGTCTGGTTTGGCTGGAGCGGCGACGTGGTCAGCGAGACCGTGGCCAACGCGGGGCCGGTGCTCGAACAGGACGGCGCCGTGACCTTCGCGACGGTCGGCCTGACGCGCAAGGACTACGATCAGTATTACCGCGGCTTTTCGAACGCGACGCTGTGGCCGGTATTTCACTACCGCAACGACCTCGCGCGCTACGAACGCGAGGAATACGCGGGCTACCGGCGCGTCAATGCATGGCTCGCGCACAAGCTGATCCGGCTGCTCGAGCCCGACGACATCATCTGGATTCACGACTATCACCTGATCCCGTTCGCCGAGGCGCTGCGCAACGAGGGCGTGACGAACCGCATCGGCTTTTTCCTGCATATTCCGTTTCCCGCGCCGCAGATCCTGCTGAACATTCCGCCGCACGAAGAACTCGTGAAGTCGCTGTCGTGCTACGACCTGCTCGGCTTCCAGACCGATACCGACCGGCAGGCCTTCCACGACTACGTGACGCGTCACGCGCGCGGCACCGCGAGCGCGGACGGCATCGTCGAGGCGTTCGGCCGCAAGCTGCGCACCGGCGTCTACCGGATCGGCGTGTTCCCCGACGAAATCGCCGAGCAGGCGAAGCGCTACGAAAGCCGCCAGCACGTGCTCGAACTGAAGCAGAGCCTGGAAGGCCGCAAGCTGATCATGAGCGTCGACCGGCTCGACTATTCGAAGGGGCTGGTCGAACGCTTCCGCTCGTTCGAGCTGCTGCTCGAACGCTCGCCCGAATGGCGCGGCAACGTCACGCTCGTGCAGATCGCGCCGCCGACGCGCTCGGACGTCGCGACGTACCAGAAGATCCGCCAGGATCTCGAATACGAAGCAGGGCGGATCAATGGCCGCTACTCGGGCCTCGACTACACGCCGATCCGTTATCTGAACCAGCAGTACGACCGCTGGAAGCTGATGTCGCTGTTCCGCGAATCGCAGATCGGCTTCGTCACGCCGCTGCACGACGGCATGAATCTCGTCGCGAAGGAATATGTGGCCGCGCAGAATCCGGACGATCCAGGCGTGCTCGTGCTGTCGATTTTCGCGGGCGCGGCCGCGGAGCTCTCCGGCGCGCTGCTCGTCAATCCGCACGACGCGGTCGGCATGTGCGAGGCATTGCAGCGCGCGCTGCAGATGCCGCTCGATGCGCGCCAGCGGCGTCACGAAATCAACATGGCCGTGCTGCGCAAGAACGATCTCGGCGTATGGCGCGACACCTTTCTCGACGATCTGCGCAGCATGCCGGTGCGAAAGCCGGGCGAGGGCGGCTGATATCAATGACGCGCGCGCTCGCGCGGGGACGCGCCGCCTGTCACCGGATGTAAGCCGTTTGTAACAGCGCCGAGCAAATGCAAGAGCAGCGGCTTTTCGCCGGATGCCAGGGAATAATGAGCCATACCGAACGGTGTGCGGCCGGCGCTGATGCAAGCCATGCGCATTGATCGGAGGTAACGGCGCTGTCATACTCGGCGTCGCTGACGCGTACGCGACCACGCGGCAAGCCGTCAGATCACGGAGACACAACATGAAGATTGCGCAGATCGCCCCGCTGACCGAGTCCGTGCCGCCGAAGCTGTATGGCGGCACCGAGCGCGTCGTGTCGTATATCACCGAAGCGCTGGTCGAGCAGGGCCATGACGTGACGCTGTTCGCGAGCGGCGATTCCGTCACGAGCGCGAAACTCGAAGCGGTCTGGCCGCGCGCGCTGCGTCTCGATCCGGGCATTCGCGATCGCATCGCGCCGCATATGCTGCTGATGGAACTGGTGCGCCGCCAGGCCGATGACTTCGACGTGCTGCATTTTCACCTCGACTACTACTCGTTCTCCGTGTTCCAGCGCCAGGACACGCCGTTCGTCACGACGATGCACGGCCGTCTCGATCTGCCCGAGCAGCAGCCGGTGTTCGACACGTTCAATACCGCGCCGGTGATCTCGATTTCGAACGCGCAGCGTCATCCGCTGCCGCAGGCGAAGTGGCTGACCACCGTCTATCACGGGCTGCCGGAGCAGCTCTATACGCCGCAGCCGGTCGAGCAGCGGTATCTCGCGTTTCTCGGCCGGATTTCGCCGGAAAAGCGCGTCGATACCGCGATCCGGATTGCCGGGCGCTGCGGCTTGCCGATCCGCATCGCAGCGAAAGTCGACGCGGCCGACCGCGAATACTTCGAGCGCGACATCCGGCCGTTGCTGGATCTGCCCTATGTCGAATACATCGGCGAGATTGCCGATCATCAGAAGGCCGAATTCCTGTCCGGCGCGCATGCGCTGATATTTCCGATCGACTGGCCGGAGCCGTTCGGTCTCGTGATGATCGAGGCGATGGCGTGCGGCACGCCAGTGATCGCGTTCAACCGCGGCTCGGTGCCGGAAGTGCTGGAAGAAGGGGTGACGGGCTTTATCGTCGAGGACGAGATCGGCGCGGTAGCGGCCGTGAACCGTCTGGACAAGTTGCCGCGCGCGGGCGTGCGGCGGCGCTTCGAGGAACGCTTCACGTCGCACCGGATGGCGCGCCAGTACGTGCAGGCGTATCAGTCGGTGATTCGCGCGCAGAAGCGCTCGCGCCTCAAGGTGGTCGATTCGTCGGGCGGTTGAGGCAGGCTCGCTCGCGGAGAAAAGAGCGGCGATGTGCGATGCACGTCGCCGTTTTTTTTGGGGTCTCGCGGCGGCAAATCAGCAAAACAGCCATCCGCAAAAAAGCCGCGCGAAGGCCCGCACAGGGCTCTTCGCGCGGCCTTCGCCGCGATGCGATTCAGGTGCGCGGCGTGGCGTCCGCCGGGGCCATTGCCGCCTGGGTCATGGCCGATGAAGCCACCCTCGCAAACCCGCGAGGTTCGCGAGTTCTGCTAGTGCATGCTGAATGCACTCACACCCGCACTCACACCGTGCTCAAATCCGCACCCGGAAGCGCGCTCAGATATTCAGTCGCGAGACCTTCGTGCCTTGCAGCGACACGTCGCCCATCAGGCCGGCGTTGGTCAGCACGAACACCTGCACCGGAGCGGTGGCGGTGGTCGTGTCGATCGCGCCGTTCGCGCCGACCTTCACGAGCGCGACGGACGCATCGGCGCCGGCCGACCAGCCGTCCGCGTTGCGGAATTTGTCGAGCGAGTCCTGCGTCATGAACAGGAAGATGATCGCCTTCGACTGCGCGCCCGCCTGCAAGCCGAACGAGCCGGAAACGGTGCTGTAGTAGCCGACCGTCGCGCCGCCCACGCGCAACGCGCCTTCGCCATACTGGCCGCCGACGATGAAGCCCGCCTGCAGCACCGACGGGAATACGAGTACGCCACGCGCCTTCGATACCAGCTCGCGCGAGCCTTGCACGGTCGTGAAGAGCTTGGACAGCGTGCCGTCGACGCTCGCGTTGATCGACTGGCGTTTGGACGCGTTGGTGGAAGCGGTGGGATTGTTGCTGGCCGTCGTCGTACAGCCGGCGAGTGCAAGGCCTCCGAAAGCAAGCGCGGTGGTGGTCTTCAACATGAAGTGTCGTCTTTGCATCTTTTTTCTCCATCATGGATCCGGGTCGCAACCGGGTGGAATTCACCCGGTTGCCTTTGAGTTATAACACACGCGGGCATAAAAGGCGCGTTGCATCACAACGCGAAAAGCCTTGCGGGACGGGGCTTTGAGGCTGATTGCAAGAGGTCTTCGAGTAATTTTGACCGGCGCTGCGGCGGGGGCGAAACGCGTGGCGCGCGGGCATCGGACGGGTGGGCGACGACGCGTCGCCGATGCGCGGCGATCCTCGGGATGCGGCCGGACGGCCGGGCAGCGTGCCTGTTTTTACCGATTCTTCAGGGTGCGCGCGATGACTGGAATCGAATCGGAGTGTTGCTGTCGCGCCGCACCTCGAACGGGGCAGGAAGCGAGGCCGCGCGCCAATCGTGAGCAAGTGAAGGCCGTCATTCATCCGTGATTTGCCGGACTCTTGACCGCGGGCGGGCGCCGCAGCGCGCGGCGCACCATGCCGATGATCACGCCGACCACGAACAGGATCGCCGCCGGCACGACCCAGTAGCCGACGAACGCGTGCCACAGATACGACATCAGCGTCGAGCGGCGCACGTTGTATTCGTTGATCGCGTCCTGCTGACGCGGCGCGTTCGCGGCCAGCACATCGGCTGGACAGCCGGCGGCTTTCGCCTCGTCGGGCTTGCCGTGACAGTGCGCCGGCGCGCCGGCCGCGCGTTGCGCATCGGTGAAATTCCAGCTGGTCAGCGCGCGATCGAGATCGACCGCGTTATACGACATTTCCTCGCGGATCTCGTTGACCGCGACGATCGCCACGGGCACGGCCCAAAATATGATGACCAGCAACCACCGCCTTAACCAGCGGTTTTTATGCTTCGATACCATCCTTGCCTCCGATCGATGCTCGACGCACGAACGACTACGAACGACAAGATGGCGGCCCGGCTGACGCTATTCGTTCTGTATATGGGGTGGGCCGTCTCCGCAGCCATCATAGAAGAAAATGGGCGCGTTCGGGCGGCCGGACTGCGAGAGGGAACCGGGAGGGGAACACGAGGGGAGCGCGGGAGGGGCGCCGCACGATGCTACCGGCAAGCGCGCGCGAGGACTGATGCGATGATGGTGATGAAATGCGTGGGTGATGAATGCGCGGACGATCAATGCGCCGGCGCCGCGTTCGTCACGCGGCGCCGGATCAGGCCGACGGGTGTGATCAGTTGGCCGGTGCCGACGACAGGCAGGTCTTCATGAACGCCTTGCGGTCGTCGCCCTTCTTGTCGGCAGCCTGCTTGTTGCAGACTTTCATTTTCTCCTGCTGGCTCATCGGCGCGGCGGCCGGCTTCGCGGACAGGCAGGTTTTCATGAACGCCTTGCGCTCGTCGCCTTTCTTGTCGCCAGCCTGCTTGTTACAGTCGGCCATTTTGGTCTGCTGGCTGTTCTGCGCGAACGCCGGCGACACGAGCACCGCACCCAGCACCAGCGCAGCAATAGCGGATTGCATTTTCATGGGACACTCCATCGGTGGTGAAAACGTTTTTGGTCTTTCATGCGCGCGGGCGTCGACGGCATCCGGTGCCCCTCGGCGCATCCATTATGGCAAATGCCGTCTGCGAGAACGGACCGAAATGCATTCTGGTTGACAACAGGCTGACGCTCGTTTTCCCTTAGGCGACGGGCGAAGCGCGGGTGCCGTGTTTGAAACGGTCGAATGAATCGATACCAGAAGCAGCAAACCGGAGCATGAACAAATATGTTATGCCATGTAGATCAATTTATCGGGGCATTTTCAAATCGATTGAATTACCAGTTATTGGGTTAATCGCGTGAAGGGCGATGGATGCCTTTGCATTGCTGCGACTGCACCTGAATAGAAATTCGGCATGAAATTCGGCAGCCATTGCCGTCCGTAATACCCCTCGAAGCATGCCGGCTCACCTGTCATTCTTCATCCTCGCGAGGAGATTTCCATGCATTACCTGCTGATGTACGACCTGGTACCCGACTATCTCGAGCGCCGCGGCGAGTATCGCGACGCGCATCTGAAACTCGCGTGGGCCGCCGCCGGGCGCGGCGAGCTCCTGCTGGCCGGGGCATTGGCCGAGCCCGCGGACGGCGCGGTGCTGCTTTTCAACGGCGCTTCGCCCGCGGTCGCGGAAGCCTTTGCCAAAGCGGATCCGTACGTGCTTGCCGGGCTCGTTACGCGTTGGCGCGTGCGTGAATGGACCACCGTGGTGGGCGAGCATGCGTCCAGGCCGGTGCGTGTCTAGAGGATCGACGCAGGAACCCGCGCGGCATCGTCGCGCGGACGCACGTTGCGCATACGCGCCGCCACACGTTCGACGCGCTCCACCAGCGCGCATTTCCGAATGACCGGAATGCCGGGAAATGCCACGCGAATCGGCTTTCGAATTTGTAAAGGCCATTAGTGTGGATCGCCTCGAATTGTGCCGTGCAATAGCGCAATTCGATGCACGATAAGATGGCGCTTCCGTTACGGCAATGCGTGAATCGACGCAGCGAAAAGGACAAGATTGTTTCTATCCGTAACACTTGTCTCAACTATATTCACACCTGGTCTTGAATGGTATGCTTCGTGCACAAATTCTCCCATGCACGAGTGAGACCGCATTTTGTGCCTCGCAACAGGGATGAACCGCACCAACTCCGGGCGGGATCGCCCAGCCAGCCGAGCGTACAAAACAAATTTGTGCAACCGGGGGTCGCACACGGATCGAGAACGCTGTGAATCCGTGGCTGGCTCAAAGCCGCGGCCAGGCCAGGCTGCGTGGAGAAAATCCGATGTTTTTCGATGAATTGAACAACGACGAATGGGCGCTGCTCGCGCCGCTCGTCTCCGACGAGCCGGCCGTCCGTCTGAACCGGCGCGGCCGGCCGCGCGCCGAACCGCGTATCGTGACGAATGCCGTGCTATGGATTCTGACCACCGGCGAGCCGTGGTCGAAGCTGCCGGGCCGCTATCCGTCGGGGCCCACGTGCCGTCGCCGGTTCGAAGAATGGCAGTTGAACGGCACGCTTCTCGAAATGGTCCGTCTGCTGTCGCAAAGCGGGCGCACGTTCGCGTACATTCCCCAGCCGGCGCCGCCCGTGACGGCCAAACCCGCGGCGCCGGCCGCGCCCGCTCCGGGCACGCGCGACGAAGGCTTGCGCGGCGTGTCGTGGAAGAGTCCCGAGTCGTGGCAGGCACCCGGCGCGCCGGGCATGCCGGGCCAGTGGCGCTCGGCCGATCCGATCGCGGATATCACGCGGCAATTGTCCGGCCTCGCGGACGCGGCGCCGGCTCGCGCGCCCGTGCCCCCCGTGGCGCGGCCCGCGATGCATGCCGATCCGCTCGCGCAGCGGCCGGATGCGGCGTTCGACGCGGACACCGCGTCCATGAACGTGACGACGAATGCGACGAATGCGATTGAGGGGCGCGCCGCGCCGACAGCCGCATCCTTCGCATCCGCCTACCGCGCGCCGGCATCGGACGATCAACGCACACCGCTGTCGATGAGCCTCGCGCCGCGCGGCACGCAGGTCGCCGATCCGCGCGGCTATCTGATTTATGTCGTGGTCGAGCAGGTGCCCGGCGCGATGTATCGCGGATGGGCGGAGATCATGAAGGACGGCAAGCGCGTCGAGCGTTCGGGCCTCGTCGGCCCGCGCTTCGTGGATGCGCGGGATGCGCAGCAGTACGCGCTCGACTGGGCGCGTCAGTGGATCGAGCGCGAATGCCTGACGCAGGCGGCGGCTTCGGCACAGGTCACGGCGCCGCCGGCATTGGCAACGACAGCATCGCCGCAGGCGTCGCCCGCGTATGCGCAAAGGCCGGCGGCCCGTCCGTTGCCCCCATTGCGCCATGCGCCGGAGCCGGCATCGGTGCAACTCGGTGGCCAACCCGGCGGCCAGTTGGGCGCACCGCTCAACACGTTCCGCGGACCGCTGCGCCGCTATCCGGCCGAGCCTGCCGCCGCGGCCGCGGCGGGCGTCGCCAATGCCGCGACCGACAGTACCGCCACCGACCGTTTTTCCCCGTTATATCAGGCGCTCATTTCTCACGTGGGATAAAACAGCCCGGCGGCAGTAAACCGGCGTTTTCACTGCCGTCCATAGGTATCGTCGAAGCGCACGATATCGTCTTCGCCGAGGTATGAACCCGACTGCACCTCGATCATTTCGAGCGGCATCTTGCCCGGGTTCTCGAGGCGATGGGTGACGCCGAGCGGAATATAGGCCGA
Source organism: Paraburkholderia sp. (assembly GCF_047605525.1). Classification (GTDB taxonomy): domain Bacteria; phylum Pseudomonadota; class Gammaproteobacteria; order Burkholderiales; family Burkholderiaceae; genus Paraburkholderia. The sequence goes on along the minus strand of NZ_JASGFN010000016.1, from coordinate 71,070 downwards.
TTCGTTTTCGGACACGATAAAGCGCTCTTCGCCGCGCGTGACGAGCGCGGTGCCGCGCACGACGATCCAGTGCTCGGCGCGATGATGATGCATCTGCAGCGACAGCCGCGCACCCGGCTTCACGACGATGCGCTTGACCTGGAAGCGCTCGCCGGTGTCGACGGAATCGTAGTTGCCCCATGGACGATGCACCTTGCGATGGTTGGCCGCTTCGAGCCCGCCGTCCTCGCGAATCCGGTTGACGATCTTCTTCACGTCCTGTACGCGCGACTTGTCGGCGACGAGAATCGCATCCGCGGTTTCGACGACGACGAGATCCCGCGTGCCGACGCAGGCGATCAAACGTCCCTCGGAGTGCGCGAAGGTCGACGCCGCGCCCTCGAACATCACACGGCCGCGCGCCACGTTGGCGTCGGCGTCCTTGGCGGAGATGTCCCAGATCGCGTCCCACGAGCCGACGTCGGACCAGCCGGCCCGCAGCGGCACCACCACGCCGGAGGCGGCGCCGTCATCGTTGCCGAGCGGCTCCATCACCGCGTAGTCGATCGAATTCGACGGCGACGCGCTGAACGCATCGCGCTGCAGGCGGAAGAAGTCGCCGTCCGCCTTGCCGCCCGCGTAGGCCGCCGCGCACGCTTCGTGAATCGCGGGCTGAAAATGGCGGATCGCCTTGAGCCACGTCGACGCGCGCATGATGAAGATGCCGCTGTTCCACCAGTACTCGCGCGATTCGACGTAGCGCTGCGCGAGTTCCAGATGCGGCTTCTCGACGAAGCGGTCGAGTGCATGCGCGACGACTCGCGCGCCCGCTTCGTTATCCGCGGCATCGGCACTGCCGGGCGCCGCGGCGAGCGGCGCGCCGATGCGGATGTAGCCATAACCGGTTTCGGCGCGCGTCGGCACGATACCCATCGTGACGATATGGCCGGCCGCCGCATGCCGCACGCCGGCGGCCACCGCCGCGTGAAAAGCCGCGCTGTCGGTGACCGCGTGATCGGCGGGCATCACGACCATGATGCCGTCCTCGTCCTGCGCGGCGACCGACAGCGCCGCGACCGTCAGCGCGGGCGCGGTGTCGCGTCCCACGGGCTCGAGAATCAGCCGGCTCGGCTTGCCGCTCGTGCGCAACTGCTCGGCTGTCGTGAAGCGCTGCTCTTCGTTGGCCACCACGACGAGCTGTCCGGCGAGCGGATAGCCGGATTCGAGTCCATCGAGACGGCGGGTCGTCGATTGCAGCAGCGACTCTTCGCCGAGCAGGCCGATCAGTTGCTTCGGATGCTGTTCGCGCGACATCGGCCACAGCCGTGTGCCTGAGCCGCCCGCGAGAATCACGGGATGAACCTTCAGCTTTACGCCAATGGACGTTGAGGTCATGGACGATTGAGCGGGGGTGGACCGGGTGCCGGCGGGCGTGACCGGGGCCGGAGCTGTCATGATGAACTCCTCGAGGCTGGATGAATGCATCGAGTTTTATCACGAAGTTGCAAATCAATAAAAGCGCGTTAAATCCAATTTCGGATAAATCGCGCAATTAAATTTGCCCAATAAAGAAGAAAAAATGTCCTCCATATTTAAACAAAAATAAAAATTACCCGAAAAAAATTGGCGCGGATTTTTTTGCGGCCGACTCCCGGCCAGAATGGCGTCGGCGAGCGGCGCGTAAGCTTCGTAGGCTATCTTGCCGGGGATGGGAATCCGCCTTACGGAAGGGCCTGCGCGAGGTCGTCGAACATTTTTTTCACGCCGCATTCCAGCAATAATTGCCGAATAAAACACGGAAAAATACCGAAATTTTGACCGATACAATTTGAGATATTTTGCGGTCTTGCCGTGCGAATTTTAATACCGCTTTATTGATACCTGTACAAGGGTATTCACTCATTCCGACTCGAATTTCCCAGTCCGGCCATTCAGGTAATGAGAGGAATTGGCGAAGCGGGAAAAACACACCAGCGCAATTGCAATAGCAGCGGCAACGAACCACCTGAGCCCGTTTTATCCGTCTCGTGGCGCGCGCCGGGCCGGCAGCGCAATCCGGAGCGGAAGCACGAACAGACCTGAAAGCGGAAGTGCACAACGAATTTCAACCAACCGGCGGATCGCACTTGACTGACGAACTGAGGGGCGGCGCATGCTGAGCGTTCTATCGAGAATCATCGACCTCGCCATGGTCGCGCTCGGCGCCGTGCTGGCGGCGGCCGTGCATAGCGGGAGAGTGGTGTGGCTCGACGACATGCAAAGCGTGTCGCTCGCGTTCGGCTGCCTGCTCGTGGTGGTGTTTTTCCCGGCGCTCGGCATCTATCAGTCGTGGCGCGGCAAGCCGCTCTACGATCTGCTGTCGCGCGTCGCGGGCGGCTGGCTGATGGTCGAGGTGGCCGGCGTGCTGATCAGCTTCAGCGTGCACCGCTCGGACAGCCTGTCGCGGCTGTGGCTCGTGTACTGGGCAGCCGCGACGATCGTGCTGCTCGTCGTCACGAAGGCGATCGTCTATTCGATCCTGCGCGGGCTGCGCCGCGAGGGCTTCAATCAGCGCGCGGTCGCGATCGTCGGCGGCGCGCCGTATGGGCGCTTCCTGATCGAGCAGATGCGCGGCCGCCCGGAGGCGGGCTTCACGCCGGTCGTCGTGTTCGACGAGGGCGGCACGATCAACCACTACGAAGACCCCGACACGGCCGATGCGATCGACGGCGTGCCGGTCGAGCGCGACTATCGGCGCATGATCGAGCTCGTGCGTCAACGCGCGATCCGCGAACTGTGGCTCGCGCTGCCGATCTCGAAGGAGCAGGCGATCCATCGCTTCGTGAGCGATCTGCGCAACGACTTCGTGAACATCCGTTTCATTCCGGACGTCGGCAGCCTGACGCTCTTCAACCAGCCGATGGTCGAGCTGCTCGGCGTGCCCGCGATCAATCTCGCCGCGTCGCCGATCACCGATCTGCGCGTGCTGCCCAAGCGCGTGTTCGATCGGGTGTTCGCGCTCGGCGCGCTGACCGCGCTCGCGCCGCTGATGCTCGTGATCGCGGTGATGGTCAAGCTGAGCTCGCCGGGGCCGGTGTTTTTCCGCCAGAAGAGAAAGGGCATCGACGGCCGCGAGTTCGAGATCTTCAAGTTCCGCTCGATGAAGCTGCACCAGGAAGAGGCCGGCAAGGTCACCCAGGCGACGCGCCGCGATCCGCGCATCACCGCGGTGGGCGCGTTCCTGCGGCGCACGAGCCTCGACGAACTGCCGCAGTTCATCAACGTGCTGCGCGGCGAGATGTCGGTGGTGGGTCCCCGGCCGCACGCGCTCGAACACGACGACATCTACAAGGATCTGGTGAAGGGCTACATGCACCGCTACCGGATCAAGCCGGGCATCACCGGCTGGGCGCAGATCAACGGCTATCGCGGCGAAACCGACCGCATCGAAAAGATGATGGGCCGCGTGAAGCTCGATCTGTACTACATGCAGCACTGGACCTTCTGGCTCGACATCAAGATCGTCGTGCTGACGCTGTGGAAGGGCTTCGCGGGCAGCAACGCCTACTGAATTCCGCTGGACACAGCGCATCGCGGCGCAGCGGCGCGCGCCTGTTTCAACTTCTTTTTCCGAGGTGCAATACATGAACCTGACGATCATCGGTAGTGGCTACGTCGGCCTCGTGACGGGCGCATGTCTGGCCGACATCGGCCACGACGTGTTCTGTCTCGACGTCGATCAGCGCAAGATCGACGTGCTCAACAACGGCGGCGTGCCGATCCACGAACCGGGTCTGCAGGAGATCATCGCGCGCAATCGCCGCGCCGGCCGCCTGACGTTTTCCACCGATATCGAAGCCGCGGTCGCGCACGGCGACATCCAGTTCATCGCGGTCGGCACGCCCGCCGACGAGGACGGTTCCGCCGATCTGCAATACGTGCTCGCCGCCGCGCGCAACATCGGCCGTCATATGACGGGCTTCAAGGTGATCGTCGACAAATCGACGGTGCCGGTCGGCACCGCGTCGCGCGTGCGCGAAGTGGTCGCCGCGGAGCTGGCCGCGCGCGGCGTCGCGCAGATGTTCTCGGTCGTGTCGAATCCGGAATTCCTGAAGGAGGGCGCGGCGGTCGAGGACTTTACGCGGCCCGATCGCATCGTGCTCGGCTGCGACGAGGACGTGCCCGGCGAAAAGGCGCGCGAGCTGATGAAGCGCCTCTACGCGCCGTTCAACCGCAATCGCGAGCGCACGCTGTACATGGACGTGCGCTCGGCGGAGTTCACCAAGTACGCGGCCAACGCGATGCTCGCGACGCGCATCTCGTATATGAACGAGCTCGCCAATCTGGCCGATCGGGTCGGCGCCGATATCGAGGCGGTGCGCCGCGGCATCGGTTCCGATCCGCGCATCGGCTACGACTTCCTGTATGCGGGCTGCGGCTACGGCGGCTCGTGCTTTCCGAAGGACGTGCAGGCGCTGATCCGCACGGCGGCCGATCATCGCGCGAACCTGCGCATCCTGGAGGCGGTGGAAGCGGTCAACGACGCGCAGAAGCAGATCCTCGCGCAGAAGATCGTCGCGCGTCTCGGCGAGGATCTGTCGGACCGCGCGTTCGGCGTGTGGGGCCTCGCGTTCAAGCCGAATACCGACGATATGCGCGCGGCGCCGAGCCGTGAGCTGATCGCGGAACTGCTGCGCCGTGGCGCGCGCGTGAAGGCATACGACCCGGTCGCGATCGACGAAGCGAAACGCGTGTTCGCGCTCGATCTGCGCGACGTGCCGCAGCAGCACGCGCGGCTCGAGTTCGTAAGCGAAGAGATGGAAGCCGCGAGCGACGTCGACGCGCTCGTGATCCTCACCGAATGGAAGGTCTTCAAGAGCCCCGACTTCGATTCGCTGAAGCGGATCCTGAAGACGCCGCTGATTTTCGACGGCCGCAATCTGTACGAGCCGGACGTGCTGCTCGAACAGGGTATCGAGTATCACGCGATCGGGCGGCGGCACGCGCTGCGCAATGCGCCGGCGCGAGTCGGCGCGAACGGTGCGCCGGCGGCTGAAGCCAGCGAAGCCGCGGACGCAACCGAAGCGATGACCGCCGGGCCGTCGGGCCGCTGAGCGCCGCCGCAACCACGACAACCCCATGCTACGCAAAGCCGCCGGGACGCAACGGCATCAAAGCCGTGCTTCGAAGGAGCCTGCCATGTTCGACAACGTTCTGATCGTCTGCCACGCCAACGTGTGCCGTTCGCCCGCCGCCGAGATGCTGTTCAAGGCGCGGCAGACGCGCGTGCCACGCAAGGGCGCGGCGCCGATCGCGTTTCATTCGGCGGGCATCCGCGCGGTGAACGGCCACGGCATGGATCCGGTGATGCGGCGTCTGCTCGAAGAGCGCGGCATCGCCGCCGGCATCCACCATGCGCGGCGCCTCGACCGCGCGCTCGTGCGCGCGGCCGATCTCGTGCTCGTCACCGAGCGCGCGCAGGTGGGCGACGTCGAAGCGCTCGATCCGGCCGCGCGCGGCAAGGTCTATCCGCTCGGCAAATGGGAAGCCGATTCGGATGTCGCCGATCCGCACGGCGGCGCGGAAGACGAATACCGGGAGAGTCTCGTGCTCATCGAACATCTGGTCATGGGATGGCTGAACAAAATATGCTGATGAAACCAATCGCCGCACACTCATTCGCGAGCGTCCGCTCGAAGCTCGCCGCCTCGCTTTTGCTGACGTCCTTTCTGTCGGCCTGCGCCACCGCACCGGGCAATTACCTCGACACGTCGCGCCTGAAGGACAACGATCAGGCGCCCACCGAAACCTATCCGGTTCATCTGATCGACGCGAACCTGATCATGGCGCAAGCCCAGGCCGCCGCCGCGAAGACGCAGCCGCTGCCGCCGTCGACGTTGTCCGATCCGTCGCAGTACGTGTACCGGCTCGCGCCGCAGGACATTCTCGGCATCACCGTGTGGGATCACCCTGAACTCACCACGCCGCAGGGCAGCACGCTGTCTTCAGGCGGCAATACCACGCAGACGATCGCGGGCGCGTTGCAGCAGCCCTATACGGCCGCGCTGCCGGGCCAGGCCGATCCGTACGGCCAGACCATTGCCGCCGACGGCACGATCTTTTTCCCGTTCGTCGGCCGCATCAAGGCCGCGGGCAAAACCACGACCGAACTGCGCGATCAGCTCGCGAGCGGTCTGGTGCGCTACATCCGCAATCCGCAGGTCGACGTGCGCGTGCTGTCGTATCGCGGCCAGAAGGTGCAGGTGACCGGCGACGTGAAGCAGCCGGGCCCGCTCGCGGTCAGCGACGTGCCGCTCACGCTGGTCGACGCGATCACGCGCTCGGGCGGCACGACCGACAACGCAGACATCCAGCGCGTGCGCCTCACGCGCAACAAGCAGCTATACGTGCTCGACGCGAACCGCATGCTCGATCGCGGCGACACCACCCAGGACGTGATGCTGCAGAACGGCGACGTGATCAACGTGCCGGACCGCAGCGACAGCCGCGTCTTCGTGATGGGCGAAGTGAAGACGCCGATGCAGATGCCGATGTTGAAGGGCGAGCTGACGATCGCCGACGCGCTCACGCAGGCGGGCGGCATCCTGGACACCGACGCGAATCCGCGCCAGATCTTCGTGATGCGCGGCATGCGCGAGCATCCGACCACGCCGGAAGTGTTCCGCCTCGACATGACGCAGCCGGACTCGATCATGCTGTCCTCGCAGTTCCAGTTGCAGCCGATGGACGTCGTGTATATCGGCACCGCCGCGTCGACCACGTTCAACCGCGTGTTGCAGCAGGTGCTGCCGAGCATCCAGACGCTGTTCTACCTGAAGCAGTTGACGCGCTGAACGTCCGGACCGCACGACACCCGCGCCGCTTTCATCACGGCGGCGCGGGAGCGCGACGAACGCGGCAGGACCGGCTGACGCACAGGCCGCAGCAAACGATACGGGAAGCGAATTGTGAGCAATCAAATCTCTCCACACATGGCTGGTCCGATCAGGACCGAAGAAGAGGACATCGTCCTCGGACAACTGGTGCAGGTGATCCTCGACGACATCTGGTGGCTGCTCGCGATCACCGCGATCATCGTCACGCTGGCGGTCGCGTACTGCTATCTCGCGAAGCCGATCTATTCGGCCGATGCGCACGTGCGCGTCGAGCAGTCCGACAACACGTCGCAGGCGCTCACGCAAACCCAGACCGGCGCCGCGATCACCAGCGGCTCGAGCTCGCTGCCGACCGACGCCGAGATCGAAATCATCAAGAGCCGCGGCGTGGTCGGCCCGGTCGTGCAGCAACTGAAGCTGAACTTCAGCGTCACGCCGAAGACGATTCCGGTGCTCGGCAACATCGCCGCGCGGCTTGCCACGCCGGGGCGGCCCGCGCGGCCGTGGCTCGGTCTCACCTCGTATGCATGGGGCGGCGAGAGCGTCGACGTCGATTCGATCGACGTGACGCCCGCGCTCGAAGGCGAAAAGCTGACGCTGCGCGTGATCGACGACCAGCATTACGAACTGTTCGCGCCGAACGGCTCGCTGCTGCTGCGCGGCCAGGTCGGCCAGCAGGAGCAGGGCGGCGGCGTGACGATGCGCGTCAATACGCTGGTGGCGCGCCCCGGGCAGGAGTTCATCGTCGTGCGCGCGAACGACCTCGACGCGATCAGCGCGTTCCAGTCGGCGATCACCGTGCAGGAGCAGGGCAAGCAGACCGGCGTGATCCAGATCTCGCTCGAAGACAAGAACCCCGAGCACGCGGCGCTCGTCGCCAATGCGCTCGCGCAGTCGTATCTGCGCCAGCACGTGTCGAGCAAGCAGGCCGACGCGAGCCGGATGCTCGACTTCCTGAAGAGCGAGGAGCCGCGCCTGAAGTCCGATCTGGAGCGCGCGGAAGCCGCGTTGACCGCGTATCAGCGCCAGTCCGGCTCGATCAACGCGAGCGACGAGGCGAAGGTCTACCTCGAAGGCAGCGTGCAGTACGAACAGCAGATCGCCGGCCTGCGTCTGCAGATGGCGCAGCTCACCGAGCGCTACGGCGACGACCATCCGATGCTGGTCGCCGCGCGCCAGCAGATGGCCGAGCTGCAGGCGCAACGCGCGAAATACGCGGACCGTTTCCGCGATCTGCCCGCCACCGAAGTGAAGGCCGTGCAGTTGCAGCGCGACGCGAAGGTCGCCGAAGACATCTACGTGCTGCTGCTCAATCGCGTGCAGGAGCTCTCCGTGCAGAAGGCGGGCACCGGCGGCAACGTGCATATCGTCGACGCGGCGCTGCGTCCGGGCGTGCCGGTCAAGCCGAAGAAGATGCTGATCATCTCGGCGGCGGTGATTCTCGGCCTGATCGCCGGCACGGGCTTCGTGTTCCTGCGCCGCAATCTGTTCAAGGGCATCGACGACCCCGATCACATCGAGCGCGCGTTCCATCTGCCGGTGTTCGGCATCGTGCCGCAGAGCGCCGAGCAGACACAGCTCGAAAACAGCTTCGTGCGCGGCGGCGAACGGCTGCGTCCGGTGCTCGCGAACGCGCGGCCCAAGGACGTGACGATCGAAAGCCTGCGCAGCCTGCGCACCGCGATGCAGTTCACGCTGATGGACGCGCGCAACCGCATCGTGATGCTGACCGGCCCGATGGCCGGCGTCGGCAAGAGCTTCCTGAGCGTGAATCTGGCAATGCTGCTCGCGCATTCGGGTAAGCGCGTGCTGCTGATCGACGGCGATATGCGGCGCGGCACGCTCGAACGGTACGTCGGCGGTGTGCAGGAGAACGGTCTGTCCGAATTGCTGAGCGGCCAGATCTCGCTCGAGGAAGCGATTCGTCCGTCGAGTATCGAGGGCCTGAGCTTCGTCTCGTGCGGGCGCCGTCCGCCGAATCCGTCCGAATTGCTGATGTCGCCGCGTCTGCCGCAATACCTCGACGGCCTCGCGAAGCGCTACGACGTGATCCTGATCGACACGCCGCCGGTGCTGGCGGTGACCGACGCGTCGATCATCGGCGCGTATGCGGGCTCGACGTTCTTCGTGATGCGCGCGGGCATGCACAGCGAGGTCGAGATCGCCGATGCGCTCAAGCGTCTGCGCGCGGCCGGCGTGCACGTGCAGGGTGCGATCTTCAACGGCATGCCGGCGCGCTCGCGCGGCGGCTATCGCGGCTACGCGGCGGTTCAGGAATATCTGAGCACGTGAGCCGCCCCGTCGACCCACGCACGAGACGAACACAGGACATCACGATGAAAGTAACGGTACTGGTTCCGACCTATCGCCGCCCGGCCGATCTCGCGCGCTGCCTCGCGGCGCTCGCGCGGCAGGCGCGCGCGCCCGATGAAGTGGTGGTGGTCGCGCGCGTCGACGACGACGCGACGCATGCGTGCCTGCGCGATCCGGCGACTTGCGGCAGCCTGCCGCTCGTGATCGCGCCCATCGACGTGCCCGGCCAGGTCGCCGCGCTCAATCGCGGGCTCGACGCGGCGAGCGGCGACGTGATCGCGATCACCGACGACGACGCCGCGCCGCGCGCCGACTGGGTCGCGCGGATCGCGGCCGCGTTCGAGGCGGACCCGCGCCTCGGCGCGCTCGGCGGGCGCGACTGGGTGCATGAAAAAGGCCGCGTGCTCGACGGCGCGCGGCCACTGGTCGGCAAGGTGACCGCGCACGGCAGGATCATCGGCAATCACCATCTCGGCGTGGGCGCCGCGCGCGAAGTCGACATCCTGAAGGGCGCCAACATGAGCTACCGGCGCGACGCGGTGCGCTCGATCCGTTTCGACGCGCGACTACGCGGCGCGGGCGCGCAGGTGCACAACGACATGGCGTTCAGCCTCGCGGTCCGGAACGCGGGCTGGAAGCTCGTGTACGACCCGCGGGTCGCCGTCGATCATTTTCCGGCCGAACGTTTCGACGAAGACAAACGCGACGCCCAAACGATGACCGCGCTGCGCAACGCCGCGTACAACTTCCATCTGATCCTGCGCGACCAGTTGCCGCCGTTGCGCCGCGAAACCGCGTGGTGGTGGTGGACGCTGGTCGGCACGCGGCTCTATCCGGGGCTCGCGCACGCGGCGCTCGCGCTGCTGTCGAAGCGGGCGTCGTTGCAACTGTCGCGCTGGCGCGCGGTGCGCGGCGGCGCGCGCGAGGCGCGTCGCGCGTTGTCGTGAAACGGAGTGTGCATATGAGTACCAAGGTCCACGTTCATCTGTTTTACGGCGCCGATCCGCGCTTCTATCGCAAGGGCGACGATATCGGCTGCCTGTACGGCTATCACCATGCCGAGTCGGACGCGTTCGCGCTGACCTATTCGCGGGACGCGCGCGAAAGCCGGCCGGTGCGGCTCGCGCGCCGCGCGCTGAAGGCCGCGCTCGGCTTCGATTTCATTCATACGTGGCGCAATCGCGCGGAAATGCTGGGTTCGGACGTGATCTGGACGCACACCGAGCAGGAATGGCTGTCCGCCGCGCTGATGCTGCTGCTGTGCGGCCGCAAGGCTGGGCCGGGCGCCGCGCCGTTGCTGCTCGCGCAAAGCGTGTGGCTGCTCGACAAGTGGCCGTCGTATGGCATCTTTCGCAGTTGGCTGTATCGCAAGCTGATGACGCGCGCGGACCGGCTGACCACGCTCGCGAGCGAAAACGCCGGGCTGTGCCGACGCTATTTCGATCGCGACGCGACGCCGCTGCTGTACGGGCTGAACACGCGCGACTTTCCGGTCAACGCGCCCACCCAATGGACGCCGCGCACGCCGCTGCGCATCGCGGCGATCGGCAACGACCGCGACCGTGACTGGGAGACGCTGATCAAGGCGTTCGGCAACGATCCGCGCTACACCGTGAAGCTCGCGACGCGGCGCCGTATTCCCGCGTCGCTGCGCGCATCGAATGTCGAGATCGCGCTGTTTTCGGGCATCAAGAAGCAGCACGAGCTGTACGACTGGGCCGACGTGGTCGTCGTGCCGCTGCGGCCGAACTCGCACGCGTCGGGCATCACCGTGATGCTCGAAGCGGCCGCGCTCGGCAAGCCGATGGCCGTGACGAACGTCGGCGCGCTGCAGGATTATTTTCCGGCCGACGAAGCCGCCTACGTGCCGCCGTTCAGTCCGCAGGCGCTGCGCGATGCGGTCGATCGCCTCGCCGCCGAGCCGGCGCAGGCGCTGCGTCAGGCGCAGGCCGCCGCGGCCGGCCTGCTCGCGCGCGATCTGACCACGCGGCACTATGCGATGCAGCACGTGAGGATCACGCAGGAGATGCTGCGCGCGCGGGCGCAGGCGCATACGTCGGCGCCCAAGCCGGCGCCCGCGCCCGCCCATGCCCATGCACCGGCACGCGCGCAGCCGCCGCGGGCCGACGGTCAACGCACGCCCGCGCGCGAATCACGCGGAGGCCTGTAAGCGATGTCGACGATTCCGCGCGCCGGCTCCCCGCACCCGAACGGGCGCGGCAACGCGGGCCGCCCGGGCCAGGCCGGCGGCGCGGCAAAACGCGCCGGCGGCGGCCTGCTGTCCGGCAGTCCGCAGGAATGGCTGCCGCCGCTGCTGCTGTGGCTGATCACGGCGGTGCTGATCATCGCGCATCAGGGCACCGTGCTCACGCTCGCGTTTCCGGTGCTCGCGATCCTGACCGGCCTGTGGCTCTACTTCAAGAGCCCGGCGCGCTATATCGGCTTCATGTGGTGGCTGTGGTTCCTGAGCCCGGAAGTGCGGCGTCTCGCCGACTGGTCGAAAGGCGCGTTCACGCCGACCAGCCTGATCCAGGTCGCGCCGCTCGCGGTCACCATGATCAGCGGCCTGTCGCTGCTGCGCTACTACCGGCTGCTCGCGCAACGGCGCGGCCTGCCGGTGCTGCTGATCCTGCTCGGGCTGGTCTACGCGTTCCTGATCGGCGTGGTGTCGAGCGGGCCGCTCGCGGCCACGTACGACCTCGCGAACTGGCTCTATCCGATCCTGATCGGCTTTCACATCATGGCGCACACGCGCCAGTATCCGCGCTACCGCGACACGATCGTCAATACGTTCATCTGGGGCATGCTGGTGATGGGCGGCTACGGCCTGATCCAGTTCTTCGTCATGCCGCAGTGGGACGCGCTGTGGATGCTCGGCTCGCAGATGAACTCGCAGGGCGACCCGGTGCCGATGGGCGTGCGCGTATTCAGCACGATGAATTCGTCGGGACCGTTCGCGTTCGCGATGATGGGCGCGATGGTGTTCGTGATGGCGGCCACGCACCGCGTGCGCTGGATCGCCGCGGCGCTCGGCTTTTTTTCGTTCGCGCTGAGCCTCGTGCGCTCGACGTGGGGCGGCTGGGTGATCGCGCTGCTGATCCAGTTGGTGAAGTCGAACAACAAGGTGCGCGTGCGCATCGTCGCGAGCGCGGTGCTGCTCGCCGGCGTCTGCGTGCCGCTGCTCGCGGTCGGGCCGGTGGCCGAGCGGATGCAGGCGCGGCTCGACACGATCGTCAATCTGCACGACGACCAGAGCTACGCGGCGCGCAACGAGTTCTACGCGACCTTCGCGAAGACCGCATTCACCGACGTGGCCGGCGAGGGCATGGGCGCGACCGGCACGTCGACCAAGCTCTCCAACGACGGCGGCCAGCTCGGCCAGTACGGCAACTTCGACAGCGGCGTGATGAACATTCCGTTCGTGCTCGGCTGGCCCGGCACGCTGCTCTATATGTCCGGCATCGTGTGGCTGCTCACGCGCGCGGTACTCGCGTCGTTCCGGCTGCGCGACGACAAGTTCGTCTCCGCGTGCCTGAGCCTGTGTCTGGCGACCTTCGCGATGCTCGTGTTCACGAACTCGCTGGTCGGCACCGGCGGCCTGCTGCTTTTCATGAGCGCTTTTTCGATTCTTTCCGCGGCCCACTACGAAAAAATGAACCGTAGACGCACGCCATTTCTCCACGGAGGCACTGATTGAGAGTCGCCATTGTCACGCACGTAGTGCGCCATAACGACGGCCAGGGGCGCGTCAACCACGAGATCGCGCGCGCGGCGCTCGACGAGAACATCGGCGTGACACTGGTCGCGTCGCACGTCGCGCCCGAGCTGCTCGCGCATCCGAACGTGCGCTGGGTGCCGGTCAGAATCGGCCGCTGGTGGCCGACCAATCTGCTGCGCCAGCAGGTGTTCGCGCTCCGGAGCGCGCTGTGGCTGCGCGCGCACCGCCGCGAATACGACGTGCTGCACGTGAACGGCTTCATCACGTGGATGCCGGCCGACGTCAATACGTCGCACTTTGTGCATAGCGGCTGGTTCAACAGCAAGTACTATCCGTTCGGCCTCACGAAGGGTGTGTGGTCCGCGTACCAGTCGATCTATACGCGCTGCAATGCGCTTTTCGAGCGCTGGGCGTACCGGCGCTCGAAGGTGATCACCGCGGTGTCGCAGAAGGTCGCCGACGAAATCCGCGCGATCGGGCTCACGCCGGAGAACCGCGTCGACGTGATCTACAACGGCGTCGACACGCAGGGTTTCGCGGCGGCGAGCGGCGATCGCGCGCGCTTCGATCTGCCGGCCGATGCATTCCTGCTGCTGTTCGTCGGCGATCTGCGCACGCCGCGCAAGAATCTCGGCACCGTGCTCGCCGCGTTGAAGCATCTGCCCGAACACGTGCAGATCGCGGTGGCCGGGTTTCTGCCGGGCAGCCCGTACCCGGACGAGGCTAAAGCGCTCGGCATCGCGCATCGCGTGCATTTTCTCGGGCTCGTGAAGGAGATGCCGGTGCTGATGCATTCGGTCGACGCGTTCGTGTTTCCGTCGCGGTACGAGGCGATGAGCCTGTCGCTGCTCGAGGCGATGGCGGCCGGTTTGCCGGTCGTGACCGCGCGCACCGCGGGCGGCGCCGAAATCATCACGCCCGATTGCGGCATCGTGCTCGACGACCCGGACGATCCGCAAGCGCTGGCTGGCGCGGTCGCGCGGCTCGCCGGCGACGACACCGCGCGCCGCGCGATGGGCGAGGCCGCGAGCCAGCTCGCGACCGGCTTCGGCTGGGCGCGCATGGCCGCGCAGTACATCGCGCTGTACCGGCAACTGGCCGGGCAGCAGGAAAACCGCCGGCGCAGCCAGGCGGAAGCGTCGGTGGTCGCGCAGAACGACGCGCTGACACTGAACCATCTCGCGGGGCAGAAGCGCGTGGAATGACGGGGGCTATCGCGCGTGCGCAGGCCGCGCGACAGCCGTCGATCCGTACTTCGCCATGGCCACTCCCGCCATTCTCCGAAAACAACGCACAGGGGCACCTCATCATGACGACACGCTCAATCAAATCACTGCAGATCGGGATGCACTGGTTTCCCGAACGCGCGGGCGGCCTCGACCGCATGTACTACTCGCTGGTCGGCGCGCTGCCGGGCGCGGGCGTCGCGGTGCGCGGCGTCGTGGCCGGCTCGCCGAAAGTCGCCGCCGATACCGGCGGCGCGATCAACGGCTTCGGGCCGGCCGCGCAATCGCTGCCGCTGCGTCTGATGGCCGCGCGCCGCGCGCTGCGCGAGGAAATCCGCACGTCGCGGCCGGACGTGATCTCGTCGCACTTCGCGCTCTATACGTTTCCGGGACTGGACGTGACGCGCGGCATTCCGCAGGTGTCGCATTTTCAGGGGCCGTGGGCCGACGAGAGCCACGTCGAAGGCGCCGATTCGCTCGGCCAGCGCGCGAAGCGCTATCTCGAACAATCGGTGTATGCGCGCTCTTCGCGGCTGATCGTGTTGTCCGACGCGTTCGGCAAGATTCTGACGTCGCGCTATGGCATCTCGCCGGAGCGCGTGCGCGTGGTGCCGGGCTGCGTCGACGTCGAGCAGTTCAATCTGCCGATTACCCAGGCCGAAGCGCGCCTGCGGCTGCAACTGCCGCAGGACCGGCCGATCGTGCTCGCGGTGCGGCGTCTGGTGCGGCGCATGGGGCTGGAGGATCTGATCGACGCGGTGAAGCTGGTGAAGCGCGGCGCGCCCGACGTGCTGCTGCTGATCGCGGGCAAGGGGCGGCTCGAGAGCGAATTGCAGGCGCGTATCGACGACGCGGGCTTGCAGCACAACGTCAAGCTGCTCGGCTTCGTGCCCGACCAGCATCTCGCGGCGCTGTATCGCGCGGCCAATATCAGCGTCGTGCCGACGGTCGCGTTGGAGGGCTTCGGGCTCATCACGGTCGAATCGCTCGCGTCGGGCACGCCGGTGCTGGTGACGCCGGTCGGCGGCTTGCCCGAAGCGGTGGCGGGGTTGTCGCCGGATCTGGTGCTGCCGGACACGGGCGCGCAGGCGCTTGCGGCGGGTCTGGCCGGCGCGCTGAACGGCACGCTGAAGCTGCCCGACGCGGATGCGTGCCGCCGGTATGCGCGCGAGCATTTCGACAACGCGGTGATCGCGAAGCGGGTCGCCGCGGTGTACGCGGAGGCGATCGCGGGCGGCGCGCTGCATTGAGGCGGCGCGATGAAAAAGCGAGGCCCCGATCGTTGCGATCGGGGCCTCGTGTGTTTCAGCGCCGGCTCTTTGTCAGAACGTCTCGTGATGCTCGTTACGGCCGATATCCGCCTGCACCATCATCTGACATAGCTGCTCGAGCGTGGTCCGCGGCTGCCAGCCGAGCGTCTCGCGCGCCTTGTCCGCGCAGCCGATCAGCAGATCCACCTCGGCCGGACGATAGAACTTCGGATTCACGCGCACGAGCGTCTTGCCGGTGGCGACATCGATGCCGGTCTCGCGCTCGTCCTTGCCCGACCATTCGAGCTGATAGCCGGCCGCCGCGAATGCCATGCGCACGAAATCGCGAACCGTTTCGGTGCGGCCCGTCGCGAGTACGAAGGTATCCGGCGCGTCGGCCTGCAGCATGCGCCACATCCCTTCGACATACTCGAGCGCGAAGCCCCAGTCGCGCTGCGCGCCCAGATTGCCGAGTTCGAGCACGTCCTGCTTGCCGAGCCGGATCTTCGCGACCGAGTCGGTGATCTTGCGCGTGACGAATTCGCGGCCACGCAGCGGCGATTCGTGATTGAACAGAATCCCGCTGCTCGCGAACAGGTTGTACGACTCGCGATAGTTGATCGTCGACCAGTGCGCGAACAGCTTCGCGACACCATACGGGCTGCGCGGATAGAAGGGCGTGTCCTCGCGTTGCGGAACCGCCTGCACGAGGCCGAACATTTCGGAGGTCGACGCCTGGTAGTAGCGCGTCGTCGGGCTCAGGATACGCAGGCCTTCGAGCAGGTTCAGCGCGCCGATGCCGGTCACTTCGGCGGTGGTCACGGGCTGATCGAACGATACGCCGACGAAGCTTTGCGCGGCGAGGTTGTACACCTCGTCGGCCTGCGCGCCGTCGAGCAGGCGCAGCGTCGAACCGAGATCGGTGAGGTCGTGCTCGACCAGACGCAGGTTCGGATGATCGAGCACGCCGAGCTCACGCATGCGCCAGAAATTGACCGAGCTCGTGCGCCGGTACGTGCCGGTCACGTGATAGCCCTTGTCGAGCAGCAGGCGGGTCAGATAGGCACCGTCCTGTCCGGATACGCCGGTGATGATCGCTTTGCGTGGTTGGCTCATAGCTTAGCTTGCCTTCTGGTTCGTTAATGAAAAAAACGGAAAAACCCGGGCGTCGGCTGGGCGCGCCGCGCTTCACCCGGTGGAACACGCGGGAAAAAATCCGCTCAAGGCGTGCTCCCGAGCAGCCGCCGCACCAGGGGTTCGACGACCTGATAGTCCTGTTCGGCTTTCAGCCGGTACAGCTCCGGCTTCGGATGCGCGCCGTCCGACATCAGCGTCTTCCAGTCCGGCAGACTGCTGACGTACGCGAACTGATCGACGAGCGGTACCTGCTGCTCGGCGGCCACGCGGCGCGTCATCGCGACCATCGCGGCGAGGCGCGCGTTGAGCCGGTTGTCGGGCATCGGGTTCGACGTCTGTAGAACCGGCTGCTTGCCGAGCGCGCGCGCCGTCTGCACGAGCGCCGTTTCGGCCGCATGGAACTGCTCGGGTGTCTGGTTCTGCATCACTTCGTTGATGCCGTAATTGATCAGCACGATCCGCGCGGGCGACGCGGCGAGGCGTTCGCGCCACGGCAGGCCGGCGTCCGGGCCGGCGCGGCGATTGCCGGTGCCGTCGCGCAACTGCGTGGCCATCGTGCCGCCGACGCCGTAGTTGTCGACCCGCACGCGTGCGCCGTAGCGCGCCCGCAGGTCGTCCTGCAGATACGTGACCGCGTTGCGCGCTTGCGGACCGCAATGGCCGGCCTCGCAGGTGATGCCGAGCGTCGTCGAATCGCCGTAGGCGTCGATCAGAATCCGCGGCGGCCCCGACGTTGAGGTTTCAGCGCTGGCCGCGCAAATGGCGGGCACGAGCATCGTCAGCGCCGATAGGGCGCCCGACACGAGCGCAACGACATAATTCCGGCGCTTCATGCGCGGCTTTGCGGCGCGGGCCGCGCGACGTTCGCGCGGCCTCCCGCGCCTGCTCCGGTAGCGGCGCTGCCGGAAGCCGGCGCATGAGCACGCGCCGGCTCCTTGCCGCGCGCACCGAAAATCAACCGCTTCTCGAATGCGAACCAGGTGATGCTCGCGTACACGAGCGTGATCGCCAGCGCGAGCGCCGCGCTCAGATAGCGGTTCAGATGCAGCGGCCACACCATGTACAGCACGCTCAGATGAATCAGATAGATCGTGTAGCTGATCGTGCCGATATAAACGAGCACGCGATTGCACAGCAGCCGCTTGACGATGCCCTTGCTTTGCAGCGCGATCACGACGATCGACGTGCACAGCACCAGCGACACGCTATACAGCCCCGCGTTCGACAGCGGCGTATTCGCCGCGCGAAAGCGCGGGAAGTGCAGATGCAGCCACGCCAGTACCGCGAGCGCGGCGCACAAGCCCAGCACCGCGAGCCCCTTGAACGGTTCGAGCGCATCGCGATCGCGCCGCACGGCAACCGCGAGCAGCGCGCCGGCCGCGAGCAGATCCATGCGGAACGGCGTCAGGTAATAGATCGGCCAGAACGAATCGAACCAAGGCGTCGCGATGGCGCGCAGCACCGGCACCAGCACGATCAGCGCCGCCGCCACGTAGCCGAGCAGGCGCTCCGGCACCAGCAGGATCACGAACGGCCAGAAGATATAAAACTGTTCCTCGACCGCGAGCGACCACAGCACATTGAGACTGTCATGACCGCTCTGATTGAGCGCGTCGCCGATATTGGTCGCGAAGAACGCGTACCAGTACCAGTGCCGAGCCCACGCGAGGCCGAACAGGATCGACGACACGACCATCAGCAGCAGGTACGGCGGCAGGATGCGCCGCGCGCGGCGCGCGTAAAAGTAGCTGAAATACGATTGCTGACGCGTCTTGCGATCGAGCAGGATGCCGCTGATCAGAAAGCCGCTCAGAACAAAAAACAGATCGACGCCCATCCACAGCGGCGCTTTCAGCGCGTGCTGCGCGAATACCGCGAGCACGGCGAGCGCGCGCAGGCCGTCGAGCTGCACGATGCGGGAGTGAGAGGGCGCGAGGGGCAATGCGCTGGCAGTCATGAACCGTCCATGGTGTGAAGCGGGTAGGCCGGGCGAAGTACCGCGCGCGCGTCGCCGTCAAACAGCGGCGAACAGGCGCGCGCGCTTCGCGTCGCAACGGAAGTGCAATCGATTCTAGGAAAAATAAAATCGCGAAAAAACGCAAAGGAATTGGATAAATGAATCAGTTTGAAACAGGGTATTTCTTTAGCGATTGAAGGCGACTTTATATGCTTGCGCGACGGCGGCGCTGTGATGCGTAACAAGTGCGTGACGCACGTAATCGCATCGGTAAATAAGGCATATAGAGGGGACTGCGCGGCGCCCCGAAACGGCGCGAAGAGCAGGCTCGTGTTTTTATCGACTTTTAAACTCGTTTCTTTCGCGAAGATTAAGCCGGCGAATATTTTTGAATTATTTTCGAGTTTCGTCGCCGTGTTTTTTCCGCGTAATGTGGCCGTGTGGACGGCGCTCCAGAACCGCCCGCGCGCTGGCCGTCCGGATCGGCCACACGCTCCTCATGTTCTCCCGCGTGGCGTCAGGCGGTTCGCCGCGCCACCTCACTGATGAATTTCGCACCCGCCCGGACATAGTCCGGGCCGATCGTATCGACCGGCATCGACCGGTCATTGCCTGGAGGATCCGCCTTGCCCCGTTTCACGCTCAGAAGCTGGCTTGCCGTGATGGCGTGCGCCGCCGGACTGGCCGCGATATCGGCGGGTTGGCCGGCTCACGCGGAAACCGCGTTGAACGCGAAAACGTCATGGCTCGGCAACAGCTTCGGTTTCGGCGACGGCACGTGGACGCAGATCAACATCACCGCGATTGCGGTGAGCCCCGACGGCAAGGTGTACACGAACGCGCCGTGGGACGAAAGCGGCGCGGAAGCGAGCGTCTATCAGGACGGCAGGATGCTCGGCTTCGCGGGCGGCACGCATGGCTGGGGCAACGGCGGCGGCAACGCGGTCGCGGTGAATCGCAAGTATGCGTTTATCGCGATCGCGGTCGGCAACGAAAAGGGCCATCTGGTCGAGCCGGGCGTGTGGCCGGAGAAGGGCAGGCAATGGTTCGGCATTTCGCGCCGTTCGATTGCCGATCCGAAACGCGTCGCGCCGTTCCAGCCGGCCGCGAACAACGCGGACCCGCATGCGCAGCTCGCGGCCGGCTTTCTGATGATGAACGACGTGCCGACCGGCACGACCGCCGAAATCGGCGGTCTCGCGGCGAACGACACGACGCTCTACGCGGCCAATACCGCGCGCAATCGCATCGAGGTGTACGACGCCGAATCGATGCAGCAGAAAGCCACGTGGGACGTGCCCGAGCCGGGGCGCATCGCGCTCGCGCCCGACGGCACGCTGTGGGTGCTGAGCGGCACGCGCGGCGCGCGCGCGCCGGCTATCGCGCACTACACGGCGACCGGGCAACGCCTCGACGAAAACTTCACGCTGCCGGCCGATACGGTCGCCGTCGATATCGCGGTCGACTCGCAAGGCCGCGTGCTGATCGCCGATAACGGTCCGCGTCAGCAGGTGCTGTTCTTTACGAAGCGCGACGGCCGCTACACGGAGTCGGGAACGCTCGGCGAGCGCGGCGGTATTTTCAGCGGCGTCGCGGGCCAGCCCGGACCCCGGCGTTTCAACGGGCTCACCGGGGTCGGCGTCGATGCGCGCGGCAACGTGTATGTGTCGACCAACGGTATCGGTCCGCGCTACGCACCGATTGGCGCGGGCCTCGGCGCGACGCTCGAAAGCTATGCGCCGGACGGCGAACGCAACTGGCAGGTCGAGGGGCTGCTGTTCGTCGACGGCGCCTGGGTCGACCCCGATCCGGCCAGACCCGACAGCGTCTATACCGGCAACAAGCGCTTCGAACTCGATCTGTCGAAGCCGCCCGGCCAGGACTGGAAATACGTGGGCTTTCTGTCGAACCGCTTCCGCTATCCGGACGACCCGGTGTTCCATACCGACCAGTATCCGGGCCTGCCGATCGCGCGCCGGCTCAAGGGCCGCACGTTCCTGTATCTGACCGACATGTACGCGGACCATCTGAAGATCTACCGCTTCGATCCGCAGCACGACGGCGAGACCGCGATTCCTTCCGGCTTTATCGCGGGCCGCGAGCGCGCGGTCGCGCAGGTGCCGAACGCGCCGCCGGGCGGCGACTGGATCTGGCGCGACACGAACGGCGACGGCCGCTTCGGGCGCGACGAATTCACGCTCAACACGAGCGGCACGAAGCTCGCGGGCGGCTGGGGCTGGTGGGTCGACACCGCCGGCGACATCTGGCGCGCGCGCGACACGAAGGGCATCTACCGCTTCCGCTTCGGCGGACTCGATGCGAAGGGCAATCCGGTCTACTCGTACGCGAACCTCACGCAGTACCCAGTGCCGCAGCCGTTTACCGAACTGCATCGCGCGATCTACGACCCCGCGAGCGACACGCTGTATGCGACCGGCTATACCGCTGACGCGCCGACCGAGCACGGCTTCTGGAAGGAAGTGGGCCGCGTGCTGGTGCGCTACGACAAATGGTCGAGCGGCAAGCCGGTGCAGCGCTACGCGATCACGTTGCCGTGGCAGACGCAGGGCAAGCCGATCGCGACGATCATCGGCCTCACCGTCGAGGGGCAGTACGTATTCGGCGTCGAGCCGGTCGGCGCGGTGCACGTGTGGGACAAGGACAGCGGCAAGGAACTCGGCGTGATCCGCCCGGGCCCGGAAGTGGGCCGCGCGTCGGGCTGGGTCGATGTGCCGAACGGCATCAGCGCCGCAAAACGCCGCGACGGCGAGTACCTCGTGTTCGTCGAGGAAGACGCGCGCGGCAAGGTGCTGATGTACCGCTGGAAACCCTGATTTTCGTTCACGCCGGCCACGCGGGACCGCCGGCAACCCAACCGCAAACCCCAAGGGATTCGATGGACAAAGGCATTCTCCGGAACGTAGCGATCAATTTTTTCGGGCTCGTGCTGCCGACCTTCGTGTCGCTCGTGACCGTGCCGTCGTATATCCGGCTGCTCGGGGTTGAGCGCTACGGCGTGATCAGTCTCGTGTGGACGCTGATCGGCTACTTCGGGATTCTCGATCTCGGCATGAGCATGGCCGCGCAGAACCATATTTCGAAGGCGCGCGCGTCGGGCGACCAGAACGAAAGCGCGCGCGTGTTCTGGAGCGCGACATGGCTCAATCTGACGACCGGCGTGATCGGCGGCCTGATCATCTATTTCGGCGCGTTTCTGTACACCGCGTATTTCACGAAGGTGTCGCCCGAGTTGCAGCACGAGGTTTATATGGCGCTGCCGTGGCTCGCGGTGGCGATTCCGATCGCCAACGTATCGTGGGTGTTCGCGGGCGCGATCAACGGCGCGGAGCGCTTCGGCGTCTACAACACGAACCAGACGATCGGCACGTTCCTGTTCCAGTTGCTGCCGCTCGGCGCCGCGCTGTGGCTCGGCGCGACGTTGCAGAACGTGCTGGCCGCCGCGGTGGTCGCGCGGATTCTGGCCGCGCTGCTGCTTGGCCGCTCGGCGCTGAAGGTGCTGGAAATACGCAGCATCCTGCCGCCGCAGCTCGGCGTCGCGAAGGGACTGTTCAACTTCGGCGGCTGGATGCTGGTTGCGAGCGTGACGACGATGGTCGCCGATTCGCTCGACCGCGTGATGCTCGGCTCGCGGCTCGGCGCGCGTTTCGTCACGTATTACACGGTGCCGCAGAACCTCGTCACGCGTCTGAACATCGTGCCGACCGCGCTGGTGCGCACGCTGTTTCCGCGCCTCTCGGCGGTCGGCCGCGCGGATGCCGACACGATCACGCGGCAGTCGCTCGAATTTCTCAACGGCGTGTTCACGCCGGTCGCGCTCGTCGCGATGCTGGTGCTCGAACCGTTTCTGCATCTGTGGGTCGGCAACGAGATCGCGACGGCGGCCGCGCCCGTGGGTCGCATCATGATCGTCGCCGTGTGGCTCGTCGGACAGGCGAACGTCACGCGCATCCTGATCCAGTCGCAGGTCAATCCGGCCACCGCCGCGCGCGTCGGCCTCGTCGAATTGCCGCTGTTTGCAGGCGTGTTGTGGCTCGGCATCACGTATTTCGGCCTGACCGGCGCGGCGCTCGCGGTGGCGGCCCGCGCGCTGTTCGATTACGCGGTGCTGCTGCATTTCGCTGCGATCCGCGCGCGCCAGATCGTGCTCGACATGCTGGCCCATCTCGCCTTCCTGCTCGCCAGCCTGTGGCTCGCGAGCTTCCTGCCGGGCCTCGCGCTCGCGATTGCCGCCGGTGTGCTGATGGTCGGCGCGAACGTCGCGTGGTCGATCACGATGACGCCCGCCTTGCGCAATCTTGCGCGTTCACTGCTGCGTTCACTGCTGTTGCGACTGAATCCGAGGAAAAGCGCATGAATGACGACGTCCTTGAAAAAACCATGCTGCGGCCCGCGAAGCGCAGCGCGCTCGACGAACTGACGAGCGTGCCGGGCGCGTTGCCCGCGCCGCGCCGCGCCGCATTGCGTGCGAACCGAAGCGTGCGCATCGCGATCGTGCACGACTGGCTCGTCACCTACGCGGGCGCGGAGAAAGTGCTCGAGCAGATCATCGCGTGCTTTCCGGACGCGGACCTGTTCAGCCTCGTCGACTTTCTCGACGATCGAAGTTTCCTGCGCGGCAAACCGGTGACGACCTCGTTTATCCAGAAGCTGCCGCGCGCGCGCGACAAGTACCGTTCGTATCTGCCGCTGATGCCGCTCGCGATCGAACAGCTCGACGTGTCCGCGTACGACGTCGTGATCTCGAGCAGCCACGCGGTCGCGAAGGGCATTCTGACCGGTCCCGACCAGGTGCACATCAGCTATGTGCATTCGCCGATCCGCTACGCGTGGGACTTGCAACATCAGTATCTGCAGCAGTCGAAGCTGACCAGCGGCCCGAAATCGGCGCTCGCGCGGCTGATCCTGCATTACATCCGGAACTGGGATATCCGCACGGCGAACTCGGTCGACGGTTTCGTCGCGAACTCTGGGTTCATCGCGCGGCGTATCAGGAAGGTTTATCAACGCGACGCGCAGGTGATCTTTCCGCCGGTCGACGTCGAAGCGTTTTCGCTGTGCACGCAAAAGGAAGATTTTTATCTGACCGCGTCGCGCATGGTGCCGTACAAGAAGATCGATCTGATCGTCGAGGCATTCGCGCGCATGCCCGAGCGCAAGCTCGTCGTGATCGGCGACGGCCCGGACATGGAGAAGATTCGCGCGAAGGCGGGGCCGAACGTCGAGATCATGGGTTATCAGCCGTTCGAGGTGCTGAAGGACCATATGAGCCGCGCGAAGGCATTCGTGTTCGCGGCCGAGGAGGACTTCGGCATTTCGGTGGTCGAGGCACAGGCCTGCGGCACGCCGGTGATTGCCTACGGCAAGGGCGGCGCGCTCGAAACCGTGCGCGATCTGTCCGAGTCGAAGCCGACCGGGATGTTCTTCGACGAACAGGATGCGGACTCGATCATCGCCGCGGTCAAGCGCTTCGACGAGCAGGCGCACAAGCTGTTGCCCGCGAATTGCCGCGCCAACGCCGAGCAGTTCTCGGCCGCGCATTTCCGCGAGCGCTTCTTTGCGCACGTGCGCGCGTCGGTGCCCGCGTTGCGCGCGGCGACGCTGCCACCGTACGTGCCGTATCAACCGGCATCGCCAACCGCCGCGAACGCGCCGCGCATTCTCGCGGTCGATCAGAGCGGCGTGCTCGGCGGCGCCGAGCTGTCGCTGCTCGAAATCGTGAAGGCGCTGCGCTCGCGCATCGAGGTCGTGCTGTTCGACGACGGGCCGTTTCGCGACGCGCTCGCGCAGACCGGCGTCGAGGTCAACGTGCTCGACGCGGGCGCGCTGAAACACGTTCGCAAGCAGGGCGGCTCGCTGCCGAAGGGACAGGCGTTGAAGGGGCTGATCTCGCTCGTGCGCGCGAGCGCGCAACGCGCGCGCCACGCCGACGTGATCTACGCGAACACGCAGCGCGCGATGGTGATCGGCGCGCTGGCCGGCAAGCTCGCGAGGCGGCCGGTGGTCTGGCATCTGCGCGATATCGTGAGTCCCGAGCATTTCGGCGGCAAGCAACTGGCGATCATCAAATGGTGCGCGCGGCTCGGCCTCACGCATGTGATCGCCAATTCGGCGGCGTCGGCGCATGCGTTTGCGACGCTCACGCAGTTCGACAGCAAGCGGATCGACGTGGTGTTCAACGGCATATCGGCCGAGCCGTTCGACGCGTTGCGCGCGGTGCCGCAAGCGGTGTTGCGCGAGCGCCTGGAGCTGCCGAAGGATGCCTTCCTCGTCGGCTCGTTCAGCCGGCTCGCGCGCTGGAAGGGGCAGCACGTGCTGCTCGAAGCGATGGTGCTCAACCCGCAGATGCATGCGGTGCTGGTCGGCGCGCCGCTGTTCGGCGAGGACCAGTACGAGACCGAATTGCGCGCGTTCGTCGCCGCGCACGGGCTCGGCGACCGGGTGCATTTTCTCGGCTTCCAGCACGACATCCCGGCCTGCATGTGCGCGGTCGACGCGGTCGTGCATACGTCGATCACGCCGGAGCCGTTCGGCCGCGTGATCGTCGAGGGGATGCTCGCGCGGCGGCCGGTCGTCGCGGCCCGCGCGGGCGGCGTGCTGGAGATCGTCGACGACCACGAGAACGGCGTGCTGTGCACGCCGGGCGATGCGCATGCGCTTGCCGATACGCTGGCCGAATTGCGCTCGAACGACGCGCTGCGCGAGAAACTGGTCAGGAACGGCTATCAGACGGCGCTCGCGCGCTTCGGCACGCAGAGCTATGTGGAGGGCGTCGCGCGGATTCTGAAGGGCGTGGTGAGGCGGTAAAGCGGGGGTGGCGAGGCGCCTGGACTTGCATGTTCAGGCGTCAGCCACGCTCTCGAAGGCCGTACACGCCAGGAGCGGCTGGCGGGCGACATTCTACTGTCGCGCGCACAATGCCCGCGGATTTTTTACGCGAGGGTAGACAGGGGCACGGCCAGCCCCTGTTTTTTGCGTAGCGGAGCGAAAGCCCAGCGGCTTTCGCTCCGTTTTTGTTTTTATCGCGCCGCGCGCGCGGCCTTGGGTTTGAAGCTCGCGGACCACTTCATCGAAGGCAGTTCGACGAGCCGGTAGAACACGTACGCGGCCGGCACGGCCACCAGCATGTAGCCGAACGACGGCCAGATCGACATCTGCAGCGACGAACGGAACAGCCACGACGACAGCAGCACGAAGATCGGCAGATGGATCAGATACAGCGAGAAGCTGAAGTCGCCGAAGAAAGACAAGACGCGCGATACGCCGGTCGACAGCGCGCGAAGCAGCGCGCGCATGCCAGCCGTTTTACGCCGCCGCTCATCGCGCGCATCCAGCGCCTTGTACAGATAGAACGCGAAGCCGAGCGCCCACAACTGGAACGCGCCGTACTGGCCGAAATGAAACGCGACACAGCCG
Organism: Paraburkholderia sp.; assembly: GCF_047605525.1. GTDB lineage: Bacteria > Pseudomonadota > Gammaproteobacteria > Burkholderiales > Burkholderiaceae > Paraburkholderia. The sequence continues at coordinate 45,181 of NZ_JASGFN010000016.1, read as the reverse complement.
GCCGCGATCAACGCCGCCGCGAGCCCGTGAAGCCATGCCGGGGCGCGCGCATCGGGCGCGCCGCGTGCTCGCGCGTCGGCGATCCACGCGCCGAGCGTCCACGAAAACCAGTACGACGTGAAGAACTGCAGGTCATGGCGCTCGAGCACGTACGCGGACACGACGTTGAGCGCGGCCACGAGCGCGAGCACCGCGTTCATACCGATACGCCGCCGCAGCGCGAACAGCAGCGGATAGACCGCATAGAACTGCACTTCGAGCGACAGCGTCCACAGCGCGCCGTTGGATCCATACGTCTTGCCCGCGATGCCCTGCAGCGAAAACAGATTGACCAGAAACGCATGCAGACCGATTTCGCGAATCTTGTGGCTGACGGGCGGCAATTGCAGGCTCAGCGAATCGAGCGCGAACGTCAGCACGAGCGCCGCGAGCAGCACCGGATAGATGCGCGCGAAGCGCCGCAGCCAGAAATTGCCCGCATCGAGCCGGTAAGCGGGATTGCCCGCGAGCCGCTGCGCGCCGCCGCGATGGATGCAGTAGCCGCTGATCACGAAGAAAATCGGCACGCCGGCCGAGCCCCATGCGATCGGCAACGTCAGGTAGGCGGCAAGCGCGCCCGGACTGAACGAACGGCCGACGCTCTGATGAAACGCCTGCATGCCGACCCATACGACCTGGCGGCAATGAAAATACGCGACCAGCAGCGCGGCGAAGCCTCGCATCGCGTCGATCACGTGCTCCCTGCCGGCGCTTGCGACACGCGCGTCGCCGCGTGCCTGCGCCGGGGCGGTGCCTTGCGCGGAACGGGGCGGCGGGGAGAGGGGCAGGGATGAGCCGGCGGCATCCAGTGCTGGGTCGCTCATGCGGGGTCCTTATTCTGAATCTGAAGCGCGGGAAACTGAAAATGGAATATGCCGATAGGCCGGGCGCGTCACACACCCGCGACGCATCCATGCTAGAGCACGCCGGCGCTAAAAAATCGATAAAAAATTGCCTTTCCGGTTAAATGAAATGCTGATTTTGTGACGAATTGTAATCAGGCATAAGGGAATGCGGCGGCGAATTATTTGCCGCTTTTGTCGTGCTAATTTAAAGCACGGATTTTCTGACGCGAGGTGAAGTCATGAACCTGCATTTACTCGCCGGCATTGCCGTGCTGCTGATCCTGGTCGCCGCCTCCGCTTACCGGGACGCGTTGCGCAACGAGCCGATCCGCCGTTACCGGATGAATCCGGGCAAGCAGCCGCCGACCGACGGACAGGAATGACGCGGTGCGCGCGAGCCCGCCGATGCGGCCGATATATGTAAAATTTTCGGATTTATCCGGAAATTCGGATAAGCGGACGATGTAATAGTTTCCGGCTCTTTTCCGCTATATGGCATATCGATAAATGTCCCTCTTATTAATTTAATTGGAGAAAAATCCGTACGTGAACCTTGCAGATTCTTTTGCTAGTCTTGCGCCGGCATCGATTGGCCGCCAGGTCCGCGAACACACCAACCTTTAACCGATGTGGGAATGCCTACCATGCTGAAAGTCACCAAAGCCGTGTTTCCCGTAGCGGGCCTCGGGACACGGTTCCTGCCGGCTACCAAAGCAAGTCCGAAGGAAATGCTGCCGATCGTCGACAAGCCGCTGATCCAGTACGCGGTCGAGGAAGCGATCGCCGCCGGCATCACCGAGATGATCTTCGTGACGGGCCGCAGCAAGCGCGCGATCGAAGATCACTTCGACAAATCCTATGAGATCGAATCCGAGCTCGAAGCGCGCAACAAGCAGAAGCTGCTCGATCTCGTGCGTAGCATCAAGCCGGCCAACGTCGACTGTTTCTACGTGCGTCAGGCCGAAGCGCTCGGCCTCGGCCATGCGGTGCTGTGCGCCGAAAAGCTGGTGGGCGACAGCCCGTTCGCGGTGATTCTCGCCGACGACCTGCTGCATAGCTCGAAGCCGGTGATGAGCCAGCTCGTCGATACGTTCAACCACTATCACAGCTCGGTGATCGGCGTCGAAACGATCGAGCGCGAAGACAGCCGCTCGTACGGTGTCGTCGACGGCCGCGAGTGGGAGGACAACGTGATCAAGCTGTCGGGCATCGTCGAGAAGCCGGCGCCGGACAAGGCGCCGTCGAACCTCGGCGTGGTGGGCCGCTACGTGCTGATGCCGACCATCTTCAAACATATCCGCGCGCTGGAGCCGGGCGCGGGCGGCGAACTGCAACTGACCGACGCGGTCCAGTCGCTGCTGACCGAGGAGCAGGTGCTCGCGTACCGCTACTTCGGCACGCGTTTCGATTGCGGCAGCAAGCTCGGCTATCTGAAGGCGACGGTCGAATTCGCGCTGCGTCATCCCGAGGTGAAGGACGAATTCGAAGCGTATCTGCAGGCTTATATGCAGAAGGGGACACACGGCGCCGTCACGGAGCCATTGACGGCGGAAGCCGCCTGAAGTCCTGGTCTTGCCGTCGTAAAGCGCGCCGAATGAAAAACGGGCGCCGCATGATGCGGCGCCCGCTGTCGTTTCAGCCGGGCCTCAACCCTGTTGCTTGACCTCGAGCCGGAACTTGTGCAGCAGCGGCTCGGTATACCCGCTCGGCTGCTGACGCCCTTCGAACACGAGCGCCTGCGCGGCCTTGAACGCGATCGTGTCGTAGCCCGGCGCCATCGGCCTGTAAAGCGGATCGCCGGCGTTCTGCGCGTCGACCACCTTCGCCATGCGCCTGAACGTCTCTTCGACCAGCTCGCGCTTGACCACGCCGTGGTACAGCCAGTTCGCGATGTGTTGGCTCGAAATGCGCAGCGTCGCGCGGTCTTCCATCAGGCCGACGTCGTGGATGTCCGGCACCTTCGAGCAGCCGACGCCCTGATCGATCCAGCGCACCACGTAGCCGAGAATGCCCTGCGTGTTGTTGTCGACCTCGGCGCGGATTTCGTCGTCGCTCCACTGCGCCTTTTCGACGACCGGAATCGTCAGCAGGCCGTCGAGCAGTTCGTCGCGCACGCTCGCGTAATCGGTGCGCTCGAGTTCCTGCTGGACCGCCTGCACGTCGACCTGGTGATAGTGCAGCGCATGCAGCGTCGCGGCGGTCGGCGAGGGCACCCACGCGGTGTTCGCGCCGGCCTTCGGATGCGCGATCTTCTGTTCGAGCATCGCGTGCATCAGGTCCGGCATCGCCCACATGCCCTTGCCGATCTGCGAGCGGCCGCGCAGGCCCGCGCTCAAACCGACCAGCACGTTGCTGCGCTCGTACGACGTGATCCACTTGCTCGACTTCATGTCGCCCTTGCGCATCATCGGGCCGGCTTCCATCGCCGAGTGCATCTCGTCGCCGGTGCGATCGAGAAAGCCCGTGTTGATGAACGCGACGCGCGCCGACGCCTCGGCGATACACGCAAGCAGGTTCACGCTGGTGCGGCGCTCCTCGTCCATGATGCCCATCTTGATCGTGTTGCGCGGCAGCTTCAGCAGATCCTCGACGCGCGCGAACAGCTCGCTCGCGAACGCGACTTCGGCCGGCCCGTGCATTTTCGGCTTCACGATATAGATCGAACCGGTACGCGAATTCAGCTTGTTCTGACGGTCGCGCAGCGCGCACAGCGTCGTGATCACCGCGTCGAGAATGCCTTCCGGAATCTCGTGGCCGTCTTTCGTCAGCACGGCCGGGTTCGTCATCAGATGGCCGACGTTGCGGATGAACAGCAGCGAGCGGCCGTGCAGCTTGACCTGCGACTTGCCGTCCGCGCCGGTGTATTCGCGATCCGCGTTGAGCCGGCGCGTGAAGGTCTTGCCGTTCTTCGTGACCTCCTCGGTCAGATCGCCGTTCATCAGGCCGAGCCAGTTGCGATAGAGCTGCACCTTGTCGTCGGCGTCGACGGCCGCGACCGAGTCCTCGCAATCGATGATCGTACTGACCGCCGCCTCGACGACGACATCCTTCACATGCGCCGCATCGGTCTTGCCGATCGGATCGTTCGCATCGATCTGGATTTCGATGTGCAGGCCGTTGTGCTTGAGCAGCACCGCGGACGGCGCGCTGGCGTCGCCCTGGTAGCCGATGAACTGCGCGGGTGTTTGCAATGCGCTCGTGCCGTTCTTCAGCGCGACGACGAGCCGGCCGCCTTCGACGCTATAACGCGTCGCGTCCGCATGCGAGCCGTTCGCGAGTGGCGCGGCCTGGTCGAGAAACTTGCGCGCATACGCGATCACCGCGGCGCCGCGCACCGGATTGAAGCCTTTCTGCTTTTCCGCGCCGTCGGTTTCGGGAATCGCGTCGGTGCCGTACAGCGCGTCGTACAGGCTGCCCCAGCGCGCGTTCGCGGCGTTCAGCGCATAGCGCTGGTTCGACAGCGGCACGACGAGCTGCGGGCCGGCCTGTTCGGCGATTTCGCTGTCCACGTGGTCGGTCGTGGCTTTGACGCTGGCGGGCGCGGGCACGATATAGCCGATGCCTTCGAGAAACGCCCGGTACGCGCGCAGATCGCGTACCGGGCCGGGATGGGCGCGGTGCCAGGTGTCGAGCTCGGTTTGCAGGCGGTCGCGCTCCGCGAGCAGCGCACGGTTTTTGGGCGCCAGCTCGTGTACGAGGGCGTCGAAACCCGACCAGAAGGCGGCGCTGTCGATTCCGGTGCCGGGCAGGGCTTCGGTTTCGACGAACTGGTCGAGGTTGGCGGCGACCTGCAGTCCGCCGCGCGGGTTCATCTGAGTCATCGACTGCTCCATCTGTTATGGGACCGGTGAGGGGGCATCGGTCCGTGTTGTGCCACGGGGTTGCTTTGCTGCCGCCGGCACGCTGCCTCGCGGCGGCGTGCCGGTTCGAAACGGGTGAAAGACGCTGACCGGCCCGCGCGTTTCAGCCCGCGAGCGCCTGGATGCCGGCCTTCGCGATCTGCGCGTCCTGATCCGACTTGACGCCCGACACGCCGACCGCGCCGATCACCTGGCCGTCGACGATCACCGGCACGCCGCCTTCGAGCGTGCCGAGCAGCGGCGCGCTCAGGAACGCGGTGCGGCCGTTGTTGATCATGTCTTCATAGACCTTGGTTTCGCGCCGGCCGAGGGCCGCGGTGCGCGCCTTCTCGGTTGCGATATACGAACTCGACGGGGCGCTGCCGTCCAGCCGCAGCAGCGCGAGCGGATGGCCGCCGTCGTCGGCGATCACGATCGAGACGGCCCACTTGTTCTTCTCGGCTTCCGCGCGGGCGGCGTCGAGGATGCGGGTCGTCTCGGTCACGGTCAACACGGGTTTGCTCTGCATAATGAATTTCCTGTCTCGGTGAGGGTAGGGAGGCTTCTACGGGTTCCATCCAGCGACCGGTGGTGATGCGGCGCCTGTCGCGGGCGCGCTAGCGAAAGATTCTACTTCCACGCGCGGCGGGGCGAAACGGCGGCTTCCCTGGGCCGCGGCGCAACGCGGCCTCGGAGCCGTTCTTCCCGATGTGCTCCCGCCGCGCGGGGCGCGGGTGGAAAGCCGGCAACGCCACCACTGGAAGTCCGCGCGCGGAGCGCCTTACAATCGCGTCTTGACCCAAGAACGCGCTTCCCCACGCGCTGTCCGACCATGCCGACCATCAGCGAGCTGTTTGTCTACCCGATCAAATCCTGCGCGGGCATCGCGCTGCGCGAGGCACGCCTGCTGGCGACGGGCCTCGAATACGACCGCAACTGGATGATCACCGATCCCCAGGGCGCGATGTTCACGCAGCGCGCCTATCCGCGCATGGCGCTGATCCGGGTGGAGATCGGCGAGCAGGACCTGATCGTGCGCGCGCCGGGCATGCGCGAGCTGCGCACCCCGCTCGATGCCGCGCGGCTCGCCGCGGCGCGCAAGGTCGATACCATCGTCTGGCGCGACGCGGCCTACGGCCTCGATACCGGCGACGAAGCCGCCGCGTGGTGCACGGAATTTCTCGGCCTGCCGGCGCGGCTGCTGCGCTTCGATCCGGAGCGCGAGCGCACCGTCGATCCCGGCTATACCGCGAGCACCGGCGGCGCCACGACCTTTTTCGCCGATGGCTTTCCGCTGCTCGTCGTCGGCCAGGCGTCGCTCGACGACCTCAATGCGCGGCTGAACGGCAAGGGCGCGCCGTCGATCAGGATCGACCGTTTCCGTCCGAACATCGTGTTGACCGGCCTCGATGCGTACGAGGAGGACTACGTGGAGACGCTGAGCGCCGATGCCGGGGCGAACGGCGACGCGGCGCAGGGCGATGCGCGCGTCGAGTTGCGGCTCGTCAAGCTGTGCGCGCGCTGCCCGATGCCGACCATCGATCAGGCGCGCGGCGCGCCCGATCCCGAGTGGCCGAACGAGCCGACCGATACGATGCTCGGCTATCGCGTCAATGCGCGCTTCGGCGGCGCCGTAACGTTCGGCAACAATGCGCTCGTCGCGAGCGGCGCGGGGGCGTGGTTGCGGATCGGGCAGGAAGTCGACGCGGAGTTGGGGTTTGGCGATTGAGTGTCGCGGCGGGCTCGCCCAGCCTGGCTGATTTCGGGTCGCGCGTCAGGCCGCATGCGCGACCGCTTCCACGGGCCGGGCATCCGGGGCTGCGTCCCATCCCGGCTCACGTTGCCAGTAACGCGCTTCCACGCTCTCGCCAACCGCGCTGCCCACCAGAATCACCGCCGGACTGCCGAAGCCCGCGCTCACGGCATCGTCGGCGAGCCGATCGAGTCGCGTCAACAGCCGCCGTTCATCGGCGCCCCCCGCCCATTGCACGATCGCCGCCGGCGTATCGGCCGGCAGATGCGCGAGCAGCGCAGCGGCGATCTTGCCGACGCGCCGCATCCCCATATAGATCGCCAGCGTCGTGCGGGTCGCGGCGAGCGCGGCCCAGTCCGGCTCGCCGTGGTCCTCGGTATGCGCGGTGACGAAGCTCACGCCGTGGCAATGCCGGCGATGCGTGAGCGACATGCCGAGCCCCGCGGCGGCCGCGAAGCCCGACGAAACCCCGTTGACGATCCCGACCGCGATGCCCGCGTCGCGCAGCATCGCGAGTTCCTCGCCCGCGCGGCCGAACAGCAGCGCGTCGCCGCCCTTCACGCGCACCACATGCAAGCCCTTGAGCGCATAGCGCCGCATCAGGCGCTCGATGAACGCCTGCGGTGTCGAGCGGCAGCCGCCGCGCTTGCCGACGCGAATCACGCGGGCTTGTGGCGCAAGCGTGGTGATCTCCGGATTCGCAAGCTCGTCGAGCAGCACGACATCGGCTGCGGCCAGCGCCTTGACGGCCTTCAGCGTGAGCAGGTCGAGATCGCCGGGGCCCGCGCTCAGTAACGTGACCTTGCCGGTGTTCGTCTTCATCGTGGTGTCCTTGGGTTGCATGCTTCTGCTTCTGTCTGTTTTTCGCGGATAAAAAAACGGCGTCCGCTCGTGAAAGTCACGAAGGGACGCCGTTGTCCATTGCACTGCCCGTCGAGGTGATTCAAACGGACCGATGCACTGCGTTGTGCTTCGGCCGGGTCATCGAGCGACGTTGCCGCAATGACGTTGCGCATCGTTCATGCAAGGACCACGCCATCGCGCGGCGATGCGTGCGCGAGCCTCGGTGAGCACTGAGCGAGCAGTGAAAACACCCCGGCCAGGCCACGCACGCATGCTCCCGTTTCGCACGCGCACAGTGCTGCGTCGCACCATCGCTGTGCTTCTCCGCATCAAAACGTGTCGCGCGCCCGGCGCGGTCCGAAGCGGACGAAGATTCCGCAAAGCCCCTCGCCACAGTGTTTCCCGGCGTATTCATCACAATTGGCACAGCCTTTGCGTTAAGCGTCGCCATCGGACCAACGCGGGTCCGTCGCGCTTGCAGCACAACCGCACGCGCCACTGCATGACCGAACAGGACAACGGCGTCCCCCGGATTCAGCCATCGGCTGGATTCGCGGGACGCCGTTTTTATTTCCGCAACCGCTTTCGCACCAGGCCAGAGGACAGCGCGCTCATGAAAATCATCGTTATCGGTCACGGGATGGTCGGCCACAAGCTGATCGAATGCCTCGCGCAGGATGCCGCGCACGATCTCGACATCACGGTGCTATGCGAGGAATCGCGGCCGGCCTACGATCGCGTGCATCTGTCCGAGTTCTTCGCGGGCAAGACCGCCGACGATCTGTCGCTCGTCGAGCCGGGTTTCTTCGAACGTCATAACGTGCGGCTCAAGCTGAACGCAAAAGCGGTCGCGGTCGATCGCGACGCGCGCACGGTGACGGTCTCGACCGGCGAGACACTGCCGTACGACCGCCTCGTGTTCGCGACCGGTTCCTTTCCGTTCGTGCCGCCGGTGCCGGGCCGCGAGCGCGCCGGCTGCTTCGTCTACCGGACCCTCGACGATCTCGAAGCAATGCGCGCCTGCGGCGCGCGCGCGAAAACGGGCACGGTCGTCGGCGGCGGGCTGCTCGGTCTCGAATGCGCGAAGGCGCTGCGCGACATGGGGCTGCAAACCCACGTGGTCGAATTCGCGCCGCGTCTGATGGCTGTGCAGGTGGACGACGGCGGCGGGCGCGTCCTGCGCAGCCGGATCGAAGCGCTCGGCGTCACCGTGCATACGCAGAAGAACACCACGGCGATCGTCGACGGCGAAGCGGGCACGCATCGCATGCAGTTCGCGGACGGCAGCCATCTCGACACCGACATGATCGTGTTCTCGGCGGGCATTCGTCCGCGCGACGATCTCGCGCGCGCCTGCGGGCTCGAACTCGGCGCGCGCGGCGGCATCGTAATCGACGACGCGTGCCGCACCAGCGATCCGCACGTCTATGCGATCGGCGAATGCGCGCTGTGGCATGGCCAACTGTTCGGGCTCGTCGCGCCGGGCTACGAGATGGCGCGCGTGGTCGCGAAGCAGTTGCTGGGAGACCCCGCCGGATTCGCGGGCGCCGACATGAGCACCAAGCTGAAGCTGATGGGCGTCGACGTCGCGAGCATCGGCGACGCGCACGGCAACACGCCGGGCAGCCGCGCATATCAGTTCAGCGACGAACGCAAGCAGATCTACAAGAAGCTCGTCGTGTCCGAGTGCGGCAAATATCTGCTCGGCGGCGTGATGGTCGGCGACGCGAGCGAATACGGCACGCTGCTGCAGATGATGCTGAACCGGATCGAGCTGCCCGAAGCGCCAGAGTTCCTGATCCTGCCGCAAGCGGACGGTCACGCGAAACCGGCGCTCGGCGTCGAGGCGTTGCCGGCCGCCGCGCAGGTCTGCTCGTGCAACAACGTATCGAAGGGCGAGTTGTGCGCGGCCGTGTGCGCGGGCGCGACCGATATCGGCGCATTGAAGGGCGCGACCGGCGCGGGCACCTCGTGCGGCGGCTGCGTGCCGCTCGTCACGCAGGTGATGAAGGCCGAGATGAAGAAGCAGGGGCTCGCGGTCAACAACCACGTCTGCGAACACTTTCCGTACTCGCGCCAGGAGCTTTATCACCTCGTGCGCGTCGAGGGCCTGCGCAGTTTCGGCGCGCTGCTCGCGAAGCATGGGCACGGTCTCGGCTGCGATATCTGCAAGCCGGTGGTCGCGAGCATCCTCGCCTCGTGCTGGAACGAATTCGTGCTGAAGAAGGAGCACGCGTCGTTGCAGGACACCAACGACTATTACCTCGCGAACATCCAGCGCGACGGCACCTATTCGGTCGTGCCGCGCATGGCCGGCGGCGAAGTGACACCCGACGGTTTGATCGCCGTCGCGCAGGTCGCGAAGAAATACGGCCTCTATACGAAGATCACCGGCGGTCAGCGCATCGACCTGTTCGGCGCGCGCGTCGAGCAACTGCCGTCGATCTGGGAGGAGCTGATTGCAGCCGGCTTCGAGTCGGGCCACGCGTACGGCAAATCGCTGCGCACGGTGAAGTCGTGCGTCGGTTCGACCTGGTGCCGCTATGGGGTCGGCGATTCGGTCGGCCTCGCGGTCGAACTCGAGAACCGCTACAAGGGGCTGCGCACGCCGCACAAGATCAAGTTCGGTGTGTCGGGCTGCACGCGCGAATGCGCGGAAGCGCAGGGCAAGGACGTCGGCGTGATCGCCACCGAGAAGGGCTGGAACCTGTACGTGTGCGGCAACGGCGGCATGAAGCCGCGGCACGCCGAACTGCTCGCAGCCGACCTCGATCACGCGACGCTCGTGCGCTATATCGACCGCTTCCTGATGTTCTACGTGCGCACCGCCGATCGCCTGCAACGCACCAGCGTATGGCGCGACAACCTCGAAGGCGGGCTCGGCTATCTGGTCGACGTGATCGTCAACGACCGCCTCGGCGTCGCGGCGGAACTCGAAGCCGAGATGCAGCATGTGGTCGACACGTACGAATGCGAATGGAAGAAGGCCGTCACCGATCCCGACACGCGCAAGCGCTTCCGCCATTTCGTCAACAGCAGCGAGTCCGACGGCAATGTCGCGTTCGTCGAGCAACGCGGCCAGATCCGGCCGGCGACGCCCGCCGAACGGCAGGCGCGGCTCGTTGCGATTCCGGTCGTCGCCGAGCCGGTCTGACGTTGCGTTTGAAGTTGCGTTGCCACCGCTTTATTTCGCACCCTCATCAAGGATTCCAGCCATGAAGAACGAACACTTGCCCCGCGCGTGGACCGCGATCTGCCCGCTCGACGACATCGTGCCGAACACCGGCGTGTGCGCGCTGGTGAACGGCGAGCAGGTCGCGGTGTTTCACGTCGAGGGCGGCGCCGTGGACGCGAACGCCGCGCCCGCCGTCTACGCGATCGGGAACTTCGATCCGGGTTCGCACGCGGCGGTGCTGTCGCGCGGGCTGGTCGGCAGTCTCGGCGAGCGCGTCGTGGTCGCATCGCCGATCTACAAGCATCACTTCGATCTGCGCACCGGCGAATGCCTCGAAACGCCGGCGTATTCGGTCAGCGCGTTTGCCGCGCGCGTCGAAAACGGCCAGGTGTGGGTCGCGGTCTGACGCGGCGCTAGTGCTCGATTGTTCCGATTGGTTCCGATTCCCAGCCGCGTGATCCGCCCATGTCTTCCGCGAACATAAAAGCCGACGTAAAAACCGTGTGCCCGTATTGCGGCGTCGGCTGCGGCATGGTGCTGCACGTCAAGGACGGCCAGGTCGTGAAGATCTCCGGCGACAAGGAGCACCCGGCCAACTTCGGCCGGCTCTGCACGAAAGGGCAGTCGGCGCACGTCGCGCTGCGCAGGTCCGGCCGTCTCGAAAGCGCGTTCGTGCGTCATGCGCGCGACGAAGACCCGGTGCCGCTGCCGATGGCGCAGGCGCTCAGCGACACCGCGGCGCGGCTGCGGCGCATCGTCGACGAACACGGCCCGGATGCGCTGTCGTTCTACGTGTCCGGGCAGATGTCGCTCGAAGCGCAATACCTCGTCAACAAGCTCGCGAAGGGCTTTATCGGCACCAACAACATCGAGGCGAATTCACGTCTGTGCATGGCGAGCGCGGCGAGCGGCTACAAGCTGTCGCTCGGCGCCGACGGGCCGCCCGGCTCGTATGAAGACTTCGATCATGCGGATCTGTTCTTCGTCAGCGGCGCGAACATGGCCGACTGTCACCCGATTCTGTTCCTGCGGATGATGGATCGCGTGAAGGCGGGCGCGAAGCTGATCGTCGTCGATCCGCGCCGCAACACGACCGCGGAGAAGGCCGATCTGTTCCTGCGGATCAAGCCCGGCACCGACCTCGCGCTGCTCAACGGCCTGCTGCATCTGCTGCACGAAAACGGCGCAACGGATGCCGCTTTCATCGCCGGATTTACCGAAGGCTGGGACGCGATGCCCGCGTTTCTCGCGGACTACACGCCGGAGAACGTCGCGCGCATCACCGGCCTCGCCGCCGACGATATCCGCCGTGCCGCGCAAATGATCGCGTCGGCGAACGACTGGATGAGTTGCTGGACGATGGGCCTGAACCAGAGCACGCACGGCACGTGGCATACGAATGCGCTCTGCAATCTGCATCTGGCGACGGGCCGCATCTGCCGGCGCGGCAGCGGGCCGTTTTCGCTGACGGGCCAGCCGAACGCGATGGGCGGCCGCGAAATGGGCTACATGGGCGCGGGTTTGCCGGGGCAGCGTTCGGCGCTGGTCGCGCAGGACCGCGCGTTTGTCGAAGACCTGTGGGGCATCGCGCCCGGCACGCTGAAAAGCGACGCCGGCAACGGCACGATCGACCTGTTCGCGCGCATGGCGGCGGGCGACATCAAGGCGTGCTGGATCATCTGCACGAATCCGGTGGCGACCGTCGCGAACCGGCAGAACGCAATCGCCGGTTTGCGCGCCGCCGAACTCGTGATCGCGCAGGACGCGTTCCTCGACACCGAGACGAACCGCTACGCCGACGTGCTGCTGCCCGGCGCGCTGTGGGCGGAAGCCGAAGGCGTGATGGTCAACTCCGAGCGCAACCTGACGCTGATGCGCGAGGCGATCGAGCCGCCGGGCGCGGCGTTGCCCGACTGGCGGATCATCGCGCGCATCGCGTGCGAGATGGGCTTTGCCGACGCGTTCACCTACGCGAGCGCCGCCGACGTGTTCGCCGAGATCACGCGCGCGTCGAATCCGGCGACCGGCTACGACCTGCGCGGCGCGAGTCATCGGCGCCTGAAGGACACGCCGCTGCAATGGCCGCTGGCTTCCGCCGATTGCGCCGGGCGCAATCCGGTTCGCTATCTGAATGACGGCGTGAGCCAGACGCCGAGGCAACTGGACGACGGCAGCCATCCTCGCATTGCGTTTCCGACCGCGAGCGGCAAGGCGAAGTTTTTCGCGCGCGCCTATGCGCCCGCGGCGGAATTGCCCGACGGCGAATTCCCGATCGTATTGAACACGGGCCGCGTGCAGCATCAATGGCACACGATGACCAAGACCGGCAAGGTCGCGATGCTGAACAAGCTGAACCCGGGGCCGTTCGTCGAGATTCATCCGGAAGACGCGGCGGCGCTCGGCATCCGCGCGAAGGCGCCGGTCGAGATCCGTTCGCGCCGTGGCCGCGCGATCCTGCCCGCGGTCGTCACCGATCGCGTTAGCGCGGGCAACTGCTTCGCGCCGATGCACTGGAACGACGTATTCGGCGACGACCTGTGCATCAACGCGGTCACGAACGATGCGGTCGATCCGGTTTCGCAGCAGCCCGAATTCAAATTCTGCGCGGTTGCGCTGAGCCCGGTGACGGTTGAAAACGCCGCGAACGCATCCGACGGCGATGACGCAAACGCCGCCGCTCATTCGGACATCGGCGCGGACACCCACGCAGTTGCTCGCACGCCGAGCGCCAAGGATCAGCCCATGCCTCGTATCGACGCCCTCAACATCCTGCTGCAATTGCCGCCCGAATCCGCGCCGTCGCTGAGCGATGCCGAACGCGCGTATCTGTCCGGCTTCGTCAGCGGGCTGCGTTCAGCCGAAGCACAGGGCATCGAAAGCGTGCCGGTGCTGCCGCACGGCGCGCCGTTCGATCCGGCCACGCGGCTGTACGTGGACGGCCTGCTGGCCGGACTCTATAGCCGCAGCCCGGCAACGGGCATCACCACAACCACAGCGCCGGCCACGGCTTTGCCCAACGCCGTGCAAACCGATGAGCCGCGCGAATCGGGCGTACGCATCGTGCGCGCGCGCCCGAAAGTGACCCTGCTGTGGGCCTCGCAAACCGGCAACACCGAATCGCTGACCGAACGTTACGCGACGCGCCTGATGGAATCCGGCTTCGAAATCCGCACCGCGTGCATGGCGGACTATCCGCTCGCGACGCTCGCGAAAGCGCAATACGTGTTGCTGATGACGAGCACGTTCGGCGACGGCGATCCCCCCGACAACGCGCAGGATTTCTGGGCGCAACTGAATGCGGACGATGCGCCGCGCCTCGACGGCGTGCGCTTCGCGGTGCTCGCGCTCGGCGATCGCAACTACGAGCAGTTCTGCGGCCACGGCCGCCGTCTCGACGAACGGCTCGGCGTGCAGGGCGCGCTGCGTCTGATGGAGCGCGTCGATTGCGATACCGAGTACCAGCCGCTCGCCGATGCATGGCTCGAACGCGTGATCGCGCGCATCAAGGAAGAGGATGCGGCGCTCCATGCGGTACCGCCGGGCGGCATGATCAACGCGGTGGTGGGCGCGGTGCCGAGCAGGGCGCGGCCGGCCGCGTCGCGGCTCGTCGGCAATCTGCGCCTGAACCGCCAGGGCGCCGCAAAAGACACGCGCTGCGTGTCGCTGCGCATCGGCGACGCGAACCTCGAATACGAAGCCGGCGACGCGCTCGGCGTGTGGCCGAGCAACTGTCCCGAACTCGTCGACGAACTGATCACGCTGAGCGGGTTGACCGCGGATGCACCGGTACACGTGGCGGGCATCGGCGACGTGCGGCTCGCCGACGCGCTCGGCAAGCACTACGAGATCGCGCGCCCGAGCGCGGAAGCCCTCGCGTTCGTCGCCGCGCACAGCAGCAACGGCGCGCTGCGCGATCTGCTCACGCCCGCGCGCAAGGCCGATCTGAAGCAATGGCTGTGGGGGCAGCAGCTCGCCGACGTGCTGCACGAATTCCCGGTGAGCGTCACGGCCGCCGAGCTGACCGGCGTGCTGAAGCGCCTGCAGCCGCGCCTGTATTCGATCGCGTCGAGCCCGAAAGCGCATCCGGGCGAAGTGCATCTGACGGTGTCGGCAGTGCGCTACAGCAACGGGCGGCGCCATCGCAAGGGCGTGTCGTCGACGTTTCTCGCGGATCGCGCCGGCGACATCGACGTGCCGGTGTTCGTGCAGAAGTCCGCGCATTTCCGGCCGCCGCATCAGGGCGACACGCCGATGATCATGGTCGGCCCCGGCACCGGCATCGCACCGTTTCGCGGCTTCCTGCACGAGCGGCGCGCGCGCGGCGAGCGCGGCCGCAACTGGCTGTTCTTCGGCGAACAGCACGCGGCAACCGATTTCTACTATCGCGACGAACTCGAGGCGATGCGCGCGAGTGGTTTGCTGACGCGGCTCGACGTCGCGTTCTCGCGCGATCAGGCCGACAAGGTCTACGTGCAGGACCGCATGCGCGAACACGGCGCGCAACTGTGGGCATGGCTCGAGGAAGGCGCGCATTTCTACGTGTGCGGCGACGCGAGCCGGATGGCGCGCGACGTCGACGCGGCGCTCAAGGACGTGATCGCGACGCACGGCGGCATGAGCGAGGACAAGGCGCTCGACTACGTGAGCCGCATGACGCGCGAAAAACGCTATGCCCGCGACGTGTACTGAGCGCGCCGCGCACGAACGTTCCCTATGCAAGCAAACCCTGGTGAGGACCTTTGATGAAAAACGTAATGCACTCTCTTCGAAGCGGTGACTGGCGCGCGCTCGTCGCCTGTTTTCTCTATTTCGACACGGGCTTTACCGTGTGGGTGCTGTATGGCCCGCTCGCGCCGTTCATCAGCAGGAGCATCGCGATGACACCCGCGCAACAGGGGTTGCTCGTCGCGGTGCCGGTGCTGTCGGCGGCGATCCTGCGCGTGACGCTCGGCAATCTGTATCAGTCCGCGCACGGCAAGCGCATCGCGCTGATGGGCGTGCTGCTGTCGGCGGTGCCGACGATCGTGCTGCCGGCGATGCAGTCGGTGCCGTCGTACGAAACGCTGCTCGTGCTCGGCGTGTTCCTCGGGGTCGGCGGCGCGAGCTTCGCGGTCGCGTTGCCGATGGCCGGCAGCAACTATCCGCCGAAAGTGCAGGGGCTGGTGCTGGGGCTGGCCGCGGCCGGCAATATCGGCGCGGTGCTCGACGGCTTCCTGTTCCCGCAACTGGCGACGCGCTACGGCTGGCAGATGGCCGCCGGCGGCGCGTTGCCGCTGCTCGCGATCGCCGCGATCACGCTGTATTGCTGGGCCAACGACGCGGGCATCAAATCGGGCAGTGTGCTGCGCGCATTCGGCAGCTTCGCGGCGACGCTCGTCGGGCTGATCGTGCTCGTGCTGCTCGTCGAGGCGGGCCTGTTCGGCGCGGGCAAGACCGGCGTGCTGCTGTTGCCGGTGATCGGCGCGGTGCTCGCGATCGCGGTGCTGCCCAAACGCTATCGTGCGGTGCTCGGCGAACGCGATACGTGGGTCATCATGCTCGTCTATAGCATCACGTTCGGCGGCTTCGTCGGCATGTCCTCGTATGTGTCGCTGCTGCTCACCAACCAGTATCAGTTGTCGAAGATCGACGCGGGTCTGTTCATGGCGCTGCTCGCCGCGACCGGCGCGATGGTGCGTCCGCTCGGCGGCCTGATTGCCGACCGCGTCTCCGGCGTGCGCGCGCTGACCGTGCTGCTCGCGATCATCGCCGTGGGCGACTTCGTGTTCGCCGCCGCGATGCCGTCGCTCGCCGGCGGCATCGCGCTGCTGCTGTGCCTGTATGTCGCGTTCGGTCTCGGCAATGGCGCGACGTTCCAGCTCGTGCCGCATCGCTGGGCGGGCCGCACGGGCTTGATGTCGGGCATCGTCGGCGCGGCGGGCGGTATCGGCGGCTTCTATCTGCCGGTCGTGATGGGCATCGCGAAGGAGAGCACCGGCAGCTATCAGATGGGCTTCGCGACGTTCGGCACGCTGTCCGCGTGCGCGTTCGTCGCGATCGTCGCACTGCGCCGGCCGTGGATGGCGTGGTCGATGCAGGCTGGCGTGATGCATGCGCATGCGACCGAATGACTCGCGCTTTGCGCGCGGCGTTCCGTTCCTGCAACGCCGCGCGGATACGTTGAAAAAAAAGTGCAGCCGGATGCATTATTCATCCGGGTTACGAGCACCTGGTGATGGACGTGCACGTCGAGCGCGTCGAGCCCGAGCATCATCTGTCGTGGCGCTGGCATCCGGCCGCAATCGACGTCACCGTCAACTACACGCCGGAGCCGACCACGTTGGTCGTGTTCGAGCTGACCGAGGTCGAGTCCGGCACGCTGCTGCGGATCGTCGAATCGGGCTTCGATCAGTTGCCGGTCGGGCACCGCGAGCGGCAGGCCGATATAGCCGTTGCCGGTCGGGTCCCGGTAGTTGGAGTTCGTGTACGCGAAGCCCGCGGTTGCCTGACCGAACGTGTAGTTGATGCCGCCGCCGAAAATGCGCATGCGGCCGGCGATGAAGCTCGCGTCGTTCGCGGTGATCGCGCCGGCCGAACCCGCGCCCGGATTGTTCGCCTGCAGATAGGCCGCCGCGATCAGCAGGCCGCCGTTCGCGTACTGGCCGCCGAAACTGTACGCGCGGTTGTTCGCGAAGTTCGTGTCGTTGCTGAAGCTGTAGACGCCGCCGAATTGCAGGCCCGCGATCTCCGGGCTCGCGTACTTCACGCTATTGCCGAGGCGAAACGAGTTATCGGTGTTGTCGTTGTCGTACGGATGCGCGAACAGGTAACCGGCCCAGTTGCCGTTCGCCGTGGTCTGCGCGAGATAGTCGACCACGGAGTCGTACCGGCGCGTGGCCGTGCGATCGGGTAACGCAGAAGTGCGCGGGGAGAGGGCGGAGCAACGCAACGGGGCCAAAAAATGGCCCCGAAATCGCCGCAAACAGGGGGAAAAGGTTAATCCGCGAGGCGCTTGTCCGCGAGCGCGTTCTGGCAATCGGCCAGCACCTGCCTGACCAGCCGGGCCTGCGGGTCAAGTTCGTCGGTATCGAGGATTTCTTCGACCGCGTCGCGCGCCCAGTCGGTGTCGACGAACTGCGCGTGGCGCCGCGCGATTTCGACCGCGGTGGCCGACAGCTTCGCGATGCACAGCCAGTCGGCCTCGCGCGCGCGGCGGTCGAGCCACTTGTGCGCGGACTGCACGTGAAACGCCGCGTCGGGCCAGTCTTCGTTCAGGTAATAAGCGCCGAGGCTTCCGCATGTGAGCCAGCACAACAGCTCCAGGCGGTCACGGGGACTCAGATGTTGGCGTACATCACTCATGGCGACGCTCGCTGCGGTAAATGGCTTCCCGGTGAGGCCGGCAGGCCGCCGTCCTCCGCTTTCAACAAACATTAGCACGCGATATTCCCGGGCGGCAATTCCTGACCTACCCTGGCGCGCGGCGGCGCACGGAACGGGGTAAAAGGACGCAGGAGCGAAGGGGCGGGAGCGGGATGGCAATGAGAGCGCGGGGCGGTTCGAGCGAACCGCCCCGCCGGCGGCGTCCGGCGGCGTCAGCCCGCCGCGCGCGTCGCGACGATGAAAAGCCGCGGAAACGGCAGCAGCACGGTGCCATCGGCGAGCGCCGGATAGGCTTTCGCGATCTCGTCGCGGTAACGCTGCACAAACGCCGGGCGTTCGGCGTCGTCGAGCGCGGCGAGAAACGGCCGCAGCGCGCTACCCTTGAACCACTCGACCACCGCGTCGGCGCCGCCCGCAAGCGGATGGTGATAGACCGTGCGCCACACGTCGACGCGCGCGCACAGCGGTTTCAACAGCGCGTAGTACCAGCCCGGGCCGTGGCGCATCGTGCGCTCGACACCGGTCAGCTTCGGCGCCCACGGTCCATCGGCGGCGACTTCCCGCAACAGCCGGTGCGCCGGCTCGTCGAGATTGTCGGGCATCTGCACGGCGAGGCTGCCGCCGGCGGCAAGTTTTTCCACCAGCGCGGGAAACAGCCGCTCGTGGTCCGGCACCCATTGCAGCACCGCGTTCGCGAGGATCACGTCGTAGGGACCGGGTGAATCCCACGTCGAAATATCGCGGACGTCGAAGCTCAATTGCGGCAGACGGAGGCGGGCCGCCGCGATCATGTCGGCGGAACTGTCGATGCCGCTGATCGCGGCGCCCGGCAGACGCGCGGCGAGCATCTCGGTCGAATTGCCGGGTCCGCAGCCGATATCGACCGCGCGCCGCGCGCCGTCGGCCGGCACCGCCGCGAGCAGATCCCGCACCGGACGCGTGCGCTCGTTTTCGAACAGCATGTACTGCTTCGCCTGCCAGTCCGCGTGGGTCGGGGTCGGCCCGGCAGCGGTTTTCTCCGTCATTTTTTGCTCCTTCGTGGGGTTCGGTGCGCCCATTCTCGGCGGCCCGAAGGCCAGAGTAAAATGAATTTATGATTCCGATTGCTTCATTTTTCTAATGAAAATCGACACCCTCGGCGTGCAGGCTTTCGTCGCGATCGCAGATCGCGGCAGCTTCCAGGGCGCGGCGGATGCGCTGCACGTCACGCAAACCGCGATCACCCAGCGGCTGCGCAAGCTCGAAAATTATCTCGGCGTCACGCTGGTCGAGCGGACCACGCGCTCGATGGCACTGACCGAAATCGGCCGTAGTTTTCTGCCACAGGCGCGCCGTCTGCTCGGCGAACTGGCCGACGCGCTCGTCGACATTCGCGAAACCGGCATGGCGCGGCGCGGCGACGTGTCGATCGCGTGCGTGCCGACCGTCGGGATCCAGTATCTGCCGCGCATTCTTCAGGCGTATTCGGCGCGCTATCCGCACAACCGCATCAAGATTCTCGATCATGCGTCGGCGGCGGTGGAGGAGGCCGTGCTGCGCCGGGAGGTCGAGTTCGGCATCAATATCGCGCGCGAGCATCATCCGGATCTCGCGAGTTTGCCGCTCACCGAAGACCGTTACGTGCTGATCTGCCACGAGAGCCATCCGCTCGCGAGGCGGCGGCGCATCGCGTGGCGGCAATTGCAGGGCGTCGCGCTGATCTTCGCCGGCGAGGTCAGCGGCAACCGCGCGCTGCTCGACGTCGCGCTGGAGTCGAGCGATCTCACGCCGCGCTCGTTCTACGAGGTCCAGCGCAGTTCGACCGCGGTCGGGCTCGTCGCGCAACGGGTCGGCGCGGCCGTGGTGCCGGCGCTCGCGCTGCAGAAGGGCGCGTATCCCACGGTGCGCACCGTCGAGCTGACGCAGCCGGCCGTGTCGCGCACGCTGGTGCTCGTCGCGCGCAAGACCGCGCGGCTGTCGCCGGCCGCGCAGGCGCTCTACGACATGATCCGCGAGCAGGCGACGCTCAAAGCCTGATGACGGCGCGGCGCACGCAAGGCAAACTGGCGGTGCCGCGCGAGTGTGATTCGCGTTGAATTCCCGCCACGCGCCCAATCCATCCAGCCACCGAGCGACCCATCCATGCTGCAGATACTCGGCAAGTCCACCTCGATCAACGTCCGCAAGGTGCTGTGGACCTGCGCGGAACTCGGCCTTTCGTTCGAACAGGAAGACTGGGGTGCCGGCTTCCGTTCGACCGACGTCGCGGAATTCCGCGCGCTCAATCCCAATGCGACGGTCCCCGTGATTCGCGACGGCGAGTTCGTGCTGTGGGAATCGAATTCGATCATCCGTTACCTCGCGAACCGCTATCGCGGCGACTGGCTGTATCCGGCGGATGCGGTCGAGCGCGCGCGTTGCGATCAGTGGATCGACTGGCAGGCGAGCGAGTTGAACCGCGCGTGGAGCTATGCGTTCATGGGGCTGGTGCGGCGCTCGCCCGCGCATCAGGATGCGCGCCAGATCGCGCTGTCGTGCGCGAACTGGTCGAAGCATATGGCGATCGTCGAACGGCAGCTCGAACGGACCGGCGCGTTTATCGCCGGGCAGGCGTTTTCGCTCGCGGATATTCCAGTCGCGCTGTCGGCGAACCGCTGGCTCGACACGCCGCAGCCGCATGACGATTTTCCGGCGCTCGCCGCCTATATGGCGCGGCTCGCGGAGCGCGCCGGGTATCGCGAGTATTGCCGTAACGGCACGCCCTGATATCCGACTCGACGCTCCTGTTTTCGCCATGCCGAAATCCACCGCTACCCAGCATCTGAAGCCCCGTCGGTCGCCGATCCAGCGGCGCTCCGCGCAAACCGTGGAAGCCGTGCTCGAAGCGGCGGCCCGCATTCTGGAGACGCACGGGCTCGAAGGCTATACGACCAATGCGGTCGCGCTGCGCGCCGGTGTCAGCATCGGCTCGCTGTATCAGTACTTTCCGAATCGCGATGCGTTGACGGTCGCGCTGATCGAGCGCGAAACCGCGCAACTGGCCGCCGATATCCACGCGGCGGCGGCGCTGGAAATTTCGCGCGACTGCGTGCGGGCGCTGGTGCGCGCGGCGGTCGCGCATCAGATGCGCCGGCCGGTGCTCGCGCGGCTCATCGATTTCGAGGAGCGGCGCCTGCCGGTCGGCGAACGGGATCAGCGGATCACGGATACGGTGCACGCCGCGCTCGTCGACGCGTTGGGCAACAAGGCACAGGCGCCTGCGCTCGATGACGTGAATCTCGCCGCGCATGATCTGCTGGCGATCGTGCGCGGCATGGTCGATTACGCGGGCGAGCGCGACGAGCGCGATGCCGCGGCGCTGGAAGCACGCGTGATGCGCGCGGTAGATGGCTATGTGGCGGAGTCGCGGTCCGATGCGGTTTGATGCGGTCTGACGATCCTGGGCGCGGAGCGCACTCGTCGGGCGGCGCCGGAATGCCCGGGTTGATGTGGGCCGTACTGGATTCGAACCAGTGACCAATGGATTAAAAGTCCACTGCTCTACCAGCTGAGCTAACGGCCCGGCTCGCGCTAACCGATGTCGATCGTGCGACTCGCGGAGCGCGCCGGCTCCGATTTCGGCACGGTCAACGTGAGCACACCGTTGTCGAACTTGGCCAGGGTGTGCTCGGGATCGGCGTTTTCCGGCATCGGGATCGTGCGGACGAAGCTTCCATGTGCGCGCTCCAGCCGGTAGCAGCCGTTTTCCTCGCTGCGCACATCCTGCTTTTTCTCGCCGCGCAGCACGATCGCGCCGTCCTCGACGCTCACACTCAGGTCTTCGCGTTTCATTCCAGGCAGCTCGGCGCTCACGCGGAGCACCGGCCCTTCATCGACCACGTCGATGCGCGGCTGGAAGCGCGATGAGCTGAAGTCGCCGAACCATCGTTCGAGCGCGCCACGGCCCGCGAACGGGTCGTGAAAGAACTCCTCCATTGCGCGCCACGGTTCGCGCGAGAACAGTCGCGGAATGTCGGGCCAGGAGGCGCGCCATTGCTCATTCGACGGCGGGCTTTCCGGACCGTCCGCATCGGACTTGCGGGCCGCTCCGCGCAGGAACTTGAAGGGATTCCACTTTTTCGGATCGGTGTTCATCGTATTCTCCTATACGGTCCGGCAGGAGAACCGGATTCCAGTCATTGCGCCGATGCCGCGGGACTTCGGCCATCCATCGCGCCCGATCCCGGCCATCTACCCGCGCCGGCATGCCTGTATGACGTCCTGCATTCGGGCCTGCGCAATCGGAGAGGGGCGGCCGGATGACCGCCACCGGTTTTCTCCTGTCGTTGCCGCCCGTTTGCCGGTTTCAGCTCGTGCGTACTTCGATCCGACGCGGCCGCGCTTCGTCGCGGCGCGGAATCGTCAGCTTCAGCACGCCGTCCTTCAGGTTTGCATCGATTTTCGATGCGTCGAAGTCAGCCCCCAGAGAAAACGCCCGCGCGAAGTGAGGCTGGCGGATTTCCGCGTGCTGCAGGCGCAGCCCCGCCGGCGTGGGCACCACCGCCTCGGCTTCGATGTACAGGTTGCCGTCGTGCACCTTCACATCGAGCCGGTCCTTCGTCACGCCGGGCAGATCCGCCCACAGGGTGATGCCCTGGCTATCCTCGAAGATGTCCACGGGCGGCGTCAGCGTGATCCGACGTTGTGACGGGTCGTCTTCGCGACGGCCAACCGCCGTCTGATTTTTGCTGGCAAGTTCTGTCGTGTCGTTCATGATGTTCTCCTCGGTTTCGCGATGGGTTTCATTGAACGGAGATGGCTCGCGGCTTCGACGTTTCCCGCTTGCCGATGCTTACGGTCAGGCAGCCATTGGTGTAGTGCGCGGTGACCTTGTCGGGGTCCGCTTGCTGCGGCAGTTCGATCACGCGCCGGAAAGTGCCGGCGAACCGCTCCTGTGCATAGGTGCGCGTGTCGTCGCCGGCTTCCGGCTGCGCGGTGCCGCGCTCGCCGCTGATGGTCAGCAGCCCTTTGTCTATCGATACGTCGAGGTTGGCGAGGTCGATACCCGGCGCGAACGCGACGATCTCGATCGAATCGTCGGTCGAGCCGATGTTGACCTGCGGGAAGGCGCCGAAGCGCCCGGAACGGATGCTGGACGGGAAGCCACCGAAGAGGCTCGCCATCTGCCGTTGCAGACGGTCGAACTCGCTGAAAAGGTCGGTTCCGTAGTAGAGATCGCTCATGGTCATTTCCTCCTTCAAACCAGCAGGAAGACGAACCGGCCTACGCGCTCCAGTCCGTCTGCCGTGCCGCGGGCAAACAAATCGAAACACGCAGCGCACCGGATTGCCGGCGCGACTGCCTGAGCGGAATCTAAGATAGGATCCCGGACGGAAATTTCAAGGGGGGTAGCGCGACTTTCTGCTCTTGAATTCGGCCGGCCGCATCCTATCTGCGCGATGCCCCTGACGGACCCTGCGAGGACATGATGGAATTCGAACACGATTGGCTGACCCTGGGCCGGCACCGGATCCGGTTGCGCTCGATCAAGGGTTTTCCGACCGGCACGATGCGCACGGCGGTTGAGGTCATCCGGCTGGCGATCGACAGCAACATGAGCGCGCGTGCGCGGCTGGTCGAAGTGGTATTGCGGCAGGAATCCGCTTACGAAATTGCTGTCGGCACGACCTTCGCCGATGACCGGTTATGCGTGCCGCAACTGGAAGCGGTGATCGCGACGGTGCTCGGCCTGCAGCCCACGCAGATCAATATCGCCGTGACCGTGCTCACGCAGGAAGAGGTCGATCTGCACTTCGGCGTCTACGAGAGGATGCTGGCCGAAAAGCTCGGCGTGGTGCCGCCGATTCAGTGACGCCAGTGACGCCAGTGACGCATTGGGGCAGGCACAGGCAGGGGCAGGGTACGGACCCTGCCGCGAATCGCAACCCTCGAGCCGCAACCCTCAAACCTGCACGAGACCCGGAATCCGCACGTCCGGATCGACGTCCGCTTCGTAATCGACGCCCTTCATTTCGAAGCCGAACAGACGCAGGAAATCGGTCTTGTAGCCGGCGAAATCGGTGAGTTCGTAGAGGTTGTCGTTGGTCACCTGATTCCACAGTTCCTGCACGCGGCCCTGCACCTGCGGGTCGAGCTCCCTGTAGTCGGCGCGCAGACGCCCTGCGTCGTCCAGATGCGGCTGGGCGCCGTACAGGCTCTCCTTGTAGAGGCCGTAGACCTGCTCGATGCAGCCCTCGTGCGTGCCTTTTTCCTTCATTACCTTGAAGAGCAGCGACAGATAGAGCGGCATCATCGGAATCGCCGAGCTGGCCTGCGTGACGACCGCCTTCAGCACCGCGACGCGCGCATCGCCGCCTTTCGCCGCGAGCTTTTCGCGGATCGCGAGCACCTTCTGGTCGAGATCCTTCTTGGCCGCGCCGATCGAACCGTTCCAGTAGATGTCGTGCGTGATCTTCTCGCCGAGATAGGTGAACGCGGTGGTCTTCGCGCCGTCCGCGAGCACGCCTGCTTCGGCGAGCGCGTCGATCCACATCTGCCAGTCTTCGCCGCCCATCACCGCGACCGTCTGCGCGATTTCTTCCGGGCTCGCCGGTTCGAGCACGGTTTCCTTGATCACTTCCTTGTCGGTGTCGATGCCGCGCAGGTTGACGGCCTGGCCGATCGGTTTCAGCACCGAGCTGAACACCTCGCCGGTTTTCGGATGCTGGCGCTTCGGCGCCGCGAGGCTATAGACGACGAGGTCGACCTGGCCGAGATCGCGTTTGATGACTTCGATCGCGCGCGCCTTGACTTCGTCCGAGAATGCATCGCCGTTGATGCTGGTCGCGTACAGGCCCTCGGCGGTCGCGAATTTCTCGAACGCGGCGGTGTTGTACCAGCCGGCCGTGCCGGCCTTGGTTTCGCTGCCGGCGCGCTCGAAGAACACGCCGAGCGTGGCCGCACCCGAGCCGAACGCGGCGCTGATGCGGGCGGCCAGACCATAGCCGGTCGACGCGCCGATCACGAGCACCTTCTTCGGGCCGTTGGCGATGGGGCCGCGTGCCTTCACATACTCGATCTGTTCCTTGACGTTGGCTTCGCAGCCGATCGGATGGGTCGATACACAGATGAAGCCACGCACACGCGGTTTGATGATCATGAAGCACCTCTTGTCGGAATTGCCGACATTATAGTGGCCCCGCCGCCGGGGCCGGGCATCGGCGATAGCGGGAGCGGCGGCACGGCGGACCACCCGCCGCGACTCCGCAAAAACCGGCGCGCCTCCCGCATCTTGGTACGATTGCGCCTTTCCCAGCCGACGACAAGCAAGCGTGAAGCGCCTCATCTCCTTCTTCCTGGCGGCCCTCGATAAAGGGCTGACCCTCGCGAACCCGCTGATCGCGAAGGCCTGGTGGCATCTGCGCCACCCGACCCGCCGTACCTTCGCGTGGGGACTCGCCGCGCTGCCGGCGCTGTTCGTGCTGTACGTGCTGCTGCTGATCCCGTTCACGCCGAGCATCGGCGACATCCGCAAGGCGAAAATCGAGCAGCCCGCGCGGATCCTGTCCGCGGACGGCAAGCTGCTCGCCGAGTTCAAGCCGTCGAACCGCGAATGGGTGAAGCTCGATGAAATTTCGCCGAACGTCGTGAACGCGCTGATCGCGACCGAGGATCATCGTTTCTACCAGCACTTCGGCCTCGACTGGCGGCGCACCGCGTCGGCCGCGCTGCATACGTTTTCCGGCGACCGCCAGGGCGGCTCGACGATCACGCAGCAGCTCGCGCGCAATCTGTATCCCGACGAAATCGGCCGCGCGCCGACGCTCACGCGCAAGCTGAAGGAAGCAATCACGGCGCTGAAGATCGAAGCGTTCTACACGAAGGACGAGATCCTCGAAACCTACCTGAACACGGTGCCGTTCCTGTACAACGCGTACGGCATCGAGATGGCCGCGCGCACCTATTTCGACAAGTCGGCGTCGGACCTGAACGTGCTCGAAGCGGCGACGCTGACCGGCATGCTGAAGGGCAATAGCTACTACAACCCGGTGCTGAATCCGGAGCGCGCGCTGCAACGGCGCAATACGGTGCTTGCGCAGATGGTCAAATACGGCAAGCTCACGCCCGCCAACTACGACACGCTGAGCCGCAAGCCGCTGCGTCTGGACTTCGAGCGCCAGGTCGAGCCGCCCGGGCCCGCGCCGCACTTCACGCAGCAGTTGCGCAAGTGGCTCGTCGCGTGGGCCGACCGCAACGACTACAACATCTATTCCGACGGCCTCGTCGTGCGCACGACGCTCGATTCGCGTCTGCAGACGATGGCGACCCAGGCGGTCACGCTGCAAGGCAACCAGTTGCAGGGCATCGCGAACTCGGCATGGGGCACGCGCGCGGGCTGCTCGGCGGACAAGGACCTGTTGCGCACGTTCCTGCGCGAAACGCCCGACTTCCGCGCCGCGAAAGACACGGGCCTGTCCGACGACGATGCGATGAAGCACCTGCTCGCCGACCGCAAGCTCGTGCAGAACGTGTGCGACACGAAAACGCGCGTGCAGGCCGACTTCCTCGCGATGGATCCGCGCACCGGCGAGATCAAGGCATGGGTCGGCAGCCGCGACTTCAGCGAGGACCCGTTCGATCACGTGCAGCAGGCGCGCCGTCAGCCGGGCTCGACGTTCAAGCCGTTCGTCTACGCGGCGGCGTTCGAGGCGGGCGCGAAGCCGGACGACAAGCTGCCCGACAACCCCGTCGAAATCCAGCTTGCCGGCGGCGAAATCTGGAGGCCGGGTGACGAAGACGAACCGAGCGGCCGCGAGATCAGCCTGCGCGACGCGCTCGCGTACTCGCGCAACCGCATCACCGCGCAGGTGATGCAGACGGTCGGCCCGAACAAGGTCGCGCGGCTCGCGCGCGCGATGGGGGTGCGCGACAGCCAGCTCGATCCGGTGCCATCGCTCGCGCTCGGCACGAGTCCGGTGACGCTGAAGGAGATGGTCTCGGCGTACGGCACGATCGCGAATCTCGGCACTTACGTCGAGCCGCTGATGGTCACGCGTATCGAGGATCGCAACGGCAACGTGCTCGCGCAATTCGCGCCGGCCTCGCCGACACGCGAGCTGCCCGCCGACGCCGCGCGCACGCTCGTCGACGTGATGCGCGATGTCGTCAGCCGCGGCACCGGCGCGAGCATCCGTACGCGCTTCGGCGTGCGCGGCGACGTCGCGGGCAAGACCGGTACGACGCAGGACAACGCGGACGGCTGGTTCATCCTGATTCATCCGCAACTGGTGGCGGGCGCGTGGGTCGGCTTCAACGACAGCCGCGTGACGCTGAAGAGCAATTACTGGGGACAGGGGGCGCATAGCGCGCTGCCGATCGTCGGCGACTTCTTCCAGCGCGCGCAGCGCTCGCGCCTCGTCGATACGCGCGTGAAGTTCGACACCGAGCAACAGCCCGGCTGGTTCGCCGAGCGCACGGCGCGATTGAGCGACTGGATCGGGCATCTGTTTGCGCGCCCGCCGGAGAAATCGCAGAAGCAGGTCGTGCCGCATGCTCCGGCGCGGCGCGCGCCGGTGGTAGCGGCCAAGCCTGCCGCGCCCGCGGCTTCCTCGATGCCTGCCGTGGCGGAAGCGGCCGGTGCGTCCGCGGCGCTCGCCGAACCGCGTGCGTTGCCGCCGCTGTTGCCGGCGCCGGGGGCGGCGTCCGCGCCCGCGGCGGCCAATACGGTCGATGGCGAAGCGCACGGCGGCGGCGCGGCGGCGCTCGCGCCGACCCCGACGCCGGACGATATCGTGCCGCCGGATGCGGGCGGGCAGGGTGGGGATGGCTCCGATAACGGCAGCGGGGCGAATTGATTGAGCCCGGTTTGAACGCGCTGGATGCTAGGGCCTCGCCACCCCGGCCTCACCCGCCGGACGCGCATGCGGATTCCCATGCGTCGTCTCGAGCGACGTATCGTGATGCAGCAGCAACACCGCCGCCACGCCGACCAGCCCCGCGCCCGCGAGGCACAGCAGCCCGGCGCCGAAGCCGCCGGTGCTGTCCTTGATCCAGCCCATCGCGAACGGCCCGAAAAAGCCCGCCAAATTGCCGAGCGAATTGATCGCGGCGATGCCGCCCGCGGCCGCCGCGCCCGACAGGAACGCGGCCGGCAGCGTCCAGATCACCGGCAGGCAGCCGAAGATGCCGAACCCGGCGATCGACAGCGCGATCATCTTCTGCACCGGATTGTCGAGCCCGGCCGCGGCGGCGATGCCGCCGGCCGCCACCAGCAGCGCGATCGCCACATGCCAGCGGCGCTCCAGCTTGCGGTCCGAATGCCGTCCCCACAGAATCATCCCGACCAGGCCGACCACATACGGCAGCGAGGTCACGAAGCCCGTTTGCAGATTGGTCAGGCCGAAGGCCTTGATGATCTGCGGCAGGAAAAAGCTCAACCCGTAGTTGGTTGCGTTCGCGCCGAAATAGATCAGCGCGATCGCGAGCACGCGCGGATTGATCAGTGCCTCCTTCACGCTGAAGCTGCGCACGGCCTCGCGATGCTCGCGCTCCTGTTGCTGGCGCGCGATCAGCCAGTTGCGTTCGTCGTCAGCGAGCCATGTCGCGTCGGCGGGCCTGTCGGTCAGATAGAACAGCACCGCGACCGACAGCAGCAGCGCGGGCAGCGCCTCGATCAGATACAGCCACTGCCAGCCGCCGAGTCCGCCGCGTCCGTCGAGTGACAGCAGCGCGCCCGAGATCGGGCCGCCGATCACCGTCGACAGCGGAATCGCGGCCATGAAGTAGCCGACCACGCGGCCCCGGTACGCGGCCGGAAACCACAATGTGAGCAGATAGATGATGCCGGGGAAGAAGCCGGCCTCGGCCACGCCGAGCAGGATGCGCAGCCCGTAGAACACGTGCGCGGGCGACATGCCGGTGAAGCGCGCGATGTCGGGAATGAACGCCATCGCGCCCGCGAGGATGCCCCACGAGAACATGATCCGCGCGATCCAGCGGCGTGCGCCGAAGCGATCGAGCAGCAGGTTCGACGGCACTTCGAAGAAGAAATACGCGATGAAGAACACCCCGGCGCCGAAGCCGAACGCGCTCGCGGACAGATCGAGCGCCTTGTTCATCTGCAACGCCGCGAAGCCGACGTTCACGCGATCCAGATAGGCGATGAAGTAGCAAAGAATCAGGAACGGCACGAGCCGGGCCGTGACGCGTTGAATGGTGCGTGCCTCGAGATCCATCGATTGTCTCCTCCGGTTCTGCGGGTGCCGCATACCGATGTGTTTGCGGGGTTCGTGCGGGTAGCTGAACCTGTGCGCCGAAAAGGCATCGTTACAGACTAGACGCTCGAATGCGATTCCGGAAGTTCTTTGTGAAGCGCTTTACGAATGGCTTTACGAACGGCTTTATGAACGACATGGTTCGGCCATTTCGGCCATCACGTTCATGACAGGCGGTTGCGTTATAGCCGCCATTGTTAAGGTGCGCGCAACAGTGTTTTCGGATCGAGCTGCCTGATCCCCGCCGATCTATTGCGGATAATTCACCGCTTGTAATCGGTTAAAAATGCAGGTGTTGCACTATGGTCAATCAGGACTCGGACAGTATTCCCGGCGTGCCCGGAACGATGCGGAAGAGGGCATGGGTATCGGTACGCATGCGCGGGTTCGCCGCGGCGGTGCTCGCGTGCGCAAGCCTCGTCGGATGCGCCTCGCGTACCGACGTGACGGCGAGCAGCAAGCCCGGCAGCTATACGGTCGCGGCGAGCGCGACCGGCGGCCGGATGGCGTGGGCCCGCGCGCACCAGCTCGCGATGAACGAGGCGCGCGACTATTGCGAACGGCGCGGCATGCAAAGCAGCGTGACGACGGAAACCGTCAGCGGCGTGCGCGTGATGAGCGAGCATGAATCGTCGGTCAGTTTCGAGTGTCATCCGAAGTTCTGATGCTCATCATTGTGTGCTGGAGATTGGCCGCGTCGTCAATCTTTGGGATTGGGCGGGCTGGAATGGGGAGCACGCCTGACGAACCCCGCGCCTGAAAAACCAGGTGCCGCGCGACCCTGTGCAGCCGTTTTTGCGCGGGAGCGGCGGGCAGGGCGCGCGGCCCCCTTCGCCGCGCGCGCCGCTTCGAGCCGCCGCGACATCGCGTCGATACGCTGATGCAACAGGTCCGCCGCGGCCACGCGTTCGGCCAGCAGCGCGTCCTTTTCGGCCAGTTGCGCGCCGGTCAGCGCATGCCGTGCATTCGCCGCGGCCAGTTCGGCCTTCGCCGCCGCCATTTCGTCCCTCAGCGTCTCGCGTTGCGTCCGGTAGTCGGCTTCCAGCGTAGCCGCCCGCTCCTGGCTCGCCTGTAGCTCCTTGCGCAGACGCTGCGCGGTCACCCGTTCGCCTTCGATTTCGAGCAGCGCGCGTTTTTCCGCGGCGGCGAGCCGCTGTTCGTTCTGTTCGTGGGTGCGGCGCAGCTTGGCCAGTTCGTCGGCGAAATCGCGCCGGGCGTCGGCCAACGCGGCGATTCCCGCCGCAATTTCTTCCTTCGATGCCGCCAGTTGCGCGCCCAGCATCTCGTTGGCGGTTTGCAACTCGACGATGCGGGCATCGAGCGCGCCGATCCGCGCCCGTAGCGCGCTGGCGTCGTTCGCTGCCTGTTCGGCTCGCTCCACGGCCTCCTGACGCTGCGTTTCCCGTTCCTGAGCCTGTTCACGGGCTGCGGCGACCTGTGCGTCGGCGTCCTGTCTGAATACGTCGAACGCGGCGCTCGCGGCGTCGCTCGACAGACGCCAGAGCCGGGCCGCGAACTCTCCGGCGGCCGTCGCGATCTCGGGCGGCAAATCCGGGCGGCCGACGTCGACGCGGGTTTTCTCGCGCACTTCGATCCAGAAATCGCGCAGCGCCTTAGCCGGCGCGCTCATGCTGCCTTTGCGCACGAGTTGATAGAGCCGGTTGGCGGTCGGCGTCTCGCCGTAGCGGAAAAACAGCAGCCCGCAGACTTCGCGGTACAGCGTCTGGGTGTCGGACGCGCGTTCGCGGGCGGCTTCGATGTCGGATTCGAGTGTCATGGCGCTGTGGAGGCCGTGGAAAGGTTGATATGTTGATAATACAACGTAATACGATAAAAACAATACGTTCTATGATTTATAACACGACATTAGTACTATAATGTCGTGTTTAATATTCGCACCCAGAATCGGCACCTGACCCACACGCTTGGGTTCTTCGGCCTCGCCGCCTGAGTGCGTCAACGGGGCTCGCGATGGAAGTTACGTGCTCTCAGACCGAGCACCGGCACAACAAACCAGCAGCCGCACTAAGGTGAAATACCTATAAAGCAGCCTTCCCCACGCATATTTAACAAAGTTAGAATAAACCGTCTAATGCTGCGATGCGGGAAAGGCCCCGCGTTTCAGCGCCCCAGCAGTGCCTTTGCGCGGATGCGTCGCGGATTGATTATTTCCGCGGTGCCGTTGCCACAGGCCGTTTCATTTGTATAGCTCAAGGAGTTGACGGTGTATTTCCCGATGACTGAACACATCGACCGGATGCGCAGTAGTAGCGTTTGGGCGGGATTTTCTTTGGCGCAGCAGGCGTTCAGGGGCTTTGAAGAACTCGTTGAGTTGAACCTCGAGCTGGTAAAGCAGGCGCTGCCCGGTCGCGATGCCGCGCAGACGACGTTGTCAAACAGAACACCGCTCGAACTGTGGATTGAACAGGTGAATAACGTGAGGCCGTTCGCGGAAAAGCTGCTTGCGCATAATCGCCAGGCATCCGAAATCGTGACGCGCACCCATGCCGCGATTCTGGAAATCCTCGACGCCGAATTCCAGCGGCAACAACTCGAACTGCGCAATATCGTCGAAGGTTTCGCGAAGAATACCCCTGCCTTTTCCGAAGCCGCGGCTACTGCGGCGAAGTCGGCGGTTTCGATGAGCAGCGTCGGCCTGGAGACGATCCGCAAAACCGCCGCCCAAACCATCGCGATGGCCCGGAACGGTTAGCCCGCCGCGCGCCCCGTCGATCACGATCAACCTGGCCAGGCACTGTCTGGCCATTCCGCCATGTCCAGAAAGGCCGTCGGAATCGCGTGATTCCAGATCGGCGGATCGCGCATTCGGGCGCGACTCTCGCGCAGGTCGAGTCGCCCGAGGAAAACCCATAGACAGAGAATGTGATGGCACTCGACGCTTCTTACAAAAGCGATCTGTTGCACATCGAAGCAATGGTCGCCATGCTCGAGCGAATAGCAAAAAGCGGCGGCTGGATCGCTTCGACATCGTTAATCAATGATCCGGATTATTGGCGCTCGCGCATCGAAATATTGCTTGGCCGTCAGGATATGTCCGAAGCAGATCGAAAACATGCGCTGGCTGTCATGGACCGGCTGCGTGGAATAGTCAGTATTGCAGCCGGAAAACAGGAGATCGAAAAACAATAGCGGCGTCGGCACGTCACGCGGCTCAACGATACACCCCGCGGCAACCCTGCTTGCTGACACATGTTTGTCATGATAGGTTGCTGCAATCCCCGCTGCCCCATCTGGCATCTATTTTTCGCGACTCTGCGCGCGACGCAAAAAAACGGGGTGGTAGCTCTGGACTCATCGTACGCATACGCCTATCCCTGAGAGGAATCAATGATCCAGCGGACCACCCTCTTCGCCTGTCTGCGCGCGGTTTCTGTCGCGGCTTCCCTGTTCATCACCGCCGCCGGCGCCTATGCCGCGGATCTCGTGATCGCGGGCCGGGACGACATCTACGGCCGCGGGCTCGCGCAGGCAGTGGAGGGCTACAGGAAGCAGCACCCGGGCGTCGATATCGAATTGCTGAAGCTGCCGAACGACGATCTCTATCAGAAGCTGAAGCTGTCGTTGCGGGAAAACACCCGCGCCTATGACCTCGTGATGATGGACGACACCTGGTCCCCCGAATTCATCGCCAACGGCTGGCTTCAGCCGCTGCCGGCCACGCTGGCGGATGCCGACATGGTGACTTCCACGGTCGCCCTCGGACGCGCGTCGACGGGCACCCTGTACGCGATGCCGATCGTCGGCAACGTCGAAATGTTCGCCTACCGCAAGGATCTGCTCGCAAGTCGCGGTCTGCAGCCGCCGCGCAAGTGGGACGACGTGCTGAAGATCGCCCAGACCGTCGGTACAGCCGACAGGAACGTCTCGGGTGTCGTATTTCGCGGCGTGAAGGGCAACCCTGTCGTCACCGGTTTTCTGCCGATCCTGTGGGCGTACGGCGGAGAAGTCGTCGACGCGAACGGCAAGGTCACGATCGATTCGCCGCAGGCGTTCGACGCGCTAAAGATGCTGCTCGCCCTGAAGAAGTGGGCACCGAAGGACGTCGACGTGTATGGCGCGGGTGAAGTGCGCGACGCGTTGCAGGGCGGCATGGCCGCGCAGGCCATCGAAGTGTGGCCTGCGTGGGTGCCCGCGCTCGACGATCCGGCGAAGTCGCGCGTGGTCGGCCAGGTCGCGCTGCAACCTCCGCCCGGCGAGATCAGCGGGCCGGCGCCGATGCTCGGCATCTGGCAAATGGGCATCGCGAAAGATGCAGCGCATGCGAAAGTGGCTGCGGATTTCCTTGCCTACCTGACTTCGCCGGCGACGCAAACACAGCTTGCGGTGCTCGGCATTCCGCCGACGCGCAAGAGCGTCTTCGCCAATCCGGCGCTCGTCAAACAGTATCGCTGGTATCCGGACCAGCTCAAGGCGCTCGAAGCGGGCCGGGCGCGGCCCCGCGTGAAGGACTGGCAGCAGATCGAGGCGATTCTCGGCGACGCGCTGCAACTCGCGCTGACCGGGCAGGCCGCGCCCGACGCGGCCCTGCGCGAGGCGGCGCGGAAGATCGCCCAGGCCAACGCCTCATCTCAGTAACAGCGCGGGCCAGCGTGGGAACGGATCGATGAGCCGGTTGCGACGTTACCTGCCGCTGATCGTCCTGATGAGTCCGGCCGTGCTGATGCTCGGGGCGCTGGCGCTGTACCCGGTGGCGCGCGTGCTGATCGATTCGTTTTTCTCGGTGGATTACGCGTCGGGGCATCGCTCGTTCATCGGGCTGGCCAACTATCGGTCGGTCCTTGCGGACGGCGAGTTCGGCACGAGTTTCGTCAATACGATCCAGTTCATGATCGTGGCGTCGATCGCCGAAGTCCTGTTCGGACTCGCGCTCGCGCTGCTGTTCGCCCGCGCGTTTGCCGGCCGGCGCATCGCGTTGCCGCTCGCCGTGCTGCCGATGATGCTCTCCACGCTCGTGTGCTCCGCCATCTGGCGCAACTGGCTCAATTACCGCGGCTTCCTGAATGCGCTGCTCGCGGCGGTGGATCTGCCGCCGGTGCCCTGGCTGTCCGATCCGCACCTCGCGCTCTGGTCGCTGATGCTGGTCGACGTCTGGCAATGGACCCCGATGGCCTTCCTCGTGATTCTCGCGGGGCTCCAGTCGATTCCGCCTGAAATCGCGGAGGCGGCGCGCACCGACGGTGCGAACGAATGGCAGTGCCTGCGCTACATCACGCTGCCGCTCGTCGCGCCGCACGTCGCTCTCGCGATGCTGCTGCGCTCGATCGACACCTTCAAGCTGTTCGACAAGGTATATGCGTTGACGGGCGGTGGTCCGGGCAATGCCACGCAGACGCTGTCGACGTACATCTACGACACGGGCTTTCGCTTCTTCAACGTTGGACCTGCCAGCGCGGCTTCGGTGCTGATGCTGCTCACCTGCGCGGTGCTGGTCTCGGGATACATATGGAAATCGGCCGTCAGACGCGACCGGTGATGCCGCTGGCGCGCTTGCACGGTGTCGCGCGACGCTCGTCCGCTGCCGCGGCGCGCGGGCTGTTGCGGCTGGCCGCGCTGACCGTGCTGTTGCTGCCGTGCGTATGGATGGCCGGCGCGGCCTTCACGCCGACCCTGGAACGCCTCGCCCATCCGCTGGCGTTGTGGCCTGCCGCGCCCACGGTCGAGCATTTCGCGGCGGTGTGGGAAAGCGGCATGGCCCAGTCGATGCTGAACTCGATGTGGGTCGCGCTGGGCGCCACGCTGCTCGCGCTCGCGCTGGCCTTTCCTGCCGCCTACGCGCTCGCGCGACTTGCGTTTCCGGCGCGGTGCGATCTGGTGTTTCTGATACTCGTGCTGGCGCTCAAGCTGATGCCGCCGATTACGGTGGCCGTACCGCTCTTTTCGCTGGCCAAGTGGCTGCATCTGCTCGACTCGCTGTTCGGGCTGATACTCGCGTACCAATTGTACGCGTTGCCGATGGCGATCTGGATGTTGCTGCCGTTCGTGCGCGACGTGCCGGTCGAATTCGAGGAGGCCGCGGCGCTCGATGGCGCGAACCTCGCGCAGCGCATCGTTTTTATCGTCGTACCGCTTTGCGCGCCGGGCCTCGTTGCCACCGCCATCTTCGTGTTCATCACCGCATGGAACGAGTTTCTGCTGGCGTTGCTGTTCGTCTCGTCGCCGGGTCATTTCACGCTGCCGCTGACGATGGCGGGCTATGTGACCGAGAACGGCATCGACTGGGGAGAACTGATGAGCGCGGGGCTGATTTCGTCGGTGCCGACGCTTCTGCTCGCGGGCTATGTGCAGCGCTATCTGGTGCAGGGCTTTTCCGGCGGGTTGAAGTAACGGCTTCCACTTTTATGTGCCCTTCCCTCACCGACTCCACCGTTTCGCCGGCCGACTGGATGGCGGCAATCGACGGCCGCCGATTGCTTGGCGCACTGACCTTGCCGGGCAGCCACGACACCTGTGCCAGCACCGTCGATGACCGGCTCGCGCGCACGCAGCATGCGGCGCTGGAAGATCAGTTGCTTCATGGCGTGCGGGTACTCGACATTCGCTGCCGCCATGAGCGCGACCGCTTTGCGATTCATCACGGCGGCATCCCGCTCGGTCTCACTTTCGACGATGTGGTGCGCACTTGCGGTCGGTTTCTCGCTCGTCATCCGGGCGAATCCGTGGTCATGTCGGTGAAGGACGAATGGCCCGCGCGTGACTGCACCCGTACGTTTGCCGCGACCTTCGAATGGTATGTGGCGCGCCACGCGGAGATGCGCTGGCACGTTGCCCCTGAACCGCCGCGGCTACAGGTGGTACGCGGGGGCATCGTGCTACTGCGTCGCTTCGCGAGCGAAAAACCGCTCGGCCTGGATCTGACGGCCTGGCCCGACAACGCGACGTTCGATATCGACGACGTGCCGGCGCGCTTCACCATTCAAGACGAGTTTCGCGTGCCGGTGCCCGCGTCGATCGCTTTCAAATGGCGCGCGATCGATTCGCTGCTGGAACTTGCTCCCAGCCTGTGCGGCGAACGCTGGGTGATCAACTTTTGCAGCGGCACCGGGATGGCGGCACCGCCGGTCGTCGTGGCGTTCGGCGATACACGGCATCGCGGTATTCACGAGCGGCTTGCCGGGCGGCTCGCGGCTCGTTCGCAACCGTGCGGCACCATGATGCTCGACTTTTGCGAGTGGCACGACTGGCACCTCGTTCATGCGTTGATCGATTGCAACTGGCGCCACGGATTGCCGCCGGGCTGAGCGCCGAATATGCGGCCGGGCGCTCAGCGCCGCAGTTCAGCGACAATCCTTTCCGCCAGATAATCACACGGCGGACGTTTGGACGCGGCGCTGCGCGCAAGGACGACTTCCAGATTGCCGATATCGGGCAAGCCGTGCGCCAGCCCCAATAACGCGAAGTGCGACGGCACCGCGCAAGCGGCGAGCGGCGTGACGGCGAGCCCCGCCTCGGCCATCGCCAGCAGCCCGAGCAGGCTCGGACTTTCGTAGGAGGTCCGGTAGCTTATGCGGGCCTGCTCGAGACTGCGGATGGCCTTCTCGCGCGCCACGCTTCCCGGCAGGAACACGGCGATCGGTAGCGGCCGTTCCCGCCAGATCTCGGTCGCACCGGGCGCGGCCGCCCAGACCATCGGCTCGTGACGCAGAAACTCGCCGTGCAGGCCCTTCACGCGGGTCGCGCAGACGAGGTCCACGGTGCCCTCCTTCAGCATCGGTTGCAGCGCCACGCTGGGCAAACCGATGACCTGAATCTCCACCTTCGGATAGGTAGCCGAAAACTTCTTGAGGATCGGCGGAAACAGCGACGATGCGTAATCGTCGGGGACGCCGATCACGACGCGCCCGGTCACGTCCGGCCGAACCACGGCCGCCCACGCTTCGTCGCGCAGCGCGAGCATCCGGCGCGCGTAGGTCAGCAGCACTTCCCCTTCCTGGGTCGCCACGACACTGCGCGGATGACGCACGAACAGCGGCTTGCCGAGCACCGTCTCCAGCGTGCGGATCTGCATGCTCACCGCCGATTGCGACCGGTGCACGAGTTTCGCCGCGCCGCTGATGGTGCCGGCATCGGCAATCGCGACCATCATCGACAGCACGTCGAGGTCAAGCGCCCTGATTTCGGTCGGCATGCGGGATATCCATCAGAAAATCTGAAGGATAGCATCAATATTATGCGATTTTCGCTACGGTTTCGATGCCGCATAGTGTCGGAAAGGAGGCGACGATGAACGCGCGAACCCACCACACGACCCTGGCCCTGGCAGGCGCCTGCCCGATACCGTCTTTCGTCACGACCGCATCGAGCCTGTCCGTACCCTACGTCGAGTCCGGCCAGGGCGAGCCGATGGTCTTCATCCATGGTTCGTTGTGCGACTACCGGTACTGGGCGCCGCAGATGTCGTCCCTGTCCGAGCACTTTCACTGCGTCGCGCCCAGTCTCGGCCACTATTGGCCTGAAGCCGACGCGTACGGACGCGCGGAATTCAGTTGGGAATCCCATGTCGCCGAGGTGGCCGGGTTTATCGAGGCGCTCGACCTCGCGCCGGTGCATCTGGTCGGCCATTCGCGCGGCGGTTGTGTCGCGTTTCACGTCGCGCGGGAATTCCCGCGGCTCGTCAGA
Organism: Paraburkholderia sp.; assembly: GCF_047605525.1. GTDB lineage: Bacteria > Pseudomonadota > Gammaproteobacteria > Burkholderiales > Burkholderiaceae > Paraburkholderia. Next base: position 7,457 of record NZ_JASGFN010000016.1, on the reverse strand, counting down.
ACGCTGACCCTCGCGGACCCCGGCGGCCCGCTGCAGGGACCGTCGCGCCACGTGCCGGCGACGCTGCCCGCCGCGACCAACGCACTGCGCACGCGCGTCGCGGAACTGATCGAGCTGGGCGAATTCGACGCGGGCCTCGCGATGTTCGTCGACTCGGTCAGCATGCCGGGGTTCTGGAACAGAAGCACCGAGAGCTTTCGACGCATGGCGCTCGACAATGCGCTCACGCTGCCCAAGCAGTTTCGCGATCCTCTGCCGCCCTATACGCAGGAAGCGGCGCGCGACATCAAGTGCCGCACGCTGCTGATCGACGGACAGAAAAGCCCGCGCATGTTTCGCAACAACGTCGACAAACTCGAGGAATGGATTGAATTTGCGGAGCGTGAGACGATTTCCGGCGCATCGCACGGGATGAATGTCGCGAGCCCCGCCGCGTTCAATCGCGCGTTGAAGCGGTTTGCGAGCTGAAACGGCACGTCGCGATCGGGCGCGGCATGCGTTGCCGCGATGCAGGGATCGCAGGCGATACAAGTTGCCGGTGTCGTCCATCAGCCGCTCGCCGGTTCGCCGAACCCGACGGCCTCATCGGACCTGAACGCCTCACTGGCATCGAGCGCCGAGTTATAACGTGGCGCAAGCCCGAGATGCTCGAGCAACCGCCCGAACTCGCCGAGCCGGCGCTTCACATAAGCGGGCACCTCGACGTCCGCGTAATCGTAAAAGCCCTTGCCGGTGCGGATGCCATCCTGTCCTGCTTCCATATGCCGCGTGATGATGCCGGCCGGCTCGAAACGCGGATCGATCTCCTTCGCGAGGTAATGCGACGCGTAATAGAGAATGTCGCAACCGCCCCAGTCGATGAATTCGAGCAGCCCGAGCACCGAGAAGCGCAGGCCGAAGCCCGTACGCACGGCCGTGTCGATATCGTGCGCGCTCGCCACGCCCTCTTCCACCATACGCGCCGCTTCGTTCATCACGAGCGCCTGAATGCGCGGCACGATATAGCCCGCCGACGGCGCGCACTCGACCGGCGCCTTGCCGGCACGCCGCAGCAGATCCTTGAGCCGCGCGACGACCGCGCGATCCGAGATGTCGCCGCGGCTGATCTCGACGAGCGGCATCAGATGCGCGGGATTGAGCCAGTGCGCGTTGACGAACCGCCGCGGATGCGTGACCGCCCGTTGCAGATCGGTGACGAGGAACGTCGACGTCGTCGAGGCAATCGTCGCTTCAGCACCGACGTGCGCGCAGAGCCACGCGAACGCCTCCTCCTTGGCGGCCATCACTTCGGGCACCGCTTCGAATACGACTTCGCAGCCGGCCAGCGCAGCCTCGGCGCCCGCGCGATCGAGCACGTCCACGCGCGCGAGCGCGGCGGCGACCTGGCGCGCGTCGATACGCCCGAAATCGGCCTGGGTCTGCAACTGCTGCTCAATCCCGGCGAGCGCGGCCGCCGCAAACGCGGCGCGCGCGGCGGCGTCGCGTTCCTTGAAGTCGATGAGCGTCACGCGCAAGCCGGCGAACGCGAAAGCGAGCGCGATCCCCTGCCCCATGCGTCCCGCGCCGAGCACATGGACATGCTTCACGTCGGCCGCGCCGTGCATCATGCGAGCCCCCGCGTCAGCCGCTCGCGCATGGCCTCGCGCGACAGCGAGGCCAGCCCGAGGTTTTCGAGCGTGCGGCCCTCGCGATACAGATCACGCTCCGCCACCGCGCTCGCGATGCTCAGCAGTCCCTGAGCAACCGGCGTCGGCACGCCGGCCCAACGCCCGACCGAAACGATGAACGACAGTCCGAGCCGCGTGTCCTCGAGCATGTAGCGATGCGCCTTCAGGTCGATCTTTTCGCGCCAGTCGCCGCTGTCCGTCAGCTTGCCGTGCGCGCCGCGGCCGTACATCCATTCGTCGCCCTCGCTCGCGTAGTGATCGGCGAGCGGAAAATGCGGCGCGCCGTATCCGAGCGCTTCGCGCACGGCGATCCGCTCCGCGTCGAGCGCGCTCGTCACGCGACGAATCGACGCCTGCGTGCCTTCGTTGTGGATGTCCCAGGACTCGAAATGCTCGAGCGGTCCCGCGTTCATCATGATGAGCGGCGGATGGATCACTGGCCCCGCATTCATCAGCGCGCCGCTTAGCGCATCCTCGATCGGCTCGACGCCGGGATAGCCTTCCTCGAGCACGGGAAACGCCCACTCGCCCGCTTCGGCGGGCAGCACGCCGGTGGGCAGGCGCGTTGCGTAGGCGCTGATGACCACGTCGTTCTCGCCGTGGCGCCGCACGAGATACGGCAGCGTGCCCGTTTCCGCGAACGCGACGCGCGCGCGGTTGCCCGCGTCGGCCATCGCCTTCGCGAACACATAGCTGCCGAACGTGCCGGGCGGCAGATAGACCACCTGACCATCCGCGAGAAGCGGCGCGAGCAGGCCCGCGAGCGATTCGTGCGTCGTCGACGGCAGCGGAATCACGATCAGCCGTGCGTCGCGCACCGCGCTGCCGGGATCGTCGACGAGACGAATCGCACCGCGCGCGTCGCCCAGCGGCACGCGACGCGTGCCGCGCCAGTCCTTCACGTTCAGCCCGCCCAGTTCGCGCAGACGCGCGCATGCCGCAGTATCGCGTCGCCACCATGTGACGTCGTGGCCTTTTTCGAGCATGTCGATCGCCGCCGCAAAGCACCCGTGCCCGCCACCCAGTACGCTGACCTTCATTGTTCGTCTCCTTGTGCAATAGCAGCGAGATTAAGGGGGCGCTCCGATCGCCGCACTTCAACACGCGCAACCGCTGTTCAACGCCGGCAACACAATCGCGATACTCACATGCGCGGTGCGCCGTGTATGAGGGTGAATCCTTTCTTGCGCGCACTTATTGACCATCGGATCATAGGCGCGAGGCTTGCCGCCGTTTCTTCGAGGCCATTGAACGATGGAAATCGCGATTCCGCGCAAACACCGCAACCGGCTCGGCGCATCCCGCGCGCGCGAGGACGTCCAACGCGAAGTGGCGAAGCTGCTGTGCGAACATCGCATGGACGTAGCGGGCCACGGGCCGCTGAACGCCGCCGAACTCTATGGCGTCGCCATGCATCGCGCGAGCCTGCTCGAATTGAGCTACGGCCGCGAGACCCATATCGACGCGGGCGAGCTCGACCATCACTATCTGTTTCGCACGACCCTCGCCGGCCGTTGCGAGCTGCAATCGGGCCATGAGCGCGTGTCGCTGTCGGCGGGCAGCCTGAGTGTGTCGTCGCCGTCGCGCGAAAGCCGCATCCGCACCGATACGGCCTGCCGCAGCCTGCTGCTGCGCGTCGATCGAGCCGCGCTCGAAATCAGGCTTGCCGAGATGCTGCAAAGCTCGCTGCGCCGCCCGCTCGTGTTCGATCTCGAAGTCGGCCGCGCGCATGGCGGAGCCGCGGTGTTCCATTCGACGCTGCGCTATCTGTGCAGCCTGTGCGAGCAGATCGACGCGAGCGAGCGCGACAGCCTGCTCGGTCCCGAGCTTACGCAATGGCTTGCCACGCTGCTGCTGATGCAATTGCCGCATTCATACAGCGAGACGCTCGCGCGCGGCGCGAAGCCGCCGTTGCCGGCGCACGTCAAACGCGCGCGCGACTATATCGACGCGCATCTCGGCGACACGCTGTCCATCGCGACGCTCGCGCAAGCGGCCGGCGTGTCGCCGCGTACGTTGCAAAACGGTTTCAGTCAGTTTCTCGACGTGTCGCCCGCCGAATACATCCGCGAGCGGCGCATCGAAGCCGTGCACCGTGCGCTGAAAGACAACCCGGAGCGCGGCGTCACCGACGTGCTGCTCGAGCACGGCGTGCACAGCTTCGGCCACTTCGCGAAAGCGTACGCGCGCCGCTACGGCTGTCCGCCGTCGGCGACCGCGAAGCGCGGCACGCAACGAACGTTCTTATGACCCACACCAGCGACCTCCTTGCCCCGCCAGGCGATGAATCCGCCGGCGCGCTGCGCGTCCAGGACCTCGACCTGAACCTGCTGAAAACCTTCCACGCGGTCTATGCGGAGAAGCATGTGGGCCGCGCCGCGTTGCGTCTCGGCATTACGCAGCCGTCGGTAAGCCATGCGCTGGGCCGCCTGCGCCTGCTGTTTCACGACGCGCTTTTCGTGCGCACTGGCGGCGGCGTCGAACCTACGCCGCGCGCGCAGCGTCTGGCGGCCTCGATCGACCGCTCGCTGTCGATCCTGCAGGCGGTGATCGACGAAGGCGCGCAGTTCTCGCCGGCCACCTCGCGCCGCACGTTCCGCCTGTATATGAGCGATTTCGCGGAAAGCGCCTTTCTGCCGACGCTCTTGCGCCAGCTCGACGAGCGCGCGCCCGGCGTCGTGATCGAAACGCTGCGGATCGAGGACAACCAGTTCAACGTCGCGATCGAAGCGGGACGTATCGACTTTGCGATGGGGAATTTCCCCCATGCGTTCAGCCACTTCCATCACTGCGAGCTGCTGCGGGAGCGCTATGTGCTGATGATGCCGCGTCGCGTGGCCGAGCGTTACGCGCTCGACGATCACTTCGTGCTCGACGGCACCGTGCCGCCCGCATTGCAGTTCATCGCGGTGAGCTCGCATCCGCAGGCGATGGCGCTGCTCGAGCAGCACGGACTCGCGTCGCGTGTACGCGTCGCGGTGCCCAATTTCATGGTGGTGCCCGCGATACTCTATCGCTGCGACTACGCGCTGATCCTGCCGCGCACGGTTGCACGCGCGTTCGCGCCGCTCGGCGAGATGGCCGCGTTCGAGATCGCCGATGCGTCCACGTGGCCGGTCAATGCGTACTGGCATCGACGCTTCGACGCGGACCCCGGCCACCGCTGGCTGCGCGCGCTGCTGATGGAACTGTTCCGCATCGGCGCGCGCGAGCCCCACGATAGTTGGCTCGCGATCCCGCCCGATCTGAGGCCGCCCGCACCCGGTACGTGAGCGCGGGCACTGGCCGCGCGCGCTCAGAAGGACGTCATGACGCCGGCCACGAGCGAGCTTGCGGTGGCGCCGGGCTTGCCGACCGGCACCCCGCCGCCGCCCGCGCCGTTGATCGCGAACGCCGCGTGCTCGCCGTTGTGCACCATCGCCGCACCCGTATAGAGAACCGTGCGTTTCGACAGCGGGTAGTCGAGACGCAGCCCGTATGAGTCGGCGTTGCCTTCGCTATCCGCGATCTTGTGATAGTGGCCGTAGCTCACGAGCAGCGACGCCTTGCCGATCGGCACCGTCGCGTTCAGCTCGAAGAAGTCGTTGTGCGGGTTCGACCACGCGCTCGCCACCGCCGTCGGTACATCGGGGCCGCCACGGTGGCGCAGGTAGATGAATGCCGGCTTCACGAAACCGAAGTCGTACGAGATCGCGCCGAGCGCGTAGTTGCCGGTTCCGGTGGGACTCGTCGGCGACAGCGTCGCGGCCGTCGCGGTGCTGAACTTCTGCTGCATGTAGTCGACGTCGATCGACAGCGGTCCGTTCGCATAGTTGAGCCCGGCGCCGTAGGTATCGCCGAGTGTCGACGGCACGCCGGTCGCGCCGTTGGCGCCGCGCGAGGCGGTCGCGCGCAGCAGGAAGCCGCCGAGGCGCGGCGACGTATAGCGCAGCGTGTTGCTCGTGCGCAGGAACGCGGGCAGCACGAAGTTGTTCGACGCATTGCCCCACGCGAGCCCCGCGCCATAGCCGGGCAGACTGTAGGTCACGAACGACGTGTGCAGCACCGTATAGGTCTCGCCGGCCTGCAGGCCGCCGAACGGCCCGGTCAGCCCGACCCACGCCTCGCGGCCGAACAGCGCGCCGTTGCCGCTGATCGCGCCATTGGCCGAGTTGAAGCCGTTTTCGAGCTTGAAGATCGTCGCGTAGCCGCCGCCCAGATCCTCGACGCCCTTCAAGCCCCATTGCGTCGCGAACAGATTGCCGGTGCCCATCCGCACCACATGGTTGGGCCCGAAGTTCGCGTACTCGATCGACGTATCGATACGGCCGTACAGCGTGATGCCCGATTGCGCGAAGGCCGGCATAGCCGCCATGCCCACGAGTGAAATACACCACTTCCAGTTGGTCGTCCTCATCCTTGTCGTCCCGGCAAAAAGAGTGGATTCGTCGCTTCGCGCGCAGGCCCGCGAAGCGCGTGATGTCGTTGAAGAACCGGGGCGAGTCTAGAAAGGCCAATATCGAACGTCGATCAAGCCGGCCGTATATCACTTATAGATCCGATTCATGAGCGCGGCGCCGGAAGACAAACACCCGGCAAACGAAGCCGTAAGCGCCCATGCGCGCGCGATTCGCGGCGATGCCCCTGGTAAATCCTTTAGGCCGCTCGGTAGTTGCCACCAGACGTCTGGGACATTTGAGCCTTTGTCGTCGAAATTTGTTTGCGTACGCTGCCTCGACTCATCTCGCTCGCGCGTCTTCGGCAGGGAACGACGGGATTCGCGCTCACAACACGATCGACACATCGGAGAACCAGAATGAACCCCAGCGTAAAAAACGCCAGACGCTACACGTACGAGTGGTACGTCGTGCTGATCTGCATGCTTGCCTATGTCTTTTCGTTCGTCGACCGCCAGGTGCTCGCGCTGATGATCGAGCCGATCAAGCGCGACCTGCACCTGACCGACACGCAGTTCAGCCTGCTGCAGGGCTTCGCGTTCTCGCTGTTCTACGCGGTGATGGGCATCCCGCTCGCGTACCTCGCCGACCGCTTTGCGCGGCCCCGTATCATCGCGGCGGGTATCGCGCTGTGGAGCGTCGCCACGGCCACCTGCGGCATCAGCCAGAACTTCCTGCACATGTTTCTCTCGCGCATGAGCGTCGGCGTGGGCGAAGCCTCGCTGTCGCCCGGCACCTACTCGATGCTCGCCGACTACTTCCCCAGGGAGAAGCTCGGCCGCGCGGCAGGCATCTATTCGCTCGGCTCGTTCATTGGCGGCGGCATCGCGTTCCTGATCGGCGGCTATGTGATCGCGCTGCTCAAGCAGGCGTCGATGGTGACATTGCCGATCGTCGGCGCGGTGCACGGCTGGCAGGTCACGTTCTTCATCGTCGGCCTGCCCGGCCTTCTCGTCGCGCTGGTGTTCAGCCTCACGGTGCGCGATCCGCAACGCAAGGGGCTCGTGCAGGATGCCAGCGGCAACGCGCGGCGCGTGTCGCTGGCCGATTCCGCGCGCTTCATCCGCTCGCACGGCAAGACGTTTTTCTGCCACTACATCGGCTTTTCGTTCTATGCGATGACGCTGTTCTGCCTGATGAGCTGGACGCCCGCGTTCTATATCCGGCGCTTCGGCATGTCGCCGGTGGAAGCGGGCTACACGCTCGGCACGATCCTGCTGGTCGCCAACACGACCGGCGTGTTCTGCGGCGGCTGGCTCAACGACCGGCTGCTGCGCCGCGGCCGCGGCGACGGCCCGATGCTCGCGGGCTGCATCGGCGCGGCGGCGATGGCGCTGCCCGCCGCCGCCTTCAC
>NZ_JASGFN010000015.1:0-212713 GCF_047605525.1 Paraburkholderia sp. | reverse complement strand
GCGCCGCGTCGCGCAGCGCCGCGCGATCGAGCCGCGGCCCCGCCAGCGCCGCGGCGCGCGCCGCATCGAGACGATCGTAGAAACCGCGCGCAAGCGGACACGATTCGCCGTTGCAGGCTTTATCGGGATGCTCGCAGGCCTTGTCGCGCGCAACCAGTTCCAGTGTTCTCAACGGCAACGACGCGCTGCTTCGCCGCAGCGTGTCGATCGCATCGAGCGCGAGCGCGCGGCCCGGCGTCTTCGCGGTCAGAAAGAACACGCGGTCGATGCGGTCTTCGGCGCAAGCCTTCAGCAAGGGGAAAATCGTCGCGAGCGTTTTACCGATGCCGGTGGGTGCTTGCGCCATCAACGGCTGGCCGTCCCGCGCCGCGCGATACACCGCTACCGCGAGCTCGCGCTGTCCGCGGCGAAACGCTCCGTGCGGAAACTGCAACGCGGCAAGCGCCGCATTGCGCGCGGCGCGATGCGCGTCTTCCTGCACCGCCCAATCGAGAAACCGCTCGCATTGCTCGACGAAGAAGACCTCGAGTTCGCGCGCGGTGTGCTGTTGAGTCAGCACCGTTTCCTTCTGGCTGCCGATATCGAAGTACACGAGCGCGACCGTCAACCCGGCGAGCCCGCGCGCCTGGCACAGCAGATGACCGTACACGAGCGCCTGCGCCCAATGCAGCGCGCGATGATTGGCCGGCATTCGCGCGAGATCGCCGCGATACGTCTTCACTTCTTCCAGCCGGTTCGCCGCCGGGTCGTAACCGTCCGCGCGGCCACGCACCGTCAGGCTGCGATGCGTGCCCGTCAGCGCGATCTCGGTCTCGTAACCGCTCGCGCGCCGCCCGGCGACGGTCAGATGTCCCGCGATGCCTTCGAGCGACGTCGGCGCGGGCGTGAAACGCAGATCGAGATCGCCCCGCCGCGCGGTGAATTCGCACATCGCGCGCACGGCCACCACGTAGCTCATACGACGCGCTCCGCTTCGCTGCGTGTTTCGGCCTGCGTTGCGCCTTCCGCGTCATGGCCGGCCCAGCGCACGTCGACCACGCGCACCGGCATGCCGTGCCGCGCGCAATACGCGAGCCAGCGAATCTGGTTGTCCTGCAGTCGATCGCCGGGACCTTTCACCTCGATCAGTTCATAACGCTTCTCGGCCGGCCAGAAGCGGATCAGGTCCGGCAAGCCCGAACGATTGCCGCGAACGTCGCGCAGCAAACGCTCGAACCATAGCTTCAGATGCGCGGCGGGCAGACAGTCGAGCGCGAGCGCGACGAGCTCCGGCGTCAGCAGCCCCCAGAACACGAACGGCGATTGCACACCTGCCTTGCCATGCAGATGCCGCAGAATCGTCTCGCGATAGACACCGCTGTCGAACTCGGCGAAACACGCGGCAAACCGGTCGGCGCGGCGCGCATGAAAATCCGGCGCGTGCAGATCGGCCGGACCACGCTGGAACGGATGGAAAAACGCGCCGGGCAGCGCCGCGAAAACCGGCTCCCAGCACAGCAGCCCGAACAGCGAATTGATCAGCGCATTCTCGACGTAATGCACGGGCGCGGCATCGCAGCTCAAATGATCGCGCACCACGTATTCGACCGCCTGCGGCGTGTCGGGCTTCGGCAGCACGAGCGTGCTGCGCCCGACCGGCCGCGCCGCCGGCGCGCGCGGCGCCGGCTCACCGCATTTGCGCCGCAAGCGCGGCACCATGCGCGCGACGCGCTGTGCTTCTTCCTCGCTCTCCGGTGCGGCTGCCGCCTGCGCAGCGAGGGCGAATGCTTCATCGCAACGCCCGCTGCGCTCGAGCACGCGAATACGCCGATGACGCGCGCCGGGCCACGCGCACGCCTCGTACACCGGCAGTGCCGTGCCCCACTGCTGACGGCGCTCGCAATCCTGGCCGATCTGGAACAGCAGTTTCGCGCGGCGCGTTTGCAGCCAGGGGTTGCCGGTTTCGATCGCGCCGACGGTCGCAATGAGTTCGCGCAATGCTGCCGCGTCGTCGTCGACAGACAGCCATGCCAGCGCCTCGCGGCACGCGTGCAGCGCGAGATAGACATCGACGTCCGCGCGTTGCTGGAACGCGCGCGACGACGGCTCGAACGCCACCTTTTCGTACCGGAAGACGCCGAGATCGGCGAGCACGAACTCCGACCAGTCCTGCCGCAGATTGCCGAAAAACATCAGCCGCAAGCGGTCGCACAGCGGTGCGATCACGACGTGCAGCACGCGGTCCGTCGTGCCGCCGTGCCATGCGGCGAGCGGGCGCGGCGCGCACGAAGCTTCGCCGCCGCTTTCGTAAAACACGCGCAGCCTTTCCAGCAGTTCCGGTTTGCGCAACGTCTTCGCGCCGGGAATCAGCGCAATGGTATCGGTGAAGATTTCCAGCAATTGCGCGCGCGTGCTGAGCGCGAACAGGTCGTCGAGCGACAGAAGCGGCTCGGCGTCGACCCAGCCATGCACCGCCATCGGCATCGCGGCCTGCCATGGACAGCCGATCTCGTCATAGTGAAGGCGGCTCGCGCGAAACAGCGCGCCTTTACGCATCAGCATGCGAACCAGCAGCGCGCGCGAGGCCTGCGGCAAACCCGTGAAAACCTCGAAAAACGTGTGTTCTTCGTCGTTGAGCAGATCGTCGTAACGCGCGGCGAGCCACGCGAGCGCGCGTTCGAAATTGAGCAGGTAATAAGGAACGCCGGAGCGAATTTCCGGCTGAGCAGCGGTTGCCACGGGCTTTTTGCCTGACCTGTATGTTTATACAGTGATGATAGCAAAGTCCGATACGGCAACCGGTGGCGGTGCGTACTTTTCCGCTATTGGCGTTGCGGCTTCTTCATCGCGATCCCTTCCGCATGGGACGCGTCAGGCCGCGATCCATACGACCGTCAGGGAACGCACACCCTGTGCGCCGCGAATCAATACGCCTTCGATGTCGGCGGTCGCCGAGGGTCCGGTGACGAGCGCCGCATAACGCGCGTCGCGGAAATCGTCGCGACGATAGACGTCCTGCAACCCGTCGAGCAATTGCGCCGGATCGAGCAGCACGATCAGGTGCTGGACGATATAGCCCAGCGCATTCACGACATACTCACGCTCGCTAAACCAGACCGAACCCGTTTCGGCGACACCGAAGCGCGCGCGTACCACACCGACGTCAATGTCTTGCAGCGAAACCGGGTTCGTGTCCGGGGAGATCGGGCGCGTACCCGGCACTTCCGTAATCGCCGACGCAATCGACGCCCCGGCGCCAAACCGCTCGCGAATCAGTTCACCGATGTCGCTCGCGCTCGCCGCTTCGACGCAGGTGCCGCCCATCGCCTGCAGCGCCGCCGTGAAGCGCGCGCGCAGATCGCCGCCGGCCGCATCGAAAAGCGGCACATCTGGACGCGGTCTTGCAGCCGGCTGCGCGGCGCGCACTTTGGCGAGAAAAGCCTCACGCGTTGCCATTGCCGTCTCCACGATTCTTCTTGTACCACGCATGAAAAGTCATCTTCGGTGCGTCCGGCAAGTCGCGTTGCCTGCCCCAGATATTGAGCGGGTTATAGAGCACGAAATTCGGCAGCCGCCGCAATGCGCCGCCCATCGACGATACCGTCGCGCGATACAAGGTCGGACTCGCTAGCAGACGCCCCGCCATCTTCAGTACTTCCTGCTTCACGAACGGCACTTCGTGATGCTCGGCAATCACCATGCGCCATTTATAGATCTGCTCGTGAATATTGATCTTCACCGGACACACGTTCGTGCAACTGCCGTTGAGCGTCGACGCAAACGGCAACGCGCTATAGCGTTTCAGATCGAAAGTCGGATTGATGATCGCGCCGATCGGCCCCGAATAGGTGCCGCCATACGACAATCCGCCGCTGCGGCGATATACCGGGCACGTATTCATGCACGCGCCGCAGCGAATGCATTTGAGCGAGTACCAGAAGTCTTCCATCGCGAGCCGTTCCGAGCGGCCATGATCGACGAGAATAAAATGCATCTCGGTGCCCGGACGCGGTGCGCGAAAATGCGACGTGTACTGCGTAATCGGCGAACCCAATGCACTACGCGACAGCATGCGGATAAACACGCCGAGATCCGAAACTTTCGGAATCAGCTTCTCGATACCGATCGACGCGATATGCAGCGGCGGCAGATTCGCGGAGAGATCCGCATTCCCCTCGTTCGTACACACGACAACCGTGCCCGTCTCGGCCACCGCAAAGTTGCAGCCCGTCATGCCGGCCGTTTTCTCGCGCACGAAATACGGCCGCGTATTCATCCGCTGGCTTTCGGCGAGATAGTGAATGTCGCTGTTTTGCGGATCGGTGCCGATGGTGCGGCCGAACAGTTCGGCCACGTCCGCGCGCAGCTTGTGCACCGCGGGCACGACCATATGACTCGGGTCCTGATGATCGAGTTGCTGGATGCGCTCGCCGAGGTCCGTTTCCATCACCGTCATGCCGCGCGGTTCGAGGTATTCGCGCATCCGGCATTCGTCGGTCAGCATCGACTTGCTCTTCACGAGCGTGGTCATGCCACGCTCGGACATCAACTGATGGACGATCGCGTTGTGCTCTTCGGCCGTTGCGGCCCAATGCACGACCACGCCATTGGCCTCGGCCGCCGATGCAAACTGCTCCAGATAGTCGGCCAGATGCGACAGCGTATGTTCCTTGATACCCGACGCGAGCATCCGCAGCGTTTCCCATTCGGCGATGCCATGCGCCTGCGCATCGCGCTTCTCGCGCAAATCCCACAGACGCCTGTCGTGAAACGCGACGTGCTCGGTCTTCTGGATGAACGCGCCCGCCGCCTTCGCGTGGTCAATCCGGTGCTCGGTACCGCTCATGCGCGCGCTCCATTGAGAACCTGTGCGATATGAATGAAACGCGCGTCGGCCTTCATGCGTTCCGCGCAGCCCTGCTGGTGCATCAGGCACGACATGTCGCCGGACACGATGTATTCGGCGCCGGCATTCAGATGATCGCGCACCTTGTCCTGGCCCATGCGCACCGATACCGCCTCTTCCGTGACCGAGAACGTGCCGCCGAAGCCGCAGCACTCGTCGGGCCGCGCCGGCTTCACGAACTCGATGCCTTTCACCCGTTCCAGCAGCGCGCGCGGCTTCGAAAACGGCGTATCCGCGATTTCCGACACCGACGCTTCCTTCAGATGACGCAGCGCGCTGCAGCTATTGTGCAGGCCGACGCGATGCGGAAACTCGGCCCACGGGAATTCGCGCGCGCCGATCACGTCGTGCAGAAACTCGACCAGCTCATAAGCGTTCGCGCGCACCTTCTTCACTTCGTCGGTCTGCTCGATTGCGCTCAGATGCGCGCGCACGTGATGAATGCAGCTCGCCGACGGCCCGACGATGTAGTCGTAGCCCGCGAAGTTACGCGCGAACAGCCGTTCGGTAGCCGCCGCGTCGGCATGCGCGCCGCTATTGGCCATCGGCTGGCCGCAACAGGTCTGCTCCTGCGGATAGTCGACCTCGATACCGAAGCGTTCGAGCAGTTCGAGCGTGGCGATGCCCACTTCGGGATAGAACGCATCGATAAAACACGGGATAAACAGCGCGACTTTCATAGGTTCTTTGGAAAAAGCGGCGGCGGGGACGGTGCCAGCTCCGGCATTCTGGCCAAGCTTGGTCATGTTGGTCTGACCAAGACTATAGAAAAGTCCGCCGATGGTGTCAATCAGCGATCAGCGGCGTGCTGGTCTGCCGCCGCTCCCCGAGCCCGGCACGCGGAGAATCAGGAATTCACGGCAGCGGACGGCTTCGCCGCCTCGTCCTTGTAGATCTCGCGCACGAAGGCGAGGTGCCGCTCGGCGGCCTTGCGCGCCTTTTGCGCGTCGCGCGTGACGACCGCGTCGTAAATCGCCTGATGCTGACTCATCAACTGCTTTTCCATCGCGTCATCGTAGTCGATCAACCGATGATATCGGCGCATACCCTCGCGAATCAGCGTATGAATGCCGTGCATCACGTGCGCAAGCGCGACGTTGTGCGTGGAATCGGCAATGGCGAGGTGAAACGCGGCGTCCAGTTCGGCGAGATTCACGCGATCCCCCGACAGCGAAGCGGCCTTCAGCGCTTCGAACGCCGCGCGGATTTTCTTCAGGTCCGTCGCGGTGGCGCGTTGCGCCGCATAGACCGTCGAAATCGCTTCGAGGCCCTGGCGCAACTCGAGAATGTCGGCACTGGTGCGGGGATTCTGCAGCAGCAGTTCGGCCAGCGGCTTCGAGATGATCGGCGCGGTCACGTCGACAACCGTAAAACCGCCCCGCCCCGACGTTTCGATGTAACCGTCCGCTTCCAGCCGGATCAGCGCTTCGCGCAACGACGGCCGCGAGACGCCGAGTTGCGCCGCGAGATCGCGTTCGGCCGGCAGCCGGTCACCGGGCATCAGCGTGCCCTCCGAGATCAGTTGCTTGATCTGCTCGGACACCACGTCGGAAATGCGTTTGCGTGTGAAGGACGGGATCGGGGTGAATGGCATAGGCTGCGATCGGTAAAGCCGGTTGACGAAACAGCCGGCGACGGCTGCTCCGCGGTGCGTGAAATTATACCGTTCGGCCGTGCGCCAGGCAGGCGAGCACCGCGCGCGTCGCCGTTAAAGGATCGCGCGAACGAATCAGAATCTCAATGCGGCTGCGCGGTATAGAAGCTCACCAGATCGCGCTTGAGCGCATGCAACGCGGCATCGTCGAGATAGACCATATGACCGGTCGGGTAGTAAGCGATCCGCACGTTATCGCGCAGCGGCCCGTCGATGCCGAGATGCGCGAGCGCATATTCGGTCGCGTAGAACGGCGTGGCCAGATCGAAATAGCCGTTCAGCGACATCACGCGCAATTGCGGATTCTGCCGCATCGCTTCGGCCAGATCGCCGGCCGCGTACGGCAGTTGCAAACGCTCGCCCCACCATTCGCGATGCTTCCAGTCCCATTGTTTCAGTGCATCATCGTTGAAGACCCGGTAGCGCTCCGTGGGCGTAAAGTGCAGATCTTCGGCGAGATATTGATGAAGCGCGGCATTGAACGCGTTCGACACGCTGTTCACCGACGCGTCGAAGTCGGGACGCTCGGACGCGTCGTCGAAATCGATACCTTCGAAACGCGCGTCATAACGGCCGACGCTGCGCGACTGATCGCGCAGCAACTCGCTGCGAAAACGCGACGGATAAAGGCGCAGACGGTTGCGCTTCACGAAGCCCACGTCGAGCCCGGTGAAATAAGCGACGCGCGCGGCGATCGCTTCGCGCTGGTCGTCGGGTAACGCATCGCCCTGCGCGAGCGCCTGGGCATAGGGTCCGCGCGCGAAAGCACGTGCTTCGTCGAGAAAGGCCGGCAAGCTCGCGGGCTTCGGCGTGATCTTGTCGTGATACCACGCAATGGCCGCGAAACTCGGCAGATAGCTCTCGCTTTTGAAATCGGAGCCCGGCGAGAACGCCGACGAGTCGAGTACCGACGACAGCAGGATCACGCCGTTGAGCGCGATATCGTTCTGCCCCAACTCGTACGCGAGCATCGCGGCGCGTGCGGTGCCATACGATTCGCCGAGCAGGTACTTCGGCGAATTCCAGCGCCGGTTCACCGTCAGATAGCGATCGATGAATTGCGCAAACGCGCGCAGATCCTGATCGACGCCCCAGAACTCCTTGCCCGTGCCATGCCCGACCGGTTTCGACAGGCCCGCGCCGACCGCGTCGATAAAGACGAGGTCGGTTGTGTCGAGCAGGCTGTCGGGATTGTCGTCGAGCTTGTACGGCGCGGGTGGCGTGCTCGCGGGACTGGACGTGCGCACGCGCTTCGGCCCGAACGAACCCATCATCAGGAACACGCTGCCGGCGCCGGGGCCGCCGTTGAACAGAAACGTGACGGGGCGGCTCGACGGCGTTTTTGTGGGTACCGTGTACGCGAGATAGAAAACGCTTGCATTGGCCGCGCCGGTCTTGTCGTCGTGCAGCAGCAGATTGCCGGCAGTCGCCGTGTAGTCGAGCTTGCGGCCGTCGAGACGAATCGAATGCGATGTGATGCTCGAGGTTTCCGGCGGCACCGGAACCGCTGCCGCCGAGGGTTCGCCGTGGTGTTGCGACTTGTCCGCTGCGTCGGCCGCATCCGCGGTAGCCGTTGCGCTCGAGGCGGTCTGCGTGTCGCTGCGTGAAACCATGCGCTTGCGCGGCTCGGCGCGCGTCTCGCTCGAGTCGCCGGCCGGCGAGCCGCCGGCGTCGGGCCGCTGGCCACGCGCGCCGGGCGTGGACGCCGCGGTATCCGTACTCGTCGCCGCGCTGGACGAATCGGTCAGCCCCGCCGCCATGCTACGTTCACTGAACGACGCCAGACTGGCGAGAGAAAGCGTCGCAGTCAGCGCGGCCACGGGTAATCCCGCCGTCAGCGACCGGCGCAATGAAGGATAGAAGCCAGGGATCATGAAGATTCCGCCACGAGTCGAAACGTGCTGAAGCGCCGGATACCGGATCCGACAACGAACCCGGCGCTCGATTCTTGACGCAAGTCTGCTCGGCGTCAACCGTCGGGCTCATTACAGGCTCGACATTACAAACTGCCGTGCTTCGCACTTACACTCTCTGGATAGCCGCTTTCGCCCGCTCGACCAGTTCGAAGACGGCCATACCCGCCACCATGGCAGCCACGAAACCCGTGGCTTTCGGATAGCCGGCGCCGAGCGCGACGAGCGCGGGTCCCGGACATAAACCGACGAGGCCCCAGCCGACACCAAATATCGCGCTGCCGATCACCAGTCTCGGCGTGATGGCCGTGGTGGTCGGCAATTGCATCGGCAATCCAAGATACGAACGGGTGCGGCGCCTGGCCACGAAAAATGCGAGCGAGCCGATTGCGATCGCACCAGCCATCACGAACGCGAGCGACGGGTCCCACCATCCCGCGAGGTCGAGGAAACCCTGCACCTTGGCTGGATTCGCCATGCCGGAGACCATCAGACCCGCGCCGAAAAGCAGGCCGGCAAGCAACGCCGTGAGTGCCCTCATGTCAGCCTCCGATCACATGCCGTTGCACGAAAACAGTCAGGAACGCCACGGCCATGAAGATTGCAGTGGCGACCAGCGAGCGGACGGACCCACGCGAAAGCCCGCATACGCCGTGTCCGCTCGTACACCCGCTCGCGTAGCGGGTGCCGATACCAACCAGAAAGCCGGCAACGAGCAGCCCGCTCCATGACGACCGGATATCGACATGCACAGGCGCGCCCAACCAGGCCGCCAATACCGGAGCGCCGACCAGCCCGAGCAGAAAGGCGACACGCCAGCCGACGTCACGAGCCCCGCCGAGCAGACCGCCGAGAATGCCGCTGATGCCGGCGATGCGGCCATTGAACAGCACCAGCACCGCGGCCGCGAGACCGATGACGAGTCCTCCCGCCAGTGAGAGGCCCGGTGTGAAATGGTTGACGTCGATCAGCATGGTTCTTCTCCTCACTGCTTCGCGCAGAACTATTCGTGCAGTACCGCCATGACAGCGCGCGCCGCTATCCCGGCAAGCCCCCGCGCGTTTCCACCGGTCATCCCCGCAACTCTTCCACAAACCCCGCGATCCGCTCACAAGCCTCGACCAGTCTCGCGTCATCCACTACCAGCCCCAGCCGCACAAACCCCTTCGCCGTATCCCCGAACGCGCTCGCATCGAGCACCGACACGCCTTTCGCCCGAAACAGCCGCCACGTGAAATCGACCGTATCGAGCCCGGTGCCGCTCACGTCGACCATCATGAACATGCCGGCCTCGGGCAACAAACAGCGCAAGCCACGCACGCGATGCAAGCGCTCGAACACCACGTCGCGGCGGCGCCGGTAAATTGCGCGGATCCCGGCGACGATCTCCGCCCTGTTCTGCAACGCCGTCAACGCAGCCTGCTGAATGAAGCCCGGCAAGCCGTAAAGCATCGCGAGCGCAAGCCGTCCCATATGCTCGATCAGCACGGCGGGTCCGATCGCCCAGCCGACCCGCCACCCCGCCATCGCATGCGATTTCGACAGGCTGCCGAGCGTCACCGTGCGCTCCGCCATGCCGGGCAGCGACGCGATGCTGACATGCTCGCGCTCGAACGTCAGTTCCGCGTAGACCTCGTCGGATAGCACCCACAGGTCGTGTTCGCACGCGAGCCGCGCAATGCGTTCGAGATCGGCGCGCTGCATCACGACGCCGGTCGGATTGCACGGCGTCGCGAAGAAGATCGCCTTCGTGCGCGGCGTGATCGCCGCTTCGAGCGCGTCGCAGTCGACGTGAAACGCGCGCGCCGGATCGACCGGAACCGCCACCAGCGTCGCGCCCGCCGCGCGTACGCAAGCCTCGTAGGTCAGGTACATCGGCTCCGGGACGATCACTTCGTCGCCCGCTTCGAGCAGGCACAGCGATACCGAGAAGACGCCGTTCTGCGCGCCCGCGGTCAGGACCACGTTGGCCGAACCGACAGGGCAGCCGGTCATGCGCGCATGTTCCGCGGCAATCGCCGCGCGCAGCGACTCGCGGCCGGACATCGCGGTGTAGTGCGTATCGCCGGCGCGCAGCGCGTCGATCGCGCGCTCGACGATCGGCGCGGGCGTCGGGAACTCCGGATCGCCGACGCTCAGCACGATCACGTCTTCGCCATTGGTGGCCGCCTGTTGCGCGACACGATGAATTTCCCACGCCGACGTGCGCCGCCCTTGCAGACGCTCGACCAGATTCGAATACTTCATTGCGCTCACCCGTTTTTACCGATCCGTTCCGCGATCTATTTCTCGTTGATCTATTTCTATTCGACCCGCCAATGTAATGGCACGCCGATGAAACGTCCAGATACGGGAAAGGGCCATGCGAGCGGACAGTCTCGCATGGCCCTTCGCGCAATCTTCTTCCGGTTTCTCTCTTCCCGATTCCTTTCGAGCCCCGTGCGGAGGCGCGGCGCATTTAATTTAAAGCTGGCGGCGCAATTCCGCCGGCGGCACCTTCATCAAATGCCGGTATTTCGCCACCGTGCGCCGCGCGACCAGCACACCCTGATCCGCGAGCATCCTCGCGAGTGTCACGTCCGACAGCGGATCGCGTGTATTCTCCGCGGCGATCATCTCCTTGAGCAGCGCGCGCACCGCGGCGGCCGAGCAGGTGCCGCCGCTTTCCGTGCCGAGCTCGCGCGGGAAGAAATGCTTGAACTCGAAAATGCCGCGCGGCGTCGCCATATATTTGTTGCCCGTCGCGCGCGAAATCGTCGATTCGTGCAGACCGAGTTCGTCGGCCACGTCGCGCAGCACCATCGGCTTCAGCGCAATTTCACCGTACTGGAAGAACGCTTTCTGATGCGCGACGATGCATTCGGCGACACGCTGGATCGTATCGAAGCGCTGTTGCGCGTTGCGGATCAACCAGCGCGCCTCCTGCAACTGCTGCGCGAGCGGCGAACGGCTCGCGCCCGCCGACTGCGCGAAAAGCTGCGCATACATGCGATGGATACGCGCGCGCGGCTGCACGGCGGGATTGATCGACACGACCCATTTGTTGCGCACCTGGCGCACGATCACGTCGGGCACCACGTAGTTATCCTCGGTGCGGCCATAGCAATTGCCCGGCTTCGGATCGAGCTTGCGCACCAGCGCGCAGGCCACCCGCAAGGCTTCCGCGCTACAGCCGATCTGCTTTTGCAGTTCGGCCTGCTCGCGGCGCGCCAGCCGTTCGAGATGATGCTCGGCGATCTCCAGCGCGATGCCGCGCCCCGGCGTGTCGGCGGGCAATGCATTGATCTGCAGCGCAAGACATTCCGACAGCGAACGCGCTCCGAGCCCCGGACGATCGAGCGACTGCACGAGTCGCAACGCGACGCGCAGTTCTTCCTCGGTCAACGCGGGTTCGAGATCGACGCTGTCGGCAAGGTCGGCAAGCGACTGACGCAGATAGCCGTCGTCGTCGAGTGCTTCGATGATGAAGCGCGCCACCGCGCGGTCGCGATCGTCGAGGCGATATAGCCGCAGCGCATCGTGTAGCTGCTCGCGCAACGTCGGCTGCGAACGGGCCCATTCGGCCGGATCGCTGCCGTCGGCGTCGCTGTTCTGGCGCATCGAACCGCGCGTGCCGTAATCGCCCGAAAAGTCGCTCGGCATATCGTCCGGGCCCGCGCTTTCAAGTGCCTCGCCCCCGGCGCTTTCCGCGGGCAACGCATCGGGCTCGGCGGCGGCCAGCGTGTCGGCGGTGGGCAACGCGCCCGGGTCTTCGCTGGGCGACGTACCGGCCAGCGCCACATCTTCCGCTTCCGATGAATCGTACTCGAGGAACGGATTGGTATCGAGCGCCGTGCGCAACTCCTGCTGGAACTCCAGCGCCGACAGTTGCAGGAGGCGCACCGATTGTTGCAGACGAGGCGTGAGCGCAAGCGACTGCCTTGCGCGTAGTTCGATTGAAGGCATTGAGGAAGTCCGGTTCGTTGGTAGCTGAAGGCTCGAAGCGCCGCGTTCACTCTGTAGAGCAACTGTCGTACCAGTTTGCACAAACCGCTGTTTTCCTTACGCTTTGTCTTTTCAGGCGCGCCAATTGCGCAGCCCCGGACCGCCGGTTTTTACAAGGAAGAGGCAATTTCCGGTCCCTTTTTTTACACCTCCCGCGGCGGGCAGCCATGCCGCGTCGCGTACTCCGTCGAAAGCCTTATTCCTCAGTCCAAATCCGCGTTCGCGGTGGTCCGCGCGTCGCCCGCGCACATACAAACCTGCGTGCAAAAACGCGGCGGGCACGCTGTTTGCGGATCTGCATCACGTGGACGGACGTTGGCCCCGGCATGCGCAAGGGCTTTCGCCCGGTGTCGAGAAACGGGCCCCTGACGGTACCGTAGCGGCAACGACCCCACGTGAGTCATCAGCGGTTTCGACCGCGATCGGCCACCGGCAACAAGACCGCCATTTTCATCAACACCCGAAGGAGAAACCATGAAGACAATCCAGCTTCTGAAGACCGCAGGCAGCATTGCTGTCGTCGCATTCGCGCTGAACGCCACCGCGCAGACGACCGCGCCGGCTCCGTCGGCTTCGTCCGAATCGATCGGCGAGCACATCGACGACAGCACCATCACGACCAAGGTCAAGGCGGATCTGCTTGCGGCGAAGAACGTCAAGTCGACGCATATCCACGTCAAGACCCGTAAGGGCGTCGTGTGGCTTTCGGGTTCGGTGCCTTCGGCCGACGACAAATCGGCAGCCGAGGAAGTCGTGCAGAACGTGAAGGGTGTGGCGAGCGTGAAGAACCATCTGAAGGTCGCTGCCGAATAAGCGCAACCGCCGATAGGGTTCGCGCCCATTCGGCATGGAACACAGGCAGGTCGAAAAAAGCCGGCTCGCACGTCGGCTCTTTTCTTTAAATGGCCGTGCAATTTCTTGCACGGCCATTTTTCTTCTCCATTTGCAGACGCGGACGACGAACTCGATGCATCGACGCGTGCATCGAGGGCCCGCGCCATTCGAGACGCGAGCCCTCGCCTGCCTTAGCGCTTCATCGCCGCATACTGATCGCGCACGCGGTCATGCGTTTGCAGCACGCCCTGGTATTGCCGCTCGACAATTGCGCGCACGTCGGCCGGCAGTTCCTTTTCAAGCGCGTCGTGGTAGCGTTTCTTCGCGACGTCCTCGCCCTTTTCGCACTCGGCGAGGATGGCGTGGTCGCTGCGATCCGTCACCGCCGATGTCACATCGACCCAGCCGCGATGCAGCGCGCCACTCAAACTGCCGCCGGTTTCGGGCTTGCCGCCCATCGCCTGAACCGCGTCCTGCAATTCACGCGCGCCGCGCGCGCAGTCTTCGGCACTGGAGCGAAACATCGCCTTCAGCTGTTCGTCGTGCGCATCCTCGGCTGCCTTGAGAAAGCCCTTTTCGCCATCCTTCGACGTTTCGACCAGATCGTTCAGCACGGAAACAATGTTGGTAGCCATTCAATACCTCCCAGAGTGTCGTTCACAGCGAATCCACCGCCCACGGCCCGTTATTGAAATACGATGAGTCGGCTTGCGGCGCGATGGGGTTCGCGGAAGATCCCGCATGAGCCGTGCCCGGCGTGCCGCGGTGCCGCTTTTTGTGCGGCGCCGCGCCGCGCGGGCCATGCTGTCGGGTTTGCGCATTCCGCAGTAGATGAAAATGAAAAAGCGGCCCGATAATCGGGCCGCTATTCGGGGAAAGCTTTTTCGCTTTTTCGTGCGAGCACTTCGAACAGGTTCAGATCACGCCCGCTTCTCCTCGAACTCGTTGAGCGGTTCCGGCGTCCTCAGCGGATCGAAGTCGGCCCAGCGCCCCTGCTGCCAGCGGCCGGTTGCCTTCTCGATCGCCATGCCCCCTGCTTCGCGCAACACGCGCGCGGCCTCGGGCTGGTTGTCCGGCGACACGTGCACTGCAACCAGAACGCCGGAATCGCGCGACTCCTCGTGATACGGGACGCGGTGACCGGAGGGTCTGCGCTCGCGCGTGCGCGACATCGCACCGACCAGCGAGCCGACGTAGGCGCCCACCCCGGCGGCGATCAGCGACACGATCAGCGGCGCGGAAAACGCCGCGAAGATCGCGACACCGACGACCGCGCCGATCACCGCGCCGATCGTCACGCCCATTCCCGCGCCTTTCGGCGCCTCGCGCGCGCCCGGGTCGGTATCTGTATCGCCGCCAATCGGAAAGCGCGCATGCTGGCCGCGCGGATTGACGAAAAACAGCGTGACGTCCTCTTCGACGAAGCCTGCATCGAAAAGCTTTTGCGCCGCGTTTTCCGCGGTCGGGAAAGTCGTAAAGCGTGCTGCGACGATGAGTGACATAAGGCCTCCTTGCATCGTTGAACGGCGTTCGCGAACCATGCCGCCTTGCGCCGCGCCAGCGAAGCGCGTTGCGGTGCGGCACGCGGCGGCGCTACGCCGTAGCGCCGCGATCCGGTTCCATGCCTTCCACTCTGAACAGTCCGCTATGCAACACTACGCCTTCTCCGTTGTTCTGGTCGAGCGCTTCCGCGCAGACCGAACGGATGCGCTGGCGGCCCTTGTCGAACGCGGCCATCAACGCCGGCTCGAGCGCTGACTCGGCGCCGAAATGATCTTCCAGTGCCTCCGCGGTAATCGCGCACTCGACCGGCTCGCCATCCACGCGCGCGAGGAAGCGCACCGTCAGGTTCGCGCCATCGAAAGCGGGTTTGTCGTCGGGAAAATTGATCTGCATAAGAGAGTCCTCATAGGCAGCCCGCGGCACGATCGCGTTCATGACGAGCCCTTCAACTGGCCGGCGAGTTGCTGCGCCATCTCGAGGTGATGCCGGATGAGCGGCAGAGCCTGTTTGGCCGCGGCCTTCAACTGCGCGTCGGTGCCGCTTTCGCTTTGCTGCTGGAACAGGTCCACCGCGCGCTGATGTGCTTCCACGCCTATCTGTTCGACGTAGGCCTGATCGAACGCGGTGCCTTTCAACGTCTGCAGCTTGCCGACCAGCGCGGAATCGGCGGACGGCGTCGGCCTGAAGCCCTTCTTCGCCACCAGCGCCGCCATGCCGCGAGACAGCTTCGTATGGTCCTTGATCATCTGCTGCGCGAATTGCTTCACGTGCGGATCGTTCGAGTTTTTCAGCGCGATCTTGCTGGCGGCGATTTCGGTCGCATCGGATTTCGACGCTTCGAGCACGAACTGCTGATCGGCCGGCGAGAGCTTCGTATCGTGGGCCGGCGCGGCGCTCGCGGGTGCATCGCTCGCCTGCGCGCAGGCGGTGTCGATCGCTGCCGCACTCAGGCCGAACGCGGCCAGCGCGGCAGTCAACACTTGTAGGGAATACCGGAATTTCATGCATTTTCTCCCTGTTGATTCAGCGAAGCGTCCGCGCTTGAAAAATCTCATTTGCAAAATCCAATCGCGCCCCGCCTGCAACCCGTTCAAGCGCGTGGCCGATCGCCATTCGCGCTCATGCCGCCTTGCGCTTTGCCAGTTGTGCAATCAACGTCTTGTTGAACGCCGGCAGGTCGGCCGGTTTGCGGCTCGAAATCAGATTGCCGTCCTCGACCACTTCCTGATCGACCCACGTGCCGCCTGCGTTGCGAATGTCGTCCTGCAGGCTCGGCCAGCTCGTCACCGTGCGTCCGTTGATGATCCCCGCCGAGACCGGCAGCCACGTGCCGTGACAGATCACCGCGATCGGCTTCTTCGCATGGTTCGCGGCCTGCACGAAAGCCTGCGCCTGGGGCAACAGCCGGATCGCATCGCCATTCACCACGCCCCCCGGCAGCACGACTGCGTCGTAGTCATCGGGTTGTGCCTTGTCGAAAGTCGCGTCGACCTCGACCGCGTCGCCTTTGTCGACATGTTTGAAGCCCTGGATCTTGCCGGGCTTCGCCGAAATGACGTGTACCGTCGCGCCCGCTTCGGCGAGCGCGCGTTTCGGCTCGATCAGTTCCGCCTGTTCGAAACCATCCATTGCCAGTACCGCCACCTTGTAGCCATTCAATGCGTCTGTCATGCGTACTCTCCGTTGATTCGCTTCGTGCGCCGGCGCGCCACGCCTTTACCCGGTAGGCGTTTGCAGGGCGCCGCGCCATTGAAATATTGATGAGCAAAACACGTGCCTATTTCCGCCGCGCGTTTCGCCGGCTTGCATTGCGTGCATTGCGTTCACGGTCTTCACTGCTTCGGGAAAGGCCGGCCTCAAGATCCGCTTTCGTCTTCGCCGGAATGGTCTTCGCCCGGTGGCACGCGAGGATCGATCACGTGATCCGTATCGATATCGCGGTCCGTCTCCAGCGTCGAATCGCCATCGGCCGCGGCGCGCTCGCCCGTGCCCGAGCGGTCGGTGTCGCTGCCGAGTTCGGCATCGCCGGTTTCGAGCGCGTGATTGTCGAGTTCCGAATCGACGTCGAATTCGTGACGCTTCGCACCCGCGACGTCGCTGCCGCTGTCCGACGAATCACTTGGGCCGAGCGTGCCGATCGTGCCGTCCGTCTGCTTGACGGTGTGTTGCGGCTCTTCATCGGGATTCAATGTGCTGCTCATGGACGCTCCCTGTTCGGTTGGTTACCACCACAGTGGCGCAAGGACCGTTCCGCCGCCCGGCAAGACGACGTGCGGTGCGCGGCGCAGGGGCGTATGGGCATCGCCCTTGCTTCCCGCCGTTCCACGACAGCACGCCCGCGTCATGCCTCTCGATGCGATCCGAACACGCTTGAAACTTCTACCTGCAACGATGGCCACAGCGACCCACTCGAGAACCGCCGCATCGCGCAGCCCCGCTACTACGAACGGCGTTTCACCGCCGCCGTCGATGCCACCGGGCCTGCGCCATGCCGACGACACCAAACCGGGCTACACGCGCAAACGCGAAAAAGACGGCTTCGTCTATTTCGACGTGAACGGCGAGCGCATCGCCGACGAAGAAGTGATTCAACGCATCAACGCTCTCGCGATTCCGCCCGCCTATGAAGACGTATGGATCTGCTCCGATCCGCGCGGCCATCTGCAGGCGACCGGCCGCGACGCGCGCGGCCGCAAGCAGTACCGCTATCACCCGCGCTGGCGCGAAACGCGCGACGCCGACAAATACGAGCGCATGGCCGAATTCGGCCGCGCGTTGCCGAGGATCCGCGCCCGCGTCGCGCGCGATCTGAAGCAGCCGGGCATGCCGGGCGACAAGGTCATCGCGGCGATCGTCCCGTTGCTCGACACCACGCTGGTCCGGATCGGCAGCGTCGAATACGCGCGCGATAACCAGTCATACGGATTGACGACGCTGCGCAAGAAGCATGTGAAGATCGAAGCCGGTCAATTGCGCTTCAGGTTTCGCGGCAAGAGCGGCATCGAGCACGACGTCACCATCGACAATCCGCGCCTCAAGCGCATCGTGCGGCGCTGCGCCGAATTGCCGGGTCACGACCTGTTCCAGTATCTCGACGAAGACGGCGCGCGCCACACGGTCGGCTCGGCCGAGATCAACGGCTATCTGCGCCGTGCAAGCGGCGCGGATTTCACCGCGAAGGACTATCGCACCTGGGCCGGCAGCGTGTATGCACTCGCGGCGCTGCGTGGTTTGATCTGCGGCAGCGCCGCTGAAGCACGCCGCCACCTCGTCGCGACGGTCAAAGACGTCGCGGCGCTGCTGCGCAATACGCCGGCGGTGTGCCGGCGCTGCTATATCCATCCGGCGATCATCAGCGCATTCGAGGCCGATGAATTGCGCAGCCTCGTGCCGCGTCCTACGCGTCGCGGACTCAAGGTCGACGAAATCGCGCTGGCGACACTGCTCGCGCTGGCGGAAAAACGCGCGGCGAAACTCGCGCGCGACGCGGGCGCGAAAGGCCGCAATAAGCGGGAATCGGCCGAGGGAAGCATCAATGGCTCGCTGACGAGCTTGCTGAAAAAATCACGCGCGGTGCGCAAAGCTGCCAGCGCGAAACAAAAAGACGCTGCGCGTGCACGCGATATGGCGCCGAAAGTGAAACCGGAAATGAAAACCGCTGCCCGGTGAGAACGCTACCTTGATTCAGGCCTCTTCTTCGAATGCGGCCATTACGAGCCACACGTCGCGCTCGCCGTCGCGTATCTCGGCCGCGAGCGCATAGGAATCGCCCGGCGTGCATACGCGCGCCAACGTCTCATGTGCGATTTCGCCGTTGTCGAACACCCGTTCCGACAGCGGCCTGACTTCCTGCTTGCCCTCGAACATCCGCCGCTGTTTGCGATACACGAGCGTTTCGGATTTCCAGTTGCGGAAACACTCACGCACGTGTGAGAAATCGCCGCCACAAATGTTCGCCTGGTAATGAATCTTTTTCACGATCACTCTCCTCGATGCAACACGGCCAGCGCGCCGGCGAGCAGCAACGCCGTGCCGTCGCGCTGCCGTTATTACATCGATCCAACTCTATTGCCCCTTCGTGTCGCTGCTCGCGTTCGCGCCGGGCGCGCTCGTCGAATCGGTCATTGGCCTGGTCTTCTTCGACTTCGACGTGTGATGATGCTTCATCGTCGCAGTCGAACCCGTCGCCGCGCCCGGTGCAGTCGATGCGGGTTCGTTGCCCGCGGTCGGCGCCGCGGTCGCCGCGCCATGCGCGTTGCCCGAGCCCGTGCCGCCATTGCCGTTACCGCCGCCCGTCTGCGCGACCGCCGCGCCCGACACGACCATGCATGCCGCTATCAGCCATGCCTTCGGATAGATATGCATCTAAATTCTCCCCCAGTAAGGACAATGTGATTGCGCAGTTCTTCACTGCCGTCACTGAAGGTTCAGCAAGGCCTATGCCGCGCACCGCGCGCACACGGCGCGGGATCGCAGTGGAAGTCCGGTGCCTGCGCTTTTCGTCAGATTTTCGTCACCAAGAACGAAATAATTTCAAACGCGCCCCGCTTGCTTTCCACTTGCATCCGGCAACGCGGCGCACGACATGCCATCGCATCTCCGTCACCCCGGACAAGCGAAGGAACGGCCGTTGCTCAACCATCGATACCCCTAACCTTTGACAGGAGTCACATCATGGTCAACCCGACCCAGACGCAAGGCGCGAACATCGTCGGCAAGGGCAGTGCAACCGCGGAAGGCCCAGGCCCGGATGTGATGGCCGCGGCCACGCTCGACGGCAACAAGGTTATCAGCAGCGACGGCGAGGACATCGGTAAGGTCAAGGACATCATGCTCGACGTGCGCTCCGGCCGCGTCGCTTATGCGGTGTTGTCGAGCGGCGGCTTTCTCGGCATCGGTGACAAGCTGCTCGCCATTCCGTGGAATGCGCTGACGCTGGATACGCAGCAGAAATGCTTCGTGCTGGACATGACGGCCGAACGCGTGAAGAACGCACCGGGATTCGATAAGGATCATTGGCCCGCCATGGCGGATCAGACGTGGGCCACCTCCGTGCATCAGTACTACGGCAGCGAGCCGTACTGGGGCGACGACCCGTATGTGAACCGCGACGACATAGGCGCCGGCGCGATTCCTCCGGGTTCCTCGGATGCGCCGGAGGCCGGTGGGGTGAAGCTTTAACCCGCCCCATACGCGCGGCCAGTAACGAAGCGCTCGCCGCGCGGGATGCGAAACCAGCCCGATTCAGGAGAGGCACGATGGCCACCCGAAAAACCACCAGCAGATCGAAACGCCCTGTCTCGCGCGCAAAATCGGGACGGCCGCCGCGTCAACGCCATGCTCAGGCGCACGCCGCTCATCGCGCGAAAACCGCGAAATCGGGCGGCTCGCATAGCGGGCAAAAATGGTCGCATCACGTGATGGAAACGAGCGACGCGATGGACATCCAGAAGGATATTTTCAAAACCGGCAGCGCGGACTCGATCGCGCAATCGTTGAAGCGCGCGTCGACCAGAAGCAGTCGCCGCAAGGGCACGCCGTTTCAATCGGCGATGTCGATGCTCAATTTCTATATCAATCGCGCCGGCAGAAACCTGCCGAAGGAGCGCCGCGATACGCTGCAACAGGCCAAGCGCAAGTTGCGTGAAGCGTTCGGGCGCGAGGCCGGGCGATGATGATAAGGCGGGGGCTGGAAGTCGATCCGCCGGGCTGACAGCCTCGCTCTGATCGGCACGATCCGGCGCGCGGCGTCGGCACCGCCACTGAACCCATTGAGCGATACGAATCGGAGTCGCTAGAATACGGCACTTCCTGCTGCGATACGGCGACGAGGCGCCCTCCTTCGATGACTCCGTCCGACGATTCCCGGCATGCCTCGCGCATGCACGCCGCCGATGCCCTGTTCGCCTTCCTCAAGACGCTGCCGCTCGGCGACCGGCTGATCGAAGGCGGCTTCATGGCCGTGCAAGCGGTCGCGGGCGCGAGTCTCGCGTTCGGGATCGGCCGCGCGCTGCATACCGAGCAGGCGTTCTGGGCCGCGATCACCGCGATCGCCGTGAGCCAGCACAGCTATATCGACACGCGCAAGCTGTCGCGCGATCAGTTCATCGGCGCGATGGTCGGCGGGCTCTGCGGCCTCGTCGGCACGCTCGCGGGCGGCGGCCATTTCGCCGCCTATGCGGCGACGGTGGCCGGCGCGATCCTGATCTGCTGGATCGTCAACGTGGGCAGCGCGGCGCGGCTCGGCGGCATCACCGCGACGATCATGCTGCTCGTGCCGGGCATGGGCCCCGCGTGGGACAAGGCATTTCTACGGCTTGCCGAAGTGACGCTCGGCACGGTCTGCGCACTGCTGGTCGCGCGGCTGATGGCGTCGCTCGAGCAGCGCGCGTTCAGCAAACCGCAGCAGCCGAGGTAAGCCGAACGGGCGCAACCGGAATCAGTCGGCGGTCAAAACGTCGAGCCGGAACGTCCCCGTCAGCACCCGCTTCGTCACGCTTCCCTCACATCGTCCGCTTGCGCGCCGCGCCGGTATCGCCCCGGCGTCACGCCGACGCTTTGTGCAAATGCGTTGCCGAACGCCGCTTCCGACTGATACCCGACTGTCTCGCCGATCTCCGCCGCGCTGCGTCGGGTCCGCAACAGCATATCGCACGCGATCGTCATGCGGATCCGGGTCAGAAAGTCCATCACGGTCACGCCCGCGCGCTCGTTGAAGCGACGCGCGTAAGTCGCGCGGGACATCGCCGCGCGTTCGCCGAGTTCGGCGATCGTCCGTGCGCGTTCGGGTGCGTCGAGCATCGCCTGCACCGACGCGCCGAGGCGCGCGTCCGTCAGCAGCGCGAGTACGCCGGTGCCGCTCGCAGCGCGCTCGCCGTGCGCGCGCAGCGCCATCGCGAACAACGCGTGGCTCAACGCGGTGACGATGGCCAACGCGCCCGGTTGACGCCGCTGCGCTTCGCCGCGCATCAGCGTGATCACCGTTTGCAGCGCGCCGAGTGTCTGCGTGCTGCCGAGCGATACGTGCAACGGATCCGGCAACGCGTTCAGCAGCAGCGCCGACGAACCGGGCGCGTAGACGAAGCGGCCGCACAGCAGATCGACGTCGGGGCGGTTGCGGGGGGACGCGTCGCTGCATTCATCGCCGGCGGCGCGGCCGTCATTGCGCCGCACGGGCAGCATCCCGTCGTGCCCGACTGTCAGCGGCGCGCCGCCCGTCGAGCGCTTGACGTCGCGCACGCGATGCGCCGCGCCGCGCGGGTCCACGACGCCGGCACCCCGCCGGCGCGCAACAGACAGGGGGTACCGCGATGTTGAACTGGATCGATTACCGCAAAGAACTGTTCGGCCGTATCGGCGAGATGTCGAAGCTCGCGCCGGACAGCGTGAAGGCCTATCAGGCGATGTCGGGCGCCGGTCTGAAGACCAGCCTGCTCGGCGCGAAGACCCGCGAACTGATTGCGCTCGCGGTGGCAGTGAGCCTGCGTTGTGACGGCTGTATCACGGTCCATACGGCCGAGGCGCTCAGGCACGGCGCGACGCGCGAGGAAATCGCCGAAGCGCTCGGCGTCGCGATGGCGATCAACGCGGGCGCGACGCTGGTCTACTCGGCTCGCACGATGGATGCGGTCGCCGCGCACAGCGAGGCGGCCGTGAAGTAAATGTGCACGCCGCGCCCCGCGAGGGCGCGGCTCTCGCCGTCAGCGTCGCGACTGCGCGTCGTGACGCATCGCATCGAGCTGCTGGCGGCGCTGCTCGCCCTGACGCTCGAGCATCCAGCCCGGATACTCGGACGGCAGCGCGCTGACTTCGGCGAGTTTCGCGAGCTCGTCGGCGCTGAGCGTCACGTTGGTCGCCGCGATGTTGTCATCGAGCTGCTCGACTTTTTTCGCGCCGACGATCACCGTCGTCACGACGCGCTGATGCAGCAGCCACGCAAGCGCAATCTGCGCGACCGAAACGTTTTTCGCCGCGGCGATCTCGCGCATCGCGTCGATGCAGTCATACGCGCGCTCGCGATCGACCGGCGGAAAATCGAAGCTGACCCGGCGGCTGCCCGCCTCGGCCTGCTGCTCGCGTCCATATTTGCCGCTCAGCAAACCGCCCGCGAGCGGACTCCACACCATCAGCCCGAGGCCTTCGCTCTGGAGCATCGGCACGAGTTCGCGTTCGAGATCGCGGCCCGCCAGCGTGTAGTACGCCTGGAGCGTTTCGAAGCGCGCGGTGCCGAGCCGTTCGGCGATGCCGAGCGCCTTCGCGATCTGCCATGCGGCCCAGTTCGACACACCGACGTAGCGCACATGGCCGTGCTGCACGAGCGTATCGAGCGCGCGCACGGTTTCCTCGATCGGGGTGGCCGGATCGAAACCGTGAATCTGATAGAGATCGACGTGATCGAGTTGCAGCCGCTTCAGGCTCGCCTTGATGCCGTCGAGAATGTGATAGCGCGACGCGCCCCGCGCATTCGCGAACTCGCCGGTCTCGCCGAACACCTTGGTCGCGATCACGACCTTGTCGCGCGGCACCTTGAGGTTTTTCAGCGCCTGGCCGGTGATCTGCTCGGACAGGCCGCCCGCATAGACGTCGGCGGTGTCGATGAAATTGATGCCCGCATCGAGCGCCCGGCCGACCAGGCGCTCCGCGTCGTTCTGTTGCAGATCGCCGATCTGCCGCCAGATGCCTTCGCCGCCGCCGAAGGTCATCGTGCCCAGACATAATTCTGAAACAAACACACCGGTACGGCCCAACTGGTTGTATCGCATCGCTGATGCTCCATCGTGGGTGAACGCAGAGGCGTCAAGCGTACTGCAATTGACAAAGTCCGGCAGCGAACGCAACGGCCTCACTCTTACATCGCGCCATCACGTCGTCACGTCGCCTGTGCGGCAAGAATTGCCGGGTGCGAAGCGGCCGCGCAAAACCCGCGAAAACCTGCCAGACTCACCGTTACCGCGCAGTGGTCTTCAGCGGCGCTGGCACTCCCCGGCGGCCACCCCGGCCCGATCGCGCAGTCCACTGGATATGGCACGCGCCGCCCCCAACTACACGAGCATGACTTCGGCCAAGACTTCCGCCGCCCTCGACGCGGCGCCTCGTTCACGCAAAGCCCGCTCCACGGCGAGCGCCGTGCGGGCCGCCGCGCCGCCCGCGCAATCCGTGGCGACGCATCGCGCGCTGGACGGCTTTCATCCGGCGGTCGCGGGCTGGTTCCTGAAAACGTTCGCCGCCCCGACCGACGCGCAAGCCGCCGCATGGCCGCCGATCCGCGGCGGGCGCTCGACGCTCGTCGCCGCGCCGACCGGTTCCGGCAAGACGCTGACCGCATTCCTCTCCGCGCTCGACGATCTCGTGTCGCAAGGTCTCGCGAACGGCGGCGCGTTGCCGGACGAAACGCTGGTGGTCTACGTATCGCCGTTAAAAGCGCTTTCCAACGACATCCGCCTGAACCTGCAGATGCCGCTGCAAGGGATCGCCGCCGAACTCGACGCGCTCGGGCTGCCGCCGCTCGAGATCCGCACGGCCGTGCGCACCGGCGATACCACGCCGCAGGAACGCAACGCGCTGAAAAAGCGCGCGCCGCACATCCTCGTGACCACGCCCGAATCGCTGTATGTGCTGCTCGGCTCGGATTCGGGACGACGCATGCTGGCGACGGTGCGCACGGTGATCGTCGATGAAATTCACGCGCTCGCGGGCAGCAAGCGCGGCAGTCATCTCGCGCTGAGTCTCGAACGGCTCGACGCGCTGTGCGCCCGGCGCTTGCCGCGCATCGGGCTGTCGGCGACGCAAAAGCCGGTCGGCGCGGTCGCGCGGTTCCTGGTCGGCGGCGCGAGCATCGACAGCGACGCTGCCGCCGACTGCGCGATCATCGACGTCGGCCACGTCCGCGCGCGCGACCTCGCGCTCGAAATTCCGCCCGTGCCGCTCGAAGCGGTAATGGCGAACGAAGTGTGGGAGCGCGTCTACGACCGCCTCGCCGAGCTGGTCGCGCAGCATCGCACGACGCTGATCTTCGTCAACACGCGACGCATGGCCGAGCGCGCCGCGCGTCACCTGACCGAACGGCTCGGCAAGGACGTGGTGGCCGCCCACCACGGCAGCCTCGCGAAGGAGCATCGCTTCGACGCCGAACAGCGCCTGAAACGCGGCGAGCTGCGCGTGCTGATCGCGACCGCGTCGCTCGAACTCGGCATCGATATCGGCGACGTCGATCTCGTCTGCCAGATGGGCTCGCCGCGCGCGATCGCGCCGTTCCTGCAGCGCGTCGGCCGCTCGGGCCACCATGTCGGCGGCATGCCGAAAGGAAGGCTCTTTCCGGCCTCGCGCGACGATCTGCTCGAATGCGCGGCGCTGCTCGATTGCGTGCGGCGCGGCGAGCTCGACGCGCTGCGGATTCCGCGCGCGCCGCTCGACGTGCTCGCGCAGCAGATCGTCGCGGAGGTGTCGAGCGCCGAGTGGGGCGAGGACGCGCTGTTCGAGATGGTCCGCCGCGCCGCGCCCTATGCCGCGCTCGAGCGCGAGCAGTACGACGCGGTGCTGCGCATGCTCGCCGAGGGCTATACGAGCCGGCACGGTCCGCGCGCCGCGTACGTGCATCGCGACGCGGTGAGCGGCACGCTGCGCGGCCGGCGCGGCGGCAAGCTGGTCGCCGTGACCTCCGGCGGCACGATTCCCGAGAACGCCGATTACGCGGTCGTGCTCGAACCGCAGGCGATCAACATCGGCACCGTCAACGAGGATTTCGCGGTCGAGAGCCTGGCCGGCGACGTGTTCCAGCTCGGCAATGCGTCGTACCGGATTCTGCGTATCGAGAGCGGACGCGTGCGCGTCGAGGACGCGCAGGGCCAGCCGCCGAACATTCCGTTCTGGCTCGGCGAGGCGCCGGGGCGCAGCGACGAACTGTCGTTCGCGGTCGCGCGGCTGCGCGAGCAGGTCGAACGGCTGCTGACGGAGCGGGAATCCTCGGCGCTCGCAGTCGCGCATACGTCAGGCGCCGGGGTGGCGGCATCCGGCGCGACGGCTCGGGTGAAATCCGCCGAAGCCTCAGATGAAACCGTGGCGACCGCGATCGCGTGGCTCCGCATCGACCGCGCGATCGCGTGGCTCGTCGACCACCTGTCACTCGACGAAGCCGCCGCGCGCCAGATCGTCGAATATCTGGCGCGCGCCCGCGCGGCACTCGGCGTGCTGCCGACACAGGACACGCTCGTCATGGAGCGCTTCTTCGACGAATCGGGCGGCACCCAACTGGTGATCCACTCGCCGTTCGGCAGCCGCGTGAACCGTGCGTGGGGACTCGCGCTACGCAAGCGCTTCTGCCGCGGCTTCAACTTCGAATTGCAGGCTGCCGCGACCGAAGACGCCATCGTGCTGTCGCTGACCGGCAGCCACTCGTTCGTGCTCGACGACGTATGGCGCTATCTGCATTCGAACAGCGCCGAGCATCTGCTGATCCAGGCGCTGCTCGACGCGCCGCTCTTCGGCGTGCGCTGGCGCTGGAACGCGACCACCGCGCTCGGCCTGCCCCGCTACACCGGCGGGCGCAAGACCGCGCCGCAACTGCAACGCATGCGCAGCGAAGACCTGCTCGCCAGCGTGTTTCCTGAGCAGGCCGCGTGTCTGGAGAACGTCGTCGGCGAGCGGGAAGTGCCGCGTCATCCGCTGGTCGACCAGACCATCGACGACTGCCTGCACGACGCGATGGACAGCGTCCGCTGGCTCGCGCTGCTGCGCCGTATCGAGCAGGGCGGCGTGCGGCTCGTCGCGCGCGATCTGCCGGCGCCCTCGCCGCTTGCCGCCGAAATCCTGACCGCGAAGCCGTATGCATATCTCGACGACGCGCCGATCGAGGAGCGCCGCACGCAGGCGGTGCAGAACCGCCGCTGGACCGATCCGTCGAGCACCGACGATCTCGGCGCGCTCGACGCCGCCGCGATCGACAGCGTGCGCGACGAAGCGTGGCCGCAGGCGCGCAATGCCGACGAAATGCACGAAGCGCTGACGGGCCTCGCGTGCATCACGCAAGCCGAGGCATGCGAGCGCGAAGGCTGGCTGGCGTTGCTCGCGGCGCTCGCGAAAGCCGGGCGCGCGACGCGTTTGCCGCTCGCCGCAAATGCCGATGCCGATGCCGCCGCGCTCTGGCTGCCCGTCGAGCGGCTCACCTGTTTCGAAGCGCTCTATCCCGCGATCCCGCGCGCGAGCTACACGCCGCCGCTCAGCGCGCCGAAGGGCTACACCGAGTGTTGGAACGCCGACGACGCGCTCGTCGACGTGCTGCGCGCGCGTCTGACCGGCTTCGGCCCGCAGACGGCCGACGCGATCGCACGGCCGCTCGGTCTGCCGCCGGACAAGGTCGAACAGGCGCTCGCGCGGCTCGAAACCGAAGGTTATCTGTTGCGCGGCCGCTTTACCCCGCAATCGATGCCGCACATCTCGCAGGCGGGCGGCGAGGAGTGGTGCGAGCGGCATCTGCTTGCGCGCATCCACCGTTACACCGTCAAGCGTCTGCGGCGCGAGATCGAGCCGGTGGAGCGCCACGACTTCATGCGCTTCCTGTTCGAATGGCAGCATCTGACACCGGGCACGCGCGCCGAGGGCCGCGACGCGCTCGCCGCCGCGCTCGATCAGCTCGAGGGTTTCCAGGCCGCGGCCGGCGCGTGGGAGGAAGACATCCTGCCCGCTCGCGTGCGGGCGTACTCGAATGGTTCGCTCGACGAATTGTGCCGCGCCGGCAAGATCGTCTGGACCCGTTTGACCGAACGCGCGCGCGGCGCCGCGGGACCGATCCGCAGCACGCCGATCGTGCTGCTGCCGCGCGCCCAGTTGCGTTCGTGGCGCGCGCTGCTCGATCCGGCGCGGCAGGGGGAATTGTCGGCGCTCGCGCAAAGCGTGTACGACACGCTGGGCGCAAACGGCGCGATGTTCTTCGACGAACTGCTCGCCGACGTCCGCGTGCTGCGGGTGGAACTCGAAAACGCGCTCGGCGAGCTGGTCGCCGCCGGACTCGCGAACTCCGACAGCTTCGCGGGCCTGCGCGCGCTGCTGAAGCCGGTCGCCAAACGCAATGCGTTTTCGGGCAGCCGGCGCGCGCGATCGAGCGCGCTGATCGGCGGCATGGACGACGCGGGGCGCTGGGCGCTGGTGAGCCGCCCCGCCGCCGGCGTCATCGAAAACGCGCCGGACAACACGCCCGAACACCGCCGCCAGTTGCCGCCCGAAGTGCTCGAACACGTTGCGATGACGTTGCTGCGCCGCTACGGCGTCGTGTTCTGGCGCGTGCTCGAACGGGAGGCGGAATGGCTGCCGCCGTGGCGCGATCTGCTGCGCGTTCTGCAACGGCTCGAAGCGCGCGGCGTAATCCGCGGCGGGCGCTTCATCAATGGGCTGGCGGGCGAGCAGTTTGCGCTGCCCGAAGCGATTCCGCTGCTGCGCGAAGTGCGGCGGCATGCGAACGACGGTGCTTTTATATGCGTCGCCGGCACCGACCCGCTGAATCTCGTGGGTACGCTGCTGGCCGGCGAACGGGTGCCGGCGATCGCGGGCAATCGCGTGCTGTATCGCGACGGCGTGGCCGCGGCAACGCTCGTGGCCGGCAAATTCTGGTTCGACGCGGCGCTCGACGCCGATCCGGCCGAACGCGAACGGGCTCGCGCACTACTCACGCGCCGGTTCTAGCGGCTGTGCCGGCGCGCCGTTTTTTGCCCGAAGTCATCGCGCGAGGCTCGGCCGCGCCGATCGCCGATAACTGTTAACGACCGTTAATGTTTACGCGCCCGAGTCTCCTCGCTTAGATACAATGGGGCAGATTCGTTTTGGTATGAGGAAGACTGTCTGCCGCCATCCGCCCTGACACGGGCTGCCGGCAAACCGCCCGGGGACTTCATGAGCGACGAGCAACACGACGACGTGCTTTACGCGCAGTTCGGCACGAGCAGCCCATGCTGGCATCTGTCGGCGGGCAGCGACACGCTCGAACTCGTGCCGCTCGACGGCGAAGCGCCCGCCCCCGTCGCGATTGCCCTGGATCCTCCGCAAGCCGCGCTGATCCGCAACCTGACCGGCGTAACGTCGCACGTGGTCGTCGACGTACGGCTGGCCGGCCAGCCGCTGCGTCTGCATCTGGTCGGCAAGAAACTCGACAGCCACGGCTGGGGCGGCACCGCGTCGGCGGAAAACGATACCGAATCCGTTGCCCGCGCGCTGCTGCACGGTCTTTCGTTCGCCGAACAGGTCGTCTCCGAAGTGAATTCGGTCGTCGTGATCGTCGACCGGCACGGACGCATACAGCGCTTCAACCGGCTCGCCGAGGAACTGACCGGCATCAGGGAAGAAGACGTCATCGGCCGCGACGCGCGGACGCTTTTCGTCCCGTCCGAAGACGACGCGGCGTCGAACCGGAACCACGCGAACTATTTCAATCGCGGCGAATCGTACGAGATCGAGCGGCGCATCGCGACGGTACACGGCGAGCGGCTTTTTCTGTTTCGCAACAAGTTCGTGCGCCGCGGCAGCGGCATCGAAGACCAGTTCCTGATCTGCTCGGGCACCGACATCACCGAACAGCGGCTCGCGCAGGACCGGCTGATCGA
The DNA here is from genome assembly GCF_047605525.1 of Paraburkholderia sp. GTDB lineage: Bacteria > Pseudomonadota > Gammaproteobacteria > Burkholderiales > Burkholderiaceae > Paraburkholderia. The sequence continues at coordinate 183,352 of NZ_JASGFN010000015.1, read as the reverse complement.
GCAGGCCAGCACCGATCCGCTCACCGGCCTCGCCAATCGCAACGCAATCCAGGAAAAAATCCAGCTCGCCATCGAGCGGGCCGCGCCGGGCGAAAACGTCGGCGTGCTGTTTCTCGATCTCGACAACTTCAAGAAGGTCAACGATCACTACGGTCACGTGTTCGGCGACCGGCTGATCTGCGACGTGTCGGATGCGATCCGCGCCTGCCTGAATCCGGGCGACTCGCTCGCGCGGCTCGGCGGCGACGAGTTCATCGTGCTCGCGGCGAAAGGCACCGCGCATGAACTCGAAAACACCGCGCAGCGCATTCTCGACCGCATGCGCAAGCCTTTCGCGGTCGGGCTCGTCGAGGTCTACACCGGCTGCTCGATCGGCATCGCGCGCTTTCCGGAGCACGGCGACAGCCTCGAATCGCTGATCCGCTCGGCCGATACCGCGATGTACGTCGCGAAGGACGAAGGCAAGCGCACCCACCGGGTGTTTTCGCCGGACATGAACCGCCGCGTCGCCGAATTCATGTGGCTCGACACGAATCTGCGGCGCGGGCTCGAGGAAGGCCAGTTCTCGCTGTATTACCAGCCGAAGCTCGCGCTCGACACCGGCGCCGTGCAGGGCGCCGAAGCGCTGGTGCGCTGGAATTCGCCGGAGCGCGGCCAGATCATGCCGGTGGAATTCATCCGTTATGCCGAGGAATCGGGGCTGATCGGCGTGCTCGGCCGCTGGGTCATGGAAACCGCCGCGAAACAGGCGGCCCGCTGGAAAGCGGCCGGCTACGATCTGCGCATCGCGATCAACCTGTCGGCGCGGCAACTCACCGATACCGCCGTGGTCCAGCATTTCGCCGAAGCTTTGCAGCATGCGAGCCTCGATCCGTGCCTGCTCGACCTCGAGCTGACCGAGAGCTGCCTGATCGAGAATGAAGCGGCCGCGATCGAACTGATCAAGCAATTCCGCCAGCTCGGCGCACAGGTTCATCTGGACGATTTCGGCACCGGCTACTCGTCGCTGTCGCAACTGGGCCGCATTCCGCTCGACATGATCAAGCTCGACCGCAGCTTCGTGTGCTCGATTCACGCGGATATGAAGGCCCAGGCGCTGGTGCGCTCGATGGTCGCGGTCGCGCAGGAGCTCGATTTCCAGGTGGTCGCCGAGGGGATCGAAACCGAAGCCGAAGAAACGTTCATGAAGGGGCTCGGCGTCGAATACGTGCAGGGCTTCCTGTATGGGAAACCGATGCCCGCCGCCGAGTTCGAGCGCTGGCTGCTCGATAAGCGCAGGCTCAGGCTGATCGCCTGATCGCCGGGCCCGGGCTGCGCCCGAGCCATGCCTCGCCGAAATTCAGGGCGCCCTGGCGATCACCTCGGCAACCGCTGCCGTCAGCTTCTTGCCGTATGACACGTGCAGGAATTCATTCGGCCCGTGCGCGTTCGACTTCGGCCCGAGCACGCCGCACACCATGAACTGCGACTTCGGGAAACCCGCTTTCAGCACATTCATCAACGGAATCGTGCCGCCCAGGCCCATGTATGCGGCGGCGGCGCCGAAGTGCTGCTGCGATGCGTCCTCGAGCGCGCTGGCGAGCCACGGCGCGACCTCCGGCGCGTTCCAGCCGCTCGCCGCACCCGCATCCGGCTTGAACGTCACCTTTGCGTTGTACGGCGGATCGAATTCGAGCAGCGCCTTCAGTTCGGCGACGGCCTTGTCTGCTTCGATCGTTGGCGGCAGGCGCAGCGACAGCTTGAACGCGGTACGCGGACGCAGCACGTTGCCCGCGTCCGCCAGCGCGGGCAAGCCGGCCGCGCCCGTCACCGAGAGCGACGGACGCCACGTCGAATTGAGCAGCGCCTCCCGCGGATCGGTCGTGGTGGGCAGCACCTGACGGCCGTCCTGGCCGCACGCCCACGGCATTTTTTTCCACACGTCGTCGCCGAGAATCCGCGCGGCGGCTTCCGCTTCGCGCAGACGGTCCGGCGGCACCGGGCAATGGAAACCCTTGGGCAGCAGCGTGCCGTTCGCCGAATCCTCGAGACGGTCGAACAGTTGCCGCATGATGCGGAAGCTCGACGGCACGATGCCGCCGTAGACGCCCGAGTGGATGCCTTCGTCGAGCACCTGCACTTCGAGGTCGCCGCCGACCAGCCCGCGCAGCGACGTGGTGAGCCACAGTTGATCGTAATTGCCCGCGCCCGAGTCGAGACACACGACGAGGCCGACATTGCCGAGCCGCTCGCGCAGCGCGTCGACATACGGCAGCAGATCGTAGCTGCCCGACTCCTCGCAGGTTTCGATCAGACCGACGCAGCGTGGACGCTCGACGCCCTGCGCGTCGAGCGCGGCGAGCGCCGTGAGGCTCGCGTAGATCGCGTAGCCGTCGTCGGCGCCGCCGCGGCCGTACAGCTTGCCGTCCTCGAGCTTCGGCGTCCACGGGCCGAGGTCGTTGCGCCAGCCGTCGAACTCGGGCTGCTTGTCGAGGTGGCCGTACAGCACGATGGTTTCGTCGCTGCCCGAACGTGTCGCGGCGGTTTCGAAGAAGATCACCGGCGTGCGGCCCGGCAAACGGATCACCTCGAGCTTCAGACCGCGCACCGGCTGTTGCTCGGCCCATTGCGCGGCGTCCGTGATCACGCGCTCCAGGTAGCCGTGCTTCACCCAGTCGGGATCGAACGCCGGGCTCTTGGCCGGCACCTCGATATAGTCGGTCAGCGCGGGCACGATCTCGTCGTTCCATTTGCGCTCGACGAATTCGCGTAGCGTGTCCGGGTTCAGGCGTTGGGCCTGCAGGGTCGTATCGTCGGTGCTCATGATGGGGTCCGTGGTGGTTCTGTTCGGGGAAAAGATCATGATAGTCCCGATGCGCGCCGGGCTGAACCCCTTGGGATATCGCGCGGGAACTGCGCGAACGGGTCGTTCGCGCGACAATCGATGCATATATCTCGCATCGGGAACGGTTATGGGTGGTAATGCGGCCGTTCAGGCCATCGGCGCGATGTTTGCGCTGGCGCTGTACTTTCTGCCGGCGATTCTCGCGGACCGCCGCAAGCGCCGCGACGTGCTGACGCTTGCACTCTTCAATGCCTGCCTCGGCTGGACCGTGCTCGGCTGGCTGCTCGCGCTTTACTGGGCGCTTCAGCCGAATCCGCCCGAGCACCTCGCTAGCGATGTGATGCAGACGCGAAAAACACTCAGCCTGCGCGCGTTTTCGTCCGCGCTGATGGAGCACGTGCAGCGACGCGCGGCCGAGCGCAATCACCCGCGGCGATGAGCCGGTTCGAAGCGGATGGGCAGCGGTTTGAGTTTGAGCGGCTTGCACGCGCAACGGTGCAAGTACCAACCGGGACCAACCGGACGGAAAACTCGAATGTATAAAAGCGATGCCGCAGGACGTTGACGCGGTGGCGACGAGGTCGAATCAGGCCGGGTCACAGCCGCCGCTCGAAGGAGGGAGTGAATCAACGGGTGAACAGGATGCGGCTCGGGGCACGCGCTTATGCTGCCCGCCCAATGCGCTTCCATTGCACGGAGCCGGCCGGAATCGAGCGCGGTTCGGCCCGCACGTTCTGCGGCGCAAACATTTCGCGACGCAACTCGCCGTGTTCGTCGAACCACTCGCAGATCAGCCAGTCGCCGGGATTGAGCGCCACCGGACCTGCATATGTGACGGTCATGCGCGGGCCCCCTTCTTTCAGCTTGACGACGTCGCCTGCGTTAAAGGCGGCGGATGATGCCTGCAATGCGTCAATGGTAGCGGTCAGCATATTCGGTCCCCTATGTTGAGCGTTATTTAAGTCATTGCGCCGGGCTTATCGACATCGACCTCTGAATGAACACTCTAAAAATGGAGAGAGATTAACAATCGAATTTAAATGCAGCAAGCGCTTTTTATTGATATCGTTTTTCAGCGCTGAAAAAATCCATTCCCCAAGGTTTAGTTCCCGGCAAACCACGAAAATACGTCGACGCCGTGCGGGCCTCCATCTGTTCGCTGCCACACGGACGCAACACTTACTGGGAGCCGGTTTGGGCGCCGGTAGAAAATGCGGTCCGCATTCCTCAGATTAAAAAAACGTGACGCAATGCCGCATAAAACCGTGCTGCGTTGATGCAAATCAGAATTACCTGTGAACGACCGCGTCATCGGTAAATAAGAGGATTTATATTCACTTCTTAGTTAAAAATTACGCGATTTTTACGGCACCCCAACGATTGAAAACGATTACCCGCGCCGTATTTTCAAACCGCTTGCGCCATGCGGCGTAGCACCAATTGCTGATGCCGCACGAGCAGCACGCTCAGCCCGATACACACGAACATCAGCAATGCATTAATGGCGAGGCTCACCTGGAATGCGTGCGCATAAGCCGCGGGCGCGGCGCTGCCGCCGAGCGCGCCGAAAAACGCGCCGCTGATCGCCGCGGTACCGAAAGCCGAGCCGATTTGCAGCGTCGACGACACCACGCCCGACGCGAGCCCTGCCTTTTCAGGCACGACCTCCTGCAGCACGATGCGCATGATCGACGGCAGCAGCAGGCCGTGGCCGACGCCCGCGCAGACGAGTCCGCAATAAAACAGCAGATCCGGCGTCGCCGCTCGAGACGCGGACCAGCCGGTCACCGTGAAGCCGACCGTCATCATCGAAAAGCCGAGTGTCAGCACGTGCGCGCCGATGCGCTTCACGACGGCCGGCGACGTCAGCGGGCCGATCACGAAACCGATCGCAAACGGCATGATCGCGACGCCCGAAGCGAGCGGCGTCCAGTGCAGTCCGGTTTGCAGGAAGATGCCGTAGGTCAGGAAGAATGCGCTATTGCAATAGAACAGGAACGCGAGCACCAGACCGAGCGCGAATGCGCGGTTGCGAAACAGTTGCAGGTCCACGAGCGGATGGCCGCCGCCGTGCTCGACCCGCCGCTCGGTCGCGATAAATAGCGCGAACACCGGCACGGCAAGCGCGAACATCACGAAAGTCCAGGCCGGCCAGCCGGCTTCACGGCCATGCGTCATCGGATAGATGACGAGCAGCAGCACCGCCGACAACAGCGCGACGCCCTTCAGATCGACGCCTGTTTGCGTGGCCGGCTGGTTCTCCGGCACGAACTTCCACGTGCCGATAAACGCCGCGATGCCGATCGGAATATTGATCAGGAAGATCACGCGCCAGTCGAGTCCGAACGGGTGATACGTAATCAGCGCGCCGCCGCCGAGCTGACCGACGATCGACGACAGACCGAACACGAAGCCATACAGGCTCATCACGCGTGTCTGCTGATGCAGCGGCACGACCGCGCGGATCGTCGCGAGCACCTGCGGCGCCATCACCGCGGCCGCGATGCCCTGCACGATGCGCGCAATCACGAGCATGTGGCCGCTCGTCGCGAAGCCGCATAGCGCCGAGGCGATCACGAAGCCCGCCATCCCCGTCATGAACATGCGGCGGCGGCCGAACAGATCGCCGAGACGACCGCCTGTAATCAGCAGCACCGCGTACGCCGATGCATAGGCGGACACGACGAGTTGCAGTTGCGCGTCGCTCGCGTTCAGGCCCGTGTGAATCGACGGCAGCGCGAGGTTGACGATGAAATAGTCGAGCGGTGCGAGAAACGCGCCGACGAACAGCACGGTAAGCGCCAGTGCCTGACGCTCGAAGCGCGGCGTGCCCGGCTGGGACGCTGCATGGCGGGCCGCCGATCCGACGCATGCCGCCGGAGCGGGCTTGATCGCTTCGCTTTTCATGACCGATCGTTCAAAAATTAGTTAAAAAAATTCCGGCTAGCGTCAAGTCAGTGCCCGCATCGCCACGTCCACGATGCCAATCAGCGCGTCTTCTTCCTGTGCGGCCCGTCCCAATACGCGCAAACCCTGCATCAGGCAAAGCAGGAAATCGCCGGCCGCCTTTTCGTCGAGCGTCGAATCGAACGCACCGCTTGCCTGCCCCCGGATTACCGCGGCGGCGAGCAAGGTCGCCATGCGCCGCTGAATCGCGGCGACACGCGTGCGCAGCGTCTCGTCATCACGCTGCATTTCCAGCGCGGTATTCGTGATGAAACAACTGCGCTGACCGTTCAACGCGCACGAAACCCGCGCGTAATGCAGCAGCGCGTCGCGCAACGCCTGTTCCGGCGGCACCGGCGCGCTCAGCCGCTGCGCGAGCCGCGCGACCGAGCCTTCCGCGTAATGATCGAGCGCGGCGAGCATGATGCCGTGCTTGTCTCCGAAGACACCGTACAGACTGCCGCGCAGCAGGCCGGTGGCCTTGCACAGATCGTCGATCGAGGTGGCGTGATAGCCGTGATTCCAGAACACCTGGCTCGCGTTCGCGAGCACGACGTCCGTGTCGAACTCGCGCGGACGGCCTCGCACGCACACCTCGCCGGTTTTTTTCGCGACTTGCTTCGAATGACTCAATTGCAATGATCCTGTTGCGTGATTGGCTGGATATTATGACTGCCCGTTCAATAAATCAAGAACGGGTTTCCGTAGGATGACCCGAAGCCTGAACGCCGGCGGCGGGCGCGCCCCGCCGCCGGCCTCGTTACTCTTTTACCGCGGCGTAAACACGACCCGCCACAACCCGCGAGTTCAGGTTTCGAGCTTCGCGTCCATCGTGATCGTCGCGTTCAGCACCTTCGACACCGGGCAACCGGCCTTCGCGTCCGCGGTGGCCTTGTCGAACGCGGCTTTGTCGCCACCCGGAATCTTCACGGCCACGTCGAGATGCACCGCGGTGATCGCAAAACCGCCGCCGTCCTTGTCGAGCGTGACGGTGGCCGTGGTGCCGATCCGCTCGGGCGTGATCCCCGCCTTGCCGAGTTCCGCCGATAGCGCCATCGAGAAACATCCCGCGTGCGCAGCCGCGATCAACTCTTCCGGATTCGTGCCGATGCCGTCCGCGAAGCGCGTCGAAAACGAATACTGGGTGTCCTTGAGGACGCCGCTGTCGGTGGAAATCGAGCCTTTGCCGTTTTGCAGGCCGCCTTGCCAGACTGCCGATGCCTTGCGCTTCATCGCTCTCTCCTGTTGTGCCCTGCCGCGCACGCTTCGCGACCGAAGACGATGCCCGCCGCGGCGGTCCGCCCGGATGTCTCCGCGCGCGGGCATCGGTCGCAGGTGCCGCGCGGCTTTGCAGGCGCGGGCGTGGACCGGATTTCATCATAGGCGCTTCCCGGTGCCGGCGTCGTGACGGCGCCGCGAGTTGTCAGCTACCGCCGACGCGCAAATCGACCGCCGCATTATCCCAACGGCGGCAACAATCTTTCACCAAAAAGCCGCTTTTTTGCCGTCTCCGCAAAAAATACACTTCATTCCAACAGATCGGGACACATGCTTCACCCCGATCCAGCCAACAACCGAAACCGGAGGTCATCATGAAATCGCTTCTTTCCGCAGTCGTCGTCGCATCGACTCTTATCGTTCCGGCAGTGTCGTTCGCCCAGCAGGCAAACGCTCCGGTCACGCGCGCTCAGGTGCGCTCCGAACTCGTGGCCGCGCAAAAAGCGGGCCTCCTGGATCAGAACGACACCCAATATCCGAAGACGGTGCCGCAAGGCTCGACGACCGTGGTTGCTTCGGCGCAGGGTTCGCAGGACGTCGGCGGCGTGAAGGCCGGCTCGTCGGATGCGGGTGCTCCGGCGTCGGTGCAGCAACGTCTGTTCTCGACGTATCGCGGTAACTAATCGCGCTAGCCAGGGTAACCAGGTTCGTGAGTGCGGGCTGCGGTCGATGTTGCAGCGGCACGTAAAAAAGCCCGGGTTGCAGACTTCGCAACCGGGGCTTTTTATTTGCAGCGCGCCGTTGCGGCACCGCGCGCGTCGTCAAACCCTACTCGGGAAACGGCAGACTCTCCTGCCCCAGCGCGCGCATGTCGAACACGTTCAGCGTCATCGCGACAAGCGCGTAATAGCCGAGCAGGCCGACCAGGTTGATCACGACCTGATGTCCGAAACGCTCGACCGCCTTCGCATACGTCGCGTCCGACACGCGTTTCGTTTCATATAGTTCGCTCGCGAAATCGTAGATCAGCGCGTCGTCGGTATCGGTGAAATCGGGGCGGCGCCCCTCGCGGATCGTCTCCGCATCCGCTTCGCCGACGCCTGCCTGCAACGCGATCGGATAGTGGATGTACCACTCGGCCTGTGCCTGCCAGCGCGCGGCGGTCACCAGAATCGCGAGTTCCGACAGACGCAGCGGCAAGCCGGTGCTGTAACGGCAAAACGCGCCGAGGCGCTGGGCCTGCTGGGCCAGCTCCGGGCTATGGATCCAGCCGAGAAACGGTCCGTTCAGATTGCCGCGCGGGCCGGACAGGATTTCGTCGAGCACGATCTTCTGTTCGGGCGTGGCGGTAGACAGGTCGAAGTGAGGCAAACGCTCGGTCATCATGGTTCTCGCGGATAGGGAGGGCTCGAATGGCTCAGGCGGAAGCGGGCACGGCAGCAAGCGCGGCGCCGATCGCGTCGGTCAGGCGGCTCACGATCTCGTCGATGTCGCGCGCCGTGCAGATGAACGGCGGCGCGAGCAGCACATGATCGCCGTTCTTCCCGTCGACGGTACCACCCATCGGATACACCATCAGGCCACGCGCGAACGCTTCGCGCCTGATCGCGGCGTGCAGTTTCAGCTTCGCGTCGAACGGCTCCTTGCTCGCGCGATCCTTCACGAACTCGACGCCGACGAACAGCCCCCGCCCGCGCACGTCGCCGATATGCGGATGCCGCGCGTAGTGCTCGCGCAGCCGGCCGCGCAACTGCTCGCCGCGCGCCTGCACGTTGGGCAGCAGATCGTCCTCGGCGATCACGCGCTGCACTTCGAGCGCCGCCGCGCACGCGGTGGCATGGCCGATATAGGTATGGCCATGCTGAAAGAAGCCCGAGCCGCCGACGATCGTCTGATAGATACGATCGCTGACCAGTGTCGCGCCGATCGCCTGATAGCCCGCGCCGAGCCCCTTTGCGATCGTCAGCAGATCCGGCGTCACGCCGTCTTCCTCGCATGCGAACAGATAGCCGGTGCGGCCCATGCCCGACATGATTTCGTCGAGAATCAGCAGCACGCCATAGCGATCGCAAACCGCGCGAATCTTGCGGAAATACTCGCGCACCGGCGGCACCGCGCCGGCCGTTGCGCCCACCACCGTTTCGGCGACGAACGCGGCCACCGTGTCGGATCCGAGTTCGAGGATCTTCTGTTCGAGTTCATCGGCGAGACGTTGCGCGAAAGCCTCCTCGGTTTCATCGGCGCGTTGCTCGCGATATGCGTAGCACGGGCTCACGTGATGCGCTTCGATCAGGATCGGCAGGAACGGCTCGCGGCGCCACGCATTGCCGCCGATCGCGAGCGCCCCGAGCGTGTTGCCGTGATAGCTCTGACGCCGCGCGATGAAATGACGGCGCTGCGTTTCGCCCTTCTCCACGAAATACTGACGCGCGAGTTTCAGCGCCGCCTCGATCGCCTCCGAGCCGCCCGACACGAAGTACACGTGCTCGAGCCCGGCCGGCGCGCTCGCGACGAGCCGGTCCGCCAGTTCTTCGGCCGGCGCCGTCGTGAAGAACGACGTATGCGCGTACGGCAGTTGCTGCGCCTGGCGCTTGATCGCATCGATCACGCGCTGATTGCTGTGGCCGAGACACGAGACGGCGGCGCCGCCCGATGCATCGATATAGCGCTTGCCGGTGGAGTCGATGATTTCGATGCCGTCGCCCGCGACGGCGACCGGCAGCGACAGCTGCGGAGAGCGATGAAAGACGGTGGACATGTTGTTCAATTCCTCGTGGTTGCGGCGGGAGTGGCGGCGCGAACCTCGGATGCCGCGCGGACGATAAAGGTGTCGAAAGCGCATTGCCCCTGGCGATAAGCCTTCATCGACACGCCTGTGCTGCTGATTTCGAACAGTGCGGTTGCGAGTGTGTTTTCGTCGTCGGGATCGTGCGGATCGTCGCGATAGATCGGCAAGCCCGACGGCGCGCGGTCGCGCAGCACGTCGAGCAGCGCGGCCGCTGGCAGCGGACCGGCACCGGCGAGCGCGGGCAGCAACGCGTTCACACGCGACTGCCGGTCGCGCGACGATTCCGTGACGATCTGCGGCTCGGCTTCGCAGCCTGGATGAATCATATGGTTCGCATGGCCGGAGAGTTTCTCCGCCGGCTGCACCGAGCAGCGCCGCGCGCTCGCCTCGACGCTGAAAAGACGCGCGTCGCCGGCGCAGCCGAGCGTGTGATGAAAGCCGCTCGCCGACGGTGCGCCGCGCAGGATCTGCAACGCTTCGTCGAGCGAATGGGCGTCGAGTACCGCGCGCGCGAGAATCATGCGCGGCACGCCGGCAATGGGCGTGCGGATACGCAGATTGTTGATCGCCTGCGCGAGCCCCGCGCGACTGGCCGCGAACGTATGGCCCGGCAGCGAACCCGGATAGTAGAAACTGACGAAACCCGGCCGGCCGTTGGGTCGGACGTCGAGCACCGCGCAGCGCTCGCGCAGGAACGGGTCGCCATCTTCGTTATGCGCGATGAAGCGCGTGTCGCCTTCGATGGCCGCCAGCGTCGTGCAGCCGTCCGGCGCGTTGTGGATCAGCTCGCCGCGGCAGTTCCACAGGAACACGTCTTCGGCCGCCCAGCCGAGCCCGGCCGCCATCCCGTCGAGTTCGGCGAGCAGCGCCGGAAAATGCGCGCGCGCCGCGTCGCGCAGCGTCTGCACGAACGGCGCGCCGCGCCAGCGCCGCACCGCCTGCCATGCGGCGCTTTGCGCCATGTAATCGGCGAACACCGGGCGCGCGATCTCGCCGAGCCGGTAGCCGATCTCGTACGGCTCACCGCTGATCTGAAAAAAACCGAATCCCTGCATCGACGCCACCGGCGCACCCATATTCAACAATCGGTACGTAGTTATACGCTTATACAACATTTGTTGTCAAATGCCGTGGCGTGGCATCGGATGGAGCGGGCCGTGCTCCATCCGGGCAATCGCTTTCTTGCAGCCGGGAGGCGCGAGGAAAGTTTAAGTGCGTCGGCGCATGCTCAAGGCACGTACGCACCCTTCGCATGCAACGATTGCTCGGCGAGCGCGAGCTGTTCGACCGCGTGCGCGCCTTCGAGCGCGAGCAGATGCGCGACCAGCGCCTCGGCGATCGCAGTCGCGGCCACCAGCGACGGAAAGAACGACGGGCTTTCGTGCGAGAAGATCAGCACCTTGTCGGCGTTCAACGCGATGGGCGACACGGCGCTGTCGGTGATCGCGATCAGCTTGCTGCCTTTTTCGAGCGCGGCTTCGGCGACGCGCGCCGCCTCGACCGAATAAGGCGCGAAGCTGATGACGATCGTCGCGCTGTCGCGCTCGATCGTGCGCAGTTGCATTTCGAGCGTACCGGCCTCGCCATTGAGCAGCGACACCGACGGACGGAACAGCCGGTACCCGTACACGAGACCGAACGCCACCGGGTAGCACGAGCGAAAGCCCGCCACGTGCACGTGCGGCGCGCGCCGCACCACCCGCGCCGCCTCGACGATCACGCGGCCGTTATGCGCGGCGGTGGTTTCGAGATTGTGCTGTTGCGCGACGAGCAGATCGTTCGCGAGCGCGTCCTTCGATTTGACGAGCGAGCGCGCGCGGCTCGTCAGCGGCTCGGGCCGCGTGCGCACGCGCGCGACGAACAGGTTGCGCAATTCGTTCCAGCCGGGAAAGCCGAGTTGCTGCGACAGACGCACGAGCGAGGCGGGCTGCACCTGCGCGCGCTCGGCGACTTTGCGCATCGACGACACCGCGACCTCGTCGGGATGATCGAGCAGGAAGCCCGCTCCCATCTGGAATTGCGGGCTCAGGTCGGAGAAGCGCGCCCGGATCAGGGCGACGAGCTGATCGAAGCTGTCTGGCATGGGGTCGGGACGGCGTTGAAGATGACAACAAATGTTATCACCGCGGGACGGGTAATCAACGGAGTGTTGAGGCTGGGCTGGAAAGCCGCTGGGTTAAACTTTGTGATCACATAGTTTTTGCCAATGGTATTTCGATAATCTCCTGCCCTTCGCCGGCGAAAACAGACTGCCGCGCGGCTACAGCCCTGAAGCACGCGCCGGCCGCCGACACGCCGCCATCGAATTCACAGCAACGCCACCACCCTCACGTCCCCCTGCTCCGCCGAAGCCACCACCTTCTCGCCAATCCGGCGGAACGTAATCGACACCGCCGCATCCCCCACGCGCAGATCGCTGACCTCGAGCCAGTCGATACCCTCGGGCAACATCGGCTGTTCGATCAGCACTTCGCGCCGTTCGGCATCGATCGTGATGCCCAGACACGCCTCCAGCATCATGAACGGCGAGCCCGCCGCCCATGCTTGCGGCAGACACGCAACCGGATACGCGGTAGGCGGCTCGCCACGCCGGCGCGGGAAACCGCAAAACAGCTCCGGCAAGCGCATATCGAAATTGACCGCCGCCTGGAACAGCGCCTGCAGCAGCCGCACCGCCGATGCCTTGCCGCCGTAGTGCGACAGCCCGCGCGCGCACAGCGCGTTGTCGTGCGGCCAGACCGAGCCGTTGTGATACGCCATCGGATTGAAGCGCGCCTGGCTCGCGGCCAGCGTGCGCACGCCCCAGCCGGTATGGAACAGGGTGGAATCGAGCGCGCGCACCACCGTTTCGCCGCGCTCGCGCGACGGCAGGCCGAAGGCCAGCAGATGCCCCGCGTTCGATGCCATCACGCGACACAGTTCGCCGTGACCGTCGAGCGCGATGCCGTAGAAGCCGACCTCGTCCATCCAGAACTTTTCCTCGACGCAGTGGCGGATCTTCCGCGCGCGCTCCGCATAGTGCGCGGCGTCGTCGCGCTGGCCGCGCTGCTTCGCGAAGCGGGCCATCGTGTCGAACGCGGCGCTCGCATATGCCTGCACTTCGACGAGCGCGATCGGGCCATCGGGGAAGCGGCCGTCGGCATGGAACACCGAATCGTGACTGTCTTTCCAGCCCTGGTTCGCAAGGCCGCCATCCGATTCGCGCTGATAGTCGAGCAGCCCGAGAGGGTTGCGGTCGCACACGCCCGCGACCCACTGCGCCGCGCGTTCGAGCGCCGGCCACAGTTCGTCGATCAGCGCGAAGTCGCCGGTGCGGGCCGCATAGGCGCCGGCCAGTACGATGAAGAGCGGCGTGGTGTCGACGCCGCCGTAGTACAGCGCGAACGGCACCTCGCCGGCGGCGGCCATTTCGCCCTTGCGCATCTCGTGCATGATCTTGCCGGGCGCGGCGTCGCGAAACGGCGAATTCTCGCGCGCCTGATGATCGGCGAGAAAGCGCAGCACGCCCGCGGCGAGATGCGGCTGCAGCCATAGCGTCTGCAACGACGTAATCACCGCGTCGCGGCCGAACGGGGTCGAAAACCATGGGATGCCCGCGTACGGATACGGACCGGTCGCGAGGTCCGTCGTCAGCAGGCTGAGGTCCGCGAACGAACGGTCGATCCACGCGTTGAACAGCGGATTGCTCGAGCGCACGCGCGCACTCGCGCGGCGGCGATCGCGCATCACGAGGTGGGCGTCGACCAGCGCCGCGCGCACCGCCGCGCGGCCGACCCGCGGGCGCTCCGCGTCGATCTGCGACAGATGCGCTTCGCTCATCGCATGGACCGGCTGCGACACGTCGGCGCCGGACTTGCCCGCCATCGGCGCGACGTGCACCGCGACTGACAGATAGATCGACACGCAGGCCTGCGCGGGCAGCTTGACCGTGTAGTCGGCGCGGTCGGCGAACAGTTTGTCGGGCTGCGGCGAGAACGCGATCTGCACGTGGCGCCCCACGTCGTCGAGACCGACATAGCCGAGCAGCACTTCCTGATTCTCGACGCGCGCAGGCTGGATGCGCCCCTGCTTGTCGCGCTTCAGGCCGCGCACTTCGAACATGTCGCGGAAGTCGCTGGAAAACGAAATGGAGAGCGGCACGATCGCGTCGCTCGTGCCGTAGTTCGTGAGTTCGATCGCCTCGTTGAGCACGGTGCCCGACAGCACGCGCACGCGCTCGACGTGAATCACGCCTTCGGGCGTGCTGTCGCCGCCGAGCGGCGGCAGCGGACGGTTGGTCAGATGCGCGGTGAACGACGTGTTGTCGCTGCTGACGCTGCCCGACAGCAATGACGGCGCGCGGCCGCCGAAGGTCAGGCGCAGTTGCGACAGCACGCGGGTGTCGTTGACGAACAGGCCATCGTCGTGGCCGGTGATATCGCCGAGGGGATCGTTGACGATGAAGGTGTCGCCCGACTTCAGCACGTGCTGCGTGGCGCTCGCGACGTTGAGGTTTTCCGTCGGGATGAAAATGCCGTCCTGCTCGGGTTCGCGATGATCGACGCCGCCCGAATGGGTCACCCCGCCGAGGGCTTCTGGCTGCTGCTGTGTCAAGGTCGCTCCTATGGATTCGATTCGCTGCTGCGTTCAGTTCCGCTTTCGGGTTGCGCCTGGGGCGTTGCCGCCGGGGTTGCCCGGTCGCTTCCGATTGTAGAAGGTCTGTGCGCGTGAGACGAACTTATCGCATTGGAGTTTCGGCTTTTTTACCGGGATTTTTTTATCGGTTTTCGGTGGCACAGGACGTGCAGGGAAATGCACGGCGCTTTTGCGTTGGATCCGCGGTGAATCCGCGTCGGATCCTTGCCGAAGCGCCGCGTGGACAGCGCGGAGCGGAAAGAGGACCGCCGCCCTCGCGGGCCGGCGATCCGGTATGCGTCAGCGTTGCGCGATCGGTTTCGCCTCGCGCAGCGTCTCGCCGATAAACAACTGCCGCGGACGGCCGATCTTCTGCTCGGGATCGGCGATCATTTCGTTCCACTGCGCGATCCAGCCGACCGTGCGCGCCATCGCGAAGATGCACGTGAACATCGAGGTCGGGATGCCCAGCGCGCGCTGCACGATGCCCGAGTAGAAGTCGACGTTCGGGTACAGCTTGCGCGACACGAAGTATTCGTCTTCCAGCGCGATTTTCTCGAGCGCCATCGCCAGCTTGAACAGCGGGTCGTCGTGCAGGCCCAGCTCCTCGAGCACTTCGTGGCAGGTCTCGCGCATCAGCTTCGCGCGCGGGTCGTAGTTCTTGTAGACACGGTGACCGAAGCCCATCAGCTTCACGCCCGAATTCTTGTCCTTCACCTGCCTGATGAACTCGGGAATGTTATCGACCGAGCCGATTTCTTCCAGCATGTTCAGCGCGGCTTCGTTCGCGCCGCCGTGCGCCGGGCCCCACAGACACGCGATACCGGCCGCGATACACGCGAACGGGTTCGCCCCCGACGAACCGGCCAGACGCACGGTCGACGTCGACGCGTTCTGCTCGTGGTCCGCGTGCAGGATCAGGATGCGGTCGAGCGCGCGCACCAGCACGTCGTTGACCTTGTACTCTTCGCACGGGTTCGAGAACATCATGTGCATGAAGTTCGCGCTGTACGACAGGTCGTTCTTCGGATAAACGAACGGCTGGCCGATGCTGTACTTGTACGCCATCGCGACCAGCGTCGGCAGCTTGGCGATCATGCGGGTCGCCGACACTTCACGATGACGCGGATTGGTGATGTCGAGCGAGTCGTGATAGAACGCGGACAGCGCGCCGACCGCGGCGACCAGAATCGCCATCGGGTGCGCGTCGCGGCGGAAGCCACGGAAGAAGAACTGCATCTGCTCGTGCACCATCGTGTGCTTCGTGACGGTCTCGACGAACTCGGTCTTCTGGGCGGCGTTCGGCAGTTCGCCGTTCAGCAGCAGGTAGCAGGTTTCGAGGAAGTCGGCGTTCTGCGCGAGGTTGTCGATCGGATAGCCGCGATACAGCAGCTCGCCCTTGTCGCCGTCGATATACGTGATTTCGGAATTGCACGACGCGGTCGACATGAAGCCCGGATCGTACGTGAACTTGCCGGTCTCGCTATACAGCTTGCGAATGTCGATGACGTCCGGGCCCAGCGTGCCCTCGTAGACCGGCAGATCGACGGTCTGATCGCTGTCGGAGAAGCTTAGCGTTGCGTGTGTCTTCGAGTTCATCTATATCTTCCTTTTGCTTTGATACCGCATACGTGCCGGCATGCATGAGGTCGTACAGCGAGACGCGATATCCGCGCGCGCTGGGTGAAGTACTGGCATGCGCAGGCTCCGCCCCGCATTCTACGGGCCCATATGTCGCCGATTGCGTCGATTGATGGCAACAGTCCATCTCCGTACGCGCAACATTCGTTGTTCGCGCACAGCCGCTTCGCGTTGCCTACGCATCGCTTACGAACGGCCCGCGAAGCTTGCGCGCGCACCCTTCCCCGCATGCTCGCTGAGCCGCGTGACACACATGAGTACATTGCCAGCCAGATGAAAGCTGGAGCAACTGTCGCAACAATGTTTTGCCGGCAGCGAACTGCGTCGTCCCACCCGCATCTGCGATACTCGATCCATGCAGTGATGCTTACGGCCCGCTTCCGAAGCGGGCTTTTCTGGTCAAAGAAAAACAGGAAGGATGCAATGAACGCTTCGCTCGAAATGCTGTTTCCGGATCATGTCCATACCGAAGACAACACCGTCACCGCACTCAACCATCAGGACATCGTCGTCGCATTGTCCGCCGCGCTGAAAACGCAGGACGTCGCGGTGCTGCACATGCTCTACCCGCGCACCGACGCGCGCACGCATCGCAGTCTCGACACGCTCGTGAACGTCTTGCACGGACACGGCCTGCATGAAGTCGCCGATCTGGTCGCGCAGGAAGCGCACTATCTGCTGTTCAAGGATCCGGTGAAGGCATGGAAAGCCTTCCATGAAATCCGCAACGACTCGCTCGCGATCGGCGTGCATCTGTATTACCACGGCCTCGTCGGCGAAGCGGCCGAACATGCGCTCGACAAGGACGCGCATCGCAAGGCTTGAGGCTTTGAAGCGGCGCTCAGCGAAGCACGCGCCCGCTGATTCTCCGCGTCACTATCTCTTCAACGCGCGCCCATCGCCTGAATGAACCCGTCGACATAGCGATTGAACGCGGCCGGATGCGCGAGGTTCATCCCGTGCGACGCGCCGCGCACCGTCTCGCGGCACCCAGCCGGCAACCACGACTGCAACGCGGTCACGGTGCGCCGGAACATGTCAGGGCTCTTCTCGCCATCGATCAGCAGCACCGGGCAGCGCACGTCGGCGGCCTCATCGGGATCATACGCGGGCAGCGGATCGCGGAGCTGCGGCGCGAGCGTGTGCGCGTTGTCGGTCGCCATGCGGCGAAAGCCCGGCGTGCTCATCGCCCAGAAACCGGGGCGGCTCACCGAATCGACGAATAGTTGCAGCCCCGCGTCCACTTCGCCCGTTTCGATCAGTTGCGCCGCTTTCGCGCGCAATGCATTGACCGTCTCCGGCAGGCGCGCGGGCGGGCGTCCGGCGATCTGCAGCGGGCCGCCCGGATCGGCGAGCGTCAGCGTGCGCACGCTCTCGCCATGACGTCGCGCGAAATGAAAGGCCACGCACCCGCCGCGCGAATGTCCGACCACGTGTGCCGGCCCCGCGCCGAAACGATCGATGAATTCCGCGACTTCGTCCGCATGCGCGCTCCAACTGAACGGCAGATCCGCGCCGCTGTCGGTCACCGGCCAGTAGTGCGTGAGACTCACCGCGACACAGCGATAGCGCTTCGACAACCCGGTCAGTTGCGGCTCCCAGTAGCGGTAATCGCACAGCGAGCCATGCACGAACAGCAGCAGTTCGCCCTCGCCTGCCTCGACGTAAGGCATGCGCAAACCGTTATGCAGTTCGATGAAGGATGGCGATGACAACAGGGACGAAGCGAAGGCGGATCGATTCACGGATGGTTCGAGGACAGCGCGGCGGCACGCGGATATGCGAGGCGTCGGCAAAAAAGCATGGGGAATGGAGCGCGTTGGCATCCCTGAAAGTGGGACGCGATGCGTATTGTTACATAGACGGTCACATAAGCGTCAGACGGACGCCGGACCTGCGTGCTCTACTCGCCGCTCCCCAACACCGCTTACTCGTACGCGGCTTCCCCGACCAGGCCCGCCGCGGCCGCCACGCCCGCGCCGCGCACCGCGCAGGTCAGCGGCTCGTCGGCGACGTGCACATCGAGGCCGATTTCATCGGTGAGGCGCCGCCCGAGATTGCCGAGCAGCGCGCCGCCACCCGTCAGCACGATGCCGTTATGCGCGATGTCCGTCACGAGTTCGGCGGGCGCCATTTCAAGCCCGCGCTTGACCGCATCGATCACCTCGCGCAGCGGCCCTTCGATCGCCTCGGCGATGTCGCGGTTGCTCAGTTGCACCGTGCGCGGCAGCCCGTCGTCGACGCTGCGGCCGGTCGCGTTCATGTGCTCGAGCGGCACGTCGTGCACGGCCGAGCCGATGTTCTTCTTCACGTGCTCGGCGGTCTGCTCGCCGAGCAGCACGCCGTACAGATTGCGCACATAGCTGACGATCGCCGCGTCGAAATTGTCGCCGCCGACCCGCACCGAGCCGCTATACGCGGTGCCGCCGAGCGCGATTACGCCGACTTCGGTGGTGCCGCCGCCGATGTCGACCACCATCGAACCGGTCGCCTCGCCCACCGGCAGGCCCGCGCCGAGTGCGGACGCAAGCGATTCGCCAATCAGGCTGACCTTCCACGCGCCGGCCGCCTCGGCGGCTTCGCGGATCGCGCGGCGCTCGACCTGGGTCGCGCCTTCGGGCACGCAAACGATAAACGCGGCGCGCCGGCTAAACAGCGAACGCGGGCGCGCCATATCGACGAATTGCCGGATCATGTGTTCGGCCGCGGAGAAATCGGCGATCACGCCGTGACGCATCGGCCGCACCGCTTCCAAGTTGAGCGGCGCGCGGCCGAGCAACTGGCGCGCCTCGGTGCCGACCGCGGCAATGCGTTTGGGCCCGCTCGCGGGTTCTTTCTCGAAGCACACGACCGACGGCTGGTTCAGCACGATGCCGTCGTGGTCGGTATAGATAAGGGTGTTGGCCGTGCCGAGATCCACTACCACGGAATGACGGAACAGGCGATCAAAAAGCGGGTAATGCGGCGTCGGTCTGGCCATAAGCAGGCTCTGATATGTCGTTATCCGCCGTCTCGGGCGGTCTGAAAATGCGCCCCCGTACCCCGAACCGCGCGTCACGCCCGGCTGGGCGTTGCGCTGTGCGCGCGGCGGGGGTGATTTTCAAGCTCATGCCCGTATAACGGCAAGCAGATCAGAATCTTTAGGCCCTCTTTCGATTGCGGCTGTGTCAATCGCGCGACACCGCGCCCAGCGCGCGTTGCAGCGCGGCGCGGCCGAGCTCGACGCCGTCGGCGGTGATCGTGTGGCCGACGCCGGGCAGCACGTACGCGTCGAGCGGGAAGCCGGCCTGGCTGAGCGCGTCGGCCGCATTTTCGAGCTCGCGCACCGGGATCACTTCGTCGTCCTCGCCGTGAATCAGCGTGAGCGGCGTCGTGCGGCTGGGCGAGACGATCGGCGATGCGAGCCGCCCCGAATACGCGACGACGCCGGCCGCGCCCTCCGCGCTCGTTGCGACGTGATGCAGCGCCATCATCGAACCTTGCGAAAAGCCGACTAGCGCAAGCCGGTCGAACGACAGCCGCCAATGCGCGAGTTCGGCCTCGAGCACACTGCGCAGCGCCCGATAGGCGGCGCTCACGCGTGCTTCGCGGTTCGCCTCGCTGATGTCGCTCAGGCTGAACCACTGGCGGCCGCCAAAGCCGCCGTCGAACGGATCGGTGCCGTCGAGCGACACGAACGCCGTGTCGGGCAGGCTCTCGCTCCAGATGTCCGCGAGCGGCATCAGATCGCGCGCATTGCTGCCGACGCCGTGCAACAGCACGACGAGGCCCGTCGCGGGCGCGTTCAGCGGCGCGCGCCGCCAGCCGTGTTCGAATTGCTGCCAGCTCATAGCGGGTTTCCTTTTCCGTAGGTTCGTGGTTGGCGGTTTTCGCGGTGGTTCCAGCCGCCGCAGGCAACGCATCACGTGGGCGGCACCATGCGGCCCCAGCCGCGAGCATACGCCGCGCGCCCGGCTCGCGCTGCCATCCGTGCGGTGCTCGTGCCGTCGGGAGCCGCATCCGCCGGGCCCCTCGCCGACGCCCGGATCCGAATGCAGGTATGCTCTTGCGAGCACCCGACGGACCCGCCGCCGCGGCTCTTCCGCCCGCGGCGCACCGTGCGTCCAGCACATCCAGCGCGTCCGTGCGCCTGATTCGCCGCACCGCATCCGGAGAAACCGCTTGAGCCAGCCCAACGACGCGCCCGCTTCCGCGCCGCCTACCCGGCCACCCTCGCAACCGCCTTCGCCGCCACCCGCGCCGGCGCCGCTCGAAGGCGGCAAGCTGATCCTCGCCACCATCGCGGTCGCGCTCGCCACGTTCATGAACGTGCTGGACACGTCGATCGCGAACGTTGCGATTCCGACGATTTCGGGCAACCTCGGCGTATCGGTCGACGAAGGCACGTGGGTCATCACCGTGTTCGCGGCGGCCAACGCGGTGTCGATTCCGCTGACCGGCTGGCTCACGCAGCGCATCGGCCAGGTCAAGCTGTTCGTCGGCGCGATCCTCGGCTTCGTGCTCGCGTCATGGCTGTGCGGCATCGCGCCGACACTGCCGATCCTGCTGCTCGCGCGGGTTTTCCAGGGCGCGGTGGCCGGCCCGCTGATTCCGCTGTCGCAGGCGATTCTGCTGGGCTCGTATCCGAAGGAGAAGGCGTCGACCGCGCTCGCGCTGTGGGCGATGACCGCGACCGTCGGTCCGATCGCGGGCCCGGCGCTCGGCGGCTGGATCACGGATAGTTATAGCTGGTCGTGGATCTTCTACATCAACATTCCGGTCGGCCTGTTCGCGGCCGGCGTCACGTGGATGATCTACCGCACCCGCGAGTCGCCCACCCGCAGGCCGCCGATCGACGTGATCGGTCTCGGGCTGCTGATCACGTGGGTCGCGTCGCTGCAGATCATGCTCGACAAGGGCAAGGACCTCGACTGGTTTTCGTCGCCGGTGATCTCGATTCTCGGCCTCGTCGCGCTGATCAGCTTCGCGTTCTTCCTCGTGTGGGAGCTGACCGAAGAGCATCCGATCGTCGATCTGCGCCTGTTCCAGCAGCGCAATTTTCTGGGCGGCACGATTGCGATTTCGGTCGCGTACGGCGTGTTCTTCGGCAACCTCGTGCTGCTGCCGCAATGGATGCAGGAGTACCTGAACTACCGCTCGGTCGACGCCGGTCTCGTCACCGCGCCGCTCGGCGTCTTCGCGGTGATCCTCGCGCCGGTGATGGGCCGCGTGCTGCCGCGCTCGGACGCGCGCGTGATCACGACGCTCGCGTTCGTCGGCTTCGCGATCGTGTTCTATATGCGCTCGAAATACGTGATCGAGATCGACACGTGGCACCTCGTGCTGCCGACGCTGCTGCAAGGCATTCCGATGGCACTGTTCTTCGTGCCGCTCACCTCGATCATCCTGTCGGGCCAGCCGCCGGCCCGGATTCCGGCGGCGGCCGGTCTGTCCAATTTCGTGCGGGTGTTCTGCGGCGCGGTGGGCACCTCGATCGCGGGCACCGCGTGGAACGACCGCACGGTGCTGCATCACGTACGGCTCACGGAGCAGGCCTCCGTCAATAACCCGGCGTTCGCGCAGCAGATCGACACGACGCAGTCGCTACTGCAGTTGAACACGCAGTCGGCGCGCGCGCTGTTCGATTTCACCGTGAACACGCAAGCGGCGATGATGGGCTTGAACGACATCTTCTTTATCTCGGCGATCATCTTCGTGCTGATCATCCCGCTGATCTGGATCACGCGGCCCGTCAAGGGCGGTGGCGGGTCGGATGCGGCGGGCGCGCATTGAGGGGGACGGCGAAACGTGGTGTCCGGCTTGTTTGCGGCGCTGAAACACGGTCGGGACAGCGTGCCGATGGCCTGCAAAGACGGCATGGACCGTGTGCGCGGGACGTCACAGTAGTGCGAAGCAGTGACGCGGTAGTGGTGGCAACGTCGCGTCAGCGGAAATACCGCGCGGGCGTGTCGCCGAATGCATCGCGGAACACCGCGATAAACGACGACACGTCGCTATAGCCGACCTCGAGCGCCACCTGCGTGACGCTTTCCCCGGCGCCGAGATGTTCGAGCGCGGCGAGCAGGCGCAACTGCTGCCGCCATTGGCCGAAAGTCTGCCCTGTTTCCTTCGCGAACAGACGCGCCGCCGTGCGGGCGGTCACGCCGGCTGCCGTCGCGAGTTCCTCGAGTATCAGCGATTGCGCGGGATTGTCAGTGAGCGCGTCGGCGATGCGCCGCGCGCGCGGATCGCGCGGCCAGGTCAGGCCCAACGGCGTCGCGGGCAAGGTGGCGAGGCGATCCAGCAGCACTTGCAGAAGACGGCGGGCGGGTTCGTCGGGAGGACGGTCATGCGGCAGATCGGCTGCGGCGGCGAGGAGCGCCTGCACCAGTGTGTCGGGGATCAGCGCGCCGGTTTGCGCGGGCAGCGGCGTGGCGCCGGCATCCGTTGCGACGTACAGCGAATACAGTTGAACGGGACGCGTCGCGTGCAGACAGTGCAGCGTATTCGCGACGATCCATAGCGCGCGGGCGGGCGGCACGACCCAGCGGCCGGTTTCGGTGCGCACCGTCAGCACGCCGTCGCTCACGTGAATCAGCCGCGCGCGCCGATACGCGCGCCACGGTTCGTCCAGCGTCTCATGGCGCTCGCCGACCACGAAGACCGCTTGCTCGATGCCGTCCGGATCGAAGGCTTCCATCATGGTGTCTGCTCTTTCGCCGCGTGGCGTCCGCGAAGGGAGCAAGATTAGCACGCGCACGGGAGCGGGCCAGCGACGCGGGAAAGGAAGCGGAAGCCGAGACGCGCCGGCGTTGCGTCGATTCGACCGGCCACGGACACGAACCAGCGCCGGCGCATTAGCGGGACGACTTCGCTACCTCCGCACCGTCCTGCCGCTGCCCAGATGAAAGTGTCGACCCGGCCCGGCCACGCTCGCCGAACAGCGCGGCGAGCCCGGCCGGCGAGCTGAACACCGCGTCGGCATCGTGGCCCGCGCCTGGAATCCGGTGCATCGGATGCGCGCGCCCCGCGATACCGCGCGCGTCGATATAGCGCGCATACGCGAGGCCGCGCGCGAGCCGGTGCTGCCCTTGCGCCATCGCGGCGCACGAACGGTCGAGCGCCGGATGTTCCGGATCGCAGTCCTGCTCCCCCAGCAGCAGCGTCACGTCACGGGACAGATACGCCCGCTCGAGCCCCCGTTCGCCCCGTGCCGCCGCGCTGTCGAGCGCGTAGGCCGGCAGCGCGCCGAGGCCGTACTTCCAGTCGTTGAAGCCCGCGCAGCGCGCCGCGTCGTACGGCGAAAAGCCGCCGTCGGCAGCGGGCCGCAGTATGTCGAAATAGACATATGACGAGGGATTGGCGATCACGTACCGCACGCCGATCCCGCGTCCGGTCAGCGGCGCCTCGCCCTGCGCGACGACCGCGTAGCGCTGCGCGACCTGCGCGCCGCCGGAATGGCCGGCCACCACCACCTCGCGCAGCGCCGGAAACCGCGCGATGTCGGCGAGCACTGCAAACAGCGCATCCAGCACCGCGAACGAACTGACAGGCGCCGGAGCAAGCGCCTCGTCGCCGCCCATCCAGCCCGTCCATTCCCAGTGCAGCGTCGAAGCCGGCGCCTGGTGCGCTTCGACGTCCGCGGCGGCGAGAAATTGCGGCACGACGAGCAGCGTGTCGTCCGAATCGAGGCGAGCCGACGCGCGCGCGCGGCGCGCCAATTCGAAGTACACGTCCGCGTTGCGCAGCCGTCCGTGAAGCAGGATCACGGCGCGCTCGACGCGCGGTTGCGGCGCATCCCAGTCGCCGCTCGCGAACAACGGCACGGTGCCGCCGCCGCGTGGCGTGGAGACAGTCAGGTGGTGCGGTGCGATCACGCCGACGGGCCGTTCGTTCGGCGCGCGTTCGTCGTGTGCGGAGTCGGGCACGGTCATGAAGCGGAAATCCTCGTGGTGTGTGTGCCGTCGATGCCCAGGCCGGGGTGTCCCCTGCGGGACAGGGCCACCAGCGCGAGCGATACGAATCCGGCAAAGATCAGGTAGAACGCGGGCGTGAGGCTGCTGCCGCTCAGCCTCGTGAGACCCGTGATCGTGAACGGCGCGAGGCCGCCGAACAACGTGACGGCCACGTTGTACGACAGCGCGACACCGGCCGAGCGGCTCTGCACCGGGAACAGCGTCGCGAGCATCCCCGGATGCGCGCCGGACATCGCGGCGAGAAAGACGGTCGATACGACCTGCGCGACGAACAGGCGCTCGGCCGACGGCGCGGACACGACATACACGAACAATGGATACGCGCAGAGCATCCACGCGAGCGTGACCGGATAGAACAGCCGGTACGCGCCATATCTGTCCGCGAGCCGCCCGGACAGCGGGAACAGGAACAGGTTCAGCACGCCGCAGAAGAACGCGCCGCGCAGCGCGACCGCGAGCGGCAGATGCAATTGACGCTCGACATACACCGCGAGATACGAATGCCACACGTAGTTCGTCGCGGCGCCGACGGCGATCACGCCCATCGCGCAGAACGCGGCGCGGCCGTTGGTGCGGAAGAACTCGCGCAACGAGACGCGCGGCGGCTTGCCCGCGCGCTCGCGCAGCTCCACGAATTCCGGCGAATCGGCAACCTTGTGGCGAATATAGAAGCCGATCGGCCCGGCGAGCGCGCCGCACAGGAACGGCAGCCGCCATCCCCACGCAACCAGCGACGCATGCGACAGATACGTGGTCAGCAGATAGCCGGTGCCCGACGACAGCAGCAGCGCGAACGACTGCGCGGTCATATTGAAGCTGCCATAGAACATCTTGCGGCCCGGCGGCGCATATTCGACGAGCATCGCCGACGCGGTCGCGAACTGACCGCCGACCGAGAGCCCTTGCAACACCCGCGCAAGGATGACGAGCGCGGGCGCGAGATAGCCGATCCGTGCGAAGCCGGGAGTCAGGCCCATCAGCAGCGTGCTGGCCGCCATCGACATGATCAGCAGCGACAGCGCGCGGCTGCGGCCCACGCGGTCCGCATAGATTCCGAGCAGGATGCCGCCGAGCGGACGCACGACGAAGCCGATCGCGAATGTCGCGAGCGTCAGCATCAGCGAGACGAATCCGCTGCCCGCCGGGAAAAACACCTGCGCGATGATCTTCGAGAAGTAACCGTAGATCAGAAAATCGAACCATTCGAGGCCGTTGCCGAGCACCGACGCAAAGATCGCACGGCGCACCATCGAAGGCGACAGTTGCGGCTTCCCGGCAGCGGCAACCGGCGGCTGGCGAGGCGCGTCGCCTGCCGCCGATTGCATGGAGGCGCGCCGCGCGGCGGACGATGAGGTCTCCCGGGTCATGCTCATGATGCGCACCCCGGCACGCCGTACATCGCATTCAACGCGCAGGCGGACGTCAGCATCCGCGCGCCGTCGTGTCCGACGCCCGGCACGATGTGCAACTGCTGATTCAGCCCCTGCGGATGACGCGCGCGCAAATAAGCGAAATAGGCCTGGGCGCGCGCGACGCGTTGCGGACCCTGCGCCTCGGCCGGGCAGCTCTGGTCGAGCGCCTTCTGTTGGGGATCGTCGTCGTTGCCGCCGACCAGATAGTCGACGCGGCGCGCGACATACGCGGCTTCGAGCTGCGCGGGCGTGCGCTCCGCCAGATACGCCGGCCGCTTCCGCATTCCGTATTTCCAGTCGTCGAAGCCCGGACAGGCGGCCGGGTCGAACGGCTTGCCGTCGTCGGTGGGCCGCTGCGCGTCGAAATACGCATACGACGACGGGCTCGACACCACGTAGCGCAGCGCAATCCCTTCGCGGGCCAGCGCCCCCGTCTCGCGCGCGGCGACCGCATAGCGCTGCACCACCTGAGCGCCGCCGGAATGGCCGGCGAACACGACTTCCCGCAGATCGGGGAAGCGCTTGCGGTCCGCGAGCCGTTCGACGATCGCGTCGAGCGCCGCGTACGAACTCAGCGGCACCGGCGCGACGGCGGCGTCGCCGGCCATCCAGCCGTTCGCATCCCAGCGCAGCAGATCGCCGGGCTCCGAACGGCCGCCGAAATCGAGTGTGGCGAGAAACTGCGGCGCAATCAGCAACGTGCCGTTCGCATCGGCGTCTGACACGCCCTGCTCGTGCGCGGCATCGCGGCCCTTCTCCGCGCTCCGGAAATAGCGGTCCGCATTGCGCAGCTTGCCGTGAATCACGATCACCGCGCGGACGATGCCCGGCAGCGGCTGATTCCAGTCGCGCGAAATATACAGCGGCAATTCGGCGGCGCCCGCCGGGGTGTCGATCCGCATCCGCGTATCGGAGATATGCGAGACCGCTCGAAGATGCGGGTTGTATGCGTGGGTTCCGGCGACGTCCGCGGCGCCGGCATGCGTGCTGGCGCCCAGCGCCAGAACGGCAACGGCGGCCGCGCGGACGACACGCGCCCATGCGTGGGCCACCTCGCGACGATCATCAGTACTGCGCCGCGCGCGACGGGGAATCGGATCAAAACTCATTCGTACGGCTCCTCGGGGATACACGGCCGCGCGCTATCCGCATGACGCGGCGCGGCCCTGACATCAACGGGTGAAACGACTAGAACTGGTGGAACATGCCGATCGTGACGCCGGTCTGGTTCGGCCCGAACGCGGTCTCGTCGGTCGTCCCTACCGGCGTAAAGACGCCATTCGCGCCACGCGTGGCCTGAGCGTACCCGACGGTCGCATACAACGCCGTGCGCTTCGACAGCGAGTACTGCGTGCTCAGCACGCCCATCCACGTATTGGAATTGCCGGGCGTCTTGTCCTGAACGTAGTAATAGGCGGCGGTCACCTTCACGCGGCGCATCACCGGATAGCGCACGCCGGCGAACCACAGCGCCTGAGATTCCGAGGAACCCTTCGTCGGGTTGTACAGATAGTGCTCATAGCCCATCTTCAGCGTGCTCGCGCCGATATCCTGCCGGAACGTCAGGCTCAGGTTGCGCGACTTCGTCCATGTGTTGCTGGAATTGATCGCGCCGTTACGGTAGTCGTATGCAAGGGCGGCGCCGAACGAGCCGCCGTCGTAGTCGAGGCCGCCGCCGTATGCGGCGCTGCTCTGGAACGAAGCCGCGTCCCCGCCGAAGCTGTAGCCCGCGATCGCGGTCAGGCCGGCGAAGTGGCCGACGTACTTGACCATGTTGCTGTCGCGCGCGCGAAACGAAAAGCTGTTCTCCGATCCGGTGGTCGGGAACCACGTGTATTGCGGCGAGAACGACATCGGATCGTAGCGCAGCAGAATGTCGTACATCGGCGTGTATTGCAGCCCGAACGACAGCGAGCCGTAGGTCTGATTCGTCAGGCCGACGGCCGCGGTGCGATTGAACAGGGTGCCGGCGGTCGCCTGTGTGCCGTCGTTCGCGTTGAAACCGGCCTCGAGCACGAACCACGCCGAATTGCCGCCGCCGAGCGATTCCGTGCCGCGCACACCGAAGCGCGAATTATGGATACCGCCGGAATTCATCCGCACCAGCGAGCCGCCGTTCTTGCCGGCGTGCGTCAGATACTCCACGTTCGCATCGATCACGCCGTACAGCGTGACCGAACTGCCGCCCGCGGCGGCGGGGGCGGTTGCCAGTTGCATCGCTTCGTCGACGTCGTCCTGTTGCGCGAAAGCGGGCGCCGATACACAACCGGCAAGCAGCGCGATGGCTGCGGCATGGTGCTTGTTCAAAGCAGTCTCCTTGATGTTGTTTTCGTCGCGTTGCGGTTTCCCGCGACGCGCGGGCTGATGAAACCTGAGCCCATCGTAAGGAACGACGATGCAGATGTAAAATATCTATTTAATGGTATCTCCATATTTTATAAATATGAATTACAGGACCTCGCGCCGCCGTGCGCGAATCTCTGTCCCGATCGCTTTTCGCCGCCGGAGCCGTCCATGGAACTACGTCACCTTCGTTATTTCCTCGCGGTTGCCGAGGAAGGACAATTCACCCGCGCCGCCGAGCGCCTCGCGATGCAGCAGCCGCCGCTGTCGCAACAGATACGCCTGCTCGAAGAGGAGATCGGCTTTGAACTCTTCGCGCGCCTGCCGCGTGGCGTCGAACTGACGCCGGCCGGCAAGGCGTTCGCGCAGAGCGCGGAGCAGGTGCTGGGCATGCTGCAGCAAGGCATCGCTCACGCCCGCCGCATCTCGCGCGGCGAGCTTGGCTCGCTCGCGATTGGCCTCACGAGTTCCGCCGGCTTTCATCCAATCACGACCGACGCGATACGCGCGTTCAACGCGGAGCATCCCGGCATCGAAATCACGCTTTCGGAACTGAATGCCGCCGAGCTGATCGAGCGGCTATTGACGGGCCAGCTCCACGTCGCGTTTCTCCGCAAGCCGGTCGAAACGCCTTCCGGCGTCGCGTTCGAGCAGTTGCTCGATGAGCCGATGATGGCGGTGCTACCGATTGGGCATCCGCTGCTCGCCGCGACCAACGAATCCCGTCCGGCGATATCGTTGAAGGCGCTCGCCCATGAGGAATTCATCCTCGTGCGGCGTCCGGGCGCGCCGGGCATGTATGCGGACTTTCTGGCCGCGTGCCGCCGCCAGGGGTTCGAGCCGCACGTCGCGCGGGAGGTACCGCGAATGCTCACGGGCATTCACATGGTCGCGGCCGGGTTGGGGGTGACGCTGGTGCCGGCCTCGATGCAGCGCTACGACCACAAAAGCGCGGTGTTTTGCCCATTGGCGAGCGATGCCGGCCTGTCCGCGCCGCTGCATCTTGCGTATCCGGCCGTGATGCGGGATCCGGCCGCCGCGCGCTTCGTCGAGTTCGTGAGACAACGCGGATGGCCGGGCGAATACGTGAGCGAGTAAAGAAGCAACCGACGGCGGCGTCCCGATTCGCAAAAAAATTTGACAGACTATCTTTAGATATATATCTTACGATGCATCTTACGACATTAACGGGAGTCTCCCAGATGCGTCATCCCCATCGTTTTTCCGGCTCGCGCGGCACGCGCGACGGTTTCCACACGGGCTTCGGCCGTCCTTCCCTGCATGCGCTCTGGCATGCGTTCGTACACCAGCACGGGCATCGCGGCGAGCGCGGCGCGGACTTCGAGCGCGCCGCCGGCGCGCAAGCCGATCAGCGCACGGAAGCCGCGCGCGATCCGCGTTTCCAGCACGGCTGGCATCGCGACTGGCACCCGTTCCACGGCAACGGGCAAGACCGTCGCCGCCATCGGGAGTTTTATGCGGACGCGCTATGGCACGCGATCGGCCGTCATCACGACCACCGCTTCGGCGGCCGTGGCGGGCGCTTCGGCGGCGGCCCCGGCGGTTTCGGCGGCGATGGCGAAGGCTTCCCGCGCGGCCGTAAATTCACCTCCGACGATCTGCAATTGCTGCTGCTGTCGATGATCGACGCGCAGCCGAGCCACGGCTACGAACTGATCAAGGCGCTGGAGACGCGCTCGAACGGTTTCTACAGTCCGAGCCCCGGCATGGTCTATCCGGCGCTCACGTACCTGGAAGAACTCGGCTACGTGACGGTGCAGCTCGAAGGCAACCGCAAGCGCTACGCGCTGTCGGACGCGGGCCGCGCCTATCTGGCCACGAATCGCGAGCGCGTCGAGCTGATGCTCGCCAAACTCACGCATATCGCCCGCAAGATGGATTCGGTGCGCCGCGCATTTGCCGGCGAGGAACCGGCCGACGTCAGCGAAGGCGGCTGGGTGCCCGAGCTGAACGAAGCGCGCCGCACGCTGAAGAACGCGCTGCTGCGCCGTGACAACGCGCCGGCCGACGAGCAGCGCCGCATTGCCGCGATCCTGATGCGCGCCGCGCGGGAAATCGAAGGTACGGGGAAGGAAGACACGGACAACGGCGCCGAACCCACCGCCTGACCACCCGACCACCTGACAGCGCGCCGACCGGCGCGCGTTCGAACCGAACAGGAGCCCTACCCTTATGCCGAACCACGACAACCGCCCCGATCTCGCCGTATATCGCGTACGGCATCCGTTGAAATTCCGGCTGCTGCAAGTCAAGCAGGTGCGCGCGCTGACCCCGCATCTGATTCGCGTCACCTTCACGGGCGACGATCTGCACGACTTCGTGTCCGCATCGTTCGACGACCACATCAAGGTCTTCTTCCCCGAGCCCGGCGCCGACAAGCCGACGCTGCCGCAAGCCGGTCCCGACGGCCCGATATTTCCGGACGGCAAGCGCCCGACCGCGCGCGATTTCACGCCGCGCCGTTTCGACCGCGACGCGCGCGAACTCGACATCGAATTCGCGATGCACGAAGCCGGTCCCGCGGCGGCGTGGGCCGCGCAGGCGCAAGTCGGCCAGTATCTCGGCGTCGGCGGCCCGCGTGGCTCGCTGGTGATTCCGACCGGCTTCGACTGGCATCTGCTGGTCGGCGACGACACCGCGCTGCCCGCGATCGCGCGCCGTCTCGAAGAGCTGCCGCCGGGCGCGCGCGTCGCCGCGGTGATCGAGGTAGCCGATCCGTCGGCGCGTATCGAATTCACGACGCAGGCCGAGCTGCACCTCGTCTGGTGCTATCGCAACGATGCCAAGGCGCCGACGGACGTGCGCGGCGAAGCGCTGCTGCGGGCGGTGCGCGAAACCTGGCTGCCGGAGAACGGCGAAGGCTACGTGTGGGCCGCCGGCGAAGCGGCGACGATCCGCGCGGTGCGCCAGCATCTGTGCGGCGAGCGTGGCGTCGACAAGTCGCGGATCCGCGCGGCGAGCTACTGGAAACAGGGCGCCGTCGCGGTCCACGAAACGCTCGACGACTGAGCGCGCTTCCCGTGCCGCCCTGAATGCATGACGGGCAGGCGCGCCGGCGCACGCGCATAACAGCAACAGGAAATCAACCGATGTACTCACTCACCCCGCGGCACGAGCGCCGTCTGCTGTGGCTGCTCGCGCTCACGCAGTTCACGATCATCATGGACTTCATGGTGATGATGCCGCTCGGCCCGCAGATCATGAGCGCGTTCCGGATCGCACCGGCCGCGTTCGCGACCGCGGTGTCCGCGTATTCGTGGTGTTCGGGCCTGTCGGGCCTGTTCGCGGCGACCTATATCGACCGCTTCGACCGGCGCCGTCTGCTGCTCACGATCTACGCGCTGTTCGCGCTGTCGAACCTCGCGTGCGCGCTCGCGTCGAGCTTCGCGCTGCTGCTCGTCGCGCGCGCGTTCGCGGGCATCACCGGCGGCGTGCTCGGCTCGGTGATCATGGCGATCGTCGGCGACGTGATTCCGGTGCAGCGGCGCGGCGCCGCGACCGGCACGATCATGACCGCGTTCTCGCTCGCCGCGATCGCCGGCGTGCCGGCCGGCGTGATGCTCGGCGCGCATTTCGGCTGGGCCGCGCCGTTTTTCCTGCTGGTCGCGCTGTCGCTCCTCGTGTGGGGCGCGGGCGCGCGGCTCGTGCCGTCGCTCGCCGCGCATCTGAGCCGCCGTCAGCCGCCGCTCGCCGAGGTGCTGCCCGATCTGTGGCGGCTCCTCGTCAATCCGCGGCATCTGAGCGCGTTCGTGCTCACGTCGATGATGATGATCGCGCACATGCTGGTGATTCCGTTTATTTCGCCGATGCTGGTCGCCAATCACGGTGTCGCGCCGCGGCAGTTGTCGTGGCTCTACATGGCGGGCGGCGCGGCGACGTTCTTCACGTCCCGCCTCGTCGGCAAGCTGGCCGACCGCTTCGGCACGCAGCGCGTGTTCCGCTGCGCGGCGCTGCTGTCGTTCGTGCCGGTGCTGTTCGTCACGCATCTGCCGGATCTGCCGTTCTATGCGCTCGTGCTGTTCTTCCCGTGCTTCATGGTGCTGATGAACGGCCGCATGGTGCCGATGCAGACGCTGCTGACCACCGTTCCCGAACCTGCGCGGCGCGGCGCGTTCCTGAGCGCGAACAGCGCGTTGCAGGCGCTCGGCACGGGCACCGGCGCATGGCTCGGCGGTCTGATGCTCGGCACGTCGGCAAACGGGCGCATCACCGGTTATGGGACCGTCGGATGGGTCGCGGTGGCGGTCGCGTTCGCGGCCGTGCTGTGGGTGTCGCGTGTGAAGAGTGCGCCGCGAGAGACAGGGGGCGCGCCGGGCAGCGCGTCCAACGGCATCGGCGGCGGTATCGAGGCGAACATCGTCGGCGAAAGTTAAACCCCCCGCGGGCCCCGCACGGGGCCTGCCTTCCTTACCCTGGTTCATCCACCTCCCCCGTCAACGCCCGCCGCGCGGCTTCACCCTCGGCGTGCTGGCCCGCGTAAAACACCCGCGCCCTGCCGATCACGATCTTCAGCGTCGCGATCACCGGCACCGCGAGAAAAATTCCCGCCACGCCGCCGAGCTGATCGCCCGCGAGCAAACCGACGATCACGAGAAACGGACTGACCTCGACGCCTTCGCTCATCAGATACGGATTGAGCACGTAGTCCTGGAACAACCGGTACAGCCCGATAAAAACCAGCAGCCATACCCAGTGCGGAAAACCGCTGAACACCGCGACCACGAGCGTGATGGCAATCGCGGCGAGCGGTCCGGCGAACGGCACGAATTCCAGCAGGCCCGCGCTGACCGCGAGCAGAAACGCATACGGCATGCCGAGCAGCGAAAACGCGATGCCGTAGCAGAACAGCGTCGCAAGCGACAGAAACAGCAGCGCGCGCACGTACTTCGACAGCAGCACGTTCACGTCGTCGACGATATCGCTCCACAGCGTGCGATGCCGCTTCGACAGCAGCGCGAGAAACGCGTCGCGCATCTGCTCGCCGTCCTTGATCAGCAGAAAGCTCAGGATCGGAATCAGCACCAGATAGATCAGGTTGCTCGCCGCATGCACGACGCCGAGCCCGAGACTGCGCGCCATCGGCACGGCCTTGTCGGAGCCGGTTTCGATCTGGCTGCGCACGAAATCGACGATCCGTTCGCGCAGCGGCTCGAGAAAATGCGGCAACGGCAGACGGTTCGGCACATCGGTGCGCATCAGCGCCGGCAGTTGCGTGAGCAGGTGCGTCGCCTGATCCTGCAACTGCACGCCGAACAGCGAGCCGACCACCGCGATCAGCGCGACCACGACGACGAACACGAGCGCGATCGACGCCACGCGCGGCAGGCGGCGCGGCCTCACGCGCTCGACGAGCTCCACCATCGGATAGATCAGATAGCTGAAGAACACCGCGAACACGATGACGAGCACCGTGGTCGACGCGATATAGATGATGAAGAACAGCAGCGCGATCAGGAACGCGGTCCAGACTTTTCTGGCCGTGCCGACGTCGAATCCCAGCATGAAGCTTCCTCGAATGGACGATGCGCTGTGGTGGCCGGAACACGCCACCGGCATCGGGCTGTGCGCGCGGACTTGCGCCTTCGCCGCCGCGGCGCCAGGGTCGCGAGCACCGGCGGCGTGCGTGGCCTCACGCCGCTGTTGCGTCGACGCACGGATTGTGTGCCGCGGTGATGCGCCTGAAATTACATGGCCGACGTGACGCGCCCGCGGCAGCAGGAAAACTCTACTGCTTCAGACGCTCGCGCACCGCATCGGCCGCTTCGCCGATTTTCGCCTGCATCCGGCCGGCGAGTTTTTCGGCCGCCCCTTCGGCCTGTTTTGCACGGTTGTGGGTCACTTTGCCGATCGCTTCCTTGACCGAGCCCTTCAGTTCCTTCGCGGTACCTTCTACCCGATTCTTGTCCATGACGCTTTCCTGGTGAGTTTGGCTGTGGAGTTGCCCGCCGGCGTTGCAACGAGACAGCAAACGGACGACGCGACGCGCCGCGTCATCGCGCGGACCGCTTCGCATGATGCGATCCGCGCCTGTGCAACCTCACCTGTGTAGCACGTACCGTTCCCGGACATGCGCCGCGTCATTTATTTACGCGCGGCCTGCCGAACGTCACTCCTGCCGCGCGCCCAGCGCGGCCAGCGGATGCGCTTCACTCGCCCACGGCGACGTCAGAAAATGCCGAACCCGCTCCGGCCGCACCTCGGCCAGCGTCGCGGGCGACCAGCGCGGCCGACGATCCTTGTCGATCAGTTGCGCGCGCACGCCTTCGCGGAAGTCGCCCTCCTCGATCGCCCGCTTCACGATGCCGAGCTCCATGCGGAAACATTCGGCAAGCGTCATCTGCCGACCGCGCAACAGCGCCTCGCGTGTCACGTGCAGCATCGTCGGCGAAAGACCGGTCAGCGCGTCACAGGTGGCCTGCAACCACTGCCGCGCCTCGCGTGGCGGCTCGCGCTCGAGATCCTGGCGCAGCGTCGCGACGATCCGCTCGACGCCCGAGCGCCGGTCGAAGTGCCGCAAAATCAGCGGCGTCAGCGCATCCAGCGGCGCGTGCGGCACGATGTTGCACGGCGGCTCGAACACCGCGCGCAATGCGTCGATCCGGCTGCCGTCATGCGGCATGCGCTGCAGGCGTTCCTCGAAGCTCGCGAGCCAGTCGGCCGGTACGCACAGGTCGGCGAGTTGCAGGCGCACCGCGTCGGCGCCGGACAGCGTCGCGCCGGTCATGCCGGCATACAGCGCGAATTCCGCCGGCATCACGCTCAGGAAACGGCTCGCGCCGACGTCGGGCACGAAGCCGATACGCGTCTCCGGCATCGCAATGCGGCTGCGCTCCGTGACGATACGCAGCCGCGCCGCCTGGCCGAGCCCCATGCCGCCGCCCATCGCGATGCCGTCGAGCAGCGCGACCACCGGCTTCGGAAACGTATGCAGCGCATAGTCGAGCCGGTATTCGTCGACGAAGAACGCGAGCCAGCGCGGGTCGCCCTGCGTCGCGAGCCGATGCACCTCGCGCACGTCGCCGCCCGCGCAAAAGCCCTTGTCGCCCGCGCCCTTCAGCACCAGCGCGACGATGCCGCTGTCGGCGCGGCAATGCTCGACCCGTACCGCGAGTTCGCGCACCATCGCATGCGACAGCGCATTGAGCGCGGCCGGCCGGTTCAGCGTGATGATCGCGACGCGGTTGACGACGCGAAACAGGATCTCCGGTTCGGCTTCCGTATTTGCATGACGGCTCGCGTCGAACGCGGCGTTCGGCACAGCACTCATCGATGCCTCTCCTGCTGGACATCCGTCTGCCAGCGCGGCGCGCGTTTTTCGAGGAACGCGTTGACGCCCTCGCGCTGATCGGCGCCGTCGAACAGATCGACGAAACGTTCGCGTTCGAGCGCGAGCGCCGCCGCGCGCGGCACGCCCTGGCGCGCCTGATGGATCAATTCCTTGCTGAAGCTCACCGCCTCCGGGCTCAGGCCGACGACGCGCGTGGCCATCGCCAGCGCGGCCTCGCGGGCCGCGCCGCGCTCCACGACTTCCTCGACCAGCCCGATGCGCAGCGCGCTCGCCGCATCGACGCGCTCGCCGGTCAGAATCATCCGCTTGGCCCAGCCTTCGCCGACGAGCCACGGCAGCGTCTGCGTGCCGCAGCCGCACGGCAGCAGACCGACCGCGGTCTCGGGCAAGGCCAGCACCGCATGCTGCTCGGCGATGCGGATGTCGCACGCGAGCGCGCATTCGAGGCCACCGCCCATCGCATAGCCATTGAGCGCCGCGATCACGACGGGCCGTGCATTCTGCAAGGTTTCGAACGCCGCGCCGAAACGCGCCGCCGCGGTGCGCGCGACTTCGCGATTGCCGTCGGCGAACGTGTTCAGATCGGCGCCCGCGCTGAAGAACTTCGGGCCGTCGCCGGTCACGACGAGCGCGCGCACGCGCGCGTCGGCGTTGAGCCGCTCGACGGTGCGTTGCAGTTGCAGCAGGCCGTCGGGCGTGAAGGCGTTGGCGGGTGGCCGCTTGAGCGTGATCAGCGCGACGGCGCCGTCCTGCACGTAGTCGAGCTCGATCATTGCGTGCCTCCTTCGCCGCCGCCGCGACCCTGCTGGCGATAAAGTTTGATGACCGCCGAAAAGTCCAGACGCCCCGCGCCGTTCGTGCTCATCGTCTGATAAAGCTGCTGCGCGAGCGCGCCGAGATAGACCGGCTGACGTACACCGCGCGCGGCATCGGTGGCGAGGCCGAGGTCCTTCAGCATCAGGTCCGTGCCGAAGCCGCCGGTGTAACCGCGCGACGACGGGGCCGTTTCGATCACACCCGGCATCGGGTTATACGTGTCCGAACTCCAGCAGCGCCCGGTCGACGTATTGATGATGCTGCCGAGCACCTTGGTGTCGATGCCGAGCGCTTCCCCGAGCGACATCGCCTCGGCGACGCCCGCCATCGAAATGCCGAGCACGAGGTTGTTGCAGATCTTCGCGACCTGGCCCGTGCCGGTATCGCCGCAATGCACGATGTTTTTCCCCATCGCCGACAGCACCGGCTTCACCTGCTCATAAGCACTCGCGCTGCCGCCGACCATGAAGGTCAGCGTGCCCGCCGCCGCGCCGCCGGTGCCGCCGGATACCGGCGCATCGACGAACGTATTGCCGTGGCGCGCCGCGAGTTCGGCAAACGCCTTCACGCTCGCGGGATCGATCGTGCTGGAATCGACGATCGGCACGCCCTTCGCGATGCCGGCGAGAATGCCGTCGTCCGCGGTGAGCACGCTGCGCACGTGAGCCGCGGCGGGCAGCATCGTGATCACGTATTCGACGTCGCTCGCGGCCGCCTTCGGTGAACCGGCGGCATGCGCGCCCGCGTCGACGAGCGTGCGCAGCGCCTGCGCGCTGAGGTCGAACACGCTGAGCGCGTGGCCCGCTTTCAGCAGGTTCAGCGCCATCGGCGCGCCCATGTTGCCGAGTCCGATAAAGCCTACTTTCATGGTGTCGTCTCCGTATTGGCTACGTTCTACGCTTTGCGGCGCCGGCTCAACGCAGCCGGATCGTCGTGTTGACGCCGTCGTTCACGGTGTCGTCGTCGAACCAGCGCGCGGTGACCGTCTTGGTCTGCGTATAGAACTGCACGACCTGCTTGCCGTACGGGCCGAGATCGCCGAGCTTCGAGCCGCGCGAACCGGTGAAGCTGAAAAACGGCACCGGCACGGGAATCGGAATGTTGATGCCGACCTGGCCGATATCGATCTCGCTCTGGAACTTGCGCGCCGCCGCGCCGCTTTGCGTGAAAAGACCCACGCCGTTGCCGAACGGATTGCGGTTGACGAGCGCGATCGCGTCGTCGAGCGTGTCGACGTTCAGCACGACAAGCACCGGCCCGAAGATTTCGGTGCGGTAGATTTCCATCCCGGTCGTCACGTCGGCGAACACCGTCGGGCCGATGAAGTTGCCCTGCTCGTAACCCGGCACGCTCACGCCTCGGCCGTCGAGCGCGAGCGTCGCGCCCTCCTTCACGCCCGCGTCGATCAAGCCGAGAATGCGTTGCTTCGCCGCGCGCGATACGACCGGACCGACATCCGTGCCCGGCTCGTTGCCCGCATTGACCTTCAGCGTCTTCGCTTTCGCGACCAGATCGGGCAGCCACTCCCGCGCGGCGCCGACCAGCACCGCCACCGAGGTCGCCATGCAGCGCTGCCCGGCCGCGCCGAACGCCGCGCCGGCGAGCGCGTTGAGCGTCTGCTCGCGGTTCGCGTCGGGCAGCACGACCGCGTGATTCTTCGCGCCCATCATCGCTTGCACGCGCTTGCCGTGCTCGCTGCCGAGGCGGTACACGTGCGTGCCGACCGCCGTCGAACCGACGAACGAGATCGCCTTCACGAGTTCATGCGTGCAGAGCGCGTCGACGACTTCCTTGCCGCCGTGCACGACATTGAGCACGCCTTTCGGCACCCCGGCTTCGAGCGCGAGTTCGACCAGTTGCATCGTCGACAGCGGATCCTGCTCCGAGGGCTTCAGCACGAACGTGTTGCCGCACACGAGCGCCATCGGAAACATCCACAGCGGGATCATCGCGGGGAAGTTGAACGGCGTGATGCCGGCGCACACGCCGAGCGGCTGACGCAGCGTGTAGGTGTCCACGCCGCCGGCGACGTTCTCGACGAATTCGCCCTGCTGCAAGGTGCCGATCGAACATGCGTGCTCGACCACTTCGAGCCCACGGAAGATATCGCCCTCGGCATCGGGAATCGTCTTGCCCTGCTCGGCGGAGAGCGTCTTCGCGATGCGCGGCATATGCTCGCGAATCAGTGCCTGATACTTCAGCATGATGCGCATGCGCGCGCCGACCGGCGTGTCCTTCCACGTGCTGAACGCGGCGTGCGCGCTGCGCACCGCCTCGTCGACCTCGTCGACGGTCGCGAACGGCACGCGCGCGAGCACGGCCTGGGTGGCCGGGTTCACGATATCGCGCCACTCGGTCGTCTTCGATTCGACGAACTCTCCGTTGATCAGCAGCCGGACGCTCGCGACGTCGCGGCGGGTCTCGTTCGAAACCATTGCGCTCATGATGAAACTCCTGTGCGGTGGCCGCGCGGCGGCCGGACAGCGATGAAAATTAAAAGCGCCGGGACCTTCGTTCAAAGCCGGGCCAGGAAGCAACGGATAAAGGCAATTAGCGCAGTTCCGGAAAATCCTCTTCCCAGTACTCGTCGGGCAGACGCGCGGGCTCGGCCGCGCGCTCCATTTCGCGGCGCCGCAATTCGACGCGGCGGATCTTGCCGGAGATCGTCTTCGGCAGTTCGCTGAATTGCAGGCGCCGAATCCGCTTATACGGCGCGAGTTTTTCGCGCGAAAACGCGAACACCGCGCGCGCCAGTTCCGGGCCGGCCTCGTAGCCCTGGCGCACCGTGACGAATGCCTTCGGCACCGACAGCCGCACCGGATCGGCGCTCGGCACGACGGCCGCTTCGCCGATCGCCTCGTGTTCGATCAGCACGCTTTCGAGTTCGAACGGACTCAGCCGGTAGTCGGACGATTTGAAGACGTCGTCCGCGCGGCCGACGTATACGTAATAACCGTCGTCGCGGCGCAGCGCGACATCGGACGTGCGGTAAAAGCCGTTGCGCATCGCCTGCGCGGTCGCCGTCGCGTTGTTCGCGTAGCCGGTCATCAGGCCGAGCGGCCGCTCGGCCAGCGGCAGCGCGATTTCGCCTTCGCTGACCGGCTGATCGTCGGCGTCGAGCAGTTCGATCCTGTAGCCCGGCAGCGGACGCCCCATCGAGCCGGCCACGACCGGCTGGCCCGGCGGATTGCCGATCTGGCAGGTGGTCTCGGTCTGGCCGAAGCCATCGCGAATCGTGATGCCCCACGCATGCCTGACCCGCTCGATGATCTCGGGATTCAGCGGCTCGCCCGCGCCGACGATCTCGCGCAGCTTCACCGGATAGTCGCTCAGATGCTCCTGCACGAGCATGCGCCAGACGGTCGGCGGCGCGCACAGCGTGGTCACGTTGAAGCGCACGAGCGCGGCGAGCGTGTCTTTCGGCACGAAGCGCCCGTTGAACACGAACACGCAGGCCTGCGCGTTCCACGGCGCGTAGAAGCAGCTCCACGCGTGCTTGGCCCAGCCCGGCGAGCTGATGTTCCAGTGGATGTCGCCCGGTTGCAGGCCGATCCAGTACATCGTGGACAGATGCCCGACCGGATAGCTCTGATGCGTATGCTCGACGAGCTTCGGCTTCGACGTCGTGCCGGACGTGAAGTACAGCAGCAGCGGATCGGTTGCGCGGGTAACACCGTCGGGCATGAATTGCGGCGACGCCGCGTAGGCCCCGGCCAGATCGATCCAGCCGTCGCGCGGCGCGCCGGCCGAGAAGCGCGTGAGCGGCACGTCGAGCGCATCGAACTTGGCCAGCTCCGCGCTATCGACCACCGCGAACTTCGCGCCGCCGATCTGCACGCGGTCGCGCACGTCGTCGGCGGACAGTTGCGTGGTGGCGGGCAGCACGATCGCGCCGAGCTTCATCGCCGCGAGCATCACGTCCCACAGCTCGACGCGGTTCGGCAGCATCAGCAGCACTCGGTCGCCGCGGCCGACGCCCGCGCCGCGCAGGAAGTTCGCCATCCGCGACGAGCGCTCGGACATCTGCGCGTAGGACAGACGCAGGCCGTCGCTTGCCGGGTCGTCGACGATCCACAGCGCGGGGTTGTGGTTGTCGCGCGCGATCGCATCGAAGTAGTCGAGCGCCCAGTTGAACTCGCCGAGCACCGGCCATGCGAACTCGCGATACGCGCGTTCGTAGTCGGTGCGATGGCGCACCAGCAGATCGCGCGCTTCGAGAAAGGCTTTCGCTGCAGTCATCGTCGTCTCCTGTCGACCGGAGTTGGCGCTTTAGCGCTTACTCCGGTCCCATGCAGTTTTATCGCGGTCGGCGCGTGGCGCGCTCGTTGTTTTCGCCGGGGTGCCGCCGGGTCGTCTTCGTTTGCGGACTACGTGGCGCGCGGCATCGGCGGCCAGGCTATTGTGCGCTCAAATTCCGCCGTCAAACATGACGCGCGATCACCATCCGCTGCACCTCGCTCGTGCCTTCGTAGATCTGCGTGATGCGGGCATCGCGGTAGTGGCGCTCCACCGCGTAGTCCTCCAGATAACCGTAGCCGCCGTGAATCTGGATCGCGTTCGAGCAGATTTCCTCGGCCAGTTCGGACGCGAACAGCTTCGCCTGCGACGCCTCCGACAGACAAGGCCGCCCCGCCGAGCGCAGCCGCGCCGCGTGATGCACGAGCAGGCGCGCGGCGTTCAGGCGCGTCGCCATGTCGGCGAGCATGTTCGCGATCGTCTGATGCTCCCTCAGCGGCTTGCCGAACTGCTCGCGCTCGCTCGCGTAGCGGCGCGCCGCATCGAACGCGGCCCGCGCGATGCCGACCGCCTGGGCGGCGATGCCGATGCGCCCGCCTTCGAGATTCGACAGCGCGATGCGCAGCCCCTCGCCCGGCTCGCCGAGCAGACTGACTTCGGGCACCGCGCAGTCGGTAAGCGAGATCGGGCAGGTATCGGACGCGCGAATGCCGAGCTTGTGCTCAGGCGGGCCGACCTCGAAACCCGGCGTGCCGGCCTCCACGATAAACGCGGACAGGCCGCGCTTGCCGCGCTCGGGATCGGTGACCGCGAACACGATCGCGAGGCCGGCCCGCGCGCCGTTGGTCACGAACTGCTTGCTGCCGTTGAGAATCCATCGACCGTCGCGCAGCACCGCGCGGGTGCGCAGATTGTTCGCCTCGGAGCCGGCCTGCGGCTCGGTCAGGCAGAACGCGCCGATCGTGCGGCCGGTCGCCAGATCGCGCAGATAGCGGTCTTTCTGCGCGGCGCTGCCGAAGTTCAGGATCGGCCCGCAGCCGACCGAGTTGTGCACGCTCATCAGCGTCGCGCAGGACGCGCAGCCGGCCGCGATTTCCTCGAGCGCGAGCGCGTAGGCGACGTAGTCGGTGTACGAGCCGCCCCACTCGGGCGGCACCATCATGCCGAGAAAACCGAGTTCGCCCATCTGCGCGACGACGCCGGCGGGCAGTTGCGCGTCGCGATCCCATTGCCCCGCGTGCGGCGCGAGACATTCGGTTGCGAAGTCGCGCGCGGCGTCGCGGATCATCCGTTGTTCGTCGGTGTAGAAGCTGTCCATGACTGCGTCCTGTTGCGTCCTGTTGTGTGCAGGGGGCCGGTCGGCGATGCGGAACCGCCTGAGCGCAAGTGTAGGCAAGCGGCCCACGACGCTCGATGCTCGCTCCGATCAATCTGAGTGAGCGCATTTGCCATACTGCTACCATGTACACCCCCCATGCTCCGTTGTTTCAAGGGCTTTCAAAACCACTGCCAGCCCGGCACTGAGCGCTTTTGCCAGATCGACCGTACCGCCATGAAAAGCGACAAAGGCACGATTTCCGTCAGTCTCGTCGAGGAAACACTCGCGCTCGCGAAGGCGCGCGGCCTCGATGCGCGGCCGCTCGCCGAAGCGGCCGGCATCGCCGCGCCGATGCTCGCGTCGCCGAAAAGCCGCGTATCGTCGGCGCAATACGGCGCGCTGTGGGTCGCCATCGCACGCGCGCTCGACGACGAATTCTTCGGCCAGGACTCGCATCCGATGAAAAGCGGCAGTTTCGTCGCGATGACGCAGATGGCGCTCGGCGCGCGCAACGGCGCGCAGGCGCTCGCGCGCGCGGTCGGCTTCATGCGGCTCGTGCTCGACGACCTCGGCGCGGCGATCGAAACGCCCGCGCCGACCGGTACGCGGCGTGTGCGCCTCAGATTCGTCGAACGCGCGGGGGCCAGCGCACCGAAGATGTTCGCGTACGCGACGTATTTCATCCTCGTGTACGGGCTCGTGTGCTGGCTGGTCGGGCGGCGCATTCCGCTCATCGAAGCGCGCTTTCGCTGCGCCGCGCCACCCGACGCGCACGAATACCGGCTGATGTTCTGCGAACAGATGCATTTCGACGCACCCGAGTCGTACGTCGATCTCGAACCCGCCTTTCTCGAACTGCCGGTGATCCAGACCGCGCGCTCGGCACGCACGTTTCTGCGCGACGCGCCCGGCAACTTCATCGTCAAATACCGCAATCCCGGCTCGCTCGCCGCGCGCGTGCGCAAGACGCTGCGCGCGCTGCCGACGTCGAACTGGCCCGCCGCCGATCAGATGGCCGCGCGCCTGCATGTCGCCGAGGCGACGATGCGGCGGCATCTGAAGCAGGAAGGCCATACGTATCAGTCGATCAAGGACGCGCTGCGACGCGACATCGCAATCGCCGAATTGCAGCGCACGAACCGCACGATCGCCGACATCGCGAACGCGGTCGGCTTCGCGGAACCGAGCGCGTTTCATCGCGCGTTCCACAAATGGACCGGCATGCGCCCGGCCGACTACCGTCCCGCGCGGGCCGCCCGGGCCGATCTCACGCGCCGCGCCGAATCGGACTAAGCTTTAAGCGGCAAGGCCAGCCTTGATCGAGGTATCGGCCCGCGCCGGCCGGCTTTCGCCGGCGCGGCGCGGCGGCCGTCAGCGATGAACACGACTCCGCGTCTTCCGCTCCGGCAGTCCGGTCCGCGCAGACCGCTTATCCGCGGCGGCATCGTGGGCCGTTTGATGCGCGGCATCGCCGGGCTCGGCGTGCTGTTGGCGTTCGGCTTCGCGGCGCGCGAATCGATCGCGCCATTGCGGGCGGCAAGCGCGGCGCCTGCTGCAAACGCCGCGGCCGAGGTTGCCGCCGCTACCGCGAACAGCGTCGTCGTAATTCCGGTGAACGGCGCGATCGGACCGGGCAGCGCCGATTTCATCGTGCGCGGCCTGCAACGCGCGGCGAACCAGCACGCGCAGCTCGCGGTGCTGCAACTCGACACACCGGGCGGCCTCGATACGTCGATGCGGCAGATCATCAAGGCGATCCTCAGCTCGCCGGTGCCGGTCGCGACCTTCATCGCGCCGAGCGGCGCGCGCGCCGCGAGCGCCGGCACCTACATCGTCTATGCAAGCCATATCGCGGCGATGGCGCCGGGCACCAACCTCGGCGCCGCAACGCCGATCCAGATGGGAATCGGCGGGGCCGAGCCGCCCGGCGGGGGTGGAGGTAGCGGCGGTGGCGGCACGCCGGGGCTGCCGGATATGCGCACCCTGCCGGGCGGTGCGTCGGGGCCGTCCTCCGGCTCTTCAGCCTCTACCCCCGACGCCGCCAGCGCGTTCCCGCTCGACACCCAATCGACCGAAATGCGCAAGCAGGTTCACGACGCGGCCGCCTATATCCGCGGCCTCGCGCAGATGCGCGGGCGCAACGCCGACTGGGCGGAACGCGCGGTCCGCGAGGCAGTGAGCCTGTCCGACGAGGAAGCGCGCGCAGCACGTCGTCGACCTGGTCGCGCGCGACGTGCCCGATCTGCTGCGCCAGGTGGACGGCCGCACGGTGACGACGAGCGCCGGCAGCGTCACGCTGCACACCGCGCACGCGCCGCTCATTACGCTCGAGCCGGACTGGCGCAGCCGCTTTCTCGCCGTCATCACCGATCCGAGCGTCGCGCTGGTCCTGCTGATGCTCGGCATGTACGGCCTCTTTTTCGAATTCGCCAATCCCGGTTTCGTGCTGCCCGGCGTGGTCGGCGCGATCAGCCTGCTGCTCGGCCTGTTCGCGATGCAGATGCTGCCCGTCAGCTACGTCGGCCTCGGGCTGATCTTTCTCGGCATCGCGTTCCTGATCGGCGAGGCATTCCTGCCGACCTTCGGCTCGCTCGGCTTCGGCGGCGTGGTCGCGTTCGTGATCGGCGCCATGATGCTGATGGATACCGACGTGCCCGGCTACGGCA
This sequence comes from Paraburkholderia sp., assembly GCF_047605525.1. Classification (GTDB taxonomy): domain Bacteria; phylum Pseudomonadota; class Gammaproteobacteria; order Burkholderiales; family Burkholderiaceae; genus Paraburkholderia. The sequence continues at coordinate 139,266 of NZ_JASGFN010000015.1, read as the reverse complement.
TCCCGCTGCCGCTGATCGCGGCGGTGGTCGTGTTCAGCGTCGCGTTCGTGCTCGGCGTGTCGCGGCTCGCATTGCGCGCGCGGCGGCGGCCGGTGGTGACCGGCTCGGAGGCGCTGATCGGCTGCGTCGGCGTGGTGCTGGACGGCGGCTTGCTGCCCGAGAACGCGACGGGCGGCGCGCTGGCCGGCTGGGCGCGCGTGCACGGCGAGCGCTGGCGCGTGTCGAGCGCGCTGCCGGCCGCGGCGGGCGAAACCGTGCGCGTGACCGCGCGGCACGGCCTGACGCTGACCGTGGTGCCCGTCTCGTCGGTCGATGCACCACCACCGGACGCACTGGAAGGAGAACGCTCATGATCGGCTTCACATTCGGTTTCAGCAGCATCCTGATCCTGCTGGTGGCCGCGCTGATTGCTTCGTCGGTCCGGATTTTCCGCGAATACGAGCGCGGCGTCGTGTTCATGCTCGGGCGTTTCTGGAAGGTCAAGGGACCCGGGCTCGTGCTGATCATTCCGGTCGTGCAGCAGGCGGTGCGCATGGATCTGCGCACCGTCGTGTTCGACGTGCCGCCACAGGACGTGATCACGCGCGACAACGTGTCGGTCAAGGTCAACGCGGTCGTGTACTTTCGCGTCGTCGATCCGGAGAAGGCGGTGATCCAGGTCGCCAAATACTTCGAGGCGACCAGCCAGTTGTCGCAGACGACGCTGCGCGCGGTGCTCGGCAAGCATGACCTCGACCAGTTGCTGTCGGAGCGCGAGCAACTGAACGCCGACATCCAGAAGGTGCTCGATGCTCAGACCGATGCATGGGGCATCAAGGTATCGATCGTCGAGATCAAGCACGTCGACATCAACGAAACGATGATCCGCGCGATCGCCCGTCAGGCCGAAGCGGAGCGCGAGCGGCGCGCGAAGGTGATCCACGCGGAGGGCGAATTGCAGGCGTCGAGGCAGTTGCTCGAAGCGGCGCAGACGCTCGCGCGGCAGCCGCAGGCGATGCAGTTGCGCTATCTGCAGACGCTGACGACGATCGCCGCGGACAAGAATTCGACGATCGTGTTTCCGCTGCCGATCGATCTGGTGAGCGCGGTGATGGATCGGTTCAGCAAGCCTTCGGCGCCGTGAAGGCGGTTGGCGGCGGCGGGTCGGGTCGCGTGCTTTTACGACGATCCCGCGCATTGCGGAACATCCGTTGCGACCACCTTTCAGGTCGCGGGAAGAAATAATCCATTGCCTGCCGTCGTCTTACCGGGTACGAGTCAAAAAATTAAAATGCGCCGCTGTTTTTTACCGCTCCGTAGGAGCCTGTCATGAAAATGCTTACCCGAACTGGACTCGGCGCGCTGCTGGCGGCCGTGAGTATCAGCACCGTGTTTGCGCAAACCGTCACGCAGCCCACCGATCCGTCCGCGCCGAAAACGCGCGCCCAGGTCGTCGCCGACCTCGCCGCCTGGCGCGCCGCCGGCTACGATCCGTCCGACTGGATCCACTATCCGGTCAACGCGCAGCAAGCGGCCCGCATCCTCGCGGAACAGCGCGCGCGCCAGCCTGGCGCGACGGCCGTGCAGTAAGCGGTTGCCGTAGCCTCAAAACCTGATTGCCGTCCTTTGGGGGCGGCATGGGTTTCGCTTGCCGCGATCTGAATTCCGCGCCCTGCTCCCCCCTTTCCGCTCCCTCACCGCGATAAATCCGCGTCGCGCGCCGCGGCAAGGTATCATCCGCCGCTTCGACACCTACGCCGCCGCCCCTCGGCCGCCCATCAGCCGGAGCCCGCACCATGCCAATCTGGGTCGATGCCGACGCCTGCCCCGCCGTCGTCAAGGACATGCTCTATCGCGCGGCGCGCCGTACTGGCATGCCGGTCACGCTGGTCGCCAATGCGTTCCTGCGCGTGCCGCCGTCGCCACTGATCCGCGCGATCCAGGTGCCCGCCGGTTTCGATGCCGCCGACCGGCTGATCATCGAGCGCGTCACCGCGGGCGACCTCGTGATCACCGCCGACATCCCGCTCGCCGCCGCCGTGCTGGCCAAAAACGCGCACGCGCTCGATCCTCGCGGCAACTGGTACACGCCCGGCACGATCGAGGAACGGCTGCGCATGCGCTCGATGCTCGACCAGTTGCGCGCGAGCGGCGTCGACACGGGCGGCCCGGCCGCCTTCAGCCCGCGCGACGGCAAGACGTTCGCGGGCGAGCTCGATCGCTGGCTCGCGCGTCACGCGCCGCGCAGTGATGCGCCGGCGCCACACTCCCCCGGCAAACCGCCCGCCTGACGGGCACGGGCGCGCCGCAGCGGCGGCCCGAGCGCCGGACCGCCGCCATTCGTGTTTACAATTCCGCCGTAACGCCGACGTCGGCGCCGTGCTCGCATTGCCGGGACGCCGCGCATCGACCGCCTCGATCACAACAAACACGTTCCGAACGACAAAAGAGAGAAGACCCGTCCAATGGACTCGATAAAACACTACTTCGGCTTCGACGCCGTCGGCACCAATCTGCGCACCGAAGTGCTCGCCGGCGTCACCACCTTCCTGACGATGGCCTACATCATCTTCGTCAATCCGGCGATTCTCGGCGACGCCGGCATGCCGAAGGGCTCGGTGTTCGTCGCGACGTGTCTGGTGGCCGCGCTCGCATCGCTGATCATGGGGCTGTACGCGAACTACCCGATCGCGCTCGCGCCCGGCATGGGTCTGAACGCGTACTTCGCGTACACGGTCGTCAAGGGCCTCGGTTACACGTGGGAGGCCGCGCTCGGCGCGGTGTTCATCTCCGGCTGCCTGTTCCTGATCGTCACGCTGTTTCGCGTGCGCGAGGTGATCGTCAAGGGCATCCCGCATTCGATCCGCATTGCGATCACCGGCGGTATCGGCCTCTTTCTCGCGATCATTTCGCTGAAATCGGCCGGCATCGTGGTCGGCAATCCGGCCACGCTCGTCACGCTCGGCAATCTGCACGATCCGCACGTCGTGCTCGCCGCGATCGGCTTTTTCGGCATCGTCACGCTCGACTATCTGCGCGTGCGCGGCGCGATCCTGATCGGCATCGTCGGCGTGACCATCCTGAGCTTTTTCTTCGGCGGCAACGAGTTTCACGGCATCGTGTCCGCGCCGCCGTCGATCGCGCCGACGCTGTTCCAGCTCGACATCCGCAGCGCGCTGTCGACCGGCATCCTGAACGTGGTGCTGGTGTTTTTCCTCGTCGAGCTGTTCGATGCGACCGGCACGCTGATGGGCGTCGCGAACCGCGCGGGGCTGCTCGTCGAGGGCAAGATGCACCGGCTGAACCGAGCGCTGCTCGCGGACAGCACCGCGATCCTGGCCGGCTCGATGCTGGGCACGTCGTCGACGACCGCGTATATCGAAAGCGCGTCCGGCGTGCAGGCGGGCGGGCGCACCGGCGTGACCGCGATCACCGTCGCCGTGCTGTTCATCGCGGCGCTCTTTTTCGCGCCGCTCGCCGAAGTGGTGCCGCCGTACGCGACCGCGCCCGCGCTGCTGTACGTGTCGTGCCTGATGCTGCGCGAAATGCTCGACCTGCCGTGGGACGACGCAACCGAAGTCGTGCCGGCCGCGCTGACCGCGCTGCTGATGCCGTTCACCTATTCGATCGCGAATGGCGTCGCGTTCGGTTTCATCTCGTACGCGGGGCTCAAGCTGCTGACCGGTCAGGCGCGTCAGGTGAAGCTGGTCGTGTGGATCATCGCGGCGATTTTCCTGTTCCGCTATTTTTATCTCGGCAGCGAGTGAAGGCGGGCGCCGCCGGCCCGGCCAGGGGGGCGTGGGCGCGGCGCCGTATCGATATCGGGGGGCGTGAGACATCGGAAGTGCCGCTCCACTCGGGCACCGTTTATCATCCGATGATTCGAAAAACGACTGAGCTGCTCACAGGAACCCCCATGTCCTCATATAGCCGCGCGACCGACCGTTACACGAAGCCCGCGATCTTTTTCCACTGGGCTATTTTTCTGCTGGTCGCGCTTGCCTATCTGGCGATCGAAATACGCGGCCCGCGCGGCTCCGACAGCCGCATATTCTGGACCGGCGTACATTTCTGGGCGGGCACGCTGGTGCTCGGGCTGTCCGTATTGCGGCTGCTGTGGCGGTTGTGGGCCGGCGCGCCGGCGGAAATCGAAAACAACCGGCTGCTCGCGTTTCTCGCGCGCGCCGCGCATCTCGCGCTCTATGTGTTCATCTTCGCGCAGCCGCTGCTCGGCATGCTGATGGTCAACGCGGGCGGCCGGCCCGTATCGCTCGCGTGGACGAATATCAGCTTTACGCTGATCGGCGCGGATTCGATCGCGCGGCCGCTGTTGAGGGACGCGCACGAGTTGCTGGGCAACGTGTTCTATTGGGTGATCGGGCTGCACGCGCTGGCCGCCATCGCGCATCACGTGATTTTCAAGGATCGGGCGCTGAAGCGGATGATCTGAACGCGGTGGCGTGGTGGATATTGGCTTCGAGGACAGCGCGCGATAACGTCGCCGCGCTTGCGAACGGCGGTATTGCGAGCGGCCGCGTTCAGGTTTTCGGCACCTGATTTCCTGCGCGGCTGCTTGCTGCGTTCCGGACAGATTCGCGTCGGGCGTTCGGCAGATCGGCATTTGCCGGCGCATCAAACGGCGCCGCCCGATCAGTTACGCCAGTTCGCCTCGTAAAAGCGCACGTAGCCGCTTCTGAGCACGAGACACTGCGCGCCCGTTTCCGACAGCAGCCGACGTGTGGCGGCCTCGATGCGGGGACGATGCGCGTCGAACGCGACGATCATGTCTTCCAGACGCGGCGACGCGGCGCCGAAGTGATCTTCAAGTGCTTCCGCGGTGATCATGCACTCCACCCTCTGCCCGTCGATCATTGCCGGAAATGCCAGAGTGAGTTCGCGACCTGAATATTCAGGGGTTTCATTCGGAAAAAGGATCTGCATGGGAGTCACCTGGAAGAGTGCCGCGCATGGTGTGACCGGGGTGATGCGCGCGCTGGTTGCATCCTGCCGCGTCCGCCGCTCGTTCCTCCTTGTCCCATGCAGTCGACGCGGGCCGTCACCCACGGCAGCATCGTGAGTTCGCGCCGCGCGGAGGTGAATTGATTCACTTTAGACGAGTTCGGACAAGGCGCAAGTTTTACTTCGCCGTGGGCTGAGCGGGGGTAACTCGAGCTTTCCTGAAACTTGCGCGCCATGTGTTTTTACGGTGCGCGCGCGGTACCGCTGTGGTGCGTCAGGCCTGGCGATCAACCAGACGCCCTTCCTTTATCCATTCATTAAATTCACTTGTTGCACTTATTGCATTTAATCATGCCACCAGCTAGACTGGCATCAGCCGCTTAGCTGACGGCGCTTTCGCGTTCTAAAAAGGAAACACTGACATGCGAACCGTAGATCGATTCCGCGAGGTCACCCCTCCGCCGATGACAGAGCGTGAAATGGAAATGGCCCGCGTTGCGCAGCGCTGCATCATGGAGGCACTTGATCACTCCCGCGCCGCGGCGATCATGCTCACAACCGACAAGGGCGAAAAGCCGTTCGTCGACGTTCCTCCTGCGGCATTAAAACTCATCGGCCAGTTGCTGGGGGCAATGAGCGAAGGCCGCTCGATTCTGGTTACTCCGGCAAATCGCGAATTTACTACCGTGGAGGCGGCTCATTTCCTGAACGTCTCGCGTCCGTTCGTCATAAAGGAAATCGAGGAAGGACGATTGCCGCATCGCATGGTCGGAACACATCGACGAATCTCTTTCGACGATCTGGTCGCCTACGCGAACCGTATGCGAGAGAAGCAGACCAGCGCGCTGGATCGCATGGCCGACAATGCTCGCGAACTAGGTCTGGATTACTGAGATGGCGGGATACGCACGCTATACAGCTCTGCTCGATGCATGCGTCCTGTTTCCGCTCGCTATCACCGACGCGTTGATGAGTCTCGCCACCGCGGGACTTTTTGCCGCGAAATGGACTCGCAAAATCGAGAGCGAATGGATAGCGGCGCTCGAGGAACAACGTCCCGATCTCAAAGGCAAGCTTGGAACGAGAAGGGACTGCATGCGTGAAGCCGTCCCAGGCTGGGAAGTTCAGGAGGCCGCCTGGACGCCTTTTGCCGGAAGCTTCGTTCTCCCCGATCCTGACGACCGACACGTCCTTGCGGCCGCAATTGCGGGTCACGCGGATTGCATCGTCACGGCGAACCGTCGTGACTTCCCGGCCGAGATCGTGGCCAGATACGATATTGAAATCGTCGATCCAGACCGATTCATCATCAATCAATGGGACCTGGACCCGCTCGTCACGATGGCCGCGTTCAAGCGCATGCGCGCCCGGCGGAAAAAGCCCGAAGCCTCGGTCGAAGATTTCGCCCTGGCACTGGAGCGCAGTGGCCTTCCCGCGACGGCTCAACGCATCCTGGATGCGGCGGATCTCATATAAGCAGTCAATGTCCGATTCCACCCGCCCGCCTCTGGTCCGCGTCGAACCGCTCGGCCTCACCTTCGATGCCCCCGATTCGCTGACGATTCTCGAAGCCGCCGGTTTCGCGAATCTGCGCTTGCCGCGCTCGTGCCGCAACGGCACGTGCCGCACCTGTCTGTGCCGGATGACGGCCGGCCGCGTGCGCTACACGATCGAATGGCCGGGCGTGAGCCGCGAGGAAAAAGCGCAGGGCTATATCCTGCCGTGCGTCGCGATCGCGGAAACCGACGTGGTGATCGAAGTGCCGGACGCGATCGAGGTTTGATGCGGCCTCTAATGCATGAGCTTTTGACGCCTGCGAGTCAACGCTGATTGCCCATCGCGCGGGCGATCTTCTTGTCCGTGTTGTACTGGCTCAGCGCATACACCGACCAGATCGCGGCCGGGATCCAGCCGATCAGCGTCACCTGCAAAATCAGGCAGATGATGCCGGCAAACGGGCGGCCAATCGTGAAGAACTGCAACCACGGCAGAATGATGGCAAGCAATAGACGCATTCGGTTTTCCTGTTCCTGTCGTTGCGGCAGCCTGCGTCGATCCGCGTGGGACGCATCTGCCGCGTTGAGCGTTAGCCGGTGATCGGTGCGAAGCGCGGCACCTCGACGCCTTCACACTCGACCAGTTCGAAAAACACCGTCGCCGGCCGGGTCCAGATCGTACCATTGGCCGCCTTGTAGACGATCATCGTGATCGTCGGATCGGATTCGAGCGTGGCCTCGCAGATCAATTCGTAAATGCCGCCTTTGTAGTGCCGGTAGCGCACGGTGGGTGTCCTCATGTCGGGCTTCATCGAAGCGTTTGCAAGCGCGGTTAGCCGCCCTCTTTCATCTGCTTCAGGATCTTGTAGACGGTCGCGCGGCCCATCGTCAGCACGGCGGCCACGTAGTTCGCCGAGCTGCGGCCGCGAAACGCGCCCTGCGCGTGCAGCGCCTCGACGATTTCGCGCTTGTGTTCACGCGTGAGCGCGTTGATGCCGATCTGCCGCTCGCGCAACCACGTGTGCAGATACGTGTTGATGCGGTCCTGCCAGTCGTCGCGGAACAGATCGTCGGCGGGGGCGTTCGTCATCGAGCCGCCCTTGATGAACAGATCGAGCGTCGAGCGCACGTCCTCGAACACCGCGATGTTGAAGTTCACGCACAGCATGCCGGCCGGCTTGCCGTCGTCGTCGAACAGGATGTTGCTCACGCAGCGCATGCGGCGGCCGTCCCAGTTCAGCTTCTCGTACGGGCCGATGGTCTGGCCGCGCGCCGCGAAGTGCGCATCGTCGAGCACCGACGGGCCGCCGACTTCGAGCTTGGACAGATTGTTCACCAGATACGCGATGGTCTGATCGCGCAGGTCGTGAATCACCACTTCGGCGCACGGATAGAGCAGCGCCGCGATGCCGTCGGCGATCGGCGCGTAGCGCTTGAGCAGCAGGTCTTTGACAGGAGACACGTTCGGGTTGCGCATGGGAAAAACGCGAAGTTCGAAGGAGCGGCGGTCGTGCACGATGCGGGTGATACGGCAATGCGGTTCGATGACCACGCGAGCCCGCACGCTCGGGCCGCGCAACTCGGCATTGTAGCGATACGGGGCGGGTGTCGCGACTGGGCGGCCGGTTGGTGCACTGATCGGCCGGCCGCCGATAGCCTCCGCCCAACGCGGCCACCTCGCCACGCGATGCCGCACGACGATTTTTGTCCGCCTCGCGAGCCCATTTTTTTCGTGCGATAAATGCTTATTCAACCGAAGGAGCAAAACCGATGGCCACACTCGAAGCGTTTCGCGCCGTGCTCGACGATACGCGCACCCCGGAGATCATCCGCAATCACATCATCGATTCGCTGCAATACGCGCTGCGCAACTACGGGCAGGTCTTCACGGCGAAGGAAGTCGAATGGCTGGCCGGCTGGAACGACGCGCGCCTGCCGCTCGCGGCCGCGCGGGAGTTGCACAAGCGCGTCGCCGAAACGTCGCGCTGAAGCACTCGCGCCTCCACCCACGCCTGCCTTACCTGTCGCGCTGAGCGCGCCGCGCGGGCGTAATCCCCCCTCTCCCACCTGCTCGCCACGCCCCGCCAGCCGGGCGTTTCAGCCACGCGCGGAACCAGGCACTATCCAATCGGCCTCGTTTAAGGCAAAATATTGCAATTGTTGCATTCCGCACTCATATAGCACTGGCAGCACCAGGCAGTCTCAAACCGGCTTCTCCGCACCACCCCCGACTGTTCGACCGCCGCGCGTCGGCGATCCCGTCACCCCGGCAATGCGCTGCATGCATTCGCCGTCGCGAGTTGTACAACTGAGGTACAACTGAGCGGTTCAGCTTCATACGTCCGCTGCGCGATTCCCGCGCCGCTTCAGCGTTTTCGGTCGAATCCGTGCTTTCGCGCGGCCGCTCGAGCCATTGCCATTGAGCCCGCCAGGTCCGCCAGACCTGTGCCAACCATTTTCATCGCGGCGCGCCCTTCGGTGCCGCGCCGCCCGGTCCGCGTCGACGCGCACGACACGCGCAACGCCATCAGCGATACGCGGACCATGCCATACAGGACACGTATTTTATGAATCCAGCAGTCAAGACCTACAAAGGCTACGAAATTCACCCGCTCGTTTATCCGCGCCGTCCGCCGGGCGCGCAGACGACCCGCGATACCGGCGCCGGCTACGACGCGTCGGTGCGCATCTGCCGCGTCGGCGCGAATCCGGCGGCCGAAGGCCGGGTATTCCGCCTGCAGTATCTGTTTCCGTTCGACGGCATGGGCAAGGCGCGCATCGCGTGCATGGCGCATGCCGAACGACTGATCGACGGTCAGGTGAACGGCCAGTCGATCGCCGATCTTTGAGCAGCGTCATCGGCATGTCACCCGCGCCGCGCGGCGCGCTCGCAGGCGCCGCTGCTCATCGGCGCCGCCAATCACTGAATCCACTGTCGCGCCGCCCGCTTCGCCGGCGGCCGGCATCCCCTTTATCCCATCGACCAGGAGTTATGCATGGCGAAAGAAGAACTGATTGAACTTGACGGCATCGTCGACGAAGTGCTTCCGGATAGCCGCTACCGCGTGACGCTCGACAACGGCGTCGTGGTCGGCGCCTATGCGTCCGGACGCATGCGCAAGAACCATATCCGCATTCTCGCGGGCGATCGTGTGACGCTCGAAATGTCGGTCTACGACCTGACCAAAGGCCGGATCAATTTCCGCCATAAGGATGAACGCCCAGGCGGCGGCGGTGCTCCGCGTCCGGCGTCACAAGGCGCGCGGCGCCGTTAAGACAAGCGCGCGTTTCGGCGAAGCTGGGCGTGCATTGCAATGTGGAATGTGGAGCGCCCGGCCACTACTTTCGTGGAACGTATTGAGAAGGCGGGCGGTGGTGCATAGTCCGTCTGGACCCGCTCGTACGGTGACGACATCCATGTCACCCGAGCCGGTGCCATAGTCTCGATTTCCGACGGCTGCGCCGCCGCGACGGCGGCTCGCTCGATTACAGCGCGCGTTGCACGGCGTGCGCCGAGTCGGAAATGTCCTTACCCGCGCCGGCAACCGTATTGCAGCCCGCCAGCATGACCAGGCTTCCTGCCAGCAACAGCACCGCTGTGGCACGTTTAAACATGGTTTCTAACCTCAATTCCATTATTTTTTGATACGACCGGCGCGAGCCAGTTCCTTTCGGCGAGGGATGCTATCACACCTTGTCGAACGGTCAGATGGCCTGCGCAGGCGCCGCTCTCCTACCCCCCGAACACCGCTCCCAAATCCTCCCCGTCCGCGCTTTTCCGCACCTGCCCGACGACCCGCTCCTCGAGCTCGGACAGATGTTCGCGCATCGTCGTCAAAGCCGCCTGCAGGTCGCCGGCATCGAGCGCGTCGATGATCCGCGCGTGCTCGTCGGCGGAACAGCTCGAACCTTTCGACGGATCGAACAGCGCCTTGTACAGCTCGGTCTTCGCGACCAGTTGCCCGACGAGGCCAAGCAGTTCGGTGCCGCCCGCCAGTTCCGTCAGCAGCACGTGAAACTGGCCGGCGAGGCGCACGGACTCGTCGATGGCGCCCGCGCGCAGCGCCTTCTCCTCGCCGCGCACGTGCGCGCGCAGGCGCCGTTTGTGCGCGGCGCTCAACTTGCCGCACAGCGACGCGACGATGCCCGCCTCGACGATCTGCCGCGCGCGATACACCTGACGAATGTCCTCCTCCGACGGCGACGGCACGAACGCGCCGCGATTCGCCTCGAGCACGAGCTTGCCCTCGAAGCCTAGTCGCGCGAGCACCTTGCGCAGCGCGCCGCGCGTGCAGCCGAACGCGGCCGCGAGATCGCGCTCGACCAGTTGCGCGCCCGGCCGCAAGCGGCCTTGCAGCAAGGCCGCGGTGATCGACGCGTAAAGGCGGTCTTCGACGCTGGGCGAGGTGTCGTCGCTTGCAATGGAAGCGGACGTACCGGGTTCGACGGGCGACGGACGGCGGGAACGTGAAGCCATGAATTCGGTGACCGGAAAGCGGGTGGAAACAGAACGAAACGAGCAAAAACGGCGCGGCGCCGCAGCATTCTAGCGACGGCCCGCGCACGGCGCCAATCCGCGCGCGCCAGCGCTTATACTGGTCATTCGAGAAAATGGTTAACCATTTTAAGTTATTATGGTTGACCAAAACCAGTTATGCAAAGGGCTGCGCAAAGTTTCCCGGTCCATGTCCCGCGCGTCTGTCGGGCATCCGGAAGCGCGAGTGCCGGTTCTCCGCGCGCCGGTTCATTCGACGTCCGCGCCAACGCCTCCGCAAAACGGCATCCCTCTTTCACTTTCAGGTCCCCCGTGAATTCGCCTCCCAGTGCCAGCCCGTCCCATCCCTCCGCGGACCACGTCCGCTCCGCGCTGACGTGGCACGACGTCGTGTGGCTCGGCGCGATCGTCGTGATCGGCATCAATCTGCGCCCGTTGCTGACGTCGATCAGTCCCCTGATGCCGACGATTCGCAACGCCACCGGCCTCAGCTTCTACGGCGCGTCGCTGTTGACCAGTCTGCCGGTCGTCGCGATGGGCGTCGGGGCATTCGGCGCGGCGGCGCTCACGCGCGGCGTCGGCGAAAAGCGTGGCGTCGCGATCGGCCTGCTCGCGATCGCGCTCGCCTGCGCGGCGCGCTGGGTTGCGTCGAGCGGCTTCACGCTGCTCGCGACGGCGCTGCTCGCGGGCGCCGGCGTCGCCGCGATCCAGGCGCTGCTGCCCGCCGTCATCAAGCAGCGCTTTCCCGCGCGCGTGCCGCTCGCGATGGGCGTGTTTTCCGCGTCGATCATGGGCGGCGGCGGCCTCGGCGCGAGGCTCAGTCCGTGGGTAAGCCGCGCGGCGAATTCGTGGCATGCGGGGCTCGCGGTGTGGGCGCTGCCGGCCTGCGCCGCGCTCGCATGCTGGTGGCTGCTGGTGCGCCGGCATCCGGATAGCCGTGCGACGGGCGGCTCCGCCGTGTCGCCCGCGCCGGCTTTCTCGCCGTGGATCACGCGGCGCGCGTGGACGCTCGGCCTGTACTTCGGCATCGTCAACGGCGGCTATACGAGTCTCGTCGCGTGGCTGCCGGCGTTCTATCAGCAGCGCGGCGCGAGCGTCGAGGCCAGCGGCTCGCTGCTCGCGGCGATGACGGTATTTCAGGCCGCCTCGGCGTTGCTGCTGCCGCTTGCCGCGGCGCCGTTCCGCGATCGCCGGCCGTGGCTGATGCTCGGGTTGCTCGCGCAACTCGCCGGCGTACTCGGTCTGATCGTTTTGCCCGATGCCGCGCCGCTGCTGTGGGTCGGCGTCGCGGGCGCGGGGCTCGGCGGCGTGTTTTCGCTGACGCTCGTGACCGCGATGGATCACTCGGCCGACCATCGCGTGACCGGTCAACTGGTTGCGTTCACGCAAGGCATCGGCTTCGTCGTCGCGGCCGTCGCGCCGCTCGTGGCCGGCGGCGTGCGCAGCTGGAGCGGCGGCTTCGTTGCCGCGTGGATCATGCTCGCGGGTTGCATCGCCGCGATGATCGCGGTGACGCTGCTGTTTTCGCCGCGGAGTTATTCACGCTGGCTTCGCGGGCATTGAGGGGCGGGGAAGTGTGGCAAGCATCATCGCCCGATGCGCCGCTTCGGTGCATCGGGCGGCGCAGGACTTGCGTGCCCCGTGCCGGTGCAGCGCCACGAGTGCGACCGAGCGGCGCCCGCCAGCAGCATCGCAACCACAGGGCAGGCACTGCAACACACCGACTGGCACAGCCATTGCTTTACCTCAGCCGGTTGCCGCTCCCCCTTACTCCATGCTGCGTGTTCTCCTTGTCACCGACACCGACAAACCCATCGGCGATCTGCGCGACGCCCTCGCCCGGCTAGGCTGCGAGATGCTCGCCGGCACGGCGACGCCGGACGCGCTGCATCGCGCGGTGCAGGACGAGCGGCCCGACGTGATCATCATCGACACCGAATCGCCGTCGCGCGACACGCTCGAACAGCTTGCGGTGATGAACGCGACCGCGCCGCGTCCCGTGCTGATGTTCAGCCACGACGCGAACCAGCAGTTGATCCGCGACGCGGTCAACGCGGGCGTCACCGCGTATCTCGTCGAAGGACTCGCGATCGGACGGCTCGCGCCGATCCTCGAAGTCGCGCTCGCGCGCTTCGCGCAGGAATCGCAATTGCGCGAGCGCCTCGCGCAAGCGGAGAACGAGCTCGCGGAGCGCAAGCTGATCGATCGCGCGAAACGCCTGCTGATGGATCAGCAGAAACTCACCGAACCCGCCGCCTATGCCAGTCTGCGCAAACGCGCGATGAACCAGGGCGTCAAACTCGCCGAGGTCGCGCGCGCGGTCGTCGCGTCGGCCGGCTCGCTCAAATGAAGCGCTCATGAACCCAGCCACTTCCGTCACCGCGCCGACCCTGGCGAGGCCGCCTGAAAAGACCCATCTGCGGCTCGGCTTCGTCGCGCTCGCCGATGCCGCGCCGCTCGTCGCCGCGAAGCTGCTCGAATTCGGCCACGCGCACGGGCTCACGCTCGAGCTGTGCCGCCAACCGTCATGGGCCGCCGTGCGCGACAAGCTGCTGTCCGGCGATCTCGACGCGGCGCACACGCTGTACGGTCTCGTCTACGGCGTGCAGCTCGGCCTCGGCGGCCCGCGCACCGACATGGCCGTGCTGATGGTGCTCAACCGCAACGGCCAGGCGATCACGCTATCGAACCGTCTCGCCGATGCGCTCGCCGAACGGGGCGCCGCGGGTGATTCCGCAGGCGGGTCCGCAGGTGGGTCCGCAGGTGCGTCATTACGCGCCGCGCTCGCGACGCTCGGCCGCAAGCCGGTGTTCGCGCAGACCTTCCCGACCGGCACGCACGCGATGTGGCTGTACTACTGGCTCGCCGCGCACGGCGTCGATCCGCTGCGCGACGTCGAGAGCGTCGCGATTCCGCCGCCGCAGATGGTCGCCGCGCTCGCCGGCGACCGGCTCGACGGTCTGTGTGTCGGCGAACCGTGGAATGCGATGGCCGAGGCGCACGGCGTCGGCAGAACGGTCGCTTATACGAGCGAGGTGTGGCCCGAGCATCCGGAGAAGGTGCTCGCGTGCCGGCGCGATTTCGTCGACGCGCATCCGCACGCGACGCGCGCGCTCGTGCAGACCGTGCTCGAAGCGTGCCGCTGGCTCGACGGCGCGGGACATCGGGAAGAGATTGCGCACTGGCTCGCGCGGCCAGACTACATCGACATCGACGCAAAGCTGATTGCGGCGCGGCTTGGCGACCAGACCGATGCGGAGAATCCGCGCCGCCTGCCGATGCGCTTCTTCGACGGCGGCGCGGTCAACTATCCGCATCCGTTCGAAGGCGCGTGGTTTCTCACGCAGTTCGAGCGCTGGGGGATGATCGACGCACGCGGCGATTACGACGAGATTGCCGCGCGCATCAATCAGACGCAGTTGTATCGCGAGGCCGCCGCGCGGGTGAACGTGGCGGTGCCTCGCGAGGATATCGAACGCAGGTTGATCGACGGCGAAACGTGGGGCAGCGGTTCGCAGTCCGCCGCTTATGCGCGGCGCTTTGCGATCAGGAGATAGCCTAGAAGTTGAATTTGTCGATATTGCTCGCATCGAAGGTGGTCGGCGGTCCGAGAATGATTTCGCCCTGCGCGCCGATCGTGCGTTTGCCGAGCTTGCCGGCATCGAACGTTTCACCCTCCTTACCCGTGATCTGGCCCGACGCGAGCGCGGCCGCCGCATACGCGGCGAGATAGCCGAGCTGGTTCGGATCCCACAACTGGAACGCCTGCACGGTGCCGTTCTTCACGAACGCGCGCATCTGGTTCGGCGTACCGAGACCGGTCACCACGACCTTGCCCTTGCTCGACGACGACGAGATATAGCGCGCCGCCGCCGCGATCCCGACCGTGGTCGGCGCGACGATCGCCTTCAGATTCGGATACGCCTGCAACAGCCCCTGCGTTTCGACGAACGACTTCTGATCGTCATCGTTGCCGTACGCGATCTTGACGAGCTTGATCTTCGAGTACTCGGGCTTTTTCAGTTCCTCCTGCATCCACTTGATCCACGTGTTCTGGTTGGTTGCATTCGGCGTCGCCGACAGGATCGCGAATTCGCCCTCGCCGCCCATCAGCTTCGAAACCAGTTGCACCTGGCCCCGGCCGATGCCCTCGGCGTTCGCCTGATTGACGAACAGTTGCCGGCCTTCAGGCGCGGTATCCGAGTCGAACGTCACGACCTTGATGCCTTGGCTCATCGCCTTCTTCAGATACGGCACCACGGCATTCGCGTCGTTCGCGGCGATCACGATCGCGTCCTGGTGCTGCGTAATCAGCGTGTTGATGTACGACACCTGCGACGACGCGCCCGCATCCGACGGCCCCACCGCCTTGCCCACGCCGCCGAACTCCTTGATCGCGGCGAGCCCGCCGTCGTCGGCGATCACTTCATACGGGTTGTTGATCTGTTTCGGCACGAACGCGATCTTCAGGCCGCTCTTGAGGTCCGCGGCGAACGCGCCGCCGCAGCTTATCGCGAGCAACGCGGCGCAAAGCGCAACCGTGCCGGTGTGACGTAGAGGTTTGAACATGACGTGTCTCCTGCGTTGTTGTTGGACAGAGAGTGGTCCGGCTTGCCGGTCGTTGGAAACTCAGGAAGGTGACGAGGAAGAAGCCGCGGCGGACTTCGCGATGAAACGCCGGTCACGCGCCGCGCGCCAGCGCGCGACGAGATTCGGTATCAGCACCGATGCGAGCAGCAGCGCGCCGGTCACGATGGTCAGCGTTTCGCTCGACACGTCGTCGAGCGTCAACGCGTTTTTCAGCACGCCGATAATCAGCAGCGACAGCAGCACGCCGATCATCGAGCCGCGTCCGCCGAAAATGCTCACGCCGCCGAACAGCACCGCGGCAATCACCGACAGCTCGAAGCCCTCGCCGTTATCGCCGCGCGCGCTGGTGAAACGCAGCGTGTAGACGATGCCCGCGAGCGCGCTCATGAAGCCCGACAGTACAAACAGACGCAGCCGGATCTTCGCGACCTCGATGCCGGAAAACGCGGCGGCGGTCGGATTCGCGCCGATCGCGTAGAGGCTGCGGCCAAACGCGGTGGCTTGCAGCAGCACCGTGAACAGCACCGCCGCGACGATCACGATCACGAACGGCAACGGAATGAAGCTCGCGCCGAGCGTGTTCATGCCGAACGCCGTATACCCGGCCGGAAAATCCGCGACCGCCTGATCGCCGAGCAACACGTAGGCGAGGCCGCGAAACAGCGCGAGCGTACCGATCGTGACCGCAAGCGAAGGCAGATGGAGCTTGACGATCACGAGCCCGTTCAGCAAGCCGGCCAGTGCGCCGGCGATCAGCACGAGCACGAGCACGACCGGCATCGGCAGGCCCATGTGCCACAGCACGCCCATCAACGCACTGGACGCACCGAGCACCGACGCCACCGACAGATCGATTTCGGCGGCGACGATGATCAGCGTCATCGGCAGCGCCATCAACGCGATTTCAGTCAGATCGGCGAGCACGTTGCTCAGATTCGCGCCGCTCAGAAACACCGGCGACAGCCAGCGCCCGAGCACGAGCGACACGATCAGCACGATCACGAGCAATGCTTCCCATTGCAGCGGCGTTTCGCGTTTGCGCGTGAGCAGCGCGGAATCGGGTTTAGCCATGATCGCGTTTCCTCATCATGCGTTTGGCGACGGAGCGGGCGAGCAACGTATCGGCGGCGATCGCGGCGACGATCAGCGCGCCCTGAATCGCCTGCTCCCAGAACGGCGACACGTGCAGCACGACGAGCGCGATGCTGATCACGCCGAGCACCAGCGCGCCGAGCGTCGCGCCGAGAATCGTGCCGACGCCGCCGGTGATCGCGACGCTGCCGACCACGGCCGCCGCGACCACCTGCAATTCGATGCCCTTCGCGGTGCTCGCGTCGACGGTGCCGAAGCGCGCGAGCCACAACGCGCCCGCGAAACCCGCAATCGCGCCCGACAGCAGAAAGCCCGCCATCACGCGACGCTCGACGTTCACGCCCGCGAGCCGCGCGGCCTCCGGGTTCGAACCGATCGCGTAGTGCTCGCGGCCGGCGCGAAACTGCCTGAGATACACCGATAGACCCGCGAGCACGACGACGGCCATCAGCGCGAGCGTCGGGATACCGAGCAGCGTGCCGGTCGCCAGGCGCGAATACGCGTCGGGCAGGCTGGTCGCGTTGATCTGGCCGCCGTGCACCCACGCGTAGTCGGCGCCGCGAAAGATGTACAGCGTGGAGAGCGTCGCGACCAGCGACGGCACGCGCCCCACCGCGACGAGCAGCGCATTGATGCCGCCCGCGACGAGTCCGATTGCGAGCCCGGCTACCAGGGCGACGGGCACCGGCATATGCGGAAACGCGACATACAGGCTGCCCACCGCATACGCGCTGATACCGACCGTCGAGCCGACCGACAGATCGATGTGCCGCATCAGAATCACGACCGTCATGCCGGCCGTCAGCAGGCTGATGATCGACACGTTCAGCAGCACGTCGCGCAGATTCTGCAGATTCAGGAACTGCGGTTTCGCGAGCCCCGTGCCGGCGATCAGCAGAATCAGCACGACGAACAACGTGGTCTCGCGGCTCTTCGCGATGCTCGCGACGAGACCGCCCGATGCGCCGGTGGAGCGCTTCACGAGCGACTGCTGGACCGGCGCGGGATGGGTCGACGAATGGCGCATCATGCTGCCCGTCCCAACGATGAAAGCGATTGACCGAGCGCGGCGCCCATGATGCGCTCCTCGTTCGCGTCGGCGCGCGCGATCTCCGCGCTGATACGGCCTTCGTGCATCACGAGCACGCGATCGGCCATGCCGAGCACTTCAGGCAGCTCGCTCGAAATCATCAGCACCGCCATGCCTTCGCGCACGAGTTCGGCGAGCGCGCTGTACAGCTCGGCTTTCGCGCCGACGTCGATGCCGCGCGTCGGTTCGTCGATGATCAGCACTTTCGGACCGGTCGCGAGCCACTTGCCGAGCACGACCTTCTGCTGATTGCCGCCCGAGAGCGTGCCGACCGGCGCGTTCGGATCGCCCGCCTTCAGGCGCAGGCGCGTGCCCCATTGATTCGCGAGCTGCGTTTCGCTGCGCGTCGAAATCAGGCCGTGCCTGACGAGCCGGCCGAGCACCGTCATCGACGCGTTGCGCGCGATGCTCAGCTCGAGCGCAAGCCCCTGCTGGCGGCGATCCTCCGGCACCAGCGCGAGTCCCGCGCGCACCGCGGCGGCGGGCTTGCCGGTTTCGAGACGCTTGCCGGCCAGCCAGACTTCGCCGGCATCGAGCGGATCGATACCGAAGATCGCGCGCGCGACTTCGCTGCGCCCCGCGCCGACGAGGCCCGCAAGCGCGACGATCTCGCCCGCGCGCACATCGAACGACACGTCCTTGAACACGCCGATGCGGGTGAGGCCCCGCACCGACAGACGCACGTCGCCCGGCGCGCAATCAGCCTTCGGATAGAACGTTTCCAGATCGCGGCCGACCATCTTCGCGACGATCGCATCGGTGCTCAGATCGGCGGTCAATGCGTCGAATACCTTTGCGCCGTCGCGCATGATCGTCACGCGCTGCGTCAGCGCGAACACTTCGTCGAGCCGATGCGTGATGAAGAGAATCGCGACGTCGCGCTCGCGCAGCTTGCGCACGATCGCGAAGAGCCGCTCCACTTCGGGCAGCGACAACGCGGCGGTCGGCTCGTCCATGATCAGCACGTTCGCGTTCAGCGACAGCGCCTTCGCGATTTCGATCACCTGCTGGTCCGCAATCGACAGACCGCGCACCAGTTGACCGGCGTGCAACTCGACGCCGAGCGATGAAAGCAGCCCGTCCACTTCGCGATGCATCGCGTCGTACTGGATGCGGCCGAAGCGATCGACCGGCTGCCTGCCCATGAAGATGTTTTCCGCGATCGACAGATCGAAGAACAGCGTCGGTTCCTGATAGATCACGGCGAGTCCGGCATCGCGCGCCTCGGCCGGTGTCGCGAAGCGGCGCGGCGTGCCGTCCACGAGCAGTTCGCCGGCATCGGGTTGATGCACGCCGGCGAGAATTTTCACGACGGTCGATTTACCGGCGCCGTTCTCGCCGAGCAGCGCATGCACTTCGCCCGGCCACAGGATGAGGTCGCCGTCGGACAGCGCGCGCACGCGGCCGAATGATTTGCTCGCGTGCCGTAATTCGAGTCTCGGCGTCGCGGATGGGGATTGCTGCACTGCCTGTCTCCTGTCGGTCGGAGTGAATATTTCAGATGCCGATCCGGGTTAGCGCTTGCGGTCTCTCTTATGCGGTTGCTTGTCGGTCCACGTTCGCGTGCCGCGTCAGATGCGGTAATAACGTTCCGCGTTGCGGCGAAACAGCGCTTCTTTCTCGGCGTCGCTCGCATCGCCGACGATCGCCGCATACGCGCGCCACAAGTCCGTGTACGAGCCGAACAGCCGGTCGACCGGAAAGTTCGACGCGAACATTGCACGCTCCACGCCGAACGTGTCGATCGTTTCGAGCACATAGGGCCGCAAGCTTTCGACAGTCCAGCGATGATCGAACATCGCGAGGCCGCTGATCTTCACCACGACGTTAGGGCAAGCCGCGAGCGTGCGCATGCCGTCGCGCCACGCGCGATAACCGGCGACGCTATTGCGGTCGACGAACATGCCTGCATGGTTGACGATGAAAAGCGTGTCGGCATGCTCGCGCGCGAGCGCGGCCGCCTCGTCCATCTGCGACGGATACAGTTGCAGATCGAACGACAGGTCATGGCGGCGCAGCAGCGCGAAATGCTCGCGCCATTGCGGCTCGCGCATGAAATGGCGGCCGACGTAATCGAACAGTTTGTTCTCGTGCACGTTGAGGATCTGCCGGATGCCGCGCGTATTCGCGAACGACGCGTGCGCTTCGAGCAGCGCGGGCGCATTCGGCGCGGCAAGATCCACCGCGGCGACGATTGCATTCGGCATGCCGCGCGCTCCATCGCGATCGGCAATCGATTGCAGCCAGCGTGTTTCCTCGACTGGGTCGGCGGGATCGTGATTCGCCTCGACATGCACGAGTTTCAGCACGTCGATATCGCCCGCTTCACCAAGCAGATCGTCGAGCAGATAGTCGTGCTGCAGATCGCGCGCATCGCCGACGAACGACACACCGGGGTTCTCCAGCCACGGATAGCGATGCGTTTTCAGATCCCACAAATGGATATGCGAATCGACAACCTGCATGCGGCACCTTCGTCGGGTGAAAAGCGTTTCGAGCTTTGTTCGTGAGATTTGTTCGTTCTTGCGGCGCCTCGCGGACCGCCATTCGGCGGCTGTCAGCCAACCGCCGGCAATCCGTCAGCGCAGCGACTTCAGATGAAAGACCGGTTCGAGCGTCTGCGAGAGCGGCGTATGATCCGGCGCGGTCTGCATGATGTCGGCCATGTAATCCCACCATTTGCGCATTACCTCGAGTTGCGGCAACTGGTCCATTGTGTGATTGCTGGTGCGCGCGAGCACCGCGAAAAGATGGTGGGTGTCCGGGTCGAAGAAGATCCTGTAATCGCGCACCCCGGCGTTGTGCAACGCGTCAACGAGCTCGGGCCAGATCTGCGCGTGACGCCGTTCGTATTCCTCGCGCATGCCGGGGTTGAGCACCATCCGGAAAGCGATTGTCTCCATTGCGGCCTGTCTCCAAGATGGTAGTTCTGACTATTCGTCGCTTTCCCGGTGAAGCGGCTGGAATGACTATAATTCCGCCATCGATAGCATCTCAATCCGTTGTTGGGATTGGGCGATCCACAAACCGAATCGCACCGGGACCATGAGCCAACATTCAGCCGCCGTCGCACTCGTCAACCGGCTCAAGTTCAAGCACCTCGCCCTGCTCGTCGCGCTCGACGACACCCGCAATCTCCACCAGGCCGCCGAGGCCGTCAACGTCGCGCAGCCCAGCGCGAGCCGCATGCTCGGCGATATCGAGGAAGCCTTCGGCTTCCTGCTGTTCGAGCGCAATGCGCGCGGCATGACACCCACGCCGCTCGGCGTCGTTACGCTCGCTTACGCGCGGCGCGCGCTGGCCGAGCTGACGCGCTTCGCCGAAGACCTCGAAGTCAAGCGCCGCGGCGGGCATGGTCAGTTGACCGTCGGCGCGATCATGGGCGCCGCACCCGATCTGCTCGCGATGTCCGTCGCCGCATTGAAGACCGAAAGCCCGCTGCTCAACGTGCGCATTCTCGGCGAAACCAGCGATCAGGTCGTGCAATTGCTGCATCGCCGCGAAGTGGATCTCGCGCTCGGGCGCCTGACCAGTCCCCTCCAGCACAACGATTTCAGTTTCGAACCGCTCGCGCGCGAAACGCTGCTGCTCGTCGTACGCGCCGTGCATCCGCTCACGCGGCGCACACGCATCACGTTGCGCGAACTGGTCGACTGGCCGTGGGTCGCGCAACCGGTGACGAGTCCGGCGCGCGTGCTGTTCGAGGAAGAACTCGCACGCGCGGGGCTCGCGACGCCGGTCAATCTGACCGAATGCGCGTCGATCTTCGCGACGCTGCAACTGCTCGAAAATTACGATGCGGTTGCGATGCTGCCGGAATCGGTCGTGCGCGATCACGTGCGCGGCGGATTGCTCGTCGCATTGCCGCTCGAAATCGGCAAGAGCCTCGCGGGGTTCGGCATTCTCACGCGCAAGGAAGAACCGCTCGCCGAACCGGCGCTGCGTCTGATCGAACTGCTGCGCGGCTTCTCGCGCAATCTCACGCGCGACAACCTGATCGACACTTCCACGCCGGATACGCCGGCCTCGCCCGCAACGATCAATTGACGGCGGCATCGCGCGCCGCTTATTGCAGGTTCACGAACAGGCCGCCGTCCACCAGCAGCGCGGCGCCTGTTACATAGCGCGCACGGTCCGACGCGAGAAACACCACGCAATCGGCGACGTCGTCCGGCCGGCCCAGGCGGCCGAGCGGAATGCGCTTCTCGAAGTAGGCTTTCTTCGCCTCGTCGGCGAGATCTTCGGCATTGAGGTCCGTCGCGATCGTGCCCGGCATTACCGAATTGCAGCGGATGCCGAACGGCCCCAAGGCAATCGCGCACGACTGCATCAGCGAATGCACGCCGGCCTTGGTCGGCGTGTAATGCGTCTGCATCGCGCCGCCAACCAGCGCGCTGATCGAACTCGTCGCGACGATCGCACCGCCGGTGCCCTGTTTTTTCATCTGCTGCGCGGCGGCCTGCGTCACGTAGAACGCGCCGTTCAGATTGACCGCCACCGTCGATTCGAGCACGTCCGGCGGCATGTCGAGAAACGCGTGAAACGGACAGATGCCGGCATTGCTCGCGAGCACGTCGACCTTGCCGAACGCGTCGACCGCGCGGCGCACCAGTTCCTGACCCGTGTCGCGCGCGGCGACGTTGCCTTCCACCGCGATCACGCGCCGCCCCAACGCCTCGATTTCGCCGACCACTTCCGCGATGGCCGGGCGGCGTCCATAGGATGCGTCGTTATCGCCCCAGTAGTTGATCGCCACGTCCGCGCCCTCGCGCGCGCAGGCCACCGCGATTGCGCGGCCGATGCCGCGCGAGCCGCCGGTGACGATCACGACCTTGTCCTTGAGCAGCACGTCATTCTCCTTTGCGGGGGTTCGCCGTTCGGCGCAGGGTCGATGCGCTCGACGTGTTCAGTGCTGATACGGCCGCATCAGCGTGCATTCGGGATTGAGCCGCACGCCGAAACCCGGCGTGTCCGGCACCTTCATCCGGCCGTTCACCGGCACCGGTTCATCGAGCAGCAGCGGATTGAACATCGGCACGACCTGGTCGGCGTTCGGCGCCATCATCAGGAACTCGGAGAACGGCGAGTTGTGACGCGTCACGACGAAGTGATAGCTGTACACCGACGATCCGTGCGGCACCACCATCACATTGTGCGCATCGGCGAGCGCGGAAATCTTGATCAGCTCGGTGATGCCGCCGCACCAGCCCACGTCCGGCTGGATCAGATCGCAGCACTGCATTTCGAGCAGCAGCCTGAAGCCCCAGCGCGTCGCCTCGTGCTCGCCGGTGGACACCATCATGCCGCGCGGCACGTTGCGGCGCAGTTCGGCGTAACCCCAGTAATCGTCGGGCGGCAGGCATTCCTCGATCCACTTGAGGCCGTATTCATGCGCGCCTTGCGCGAGCCGCGTCGCATAGCGCACGTCGAGGCTCATCCAGCAGTCGTACATCAGCCAGAAGTCGTCGCCGACGCGGCCGCGCATGTCGGCAAGCCTGTCGAGGTTCTGCCGCAGGCCGGCGTCGCCCTCGGCGGGACCGTGCCGCAACGGCAGCTTGCCGCCGATGAAGCCCATTTTCTTCGCGAGATCGGGGCGCGCGCCGGTCGCATAGAACTCCAGCTCGTCGCGCACGGGACCGCCCAATAGCTGGTACACGGGTTCCTTGCGCACTTTCGCGAGCAGATCCCACAGCGCGAGATCGACACCGGAAATCGTATTGAGCACGACGCCCTTGCGCCCATAGTAGAGCGTCGCAAAGTACATCTGATCCCACATCTTCTCGATGTCGGTCACGAGCTGCCCTTCGAGAAAGCGCGCGAGATGCTTCTCGACGATGAACGCGCCGATTTCGCCGCCGGTCGTCACCGCAAAGCCGACCGTGCCGTCGCTCGCCTCGATCTCGACGACCAGCGTGCCGAGCACGTTGATGCCGAACGACTGGCGGCTCTGGCGATACTCGGGATAACGCGCCATCGGCGTCGCGATGTGATCGTCGATCCAGTGTCCGCCGGGCTGGTCGTGATAGTCCGCGCCGCCGCCGCGAACGATGAAGGCACGCACGTGCCGGATGGTAGGCATGGCCATGAATGGGCTCCGTGAAGGATGCGTCGAAGCAGCTCGACTATGCGCGGTCGCTCAATAGGTGGCGCGACCGCCGGACAGGTCGAACACCGAACCGGTGCTGAACGCGCAGTCTTCGGAAGCCAGCCACAGAATCAGCGACGCCGCTTCTTCCGGCAGAAGAAAACGATTCATCGGAATCTTCGACAGCATGTAGTCGATATGCTGCTGCGACATCGAATCGAAGATCTCGGTTTTGGCCGCGGCCGGCGTGACCGCATTGACGAGAATGTTCTTCGTCGCGAGTTCCTTGCCGAGCGATTTGGTCAGGCCGATCAAGCCCGCTTTCGAGGCGCTGTAGTGCGAGGCATTCGGATTGCCCTCCTTGCCCGCCACCGACGCGATATTGACGATGCGGCCATAGCCCTGCTTCAGCATCTGCGGCACGACTGCCCGACAGGTCAGATAAGGGCCGATCAGGTTCACGTCGATCACGCGGCGCCACACGTCGGGCTCGAGCTCCCACGTCGTGCCGTTGCCGCCGGTAATGCCCGCGCAGTTGATCAGCACGTCGATCGCGCCATGCCCGGCGACGGTTTGCGCGGTCGCCTGCGCGACCGCGGCTTCGCTGGTCAGCTCGACCGTGACGGCGCTGACCTTGCCGAGTTCGCCGAGCTCGCGCTGGCTGCGCGCGAGGCGTTCGCCATCGACGTCCCATAACGCAACCGACGCACCCGAGTTCAACGCGCGCTGCGCGACCGCGTAGCCGATGCCGCGCGCGCCGCCGGTAATGACGACCGTGCGCCCCTCCAGATCGATCCGATTCATTGCTGTGCTCCTGTGGACGGCCGTTGCGGCGCGCCATCGGGTTGTTGTATCGCTGCTGTCCGTGCTGACTGTCCAGTCAATATACGGGCGCTGCGATGCGCCAACAATTCGAGTATCGGAGGAGGCGATAGCAAAAGTGGATCGATTGATCTGGCTGGCCTCGCAGGCCGCCATCAATCATCATCGGCCGCAACGAAAAGCATCGAGATATAAAGAATGGTCGACACGACGATGATGCCGACACCGACCAGCACCTTGGTCCGGTTGAAGTACAGGCCGCCGTTGATCACCACGCCGATTCCCGCGACCGCCGATAATGTGCCTAACGCGGCGAGGCCGACGTGGATCTTGCTGCGAATGAGTCTCCTGCGCTCCGATTCGGCAGTGGATTTCGATTCCTTCTGTTCCATTCCCTGCTCCTTCGCGCGACGCAGTGACCGCGCTGGAACTTCACTTGACCTCGGCGCCGCCCCGCGACACCGACGACGCCGCCGCGGAAACGAACACGGCCCGAACCGAGTCGCCCACCTTGAGCTTTTCCAACGGAATCTCAGGCGCCACGTCGAGCGTTTCGGTGCGCGTCGGACCGCGCAGCGTGACCGTGCGATTCTTCCGGTCGATCTTGCGCACCGTCGCCACCACCTCGACGCGACGCGCCGATGCAACGACGCCGTTGGACGCCGGCTGCGTCACTTCAGTATCGACGCGCTGACGGATACCATTCGGCGCAAGTTTGTCGACCCCGATCAACACCGCCTTCTTGTATGCGATCGTCACGATATCGCCGATGTGCAGCTTGCTTACGTCCGCGGCCTGCGGGTTCACGTCGAAGGTTTCCTCGCCGCCCCGGGGACCGCGCAGCGTCACGCTGTTCGTCGCGGGATCGATGGCGACGACGCGCGCCCGCACGTGCAGCAATGCCGCCGCGCCGATCGCCTGCGGTTCCGAGGCCGGCGCGGCGCTCACCTGCGCGACGGCCGGACCCGCCGCCGCGACGAGAATCCCCAGCGCCATCGTGATGGCCTTCATTCGCACGCGCCCCGAACCCGATGTATTGCAAGCCATGGAATTCTCCTTTTGATTGCGTCGTTGGTATTGGCGGGCCGCGCGCCCGCCTCCCGGAAACCGGACGGCTTAAAACAATGACTCGGAAAACGGCACAGTACTGCTATCAGGAAAGGAACGGCCAGCTAATCGTTTTTATCGAATCCGCCTTCGCTTTGAACCCAAAACACAAAGGCGGGTTTTGCATGACGTGCCGGATAATCGTGATGAAAAAACTTGAAAACGCATGCTCTGATGCCCGCTGCAATAGCTGAGCGGACTGGCCGTGAACGACCCTGGATGGATGTTCAGTGATGTTCAGTGGACGGGTAGGTGACTCGCCATAACACGTTCCTCGCAAGGATATGTACCGCACGGCCCGCGTGATGCAAGCCCGGAAATTGACGACGTTATGGCTATTTCGAACTGTCTCGGGGATGCTAGCAAACGTGTAAAGGAATGGCAAGGGAAGCCACGATGGGCCGTAATTCGCGCATTATCGAACCTCGTTGCTTCAAATCGTTATGGCGGTTTCGCCATTCGCCTGGCCCGAAAAAATGCATGCGAAGCAAAGCCGTAGTTATTCGCCATTGTTCTCGGCAGGCTTCGGCATCTTCTCCACCGACGCATCCACGTCGACACTTTCCTGCTGATTACCCGCGCCGGCCGCCTTCGCCGCGAGCTGCAAATAGGCGGCCGCGAGGCGGCGAAGATCGTCCTCCGAGGCGTCCTCGATACCGATCAACTGATTGTTCGCCTGACGATGCGAAGCGAGCAGTTCGTTGAGCTTCAGATGCACGGCGACACTGTCCTTGTTCTGACTCTGCTGGATCAGAAAAACCATCAGGAACGTGACGATCGTCGTGCCCGTATTGATGACCAGTTGCCAGCCATCGGAGAAATGAAAGAGCGGCCCGGTGACCGCCCAGACGAATACCGTGATCGCCGCGATGCCGAATGCGACCGGCGAACCGGCCAGCCGCGTCACCGAGCTGGCGAATGCATCGAACGCGCGCGCGACCGGATGCGTGACCGCATAGGCCGGACTCGACGTGTCCGGCACGGTGTCGAGGCTGTCCGCAGATGAAACCTGTGCCGCGTCGTCGCGCATGGCTGCCTCCATGAAGTGATGCTTTGCACCGCGAGAGAGCATATTGCGTGCCCATGCGCGCTTTTTACACCTCTCGAGGTCCTTCCGTCAGCGATATCAGGCAATAGTTGAGTAAAAACCCCTAATGGTTGACACCGTGGGTTGCCACCGTACCGCGTAATGCAATGCGCACCGGCCGATACAAAAAATTGTCGTGAATCGCTGGAATACTTCGAATACCGCTTTATTCGGCTCGAGCAATTGCCGTAAAGCATGTGAAGAGAAGTGGGGTAAAACCGCGCAACTTCAGCGCACACAACACAGGTACAGCGCTTGCTGTCGCCCGCGTCAGCATCCGGGCCAACTCATTCGTTATTCAAGGACATCACTCATGGTTACCACCCGCCCCTGCACCGCCGCCTGCGTAATCGACGGCCGGCTCGTCACGCTGACGTTCTACCCGGACAACGGCGTATTGCGCATCGCCGATCCGTCGGGCGTGTGCGTCAGGGAAACGCGCTGGCACGCGTCATGGCGTGCATTGCTCGATGAATTCCGCGGCTACTACGAGGCAGCGGGGACGAACGACGCGGCGTGCGGTGTCGAGGACATCGTCGCGCGCCTGGGCGAGCGCCCTGCCTCCGCGATGCGGGACATCGCGCTTGCGTGAGAAGTCGGGCGGAGCGCGGCGCTTTCTGCTTTCTGTCATGCGCTTCCAACAGCACCTTTGCCGCGCCCCGCTCCCGCCCCCGAATCGCTCCTCGGGCGCTCACTGGCCAAAATAAACCTTGCACCCGGACCCGGCGGCGCACGACTGATTCCACTTGCCGCCCGCCTCCGACTGCCCCGCCGCCACGCCGCCGTACGACGCATCCTCCACGCCTTGCCGCGGCTGCCAGCCCTGGCCGAGCGACACGTCGGTGGTGGCTTGCGCCGATTCGTTTGCGTTCTGCTGCATCACCGCGCGGCCCGACATGCCGGCGTCCGGCTGGCCGCTCAATTCCGCGGCGGTGGCCGTTCTCGGCGCGAGAAACAGAACGGCGCTGGCGGCAACCATCAATACACGTACTTTCATTTCCGGACTCCTCGGATCCGGCGCAGCAGTTTTCGTCCTCCAGAAGAATTGATCCGCGAACAGCCAGATCTCCCCAGGCGGGGCCGAAGAACGGTCGATGCCAATGCGCCACTGCCGCGACGGGTCATCGAACTAAACGGATGAAGAATTACCTCGCTCGCAGCCGGCGGGGGACGCGTTTGCGCGTCGCGGGAACCGGCGGCGGTGGGCGGGCAACAGGTCTGCGTTGCGCAGTTTTTCGGTAGTTCTTTTATAGTTCGCGAAGCCGGGAATTCAATCCGGGGGTTCCGCGAGTGTGGCCAGATGTCAACACCGTTCGATAAACCGCATTCGCCGACAAAATCAGTGTAGACAAAGCGCGCTTTGTGCGCGTGTTGCGTTATGATGTCGTCATAAAGCACAAAAAGCAGCGCCCGCGCATCGGTGAAGTCCGATGACCGACGGAAAGCGTGGGAGTAACTCCAGCCATTCGCAATCCATGCATTGAGACAAAGAATTTTTCATCGCGGACCTCAGGCTTACCGGCCTCGTTTGCCGCGCTGCGACATGCTGAAATATTTGCTGATTGAGACATTCAGTTGATGGTCGATTTTTTACGCGGCCGCTTTTGGCGCAGGCCGCTTTGGCATAGGGCGCGTATTGCAGTTCCGGGAGCAACGTTTTTTAACGCGGCTCATGGCATTTCCTTCAACCGACACCCCTCTCGCGGGCCGGCCCCATCTGTTTGGGCTCGATGCTTCGCAGCTTTTGTTTGCAATCTGTAATTGACAGAACGCTGGACGTTTTAGAAGGACGAATATCTTATGGACGAAAGGAAGCGGGATAGCATGATTGCCTATCTCCGCCATCGTATGGAAGAGTTTGGTATCAAACCAGAAGACCTTGCCGCCGCGCTCGCATCCGAGTCGATGGCGAAAAAGGGCGAGCGCTATCGCAATGCGACCGGGGACAGTTGGGACGGCAACGGCGAAATGCCTCAATGGTTGAAGCAGGCCATCAGCGCGGGGCAGACAATCGAGCACTTCGAATTGTCGCCGAAGCCCGTGCCCGCCCCTCAACCGAAAAAGGCGGTGGACTGGTCGAACGACCCGTTCGCCGGAACGCCGCTCGCGCGCTCGAATAGCCGGTAAGCGCGAGCCCGCTTTACGATGCGGGAGAAACGACGGTGACGTCGAAATGAGCCGCGTTGCCGCGCATCGGCTTTGCGTTGCTCACGGCGTTCGCCGCATATTGCGGTAGTTCGATAAACGCGCTGACCTGCCGCACGATCTGCCAGAAAGTCTTGTCGAAAAGACGCACCAGTTCGTCATGGGGCACACCGTCCGCGTGCGGATCGGCAATAACCCAATCGAGAAACAACGGCTCGCCGGGAAATCCCGGCGCATGACGCCCGCCGACGGATTCGTCCAGCGCGATCACGACGTCCATGCGCGGCGCCCATTCTCCAGTGAATTCGAGCCAGCTCTTCGGGCTCAGCATCGCGCGCCCGGAAATGCCCGGCTGCAATTGCGCGGCCGCCAGCGGATGAATTCGCGCGGACGGCTCCGGGCCCGCGCTGAATGCGTCGAAACGGTGTCCCGCCAGTTCACGCAGCAAGGCTTCCGCCATGAGGCTGCGAATCGAATTGTCCCGGCAAAGAAACAGCACCTTGTATTTTCTGGTCACGCTTTCCCCGTACCTTGTTTTTATTGGTTTCCGGACCGCATTTTGCCGGTTCCGTCTTGCGCCCCCGTGACACCATGACGCCTCCATTTTTGCGCCACGGGAATTCGCATCAGGAATCCCGATTCACGGGCACAGAACCCAACGAACTGCGAACGATGCGCAGTGTACCAGCGCAAAAGAAGTCTTACATTAGCCTGTCGATATTTGCGACAGATGACGTGAACGACGCGATACGTCACAACTTCAGGCTGTTCAGAAACTGGAACCAGAGATTGCCGAGCGTACTCGCCGGATGCGCGTCGCCAGCCGGTTCGTCGGGTTTCGCGTGGTGCGCGGACGTGGATTGCGGCGCGTCGTGACCGGCGGCCTGATGCGTGCTCGTCGAGGCCGAGCCGGCTGTCGCATTCACGGGCGGCGCGTCCTCCGCTGTCGCATTCTTCGCGGCGTTATTCGCGGCATGCTTCGCAGCCCTCTTCCCGGCCGGCGCTTTTTTCGCGTCCTCGGCCTCTTCGCGGCGCGCCGCCTGCAACGCCGCCACGCTGTCCGCAATCTGCGCCGCGCGGCGCGGTTCGCATTGCCGCCCGAGCAGCACGCCGAACAACACGTCGCGGTTGTGGCCTTCGTCGGCGAACCGGATCGCGATCGATACCATCTCCGCATAGGCCGCTTCGTCGGCCGCGCGCGCCGCCGCCTCGCGCTTCGCTTGCGCCCGTTGCCGGCGCGCGTGCTGCGCTTCCCACTCGCGCATCTGCTCGGCGTAGACCTTGTCGTAGACCTTGCGCTGCTCGGCGTCGGAGAGGATCGCGTACGCGTCCTTGATTTCCTGAAACGTGGCGCGCGCGACGTCTTCGGCACCGTGATTGCGGTCGGGGTGCCACTTCATCGCCGCTTTCCGGTAGGCCCGCTTGATTTCTTCGTCGGTGGCGTGCGCGTGCACGCCGAGCGTGTCATACAGGGTTGCCATTCTTTGCTCGATCTCGCCGGGAATCCAGGCGGGCATCGTAGCACGCCGGAAGCGGCCGACACCGGACAAACAGATGGCGAAAAAAAGGCCTCGCTATTGACGCAGCGAGGCCGAGTCCCATGTCAAAGGAGATGTCATGGAGGAGACGGATTCATCATAGCCGCCGCTCGACGCGTGCCCAACCAACGGTTCGCCATATGCTTATCGGCCGCGCGTTCATGTGCATTGCCGTGCGAGCCTGCCGTGCGCCCGCTGCCATGTGGGGCGATGCGCGGTTATATCGTTAGAACAAAAAGTCGCTTAGCCGCGCGGCGGCCGGTCATTAAGATGACGCTTCAAAGTCGGGTTCGTCGCGGCCGGTCCGCATGCCGCCGTGCAGCGAGAGCCGCATGCGTTCCGCACGCGCCACGCCACGCCACGGCCCGCATCATGAGCCGCTATCGAAGGAGCATTTCGTTGAACAGATCCAGTCATTCGCGCCGGCCGCTCATCATCGGCATTGGCGGCACGACGCGCGCGGCCTCGTCGACCGAGCGCGCGCTCGCCTTTGCGCTGCGCGGCGCCGAAGCCGCCGGCGCCCATACCCGCCTGTTTGGCGGCGCCTTTTTGCAGAGCCTGCCGCACTACGCGCCGGAACAGCCGTCGCGCACCGACGCACAGCTCGAACTGATCGAGGCCGTGCGTCACGCGGATGCGCTGATCGTCGCGACCCCTGGCTATCACGGTGGCGTATCGGGCCTCGTCAAGAACGCGCTCGACACGCTCGAGGACCTGCGCGCCGACGGGCGTCCGTATCTGGACGGCCGCGCGGTCGGCTGCATCGTCACCGCCTATGGCTGGCAAGCGGCGGGTTCCGTGCTGACATCGCTGCGCTCGATCGTGCATGCGTTGCGCGGCTGGCCGACGCCGTTCGGCGCGGGTATCAATACGCTGGAAACGCGTTTCGAAACGGCCGATAGCTGCTCCGATCCGAAGGTCGTCGAACAACTCGCGACGGTCGGCCAGCAGGCCGCGCAATTCGCGCTGGCGTTCAATACGCATCGGGCGCCGGACCCGGCGGCTACGCTGACGCAACCGGCCGCGCACGCATCTTCCATCGACGCCCACGCCACGCGCGTGCTACAGGCGGTCTAAGCTCCGCGCGAAGCCCGGTGCCTCCAGGCTACGCGCGAACCGTGCGCCACATAACAGACACCTCGCCACGCCGCGAATAGTGTGATCGAACACAGCGATTTTGATCCGATCCGGGCTTCTGGATAGCACGCCCGCGCCGCGCTGATTTGCATACGACGAAAGATTGGTTCACCCGCTGCGCAGCGCGCCCTACGCTTGCCCTTACTCGCCGCTTCACGAACGTCCGGCGTGACGGGGCGGCGGCAGGCGCACTGGTTTTCCGCACAAAGCATGCGGGTACACTGACAAGTCAAGATCATGAACTCACACATCCGCTACAAGGGCTACGAGGTCGAAGCGGTTACACAACCACTGCCTAATGGACTATTCGCCGCGAATCTGACCATCGAGGAAAGCAACGCCGATAATCGCAAAGCGTATTCGTTCGATGCGCTCGATTACTTCTTCGACGAAGAGCACGCGCTCGCCTATGCATCCGACTGGGGACGCATGTGGATCGATAACCACCAGTAAGCGCGCCGGCAACGGCCGGGACGGCTGCGACGCGCACGGGTGACGTCCACCCGCCACATCCGCGCCGCCGCTGTCGCGCAGCGCCCGGCATCCGCGTTCAGGCGGTTGTGCCAGAATAGCTGAACCGTTGTGTTCGCTTTCTGCGCGCGTGACCTGTTCGCCACCTCTACGGATGCCGCTGGAACTCCCGCACCTTCTCCGCGGAACTCGCACCCGCCCCGCTTCGCATTCGCGCGAAGGCAGGCCGCGTACCTGCGCGCGCCCGCGCCGCGCCGCGCGGAACCCATCCCGCACGACCGTCCGCCCGGCGCCGCCGGCAATACATCCATCGATACGGAGACGCCGGCCATGACCTGGACCGTCGACGCACAACTCGCGCTGACCGCGACGCAAGCGGTCGAAGCGCTGCAGTCGGGCCGCCTCAAAGCCGCCGACTACGTGGCGACTCTGCTTGCGCGCGCCGCCGCGCTCTCGCATCTCAATGCGCTCACCATCCTCGATCTCGACGGCGCGCTCGCGGCCGCGCAGCGCATCGACGCATTGCCCGCGGCAACGCGGGCGCGCCTGCCGCTGGCCGGCCTGCCGATCGTCGTCAAGGACAACATCAACACCGCCGGCTTGCCGACCTCGGCGGGCACGCCCGCGCTCGAAGGCTTCGTGCCGGCGGCGAACGCGCCGTCGGTGCAACGCCTCGTCGACGCGGGCGCGATCGTGCTCGGCAAGGCCAATATGCACGAACTCGCGTTCGGCATCACGAGCACGAACTTCGCCGCGCATGCGGGGCCGGTGCGCAATCCCTACGATCCATCGTTGATGCCGGGCGGCTCGTCGGGCGGCACGGCCGTCGCGATCGCCGCGCGCATCGTGCCCGCCGGACTCGGCACCGACACCGGCGGCTCGACCCGCATTCCCGCCGCGCTGACCGGCACCGCGGGCCTGCGTCCGTCGGTCGGCAACGGCGGCGCCGAGCGGCGCTATCACGATCCCGACGCCGTCGTGCCGATCAGCCACACGCGCGATACGGTCGGCCCGATGGCGCGCGGCGTCGCCGATCTGGCGCTGCTCGACGGCGTGATCAGCGGCGCGGGCGCACTGCCCGCGCTCGCGCCCGACGCTTTGCGCATCGGCCTGCCGGCGCCGCTATGGGACGGACTCGAGCGGCAGGTCGAGGACGTCGCGCGCGCCGCGGTGAAAAAACTCGAAGCGGCAGGCGTCACGTTCGTGCCGGTCGCGATGGACGATCTGGCGTATCTGAACGGGATGGTCGGCGGTCCGATCGCCATTCACGAGGCGCGCGACGACGTGCTCGCGTGGCTCGTCGCGAACCGCGCGCCGGTGCAAACCGTCGCGGAGCTTGCCGCGCGCATCGCGAGCCCGGACGTGCGCGCGATCTATGACGAAGTGCTCGCCGACGTGCTCGGCCCGCACTACGCATCGGCGCTCAATTACTGGCGCCCGCGCCTGCAACGCTATATTGCCGCGACCTTCGCCGACGCTCGTCTCGACGCGCTGCTGTTTCCGACCACGCGGCTCGCCGCGGTGCCGATCGACGATCTGAACGGCTCGTCGACGGTGACGATCGACGGCAGCCCGCCCGTCGATACGATGGAAGCGTTCCTGCGCAATACCGATCCGGCCAGCACGTCCGGCATTCCGGGGCTCTCGCTGCCGGCCGGCATGAGCGCGAGCGGTCTGCCGGTCGGGCTCGAACTGGACGGCCCGCTCGGCTCGGACCGGCGGCTGCTCGCCATCGGCGTCGCGTTCGAGCAGGTGCTCGGCGCACCGCCGGCGCCCGTGCTTTGAGGTCGGCACGTCAAGTGCCGGCAACCTCGATGCACGCTCCACAACACTCATTCAAACGACGATGACGACAGCCGCCACCGCCCGCACGCAACGCCACCTTCCACGCCGCTTCCTGCATCACATCTCCCGCCTGAGCGCCACGCTCGCGGTCGCCCTTGCCGCCACCGCCTGCGCGCAGCTCGCGACCGTCGATTCCAACGCGCTATGGAAGATCGTCGACATACGCTGCGTGCCGTCGCAGCAGGCCACCGGCACGCCGGGCCAATGCACGGTCGTCGATCTCGACAGGCGCTATGTGATTCTCAAGGACATTTTCGGCCGCTCGCAATATCTGCTGATGCCGACCGACCGGATCAGCGGCATCGAAAGTCCGCTGATCCTTGCGTCCGATGCGAAGGACTATTGGAGCGACGCATGGGATTCGCGTCGTTACGTTGAGCAGGCGGTCAAGCGCGAACTGCCCGACGACCAGCTCGGTATCGAGATCAACTCGGAATATCGCCGCTCGCAGAACCAGTTGCATATTCATATCGACTGCATGCAACGCAACGTCAGCGTCGCGCTGGCGAACCACGCGCACGACGCGCCCGGCGCATGGCGGTGGGACACGATCGACGGCAAGCGCTACCGGATCATGCGCGTGACGTCGCTGACGGGCCCCGACAACCCGTTCCGGATCGTCGCCCGGGACAATCCCGAGCCGGCGACGATGGCCTTGCAAACCATTCTCGTGACGGGCGCGGGACCGTCAGCCGGCACGGACGGCTGGCTGATCGTCAACAGCGACCTCGACGCGGACGGCGGCACCGGCACGGCCGAAGGGCTGCTCGATCACGCGTGCCGCGTGGCGGACGACCACTGAGCGTGGGCCGCGCGCACGCTATCCACGATTGCGCAGATGCATTGCCGAACAAAATGGTTCGGGCGCGCGGCGTTGCCCCGTACGATCGGTCTGGCCCTGCGGGTCTCGACCCGCATCACGACCGATTCCACGATGGCGATCTATCTCGACGATACCCAGCGCAACGACATCGCCCGTCTCGCGACGAGCTGGACGTGGCGCACGCAATGGCCGACATGGACGCTGATCGTCGCGATCTATGGCGGCTGGGCTGGTGTCGCGACCCATGCGCGCGTACTCGGTCTGCCAGTGACGGCGCTGCTGCTCGCCGTGCTCGGCACGTGGTACATGTCGTTGCAACACGAACTGTTGCACGGTCATCCGACGCGCTCGCGATTCGTCAATGCATTGCTCGGTTTTGCGCCGCTTGCGGTGTGGTTTCCTTATCGGATCTATCGCGAGTCCCATCTTCGGCATCACGACGATGCGCGTCTGACGCAGCCGGGCCACGATCCCGAGAGTTATTTCGTCAGTGCCGACGAGTGGCGGCGCGCGGGGACGGCAATGCGCGCGCTGCTCGTTTTTCGCAATACGTTGACGGGGCGCATGCTGGTCGGGCCGGCGTTTTCGATTGCCGCTACCGGCGCGCAGGCGCTCGGCAAAATCGGCGACGGTGACTGGCGCGACGTGCCGGCATGGCTCGCGCATCTTGCCGCATTGACGGCGCTGACCGCGTGGCTGCAGCGGGTGTGCGGGATACCGGCCTGGGTGTTTATCGTCGGCGCGGGGTATGGCTCGCTATCGCTCGCGTCGGTGCGTTCGTTTCACGAGCATCGTGTCGCGCGGGAGCACGCGCATCGCACCGTTATCAATGAAGCGGGATGGTTGTGGCGGTTGCTGTTTCTGAACAACAACTATCATGCGGTGCATCACGATCTGCCGCAGGTGCCGTGGTTTGCGCTTCGGGGGGTCTATCAGGCGTCCCGCCAGCAGTATGTCGAGCGCTCCGGGGGTTTTCTGGTCAGGGGTTATGGCGAATGGGTCAGGAGATATGGATTCGCCGCGGTGGCGCATCCGGTGGCGCTTGGCGGGTCCGACGCAGGCCGAAGAAATCCGCCTGCTTCCGCCGGTTTCGCGGGTAAGTTGCGGGTAAATTTTATGGTAGTTGTCCGTCGGGGAGAACTCCATGAAGCTCAGCTATCCACTCCCGCGGAACACCAGGCCGCGGAGCAAGCCCTATGAGCTCCATGATCGCGGCTCTACCTGTTTGCGAGTCTCGAAAAATCAGAAGAACACGCTCAGGCCAGGCCGACGGCGAGACGGTCCATCTGAGCCGGGCACAAAAGTCGACGCTTCCCGAGGACAGCGTGGTCAGCCTGTCAGCCCGCATCGTGCGGCGACTTCGGCGATCCATTCGTCCCTGAACTCCTTCATGAAGGACACGAAGGTCCGTCCGACCCTGGACAGCGGACGATGCTTCGGGTACATCAGCGCGACGCGAAAACGGATGCACGGATCGACCGGCCGCACATCGACGCGATCGAGATAGGCATGCACGCTGAACGGATCGACAAAGCCGATGCCCAGATCGAGCGCCGCCATTTCGCAGGTGGAATGCGAAAGCGATGTGTCGATGCGCGTGATGCGGCTCACATCGTGACTTTCGAAGAAACGGTCGACGTGTCCGCGCGGCTGATAGTGTCCGGTCATGGAGATGAACGCCCGGCCATCGAAGTCCTGCGGCGACAGCACGGCCTTCGCCGACAGTTCGTGTTGCTTCTTCATCACCGCGTAGTACGGCACATTGCAGAACTCGTCGACGGCCAGTTCGCTCGGGACGGCGGGTAGTTCGGCGAGCCCGAAATCTATCTGCTGCGCCGCGATCCAGTCCTCGATCTTCGAGGACATCTGCACGTCGAGCGAAATATCGACCTCCGGATGCGCTTCGCGAAAACGCGCGATCACGGCGGGCATGAAGGTGATGCCGAGCGCGGGCATGCACGCGATCGAGATGCTTCCGACGCGCAGTTTGCGCACATCGGCGGCGAGTTCGGCGATGCGCTCGTAGGAGCGGATCGTCTGCTCGACCTGCTCGTGAATCATGCGGGCTTCGGGCGTCGGCACGAGCCTGCCGTTCGCGCGATCGAACAGCGTGACGCCTAGCGCGCGCTCCAGTTCGTTGATGAGCCGGCTCACCGACGGTTGCGACACGCCGAGCAGATCGGCGGCGCCGATCATCGTGCCGACCTTCATCGTGGTCTGGAATGCTTCGAGTTGCCGGATGTTCATGAACGTGACGGCGGCATCGCCGGGCGCGAGGAAGCCCCCATCCTAAGAGAAAAAGCGTTCGAGGGTAAAGTCGGCCAGATCGACGCGCGGACGATCGCCCGTCACCAGGTCCGCGAGCACTTGTCCCGCGGCCGGCCCGATGCCGAAGCCATGTCCCGAGAAGCCCGATCCGAGATGGAAGCCGGTCAACGCCCTGACCTTCGAAATGACCGGCAGCGCATCGGGCGTCACGTCGATCATGCCGGCCCACGAACGCACGATCGATGCGCTCGCGAAGCTCGGAAAGACCGTTTTCAGCCGCTCGAGCGCGTCGTTCAGCATGCCGGGATCGGCCGCGGGGTCGAGCATCCGGCATGCTTCGAACGGCGTCGGACGGTCGAGTCCGAAGCGGCGAGGAATCATCAGCTCGTCGAAGAAGCGGCGGCCGACGCGGAGCTTCAGGTATTTGCGCTCGTTGAGCCAGGCCCGCATGAACTTCGTGCTGAGCCGGATGCTGTCGGGCGTGAGGTCGGCGACCGACGCACCGAGCTTCGAAACCGTATAGCCGCCGTCGCTGCGCTTGCGGCAGGTGAAATCGCCGCCGTTGATCGTTACGTCCAGTCCGGCGTCGAGGGGCGCGGTCTGCAATACCGATGCATGCACCTTGAGTTGCGGAAATTCGATCGCGTGATTGCCGCAAAAGAGGCGCGACCACGCTCCGCCCGCCAGTACCACGTCCGCGCATTTCACGAGTCCGTGCTCGGTCACGACGCCCGAAACGCGTCCCGCCGATACATCCAGCCCGCGCACGGCGCAGCCTTCGACGATCCGCGCCCCGCTGGCGACGGCCAGTTCGGCGATGCCGCGCGTGGCCGCGAGCGGCTCGGCGACGCCATCGGCCTCGCCGTACAACGCACCTGCCCACTGGCGCTTCGATGGCGGAATCAGCTTCGGCAGTTCCGGCCTGCCCACGAGTTTCGCCCGGACGCCCGTCGCGCGCGCCGCATCCAGCCACTTCTGATGACCGGCCATCTCGCTCTCGGATGCGGCCAGATACGCGAGACCCGTCGTGCGATAACCGACGTCGACTTTCGACTGGATGTCTTTCCAGATATCGTTGGCCAGTATCGACAGGGGCAATTCCTTGACGTCGCGGCCGACGCTGCGAATCCAGCCCCAGTTGCGCGACGATTGCTCTCCGGCCACCGTTCCCTTCTCGAATACCGCGACGTCGATACCCTTGCGGGCCAGCGCGAGCGCGCAACTCACACCGATGATTCCGCCGCCGACGATGGCGACGGACACTTGCGTGGGGATTTCCGGTTTCAACTAAAGGTCTCCAGATTACGGGCAAGTTCGGTCACGCTCGATCGGTCCCGATTCAACCCGATTCGATCAGGCGACGCGCCGCCTGCTCGCACGCAGGCCGACGAGCGCCAGCGACGAGATGACGATCAGGTACCAGGCGGGCGACATGATGCTGCCGGTCGACTTGACCAGAAGTCCCGTGACGACCGGAGTCAGGCCGCCGAACAGCGTCATCGCGATGACATAGGCGAGCGACACGCCGGTCGTGCGGCAACTGGCCGGGAACAGTTGCGACAGCAGCGAGCCGAGCGGCGAGTAGTAGAAGCTGTAGAACACCAGCGAGAGAATGCACTGGAAGGCGACCAGCGTCACCGGACCCGGCGCGTGCGTGAGCATGTAGAACAGCGGCAGGATCAGCGCCATGCCGCAGACGAGCGCGGCACGCATCACCTTCACCGTGCCGAAGCGATCCGCCGTGATGCCGCCGAGCATCGGAAACAGCACGCACACGAGGCCGCTGAGGATGGACGACGCGAAGGCCGCATCCTTGCCGACGCCGAGATTGTTGATCGCGAACGTCGGCATGTAGATGTTGATGAAGCTCGCCGACCCACCCGCGGCGGCGATGATCGCGCCGATCAGCACCGCCGACTTGTGCGACTGCGCGGTTTCGCGCAGCGGGGAATGCGTGACCTCCCGCGCTTGTTCGAACGCCGTGGTCTCGCTCACCTTGCGGCGGATATACAGGCCGATCGGCCCGATCAGGCAGCCGAATACGAACGGCAGGCGCCAGCCCCAGGCGTTGATCTGTTCGGCCGTCAGATAGTGATTGACGCCGTAAGCGAACAGCGACGACGCCAGCACCGCGAGCCCCGACGCGGAAAACTGCAGGCTGCCGAAGAAGGCCATGCGGCGCTTGTCCTGTTCGGTCAGAAACGAATTGGCGGCGCCGAATTCCCCGCCCGCCGAAAAGCCTTGCAGCAGACGTCCGGCGACGAGGATCACGGGCGCCAGAACACCGATGCGGTCGTAGGTCGGCACGACGGCGATGGCCGCGGTGCCGAGCAGCATCAGCAGGGCCGCGAGGCTGAGCGCGAAGCGCCGTCCGCGCTTGTCCGCAACGATGCCCAGCACGATCGCGCCGACCGGACGGATGACGAACGAGCTCGCGAAGGTCAGCAAGCTCAGCAGCAGCGCGGATTGCTCGTCGCCGGTCGGAAAGAACAGCTTCGACACGGTGAGCGCGAACATCGCGTATACCAGCAGATCGAACCATTCGAAGAAGGTGCCGAAGTTCGCGGCGACGACATCCCGCACGCGGTTCGGCGCGGATTTATCTTCGACGGAGGCGTCAAGGGTGCCGGCTTTGTTCAGCATGTTTTTCCTTCGCAGTCTTGGCCGGTCGGCCTGGCCGCCGGATGCCATTGCACGAACGCGCGATTGCGCGTCACGGTTCGATCGACGAGGTAGTGCGGGACGAACGTAAAGCGAAATCTAGGCACAAAGCGGCATGCTGCGGGCGTAGCCGCGCGCGTGCCAGAGCAGACACGAGGTGTCCACGCTCCGGGAACACGATATTCGTTCAATAACGCCGACAAAAATGGAATGCGTGAAGCCGTCATGGCATTTTTCGAGCGTACAGTCCAGCACGACGGCGGCATCGGCGAGCACGGGCGCGCCGGTCTCGAGCGTCGTCCACTGACCGGCTTCGAAGCGCGCCTGACCTTTTGCCTCGCGGAACCGGTCGACGACATCGCTCTGATCGACCGAGAGCAGATTCACCGCGAACTTGCCGTGCGCGACGATCGCGTCATGCGCGGAGGCGCTTTTGTTCACGCATACGACGATCGACGGCGGATCGGACGACAGGCTGCATACCGAGGTCGCGATCAGGCCGATGGGCCGACCGTCGCGCATCGTGGTGATGGCCGTCACGCCCGCCGCGAAGAGCGACATGGCATCCTGAAACGTGCGGTCCGTATCTGCTGCTGGCTGCATGATGGCGTGCCTCAGTTCCGTTTGAAGACATTCGGCGCGAGACCGAGATTGGCGCGCAGCGTGGCGCCTTCGTAGCGCGAGCGGAAGAGGCCGCGCCGCCTGAGTTCGGGCACGACGAAGTCGCTCATGTCGTCCATGCCCGCGGGCAGGATCGGCGGGCAGATGTTGAAGCCGTCGGCGGCGTCTTTCCGGAACCACTCCTCCATCTCGTCGGCGATATCCGCCGCCGTGCCGATCAGCAGGCGCACACCGAAAGTCGACGCGACGCGCTGGCCCAGTTGACGGATGGAGAGATTCTCGGCGTGCGCGAGCTCGACCAGATTGTTTGCGATGCTGCCGATGTTCTTCGGGTTCGTCTCGCTCAGGTCGGGCACGGGACCATCCAGCGGATAGCCCGACAGATCGCCGAGCTGGTCGTAGAGCGCCGCCAGCGCGCTCATCGGATGAATCAGCGCCTGAAGTTCCTCGTACTTCCTCTGAGCCTCCTGCCGCGTGGCGGCAACGAACGGAACGATGCCCGGCATGATGAGCAGCTCGTCCGGCCGACGGCCGTGGGCGGCGAGCCGGCCTTTCAGGTCGGCGTAATAGTTCTGCGCGCTCCTGAGATCGTGCGCGTTGCTGTAGACGACGTCGGCGCAGCGCGCCGCGAGCCGACGCCCGGCCTCCGACGCGCCCGCCTGCACGATGACGGGCTGTCCCTGTGGCGTGCGGGCCGAGTTCAGCGGACCGCGCACCTGAAAGTGCCTGCCCTTGTGGTTCGGCGTGTGCAGTTTGGCTTCGTCGTAGAAGAGGCCGGACGCCTTGTCCCGGACGAACGCATCGTCTTCCCAGCTATTCCAGAGCGAGCGAACGACATCGACGAACTCATCGGCGCGCTCATAACGATCCGCGTAAGCGAGGTTCTCGCTGCGATTGAAGTTCTGCGCTTCCTCGTCCGACCAGGACGTGACGACATTCCAGCCCGCGCGTCCTCCGCTGATGTGATCGATCGATGCGTACTTGCGCGCGATGTGGAAAGGCTCGTTATAGGTGGTCGATGCCGTCGCCACGAGTCCGATGTTTCGGGTCGTGGCCGCGAGCGCGGCGAGCAGCGTCAGCGGTTCCAGTTCCGCATTGCGCATGTCCTTCGCCAGCGAACCTTTCGGGTTGTCATGGGCGCGGATGCCCAGTCCATCCGCGAAAAAGATCATGTCGAAATGGGCTGCTTCCGCCTTGCGCGCCGTGTTCAGGAAGTGCTCGAAACTGAGTGCGCCGTCCGCGGGCACCGACGGATGCCGCCATGCGGCGACGTGGTAGCCCAGGTACCGCATCGAGAGGCCGAGTCTCAGTTTTCCGTCCTTTGTCATTCCGACGTCTCCAATTCCTTGCATTCATCTCACCGCTCCATTACAGAGCAGCGTCATGAAAGGTATGGTGAGGCGCGAAAACGACTGACTCAATACTGTCAAAATTGGTCGGCTATTCGGAAAGTGGATAG
Source organism: Paraburkholderia sp. (assembly GCF_047605525.1). Lineage (GTDB taxonomy): Bacteria > Pseudomonadota > Gammaproteobacteria > Burkholderiales > Burkholderiaceae > Paraburkholderia. The sequence continues at coordinate 97,496 of NZ_JASGFN010000015.1, read as the reverse complement.
GGGTCCTTGCGCCGGTTTTGCGGGTGGCGAAGAGCGAGCCCTGTAAGCCCCATGATCGAGACTCGATGACTATTTGTGCTCAGAGACCCAGATAAGCGATTGCGTTATTGCAGCGCCAGTCCTCACGAACATGATCGGGCATGTCCAGCGCGTCGAACTCGCGCAACGCCTTTTCCACCGGCATCATCGGAAATGCGGAACCAAAGATCATGCGTTTTTTCAGCACCGTTCTGCCGTATTGCAATAGCGGCTCATATCCGGAATGCGCGGTCGCGAGGAGCTTCGGCCGCATGGCCACCGTGCCGATCCACACGTTCGGATGACGCCAGGCCACCGCGAGAAGCTCCTGCACCCAAGGCCAGCCCGGCGGCGACGCGCATACGCGAAGCGCCGGCAGCGCCATCATCACGCGATCGAGGGCTGCCGGATGGCCGTACATCATCGAAGTTTGTGTCGAAAAGTTCGTACCGCAGTGGATGTTGACGGGCACGTCCAGTTCGACGCATTTCTCATAGAGCGGAAACAGCAGCGGGTGGTCGATCGGCAACCTGTGCTCGAAGCCCTGCACATTGAGACCGCGCAGACCGAGTTCGCGCACGGCCGTTTCAAACTCGGCGACCGCGGCTGCTCCCTTGTGCGGATCGACGCCCGCAAAGCCGATGTATCGATGGCCGTGCGTTCGGCAAAACGCGGCCACATTCTCGTTCGATATTTTCACGCCGAAAGTACTCGTCAGATCGCGCGCCTTCAGTACGACGTGGCACGCTCCCAGACGTTCGTAAGTTTCAAGATAGTTTTCCAGCGGATCGCCATCGACGGAATTGGCGACCTGGCGTTCCGTTCCCTCGTACACGCGGCGGTAGTTCGACAGATGATCGGTTGGCCCGTCGAATTGCAACGAAGGCGGCCGGCTTGAAAAGTCCAGAAACATGAGCGACTCCTCCGTGTACGCGCATCAGCGCCAGCGCGACTCCTGGCGGTCGTAGGTATTCGCGAAAGGATCGGCAGCCTCCGCGATCAGCCGCTTTTTCGCGATCTTGCGCGAAGGCGTGCGCGGAAAATCTTCCTCGATGTATTGCAGATAGCGCGGCACCTTGAATGGCGCGAGATGCCGCGCGCAATGCTCGAAGACGGCCGCGGGCGTCACGTCGGCATGCGTGAGACCTTCGCGCAGTTTCAGATAGGCCTTCACTTCCTCGCGGCGCAGCGGATCCGGCACGGGCACGACGGCGGCCTCGTCGATCGCGTCCATGCTACGCAGCACGGTCTCCACCTCGGTCGCCGATACGTTCTCGCCCGCGCGCCGGATCATTTCCTTGATTCGGCCGACGATGTAGTAGAAGCCGTCGGCATCGCGCCGGAACAGGTCGCCAGTGCGAAACCATTCGCCGTCGAAACTCTCGGCATTCGCCTCCGGGCGCTTGTAGTAGCCCCACAGAATCCCGCGCCCGCGAATCCACAGCTCCCCCACTTCCTCGAGATCCGCAATGGCGCCGTCCTCACGCCGGATCTGCAATTCACGAAACGGCGCGGGCAGGCCGCATGTGCGCTCCAGCGCCTTCCCGCACGCCCAGGCGGGCACGAGCGCGCCGGTACCGATCTCGGTCATGCCGAAGCCTTCGCGCGCGATCACATTGAAGCGCGCCTGCACTTCCTCGCGAGCCGGCCGGGTCCAGCCATAGATGCTGATGTACTTCAGGCACACATCGGCGTCGCGCGGGCCGCGCGGATGCTGGCTCAATGCGGGTTCAGGAAAGATGCAGTAGTGGATGCGATAGTCGATGAGCCACGACATGAAGCGCGTGAGACTCATGCGCTCCGCGATGTACGCGGTGCCGCCGAGCTTGAGCGTCATCAGGAACTGCCACATCGGGTCCATATAGAAGAACGGCGCCCAGATCAGGACGTTTTCGATGCCCGCATCCGGTCCCCGGCGATGCCGTGCCGCACTGTGGCAATGGATCATCCAGTAGTCGTGGCTCAGCATGCAGCCCTTCGGAAAACCGGTAGTACCCGACGTGTATTGCAGATTCAACAGATCGTCGCGCGAAACATGCGACGGCGCCGTGAAGTCCGCGCGGCCCGAGGCAAGCAGCGACTGCCATTGCAGCGGATGCTCCGTCTCACCGCTCACGATCACCCGTTCCCACGCGAGCAGGGGGGGCAGGCTCGGCAGATCGGCGAGGCGCGGCACGAATTCAGCGTCGATCACGAGATATTGCGCGTCCGCGTCGGTGAGCACGAACGTCATCTCGTCCCGCGTGTACGCGGTATTGACCGGCACCATCACCGCGCCGATGCGCCCGAGCGCGATCCACGTGATCGGAAACTCCGGCGCGTTCTTCAGCATCAGCGCGACGTGGCAGCCCTTGCGAACGCCTCGCTTCACCAGCGCGTCGGCGAGCTGCGAAGCGGCGCAATCGATTTCCGCGTATGTCATGCTGATGCCGCGCTCGAACCAGACAGCGGCCGTCTTTTCGCCATGGAGCGCGGCCTGCTCACGCACGAACTGCCCGAGCGATTCGGGCAACGCAAGCTGCTCCTGACGTTTTCGACGGGCGAGTTCGTCCACCACGGTCGGCGCCGGTGTTCTCATCGTGTTCTCCAGACATTTTTTCCAGACCTCGCAACGCCGAGCGCCGCGAGGCGCGCGCTGACGCTAGTCCTGCAAGATGACCTGACAATCCTCCGGCGCCCAGTCGAGCATGACGCGCGCGCCCGGCGCAGGTGCCGTGGCGCGCGTTCCGCCCTGCTGCTGAACGACGATCTGCATATCGCCCGGCAGGCGCACGTGATGACGCACCACGCTGCCGAGCGTGATCGAATCCTCCAGCGTGCCCGCATGGCAGGTGCGGTCGCCGGCGCCGGCCGAATCATGCGCGGGCGTCATGCGCACGCTTTCCGGGCGCACCAGCAGGTTGACGACCGCACCTCGCGGTACCGGGCACGACGCGCTCGCGGCGCGCAACACGCCGAGCGCCGTCGATACGACGATGTGCTCGCCCCCGCTCTCCTCCACCGTGCCGGCAATCAGATTGGCCGTGCCGATGAAGCTCGCGGCGAACGCGGTCCGCGGCGCACGGTAGAGTTCGTCGGGCGTGGCGATCTGCTCGACGCGCCCTTCGTTCATCAGCACGACGCGGTCCGACATCGAAAGCGCTTCCTCCTGATCATGCGTGACATTGAGCATCGTGATACCGAGCTGCGCATGCAGGCGACGAATTTCGAGCTGCATCTGCTCGCGTAGCTTTTTGTCGAGCGCGCCCAGCGGCTCGTCGAGCAGAATGAGCGCCGGGTTATAGACGATGCAGCGCGCGAGCGACACGCGTTGCTGCTGTCCACCCGACAGTTCCCGGGGCTTGCGCCCGGCGATATTCGGCAGGCGCACCATGTCGAGCACGTTCGTCACGCGGCGGCGGATTTCATCCTTGCCCAGCTTGCGCACGCGCAGCGGGAACGCGATGTTGTCGAATACCGTCATGTGAGGCATCAGCGCATAGTTCTGGAACACCATGCCGAGTCCGCGCGCGCTCGGTGGCGCATGCGTGATGTCCACGCCGCGCACGAATATCTGCCCGGACGAGGGCGGCACCATGCCGGCGATGAGATTGAGCAGCGTCGTCTTGCCCGAGCCGCTCGGCCCGAGCAGCGTGACGAACTCGCCCTGCCGCACGCTGAAGTCGAGCGGAGCGAGCGCCTGAACGTCGCCGTAGCGCCGCGAGACCTGCTTCAGTTCGATCATGTTCATCATCGGGTCCCAATGAAATTGCCGCTCAGTGCCGCTCGCTTCGCATCACGACCTGCGCTGCGTTGTGGCCCGGCACGCCCGTCACGCCGCCGCCGGGATGGACGGACGCGCCGCACTGATAAAGCCCCCTGATCGGGGTGCGATAGTCCGCCGCGCCGCGTACCGGCCGGCGGAAAAAGATCTGGTCGGCGCTCAGTTCGCCGTGATGCACGTGGCCGCCCGGCAATGCGAAGATGCGCTCGAGATCGACGGGCGACAGCACCTGAGCGTCATCGATGCAATCGCGGATATCAGGCGCACAGCCCGAAAGCGTGCCGAGCACGATCTCGTAGAGGCGCTCGCGCTGCGTGTCCCACGTGCCCTCGCGCAATGCATACGGTGCGTGCTGGCCGAAGATGCTCATCAGATGCTTGCCCGTTGGCGCGACGCTCGGGTCGACCGCGCTCGGACTGAGCACGACGAGCGGTGGCCGCGGCGAGATCTCACCGTACTTCGCCGCATCCCACGCGCGTTCGAGATAATCGACCGACGGCGCGATGCGCACCTGCGCCGGATAAGCAAAGCCCGCAGCCTCGGGATCGAAGTCGCTGAAGGTCGGCAGGCGGCTAAGCGCGAGATTGATCTTGAAGGCGGTCGAACGGTCGCGAATCTGCGCGACGCGCGACAGAAACTCGGACGGCACGTGCCGCGCGTCCACGAGCTGCTGGAACAGCACCCTGGTCGCGACGTTCGATATCACGCATCCGGCCTCGATGACTTCTCCCGACGCGAGACGCACGCCCGTGGCGCGGCCGCCCTTCACTTCCACCGCCGCGACCGGTGCGTTGCAGCGCACCTCCATGCCATACGCTGCACCTGATGCGGCGATCGCCTCGGAAATCGTGCCCATGCCGCCGCGCACGAGGCCGGCGGGACCGGCGCTCGTCGTATGGTCGCGGATGAACCCGCGCAGCAGCACATAGGCCGAGCCCGGCGAACCGATGCTCGTGGCCGCGCCGCCGCACGACGAATAGAAGCCCATCGCCGTAATCATCTCGTCGGATTCGAACCAGTGCGCGAGGAAGTCGCGCGCGCTCAGCGTGAGGACGTCGTAGAGATCGTAGAACTGCTCGCCCATGTCGCGAAAGCGCCAGGCGAAGCCGAGCAGACGGCTTCTCGCGGCGAGCGTGCCGTCGGCGGGATCGGGCGGGATTTCCCACAGCATCTCCGCGACTATCTTGCCAAGCCGCGTCATGTACGCGCGATACCTGCCGTAAGCCTCGGCATCCTTCTCGCTGAAACGCGCGATATCGGCGCTCAGGCGTTCGTCTTCCGCGCGAAAGACAAGGCTGCGGCCATCGCCATAGAGGTGCAGCATCGGCGGCGGCACGACGATCTCGTAGCCGTATCTGGCGAGCTCCAGTTCCTCGATGATGCGCGGCTGCAGCAGCGCCATCGTGTAGGACGCCACCGACACGCGATAGCCCGGCCACACCGCCTCGCTCACGGCCGCGCCGCCCGCCAGCTCGCGCCGCTCCAGCAGACAGACCTTGAAGCCCTTGCGCGCGAGATACGCGCCGCACACAAGTCCGTTGTGGCCCGCACCGATGATCACCGCGTCGTATCTGTTCGCCATGATGGTTCGTAAAAGAGTCATTCGGCGTGCGCGTCGCGTCGTTGCAAGGCCATGATGCCGACGCACACGACGAGCGAAACCAGGGTAAGCAGCGTCGACACGGCCGCGAGCACCGGCGACACTTCCCAGCGGATCGCGCTGTACATCTTGACCGGCAAGGTCGTCGACTGCGGTCCGGAGATGAAGTACGCGACCACCACTTCGTCGAACGAAAGCAGGAACGCGAACAGCACGCTCACCGCCACCGATGCGCGGATCTGCGGCAGCACCACCTGGAAGAAGATGCGCACGCGGCTTGCGCCCATCAGCAACGCGACCGCTTCGAGCGCCGGGTCCGCGTGCTTCAGTCCGGAGCCCACCGCGATCACCACGAACGGCACGACCAGCACCGAATGCGCGAGTGCAATGCCCCACACGGTGTTGACGAGCGCGAGCGTGGAAAACTGCCGGTAGATGCCGAGACCCAGCACGACGACGGGGATCAGCATCGGCGTAATCGCGAAGGTTTCCAGCACGCGGCGGCCCGGAAAGCGGCCACGCGCGAGCGCGTAGGCACCCGGCAGGCCCACGGTCACCGAAATTGCCGAGGCGAGCAGCGCGACCATCACACTCGTGAGGAGCGCGCCCCACCATGCGGGGTCGTTAAAGAACTGATAAAAGAGCGCGAGCGAGAACGTCTTCGGCGGAAACTGCAATTCACTGCCGCCGCCGAACGACACCGGCACGATCACGAGGCTCGGCAGCAACAGGAACAGGTAGCCGCACCAGCCGCCGATCGAGCCGAGCACACGCCATGCAACGCGCCAGTCGCGGCGTTTCGCTGCGGGTACGACGAGTTCGGCGCCTGCGCGCGTGGCGGTGTCCATCATGCGAACGACTCCTTGCCTCGCTGGATACGGCCGAGCATCGCGATGAGCGCGCCGGAGAGAACGAGCAGCACCATCGCGATCGATGCGGCGAGGGTCCAGTCGAGTGTCTGGCGGGTGTAAAAGTCGACGAGATTGGCGAGCATCATGTCGCGCGGGCCCCCAAGCAGCGCGGGCGTGATGTACATACCCATGGACAGCGTGACGCACATCAGCACGCCCGAGACCACCCCGGGCATCGAGAGCGGCAGCGTGATGCGCGAGAAGATGGTCCACGGGCCCGCCCCCATGATTTCCGCGGCGGATTTCAGGTTGCGATTCTGTGCGGTAAGGCTCGTGAGAATGGGCAGCACCATGAAGGGCAGCAGATAATTGGTCATGCCGATCACGACGCTCGTGCGGTTGAAGAGCAGATCGGGATGCCATGTCTGCCCGCTGATCCAGCCGGCCAGCCGCGCGACGATACCCGCGCTGCCGAGCACGACCGTGAATGCATAGCTCTTGACGAGAATGCTGGTCCAGAAAGGCAGCATCACCATCACGAGATACGGCGTGCGCCGCGACGCGGGAAGACGGGCAAGATGCAGCGCGACGATATAGCCCAACACGAGGCTCGTCGCAGTGGCGAGCACGCTGATGGTCAGCGTATTGCCGAGCACACGATGAATCAGCGCGTTGCCGAGCACCTGCTCATAACCGCGCAAGGTCAGCCCGTGCTCGTAGACGCTCGACCAGCCGACGATACCGAGCGGCCACAGGAAGAACACCGCGAGCAGGCCATAGAGCGGCAGCAGCATAAGAACCACGGCTTTCAGATTCAGCGTGTAACTCATCGCGCGCTCCGGCGGATCAGCTCAGCATCCAGGTCGTGAAGCGGGTCTGCAACGCGTCGTAGTGATCGCCCCACCATTGATCGTCGATGACGATGCTGTTCGGATCGTGCATGTCGGGCATGCGCGCCTTCGCGGCCGCGGAGACGAGCGGCATCGCCTGCGCGGCGTTGGGCGCGAACTCGACCATCTCGCAGAACGCCGCCTGCCGGTCCGGGCGCAGGCAGAACGCCACGTACTGCATCGCTGCCTTCGTGTTCTTGCCGTACTTCGGCACCGCGAGATACTCGAGGCTGTTGAGCGTCTGCTTCATCGACATCTGAATCGACATGCCCGCGCGCTGTGCCGGCAGCACCCGGCTCAGGTACGTATAGGTGAAATCGAGTTCGTTGCTGGCGATCAGCGTCACCGTCTCGGGTGTCGTCTCGATCCACTTGCGCACCGAAGGCTTGATGCGATCCATCGCCTTGAAGGCTCGCTCGATGTCGAGCGGATAGAGCTTGTCCGGCGCCACGCCGTCGGCGAGCAGGGCCATTTCGAGGTTTTCGCTTGCGCGCGGGCGTAAGCCGCGGCGTCCTGGAAACGCCTTGACGTCCCAGAACTCCGCGTACGTGTCCGGATGCTTGCCGCCGTTGCGCTTGGGGTCGTAGCCGATACCGCCCGCGTATGAATACGTGCCGACAAAATCCGCCGCCGTTTTAGTGATGAGCCCATCCGTCCTGACGATCGCCGGATCCAGCTTTTCCCACAGACCCTGCCGCGAGCCCGCGACGATCTGCGGCCCGATGCTGTCGAATACGTCCCACGACACGTTCTTCGATTCGACCTGCACCTTCATGCGCGCGAGGTCGGCGTTGTTGACGAGACTCACCGCAATGCCCGTCTCTTTCGTGAACGGCTCCGCAAATGCGGTGCGCACGGCCGTTTCGTACGCGCCGCCCCAGCATGTCACCGCAATACTTTTCGACTGGGCGCGGACGATCGCGGGCGCCCCCAGTAGCGCAACCCCGGCAAGCGCCCCCGCCTGCTGAAGGAAGACGCGCCGTGAGCGTGATGAAGAAACGCCGTCGGCCCCGACATCGGCCGCGGGACGCTGAGGGACTTGTGCTTTCATGCTGGTCTCCTTGTGTGGTCGGAGCAGTGCTTTATCCGGCGATCCAGATCGCCTTCCAGTCCATGTACTTGTCGAAGGCGTGCATCGACTTGTCGCGTCCGAAGCCCGACTGTTTGAAGCCGCCAAAAGGCGAGGACATGGTGCCGCGGTCGAAACAGTTGACCCAGACGACGCCCGCTTTCAGTTGCCGCGAAATCTGCTGCGCGCGCGTGACGTTCGAGGTCCACACGGCGGCGGCGAGACCGTAGATCGTGTCGTTGGCAATGCGCACCGCTTCTTCGGGCGACTCGACGGTGATCGCCGCGAGCACCGGCCCGAAGATTTCCTCCCGCGCGATGCGCATGCCATTGCTCACCTGATCGAAGACGGTGGGCTCGATGAAATAGCCGCCAGTTTCGGGCCGCGCGGCGCGGCCGCCCGCGATGATCCTCGCGCCGTCCGCGCGCCCCGCGTCGATATACGACATCACCGACTCGTACTGCACCTGGCTCACGATCGCGCCCATCTTCGTCGCGGGATCGAGCGGATCGCCGGGCATGAGCTCGCGCGCGATGGCGGCCACTTTTTCCAGCAACTGGTCGCGCACGGCCGCGTGCACGATCAGGCGCGAGCCCGCGTTGCACACCTGCCCGCTGTTCGCGAAGATGCCCGCGGCCACCGCGCGCGCCGCGGCGTCGAGATCCGGACAATCGTCGAGCACGACATGCGGGCTCTTGCCGCCACACTCGAGCCCCACGCGCTTGATGTTCGACTGCCCCGCATACTGCATGAAGAGCTTGCCGACGGCCGTCGAGCCGGTGAAGCCCACGGCATCGACATCCATGTGAAGGCCGAGCGCACGGCCCGCCGTTTCGCCATAACCCGGCAGCACGTTCAGCACGCCGGGCGGCAGGCCCGCTTCCGCGGCCAGCGCGGCGATGCGGATCGCGCTCAGCGGCGACTGTTCCGCGGGCTTCAGGATGACGGAGTTCCCGGCGGCGAGCGCCGGACCGAGCTTCCAGCTCGCCATCGATAGCGGATAGTTCCACGGCACCACGGCCGCCACGACACCGAGCGGCTCGCGCACGATCATCGTGGTCATGTCAGGCGCCGCGGGGGCGGTTTCGCCGTAGAGCTTGTCGATGGCCTCGCCGTACCACTGTATGCAGGTGGCGGAACTGACGATATCGCCGTTGTACGCGTTGGTAATCGGCTTGCCCACGTCGAGCGATTCGAGCAGCGCCAGTTCCTCGCGGTGCTCCATCATGAGCTGCGCGAACCTGAGCATCACCGCCTTGCGCTCGGCGGGCGCCCGGCGCGACCACACGCCGGCTTCGAACGCCTTGCGGGCACTGGCGACGGCCATGTCGACGTCTTCGCTGTCGCATTCGGCAATCTCCGCGATCACGCGCCCCGTGGCGGGGTTCACGGTCGCGAAGGTCTTGCCCGAGAGCGCGGACACATACCGCCCGTCGATGAACGCCCGGCCTTCAGGCCGGATCTCGTCGGCGCGTGCGCGCCACACCGATGCGTCGGGAATGCTCACGGCGAAGCTCCTTGAATGTTGGGGTGGATGGCTTGCGTTGCACCTGCGACCTGATCCCAGTGTACGGTTTCAAAAGTATGAAAACCAATACATTCTGCTAAGCTTATTCCTGCCAGAAAGTTATACCTTCGCCGGGGCTCCAGCCATGCTCAAAGTGCGTCATCTCGAGATTTTTCGCGCGGTCGTGAAGGCGGGAAGCGTGTCGGCGGCTGCGCGCCTGCTCTACGTCTCGCAGCCGGCGGTGACGAAGACGCTGCGCGCGCTGGAGGAAGAGATCGGGCTCACGCTGTTCCTGCGCGTAAAAGGACGGCTCGTCTGCACGCCGGAGGCCGAGGCGATCATGCCGGAGATCGAGCGGCTCTTCGGCAGCGTGCAGTCGATTGCCGAGACGGCGCGCGAGATCCAGCAAGGACAGCGCGGCTCGATTCGCGTATCCACCGTGTCGATGCTGGCGACCACGATCGTCGCGCGGGCGGTCGGCGAGTTTCGTGAAATGCATCCGTCCGTCGAATTCGACATCCGGGCACTGCCGACGCGTCACGTCGTCGAATACGTGAACAATAATCAGGCGGATTTCGGGATTCTCGATGTCGCCGCGCCGTCCGGCACGCTCGAAGTGGAAGAGTTCTGCAGCGCCGAACTGCACTGCGTGATGCGCGCGGCGCATCCCCTCGCGTCGCGCAAGACGATCATGCCGCGTCTACTCGACCGGGAGCTGCTCGCTACCTTCGGCGAGGACACGCTGACCGGCTGGCGTTTGCGCGAGGCGTTCCGCGCGCAAGGCCGAGGCTTCGTGAGCGCGTTCGTGTCGAACAGTACGCCGGTGCTCTGCGCGCTCGTGCGCGAGGCCAACGCGGTTGCGCTCGTCGATCCCTTTGCGTTGATGGGCCGTTCCTTCCCCGATCTCGTTGCACGGCGATTTTCACCGACCGTGCCGGTTGAGCCGCGTTTTCTGTTTGCACCGGGCAGACCACGCTCGGTGATCGTCAATCAGTTCGTCTCGCAGCTCAAAAAGACAGCTACGCAAATGGCCAGGGGTTGACTCTGTTGCATGCTGGTCGCGAGAGCGGGGGGTCGGCTCACCGGCCGCAAGCATGAACGGGCGCGCCGGCTGAAGGATTCCGTTGACAGAAAATAGTCCGTTCATTCATATGGTCGTTTGCAGTGCGTGGCGGTGGGGACAAGAACCGCCGCGCTGGTAGCGGGCGGCATCCAGTCGGACAACCCTGGCTAACCCCGACTTCACTCCCCTACACACGCCCGCTGCCCACCCACCCTCAACGGCTCGACACGAATCACAGGCACCCACGCGACCGCAACGCATGCGATAACCATTGCCCCGGCTACCATCAGCAATGCATGATCGACCGCCTGCACGAGCGCAACGCGAGCGGCCGCAATCAATACATCGCCGGCGAGGCCAGCCTGATTCGCCTGCGCCACGAAATGCGCGGCCTCACTCGAATTGAGCAGCAACTGCGGGCTGCTGACAGCCGACGTAGCCCACGCGGCATTCGCGCGAACCCCATGCGCCATGAGCGCATCGGTCACATGCTGCCGATACAGCACATGAACCACGGTACCCACGATCGCCGTCCCGAGCATTCCGCCGACCATCCGTGCCGACTGGATCATGGCGGTAGCAATGCCGAGTTGCCGCTTGCCGGCCACCTGCTGCGCAAACACCGTCAGATTTGGCATCACGAGGCCGATCCCCACGCCCCCGGCCAGCAGCGCCACCGTGAACCAGTGGCCGCCCGACGTGCCACCAGCAACGATCCCCGCACACGCAACGCCAAGCAACGCGAAGCCCCCATAGAGCAACACATTGGGCTTGCGAAGACGAGTGACCACACGCGTATTCGCGATCGTCCCAACAGTGATGCAGACGACAAGCGGCGTAATCATGACGCCTGCCCGGTCAGCGCTCAAACCCATCCCCCCTTGCAACAGCAGCGGCACATAAAAGAGCAGCGCGAACATCGCCATGCCCATCAGCATCGACAGAACGAGTAATGCGATGATGGCCCGCTCACGCAATAACGCAGGCGGGAGAATCGGATCGGCGGCGCGCAGTTCTTCACGCGCAAGCCACACCCCGGCGCACAGCGTGACGACGCCGAAGCCTAACGTGGTGACCGACACCGTCTCATGCGCAAGCGATTCGACCAGCAGTTGCAGCGAGCCCAATCCAAGCCCGATCAACAGCGCACCACGCCAGTCCGGCGTGAGCTTGCCGCGCTTCTCGTGGCGAATGTCCGGAAGATGCATCGCAGTCAGATAAAGACTTGCCACACCAACCGGAATGTTCACGAGAAACGCCGAGCGCCAGCCATAGTGCTCGCTCAGAAAGCCACCGAGCGACGGCCCCACGGCATTCGCGAGACCGAAGGCACTCGAAAACAGCACCTGCCAGCGCAGCCGCACCACCGGATCGGGAAACAGATCGGGAATCGAAGCGAAACAGGTACCGACGAGCATGCCGCCACCGATGCCCTGCAACGCCCGAAACAGCACAAGCGCCTGCATGCTGCCGGCGGCGCCGCATAACGTGGACGCGCCCGTAAAGACGACGATCGCGATGACGATCAACGGCTTGCGTCCAAACCAGTCGCCGAGGCGCCCGAAGATCGGCACCGTGATGACCGACGCAAGCAGATAGGCCGTCGCGACCCATGCATAGAGATGGAAGCCCTTCAGTTCCGCGACGATCGTCGGCAGCGCGGTGCCGACCACGGTCTGGTCGATCGCCACCATCATGACGACGCTCGACAGACCCAGCATCGCATAGAGCGACTGCCGGAACGAACGGGCTGGGGTCTTCGCGGCCGCCTGGTGCGGGACGCCGCCGCACGAAGTGACGTTATCCATCGATCTCGGCGCTCAGGCGCAATGCGTTGCTACATTGCGCGCAAGATGATTGCGCCAGGCGAGTTCGGCGAGCGCGACGTCCTGCAAGCCGATGCCAACAGCCTTGTAGACGATGATGTCCTGCGCGCCGGTGCGTCCGCTTGCGCGCCCTTCGAGCACGTCGCCAAGCTCGACGACGTCGCGCCAGTCGAACGTGCCCGCCGCAGCCTGCACGAGGTCGCCGGCTTCGTCCCTCGCCTGTTCGCGCAGTTCGACGACGATGCGCGCCGCCCTCGACAGCGCGGTATCGTCGAGTTCGCGCGTGGTCGGCAAGCTCGAACCGATCGCAGCGATCAGCGCGCCGGGCGCAAGCGCCGCACCATCGAAGAGCGCACCGGTTGCGCGCGTGGCGGTGACGACTACGTCCGCATCGCGCACGGCCTCCGCCGGCGACGCGGCCACGGCTTCGACACCGCGTGCCCCATAGCGTGTGTTGAGCAGGTCCACCAGCGGCTCCACGCCTTCGAGCCCGACGATCCTGAACGACCTCAAGCCCGTATGCACCGCTAACGCCTCGGCATGAGCCCGTCCCTGCACCCCCGTGCCGTATAGCGCGACCGTCTGCGCGCCATTGCGAGCCAGCGCGCGGATCGCGATCACAGTTGTCGCCGCGGTGCGGAGCCGCGTGAGCGCATTGGCATCGAGTGTCGCCAGCAGACGGCCATCCTCGGTCGAAAACAACACGATCGAAAAACTGAAGCGCCCGTTGATCGTCGTGTACACCTTCGCGCCGGTTACGCCGGCATCGGGCAATACCGCGCCGAGCGTCGACAGCTTCACGCCGCCCGCCTCCGTGCGCACCCGCCGTTGAACCGCCGCGCGCTCCTGCGCGAGGGAGCGGAAAGCACGTTCGAGCACGGGAATGGCTTCGTCGAAACCGACCAGTTCGTCGATCTGCGCATCGCTTAAATGGATCATGAGTTGACTCTCCTCCAACGGTGACCAGAATACTCAAGAATTGCCAATTTGTATACTGAGTACTTTTTATTGACAAAAATCGCCCGTAAATCCCACTTGACACGCATTTATTTCGGAATATTGTATACTGAAATATGTGAAAGCCGACCAAAGCAGTCGCATGCCCATTCCCTTGACGAGCACGACCCAACCCGGAGATTGCAGAAATGGCAGTAGTGAAAAAAACCGCCCTTGCGGCGTGTGCGACGATGACGCTGGCGGGAGCTGCGCACGCACAGTCCAGCGTGACGCTGTATGGCCTGATCGATGCGGGCATCACGTACACGAGTAACCAGAAAGGTGGCCAGACCTACCAGATGATGAGCGGTCTCGCCCAGGGCAGCCGTTGGGGACTGCGCGGCAGCGAAGACCTCGGCGGCGGATTGCATGCGATCTTCACACTCGAAAACGGCTTCTCGATTGCAAACGGCACGCTTGGACAGGGCGGCCTGATGTTCGGGCGCCAGGCCTTCGTCGGCCTCGCCAGCGACCGCTACGGCACGGTCACCCTCGGTCGCCAGTACGAGGAGATGGTCGAGTACGTCTCCCCTCTGACGACCGATCAATGGAGCGTGCTGTTCGAACATCCCGGCGACAACGACAACACCAATCGCGGCTTCCGGGTCAACAACGCGGTGAAGTACGCGAGCCCGGATCTGTCGGGCGCACAATTCTCCGCTTTGTACTCGTTCGGCGGCGTGCCCGGTTCGTTCTCGCACAACAGCGTCTATAGCCTTGGCGCGCACTATCAGCGCGATGGCCTGTATGCGGCGGCCGCCTATACGCACGTCGACCATCCAGGACAGATCAACACCGGCACCTTCTGGACCAGCGCCAACAGCGTGACGGGCACGTATGCGCTGGCGGCTTCCGCCTACGACGTATTCGGCGTTGGCGCGAGCTATCAGATCGGTCAGCTGAAGCTCGGCGGCGCATTCACGCAGTCGATCTTCAAGGACAGTTTCGATAACGGCAACGTGCGCTTCCAGAATTACGAGGTGAATGCATCGTACCGCTTCACGCCCACGCTGCTGCTGGGCGCGGCATACGTCTATACCGACGGCAACGTCGATGCCACCGACTCGCACCCGCGCTATCAGCAAGCGAGTCTGTTCGTCGACTACAACCTGTCGAGGCGCACGGACCTGTATCTGATGGCGACGGGGCAGAAGGCCGGCGGCTCGGCCGAAGTTGCGCAGGTCAGCCAGTTCCTGTCGGCATCGGGCACGGACAGGCAGGCGTCGGTGGCGGTCGGCATGCGGCACCGGTTCTGATATCGCGCGACATGCAACGCGGCGCATGAAGCGCCGCGTTGCCGTTGCCGTTGCCGGCGAGCCGATTACCCGACGATTACCCGACAATTGCAGGCATGTGCTGGAACGTGAAACTGTCCGCGTATAGATGATCGATGCTGGCCCCCTTCGCGATGAAGGCCGCTTTGGCATCGGCGATCATTGCCGGCGAGCCGCACAGGTACACCGCGTGCTCCGACAGATCCGCGACGTCTTCACACACCGCATGCTGGACGTAGCCGCGTCGTCCTTCCCAACTGACGTCTGCCCGCGATAGCACCGGAACATAGCGAAACTCGTATAGCCGCGCGGCCCATTGCGCGATCTCATCGTGCAGATAGAGATCGGCGGCCGTCCTTGCACCCCAGTACAACGTCACGGGCGGACAATCAGGGTCGTCCATCAATGATTCGAGAATGGCCTTGATGGGCGCAAGACCGGTGCCGGTCGCCACCATGAGCAGCGGCCGATAGTCTTCTTCGTGGAAGCGGAATGCGCCGAGCGGAAGCTCGACGTCGAGACTATCGCCAGGCTCGAGCGTCGCGATCATGCGATCGGTAAAGTGTCCGCCCGGTACCTTGCGCACATGAAAATCGATCAGACCGCCGCGCGCGGCGGAGGCCATCGAAAAACTCCGGTAGCCGCCGTCTTCGAGCAGGACGTTCATGTACTGCCCAGGGCGATAAAGAAGCCCGATATCGGCAGGCAGCGCCAGCGTGAGATGGGTGACGTCATCCGCGAGCGCGCGGACCGACTCGACGCGAACCGTATGCCGCGCTGGCTCCGACGCCGCCGCGCCCTCGTGCCCGGCGCCGATCACGAGGTCGCTACGCGGCCTCGCCTGACAGGCGAGCGCGAAGCCGGCTTCGGCTTCTTCCCCGGTGAGGCCGAGCGGAAACTCCTCGTAGTCGACGGTACCGCCCAGCACCTTGATACGGCACGTGCCGCAGCCGCCGAACCGGCAATCGTGCGACAGCGGCACATTCGCGCGCAACGCCGCGGCAAGCAGTGACTCGTCGCCTTCCGCGGTGAAATACATCCCGGTTTCCAGCACCTGAATTCGATAAGCCATGAACGCTACCTCGCAACGAAACAATCCGGACGGCGGGCCGCCGGCTCGTTCCGACGGCCCGCGTCATCACTTCTTGATGTCGGCTTCCACCAGCACGCGATAGCCCTGCACGCTGAGCAGATCGTGCAGCGCCTGCAACGCGGCGACACCGCACTGCGTGTCCTGTTCGCCGTTGCCGCCGCTCAGGCCGACGCCGCCCACCACCTGGCCATCGACCACGATCGGAAAGCCGCCGACGAACGCCGCAAACCTGCCCTCGAAGCTCCATTGAATGCCGAACGCCTCATTGCCCGGCAAGGCCGGCCCGTTGGGCGCCTGTGTGAAAAGATGCGTCGAGCGCTTGTGCCCCGCAGCCGTGAAGGCCTTGTTCCAGGCGATCTGCGGCCCCGTGATGCGCGCGCCATCCATGCGCTCGAGCGCAAGCGGATAACCACCGTCGTCGACGATACAGACCGACTCGAGCACATTGATCTGCTGCGCCCGACCGATGGCGGCACGGATCATTTCGCGCGCCTCGGCCAGTTCCAGTCGAAATACCTGCTTCATGATGAAACGCTTCCTTTTGTTGATCGGATGCCCTGGCAATCTCGTTCAGATGCCTCGATAGACGGTTTTGATCTGCGTATAGAACTCGAGGCCGCCGCGGCCCGACTCACGGAACGTCGAGGTGCTCGACCGCTTCAGGCCGCCAAACGGCGCGTTGATCGCATTGCCCGTGGTCGTGCGGTTGATCTTCACGGTGCCCGCCTCGATGTCGTCGGCAAAGCGGTGCATATAGCGCGGATTCGAGGTCGCAATCGCCGCCGACAGGCCGTACTCCGTGTCGTTCGCCTTCGCGATCGCATCCTCGTAGCTCGTCACGGCGACGATCGCGATAACCGGCCCGAAGATCTCCTCGCGGCAGATGCGCATCGACTGCGTGACGTCCGTGAAAATCGCGGGCGTGATGTAGTAGCCATGTTCGTAACCAGGCGCGGTGAGACGCTCGCCACCGTACAGATGCGTCGCCTCGGCTTTGCCGGAAGCCACGTAGTCGAGCACGGTATCGAGCTGCTTCTGCGTCGCGAGCGGCCCGATGTCCATCCCCGGCATCATGCCGCTGCCGATCTTGAGGTTCTTCACGCGTGCCAGCAGTTTTTCGGTGAACGCCTCGCGCACGCTCTCCATCACGAGCACGCGGCTCGTGCCCGTGCAGGCCTGGCCGGTCAGCGAGAAACCGCCCTTGATCGTCAGGTCGACGGCGCGGTCGAGGTCGGCGTCGTCCATCACGATGAGCGGATTCTTGCCCCCCAGTTCCATCTGCGTGCGCGTCGTCAGTGGCACGGCGCGGTGAATCTGCTCACCCGCCGCCGTGGACCCCGTGAACGAGACTGCCCTGACCGCCGGGGCTTCAGTAATGGCCGCGCCTATCTCCGACGCACGCCCCGTGACGAAATTGAGCACCCCAGCGGGAATGCCGGCCTGCACGAACGCTTCGGTCAGCCGGTAGCCGATCAGCGGCGCGTCGGACGAAGGCTTGAAGATCACCGTGTTGCCGGCAATCAGTGCGGGCGCGATCTTGCGCGCCGGAATCGAGACCGGGAAATTCCACGGCGTAATGACCGTGACGACACCGAGCGGCTCGCGCTGCGTGTGAACGGTCATCTCAGGGTCGTCGCTCGGGAAGGTCTCACCGGAAAACGACTGTCCTTCCACCGCGTAAAAGCGCAGCACCTGGGCGGAGCGAAGGATCTCGTCCCTGCTTTGCGCAAGCGGCTTGCCCTCTTCGCGTGTGAGTTCCCGCGCGAATGCATCGGCGTGCTGTTCGAGCCAGACCGCTGCGCCATTGAGGATTCTCGCGCGCTGCGCGACCGGCGTACGCCGCCACGCGGCAAACGCGCTCGATGCGGCGGCGAGCGCCGCGCGGGCGTCGTCGACGGACGACGCCTGGAAGCGACCGACGATGTCGCGCGTATCAGCCGGATTCACATTGGGGAAAGTGCGACCGGTGACGCTCGCGGTCCATTCGCCCGCGATATGGTTTCTGAACTCGGGTGCTTCTGGTGTTGCGGGATGACTCATGACGAATACCTGTGCTGATGCCGCGGCGTCTGACAGCGGAGAATCCGCCTCGCCGCAGCGTTGCCGACAAAAGGCGGTCGGGCGCCTCGCGCCCGCGCCGCCGCGCTCAACTCGCGAGTTCGAGTTCAGGTAACGCCACGTCCTCCTTGACGTAGTCGTGGTACAGCGCAGTGGTATAGAGCAGGCGCATCTGTGCGCCGATCTCGCAGATCTTCAGGCAGCGCTGCTGCAACTCCGGCGTACTGGCGTGTTCGAGCACGATCTGGTAGCCACGCTCGCCATGAATCTCATCCGACACGATGTGCAGATCGAAAAACTCGACTTCCTCGTCGGTGAAGCCATACTTCTCGCGCAGCGTCGGCGTCTGCTTGCGATAGATCGACGGCACCTGCGATTCGAGTCCCACCACCAGCGCCGCTACCGCGACGATCGGGTCTTCGCGCATGGCCACCGAATAGCACCAGGC
This sequence comes from Paraburkholderia sp., assembly GCF_047605525.1. Classification (GTDB taxonomy): domain Bacteria; phylum Pseudomonadota; class Gammaproteobacteria; order Burkholderiales; family Burkholderiaceae; genus Paraburkholderia. The sequence goes on along the minus strand of NZ_JASGFN010000015.1, from coordinate 79,040 downwards.
CTGCAGGCCGCGCGTCGTCGGCGACATGTTGTCGGGATTGGTCACGCGCTCGCGCGTCGTGCCGCATGCCTCGGCGAAGCGGATCAGCAGATCCGTATGGCGGTCGCCGCCGATCTCCTCCTCATACATGTTGGCGAGCAGGAAGTCCTTGGCCTCGGTGTAGGTATCGGGCGTGCGCGCGTAGATGTACCCCAGGTAGTCGGCGAACGGACCGACATAGTGATAGTGATTCTCCGCCCAGCGCGCGAGGTGGTCACGGCTCAGCTTGCCGCTCGCCCAAGCGATGCTGAACGGCGCCTTCGTTGCACTCTTGCCTTTGATGGCCTCCTCGAGTGCGGTGCGGAATTCATCACGGTTCATCAATTCAGCCATTTCAAGCTCCTGACAGATAGGGGATGCAGTTTTCAGATGTGTCGACAGCCCGGTTGCCGCCGGGCGCGGGGGTCTGCAAATTCAGTCTAGCTCAACATTTGAATACTGTATACCGTAATTTATGATTTGGACAGGAAAATTCCGACACAGTCATCCCGCCTGTCGCGTGGAGAGGACTATAAAGGCCTGTTTTACAGGCTCTACGCCAAAAAAGAGACTAATGCGGCGGACTGTCACCCTTCATCGTTCTACCCGGGAAAACGTCTCATGCACATAACGGTATACTATATTCCAAATGACAGCTACAATGCAATCCAGGGCCCGAGATGCGCATGGAGCGTGTCCGCCGGTGATTCAGGGAGATCGTTATGCCAACAGTCGTATTCCATAAGAACGGCGAGACGTATCGGGACGAGGTCAAGGACAACACCAACCTCGTCGTGCGCGCGGGTATCAAGCAATTCCCTTTTCCGCATCTGCGCTACGAATGCGGCATGGGCAAGTGTTCGAAGTGCGCCTGCCTCGTGATGTCGGGTGCCGAACACCTGCCGGAACCGAACTGGAAGGAAAAGAAACAACTCGGCGAACGGCTCTCGCAGGGTTATCGCCTTGTGTGCCAGCTCTGGATCGGGCACGACATCGAACTGGCACAGAACGATTTCGAGGCAGCATGAACGCACCATCCATTTCATCCGCTGCCTCAGCGGCCTCTGTCACATACGTGATCCTGACGAGCTCCCCTGGCCAGTACCGGACCGAAGCGACAGAAGGCGTCGTTCCGCTCGATGCCTACGACTACCTGTATGGCGGGCGGCACATCGCGACCTTCGTTATCGCCATGCTCACGACGCCGACGAAAATCCGCGTGATCGACGAAGTCACGCCCGACGCCATCAATCTCATCCCGTCGAAGTTCTTCGAGAAGTTCGGCACGCCCGACGCCGCATTCCAGGCACTTCAGGTGCTGACGGGCAACGGCCGCGCCGATGTTCAGCTGATACGCCGCTGACGGCCGCGTTGCTGCCGTCCTTCCCAGCAATCAAAACGCAGGTATTCGAATGATCCAGATCACGTTCCTCAGCAACGGCGGCAAATCGGTTAACGCACCACCCAACAGCAATCTGCTGCGCGTATCGCTGCGCGAAAAAGGCGGCATTCCATTCAAGTGCGGGGGCGGTCTGTGCGGCACGTGCAAATGCAAGGTCGAACGCGGCATCGAACATACCGACAGTCTCAAGGACAAGGAAAAGCGCCATCTGAGCGAAGCCGAAATCAGGGCGGGCTACCGGATGGCATGCCAGACTTTCGTCAACGGGGACATCAGCGTCTCATGGTGAACTCTCCCTCCTTGACCGTGGAGCCCTTGGGCTCGCTTCCCGAATCGCGGCGTCGACAGTTGCTCGAACTGGGGCCGCACTGGGGCGCCGACATTACAGGGAATCGGCAGATCGTCATTGATAGCTATACGCCACTCGTTGCGGCCGCGGCAAAAGACGGTATCGTCGTCGAGCGCGACCTGCACTATGGTCCGCACGCGCGTCAGACCGTCGATCTATTCATTCCTGATCCAGCCGCTACGATCCCCCGACACGCGTTGCGTAGCGCCATTGTGTTCGTGCATGGTGGCGCATTCGTGCGCGGCAGGAAAAGCGTCAACGGGGAAATCTACGACAATGTGTGCTACTGGTTCGCCGCGCAGGGGCTCGTCGCCGTCAACGTCGAATACCGTCTCGCCGACGAAGCGCCCTACCCCGGCGGCGCGGAAGACGTGCGCGATGCGACCGCTTTCGTCCACCGCGAAGCAGCGCGTCTGCGGATCGATCCGCGACGGATCTTCGTCGCCGGTCACTCGGCGGGCGGCGCGCATGCCGCGACCTTTCTGTTCGATCCGCTTCTGCACGCACAAGCCGCGCCACCGGACGTCGCCGGACTCGTGCTCATCAGTGCGCGGCTCGTTGCCGACGTGCGTCCGGGCAATCCCAACGCAAACCCGGTCCGCGCTTACTTCGGCAACGACGAATCGCGCTATGCGGCGCGCTCGCCCTTGACATACGTCGCATGCTCCGACGTTCCGCTGATGATCGCGGTCGCCGAATTCGAGAACCCCTATCTCGACGAATACGGCGCGCAGTGTTTTCTCGAAGCGCTGCGTCATCGCGGCGTGCCGCCTCGATTCATCCAGATGCGCGGCCACAATCACACGTCGATCGTCGCGCATTTCAATTCCGGTGAAGACTATCTCGGGCGGGAAATCCTGCAGTTCTTCGCCTCGGTCTCACGCTAACGGTTTCGTCGCCTCTCACAGCAGCTTCAGTCGCCGGCCCGGACCGGCGCTTTTTTCTGCGTCCTGCCCGATGTGAGCCAGTAAAGAGAAATCGCCTCGCGCATCGGTTGGCGATGCGCGAGGCGGCACGATCAGCGTGAACGCCAGCAGCTCGCCTACCAGATCAGGATTGCCATGAGCGTCGAAACCAGCAGTCCTGCCACCACCGGCAACAGCAGATGTCGAACAGCCTGCAGCACCGGCACACGCGCGAAGCTCGCGACCGCGGCGAGCGCGGACCATGCGGTCAGCGTCTTGCCGGTCCAGACCGAACCCATCTGACCGATCGCCGCAAGCGTAGATACATCGAAGCCCACCGTGCGGCCCAGCGCACCCGCAAGTGCGCCCGTGAGCGGCAGGCCCGCGAATCCCGAGCCGTCGATCCCCGTCACCATTCCGGCCAGAAGAATTCCGTACGAGACGAAGAACGGATTGTGCGGAATGTAGACCTCACCGGCTTTCACGAGATCGGCGAGCAGGCCCGGCGCTGCCGTGCCAGCGGGCAAGCCGAGAATCGGGGCCGCCGTGCCCGCCACGCCGATGAAGAAGAAACCCGCAATCGGCAGCACCGAGCTCATCGCGCGAAACGAAAAGACAAAGCCTTCGGTCACGTGCTCGGCTGTGCTGCGGCAGATCGAGCGATAGTCGCGTGCGGCAGCCACCGCCACCATCAACAACGCCGACACGCCCCCGACCAGCGCCGCGGCAGCCGCGCCGCTCGCGCCCTTGAAACCGGGAATCAGATGCGGCAGCACCATGTAGGCGACGATCGCAAGAAAAGTCACTGGAATAACGATCGCAAAGCATTTCGACCAGCGTTCCTGAATGGGCGTCAACAGGTCACGCGGCGCCATGCCCATGCGTGCTGCCCCTGTTGTCCCTGTCGCGCCGGCCTGCCCGCCGTCGCCGACCGTAGCGTGCTGCGGCTTGCCCCGGCGAATCCGCGCACGGCGCGGCGTGGTCTGGATGACGACCGAGCTAGCCGTAACCTGGGTTGCTTCCCAGCGTTCGAGATGTTGCGCGTCGGGTGCGAGGATCTGCTTGCGGATCTTCAGATACGCGATAAGAAACGCAATCCCGCCCGTGATGAGCGAGAGTAGCAAGGCCTTGTCGGCGACGGCCGGCATCGCGACCGCTGCGGCCTTTGCGCTGATACCCGGCGCGACCTTGATCACATAGTCGGACGACAGGGCTGTGCCAAGTCCTGCAATGCCGATGCACAGCGCGGCGCCAAGCGGCGGCACACCGGCATAGATGGCGGCGGGCAGCAGAATCCCGGCGATCAGCGGCACCGCCGGCGTCGGCCAGAAGAACAGCGACAGCACATAGCTGACAAAGCCGAGCACGAAAAAGCCGACGTGGCCGTTGATCATCACCGCGCGAAACGGCTGGACCATACGGACGTCCGCGTTGATCCGCTTGAGCGCGTTGAGCAGCGCTGTCATCAGCGAGATCACGAGGAAGATGTTGAAGAGTTCAAGGGCGGCCGTGAGTGGCGCGAAGAACACGGCCTCGATGGCGGTCGGGACATGCCCGGAAAAGGCGAATACCGTAGCGAAAGTGGCGAGGATAGCCGGTGCGACGACGTTGGCCCTGAACACCAGTGTCGTGATGATGGCAACGACACCGCAAAGGTAGACCCAATGCGCCGAGGTAAGGACGACGTGAGATTCCATTACTTCTCCTGATTGCGCGGGACGTGGGCGCGAGCAGACTGCTGAAAGGTGGGAACGGCTATTTGTATACTATGTACCGATATGATGAAGATCAACAACCGGATTGACGATGTTTACCCGCAGTCATACTACTGCTCCATATCCGTCAGTAGAAAGTATACAAAAATATCTGGGTGATTCTTACGCCGGAACGGCAGATCCGCCATCGCCGGGAATGCACGCCGGATAAGGCCGCGGCGCAATGGAGTGGGTATAAGGTCTACAGTATTCGCCATCGACGCTGAGGTAGAATTCGTCTCATGACACGCCGTCAGCAAGGAAGTGGGAGGCCTATATGAAAACCGTAGCGGACAGGTCCGCCGCCGCCGGCGCGCACGAGTCTTCCAGCGCGCCCATCATGCATCAGCAGTTGTCGCAGCTCGTCGTCGCGCGACTGCGCGAGGCCATTCTGTCGGGCACCTACGCGCCCGGCGAGCGCCTCGTCGAAGGGCGCATTGCCGAAGAGCTCGATGTGTCGCGCGTGCCGGTTCGCGAAGCGCTGCGCGCGCTGGCCTCCGAAGGACTGGTCGAGGTCCGGCCCCGGCACGGCGCGGTCGTGGCATCGCTGCAGCCGGGGGCAGCCCGCGAAATGATCCAGATCCGTGCCACCCTGGAAGGGCTGAACGCGCGGCTTGCCGCCGAGCACCGCACGCCGGAACTCGTCGAGCAGATCGAGCAGGTGCTCGCCGAAGGCAAGGCCAGGGTGGAAGCCGGCGAGACCAGGGGTCTCCTCGACCTCAATGCCCGCTTCCACGATCTTCTCTATGCCGCGGGCGCGAATTCGATGCTGAGCGATCTCATGCGCTCGCTGCGCGACCGCACGCGCGCGCTGTTCATCAACGCGAGCGACGACGAAACGCGTCAGACGTGGGAGGAACACGCCGCGATCCTGCGCGCGGTCCAGTCGGGCGATGCCACGCTGTCCGCTCTCCTCGCCGAGCGCCATGTCATGCGCGCCGCCCAGCACTATCTCGACAAGAGCGCGCGCTAAGCGGCGCGTCCTTCCTCATACTCACGCGGCGCGGACTGCGCCGCGTGTCGTAAAAAAACTTTCAGTGATCTTGCGTAGGGACTTGACAGGTTAAATTTGGCGATTGACGGTATACAAAATACCGATACAGATTAACGCCAGGTCCCATGACTCGCACTTCAACCCCTTCAGACGGCTCCGAACAGCCGCCGTCGGCTTCCTCTCCGCGCGGCGAAGCGAGCCGCTACCGCTATGCGACGGTCTGCCAGGCCGCCGCTGCGCTGCGCGCGGACGAAGTCGACTCGGTCACGCTCGTCAGCGCCTGCGAAGCCGCCGTAAACGCTGACAACGAAAGGCTGAACGCCGTCGTCGTCTCCGATTTCAGTGCCGCATATACTGTCGCCGCAACACGCGACCGGGAACGATGCGCCGGGCAATCGCGCGGGCCGTTGCATGGCATCCCCTTCACGATCAAGGAATCGTTCGACGTCAGTGGCTGGCCGACGACGCTGGGCGATTCAGCGCACCGGGACAACCGCGCGACGACACATTCGGACGTGGTCCAGCGTCTCGTCGATGCCGGCGCGGTGCTTCTCGGCAAAACGAATGTACCGATCTATCTGCGCGACTGGCAAAGCTATAACGCGATCTACGGCACGACGCGTAATCCGCGCGACCCACTGAGGACGCCGGGCGGATCGTCGGGCGGCAGCGCAGCCGCCGTCTGCGCCGGCATGGCGTACTTCGACGTCGGCTCCGACATCGGCTCGTCGATCCGCAACCCCGCGCATTTCTGCGGAATCTTCTCTCACAAGAGCACGCACGGAATCGTCTCGCTGAAAGGCCATGGCGTCGGCGGCGGCATGGCGCATCCCGACATCAACGTGGCGGGTCCACTTGCGCGCTCGGCGCGCGATCTCGAGCTCGTGCTGCAGGCAATCGCGGGCCCCTCCGGCGAGGCAGCTCAGGCGGTCCGGCTGGTGTTGCCGACCTGCGCGCAAACGGACCTGCGTTCGTTCCGCTTTGGCGTGCTGCCGAACCATCCACTCGCCGAAGTCGACGGCTCCGTCGAGCAATGCGTGACGAAGCTCGGCGAGGCACTCGAACGATGTGGCGCGACGGTCGTATGGGATGCACGTCCCGCACTCGACGCGGCCCAGTTGCTACGCACTTACGTGCTGCTGCTGCGCGCATCGACCTCGCACTATCTCGACGATGAAGCGTTCGCCGCCGCACTCGCGGCCAGCCAAACCGTTGCCGCCGACGATGCTCGTTATGCCGGCCTGCAGTACGTCGGCACGGCCCTGCGTCACCGTGACTGGCTGAAGCTGCAAAAACTGCGCGACACATACAGCGCGGCATGGCGCCGACTGTTCAGCGAGATCGACGTCCTGCTGTGCCCCGTCGCCGCGACCGCCGCGTTTCCGCTCGACGAAGCCGGCGCACCGTGGCAACGCACGCTGGCTGTCAATGGACGTCCTCAGCCGATGACCACGCAACTGTTCTGGGCCGCTCATTCGGGTCTATGCGGTCTGCCGTCGACCGTCGTGCCGGCGGGCACGACCGCGAACGGCCTGCCCATCGGTGTACAGATCGTCGCGCCGCTTTACCACGACCTGCGCTCGCTGCGCGTCGCGGCCCTGCTCGAGGAAGCGGGCTATGCATTCACACCGCCGCCGTTGTGAAGCGCTGACCCGATCACCCGTTTTTCACTCTTTACGCGCCCCCAAGGAGCCCACTCATCATGGTCTGGTTCGAATCTTTATCGAGCAACGAAAAGAAAGCCTTCGCTGGCGCATTCATGGGCCATGCCGTCGACGTCTACGACTTCATGATCTACTCGTTCCTGATTCCGGTGCTCGTCACGACCTGGCACATGAACAAGGCGATGGCAGGCGGCATCGTCACCTATACGCTGATTGCGTCGCTCGTCGGTGCCATCGGCGCGGGCTTGCTGGCGGACCGCTTTGGACGGGTGCGCCTCCTGCGCTGGACGATCGTGCTGTTCGCGATTTCGTGCTTTGCCTGCGGCTTCGCCAATTCGCCGACCCAGCTTGCCGTGTTGCGCGCGGTGCAGGGATTGGGCTTTGGCGGCGAATCGTCGCTGTGCATGGTGCTGGTCACCGAGATGATCAGAAATCCTGCTCACAGAGGAAAATATTCCGGCTTTGCGGCGAGCAGCTATTCGTTCGGTTGGGCCGCCGCGGCGCTCGTCTATAGCGCGATGTTTTCCTGGTTGCCCGCGCAATGGGCGTGGCGCGCGTGCTTTTTTGCAGGCGTCGTGCCGGCGCTGATCGTCGTCTGGCTGAGGCGCGACCTGAAGGAGCCGCCGCTCTTCGTGCGGTCCCAGGAAAAGCAGAACGCACCGTCCATGCTGGCCGGGCTCGCTCGCGTGTGGCGCGGTCCTTTGTTCGGCAAGACCGTGCTCTGCAGTCTGCTGTCGGGCGGCATGCTCGGCGGCTACTACGCGATTGCCACCTGGATGCCGACGTATCTGAAGTCCGATCGCGGCCTGTCCATCTTCGGCACCGGTACCTACCTCACCGTGATGATCATCGGCTCGTTTGTCGGGTACGTGCTGGGCGCCTATTCATCGGACCGCATCGGCCGGCGCATGACCTACATCCTCTTCGCCGCGGGCGCGTTTTCGATGGGCGTTGCCTACATGATGATCCCGGGGTCCAACATCACGATGCTCGTGCTCGGCTTCCTGCTCGGCGTGCTCATGCAGGGCACGTTTTCCGGCATCGCCGCGACGATTTCCGAAACCTATCCGAATGACATCCGCGCAACCGGTTATGGCGTCGCCTACAACGTGGGGCGCGTGATCGGCTCGGTGTTCCCGTTCGCGGTGGGGTGGCTCAGCACCGGATACCTGTCGCTTGGAACATCGATCCCGCTCGTCGCGGGCGTGGGCTATCTCTTCGTCATCGCGGCCGCCTTGATCCTGCCCGAGACGAACGGCATCCGGCTCGACGACATCGGTTCGGTTTCCGATGCGGCCGATTCCGCCGAAGCCCAACGCGTCAATATCCAGCCGTTGCCATCGCGACGAAAGGCCGGCTAGCCGACGAGCCAGGGGATCGTTTGCTGCGCCAGGGCGCGCGCCCGGCCGCAACCTTTTCCCGCCGCCCCCAGGCATTCACCCACCTCACGTATATGGAAATCATTTTAAAGAATGCGCATCTCAATGCGGAACGTGAACATCGCATCTCGAAGAAAAGCCGGGCGACTCCAGTTCATATGCCCGCGCGCTTCCGGTCCATCCAGTCGAGCATTTCGTAGCCCGCCACCGCCAGCGGCACGAACCATGGAAAATCGCCGTAGGGAGGAAAAGCCTTGAACGGGGAGGTTTCAAACAGCGTCGGACTGGTGCGGAAACCCAGCATTCTCTCGGCTGCCAGTCGCCCCACATACGGCATGATCGCCGCGCCGCTTCCGTTACATCCCACGGCGTAATACACGCCATCGACCGAGCCGATCTGTTGCAGATGGCTCGACGTCATCGCGACATTGCCGGTCCAGCAATGCGAGATCCTGACGCCGGCGAGTTGCGGAAACACCTGACAAAGAAAGCCGTGCAGGATCTTCGCCGCTTCCTCGACCGGCACCGGCATGGCCGCCGGACGCGCGCCGAAGAGAATGCGGTCGCCGGCCGGTGAGGGCCTGAAATACCACAGGTTGCGCTTGCTGTCGGAGTACATGCGCCGGTTCGGCATCGCGCGCGCCATGAGCGCGGCCGGCAGCGGCTCCGTGGCGATGATGTACGACGCCGCCGGCGCGATGCGGCGCTTCAGATAACCGAAGGCGCCGTCGGTGTATCCATTGGTCGCGAACAGCACCTGTCGCGCCGACACGGTGCCGCGCGCCGTTTGCACATCGAAACGGCCGGTCGTGCGCGTCACGTTGCTCACGCGCAGATGCGACGCGGCCAGCCCACCCGCGGCGAGGAAGCGCTCCGCCAGCGCGCGGCCGAACTTCGACGGGTGAATGCCGCCGAATTCTTCGACCACCATGCCGCCGAAGTAATAGTTCGAGCCGATCTCCGCGTGCAGCGCGTCTCGCGCCAACACGCGCGCGGTCACACCGGCGCGTTCTCGCAGCACGCGTGCGTGTACGTCGAAGCGCGCGGCATCCGCGGGCACCGAGGCGAGAAAGAGCCGCCCGCACTGCTGGAAATCGAAGTCGAGCCCTTCGTCGACAGCCAGGCCTTTCACGTAGTCGAACGCTTCCGCGTGCAGCCGGCTCACCGCGTCGACCTTCTCGTCGCTGAAATGCTTCGACGCGCCATTGAGCAGAAACTTCTGCCCGCTCGAGAGCATCGCGCCGCTGCGCGAGCTGGCCAGTCCGCCAATGGGCCCCGCATCCACGACGAGCACCGACTGCCCCAGTTCGAGACAGCGTATACCCGCCGACAAGCCGCAAAAGCCCGAGCCGACGATCACCACGTCGACTCGCGAAGGCAGTTCGATCCGGTGGCTAAACGGCATGGCCTCTTCCCACCAGAACGGCTGCCCCTTGAAATCCGGGCTCAGGATGTTTCCCGTCATGTTCATGAATGTCTTGTGCCGCTGTCGAAGACGCCGGACAGGCTCGCGGGGGCGCTCATAGTGGTGGGCCCGACGCTGGCTTTCCTGTTCGTCATCCGCGGCTGCCTCCTTGGAGTGGGCGGGTCGTCGCGGAATACTTTTGCAAAGTGTCAACACTTAGTGTACTGTTGACCAAAAGATAGTGCGACGCCGATCTGCGTGTGTCAACCGGATTTTTTCGGCGAACCCTCAATAAAAATACCGACTTGACGGCATCTTTTATTTCTCATAAAACTGTCAACAGTTTCAAATCTTCAAAACATTTGATGATGGTAACCGCCATGCCCGCCGACACGACTGCCCTCGACACGCTGAACATCCGCCCCGCCAGCGAGGCCGACTTTCCGCTTCTCGCGCGGATGAATCGCGAGCTGATCGAGGACGAAGGCCATCGCAACCCGATGACCGTGCCGCAACTCGAAGCGCGCTTCCGACGCTTCGTCGGCGAAGAGGGTTATCGCGTCGATGTCCTGCTGCTGGACGGCGAGATCGCCGGTTACGCGACGCATCGCTACGAACCGGATCTCGCCGAGCCGAGCGGCCAGCGTGTGTTTCTGCGGCAGTTCTATATCGCGCGCGGCAAGCGCGGCGGCGGACTCGGCCGGCGCGCGCTGGAGCTGCTGATCGACGCACGCTTCGCGGACGGCGACCGCATCTTTCTCGATGTGATGGAAACGAACCCCGGAGGGAAAGCGTTCTGGTCGCGCACCGCCTTCACGCCCTATGCCACGACGATGGAACGGGTGGTCCGCAAGCCGTGACGCCGCGGTCGTATCGCGTCGACGCGAGCGGCATCGTCTGACTTATTTCTGTTCAACCAAGGTGGGAGCACAGCTATCCATGTCGAACACGCAAGGCGTCAAGGACGCCACCCGAATCGGTCGCAGCTCGGTGGCGAAAGCCCCGGAATTTCAGGAGCTCTATGATTTCGACGCCGCCGCGAAGACGCTCGTCGACGCCACGTTCCCTTACGAGAGCCAGATTCATCACGCACACGTGGTGATGCTCGCCGAATGCGACATCATCCGGCGTGACGAGGCCGCCGAGATTCTGCGCGGGCTCGCGGCCGTCGATGCACAGGCGAAAGAGAACCCGTCGCTGCGAACCTATCTGCCGTACGAAGCCGCGCTGAAGAAAACGGTCGGCCCGGTGGGCGGCAAGATGCACCTCGGACGCAGCCGCAACGACCTCGCCAATGCGGTCAAGCGCATGTTCCTGCGCGACCAGTTGAACCGCGTGATCGAAGGCGTGATCGCGTTGCGCGAGAGCGTGGTCGCCAAGGCCGCCGATCATCTCGATACCGTGATGGTGGTCTACACGCAGCGCAAGGAAGCGCAGCCCATCACACTCGGCCACTATCTGATGGCCTATGCCGAGAGCCTCGGGAAGAGCCTGGACCGTTACGAACAACTGTATGCGCGCATCAACCAGTGTCCGCTGGGCGCCGCGGCGACCGCCGGAACCGGCTGGCCGCTCGATCGCGAACGCACCTCGACCCTGCTCGGCTTCGATTCGCTGGTGGTCAATACGATCGAAGGCGTGGCCGGCTGGGATCACATCGCGGAGTTCGCCGCGGATAACGCGATCTACATGAGCAGCCTGAGCCGTCTCGCCTCCGAGATCCAGCTATGGAGCACGGACGAATATCGCGTCGCCGAACTCGATCCTTCCTTCGCGGGCACCAGCAGCATCATGCCGCAGAAGAAAAACCCGGATTCGCTCGAACGCACGCGCCAGGCCGCGTTCGCGACGATGGGTCCGCTCGTCGCGATCCTCACCTCGCTGAACGGCATCGAGTATCAATACAGCGCCGCGCGTGTCGGCCTGGAGCCGCGCTCGATCGACGGCATGATGGCCGCCACGCACGCGATGACGGGCGTCGTGCGCACGCTGCAACCGAACACCGCGCAAATGCTCCGGTACGCCGCCGAGAACTTCGCGACCATGACGGACCTCACCGACACGCTCGTGCGCGTGACGGGTCTCGACTATCGCGAAGCTCACGAAGTCATCGCGCGGGTGGTGAATGCCGCTGTCGAACAGCGCAAGACGGCCAATCAGATCGATCTCGAGATGGTGCAGGACGCCGCGCGCGCGCAGCTCGGTCATACGCTCGAACTCTCCGCGAGCGATGTGCGCGACGCGCTGGACCCGGTGCAGAACGTGGCGCGGCGCAGCGGCATCGGCGGTCCGGCGCCGGTTGCGGTGCAGCGGATGATCGACACCGCGCGCCGTGAACTGGACGAGCAGCGCGCGCGTTACGAAGCGCGTATGAGCAAGCTCGCCGACGCGGCGCGGCAACTGGCGCACGCCGTCGCCTCGATGACCGGGCGCTGATAAACGAAGCGGGCGGGTACGCGAAAGTGCACCCGCCCGCTTTACCTTGCTTTGCGTTGCCTTGTTACCGCGACTATTTTCAGATCTTCTCGTGTGGCTCGATCAGATGTTCCATTATCGTTCCGTATGGCGTAAAGCCGGTGCGCAGCCAGAACACCTTGCCGCCCGGATTGTTCTCGATCACTTCGAGGAAGATCCGCTCGCCGGGCTTGAAGCGCGCGCGCACCAGTGCGTCGAAGGCGACATGCCCCGCGCCGCCGCGCCTGCGATGACGCACGATATAGAACTGACGCAGATAAATATGCCGACCACCCGGCTCCGCCGGATCCGGTTCATAGCGATGCGTCGCGTAGCCGATCACTTCGTCGTCCAGCATGAACAGGTCGACGCTCCAGCCCTCCTCGTCGATGAAACGCTTGAAGCGCTCTTCGAGCTGCGCCACCGTCATGGGATTGCGGTGCCCTTCGTCGTCGGCGAGTTCGCGGTTCATGCGCGCGAGCAAGCCGAGATCCTCGCGCTGATGCTCACGCACCTTGATACGGCCCGCCAGCGAACTGCCGATGAGCACATCCTCCGCCGTGTCGCGCTCGACGACCGGCACGACCACGCTGTCGCCGTGCGGCCCGAGGTACTGCAACACCTCGTCGCGCTCGTCGTTGATATGGCGCCGCACGCTGCTGACCGCGCGGTCCAGGCCGCGCGAACGGATGTCTTCGAGAATCGCCGCATGACTCTTTGCCGCGGCGCGCAGACGCGCCTGCTCCGGATTCATCAGCAGATGCACGAGACGCAACTCCGACGCGAGCTTGATGAAGGTGTCGGTGATGCGGTCGTTATGCCCGGCCCGGCAGATCGCGGTATGGAAAGCGACATCCGCCTCGATCATGCGGCTCTTCGCATTGGCGAGCGCGGCGGTTTCAGTTTCGTGCATGGCCCGCTCGATGGCGGCGAGATCGGTAGACGTGGCGTGACGGATGGCCTCGGCGACGGCCGAACTCTCCAGCAGCGAGCGCAGCGCATAGATGTCGGAAACCTCCTTCTGATTCAGCGAGCGCACGAACGAGCCGCGAAACGGCTGCGAATCGAGCAGGCCCGCCTCCTGCAGCTGCCGCACCGCCTCGCGGACGGGCCCACGGCTCACGCCCAGCCGACGCGCGATCTCCACCTCGTTGAGCTTGTCACCCGGCTTCAGCTCACCCTCGAGGATGATTTGAGAAATTTCGCGCGTCACCGTCTCCACCAGCGGGCGCCGCTTCGATGCTTCCAGCCGTGGCTCGTCCACCGGCGCCGGCGACAGGTATCGGTTCATTCATTCCTCTCCAGATCGATGAGCCATCATAGCAAGTGTCAACACATTAGGCAATGTAAGTGTTGACACTTGACAATTGTCAGCCTAGATTGAAGTCGAGTTCGATGCATGCATTGTCCCCGCTCCGGCTTTACGTCCCCTTCATGAGTCATTGAACTGCGAGAGAGATAGCAATGACCGGCATTTCCTTCGACTGGCACTATCTGTGGGGCGCCGCGCCGTTCCTGCTGGCCGGCCTGCGCCTGACCCTGGAACTCGCGGCGGTCTGCATCGTGGCATCGGTGGTGATCGGATATATCGGCGTAACCATCCTGTATCTGAATGTTCCCGTGCTGGCACGGGTGATGCGCGGCTACATCGCCGTGTTTCGGGGCACGCCGCTGCTCGTGCAAATCTTTTTCTTCTACTTCGGCCTGCCGGAAATCGGCGTGCGCGTGGATGCGCTGTGGTCGGGCATCATCGTGCTGTCGCTGTGGGGCGGCGCTTATCAGCTCGAAAACCTGCGCGGCGCGGTCGATTCGCTGCCCCGGCGCCTGATCGAGGCGGCCCGCTCGCTCGGCCTGCATCCGGCCCGTACGTTCTTCTTCATCGTGCTGCCGGTCGCGACGCGCACGGTGGTGCCGGCCATGATGAACACCGCCGTCTCCACCACCAAGAACTCCGCGTTGCTCACGGCCATCGGCGTGCCCGAGCTCACCTACGTCGCGATGGACAACATCGCCAACAGCGCGCGCGGCCTCGAAAACTTCTTCGCGTTGTTCGTCGGCTATCTGGTCATCGTGGCGAGCATGTCCTGTCTCGCCGGCTTGCTCGAGGCGCGTCTCGGCCGGGGGTTTGCACGATGAGTCTCCATCTGATCACGGACAACGCGGGTTTCTTCCTGCGCGCGGCCAGTCTGTCGGCGTTCATCTTCGTGATGAGCGTGTCCTGCTCGATCGTCATCTCGCTCGTGCTCGGCGGCAGCGCCACGTCGCGAGTGACGCTGCTGCGAATCAGCGCGCGCGGCGTCATCGAATTCTTTCGCGATGTGCCGCAGGTCGTCAGCGTGTTCTTCGTCTTCTTCGGCGCGCCGCTGTTCGGCCTGCAACTCGGGCCGGTCGAGGCGACCATCGTCAGCCTCTCGCTGTGGGGCGGCGCGAATGGCGCGGAAATCGTGCGCGGCGGCATCCGCGCGGTGCCGCGACATCAACTCGAAAGCAGCCGGGCGCTGGGCGTGCGCCGCATCGATGCGTTCTTCTTCATCGTCGTGCCGCAGGCGATCCGGCCCATCATTCCCGCCTACGCGGGACTGTGCACGATGCTCCTGCAGTCGACTTCGCTCGGCGCGCTGATCGGCGCGACGGAACTGCTCAAGGGCGCGCAGATCGTCATCGAACGGTCCGCGTATTTTCAGGGGGGCATGCCGGGCCTCACGATCTATTCGTTCGTCCTGCTGGTCTACTTTGCGGCCGCCACGCTGATGACGCGCGGCACGCGCCGGCTCGAAAAGATCTTTGGCGCGCCGATGCGACGTACGTGAACCATCCCGTTTCGACTTACCGGAGTGTTCTATGTCAGAAGCAAGGGAAGCACCGATCCTGGAGACCCGGGCGCTGCGCAAGACCTATGGCGAACTCGAAGTGCTCAAGGGAATCGATCTGAGCGTGCAGGCGGGTGAGCGCATCGTCGTGATGGGTTCGAGCGGGTCGGGCAAAAGCACCTTCATTCGCTGCCTGAACGGGCTTGAGAAGACCATGGGCGGGTCGATCGTCTACAAGGGCCGCGACATCACGCACCTGAACGAAACCGCCTGGCGCGAAGTGCGTCGCAAGATGGGCATGGTCTTTCAAGACTACTCGCTGTTTCCGCATTTCACGGTGCTGCGCAACCTGTGCTTCGCCCCGGTGCGCGAGAAGGTGTTGTCCCGCGAAGATGCGGACGTGCGCGCCCGCGCGCTGCTCAAGCGCGTGGGCCTCTATGAAAAAGCCGACGCTTATCCGGGGCAGCTTTCCGGCGGACAGCAGCAGCGCATCGCAATCGTGCGTTCGATGATGATGCAGCCCGACGTCATGCTGTTCGACGAGCCGACTTCCGCGCTCGACCCCGAAACGGTGAGCGAAGTACTCGCGATCATCGACGACCTCACGACCGATGGCCTGACCTCGATCATCGTCACGCACGAGACGGGATTTGCGCAGCGCTGCGCGAACCGGATCGTGTTCATGGATCAGGGCACGGTGCTCGAGTCCTGTCCGCCCGAGGTGTTCTTCGATCACCCGGCGACCGAGCGCGCCCGCCGTTTCGTCGCCAATCACAAGTAACGGCGCGCTTCCCTTCACCCTTCACAGGTGTTCGTTGAGGAACTTCATGATGATGAACGCAAGGCAGACCCAGACTCTGGCCGTGGCGGCAGTCGCGCTGTGCGCGGCGCTGTGCCGCGTGGCCTGCGCAGCCGACACCGCGCTGCCGCCGACGCTCAGCAAGGCTGGCCAGCTGAACGTCGGCGTCAAGTGCGACGCGCCGCCGGCGGCGTTTCTCGATGCACAGGGCAAGCCGGAAGGCATCGACGTCGACTTTGCGCGCTACATCGCGAAGAATGCTTTCGGCGATCCGAACAAGGCCGCGTTCACCTGCGTCACCTCCGCCACGCGCATGCAGATGCTGATCAGCGGCAAGGTCGATCTGGTGATCGCGACGATGTCGCCAACCGATGAGCGCAAGCGCGTGGTCGATTTCGCCGACTCGACGAACTGGGGTGCATCGGGCGTGCTCGTGCGACGCGGCGAGCAATACACGAAGCTCGATGATTTCAACGGCAAGACGTTGCTGTCGATGAAAGGCGGCTGGCAGGCGCAGTACGTGCACAAGAACTATCCCGACATTCACCTCGTCCTGCTCGACAGCATGAACGATGCGATCGTGGCGCTCAAGCAGCATCGCGCGGACGGGCTGACCGAGGACGTGAAGGCGCTGCTGCCCGCCGCGAACCGCGACCCCGACATGCAGCTCTCGAAGGTCTCGTTCGGCGTGAGCTGGGGCGCGCCGGCCGTGCGGCGCGGCGACGACAGCCTGCGCCTGTACGTCAACAAGCTGATCGCTCAGGCGAGGCAGGACGGCACCTTCGAACAGGCGGTCAAGAAATACACCTCGGGCCGGCTGCAGGAGGTGGTGCTGAACGGCTATCTCAACCCGCCGCCTGACGGAAGCTCCAGCATCAACACGGTGCTGCGCTGAACTTCACTGTCCATCACATCAACCGGATTGCCGGCTGCCGGACACGCGCGGCACGCCGTGGAGAACCTCGCATATGAGCATGATCGAACTGGACAACCCGTTCACCGGAGAGCGGCTTTTTTCGGTGCCGTCGGAGAGCCTGGAGGACGTCAGGCGAAGCATCGCGTCGATGCGCGGCGCCGCGCGGACATGGGCCAAACGCTCACCCGCCGGACGCGCCGCGCATCTGCTGCGGGCGCTCGACTACTTCCGCGCGCACAAGGACGAGATCGCCCGCGACGTCACGCGTGAAATGGGCAAGCCCATCGATGCCGCGGCCGCCGAGGTCGACTACATGATCGAGCGCGCCGAGTTCATGTGCCGCTTCGCCACGGACGGGGCCCTCGCGCCGCACGATCTCGCGCGCTATCACACGAATGATTTTGCCGGGCGCATCGAGTTCGTGCCCAAGGGCGTGGTGTACATCATTACGCCGTGGAATTACCCGCTGTTTTGCGCGATCAACGGAACCATGTGCGCGCTGCTCGCCGGGAGCGCGGTGCTGCTCAAGCACACGACGACGCCATCCGTCGGCCGGCATTTCGAGCGTGCGTTCGGCGAGACGGGCGGGATCGGGCCGCTGCTGGTGAATGTCACGGTCGACTACGACGTGTCGGCGCGGATCATCGAGCAGGCCGATATCGATCATGTGGTGTTCACGGGCTCGGTTCAGGGCGGACGCGCGATTCAGACCAGCGTGGCGCGCCGCGCGAGCCAGCCCGTGCGAAAGCCGTTCATCGGCATGTCGCTGGAACTGGGTAGCAACGACGCGGCCTTCATCGCCGAGGACGCGGATCTCGACGGCGCGGTCGAATGGACCGTGAAGATCGGGCGCCTGCACAACTCGGGGCAATCGTGCTGCGCGGTCAAGCGTGTGTTCGTCCACGAAAGTCTTCACGATCGCTTTCTCGATGCCGCCGCGCGCGTCATGCGAGAACAGCGCTGCGGCGACCCGATGCAGCCGGACACCACGCTCGGCCCCCTCTTCGGCGGCAAACGCGCGGTCGAGGATCTCACACGCATGATCGACGACGCGCGCGCGAAAGGCGCGACGGTGGTCACCGGCGGCAACACCGAGCGCATCGGCGGCGCGCTGTTTCTGTCGCCGACGCTGCTCTCCGAGGTCACACCGGACATGGCCGTGATGAGCGAAGAAACCTTCGGGCCGGTGCTGCCCGTCATGCGCGTCGCCTCCGATGAACGCGCGATCGAGCTCGTCAACGCGAGCCGCTACGGCCTCAGCGCATCGATCTTCACGCGCTCGCGGGAGCGTGCGCAGCGCTTCATCGACGAGACCGAAACGGGAACGGTGTACGTCAACCGCTGCAACTTCGTCGATGCGCGGCTGGGGTGGATCGGCCACAAGAACTCGGGCAACGGGTCGATCGCGCTGTCACCGCTCGGCCTGCGGGCTTACAGCGATCTACGCTCGGTGAACATCGATCCGACGCTTCTGCGGTAGCGGCGCGGCGCCATCGATCCCGGTGCGCGACTAGACTTCGAGGATGCCAGCAGCCAGAAAGCCGCCATCCGCAGCCATCACCTGCCCAGTGACATACGACGCCTGTTCCGAACACAGAAACGCCGTTATCGCGGCAACTTCGGCCGGCGTGCCGTAGCGACGCATCGGTACGGTCCGCCGATACGACTCGCGCGTTTCGGCGGAGTGATGCGCGCGAGTGAGCGGCGTGTCGATCGGGCCGGGCGCGACGCAGTTGGCCGTGATGCCTGCGTCGGCGAGTTCGATCGCCATCTGGCGCGTGAGCCCGATGAGCGCCGCCTTCGACGTTCCGTACGCGGTACGCCCGAAGCCGGCCCGAACACCGCTGACCGAGCCGATATTGACGATACGCCCCCAGCCACGCCGTACCATCAGCCGTGCCGCATGCTGGCCGCACAACATGGGGCCGGTTACGTTGATCTTTTGCACCCGCTCCCAGACTTCCAGCGAACAATCGACAAACGACGCCACACCTGCAATGCCCGCGTTGCTGACGAGAATGTCACAGCGATCGTAGGTCCGCTCGACGCTATCGAATGCGCGCGTTATCGAACCGGGATCCGCAACGTCCATTTGCACGGCAACGGCTTTGCCGCCTCTACCCTCGATCTCCCGCGCCAACCTTGCAGCGGTGCCGAGGTCGATATCCGCGACAGCCACGCTTATCCCTTCCGCGGCAAGCCGGGCCGAGATCGCCGCCCCTATGCCGTTTGCTCCCCCCGTTACGAGCGCAACGCGAGCCTCCGCGCGGTTCGTCGACGGTGTGTCCGTGTAACCGGTATGCGCTGCAAGATTCATCGTGCGACCTCGAAAGAACTCGAGCGGCGGCTCTCGACCAGCGCGCCCGGAATGAGAACAGTCAGAATTGCGCCGAAGACCGCCACGCCGGCGAGTGCATACATTGCCACCGCAGTATTGCCGGTCGCATCGGCCACCATGCCGACGAGAAACGGCGCGACAAACCCGGACAGATTTCCGATCGACGTGATCAGCGCGAATCCGGTCGCGGCTGTCGCTCCTTTCAGGAAGGCCGTCGGAAGGTTCCAGAACAGGGGAATCGTCGTGACGATGCCCGCCATCGCAACGACCAGCGCAATGAAGGACCACGTCGGGTTCGCACGCGACAACACGCTCAGAACCAGACCGGCCGCGCCGAGCAGCGCGGCAACCGCGAGATGTTTGCGCCGCTCGCCGGTTCGATCCGAACTCCACGCGAGAACGAGCATGGTCACCACGGCCGCCGCGTACGGCACGGCCGTCATGGCGCCAATCTCACGAATGCCGGAGTAGCCCAATGTCCTGATCAATGTCGGCAGCCAGAAACTCACGCCATAGAGCGCGGCGACGAACGAGAAGTACAACAGGCAAAGCAGCCAGACGCGCGGATCGGAAAGTCCGTTGGCGAAGCTCCCGGCGTGATGCGCGCTCGCGCCTACCTCCTCTTTCAGGGCCGCCTTTTCTGCGCTCGTGAGCCAGGCCGCGTCGTCGATCGTGTTCGGCACGAGCAGCCAGAACAGCAGGCCGCACAGCACCGCGGGCAAACCTTCGCAGAGGAACATCCATTGCCAGCCACGCAATGCCATCGCGTCGGGCGCGGACGTCATCAACCACGCGGACAACGGACTGCCGACGACACCCGAAATGGGCAACGCGGTCATGAAGATCGCGATGATCCGTCCGCGGGTCCGGGCCGGAAACCACTGGCTGACATACAGCATTACGCCCGGCGCGAAGCCGGCCTCCGCGACGCCAAGCAAAAAACGCAGCACGTAGAACGATCCCGGCCCGGTCACGAACATCGTGCACGCCGAGAGCACGCCCCATGAGATGAGGATGCGTGTGATCCATACGCGCGCGCCGACGCGATGGAGAATCATGTTGCTCGGCACCTCGAACAGGCAATAGCCGATGAAAAAGATGCCGGCACCGAGTCCGTAGGCGGTGTTCGATAGACCGATGTCCGGAGCCATCTGCAGCTTGGCAAAGGCGACGTTCACCTTGTCCAGTTGATTGACGATCAGGCTCACCAGAATGATCGGAATCAGGCGCCAGAAGGTCTTGGTGTCCGTCGCCCGGGCGGCGGGCGCGGGGATTGCGGGGTCGAGGGCTTCGCTCATGACTGTGTGTCTCCGTTGCCACGCATCGATTACGTGGCTCAATTTGATATCATTTGATAATATATACGCGAGACTCGCTGCTGTCCCGAGCCACCGTGCCAGGACTATCCCTGGCCCTCGGCGGTTCGCGAGGACACGTGACATACACAGCAACCCTCTTTCATGGGACTGGAGACGAAATGGACTTCAACGGAATGACGGCGGCAATCACCGGCGCCGCGAGCGGCATCGGCCACGCCACGGCGCACGCCGCCGCATGCCGCGGCGCGCGTATCGTCGCGCTCGATCGCGATGCGCAGGCGCTCGAACGGATGCGCGAGCAGTTCGACGCGGACGGCCTGGCGCTCGTGCCCTTTGCGATCGACATCGGCGACGAGGCCTCCGTCAGGCAGACGGTCGACGCCATCGCGCAGGTCGCACCCGCGATCGACCTGCTCGTCAACAGCGCCGGTATCGTCTCGCGCGGCCTGTTCGAAACAACGACGGTCGATGAATGGGAGCGCGTTCTCTCGGTCAATCTCTCGGGCAGCTTCTTCTGTATCCAGCAGATGATGCCGCTGCTCAAGGCTGGAAAGGGACGCGCCGTCGTCAACGTCGCCTCGCTGGCGTCGAAACGGGTGTCATACACGGGGGGCGTCGCCTACACCGCGGCGAAGGCGGGCATACTCGGGCTCACGCGACATGCGGCGTTCGAGCTGGCCGGCGACGGCATTCGCGTCAATGCGGTGTGCCCGGGGCCCGTTCTCACGGCGATGACCAGGAACGCAACCAGCGAAGCAGACCGGCGGAAAGTGGCCGCGATGGTGCCGCTGGGCGCCTGGCTCGAACCACACGATATCGCCGGGGCCATTCTCTTTCTGGGCAGTCCCGCCGCGAGAATGATCACCGGCACGTCGCTCGATATCGACGGCGGCCTGTCGCTGATCACCGGTTCGTCGTACGAGGAATACCGGCGCGCACGTCAGTGACGCGGGCGATGTGGCGGCATTGCGCGTGAGTTGCCGCCCCGCCTACGCGCGGCTGCGCTTGCCGCCGAACAGTTGCGCCGACACCTGCTCGAGGTCGGCTGCCGTGTAACTCGTGCTGCTCATCAGCCTGCCGAGCAGTTCGTCGAGCGCAACCCGCTCCACCGCGCCGAGCTCGCGCAGCGCGAAATCCTGCACCGCCAGCACGATCTTCATGCCCGCTTCGTATGCCGAGTAGCCGGGCTGCGTCAGCGTGTAGCGTGTTGCGCGGCCGTCTTCGGGATCGGGAACGGCCAGCACGAGACCAAGCTCGCGCAGCCTGAGCAGGCTGCGCCCCGTTTGTACGGGCGTCATCAGGATGTCGCGGCCGATTTCCGTCGGGATGCTGCCGGGCCTGTCCGCAAGCTTGGCCAGCACGCGCCAGTCCAGCACGCGTATTTCCAGGTGGCGCGCGAAGAGTTCTTCGGCCATGTCGAGAATCGATTCGGCGACAAGACGGATCTGGTAGGCAGGAAGTTGCTTGAATTGCATGGCGAAATCGGGCGACTCGAAGTTGATGATTATGCGTGCGGGGCGCACCAAAGAAAATACTCATTGACGGCCGCGGGCCGACCGGCCAATATATTATCAAATGATATCAAATGCCGTGTGTGAGACCGGCACCCCTTTTCGTCCATGAGAGAAATTCCGGAGACAAACATGCATGCACCCACCGAACCCGCACACCGTGCCGTCCATGCCATGCGCGAGGCTGGCGTCTATGTGTTCGACGTATCGGACACGCCGTGGCAGAGCGTGGGCAAAGGCGGACTCGCACAGAAGATCGTTCGCCGCGACGATCGAACCGGCCATTCGTTTGGCTTCATGTCGTTCGATACGTTGACCCGCACGGGCGTTCATCAGCATCTCGGCACCGCGTTCAGCTACTTCCTGTCAGGGTCGCTCACCGACTTCCAGGGCACGACCGGTGCCGGTCAGCTCGGCGTGAACTTCGCGGGCTCGACGCACGACGCTATCGCTTACCAACCCACTCTGACGGTCGGGCGCATGGAGGGTCCCGTTGCATATGGTGCCGATGTCACGCACACGCTGCATGCGGGCAACCGGCACACCGATTTCGAAAACGAGTTTCCGGAGCATCTGCCCGATCTGAGCATCACGCTCGAAGCGGTCCAGGCGAGCGGCACACGCGTGGCGGGGCTGACGCGCCGGCTCGTATACGACTACGCGCATACGCGGGTCAATCGTCGAATGACACATTTGATGTTGCTTCCACGCACAAAGGTGCCGGTTCATCGCCTGGGTGCGCTGGTCGACATGTACGTGCTCGCGGGGGATGTCACTTTCGCGTCTCGCGGAACCACGTCGAGCGCAAAGACCGGGGATTTTGTTGTGCTCGAGCCGCAAACGCAGGTTAGTTATACGTCCAGATTTGGAGCAAGTGTGCTGGTGTGGGCGGATGGCCCGTCCATGTGGGAGGAAGGACCCATTTCACCCGAGCTCTATGGATTCACTTCCGCGCACGGGGATCCGCTGCGCTTCGCCAATCGCGCACCGGTTGATTTCGACCCTGCGTAAAAGAAGCGGGCCGGCCGCCCGGTGGAAGCGGATTTCGATCCAGCGAAAATCGGAGCGGTCGACGTGTCGAAGATCACACGACCATGAGGTCATAGCCAACCAGTATTTCCCCCTTGAAGTGCTTCGCGGCCTCGCATTTGTGACAATTCACCGCTCAGAACGTGGTTCGCAGCCCGATCCGGGCAATCGCCTGTGAGGCGCCGCCCGAGGAGCCGTCAGGACTGAGGATTCCATTGATGGCGGCGTGCGCGCCGGCGTTTGCCCGCTGACAGGCACCTTCCGCGTAGACCATCGTGCGCTTGGAAAGCGAGTAGCTCAGTATCGCGTTCAACTGGTTGGCGTGATTACCGTATAGAACATCATTGCCTTTCATG
Source organism: Paraburkholderia sp. (assembly GCF_047605525.1). Lineage (GTDB taxonomy): Bacteria > Pseudomonadota > Gammaproteobacteria > Burkholderiales > Burkholderiaceae > Paraburkholderia. Next base: position 55,638 of record NZ_JASGFN010000015.1, on the reverse strand, counting down.
TACATGTAACTCATGCCGAGTGAAAGCGCGGGCGTCATTTGCCAGTTACTCGCAAGTTGCCCAGCGTACGCGTATGCGCCCGTCAGCTCATTTCGGACCGTCACAAAGCTTGCGGAGGTCATTGTGGGACCCAGCGCGTAATGAACGCCGACACCCCAGTTTCGAACCGGAACCTGCGGAGAACCATTGACGGCGCCGGGATACTTCTGCTCGGTATAAGCGGCGCCGAGTCCGAATGGACCGCGATCATAGTTCAGGCCGAAACTCATACCCGAGTTCGATCCGAACGATCCCGCAACGCCACCGAAGGAATACAGTGCGCCAAAGGAAACCCCACCGATCCGGGGCGACTGGTACTTGACCGAATTGTTGATGGGTATGCCGTTCGTACGGGACCATCCAAACCAGCCCGTCGGGTTTTGAGGAATTCCGAGGTTCTGGAACGGGCCCGCCGCAAAGCTATATAGACCGCCGGAAATCAGACCCGGTGTGTTCAGGCCTTCTGTCAGCGACGCAAACATGAACTCGTAGACGTTCCCCAACGTCAACTTGCCGAGGCGCGGATCGTCGAGCCCGACGTACGCGTTGCGCCCGAAAATCCCCGGTTGCATCGTCGCGCCCGACCCGAACTGAAACTGCGTCTCCAGCTTGAAGATTGCTTTTGTGCCGCCCCCCAGATCTTCAGCACCCTGAATACCAAACAGGTTCGGCGCGTAGATTCCGTCGTCGAACTTTACGACGGAATGTCCGCCCTGATTCGATATGTACGATACGCCGGCGTCGAGCAAGCCATACATCGTGACATTGCTTTGTGCAAAAGCAGTTTCAACCGGAAGTACCAGAAAACATACTAAAGCGTAGCGCTTTTTCATCTGTGTCTCCAAACCTGATTTTTATGTTCTACACGGAACTCATAGGGATTCGTTCACGCTTCGACAGTCACCGTGGCCGGCTTCCATCAGGACTGCGTTTCCTGCTGGCGCTTCTTCAAGTCGAGCGCGACGTCGACGATCATGTCTTCCTGGCCGCCCACCATGCGGCGCCGGCCCAGCTCGATGAGAATGTCGACGGCCTTCAGTCCGTATTTGCCGGCGGCCACTTCCGCATGCCGCAGGAAGCTCGAATAGACGCCCGCATAGCCGAGCGCGAGCGTCTCGCGATCGACGCGCACCGGCCGGTCCTGCAACGGCCGCACGATGTCGTCGGCGGCGTCCATCAGCGTGTACAGATCGGTGCCGTGATTCCAGCCCCCGCGCCCGGCCGCCGCGATGAACACTTCGAGCGGCGCATTGCCCGCCCCCGCGCCCATGCCCGCGAGCGACGCGTCGATGCGGTCGCAACCTTCCTCGACCGCGACGATCGAGTTCGCGACGCCGAGGCTCAGGTTGTGATGCGCGTGAATACCGGTTTGCGTGTCGGGCTTCAGCACCGCTTTCAATGCGCGAAAGCGCGCGCGCACGTCGCTCATGTTCATCGCGCCACCCGAGTCGACCACGTAGATGCAGGTCGCGCCGTAGTTCTCCATCTTCTTCGCTTCGACGGCGAGGTTCTCCGGCGTGGTCATGTGGCTCATCATCAGGAAGCCGACCGTATCCATGCCGAGTTCGCGCGCATATTCGATGTGCTGCTTCGAAATGTCCGCTTCCGTGCAATGCGTGGCGACTCGCACGACGCGCGCGCCGGCCTGATACGCGGCCTTCAGATCGTGAATCGTGCCGATGCCGGGCAGCAGCAGCGTCGCGATCTTCGCGTGCTTCACGACGTCCGCGACCGCCTCGATCCATTCGAGGTCGCTATGCGCGCCGAAGCCGTAGTTGAAGCTCGAGCCTTGCAGGCCGTCGCCGTGCGCGACTTCGATGCTGTCCACTTTCGCTCGGTCCAGAGCACAGGCGATGTCCCGCACGTTCTGGATCGAGTACTGGTGACGAATGGCGTGGCTGCCGTCGCGCAGCGTCACGTCGGAGATATAGAGTTTTTTGCTCATGGCGATCACGCTCCCTGAACGCTCAACAGCGTCTGCGCCATGCGTTCGGCGGTCGCGAGCGCGGCCGAAGTCATGATGTCGAGGTTGCCGGCATACGCGGGCAGATAGTGCGCGGCGCCTTCCACTTCGAGGAACACCGAAGTCTTCAGACCGCTGAACTTGCCGAGACCCGGGATATTCAACGGCGCATTCGCGGGAATCTCGTCGAATTGCACTTTCTGCTTGAGCCGATAGCCGGGCACGTAGGCGCGCACCTTCGCAACGGTTTCCTCGATCGACTGCTCGACCTTCTTATGGTCCACAACGGCGGAGAGTGTGTAGACGGTGTCCCGCATCATCAGCGGCGGCTCGGCGGGATTAAGCACGATGATCGCCTTGCCCTTCGCGGCGCCGCCCACCACTTCGATCGCTTTCGAGGTCGTCTCGGTGAATTCGTCGATGTTCGCGCGCGTGCCGGGGCCGGCCGACCTGCTGCTGATCGACGCGACGATCTCCGCGTAGTGCACCTTCGCGACGCGCGAGACGGCCGCGACGACAGGGATCGTCGCCTGGCCGCCACAGGTGACCATGTTGACGTTGAGCGCGTCGAGTTGCGCGTCGAGATTCACCACCGGCACGCAGTACGGGCCGATCGCGGCGGGCGTGAGGTCGATCACGCGGATCGAAGGCTTGTGCGCGCGCAGCAGCGCGTCGTTCTTCACATGCGCGCCGGCCGACGTTGCATCGAACACGAAGTCGATGTCCTTGAAGCACGGCAGACGCGTGAGGCCCTGCGCGCCTTCGTGCGTGGTGGCCACGCCAAGGCGAGCGGCGCGCGCGAGGCCATCCGAGTTCGGGTCGATGCCCACCATTGCGGCCATCTCCAGATGGCGGTCGTTGCGCAGGATCTTGATCATCAGATCCGTGCCGATATTGCCCGAGCCGATGATCGCGGCCTTGAGTTTTTCCGAAGCCATGCAAGTCCCCTGAATCAGGCGGTAAAAGTCGCGCGGACGCTGCCGAGCCCTTCGATCTGCGCGCTGTACGTGCCCGGCGCCTTGACGGCCACCATCGGGCCCAGCGCGCCCGTGAGCACGACATCGCCCGCGCGCAGCGGTGTGCCGAGCTGAGCCATGCGGTCCGCGAGCCATACGGCGGCGTTCAGCGGATTGCCGAGGCACGCGGCGCCGTTGCCGCGCGACAGCATCTCGCCATCGCACGCAAGTTCCATCGCGCATGCGGTGAGGTCGATCCGCGAGAGCGGCACCGGGCGGCTGCCCAGCACGAAGCGCGCGCTCGAGGCGTTGTCCGCCACCGTATCGACGAAGCGGATGTCCCAGTTCTCGATGCGGCTGTCCACCACTTCGAGCGCCGCGAGTGCATACGCGCTGGCGCGCAGGATATCGACGAAGGTGTGCTTCTCATGCGTGAGGTCGCGTTCGAGCACGAGCGCGATTTCGGCTTCCACCTTCGGCTGGATGAGTTGCGAAAGCGGAATCGGCTCGCCGTCGCCGTAAGCCATCGAAGCGAACAGCGTGCCGAAATCCGGCTGATCGACGCCCAGTTGCCTCTGCACCGCGAGCGACGTGAGACCGATCTTGCGGCCCACGATGCGCTCGCCGTTCGCCACGCGCAGATCGACGTTGGCCTGCTGCACGGCGTATGCGGTGGCCATGTCGTGCGTGGCGATCTCGCCGCGCACGGGCGCGATGGTTCGGCGCGCGGCTTCGGCATTGCGCAGGCGGGTGGCAAGTGTATTCACTACGGTGATGTCGAGCATCGGTAAAGCTCCTTCTTCGATCGTTCTGTACGGGCGGCGCTACGGCCACCCGCGCGTCGTATTTCGCGCCACGGGTTGCCGCCTATGCGGCGATGGGACAAGCGGGCACCGACAGTCCGCTCACATCGGCGGCGGCCACGAACCGGTCGGGTCGCAATGCGACTGCGCGCGCACCGTACTTGCGCAGCCAGGGGCGCAATACGCCGTCCAGGTCGATCAGTTCGTCGGGCCCCTGGGTGTGCTGGTCCTGCTGACGCACGGCGATGTAGCGAGCCCCGAGCCGGTTCCACTCGTCCTTCTCCGCGGGGGTGAGCAGCGTCGCGGGATCGACGTCATCCCCAAGCAGCACGAAGCCGTCGCCCAGCAGATCGTCGAGGCGCGCCATCACCCCGCGCGTGTCGCCGACGACGGGTTGCGGCACCATGCGGCCGACGATGCTGTCCTCGGCGAGCGGGCCGCGCAGCCATCCGGCGGCGAGCACCGGCGGCGCGATCAGCGGCGGCTCCGGTGCGTCCTCGGCAGGCGGCGCACTGAGCGCGGCCTGTTCTTCCTCCGAAAGCTCCTGCTTGATGACGCGGCCAAGCTGAACGGCAAGTTGCGTGTAGAACTCCGCGTTGGGCCGGCGCTCCGCTTCGTAGGTATCGAGGAAATGCTCGGGCAAGGTCCGGTTGATCACGCCCGCAAGCTTCCAGCCGAGATCGAACGCGTCGCGCATACCGGTCTGCATGCCGGCGCCAGCCCATGGCGGCATCAGATGCGCCGCATCGCCGGCCAGGAAGACGCGCCCGACTCGCCACTTGTCCGCCATGCGGGTGTGGTGGCGATAGAACGCGTGCTGGTGAATTTCGACGTCGTCCGCGCTCACGCCGAGCGCCTCGAGCAGCGGCCACACCTGGTCGTTCGTCGCGAAGTCCGCCTCGGTTTCGCCCGGCTTGAGCGGCAGCTCCCAGCGGTGATTGCCGCCGGAGAGCGCGATGTCCACGACCGGCCGCTCCTTGTCGGACCAGAAGGTCAGCAGATTCCGGTCCGGCCACCAGCGCTTCACCCGGCAGTCGACGACGATCCACAGCACTTCCAGCGTGTCGCCGAGCAGCTTCACACCGAGGGCGCCACGGGTCGCGCTGCTCCCGCCGTCGCAGCCGATCGCATAGCGCACGCGCGTGCTGGTCCTGGCATCCGTTGCGGCATCCTTTGCCGTCACCGTGACGCCCGTTTCATCCTGCTCCAGCGACACCACCTCCATCCCGTAGCGCACGTCGATCCGCGCATGCCGGCTTGCGCATTCGCGCAACGTCGCCTCCATCGTGGGCTGGTAGATGTTAAAGAAGCGCGGCCTGGTACCCAGCGTCGAAGGAGGATGCTCGATGCGCATGATCTCGGTGCCGTCGTAGCGCATCCAGCGCAGCGCGCGTTGCGGATCGATGCATTTCAGAACGGGTTCGTCGACTCCCAGGCTCTGGAAAATACGCATGGTCCAGTCGTTGACGGTCACGGCGCGGGCACGCGGGTAAATGTCGCGGTACCGTTCGAATACCACGGTGGAGATGCCGTATTTCGCCAGCGTGAGTGCGGCAACGACGCCGCTCGGACCATAGCCGACGATGGCGACGTCGGCGTCATAACGTTCTTTCATGAGATGGTTCCACCAAATGATTTGCAGCTTCAATGCGGCAACGGAATATTGACGTGCGCGCTCACGGCCTCGGTGGGACCGCGCCTGAGCAGCACCAGAATCAGCGATACGACGGCGACCGCCGCGCAGACCGCGGACAGCACCCCGATCGATGCGAACAGGCCACCTGCCCTGGCCGCCCCGGCGGTCACGACCAATGGGCTGAGAAAGTTGCCGAGGAAAAAGGCCGCCATGTAGCCACCCGCGCCGCAGCCGCGCTGGGCGAACGGCAGGCGCACCATGATCCAGTTCAGCATCAGCGGCATGACGATGCCCCCGCCGAAGCACGCGACGAATGCGCCTGCAATCAGCACGTCGACATCGGCCACCGTGGACACGATGTAAAAGCCCGCCGCTTTCAGCTCCTCAGGAAATCGATGACCAGCCGGTTGAATTCTTCGGCGTGCTCCCATTGCGCCCAATGACCGCATTTCGGCAGGATATGGAGTCGTGCGTCCTGGAAGGTGTTGATCATGCGCAGGCCATGATCGAGCGGTACGAAGCGGTCGTCGCGCCCCCACGTAACCAGGGTTTTATGCGCGATCTCCGGAAAGCGGGCAGTCAGGTCCCACTTCGTGACGGGGCAAAGCCGCGAACTTTCGACGAAGTTCCTCAGGTGATTCAGGTTCGACTCGATGTTGCTCCATCGCCCCTTACGCAACTCTTCGGTAATCGCTTGCGGGTCGTAGACGAATACCTCGAGCATGGCCTCGAAGTTCTCATAGGTGGGTTGCATGTAGAGCCTGAACATGCGCTTGATGCCCTCCCCCGGCTGCGGCTGGATGATGCTCGGACCTTGCGCGCCCGGTCCCATCAGCACCAGGCGATCCAGCCGTTCGGGAAATTCCAGCGCAAAGCTCATGGCCGACGCACCGCCCATCGAATTGCCGACCAGATGGGCCTTGTCGATGCCGAGAACGTCCAGCACGCCTTTGGTAGCGCGTGCATTGATCAGCGGGCGCGGCACGTCGGTGACGATCTCGCCGGACTTGTTGAAGCCCGGGCTGTCGAGGAGCAATACGCGATAGCCGGCGTTCACGAGCGCGTCGAGGTTACGGTAGTAGTTGCTCCAGCCGCTCGCGCCGGGGCCGCCGCCGTGCAGCATGGCGATCGCCGGACCACTGCCAGCGTCGTTGAAATGGATGGTGAAGTTCTCGAGGCCCGCTTCATTGATCGTCACGAACTTGCTGGTATCGGCTTCGGTGAAGGACATTTTTTTGCTCCAGTGGCTAGTGGTATTTCGCTGCTTTACGGGTGCGGGTGGTTTCAATGCGCGTTCGAAGCCGGTGCGTCCGGCGGCGGGTTGAGCTCGTGGCCCCAGTCGCTGAGCTCGGTGTAGCGCCTGATTTCCCACGTGTCGTCGTTCACGACGATGCCGCCCGCGCCGAATTCGATTGCGAAACCCGAGGGCGAGATCAGGTAGAACGAGAACATTTGGTCGTTGGGGTGATGGCCGAGCTCCATCAGGATCGGCACGCCGGCCGCCTTGCAGCGGTCGTAGGCGAGGCCGACGTCGTTGGGGTCGGTGCACTCGATCATCATGTGGTGGATGCGCTTGCGCGCAGGGAACGGGACCTCGGCGATCGCGAGCGAATGGTGGCGGCCGGCGCGCGCGTGGAAAAAGGTCACGTCTACCGTCAGACCCGGCGCGGCGTCGCCCTGAATGGTGTCGCTGAGTTTCAGGCCGAGGATGTCCTCGCAGAACGCTTTTGCGCGCGCGCTCTGCTTCGGCACGGTGACGAAGTGGCCCGCCCCGAAGCGCCCGGTGCAGAATCCGCCGCGCAACACCGACGAGTGGAACGTGTCGCGGGTGTTGGCCCGATATGCGGTGCTATAGAACTCGTGGCGAATACCGTCGTCGTCCACGCAGACGAAGAGCCGCGTCACGCGGCGTTGCCCGGCAACCGCCCTGCCTTCCTCGGCGACTTCGACGCCGCGGGCACGCACCTGGGCGACGAACGCGTCGAGCTGCGCATCCGTTTCGAACTCCCAGCCGGCCGCGAGGAAGTCGTCGATGTCGCTTTTGAGCAGCAGGATGCGCTGTTCGTAATCGTCCATCCGCAGGCCGAGCGATTCGCCGGCCACGCGCTTTCCGACCTGCAAACCGAGCACGTTGACGGCGAACCCTTCCCATGCCGCGAGATCGCTGACTCCGAGGACCATATATCCGAGCGTCGATACGCTGTGCATGACTTCTCCTTGTTCGTATTGCGATTTAAAGATCGCGGATTGGCCGGTGATTGACGGTCCATCCGCGCGTGAGGTCGGCATCAAGGTGCGGGCATGCGCAGTCCCGTTGCATCGCTCGCCATGACGAAGCGGTCGGGGCGAAGCGCGACCGCATGCGAGCCGAACTCATGTCGTATTCCTTCCCGAACGTTTGCTTGTCGTTGGTGTACCAACAATTCATGTAGCAGACGAAAGCCGTGTCAGCGATGGCGCGCGATGAATGTGTCGATGGCGGTTGCCAGGTCAACCGGCAGTTCGTGCATCGGGCAGTCGCCGGTGTTCTTCAGCGTTTCGTATTCGACACGCGGGTACAGCGCGCCGAATGCCGCTTCGACGACGCCACGCGTGTTTTAATGTGGGACCAAGTATAGGTACGCGGGCAGCGTGAACGGAAACCGCCGTTTTCCATAGGAGGTATTGGCGGAGCCGATTAGGTAAAAACGCCAACAGGCAGATGGGGGGATGGCGGGCATTTCCCGATTGCGCGCCGGCACGGTCCGCCGGAGGATTCCCGATCCCCGAAGGCGAAGATTGCCGCGCGGGTCAGCAAACGACGACGAGACCAGTCATGAGCCAATCGAACCAGCTTCGTAACGTCAATCTCAATCTGTTGCCGATCCTCTATACGTTGCTGAAGCATCGAAACGTGACGATAGCCGCGAAGGAACTGCATCTGACCCAGTCCACGGTGAGCGGTAGTCTGAAACGTCTGCGCGAAGTATTCGACAACGAACTGCTGGTATTCAACGGGCGGGAGTTGCTCCTGACGGAGAAGGCGAAGGCGATGCTGCCGCAGCTGGAACGATTCCAGCTCGCGGGCGAGGCGCTGCTCGGAACGCTCGAATTCGATCCTGGCGAGATCACCAACCGCTTCCGGATCGCCTCGGCGGACTGGCTGAGTTTTCTGCTGGTGCCGCCTCTGCACGAGCGGCTGAACGGCAACGCTCCGAAAGCGGGCGTGCAGTTCGTTCATGGCGACAGGAGCTCGGGCGAGGATATGCGGCAGGGCATGATCGACATGGTGATCGCCCCTGAAAAAGTATCAGACTGGTCGGGCCTCAATCTGTTTAACGAGAACTCCGATTACCAGTACGAGTATCTGTTCACCGACCAGATGGTCTGCATCGAATCGACAAGGCATGCGCCGTCGCTGGCCGGGCTCGACCAGGACGCGTACTTGCGGCATACGCACATCAGTTTCAATCTCGGCTCACGCGTGAACGCGAGCATCGAACGCGATACGCTGGCGGGAGCCGGTCTCACGCAGAATGATCAGTTTCTGTTGCCCGAATTCACGACGCTGCCGCACATGGTGGCCGCGACCGGCTGCATCGCGGCGATACCGCTGTCGCTCGCGCGACCGTTCCAGGCCGTGCTGCCGATCCGGATTTTCGAGCCGCCGGTGACATTCCCGCCGCTGAAGATCATCATGGCCTGGACCAAGGCGAGCGACCGCGATGCGTCGCAATGCTGGTTCCGCCAACAGGTTCGCGAAAGCATCCGGGAGCTCGCCGCCGGATGGGCGGAAGCCGCGGGCGAATACGGCAACCCGGCATCAGCAGGTACTGGATAAAGACGCATAGGGCGATGGACTTGTCCTGGGTGCTTTGTTGGGCGTACACATGTCCGTCGATGCATTGAAGTTGCGGGCATCTATTGAGTTACGTCTGACACCAGGTCGAACGCCGGCTAGATCTCGACGCGCGCGCCCACTTCGATCACGCGATTGGCCGGCAGGTTGAAGAACGCCGCGATGTTGCCGACGTTGTGCAGCATCACCGCGAACAGACGCTCGCGCCAGAGCGCCATGCCGTGCCCGCGTTTGGGCACGACCAGCGCACGGCTCAGGAACCACGAAGTTTCGTCGAGATCGAACGTGAGTTCCGCGGACCTGTACGACGCGAGCGTGCGCGGCAAGTCGACCTCGTCCTTGAATCCGTAGTTGACGATCACGTAATAGCAGCCGGGGCACAGCGGCTCGACCTCCACACGCTCGCTTTCGGCCACCCAGGGCACGTCTTTCGTCTTCGCGCTCAGGAACACGACGCGTTCGTGCATCACGCGGTTGTGCCGGAGGTTGTTGACGAACGCATGCGGCACGGCGTCGGCGTTTGGCGTAAGGAAGATCGCGGTGCCGCCCACGCGCACCGGCGAGCTTCGCAGCAGCGCCGCAAGGTAGGGCTTGAGCGGCGTCTCGCCCGCGCGCACGCGCGCCTCGGCAGCCATCATCTCCCAGCCGCGTCCCCATGTCGCCATGATCGTGAACATCAATCCGCCGATCACGAGCGGGAACCAGCCGCCGTCCACGATCTTGAGCAGGTTGGCCGAGAAGAACATCGCGTCGATCACGAAGAAGAAAGCCGTGGCGAACACGCACAGCAGCCAGTTGTAGTGCCACGCGTAACGCACCACGAAGAACGTGAGGACAGTCGTGATGAGCATCGTGCCCGTCACGGCGATGCCGTAAGCGGAACCGAGCGCCGTGGACGAGCGGAAGCCGAGCACCGCCGCGACCACCGCGACGAGCAGAATCCAGTTGATGCCGGGCGCGTAGATCTGGCCTTTCTCGCGCTCCGAGGTATGCACGATGTTCATGCGCGGCAGGAACGAGAGTTGCATCGCCTGCATCGCCATTGAGTAGGTGCCCGATATGACGGCCTGCGACGCGATGACTGTCGCGACCGTTGCGAGCACGATCATCGGCACGATGGACCATTGCGGAAAGAGGTGATAGAACGGGTTTTGCACCGCGCCGGGGTTCGCGAGTAGCAGCGCGCCCTGGCCGAGGTAGTTCAGCGCGAGCGCGGGAAACACCACGCAGAACCACGTGAGGCGGATAGGCTGCTTGCCGAAGTGGCCCATGTCGGCATATAGCGCCTCGGCACCCGTGAGCGAGAGAACGACTGCGCCAAGCGCGACGAAAGCGAGCCAGCGGTGATGCACGCAGAACGCGAGCCCGCGCAGCGGATTGAGCGCGACCAGCACGACCGGCGCGGCGAGGATGTTGGCGATGCCTGCCACGCCGATCACGACGAACCAGAGCACCATCACCGGACCGAACACGGCGCCGATGCCTCCCGTGCCCCGCTTTTGCATGACGAACAGCACGATGATCGCGGCGAGCGTCACCGGAATCACATAGGTCTTGAGCCCGGGCTCCGCCACCTCGAGGCCTTCCACCGCGCTCAGCACCGAGATGGCCGGGGTGATCACGCTGTCGCCGAAGAAAAGCGCCGCGCCCATCACGCCGACCACGAGCAACGTGCGACGCAGATGCGGCCGCGACGAGACCGACGAGGCCGCGAGCGCGAGAAGCGCCATGATGCCGCCTTCGCCGTGGTTGTTGGCGCGCAAGATCAGCGCGACGTACTTGAGCGACACGACGATCATCAGCGACCAGAAGATCAGCGAGACGATGCCTACAAGATTGAAAGCATTGAGCGCTAGCCCATTGCCGGGATCGAATACAGTGGCGAGCGTATAGAGCGGACTCGTGCCGATGTCGCCATAGACCACGCCAAGCGCGGCCAACGCGAGCGCGGGCATGGCCGGGCGATGCGGGCCGGAGTCGCCAGGGCGAGCGTCCGCCGGCGCGGTGGATGCGGATGATCCCACGTCTCCCTCCTCATGCTGTGGCATGCGGGCACAGATGGCCGCGCAGCTTTCGCTTCGTATTGCCGCCTCTTCTCACTTCTCTTATGCGACTTCTTTGCTTATGCGACTTCTTTCGCCTTCCTGGCATGAATGGTCTTCGCGTCGTGCGGCCCATTCTGTTGGCGCGCTAGAGCAAGTATAGGAACTTCCGGCAAAAATATTGAACGCTTTGCTTTCGCGAACCTGTCATGGTGGAATGCATTCATCCGAATAATCGAATTCCCGAGCCGGAACGGCCGGTGGGCGCTTCGGTCATGCGCATGAGCCTGGCATCCTGCGTAATACCCGCGTTGTTCACCAGCACGTCGCCGACGGACCGACTGGATATCGCGCTGCATGACTTCGTGGTGGTCGTCGTCCATGTGCTTGTGTCGCCGCTATCGTGTGCGCCAACAGCCAGCGCTCGCTGGTCATTTCGTGCGCCCCGGCAGCCGCACCGCCATCACTGCCATCACCGCATGCAGCATGGCAAGCAGCAGAAACGTTGCCTCCCATGCGTTCAACCCAACAAGCGTCGGGTGCGCGCCGAGCAACGCCGCCAGCACCAGCGCGCAGAGCGTCGTCAAGGTCGGCCCACCGAGCCGCTGCACGATGTTGAGCGTCGTAGTCGCCATCGGCAGATTGCGCGGCTCGACCGACGCGTAGGCCGCCGACATCGCCGGCAGCGCCGTCGCGCCGAGCCCGGCGCCGCGCACGAACAACGCAAGCACGAGCGTTGCGACCTGCAGCGGACGTGAGGCCAGCCACGCCAGCATCAACGTCGCGGCAAGCGACAGCAACGCGCCACCGGTCGCGACCGCACGACCGCCGAAGCGCCCCGTCAGAAAACCGAGCGGCGGAAACGCGACCATCATTCCCAGACCGAGCGGCGCGAGCAGCCAGCCCATCGCCGCGGGAGAACGGCCGCACGCCTGAATGAGAAAGAGCGGAATCAACATCTGCCCCGCGAACATCACACCGTTCGACAGGAACTGCACAACCGCCGCCAGCGTGAACGTGCGGTTGTGAAACTGGCTCAGATCGATCAGCGCCCGCCCCGCCTTGCGCGTTTCCACCCGCAAAAAAAGGACCAGCAGCACGACGCCCGCAACCATCGCGACGATGCCCACATGCTGCCGGATGCGCTCCGCGCCGAACAATATCAATGCGAGTCCGGGCGACAGCAGGACCAGACCGAGCCAATCCAGCTCGCGCGGCCGACGAACTTCACGATCGTCGGGCAGGAACAGCACCGACAACATCAGTGCCAGCACGCCGACCGGCAGGTTGACGAGAAACAGCCAACGCCACGACGCATGGCGAAGAATGAAGCCGGCGATCACCGGCCCGAGCAACGGCCCGAGCAGGATCGGCACGGTCGCGTAGCCGGCCACGCGGGTGAACTGGTTACCCGCCGCGCGCTTCATCATCAACTGCGCCATCGGTGCGAGCAGACCGCCGCTCGCGCCCTGCAACAGACGGAAGCCGATCAGCGCATCAGCCGACCATGCAAAGCCGCACAGCAGCGAACTGAGCGTGAACGACGAGAAGCACCACAGGTAGAGCGCCTTGCCGCCGATCCGGTCGATCAGCCAGCCGTTGAGCGGCAGCACCAGCGTGAGCGCGAGCAGATACCCGCTCGTTACCCACTGAATGGCCGGCAACGTGGCATGGAGATCCTGCGCGAGATTCGACAGCGACACGTTGACGATAGTCGCATCGAGCTGCGCGAGCAGCGAGCCGAGTACGGCGACGGCGGTGATTTTCCAGACCAGCGGATCGAGCTGATCGCGCTGCGTCGCGCTCAAAACAGACCTTCGCGACGTACACGGCCGAAATGAACCGATGTGAAAACACCCGTGACCACTACGCCGACGAGCAGCGCCGCGCTATCGACGTTCACGCCGGGCGCGAACGGATCGTGAACCAGCAGCGCCAGACCGATCAATGCGTTCAAGATGCCCCACAGGAAATTGACCAGCGGCGACGACGGCCCCTTGCCATGCGGCGTCGAGAACGGAGAAGGAAACACCTCGCCGCGCAGACCTGCGGTGAGATGCGGCATCGCGTTGCACAGGAAGGCACCCGCGAAAAAGATCGCAACGAAGCTCATGGTTCGTCCTATCAAAGATGGAGAAGCCGGAAAGGCTAAGGAAGTGAGGAATCGCCGAGCCGCCTGATGAGTGGAATGGCCGCCGCAAGCGTTGCGACGTCCTGCGGGTCGAACTGTTCGAGCTTCGCCAGCAGCCATTCGCGTTTGGCCGCCGTGCGCCGCCTGCGTTCGTCCAGCCCTTTGCGCGTGATCGCGAACAGGATCTGGCGGCCGTCCGTGGGATGCGGTTCGCGCTCGACGCATGCCTCTTCTTCGAGGCCCGCGAGGATGGTTTTCATGGACTGCGGCTTCATCAATTCGGCTCGCGCGAGATCCGCGGTGGTCATCGGGCCTTCACGTTCCAGCCGCGCGAGCACGCTGGACTGCGACAGGTTCAGGTCGCCGGGATTGGCGTTGCGCAGCCGACGCAAAAGCTGGCCGACAGCCAGCGTCAGATCGGAGACGACGCATTCCAGCGGCGGAGTGGATTCACGGGAGCGGGCCATGCGTGAAGCGTAGATTAAGACAGATAAACTTGCAAGTTTATCTGTCTAGTTGTGGGCGCGAGCTACGACGCGCGCATGAAACTCCGGAACTTGCTGTCACTGCGGAATGACCGTGCTGCGAGTTTCCGGAATTGAACCGCAACAAACGGATGTCGCTCGCTCCCCAGTCGCGCGATGCTATGTCATGCAAACACATCACGCGATTCAACGAGTGCCCACCATGAAATTCAATCTGAGCAGGATCGATTCCCCAGTGGGTCAGATGATCGTTGCAACCGCCTATAAGCGAAAAACCACACGGAGGTTTGCGCAATTTTGTCCAAGACCGGCGCGACCGGCTCGCATACCCTTATCGCGATGCAGATCGCCCGTTTGATCAACCTGTTGGATATCCGAACGTATGCACACCACGACTGAACCATCGATTCTCTACTTCGGCACACCGGTTGTGCTAATCACCACAAGAAACGAAGACGGCACGACGAATGTCGCGCCGATGTCGTCGAGCTGGTTTCTTGGCTGGGGATGCATGATTGGTTTGAACAGCGGCTCCCAGACAACCCTGAACCTGTTACGTGAAAGGGAATGCGTACTCAACCTTCCGTCGGTTGAACAGGCGTATGCGCCGAACCGGCTGGCGCGTCTGACCGGCAGATACCCTCTCACCGCCGACAAAGTGGCCATGGGCTATCGCTACGAAAAAGACAAGCTGGGCGCCGCAGGCTTGACAGATATGCGTTCCGATGTCGTAAAGCCGCCGAGGATAGTCGAGTGTCCGATTCAGCTTGAGGCAGTGGTACAGGCCACTCACCGGTTTGGGGGATTCGAGCCCGAGCGCGCATACAACACCGGCACAAGTGACGATCCGCTCGTGCTTGCAGTGGAACTGAAAATCCTGCGGGTTCATGCAGAAGAATCGCTTCTCGTACCGGGTAAGAAGAATCACATCGATCCCGACAAATGGAAGCCGCTTTTGATGAGCTTCGCGCAATATTACGGTCTCGCGCCGGACCGGATTGTTCCGTCAAGGCTGGCGGAAATCCCGGAGGAGATGTACAGGCCTTACGAGGATATGAGTAAGCGACCCATCGCCTAGCCAGGCTGTGTAGTCACTGCGGGGAGGATTGCGAGAACCGCACAGCATGAAATTGCCCGAAAACCTGAACCGCCCAGCTCCAGATATATGGGGGCGTTCCCCCGTGGCGTGGCATCCGGACGCCGAAGCTGGTTTCACGCTGAAATTTGACGGTCCGCCGCTCACGCTTCTGAACCAGCATGCTCCAAAGGGCGCAGCCAATGTCGGGCTCGCGCACGTCCATGATCCGGGAGACACTTACGCGTCCGTTCGCATGCATTGGGCGGAACTCTCCGCCATTTTCGCGCTGCAACTCGCACTTCGGCACATGTCCGAAGCAGCGGAGGGCCAATCGCCTTCAATAGGCTCGACGACTCTCAAGAGGGTGAACGCCTTTATAGCGGAATCGCTCGATCGGCCGATTACTCTGGATGACCTGGCCATGGCCGCCGGCTTGAGCAAGTTTCATTTTCTCCGCGCATTCACGAGAACAGTTGGCATGACTCCCGCTGTCTACCTCATGCACCGACGCGTGCAAGTCGCGATAGCGATGGCGAAACATGGAAAGGAGCCCTTCGCGGAGATAGCGTATGCGACAGGCTTTGCCGATCACAGCCACCTTTCGAGATGATGCAGGCGAATATACGGTGTGCGATTGACCGATATTCGAGGCCGCTGAAACATCGCTGCGTACAACGCTATCGCGGCCCCCGCCGGCACCTGCCGGGCCCGGATGTCGCGGAGTCCTCTCAAGTGCTGAAAGCGGCCCACTGACGATCGAGCAACGCTCGCGGGCATCAAAACCCAACACCGGTTCCACGAAAGAATTCACCCCGCACTTCCAGATGACACTCAAAGTACATGTAGCCGCGTAACAGGCTCAACCGCCAGGAGCGCGGCGACCTGCCGGGCCGTCGCCTTGGCCGATCCCGGATTCTGACCAGTCACCAGCCGTCCGTCGGTGACGACTTTCGATACGAACGGCAGCAAGGCCTTCTCATAGCGCGCGCCGCGTCGAACCATTTCCTGCTCGGCGTTGTAGGGAACCTTGCTGGCGACGCCGGCGAGCACTTCTTCGACCCATGAATAGCCGGTGAGCCGGCGTCCGGCCACCAACAGGGAGCCGTCCGACAGCCTGGTGTTCAGCAGGCCGCAATAGCCGTGACAAACGGACGAGACAATTCCACCATGCTCGTAGATGTCGCGCGTGATTCGCTGCAGCCCTGCGTCATCGGGGAAGTCCCACATGACGGCGTGGCCGCCCGTGAAATAGATCGCATCGAAGTCCGCCGGATCGATTTCGTCGGGCCGGGCAGTCGTCGAAAGCAGTGTCTGACGGCCCTTGTCGGTGAGCCACTCCTTCACGGAAGCGTCGGCAAGCGGCCATTTGAGGGAGCGCGGTTCAAGAGGCGAGATGCCGCCCTTCGGACTGACGAGACGCTGGTCGTATCCCTTATCGCCGAAGATATGCCAGGCATGGGTCAACTCCGACAGCCAAAGCCCGGTCGGCTCGGTCTGGTCGGCATAGCTGGTCACGTTGCTGACGACGTGAAGTATTCGCTTTGTCATATCGGGATCTATCCTTTGCTCGTCGGCGGTGCTGTTGCGAGCACACCGCGATTTTGCCGCTGTCGGAAGCCTGTGCAGTCGCGATGCGTCTGACATGTCAAACCATCACGCGCGGGTCGCCCCGTCTCTAACCGGATCTGCCAGGCTGCCGACGTTTTGCGTTGCCCAGCGCCTTGACGTCGCTGGCCCCCAGAATCGGGCTCGCGATTTCGCCTCCGCGCATCCGTGACAGCACCCTCTTCGCGTTGGCGGCACAGTCGATTTCCGGTGGCTTCGCCTCGATCTCGACGATGAGCGACACGATGTTTGTTTTGCTATGCGCCAGACGTGCCTCCAGCGCCTCGATGTCCTGCAACTTGCGGCGCAGCGTTTCGAGGAGAACCCCATGTTGCCACTGCGACGGGTTGGGCGGCAGCAGCATGCCGATCTCTTCAAGGCTGAAGCCAGCTTTTTGCGCAGTCGCGACCAGGTCGAGCACCAGCACGGCTTCGGCCGGATAGGTCCGGTAACCGTTCGGCTGCCGCTCGACCGTTTTCAGCAAGCCAATGCGTTCGTAGAAGCGGATACGCGAAGCAGCAAGACCCGTGCGCTTCGAAAGTTCTCCGATCTTCATCTATACGGCTCCCATCGTTATTCCGTCTTTACAGCAAGCGACGACGCCAACGGCACAGGCAAATTCAGCACCACCTGAGCATCCTTGACCACATCGAGACGAACGATAGTCGATGCACCCAGCCTGTCGAGAAGCTGACTCAATGGACCGCCGCCGCGCACCAGCGTGACGTTTCGGGGGAGACTGCGCTGCGCGAACGATAACGTGTTGGTCAGCACCCTGGTCTGATGCCATTCGCCATCGACACGATGAATCATTGTCGTCGTGCCCATATGGGATTGAGGCGCGACGCCGCGTAGCGCCGGCAGCGGGGCGTGCAGTGTCAAGTCGGACTTACCGTCGAGGGCGGCTATGCCGGCCTTCACGTCAGCGCCGATATCGACGTCGATCTTCGCGAGCCACTTGGGTAGCTGATAACCGTGAACGCCACGCACCCTTGCGATTTCAGTGGTGACAGGAAGCGCCAATACATGCGCGAAAAAATTTCGACGACGCATGGAGTCGACCAGTTCCGCCAGATGAGAACCTCGTGCGCCGGGCCGGCGGATTACCACTGCGACGGAAACTTCGTCATAGGGATCGTTATCGCAGACGGCATACGAAAAGAACGACAGCGCCACCAGTCCATGACCGGGCAACGCGCGCAGCGGCTCCAGCGGCGTTGGCAGTGCTCCCCGAAGCCGTTGCAGAGGCGCGAGCATCAATACCTGAACGCTGCTGGTACGGTAGTAAAAATTCGGTGCCCATGTCTGGCCTACTCGCGACCTGACCAGTTGCTTGGGAATTCCGCGGAAAAAATCGATATTTCCAGCGGCTCGATCGAGCGCCACCTCGTCGAGGTCCGGATTCATGCGGAAGCGGTCGTAATAGCCGCCCTCGATCACTTCAACCTTGTGCGACCCGAACTCGACCTGTGTGAAGCGCCTGTCCATATCCGTTGACCTTTCCTGATGGTTGACCCACAGGCAGCGTGTGCCTGCCGATTTATCCCGCAGGGCACACTCTAAGGTTCAACCCAACTTCAAGGTCAAGCATTGACGCGCAATTCGTTACCGGCAACGCAAGCGGTCCCCCCCTCGCAGCTAGCGTTGCGGCTTCTTCCGCTTCGGTACGGCGCCGCTTTCGCGGAGGCGACCCAGCACCCAATCTGCCCGGTCCGAGCAGTTCAGGTCCTTCGGTCTGTTCTCGATGCTTTCAATAGCGACGAGCAACTGCGCCCTGTTCCGATTCAGTCGCGCTTGCATCTCGTCTATTTCCGCCACCTTCTGCCGCAGCGCGAGCAGTAACGCCTCGTGCTGCCAGTTGCCCTGCTTCACCGGAAGCAGATGACGGATCTGATCGAGCGTGAACCCCGCGCGCTGGGCGCTGGCGATGATCTCGAGCACTGACAACGCTTCAGGCGGGTAATCGCGATATCCGTTCGCCTTTCGTTCAACCGCGTTGATCAGTCCCGTCGACTCGTAGAAGCGGATACGGGAGGCCGTCAATCCGCTGAGTTCCGCCAGTTCCCCGATCCGCATATGACACTTTTAAAAAGTATTGACCTTGAAGTTGACTTTAATCCTACAGTAAAAGCTCGGTCAAGCTGGGCGCTCGGGCGACGCTCCGGCGTTCGCATCTGTTGGCCGTGACAAGGGAGACCGGCGACGCCGAACAGGCCCGACGTGCGCTTTCGGCCAACCGTCGCCACTTGCAGATCAGACAAAAGGAGCAGGACTTCAACCCTGAACGGCAGTCATCAGCGCACGACGCCAATTGAATGCGAATACATCTCCGGAGAAGCGAACATGGGATATGTGACAACGAAGGACGGCGTAGAAATTTTCTACAAGGACTGGGGCCCGCGCGACGCGCAGGTGATCTTCTTCCATCACGGATGGCCGCTGAGCGCCGACGACTGGGACGCGCAGATGCTGTATTTTCTGGCTCACGGTTTCCGCGTGATCGCTCACGACCGTCGCGGACACGGAAGGTCGAGTCAGGTATGGGACGGCCATGACATGGACCACTACGCCGACGACGTAGCGGCCGTCGTCAATCATCTCGGCGTGCGGAAAGCGGTTCATGTCGGCCACTCCACCGGCGGTGGCGAGGTCATTCATTATGTCGCGCGCCACGGCGAGGATCGCGTGGCCAAGGCGGTGCTCATCAGCGCCGTCCCACCGATCATGGTGAAGACCGAAAGCAATCCGGGCGGCCTGCCCAAACAGGTGTTCGACGACCTGCAGGCACAACTCGCGGCAAACCGGGCTCAGTTTTACTACGATGTACCCGCGGGTCCTTTCTACGGTTACAACCGGCCCGATGCGAAACCGTCCGCCGGTACTATCTGGAACTGGTGGCGGCAAGGCATGATGGGCAGCGCAAAAGCCCACTACGATGGGATCGTCGCCTTCTCGCAGACCGACTTCACTGAAGACCTGAAAGGCGCGACGATTCCTGTCCTCGTCATGCATGGCGACGATGACCAGATCGTCCCCTATGCCGATTCCGGCCCCTTGTCGGCGAAGCTGCTCAGGAACGGAACCTTGAAAACGTATGCGGGCTTTCCGCACGGCATGCCCACTACCAACGCCGACACCATCAATGCCGATCTGCTGGCGTTCGTGAAAGGCTGATTGCATAGGCTTATATAAGCCGGGAAACGGGCTGCCGCAGGCAGCCCGTCCGTCGTCCTGACCGCTGTCGAGCATTTCCTCCAACGCCTCGATATTCCGTTGACATTAAACCTGACTTCAATCTTAAAGTCGTTACACGATCAGATGAGGTATCTATATGAACGTGTTCGACAGATTGACTTTCCCAAACGGTTCGATTGTTCCCAACCGTATCGCCAAGGCTGCGATGGAAGAAAACATGGCCGATGCCGGCCAGGGTCCATCCGGAAAATTGATGCGCCTCTATGAAGCATGGGCAAACGGCGGTGCAGGCCTGCTGATTACCGGCAACGTGATGGTCGACAGCCGGGCCATGACGGGGCCGGGAGGTGTAGTGCTGGAAGACGACAGGCAGTTGCACCGATTCACGCGCTGGGCGCGGATCGGCCGATCCCGAGGCGCGCAATTCTGGCTGCAGATCAATCATCCGGGCCGACAGATGCGGGCCAATCTGGGGCAGCAGACCTGGGCGCCCTCGGCGGTCCCGCTGGAACTGGGCAAAATGTCGAAGCATTTCAACACGCCACTCGCAATGACACAGGAAGTCATCGACGATGTGATCCAACGCTTCGCGCGTACCGCCCGGCTCGCGGAAAAGGCCGGTTTTACCGGCGTGGAAATTCACGCGGCACACGGGTATCTGCTGAGCCAGTTTCTGTCGCCGCTCACCAATCGAAGAACGGATAAATGGGGAGGCTCACTGGAGAATCGCGCCCGGCTGCTGCTTGAGATTGTGAAGGCCGTCCGCTCGGTCGTTTCTCCGGGGTTTTGCGTCGCGGTGAAACTGAACTCCGCGGACTTCCAGCGCGGTGGATTCAGTGCCGACGATGCCAGGCAGGTGGTAATGCTATTGAACGACCAGAAGGTCGATCTGGTCGAGCTGTCGGGTGGAAGCTACGAGGCGCCGGCCATGCAGGGACAGGCTCGCGACGGCCGCACACTGGCGCGCGAAGCTTATTTTGCGGAGTTCGCCCGCGATATCCGGAAAGTGGCGAGGATGCCCATCATGGTGACAGGCGGCATCCGCCGGCGCCTGGTTGCCGAACAGGTGGTCGCAAGCGGAGTGGATATGGTCGGGATCGGCACCGCGCTGGCAATCGATCCAGACCTGCCACGTAGCTGGCAGACCGGTAACGACACGGCGCCTGAACTGTCGACGATCAGATGGAAGAACAAGAGCCTTGCTTCCCTCGCGAACATGGCCGCCGTCAAGTTTCAGTTGCGCAAGCTAAGCCAAGGCCGCACGACCGATCCCAAGGTGTCCCCGTTGCATGCGCTGGTTGTCCAGCAGATCGCCAATGCCTGTCGCACCCGCAAGTACCGGCGCTGGATGGCACAGCGGGCGAAACAATAGCGCGCCCCGCTTCCGGCGAAGCAACGAAATGCCCCGGCGTCACACCGACCGCGCGCCGGAAATGCCGGCCGAAGTGACTCTGATCGAAAAATCCGACTTCGGCGGCGACTGCGCAGGGCGGCACGCCGTCGCGCAATAGCCGTTTGGCGTGTTGAATTCGCACCAGGCACACATAGCGATGAGGCGGGATACCCACCTCCTTGCGGAACAGCGTGGCAAAACGCGAAACGCTCAACCCGGCCGCGGCGGCGAGCGTCGCGAGACTGACGGGCTGCGCGAACGAGCTCTCGATGAAGGCAACGCTGCGCCTGATGGCGCGCGACATCGACACCGATGCATCGCCCGCGGCGTAGTCGAAAACTCCGGTCATGTCATATCCCCTCGCGCCGCGATTGCCGGCGCTGATTCTCCGATTGCACGGATTCGGGTCCTCGCGACGCAGATGCCATCATCCGTGGCCCCATCCGATGCGCGGCACACTACGCCACGTTCAATGCCGCATAAGTGACGCATAACTGCTGGAAAAGCAGATGCACGAGCGCGGCATCGCCGTCGTCCGTTTCGCCTTGCGCCTCGCGCTCCGCGACGCGCGCATCGAGTGCCTCGAACAACCTGTGCTTGATGAAATAGCGCCATTGCACCGGCACGCGCGCGAGGATGCCGGTGAGCGCCGCGTAACGCTCACGGGTCCATTTCGCCTCGAACGATTCGCGGTACGGCCCGTAGGTGAAAGCGGGCACATCCACGCCCGCGAGTTGCTCAAGCAGGACGCCGCGCAGCAACGCCGTCCCTGCTTCATCCACTGCGTCGCCGGCAAGCGCGACGCCGTAGACCTCGCGCGCTTCGTCGGCGCTTATATAGCCGCGCAACACGTCGTCGCGCACACGCAGCGGATCGCGATCGACCGGCCGCCCGTAGCCGCCCGCCCCCGCGCCGATCAGCCGGATCACGTCGCCCGGCATGCAGACGACGAGATCGTTGTTGTCGAGTTCTTCCGCGTGCGGCGTATCGGGGTTGCGCGTGAAGCGCGCATTCGCACCGGCGTGGCCGCCGCGCACGCCCCACGACGCGAATCGCGTACGGTCGCGGTTACGGGCGGTGACGAGCGTATTCGGCGAGAACACCTTGAACTCCATCACGAGCCCCCGTCCACCGCGATACTGTCCCGCGCCACCCGAACCCGGCGCGACGCCGTAACGCAGAATGCGGATCGGCACTTCCGCCTCGTTGATCTCGACCGGCGTGTTGCGCAGGAACGCATTATTGGCGCCGGAGCCGTCTTCCCCATCGTCACCGGGACCGCCTCCGGCGCCGCCGCCGATCGGCCCGATCGACGCCATCACGGTCGCCCCGTGCGCGCCCGTCGTCTTCACGCTGAGAATCGACAGCCCACCCGCCGGACACGCGCCGAGCCGGTCCGGCACGGCCTGCGAGAACGCGCCGAACGTCAGCAGATGCGTGAGCTTGCACGTCAGGCTGCGCATGCCCACCGCGGCGGGCGGCTGCGCGTTCACAACGGTGCCCTCCGGCAGGATGCAGCGCGCCACGCGCAGCATCCCCGTATTCAGCAGGATTTCCGGATTGAGCGTGTACAGCACGTAGACGAGCCCGACGAGCGCGAGCGCGTGTCTTTCGCGGCCGCCCGTCGGCATGTTCAGCGACGACTGCAATTGCGGATCGCTGCCCGTGTAGTCCATCTCGACGAGACCGTCGCGTATGCGCGCGGTGAGCGCGACGCGCATCGGCTTGCCGTTGACCGAGTCCTCGTCGGCGAACTCGGCGAAGAAATAATCGCCGTCCGGAATGCCGCGCAGAATGGTGCGCGCCTGTTCCTCCGAGTAGTCGAGCAACGCGCTCATGCCCGCCTTGAATCCGTCGATGCCGAAGCGCCCGATGATCTCCAGCACGCGGCGCTCGCCGGTATGCAGCGACGCCAGTTGTGCATGCAGATCGCCGGTGTTCTGTCCAGGCACGCGCACATTGGTTGCCATCAGGCGGATCAGCGACTCGTCGACCACGCCCTTGCGCACGATCTTGCATGGCGGAAAGCGGATGCCTTCCTGCTGGATCTCCGTCAACGTGCGCGACAGCGATGCCGGCACCGCCCCGCCCATGTCGGTGTTGTGAATGTGGCCGCCGACGAAACAGACGATCTCGCCTTCGTAAAACACCGGCTTCCACAGCACGATGTCCGGCGTATGGGTCGCGACGAAGCCGCTATACGCGTCGTTGGTCATGCCGATGTCGCCGGGCTCGTAGTGATCGATCATGCCGATCACGGCGCTGTAGTCGAGGCCGACGTACCAGGTCGCGCCGAGCGTTTTCGGCGACGCGAAGGTGAGCCCCTCCGGCGTCGTGATCGCGCACGAGAAGTCTTCCGTTTCCTTCACGAAGGTCGAATGCGCGGTACGCACCAGCGTGTAAGCCATGCTCTCGGCTGCCGCGACGCAATAGTTCGCGAAGATCTGAAGCACTGCCTTGTCGAATTGCATGAGCGCTGCTCCGTGTGGGCTCAGTGAACGAGCGTGAAAACGAGGTTGCCGAACGGATCCACCCGGCCGCGAAAACCGGGCAGCACGCTGGTCGTGCAATCGTCCTGCGCGATCACCGCCGGTCCGTCGAACTGCTCGCCCGCTTTCAGGTCCGCGCGCCGGTAGAGCGCGGCGTCGCGAAACGCGCCGTCCATGTACACGCGAATCCGGCCCGCGGACACCGGCGCGCCGTTGCCGGCCGCGATCGGCACCGGGGTCGGCTTGGGCGTGGCCGCGCTGATCACGAGTCGCAGCGCGATGACCTGCACCGTCGCCTGCACATCGCGATGCCCATACAGCCGCTCGTGCTCGCGATGGAACGCTTCTTTCACCGGCCCGAGGTCTCCGCCGGGCAGCCATGCGATATCGAGTGGCGTATCGATCTCGAATGACTGGCCCTTGTAGCGCATGTCGGCCGACACCGCGAGCGCCGCCCGCGCGTCGTCGCCGATCTGTTCGCGCAGCCACGCGCGCGCCGCCGCCTCGAGCGCGCGCGCGTCGTCGGCAAGACGCGCCAGCGTGCCCGCGTCGAGGTCGTAATAGGTGGTTTTCACGAAGTCGTTGCGCGTATCGGCGATCAGTCCGCCCAGCGCGCTCAGCACGCCCGGCGCGGTCGGCACGACGATGCGCTCCATGCCGAGCGCCCGCGCGAAGTAGCACGCGAGCATCGGCCCCGCGCCACCGAACGGCAGCAGCGCGAACGCGCGCGGATCGATGCCGAAGCGCGACACGATCCGGCTCACGCCCGTGTACATGCCGGACACCGCGACATCGACGACCGCCTCGGCCGCGGCGTACACGTCGATGCCGAGGCGGTGCGCGAGCACGCCGATTGCGCGATGCGCGGCGTCGTGATCGACCGTCACCGCGTCGTAGCCGAGGCTCGCATTGCCGATCACGCCGAGCACGACGAAAGCGTCGGTGATCGTCGCGCGGGTGCCGCCGCGTCCGTAGCACACCGGCCCGGGATTCGAGCCGGCGCTCTCGGGGCCGACCTTGAGCACGCCGAAGTCGTCGACCCACGCGATCGAGCCGCCACCGTCGCCGATCGAAGACACCGACACGGACGGAATATGAATCTGGAAATCGCCGATATACTCGCCGCTCGCGTATTGCGGCTCGCCGTTGACGATCAGCGCGACGTCCGCCGTCGTGCCGCCGATGTCGAGGCTCATGCAGTGATCGATACCGCTTTGCCGCGCGACATAAGCCGCGCCGATCACGCCGGACGCGGTGCCCGACAGGATCATCTGGACGCAGTTGGTCTTGCCCGCCTCGGCGCTCATCACGCCGCCATTGGACTTGGTCACTTTCATGTCGGCGGCAATGCCCGTCTCCACCAGCGCGCGTTGCAGCGAAGTCAGGTAGTGCGACACCTTCGGCTGCACGTAGCTGCCGATCACCGCCGTCGACGTGCGCTCGTATTCGCGGATGATCGGCCACACGTCGCTCGAACAGGACACGAAGAAACCCGGCAGCGCGCGCTCGATGAGCGCCTTCACCCGATGCTCGTGCGCCGGGTTGCGGTACGCGTGCAGCAGCGCGACCACCACCCCTTCGCAACCGGACCGTTCGAGCCGCGCGACCGCGTCGAGCACGCTCGCCTCGTCGACCGGCGTCTCGACGCTGCCGTCCGCCGCGAGCCGTTCGATCACCCCGAACACGCGCTCGCGCGGCACCAGCGGCGCGGGGCGCTTCGACAGCAGGCTGTACATGTCGGGACCCTTCAGGCGCGCGAGATCCAGCACGTCCTCGAAATGACGCGTCGTGATGAGACCGAGCCGCAGGCCCTTGCGTTGCACGACGGCATTCACGCCGACGGTCGTGCCGTGCGTGAAGTACGTCACATCGGCGGGCGCAATGCCGTCACGCTCGCGCAGTTGCTCCATGCCACGCAGCACCTCGCTGCCGGGACTATCCGGCCGCGAGAACACCTTGAGCGTTTTCAGCTCGCCCGTCGCATCGTCCAGCACCGCGAAATCGGCAAACGATCCACCGATGTCGACTCCGATTCTCAAGCCCATTGACCCGTATCCTCGCAAAAGGTCCGACACCCGCTGGCACCGGACGAGACACTTCGCCCCGCCGCGCGAAGCAGCGGGAACGCGAACAGAAACCTCGCTTCGGACACGCGACGCTCAGGCATGCGGCGCGTTCATACGCTGGCGCGAGCGCGGCATCAGACGCGCACCGTCGCGGACTGCGCGAGCACGCCGGCCGCCGCGGCGTCGCCGGGCGGCGCGTTCTGGTATTGCTCCAGTTCCGCCTCGGTGCGATGGCACAGCACCCGCGCGCCGCTCGCCAGCGTGCGCACGCCCGGCGACGTGCGATTGCAGACGCCATCGATACGCATCGGACAGCGCGCGAGAAACGTGCACAGCTCCGGTTCGTGAGTCGATGCGCCGATCGGCGGCAGCGTCTGACGGCAGCGCTCGCCGGCTTCTTCGAGCCAGCCGGCGCGCAGCTCCGGCGCGGACGACACGAGCAGATGCGAATACGGGTGATACGGCGGCGCCGACAACGCGTCGCGATTGCCCGTCTCGACGCGGCGCCCCGCGTACAGCACGACGATGTCGTCGCTGATCGCGCGCACCTTGGCGATATCGTGCGTGATGAACAGATACGACACCCCGAGCTTCTTCTGCAGATCGCGCAGCAGTTCGAGAATCGCCGCGCCGACCACCGTATCGAGCGCGGACGTGACTTCGTCGCACAGGATCAACTTGGGGTCGGCGGCCAGCGCCCGCGCGAGATTCACGCGCTGCTTCTGGCCGCCCGACAGCTCGCCGGTGCGCCGCTGCGCCAGTTCGGCGGGCAGCCGCACGAGTCCGAGCAGCTCGGCGACGCGCCGACGCGCGGCTTCGCCCTTCATGCCGTGATAGAACTTCAGCGGACGCGCGAGGGTGTGCTCGACGGTGTGCGTCGGATTGAGCGCGGTGTCGGCGTTCTGGAACACGATCTGGATGCAGCGAAACTGTTCGCGGCTGCGGCGGCCGAGCTCGCCGGCAAGCGGCTGGCCGTCGAGCAGCAGACTGCCGCGCGCCAGCGGCACGAGCCCGGCGATCACCTTCGCGAGCGTCGTCTTGCCGGAACCGGATTCGCCGATCACACCCACCGTCTGACCACGGCCGATCACGAGGTCCACGTCGTTCAGAATGACCTTGTGCGGCCAGCCCTTCGCATCGGTGCCGCCGTAGCCGGCCGTCAGACCGCGCAGTTCGAGCAGCGGCACTGCTTCGGGCGATGCAACGCCCGAAGCGGCCGGCGTCGATTCAACCGGCGTGGCGGGCGCGACCGGCGTCACGGCGGCGATGAGGCTTTGTGTATAAGGATGCGCCGGCGCATGCAGGATCTGCTCGGTGCGGCCCGTTTCGCGAATCTCACCGTTGCTCAGCACGACGATGCGATCCGCCATCTGCGCGACCACCGCCAGATCGTGCGACACGTAGACGGCCGTCATCCCGTATTGGCGGATCACCCGGCGAAACGCCTGCAGCACGTCGATCTGCGTGGTGACGTCGAGCGCCGTGGTCGGTTCGTCGAGGATCACGAGTTCGGGATCGGTGATCAGCGCCATCGCCGCCATCAGTCGCTGCAACTGGCCGCCCGACACCTGGTGCGGGTAGCGCCGGCCGATCGTCTGCGGGTCCGGCAGCGCGAGCGCGCGGAACAGCTCGACCGCTTTCGCCTGCGCGGCGCGTTTGCCGAGCGTGCCGTGAATCAGCGCGCTCTCGATCACCTGGTCCATGATCGTGCGCGCGGGGTTGAACGCGGCCGCCGCGCTCTGCGCGATATAGGTGACCTTGCGGCCACGCAGTCCCGCCAGCGCCTTCGCCGACAGACCGAGCACGTCGGTGTCGCCCACCCGGATCGCGCCGCCCGCGATGCGGCAGCCGCTGCGCGCATGGCCCATCAGCGACAATGCGATCGTGGTTTTGCCCGAGCCCGATTCGCCGATCAGCGCGAGCACCTCGCCGCGCGCAATCTCGAAGTCGATGCCGTGCACGATCGTCGTGTCCGGCTCGCCCGGCCGGCTGCCCACCACGCGCAGGCCGCGCACCTCGACGAGATTCGACGGCGGCGGCGCGCTCCCCGACGTAGCCATGAAGGCCGCGGGAGCACGTTTGAAGAGAGGGGCCTTCATCATCAGTGACCTCCGTCGGCATCCACCGCGCCCTTGCGGCGGCCACGATGCGGCAGTCCGTCGATCAGCAGGTTCACGCCGACCGTCAGCACGGCGATCGCGATCGCGGGCAGGATCACGACGGGCACCCCTTCACCGAGCCCGGCGATGTTCTCGCGCACCAGCGAACCCAGATCGGCATACGGCGGCTGCACGCCGAGACCGAGAAAGCTCAGGCTGCTCAGCAGCAGCACGACGAACGTGAACCGCAGGCCGGTGTCGGCGAGGATCGGATGAATCATGTTCGGCAGCATCTCGAAGCACGCGATGTAGAGCGCGCTTTCGCCGCGCGCTCGCGCGACCTGCACGTATTCGAGCGTGCCGATATTGACCGCCAGCGAGCGGGCGATCCGGTACGAGCCCGGCATGTAGCTCACCGCGGCCGTGCCGATCAGCAACGGCAGCGACGAGCCGAACGCGGCGACGATCATCAGCGCGAACATCTTCGACGGAATCGACGTAATGGCATCGAGCAGCCGGCTCATGGTTTCGTCGATACGGCGGCCGGCCACCGCCGCGAGCAGCCCCAGCATCGTCCCCGTGAGCGCCGCGAGCAGCGCCGCCGCGAGCGCCAGCACGACCGTCAGCCGCATCCCGTAGATGATGCGGGTCAACATGTCGCGGCCCAGGTAGTCGGAGCCGAGCGGCAGCTTCGCGCTGAAGCCCGCGAAGACGTCGGGCGTGAGGATCGCGCCGACCGGATGCGGCGCGATCCACGGTGCGAACGCCGCGACGAACAGCGCGCAGCTCACCATCGCGAGACCGATCCAGCCGCCGGTCGACAGGTTCAGGCGCCGCGCGAAGCCACGACGGCGCACCGGCCGGGGCGCCGGGCTTCCGCCTCCGCCCCACGACGGCGCGGGCTCGGCGTCCCGCGGCAACATGCTGCTGCGCTGCACCGGTTCGAGCGCGCCGAGCCGGTGAGGCGATCGGGAAGAAGGTCGAAGAATCGTCATGTCCGCAGCCTCGGGTTCGAGATGATGGCGCACAGGTCGGCCAGCAGCACGAGCAGCAGATAGCCGAGGCAGAACAGCAGCGTGCAGGCCTGTACGAGCGGGAAGTCGCGGTTGCTCACCGCGTCGACCATCAGGCTGGCGAGGCCCGGATAGTTGAAGATGGTCTCGACGACGATCACACCGCCGAGCAGATACGACAGGCTCAGCGCGATCGCGTTGGCGATCGGGCCGATCGCATTCGGCAGCGCATGACGCAGCACGATGCGCGCGGGGCTCGCGCCCTTGAGCATCGCCATCTCCACATACGACGAGCTGAGTTGCTCGATCACCGCCGCGCGCGTCATGCGCGCCATCTGCGCGATCACGACCGCGCACAGCGTGACGACCGGCATCGCATACGCGCGCAGAAAATCGTGCAGGCTGTCGATCTCGCCGCTATACGACAGCGCCGACAGCCAGTGCAGCTTGACCGCCAGCACGAACACCGCCAGCGTCGCGATCAGGAACTCGGGCGTTGCGACGAGCGACAGCGTGCCGAGACTCACGATCCGGTCGATCAGCGACTCGCGGTTCACCGCCGCGAGAATGCCCGCCGACACCGCGATCGGCACCGACACGGCCGTGGTGATCGCGGCAAGCGTCAGCGACTTCGGCAAGCGCCCTTCGATCAGTTCGGAGACGGGCAGATTGTTCGACAGCGACACGCCGAAGTTCGCGTGCAGCAGACCGACGAGCCAATGGAAGTAGCGCAGGTAGGCCGGCTGGTCGAGGCCGAACTGCTGGCGCAGCGCCGCGACCGTCTCCGCCGTCGCCGACTGGCCGAGCGCGGCTTGCGCGGCATCGCCCGGCAGCAGGTTGGTGATCACGAAGATGATGATCGAGACGATCAGCAGCGTCAGCGCGGCGACGGCGACGCGCCGCCCGATCAACTGGGCGATGTTCCCGTTCATTGGCAAGACCTCCTCGATTAGGCCGCGGGACGCGGCGGGGCCTATGCCCGGCGCGTCCGCGCGCTTCAGCGTGTCAGGCGTTCCACCACACGTACTCGGCGAAGCCGAAGCCCATCATCGCGCCGGTCGGCACGGGCGCGAGTCCTTGCAGGTGCTTGTCGTTCGCATCGAGCAGGCTCAGGAACGTCGGGATGCCGATGCCGCCCTGCTCCGATACCAGCACCTGCATGTCGCCGTACATCTGCTTGCGCTTCGCGTCGTCGGTTTCCGAACGGGCCGCGACCAGCAACTGGTCGAACTTCGGGTTGTTCCAGCCCGACTCGTTCCACGGTGCATCCGACTTGAAGAATTGCGTGAACAGCACGTCGGCGCTGGAACGCGGATTGACGCTGCCGAAGCCGAGCGGATGCTTCATCCAGTGGTTCGACCAGTAGCCGTCCGCCGGCACGCGGTTGATGTTCAGGTTCACGCCGATCTTCGCGCCGGCCTGCTGCAGCAGCTCGCCCATTTCGATCGAGCCGTTCGCGTCGGTCGTCGCGTAGATCGGCGGCAGCGTCGCGCCGATCGCGCCCGCCTTCTGGAAGTGGAACTTCGCCTTGTCCAGGTCATACGGACGCTGCGGCAGCGACGCGTTGAAGTAGCGGTGTCCGGGCGGAATCGGCTGATCGTTGCCGATCACCGCATAACCGCGAAACACCGAGGTGCGGACCTGGTCGCGGTCGAACAGATACTTCATCCCCTGCACGAAATCGGGGTTGCCCGACTGCGGATTGTCGCGGCGCATGATGAGATCGGTATAGAGGCCCGACCTGGTCTCGCGCACCTCGTAGCCCGGCGTCGCGGCAATGCGCTGCGTCGCGCGCGGATCGACCGAGCTGATCAGATGAACGTCGCCCGAGAGCAGCGCGTTCACGCGCGCCGCGTCGTCGCCGATACCGATCAGCTCGATCTGGTCGAGATAGGGGCCGCCGCCCGTCTTCCAGAAATTGTCGTTGCGCACGCCTACCGTCGAGATGCCCGGCTTGAACGTCTTCACCTTGTACGGGCCGGTGCCGACGGCCGTCGTGAAGTCCGTCGTGCCGTCCTTGACGATCACGAATTGCGGCGTCGCGAGAATCACCGGCAGATCCGCGTTGGCCGAGGTGAGCGTGAGCGTGACTTCGTTGGGACCGGTCTGCTTCGCGTCCGCGAACTGATCGGCCAGTGTCTTCACCTTCGACGCGGTAGCCGGATTCTTGTGGCGCATCAGCGAGTAGACGACATCGGCGGGCGCGAGCGGCTTGCCGTCATGGAAGCTCACGCCTTTGCGCAGTTTGATCACCCACACCTTCGCGTCGCTGCTGTCGACCGATTCGGCGAGATTCATCCGCGGCGTCAGCGACGCGTCGAGCTGCGTCAGGCTGCTGTAAAACATGAAGAAGCGGATGTAATCGGAGCCTGCCGAACCCTTGGCCGGGTCGAGCGTATCCGCGGTCGACGATGCGTCGTAGGCCACCCGGATCTTGCCGCCCTTCTTCGGCGTGGGCGCCGCGAGTGCCGGGCGAGCCGCCGCCAGCAGGCCTCCCGCGCCGGTGGCGAGCATGCCGCCGGCGGCCAGCAAACGCATCATGTCACGGCGGCTGAAACCGCCCGTTTTGATTTCGTCGTCGTACATGCGAACTGCTCCTCACTCGAGATTGAACGCGGGATATCCAGCATTGGTGTTCGACGGCGCGCCGCGTGCTGGTCGCGGCGCGGTGTGACTGCATGAACCGATTTAAGCACCGCAAAAAATGCCGTTGATCGCGTATCGGTGGATTCGACCATTCGAAAACACGGTTTTGCGTGGTCCAAACAGCATGATTTGCCGCTCCTGGCGTTGACCCTGATGCGCGTGCCGGGCGCCGCGCGCCGTGCCGGGAGACCGGCGCCGGTGCATGACCCTCATCGTAGAAGGGAGCGCGCCGCAGATTGCACCGACAAAATTGGCTGTTTCAGCACGCCGCGCGCGATTTGCAGGACTCGACTGCGCATTTCGCCCGGCGGCCATCGACGCGGGCACAAGGGGCGCTTCTTCAGGCGAGCGCCCCGCGATGAGAAATTCGTACTAGTCATTGGCCAAACAACGTGCAACAGTCGCGGCACGGCCGACTACTCCGGGAGCGACCCGTGTCCGATCCGACCACCCACGCACTGTTTACCTGCAGACGGCTGACCGCCGACGACATCCCTGCCGCGCAACGCCTGTCCGCCGCGATCGGCTGGCCGCATCGCCGTGAAGACTGGCGGTTCTCGGCGCGCACCGGCATCGGTTTCGTCGCCGAGATGGCGGGCGCGCTGGTCGGCACCGTGGTCTGCTGGAAGTTCGGCGCGGACCAGGCCACGCTGGGGATGCTGCTCGTCGCGCCGGAGCATCGCGGCGTGGGTATCGGCCGCGCGTTGCTCGCGCGCGCGCTCGACGAACTCGGCGGGCGCGACATCACGCTGTATGCGACCGAGGCTGGCCGGCCGTTGTGCGACGCGCTCGGCTTCGAGACCTGCGGCGCGCTTGACCAGATGCAGGGCGCGGCGTTCCGTCCGCCGCTCGTGGCGCTGCCCGCCAATGAACGGCTGCGCCCGCTCGGGACGAACGATACGGCGCAACTCGTCGCGCTTGCGTCGCGCGCGAGCGGCCTCCACCGCGACCATGTGCTGCCGCCGCTGCTCGATCTGGCCGACGGCATCGCGCTCGATCGCGACGGCGAACTACTCGGCTTCTCGCTGTTCCGCCGCTTCGGACGCGGTTTCGTGATCGGCCCCGTGGTCGCCGGCGCCACGCCGGACGCCGTGCATGCGAAGGCGCTGATCCGCCATTGGCTCGCGCTGAACGAAGGCGCGCTGGTGCGTATCGACGTGCCGCACGGACACGGCCTGCGAGCGTGGCTCACCGGCCTCGGTCTCGCGCGCTCGGAGACGGTCGTGAAGATGCGACGGCTTGCCTCCGCGCCACGCAACGCCGAATCCGGCCACGCCGACGACGGCCTGCAACAGTATGCGGTGATCACGCAGTCGCTCGCGTGAGCCGCGCGACGGAAGCTGCGTCGAATCCGAACCACGCGCAATGCGGCGCCGCTATTAAGCACGTGCAGCAGAAAATGCTGTCCGCGGGGTACAAAACGCTGCACCCACGCTCTTTAGACTTTCTTTTGGCTGAACGGCACGCATGCGGCTGTCGCTACTATCAAGGGGTGAATCTCACCTGATCGAAACGTGCCGGGAAATACCATCATGTCAAATTCATCGCTTATCGAAGCCGACCGCAAGCATCTGATTCATCCCGTCGTCAACTACCGCGCGCACGAAGCGCGCGGCGCCACCGTACTCGAATCCGGACAGGGCGCGTATCTGCGCGACATCGACGGCAACACGCTGCTCGACGCGTTTTCCGGCCTGTGGTGCGTGAACGTAGGTTACGGCCAGCAGAGCATCGTCGAAGCGGCGACGCGCCAGATGACGAAGCTGCCCTACGCGACCACCTACTTCCACTTCTCGTCGGAACCCGCCATCGAGCTGGCCGAAAAACTGGTCGCGCTCGCACCCGCTTCGCTGCGGCATGTCTATTTCACGCTGGGCGGCTCCGACGCGGTCGATTCCGCGATTCGCTTCATCACGCATTACTTCAACGCGACCGGGCGCCCGTCGAAAAAGCAGATGATCGCGCTCGAACGTGGCTATCACGGCTCGTCGTCGGTCGGCGCGGGACTCACCGCGCTGCCCGCGTTCCACCGCAACTTCGACCTGCCGCTGCCGCACCAGCACCACCTGCCGTCGCCGTATGCGTACCGTCAGCCGCAAGGCGGCGACGCGCAGGCGCTGATCGCCGCGTCCGTCGCCGCGCTCGAAGCGAAAGTCGCGTCGCTCGGCGCGGAGAACGTCGCCGCGTTCTTCTGCGAGCCGATCCAGGGATCGGGCGGCGTGATCGTGCCGCCGGTCGGCTGGCTGAAGGCGATGCGCGAAGCGTGCCGGCGTCTCGACATCCTGTTCGTCGCCGACGAAGTCATCACCGGCTTCGGCCGCACGGGTCCGCTCTTCGCGTGCGAGGCGGAACAGGTCGAGCCGGATCTGATGACGGTCGCCAAGGGGCTGACCTCGGGCTACGCGCCGATGGGCGCGGTACTGATGTCCGATGAAATCTATCAGGGCATTGCGGGCGATGCGCGCGATACCGCGGTGGTCGGTCACGGCCAGACCTACTCCGCGCATCCGGTGAGCGCCGCGATCGGGCTCGAAGTACTGCGTCTTTATCACGAGGGCGGTCTGCTCGCGAACGGCAACGCGCAGGCGCCGCGCTTTGCCGCCGGGCTCGACGCGCTGCTCGATCATCCGCTGGTGGGCGACTCGCGTCATCGCGGCCTGCTCGGCGCGCTGGAACTCGTCGCCGACAAGGCATCGCGGGCCCGCTTCGACCCTTCGCTGAAGCTGCCGGACCGGATCGCGGCAGCCGCCTACCGCAACCGTCTCGTGTTTCGCGCATTCGGCGACAGCATTCTCGGCTTCGCGCCGGCGCTCTGCTTCGGCGAGGCCGAATTCGACCAGTTGTTCGAGCGTCTGCGGCGCACGCTCGACGACGTGCTCGACCAGGCGGAAGTACGCGCCGCGTTGCGCGCCGCGCACCGCGCGGCCGCCTGAGCGCGTGATAACATCGGCCTGCGCGGCGCTTGACTCGGGCGAAGCGCGACGAAGCGAAAAGCAGAATCTTCGACGGGCAGACCGATACATGACGACAAGCGGCGACACGAAGCTGGACCGGATCGACCTGCGCATTCTTTCGCAACTCCAGAAGAAAGGCCGTATCACGAACGTCGAGCTTGCGGACGCCGTCGGGCTCTCGCCGAGCCCCTGTCTGATCCGCGTGAAAAGGCTCGAGAAGGCCGGCTATATCGTCGGCTACGGCGCGCATATCCAGCTGCAGAAACTCGGTGACGTACAGATCGTGTTCACTGAGGTCACGCTTGCCGACCATCGCCGTGAAGACTTCGCCAAATTCGAGGCGGCGATCCGTCCCGTGGACGAGATCGTCGAATGCCATCTCGCGAGCGGCGGCTACGATTACCTGCTGAAGTTCGTCACGCGCAGCGTCAATCACTATCAGAGCGTGATCGAAGGGCTGCTCGAGCGCGACATCGGCATCGAGAAATATTTCAGCTACGTCATCATCAAGACGCCGTTCGTGAAATCCGAATACCCGCTCGAAACGCTGTTCTCGCAACAGCATCCATGAAGGGGGCATCGTTCCGGCCGCGCGTGCCGGCCTGCTCGTGTTGAATGCCTTCGAGGCCACCGGCGCAATGCCGGTGGCCTTTCAACTTGCAGTCAGCCGTTGGCGCTCAGCCACTCACCCGGCGTCCTGCCAAGCACACGTTTGAAGTGCCGGCACAGATGGCTTTGATCGAAGAAGCCGACCTCGGCCGCGACGATCGACGGCGGCAGGCCGCGCCGCAACAGGCGCTGTGCGTGCCGCACGCGCACCAGCCGCACGTATTGCTGCGGCGACACGCCGATCTCGGCGCTGAAGCGCACCGCGAACCTCGAAATGCTCAGCTCCGCGACGGCCGCCAGTTCGGACAGGCTGATCGGATCGGCGAAACACGCGTCGATGAAGTCGAGCGCACGCTGCACGGCGCGGCTCACGCGCTCCGGCGCGGACGATGATGATGACGAGATCGGGTTCGGGCTCAGCATCGGTGCCCCGCTCACGCAACTCGCGACGTGGGCGGCACCGCCGGCGCCGCATCCCGGCCGGCCGCGAAGCGGCGGATGTCGAACGGCTCGATCGGCGTGCGGGTTGCACCGGTATCGATCAGCTCGGCCATCGTGTCGCCGACGCCCGGGCCAAGCTGGAAACCGTGGCCGCAAAAACCGAACGCATAGAACAGGCCGCTGGTCGTGCCGCTCGCGCCCATGATCGGCCTGTCGTCGGGCATATAGCCTTCGACGCCGCTCCACACGCGAATGATGTTCAGCTTGCGCAGCACCGGCGCGACGCGCTGCGCCTGCCTGAACTGCAGCAAGGTGCTTTGCGGAAGCACCTTCGCGCGGCGTTCGTCGAGAAACGCCGGCGCGCGCGCGCAGCCGCCGATCACGATATTGCCGCGCGCGACCTGGCGGAAGTACACCACCTCTTCGATATGCGGCGACGACATGCCGACCACCGGCTGGATCGCATACGGCACCGGTTCGGTGACGGCCATCTGCGGACCGTTGACGGCGATCGGCACCGGTTCGCCAAACTGCTCCGACAGCAGGTTGCCCCACGCGCCCGCCGTGATCAGCAGCACGGGCGCATGGAACGCGCGGCCGTCGGCGCTCGTCGCGCGAAATTCCGCGCCTTCCTTTTCGACCGTCACGACATCGCAGCTCTCCACGATCCGCGCGCCGAGCCGCGCCGCGGCACGGGCAAACGCGGGCGCCGCGAGACGCGGATTCGCGTGCCCGTCCAGCCGCGAATAGGAGCCCGCCAGCACCTCGGCACCGAGAAACGGAAACCGCGCCCGCAACGCGTCGCCGCGCAGCAGTTCGAGGTTCAGACCGTAGTGCGCGGCCTCCTTCGCGTAGGTTTCGAACTGGTCGGCCTGCTCGTCGCGATAACAGACGCGGACATGGCCGGACATCAGAAACTCGGCGTCGTGCTGGATCAGCTCCGGCAGACGGCCCCAGATTTCGCGCGAGCGGTTCGCAAGCGGCAGCTGCGGCAGAAAACGCCCCTGACGGCGCACGTTGCCGAAGTTGGTGCCGCTCGCCTGCTGTCCGACGAGCTGGCGCTCGAGCAGGATCACCGAGCGGCCCCGCTTCCGCAGAAAAAAGGCGGCGGCGGCACCCATGAAGCCGCCGCCCACGATCAGAACATCGGCCTGCACGCGGTTCGCGCTCACTCGGTATCCTCCACGGTCGCGATGGCCAGTGGCTTCACGGGCGCCTGTCCGCGCAGCCTGCCGACCTGTTCGAGCGGCACGTGCGCGGCCGCCGCGATCACCTCGGCGCCCGCATGGCCGCAGTAACGCCCCTGGCAGCGCCCCATGCCGACGCGGCTGAATGCCTTGGCGCGATTGGCTTCCCGCGCGCCCTCGTCGCGCACCACGCGACGCAGTTCGCCCGCGGTGATGCCTTCGCAACGGCAGACGATCGTATCGTCGGACAGCCGGGCCGCCTGCGCGGCAGGCCACGCAAACGCCTCGGCGAGACCGAGCCGGAAGCGGTCCATTTTGCGCTGTTCGCGGCGCAACGCGTCGAGCGTCGCGGCCGCGACGGCATGCCCGAGATCGCTCAGCGCCGCGTAGGCGGCGAGCCGTCCCGCGATCTCGGCGCCGTCCGCGCCGAGCACGCGCGCGCCGTCGCCCGCGATATAGACGCCCTTTTCGGTACTGCGGCCGAGTTCGTCGATTTGCGGCACCCATTGCCGCGTGATCGCATCGAAACGAAACGCGCAGCGCGCAAGATCGGCTAGCTGGGTTTCCGGGCGCAGGTGATAGCCGAGTCCCACTGCGTCGCAATCGATCTGCGCAACATTGCCGCGCGCATCGCGAAAGCGTACGCCAAGCACGCCATCGTCCGGATTGCCGGGAATTTCAAGCGGCTCGATGCCGTTTTCGACCCGCACGCCCGAGCGCTTCAACGCGGCCACGAGCGCCCGGCCCTTGCGCAATACGTCGACCCGCGCCAGTAACCTCGGCAGCGCGCGCCAGCGAGCACCGGCTTTCGACGTGTCGAGTACCGCGACTACCTTCGCGCCCGCCTGCACATACTGGTTCGCGACCAGGTACAGCAAGGGTCCGGTACCCATGAAAACGACCTCGCGGCCGATCGCGCAGGCCTGCGACTTCAGCGCGATCTGCGCCGCGCCGAGGCTGTACGTGCCGGCGAACTGCCAGCCCTTGACCGGCATCAGCCGGTCGGTCGCGCCGGGACACAGGATCAACGCGTCGTAGCCCAACGCGCTCGCGTGGCCTTCATGCACGATATGCAGCTTGCCTTGCGCGACGTTCCACGCCAGCGTTTGCGGACGGTAATCGATCCGCGCGCGCAAGCGCTCGAAGGTCCGATGAAGGTTTTCCGCGCGCGCGGCTTCCGTGCCGTACAGCTTCCCGTACGGCCTCGTGAAACCTTCGGGCTGACGCCGGTAGATCTGGCCGCCATCGCGCCTGCCTTCGTCGACGAGGATCGGGCGAATGCCGGCCGCCAGCAGTGTTTCCGCGCAGCGCACGCCCGCGGGCCCGGCGCCGACGATTACGATGCGAGGTTCGCCCATTGCGCCTCCGGTTGCGTCGTGACGACGCGCATGCCTGCTTCGACCACGGTGGTACAGGCGCGCAGCCGCTCGCCGTCCGCGGTCCATACCCAACAGTCCTGACACGCGCCCATCAGGCAGAAGCCGGCGCGCTTCTCATCGCCGAATTCGGACTGCCGCACCTGCCGCACCGAGCACAGCATCGCCGTGAGCAGCGTGTCGCCGGCCAGCGCGTCGACCGGCACGCCGTCGATCGTGAACTCGACTTTGGCGCGCGCCGTCTCGCCCAAGCGTACGAATCTGCCGTTCATGCCGCGGCTCCCGCCACATCGTCGGGCGGCACGCCATCGGACGCCGCGTGATCGTCGCGGCGATTGGTCAGCACGTGGCGCAGGAATTCGCGGGTCCGCGCCTCGCGCGGCGAACCCAGCACCTGCTGCGCGGTGCCTTCCTCGATGATGAGCCCGGCGTGCAGAAAGCACACCCGGTCGGCCACTTCACGCGCAAAACCCATTTCGTGCGTGACGACCAGCATCGTCATCCCTTCGCGCGCCAAGGTGCGCATCACGCCGAGCACTTCGCCGACCAGCTCCGGATCGAGCGCCGAGGTCGGCTCGTCGAACAGGATCGCCTTCGGCTTCATCGCGAGCGAGCGCGCAATCGCCACGCGCTGCTGCTGCCCACCCGAAAGCTGATGCGGATACGCATGCAGCTTGTGGCCGAGCCCCACCTTGACGAGCAGTTCCGACGCCTCGTGTTGCGCGTCCGCGCGCGCCATATGTTTGACGTGCACCGGCCCTTCCATCACGTTCTCGAGCGCCGTGCGGTGCGGGAACAGATTGAAGCGCTGGAACACCATGCCGACCTGGGTGCGCAACTGGTTGATGTTGCGCGCGCTCTGCGCGACACGCTGGCCGAGCAGATGAATCTCGCCCTCGTCGTACGATTCGAGTGCGTTAATGCAGCGCAGCAGCGTCGACTTGCCCGAGCCCGACGCGCCGATCAGGCAGACCACCTCGCCCTGGCGGACGTTGAGCGAGATGCCCTTCAGTACCGGCACGGCGCCAAAACTCTTGTGCACATTCGTGATTTCGATCATCGCATCCTCGCTTCGCACCTATCTGGCCTTGTGCCGGCCGAAACGTCGTTCAAGCGTGCGTGTCATGCTCATCAGCGGCAGGCTCATCGCCAGGTAGCCGACCGCGACGAGCGTGTAAACCGTCAGATTCTGGAACGTCGACGCCGCGATCAGTTGCCCTTCGCGCGTCATTTCGGCAACCGTGATGGTCGACGCGAGCGACGAGTCCTTCAGCATCATCACGAGCGTGTTGCTGTACGGCGGCAGCGCGACCTTGATCGCCTGCGGCAGGATCACCCGTATCATCGTTTTCACGCGGCCCATGCCGATCGACTGCGCGGCTTCGTACTGGCCCGGATCGACCGCCTCGATGCCCGACCGGAAAATTTCCGCGATGTAAGTCGAGTAGCCGAAACCCAGGCCGATAATGCTCGCCTGCAGCGCCGTCACCTGGATATGGATATCCGGCAGCACGAAGTAGATGTAGAACAGCAGCACGATCATCGGCAGACCGCGCACGACGTTGATCATCGTGCTCACGCCGCGTACGACGAGCGGATAGCGCGACATCTTCAACAACGCCCAGGCGAGGCCGAGCACGGTGCTCAGCAGCAGGCAACCGAGCGTGATGACGATGCTCATCACCGCGCCTTGAAGCAGAATCGGTACAAAGTCGGCTATATCGTGCCAGTGCATGTCGTGCCTTCCATTGCTCTTTGCATTCGTTCCGTCCGCCGCGCCGCTGGGCGGCGGACGTCGCAGGGCGGGTCCCGCGTCGCCGCGGGCACGCCTCTTTTCTCAGGGAGCAGGTCAGCCCGCGAGATGCCACTTTTTCAGGATCGCGTCGAGCGAGCCGTCGGCTTTCATCTTCGTCAACGCGTCGTTGATCTTCGCCATCAGCGCGGTGTTGCCCTTCTTCACCGCAATCGCGATGTCGAATTTTTTCATCGGCACGTACGC
Source organism: Paraburkholderia sp. (assembly GCF_047605525.1). GTDB lineage: Bacteria > Pseudomonadota > Gammaproteobacteria > Burkholderiales > Burkholderiaceae > Paraburkholderia. Next base: position 15,595 of record NZ_JASGFN010000015.1, on the reverse strand, counting down.
GTCGTCGACCCGCGTGCCCGCCATCGCGCCCGCCGCTTCCTGCGCCTTCAGGATCGGATAGTCGTTGAAGCCCGCGACGATGCGGCCGAGCGCGACGTCGCGCGTCATGTCGGCCGGGCTGTCGTACATCTTCACCTCGGTGAAGATGCCGAGCTTCTTCAGCTGGTCGCCGTAGTCGGTGCCGGTCGGCGCGCCGACCGCCATGCCTTTCAGGTCCTGCACCGAGTGATAGACGGCCTTGTTCGTGTCCTTGACGATGATGCCTTCGCCGAACGCCGTAACCGGCTGCGAGAAATCGACCACTTCGGCGCGCTTCGGCGTCGGCGTCATGCCCGCGACGATGATGTCGATCTTGCCGGACACCACCGACTGGATCAGCGCCGAGAACGGCACCGCGTCATACGACACGTTGAAGCCCTCGCGCTTGCCGATCTCTTTCACGACGTCGGGCATCAGGCCTTCGATCTGCTGCGTCTTCACGTTCATGAACGTGGTCGGCGCGCTCGACGGCGGCGAGCCCGCGGTGAGCGTCACCGTTTCGGCGGCGTGGGCGGCGCCGAACATCATCGTCATCGCGAGGCCCGCGCCGGCGGCAAAGCGCTGCACGGCGTTGAAGCGGACGGCGGAAGCAGGCTGGAACATGAAACGCAACATGGGTTTTCCTCTGGAAGTAGTGATTTTCAATCTGCGCGCTGCCCTGCCGTCCGACGGCAGGGTTCGTCGTTTAATGCAGCACATCCTGCAACCGGTAATACGCGCCGACCAGCGGCAGAAACCACGCGCGTCCGAAATGTCCTGGAATCGCGGGCCATTCGAGCGTTCGCCACGGATTGCGCGAGGCGGCGCCGAACATCACGTCGGCCATCAGACGGCCCATGTGCACCGACATCTGCACACCGTGGCCGCTGTAGCCCATTGAATAGAACAGTCCTTCATGCTGGCCCGCGCGCGGCAGGCGATCGGCCGTCATGTCGACGAGGCCGCCCCAGCAGTAGTCGATGCGCACGTCGGCCAGTTGCGGGAAATAGCGGGCGAGACCATCACGCAGAATGCGCCCGCTTTTCTCGTCCGAACGCGGATTCGACATCGCAAAGCGCGCGCGGCCGCCGAACAGCAGACGCTCGTCGGGCGTCGCGCGAAAATAGTTGCCGATGTTCAGCGTCGTTACATACGAGCGGCGCGTGGGCAGCAGCGCATCGAGGCGGGCCTTGCCGAGCGGCTCGGTGGCGACGATGAAGCTGCCGACCGGCGCGATGCGACGGCGAAACCATTGCAGCGGACCCACCTGCGACGCGCCCGTGGCAAGCAGCACGCGCCCGGCGCGTAGCGTCCCCAGCGGACACTGCACGTCGAACGCGTTGCCGCCGAGCGGCTTCAGGTTCGTGACAGGCGTGTTCTCGTAGATCCGCGCGCCGCGGCGTGCCGCGGCTTCGCCCAGACCCACGCCGAATTTGCCCATGTGCATCTGCATGCCGTTGCGCTGCACGAGGCCGCCGAAAAATCCGTCCGACGCGATCTCGTCGTGAATCCGCTCGGGCGGCACGAGTTCGACATCGGGATCGACTTCGCGCCGCAGCACCTCGTACGACTTCGCGAGCGACACGAAATGCTGCGGCTTCGCGGCGAGCTTGATCTTGCCGGAGTGACGCAGATCGCAATCGATCTGCTCCTCCGCGATGATCGACTTCACCGTCTCGACAGCACCCGCATAGGCGCGGTAGAACTCCGACGCGCGCTCGCCGCCGATGCGCGCGGACAACGCGGCGTAGTCCTGCGCGACGCCCGTATTGCAATGGCCGCCGTTGCGCCCCGATGCCTGCGCGGCGAGCCGCCCCGCCTCGAACACGACCACCGACATGCCGCGCTTGCCCAGCTCCAGCGCGGCCGACAGTCCGGTGAAGCCGCCGCCGACCACGGCAACGTCCACCTGCCGCGGGAGCGGACCCTCGGCGGCCTTCGTAAAGCGTGGCGCGGTGTCGAGCCAGTAGGAGTCGAGCTTCATCGTGATGCGTTCCTGTCGGTGGGTTGCGCCGCCGGCGGCGGCGCGCGGCAAGCGCTGTCGTGAGCAGGCCGGATGCGCGGATCAGAGGCCGAGCAACGATGCCAGTTGCGGAATGCCCGAGACTTCGTTGACGCCGTAATACGCGTTCAACGGCTCGTGGCCGCGGTTGACGAACGCCTTGTGCCGGATGCCCATGTCGTACGCGGTCATCAGGTCGTAGCGGAAGCTCGACGACACGTGCAGCACGTCTTCCGGATTGCAGTCCAGTTGCGAGAACATGTACTCGAAGGCTTTCTGCAGCGGCTTGTAAGCTTGCGCCTGCTGCGCGGTATAGACCTTGTGGAACGGCGCGCCGAGTTTGTCGACGTTGCTCTGGATCTGGTCGTCCGACGCGTTCGACAGGATCACGAGCCGGTACTTCGAGGCCAGTCGCGACAGCCCTTCCGGCACGTCCGCGTGCGGCCCCCAGCCCGGCACGGCTTCGTAGATTTTCAGCGCGGTCGCTTCGTCGAACGGCACGCCGGTGCGTTCGCAGGTGCGGCGCACCGAGTTCACGACCACCTCGCGATAGGGCTTCCAGGCGCCCAGTACTTCGTCGAGGCGGTAGCCGCGGAAGAATTCGACGAACTCGTCCATCTTCGCCTTGTCCAGCTTGTCGCCGTATAGCTGGCGCGCGGTCTGGCCCATCTGGAAGTTGGTCAGCGTGCCATAGCAGTCGAAAGTGATGTACTTCGGCTCGAAATCGATCATGGTCAACATCCTGTCGTGGCGAACCTGTTCGCAGGCTCGGGGTTCAGTTTCGGGTTGAATCAGTGCGATCGGTGTTTGCGCGAATCCGGTGCAAGGCCGTGCTTCACAGCGTTTCGAAATCGATCAGCACACTCTTGTGCCGCATGCTCGCCACCACCGCCTCGCGGCCGAGATCCTTGCCGATGCCGGACTGGCCGAAGCCGCCTGTCGGAATGATCATGTCGCCGCTGCGGCCATAGCGGTTGATCCAGATGGTGCCCGCGGCGATGCGGCGCATGGCGCGCAGCGCCTGGCCGATGTCGCTGCTGTGCACACCCGCCGCGAGACCGTAGACCGGATGCGCGGCGAGCGCGATGCCCTCCTCTTCGTCGCTGAACGTCTGCACGGTCAGTACCGGGCCGAAGATTTCCTCGCGCACGGCGGGCGTCGTTCCGGTCACATTCGCGAGCAGTGTCGGACGGTGGAAATAGCCTTCGCCGGTGCCTTCGAAAAAACCGCCGCCGAAGATGACTTCCGCGCCGCTGTCGCGGCTCTGCTCGATCAGCGTTTCGATGCGCTGCGCCTGATTGCGGTTGATGATGGGCGAATACGCGGTGCGGCTGTCCCACAACGGACCCGGCCTGATCGGCAGCAATTTCCGTTGAATCGCGTCGATCAGCGGTTCGGCAATGCGCTGATGAACGATCAACCGCGTGCCGGCCACGCAGGCCTGTCCACCGTTGGCCGTAAAGCCGCGCGCGATGCAAGTCGCCGTATGGTCGAGATCCCTCACGTGTTCGAACACCAGTTGCGGGCTCTTGCCGCCGAGTTCCAGGGTGACGGGCTTGGTGCCGTGCAGCGCGGCGTCGCTCATGATCGCCGCGCCGGTGCGGGTCGATCCCGTGAAGCTCATCTTCGAGATGTCCGGATGACGCGTGAGCGCGGCGCCGGTGGTCGCTCCGCGGCCGTTCACCACATTGAAGATGCCGGGCGGCATACCTGCTTCGATCGCGAGTTCCGCGAGACGCAGCGTCGAGAACGGCGTCATCTCCGATGGTTTCATCACGACTGCGTTGCCCGCGGCGAGCGCCGGCCCGCATTTCCACGAACACATCGACAGCGGGAAATTCCACGGCGTGATCGCGCCGATCACGCCGTACGGTTCCGACGTGGTGAAGCCGAGACTGTCGCGGCGCGTCGCCGCGAGGTCGCCGCCGAGCTTGTCGGCCAGCTCCGCGAAGAAGCGGATCGCTTCCGCGGTGAACGGCACGTCCGATGCATAGCTTTCCGCCACCGGACGCGTCGAGCTGACGGTTTCGAGTTGGGCGAGGCTCAGCGCATCGCGATCGATCAGTTCGGCCCAGCGGGTCAGCACCTTCGCGCGCTCACGCGGAGAACGCGTGCCCCACCCGCTCTCCTTCCAGGCGGACAGCGCATTGCTGACCGCGTAATCCACGGTGGCGTCGGATGCGTCCGGCACGTGACCAAGCAGCGCGCCATCCGACGGACGATGAACGGCGATCCGCGCCTCGCTCGTCGAGTAGTACGCGCCGCCGATGAAATGCCCCTGCGGCAACGCAATGGCGGAAGGATCGAAATCGAGTGACGGAGTCGACATGTCCGGCCTGATCAGTAGGTTCAAGTGTGCGATGCCGCGCCCGCTCATCCCTCCACGACGCACGACACCGCCCGGCACGGCGGTTCGTCCTCGCAATCACCGAATGAACGAGCCGCCAATGAATTTCATTTTAATGAACACCAAATGAATTACTAGTGGTCAAAAATAAACTTTGCGAAAAGTTCGTTGTGCGCCGCAATGCGTTGGGCCCCCGGCCATCGCGCCGACGCGCGGGTCCACGCGCCACGCCCGCGCGATCGTGCAACGCAAAAATGAACAGTGGAAAGCGAGAACGAAAGGCGCCGACGTCAGCCGCCGGCCCGGCGGAACCGGACACCGCGCATCAGAAGGATGCCAGGGAGAGGGAAACAGGAAAGACCGAGCCGCCTGTCACCAGACACACGGCTTCGGAACCACGGAAAGATCAAAGATGAATGACGGGCGGCTGCGTATTCATGATCCACAGCAAACGCGCGGTCTTGTTGCTTTCGTTATGCACGCTGTGCGGCACCGTGCTCTTGAACTGGAAGCTGTCGCCCGCGCGCAGCTCGGAGCGCCGGTCGCCGACATTCAGCACGACCGTGCCTTCCAGCACCAGCCCCGCTTTTTCGCCGATGCCGACCAGCACTTCCTCCGACCCCGAGCCGGCCGGCAGCATGATGATCATCATCTGCAGATCGTGATCGCCGTGCGGCGACAGCAGCTCTTTCTGCATGCCGTGCGTGCCGACGTCGAACAGCGGCCGCTCAGCCGCCTTGCGCACGAAATCGCCGGTGACCGGGTCCGACACCGCGTCGTCTTCCTCGAGCAGCGCGGTGAGCGGCACCTGCAACGCCTGGCGCAGACGTTCGAGAATGCGCACCGACGGATTCGCCTTGTTGCGCTCGACCTGACTGACGGTGCCGACCGACACGCCCGCGCGCATCGCCAGTTCGTTGACCGACAGACCGTGCGCGATGCGCAGCGCCCGCAGACGGGCACCGACATCGCCGTGACCCGGCTCGACCGCGCGCTTCTTGAGCTGTGTTCGCTGCATGTGTTTCCTGTTGATGACGATGCGGCCGGCCCGCTACGCGCCGCCGCTGTTGTGTGCCGGGTGCGGACCCGTTGCATGCGAAGCGGCGCCCGCCGCGTCGCTACAATGAACATCCGCACGATTTCTCATCATTATATTGAATTCACCACCCTTGCGGTGAACATCAAAAATACCCCGCGCAGTGCGTGGCGCGGTGCTGCAAGCCCTGCCCCATGCAACGGCGAATAACAAAAAGATCGTCCTATGAAGCAGGCACCGGGAATGCGACAGTCTAGGCTGATCATGCCGCCAGCAGGAGTTTGCAGTGTCCGAATCATCCGTGAAGAAATCACCGGGCTACCGCCGTTTCACGTCCGCTGACATCCCCGCCGCGCACGGCCTTTCCATTGCCGTGCGCTGGCCGCACCGCGCCGACGACTGGCGCTTCATGTACGAGGCCGGCACGGGCTTCGTCGCCGAAGACGACGGCACCGTGATCGGCACCGCGCTGTGCTGGAAATTCGGCGAGGACCGCGGCACGCTCGGCCTCGTGATCGTCGCGCCGGACGAACAGGGCCGCGGCATCGGCCGCAAGCTGATGGAACTGGTGCTCGAGGAACTCGGCAGCCGCGTGACTTTCCTGCACGCGACCGTGGCGGGCAAGCCGCTTTACGAAAAGCTCGGCTTCGTCACCTGCGGCGGACTGACCCAGCACCAGGGCACGCTGGGCAGCGTGGCCGCGGTCGCGCCGCCCGCCGGCGAGCATCTGCGCGCCGCGACGCCTGAAGACACGCCCACGCTGATCGAACTCGCGTCGCGCGCGAGCGGCTTCGACCGCAGCGCGACGATACCCGCGCTGCTCGAATTCTCGCAAGGCGTGGTGCTCGAACGCGACGGCGAAGTGCTGGGTTTCTCGCTGTTCCGTCCGTTCGGGCGCGGCTACTCGATCGGACCTGTCGTCGCGCGTCATTCGCCCGACGATCTGCGCGCCCGCGCGCTGATTTCATACTGGCTCGCGCAGCATGCCGGCGATTTCGTGCGGATCGACGTACCGGGCGACGCGGGCATCCACGACTGGTTGACCAGTCTCGGCATGACGCGCGTCGACTCCGTCGAAAAGATGGTCCGCAACGCTTCCGCCGACGCGCGCGAGGCGGCCCCGGACGCGACCTGGCGCACGTATGGCATCATCAATCAGGCGATGGCCTGAGCGGCGATGACCGTTCTCTACAAAGCCGATCCGGTGCGCGGAGCGCTGTGGGCCGAACGGTTCGCGCAGCTTGCGCCCGACATCCCGTTCCGGGTGTGGCCGGACCTCGGCGACCCCGCGGCCGTGCGCTATCTGGTGGCGTGGCAGCCGGACGGTCTCGCCGCCACGCTGCCGAATCTCCAGGTGGTGTTTTCGGTCGGCGCGGGCGTCGATCAACTCGATCTGTCGCAGATCCCCGCGCATCTGCCGGTGGTCCGCATGATCGAGCCGGGCATCGTCGACGGCATGGTCGAGTACGTCACGCAAGCCGTGCTCACGATTCACCGCGATCTGTTCGATTACGAGTTGCAGCAGCGCGCGCGCGTATGGCAGCCCATGCCGTTGCGCGCGGCCGCGTCGCGCCGCGTCGGTGTGCTTGGCCTCGGCATGCTCGGCACGGCGGTACTGCAACGTTTGCGGCTGTTCGGCTTTGCATGCGCGGGCTGGAGCCGTTCGACGCACGAGATCGAAGGCATCGACTGTTATGCGGGCGACGCCGGGCTCGCGGCGTTTCTGGCCCGCACCGACGTACTGATCTGCCTGCTGCCGCTGACGGAGGCGACGCGCGGCCTGCTCGGGCGCCGGGTGTTCGACATGCTGCCGCGAGGCGCGTCGCTGGTTCACGTCGGGCGCGGACCGCAACTCGTAAGCGCCGATCTGCTCGACGCCCTCGAACGCGGACAGATGCACAGCGCGGTGCTCGACGTGACCGACCCGGAGCCGCTGCCCGCCGACCATCCGCTGTGGACGCAAGCGCGCGTGCGCATCACGCCGCATATCGCGAGTGCGACGCGGCCCGAATCGGCGGTCGACGCGGTGCTGGAAAACCTGCGCCGCCATCGCGCCGGCGAGCGGATGAATGGCCAGATCGACCGCACGCGCGGCTACTGATACCGAGGCGCGGCCCGCCACCGGGACGCCGCCTCGTTTCGCCGGGTGCGCGGTGTCGGCGGACAGCGCGCGCCGGATACTTCGCCACCGACCGTCACAAGGCACGGAGACTCACATGCACACGAATCTCGAACAGCAGGCCGGCGCGCTGATCCGCTCGGACAACTTCATCAACGGCCGGTGGGTCGCGGCCGCGAGCGGCCGGCGTTTCGCGGTCACCGATCCGGCAACCGGCAACCTGATCGCGGAAGTCGCCGACAGCGGCCCCGCCGACGCACGCGCGGCCGCCGACGCCGCCGCCAGGGCGTTCCCCGCGTGGCGCGCGCTGCTGGCGAGCGAACGCGCGGCCGTGCTGCATCGCTGGCACGCGCTGATCATCGCGAATCGCGACGCGCTCGGCGCGCTGATCTCGCTCGAACAGGGCAAGCCGCTTGCCGAAGGACGCGCCGAGGTGACCTACGGCGCGTCGTACGTCGCGTGGTTCGCCGACGAAGCCACCCGCATCTACGGCGATCTGATTCCGCAGCAGCAGCGCGGCAAACGCATGAGCGCGGTGAAGGAGCCGATCGGGGTGGTCGCGGCCATCACGCCGTGGAATTTCCCGCTCGCGATGATCGCGCGCAAGATCGCGCCGGCGCTTGCGGCCGGCTGCACGGTCGTCGCGAAACCCGCGGAAGACACGCCGCTCACCGCGCTCGCGCTGGTGCTGCTGGCGCACGAGGCGGGCGCGCCGGACGGCGTGCTCAACCTGATCTCGGCGTCTCGCGCCGCGGCGGCCGACACGGTCGGCGCATGGCTCGCCGACAGCCGCGTGCGCAAGATCACGTTCACCGGCTCGACGCCGGTCGGCAAGCATCTCGCGCGCGAATCGGCGAACACGCTGAAGAAGCTCTCGCTCGAACTCGGCGGCAACGCGCCATTCATCGTGTTCGACGACGCCGACCTCGATGCCGCCGTGAAAGGCCTGCTGGCCGCGAAATTCCGCAATGGCGGACAGACCTGCGTGTGCCCGAACCGCGTGTACGTGCAGCGCGGCGTATACGAGCATTTCTCCGCGCTGCTGTGCGCGAAGGTGGCCGAGCTGCGGGTCGGCCCCGCGAGCGATCCCGCCTCGCAGATCGGGCCGATGATCAACGTGCGCGCGGTCGAAAAGATCGCCCGCCATGTCGACGACGCGCTCGGGAACGGCGCGCTCGTGCTGACGGGCGGACGGCGGCTCACCGCGCTGGGACCGCACTACTACGCGCCCACGGTGCTCGGCAACGCCACCCCGGCGATGGCGTTGTGCGGCGAAGAAACCTTCGGACCGGTCGTGCCGCTGTTCCCGTTCGACGACGAGCAGGAAGCCGTGCAAGCCGCGAACGACACGCCGTTCGGGCTCGCATCGTATTTCTACAGCGAGAACATGCGCCGTATCGAGCGCGTGTCGCGCGCGCTGGAGGCCGGCATCGTCGGCATCAACGAAGGGGCGCTCGCTTCGGAAGCGGCGCCGTTCGGCGGCGTCAAGGAGTCCGGCTACGGTCGCGAAGGATCGAAGTACGGACTCGATGACTATCTGTCGATCAAGTATCTGTGTCAGGGCGGCCTGGAGTAAACGCGCAAGGCCGGCCGCTCGAACCACGCGCATCGACCTCACATCAAGACCATGGGAACAAGCCGCATGAAAGTCCAGCAGATCAGGCAAGCCGCGGACCTCGCCGCACTGGAAGACTGGGGGACCGCTGGCCTGCCCGGCACCGAACCGTCGCGCGTATCGGGACGCCAGTACGTAATTCCCGGCCACGAAGCCGTGGATACCGGCGTATTCGAATGCTCTCCCGGCACCTACAGGCGCTCCGTCGCGCAGGCGGAAGTCATGCATTTCATCAAGGGCAGCGGCAGCTTCACGCCCGACGGAGAAGACACGATCCGCTTCGCCGCGGGCGACACGCTGTTTTTCGAAGCGGATACGACAGGGCTCTGGCACATCGACGAAACGCTGCGCAAGATTTATGTGATCTTCTGAAGACGCCGCGCGCCCCCTCTTCCGCTGTGATGTCATTAACGGTTGCTCAAACATGCTAAGAATCGACGAAGTCTCGAATAGCGACGGATTTCCCGAGCGCTGCGACGTCGTGGTGATAGGCGGCGGCATCATCGGCGTCAGCACCGCTTACGAGCTCGCGCGGCGCGGCATATCGGTCGCGCTGCTCGAGAAAGGCGTCATCGGCGCGGAACAGTCGGGGCGCAACTGGGGTTGGGTGCGTCAGCAGAACCGCGATCTGTACGAGTTGCCGCTCGCGATGCAGAGCCTCAAGCGTTGGGCGGAACTGAGCGACGAACTCGGCGAGGACGTCGGCTTCCGGCGCACCGGCATTCTGTACGGAAGCGAGCAGTCTTCCGACGTCGCTCAATGGGAAGCATGGCTCGGCAAGGCGCGCGCGCTCGGCTTCGACAGTCAGTTGCTGTCGGCTCGCGAACTGGCCGCGCGCGTTCCCACCGGTCATGCAAAGTGGGCGGGCGGTGTGTGGTCGTTTTCCGATGGCCGCGCGGAACCGTCGAAAGCGGCGCCCGCCATCGCAAGAGGCGCGCAACGGCTCGGCGCGCGCGTGCATCAGACCTGCGCGGTTCGCGGACTCGATATCAGCGCGGGGCGGATTGCCGGGGTATGGACGGAGCGCGGCCTGATCGGCGCGGGCACCGTGGTGCTGGCCGGCGGCGCGTGGAGCGCCCTCTTCTGCCGGCATCATGGGATCGATCTGCCGGCGGTCAACGTGATCGGCACCGCGCTGCGCACCGCGGAAGCGCCCGCCGTGATAGACGGGTGCTTCTCCGGCCCGAACTTCGCGATACGGCGGCGGCTCGACGGCGGCTACACGATCGCGGTGCCCGGCTATGGACGCATGGAAATCGCGCCGCAGAACCTGCGGCACGCGGTCAGGTTTCGCCAGATGTTCCGCAGCAAGCTCAACAAGAAGCTCAAATTCCGGATGGCGCAGCACTTCTTCAGCGGCCCCGAAGGAAGTGCGAACTGGCGTAACGACGACATCTCTCCGTTCGAAGTGACGCGTGTTCTCAATCCCGCGCCCGATGCCGAATGGCCGACGCGCGCGCTGCAAAACGTTGCGATGGTATTTCCCGAACTGTCGGGATTGCGTATCGCTCACACGTGGGCGGGCGCGATCGACACGACGCCCGATCTGGTGCCGGTCATGTCGCGCGTGGAAAGCAAAGCGGGCCTCGTGATCGCGTCCGGGTTCAGCGGTCATGGATTCGGGCTGGGACCGGGAGCAGGCATGCTGGTCAGCCGCATCGTCACAGATGACGCGAGCGGGACCGACATTCAGCCATACCGGTTGACGCGCTTTACCGACGGAACCCGGCTCGCGAGCCCCGAAATGATGTAACGGACGTGCGCGCCACGAGAGAAATGAAGAGACGTCGCGGCGCCGGATTCACCGGGTTCGATCGTCGTCGATCGTCGAAGTCTCCCGATCGTCCGATCGGGAGACTCGTCAGATCCGGACCGACCCAGGCATAACTTCAGATCATGGTGAGTCCAACAATTCTGGCGTTGCTGCCGTATTAATGAATCAATATATTCGATACCACTCCCGCGTCTCTGGAACGTAGCGGAGATCAGGCGCAAGGCTCGAACTGCAAGACGTCCATCGTTTCATCCCCGTCGAGGAAACACCGTGATGAATACTGCAAGGTTTCGCCGCTCGATGTTCCCATTGTGTCCGCTGGCCATGACTTTAGCGTTGAGTATCGCGGGCGGCGCGCCGGCGTTCGCGGCAGGCAAAATTACTTTCGTCTCGCAAGGCGGCGCTTATCAGGAAGCGCAAACCAGGGCGATTCTCGATCCCGCCGCGAAACAGCTCGGCATCACCATCAATCAGGACAGCATTCCCGACGCGTGGCCGCAGATCAAGGCCCAGGGCGAAACCGGCAAACCGGTGTGGGACGTGGTCGACACACCGACCTCGAACTGCCTGCGCGGCGGCCGCGAGGGCCTGCTGGAAAAACTCGATTTCTCGAAGATCCCCAACGCGGCCGCCGTACCGGACAAGTACCGCACGCCTTATTCGGTCGCCTATGAGTTCTATTCGACGGTCATCGGCTACAACAAGAAGAATCTGAAGAAAGTCCCGCAGAGCTGGAAAGACTTCTGGGACGTAAAGAATTTTCCCGGCACGCGCGCGCTGCGCAACGATCCGATGACGGTGCTCGAAGCCGCGTTGCTGGCGGACGGTGTGCCGCGCGACAAGCTCTATCCGCTCGACGTCGATCGCGCATTCAGGAAACTCGAGGAGATCAAGCCGAACATCACGGTGTGGTGGACCTCGGGCGGGCAGTCCGCGCAATTGCTGCACGACGGCGAAGTGGACATGACGATGATCTGGAACGGCCGCGCGAGCGCCGTGATGAAAGACGATCCGGACATCGCGTTTACCTATAACGATGGCATCCTGCAGAACACACAGCTCTGCGTGCTAAAGAACGCGCCGAACCTCAACGATGCAATGCGCTTCATCAACGCCGCGGTATCGCCCGAACTGCAGGCGAATCTGCCGCTTTACATCGATTACGGGCCGGGCAATCCGGCCGCGTTCAAGACGGGCAAGATCAGCGACGCCCGCGCGGCCCAATTGCCGAGCTCGCCCGCGAATGCGGCCAGGCAGGCATTGATGTCCGAGGAGTGGTGGGCATCGAAGCAGGGGATCGACGCAAAGGCACGCTGGCTCAAGTTCATGCAGTAAGTACGGCTCTTTCGTTGCAGCGTTCTTCACATGCCGCGTACGATGCCGTGCGCGGCCCTCCTGTTCCAACGTGATCGACTATCTGATTCTGGGCGGCGGCTCCGCGGGCTGCGTGCTGGCCGCGCGCCTGTCGGAGGATGCGGGCACGAACGTGTGCGTCATCGAGGCGGGCCGCGATATCTCCGCCGATACGATGCCCGACGCGATCCGCAGCCGTTATCCGGGACGCGCCTATCTCGACACGCGCAACATCTGGCAAGAGCTCAAGGCGCGCATGAGCGCGCGCGGCCTGCTTCGTCGATATGAACAGGCGCGTCTGCTCGGCGGCGGTTCCGCGATCAACGCCCTCATGGCGAATCGCGGCGCGCCCGCGGATTACGACGAGTGGGAAGCGCTCGGCGCGTCGGGCTGGAATTGGGCGTCGTGTCTGCCCTATTTCCGCAAGCTCGAAACCGACTGCGATTTCAGCGGCCCGCTGCATGGCGGTAACGGGCCGCTTCGCATCCAGCGCACTCCCTGGCCGCGCATCTCGCCGTTCGTGCGCGCGGTGCTTCACACGCTCGGTGAAAACGGTCATGCGCAGCATGACGATCAGAACGGGCCGTGGGAAGACGGCACGTTTATCGGTTCGATCGGGGTGAGTGCCGCGGGTGAGCGCATTCCCACGTCCGTCTGTTATCTCGACGATGCGGCCCGCGCGCGCCCCAACCTCACGATACGCACCGACGAAGTGGCCGCCCGCATTCTGTTCGACGGGCGCCGCGCGACCGGTGCGCGCATCATCCACGCGGATGGCGCGAGCGAGGACCTGCGCGCGCGCCGGGTGATCGTGTCGTCCGGTGCGATTCATAGTGCCGCACTGTTGCTGCGCAGCGGCATCGGGCCGGCGGACGAACTGAAGAAGCACGGCATCGAAATCGTCGCGGATCGCGCGGGGGTGGGACGCAACCTGATGGAGCATCCGTCGATTGCCGTCTCCGCTTTCCTGCCCCGCAACGCACGCACGCCGTTTCCCGCGGAACATCACGAACAGGCGGTCGTGCGATTTTCATCAGGGCTGCCCGACACGGTTCCCGGCGACATGCACGGCGCGATTCTGTCGCGCTCGGGATGGCATTCAGTCGGATATCGCATCGGAACCCTGTTCTTCTGGGTCAACAAGTCGTATTCGCGGGGACGGGTGACGCTCGCATCGTCCAACGTGCTCGACGAACCCGATGTCGACTTCGCGATGCTTTCCGACACGCGCGATCTGGAGCGGCTCAAGCTCGCGGTGCGGTTCGGAGCGGCCCAACTGGCGTCGCCCTCGATGGCCGCGTATCGCGACGTGATCTTTCCATCGAGCTATTCGCCGCGCGTGGCGGCGGTGGCGCTGCCGGGCATCTGGAATGCGATGCAGCGCGGCGCGCTGAGCGGGCTGCTCGATATCGCCGGGCCTTTGCGTGGCACGTTGATCAGACGGGTGGTGACGCAAGGTGTCGGCATCGACGATCTGCTTTCCGACGATGGCGCGATGACCGAGTTCGTCACCCGTTCGGCCGGCGGGACATGGCATCCTTCCGGTACTTGCCGGATGGGGTCCCCAGCCGATCCGTCGGCGGTGACCAATCAGCACGGCGCGGTTTATGGCGTCGAGGGTCTATACGTGTGCGACGCTTCGCTGATGCCCTCGATTCCCTGCGCGAATACGAATGTGCCGACCATCATGATGGCGGAGAAAGTGGCCGACTGTCTGCGCACTGGAGACCTTCGCGCGAACCCGTGAGCCGTGCGCCGTGAGCCGCCGTTCGGGCGCCCCCGCTCAGAAAAGGCCGCGGGGCGCATGCCGCCCGGCAGCCCCCTGCCCGTCACGCGCCGTATCCCACCACGCCCTTTACTTCCAGGAACGCCTCCAGCCCCCACTCGCCATACTCGCGCCCATTGCCCGACTGCTTGTAGCCGCCGAACGGCGAGCCCGCATCCCACGCGGGATAGTTGACGTACACGCTGCCCGCGCGCATGCGCAACGCCACTCGTCGCGCGCGCGCCTGATCGCCCGACTGCACATAAGCGGCGAGCCCGAACGGCGTGCCGTTGGCGATGGCGATCGCGTCTTCCTCATCGCGATACGGCATGATCGCCAGCACGGGACCGAAGATTTCCTCACGCGCGATCGTCATCGACGGATCCACGTTCGCGAATACGGTGGGCTTCACGTAATATCCGCGCGCAAGCCCAGCGGGCCGGCCGAGGCCACCGACGGCAAGCGACGCCCCCTCTTCGATCCCCACGCCGATCAGCCGCTGCACGCGCTCGAACTGCACGCCGCTGACGACCGGGCCCATCGTGGTGGCCGGATCGTCCGCCGCGCCGACCCGCAGCGTCCGCGCGACACGCACCGCGATGGCCACCGCTTCGTCGTGACGCGATGCCGGCACGAGCATGCGCGTCGGTGCATTGCAGGACTGGCCGCTGTTGCCGAAGCACGAACGAACGCCTGCCGCGACCGCGGTTTCGAAATCGGCATCGTCGAGCAGGATGTTCGCCGACTTGCCGCCCAACTCCTGATGCACGCGCTTCACCGTCGGCGCGGCCAGTTTCGCGATCTCGACACCCGCGCGCGTCGATCCCGTGAACGACACCATATCGACATCCGGATGAGCGGCGAGCACCGCGCCGACCGTCGGGCCGTCGCCGTTCACGAGATTGAAGACGCCCTTGGGCACGCCCGCCGCGTCGATGATCTCGGCGAACAGCACCGCGTTCATCGGCGAAATTTCGCTCGGCTTGAGCACCATCGTGCAGCCCGCGGCGATGGCCGGCGCGACCTTGCAGACGATCTGGTTGACCGGCCAGTTCCACGGCGTGATGAGCGCCGCCACGCCCACGGGCTCGTGATTCACGAGCGTCGTACCCTTCATGCGCTGCCACTGAAAGCGCCTGACCGTGCGCAGCGTCTCCTCGAGATGCCGCTTGCCGAGCGCGGCCTGCCATTCGCGCGCGAGCGTCGTGGGCGCGCCGATCTCGCGCGTGATGACATCGGCCATTTCGTCGTAACGCCTCAGATACTCCGCCAGTATCTTTTCGAGCAGCGCGACGCGTTCTTCCACGCTCGTCCGCGAGAACGACGCGAAAGCGCGCTTCGCCGCCGCCACCGCGCGGCCTGCGTCGCTTGCATCACCGAGCGCGACGTCGCCCAGGGACTGTTCCGTGCAGGGATCGATCACCGGCAGGCGCGCGGTGCCCGACGGCTCCACCCACTCGCCGTCGATATAGAAATGCTGTAGATGTCGCATACGTTCTCCCACGAACGACCCTAGCAGGTTGTTGAAAAGCGCCCCGTCATGACGACCGAAGCTATGTTCAGGAG